>NZ_CP028908.1:1355000-2710000 GCF_024181725.1 Bradyrhizobium sp. WD16 | reverse complement strand
GTTCGATCGATCCGGGCATCTGGAATTGGGGGAAAGTCGACTTGAACCACGGCACTGTACGGGGGCAGCACGGGCGCGAGGCGGAGATCATCGATCTCGGCCATGAACCGCCGCTGTCGGTCGACGGCTCCGAAGCTGCCGTCATCGATCGCCGCCGCGTGTCCGTGCAGTGGTTCAGCGGCACCATTCTGACGGGTCTGTGCGGCGCGGCCCTCATCGGCGGCGCCGTTTTCACATCGCTCGACGGCGAGATGACTTTCGCCAAGCTGCCGGAGCGCGTCGAAGGCGCGCTGCGTGGCGCCTTCGGCACCAATGACAAGCAGGCCGCCGCGCGCAAGGCCGATCGTCTGCCGCCACCGAGCGAAGCCAATGCGGCGCGGCAGGTATTGCGCGTGTCGCAGGCAATGCGGGTCGGTAATCGCGACGTCATGCGCGTGCGCCCCTTCATCCGCATTTCCGGCAACCTGTCGCTGACCACCAGCGAACTCTCCGCCAAGATTCCGCCGTTCAACGCCCAGCGCATGCTGGCCGATGTCGGCACACCGCCGCCCGCCGCGGAAGACGAGGCGCAGAACGGCGGCGCCGAGCCCGATGCCGAGGTCTCTTTCGTGACCCGCGACCTCGGCACCGTGCTACCCAAGGCCAAGATCGCCGCGACAGTTTCCATGGATGAGGTGCTGCTGCGTGTCCGTGATGCCTCCCACTGGCGCGGCAATGGTCCGACCGGGGGTGTGCGCTACGCATCGGCCGGCGGACCCATGGACATCAAGATGGCCTATGCGGCCGAGGGCGGCGTCGACCCATATGCCGGCTTTGAAGCACGGATCGTGCCGGAAAACGTCACGCTGCTGCCCAAGACCAAGGAGCAGGCGACCGGCGGCGCCCAGCCGGCCGAGCGCATCCACATCGTCAAGAAGGGCGACACCATCGTCTCGATCATCCGCGATCAAGGCGGCACCGCAGAGGAAGCGAAATCGATTGCCGCGACGCTCGGACCGCGCGGCAAGGACGGCGGCCTGAAGGAAGGCCAGAAGGTCCGGGTCCTGATGGTCGCCTCGGCGCCCGGCCAGCGGCTCCAGCCTTACCGAGTCATTGTCGCCAACGACACCACCGTCGAGGCCGTGGCCGCCCTGTCCGATATGGGCAAATACGTCGCCGTCGACGTCCAGAGCCTCAACTCGACCACCGCGACCGCCGACACCAGCGATGACAGCGAAGACGAGGATGATGGCAGCGGCGTCCGGCTCTACCAGAGCATCTACGAGACGGCGATGCGCAACAAGGTTCCGCCGTCCGTCATCGAGGACATGATCCGGATCTATTCCTACGACGTCGATTTCCAGCGCAAAGTGCAGCCAGGCGACTCGTTCGAGGTGTTCTATGCGGGTGAGGACGACAATGCCGCGACGCCCGACAAGAACGACGTGTTCTACGCCTCTCTGACAGTGGGCGGCGAAACCAAGAAATTCTACCGCTTCCAGACCCCCGACGACGGCGTCGTCGATTTCTACGACGAGACCGGCAAGAGCGCGAAGAAGTTCCTGGTGCGCAAGCCGGTCAACACCGCGATCATGCGCTCGCCGTTCGGCGCCCGCCGCCATCCGATCCTCGGCTACACCAAGATGCATACCGGCGTCGACTGGGCCACCGCCTACGGAACGCCGATCTTCTCCTCCGGCAACGGCGTCATCGAAAAGGCCGAATGGTCCGGCGGCTATGGCAAATATATCCGCATCAAGCACCCCAACGGCTATGAGACCGCCTACGGCCACATGAGCGCCTTCGCCAAGGGCATGGAGCCGGGCAAGCGCGTGCGCCAGGGCCAGGTGATCGGCTTCGTCGGGTCGACGGGCCTGTCGACCGGTGCTCACGTCCACTACGAGATCCTGGTGAATGGACGCTTCGTCGACCCGATGCGAGTCAAGCTGCCGCGCGGCCGATCGCTGGAAGGACCGCTGCTCGCGAGCTTCGAGCAAGAGCGTGATCACCTCGACGGCATGATGAACAACCGCAGCGGCGCGCGCGTGGCGCAAAACCAGGATCCGGCCCCCTCCCCCGCCAAGCCCAAGGGCCTGATCGGCGCCACAACTCCGGGCACTCTCAATCGTGCCACGGGCGCAACCACGGCAGCCGCGACCTCGTCGAGCGAATCACGCTGATCGCGCCCCCCCCCCTGACACTTCCGCGTTCAACTGACACTCCTGCGCTCTCCTGATGCGCGGTGCCGCATGCGCGAAGGCACAGGCTCATGACTTCGGCGGACCAGCGACCGCGCCGGGCCGCCGCCAAGTTTCCCGCATGATCGACAGGCCAAGCAGCGCCAGGGCGGTGAAGCCGGCCCCGGCGAAAAATGTGGCGGCGGGCCCGAACTCATCCCACAACGCGCCGGCAATGATGCTGGAGATGAGGGTCGCGATGCCGGCGGCAAGACTGTAGACGCCGAATGCGGTGCCGCGCAGATCCACCGGCGCGGTGTCGGCGACGAGTGCTGCAAGGAGACCCTGGGTCAGCCCCATATGCAGGCCCCAGACCGCAACGCCAACCATCGCCGCAGGCACCGAGGTGCCGAGGGCGAAGACGAGATCGGCGGCGACGAGACAGGCAGTCCCGGCGATCAGCACCCCGCCCCGCCCGATGCGGTCGGAGAGCACGCCCGCCGGATAGGCGGCCAGGGCATAGACCACATTCATCACCACCATGATGAGCGGCACCATGGCGACCGACAGGCCGGCGCGCTGGGCGCGCAGCACCAGAAAGGCTTCGCTGAAGCGCGCCAGCGTCAGGATCACGGCAATGCCGACGACGATCCAGAACCGCGCACCGAGGCGTCCGGCATCGGCGAACCGCAGGCGCTGGCGCGGCCGCCCTTCATGGCCGCGCGGCTCCTCGACCCCGACCGTGATCAGCAGCAGCGAGGCAAACGCCGGCACCACCGCGATCCAGAACACGGTGCGGTAGCTATCGAGTGTCCAGAGCATCAGCCCCACGGCGAGGAGCGGGCCGATGAACGCGCCGACGGTATCGAGCGACTGGCGCAGGCCGAAACTCGCGCCGCGCTCCTGCGGCGGCGAAAGATCCGCCACCAGCGCATCGCGCGGCGCCCCCCTGATGCCCTTGCCGATGCGGTCGACAAAGCGCGCGGCGACGAACCACGCCGCGGTGGTAGCGAGCGGAAACACCGGCTTGGTGAAGGCCGCGAGTCCGTAACCAAGCGCCGCCAGGAGCTTGCGCCGCCCAAGCCAATCCGACAGCGCGCCGGAGAATATTCTGGTGATCATCGCCGTGGATTCGGCGATGCCTTCGATGAAGCCAACCGTCAGCACGGACAGGCCGAGCACAGTGGTCAGATAGACCGGCAGCAATGCATGGATCATCTCCGAGGAGATATCCATCAGCATCGACACGAAGCCGAGAGCCCAGACCCCGCGCGGGACATCGCGCCAGCGTGGCGCAGTTCGAGGGGCATCCGACACCATCTCAGATCTCAATTTCTGATTGCCGCTGCGCCCAGTCGAAGCCCGTTGGGCCAGACTGTCAACCGCTAGCGCGATCGTGCAACCAGGCGCTGCCGCGGCGCAAGGCTGTCCGACGCCACAAGTTCTGAGCCCACAACCCTTTGCACCCAACGGCAGGCCCACGCATACTGGCTCGTATCAACAAACAAACTCGGAAGGATTTGAGATGATTGGGCGGCTTTCACTCGGCGCGATCATGGTGGGCGCACTCGCGCTCACAGCCGGCACCGGGGCTCGTGCGGACGGCTACACGGTCACTCGGCTGGTTCCCGGCTCGGCCTTCCATGGCGTCCATGGTCTCGGCTTCGACCGTGATGGCCGGCTATTCGCCGGCAGTGTCGCCGGCGCCGCACTCTACGAGGTCGACATCGCCAACGGCACAGCCAAAATTGCCGTGCCGAACCCCGAGGGCATGGCGGACGACATCGCTTTCGCCCCCGACGGCACCATGGCCTGGACGGCGTATCTGTCCGGCGACCTCTATGCGCGCAAGGGCGACGGGCAGATCCGCAAGCTCGCTTCCGGCCTGCCTGGCATCAACTCCCTCGCCTTCCGCAAGGATGGTCGCCTGTTCGCGACTCAGGTGTTCCTCGGCGATGCTCTCTACGAGATCGATGTCGAGGGCGCCAAGCCGGCGCGCAAGATCATGGAGAAGATGGGCGGCCTCAACGGTTTCGAATTCGGACCGGACGGCCGGCTCTATGGCCCGCTGTGGTTCAAGGGCCAGATCGCGGCAATCGACGTCGACAAGGCCGAGCTGACCATCGTCGCCGAGGGCTTCAAGGTGCCCGCGGCGGCGAATTTCGACTCGAAGGGCCGTCTCTGGGTGGTCGATACGGCTAACGGCCAGCTCGTCCGCGTCGACGTCAAGACCGGCGCCAAGAACGTCGTCGCGCAGCTCAAGCCCTCGCTGGACAATCTGGCGATCGACGCCAAGGACCACATCTTCGTGTCCGACATGGCCGACAACGGCATCCAGGAGATCGATCCGGAAAGCGGCGTGGCGAAGCAGGTCATCATCGGCAAGCTGGCGCTGCCCGGCGGCATCGCCGTCGTCTCAGCGGGCGGCAAGGACACAATCTATGTCGCCGATGTATTCGCCTATCGCAGCGTCGATGGCACGACCGGCGGCGTCTCGGAGGTCAGCCGCATGCATGCCGATGGGGTCACCCTGGACTATCCGATGAGCGCGACGGCGAAGGGAGACGTCGTCGTGCTGTCGAGCTGGATCACAGGCACGGTGCAACTGGTCGATCGCAACACCGGCAAGACGCTCGAGATGCTGCACGACTTCAAGGCGCCCTATGATGCGATCCGTCTCGACGACGGCAGCCTCCTGGTCAACGAATTGGGGGCAAAGTCGCTGACGAAAGTGAGCGGCGAACACGGCAAGGACCGCAGCACGATCATTGGCGACCTTGCCGGACCGGTCGGTCTCGCCGAGGGGCCGAACGGGAGTGTCTATCTCACCGAAGCCTTCGGCGGGCTGGTCGCGAGGATCGACCTCGCCAGCGGCACCAGGACGGTCGTAGCCAAGGACCTGAAGATGCCCGAGGGACTCGCGGTCACGCCGGCGGGCAAGCTCGTCGTCGCCGAGGTCGGCGCGAAGAGGCTGGTCGAAATCGATCCGCAGACCGGCACCATCAGCGAGATCGCATCCAACCTGCCGATCGGCCTCGTTGCCGCGCCGGGCCTGCCGCCGACAGATATTCCCACAGGGGTCGCCGTTGGCGGATCGGGGACGATCTATTTCTCGTCAGATATCGAGAATGCGATCTACAGGGTGACGGCAAAATAGGACATCGGCCGCCGCGCGGTGCAGGAGCTGACACCGCGCGGCGCCTGCGTCAGTCCAAGCCCGCGACGATCGCCTCCGACATCGCCCACAGCCGCGGGCAGATCGATGGATCTTCCGCGTCGGGCCGCGGGTTCGCCAGGTTGCAGTCGGCAAAATAGCATCCCGACAGCCGGGCGACGTCGGGATGGACCGCGACGTAGGACTGCGTTGCCGCCCCCTGGGGGATGGTCTTGAAGGCGAGCCAACCGCCTACCACTCTCGCCACCTCCAGCAGCGGATTGGTCATGTGGCGCGTCACGTTGGTCTCCATGACGATGCCGGGATGGATCGCGTTGGCAACGCGCCCCGTGCCGGCGAGCCGATGGGCGAGCTCCTTGGCAAACACCAGATTGGCGAATTTCGACTGCCCATAGGCCCTCGACGGACGGTAGCATTTAGCACCCGACAGATTGTCGAAATCAATGCCGCCTGGCTGCGCCCACCGATGGGCGGCACTGCTCACCATCACGACCCGGCCGTCAGCGGCGAGCTGATCGAGCAACCCCGTGACCAGCATGAAATGGCCAATATGGTTGGTGAAGAAGTGGCCCTCGAGGCCATGGATCAGGGTCAGCCGCGGCAACCCCATAACGCCGGCATTGCAGATGACGGCAGCGAGAGGCGCACCCCCTGCCTTAACCGCGGCGACAGCGCCGCGCACCGATGATGGTTCGGACAGATCGCAGGCGATGGCGCTGACACGACCACCGACTGCCGCCGCTGCGGCCCGCGCCTTAGCCTCGGTCCGGGCGGTACCAATCACGGTGGCGCCGCGCAGGGCGAGGACACGCATGGTCTCGAATCCGAGACCGGAGCTGCAGCCGGTGACGAGGATGGTCTTGCCGCCAAGATCCAGCCCCGCGGTAACGTCTGCCGCCGTCGAACCATAGCCGAAGCCGCTCGGGCCATTGCGCTTGATCAGAGCATAGAGCGACATCGATCCGTCCCTCGATGGCCACTGCGCCGACCGGACCTCAGCCGAGCATGAAGCCGCCTGCGACGAAAATGGCCGGGGCACCGCCCCGGCCATCTGACTGCTTGATCGTCAATGGGTCGTTCGCGGCCCCTCGCCCGTGCGCAGGACCGGCGGCACCGCGCCGCGACTTTCGAACACCTCGTTCGCCATCACGACCTCTTCGCCATTGAAAGTCAGCCCATGCTGACCGGCGGCGATCACCACGTCCTCGCCATCGCGAACATCGCCGGCCAGGATCATCTCGGCGAGCGGATCCTGCACGCTGCGCTGGATCACCCGCTTCAACGGCCGGGCGCCATAGGCGGGATCCCAGCCCTTTTCGGCGAGCCAGTCGCGTGCCGATGCGTCGAGCTTCAGCGTGATCTTGCGATCCTCGAGCAGCTTCTGCAGCCGGCCGAACTGAATCTCGACGATACGACCCATCTCGCTCTTCTGCAGCCGGTGGAAGAGGATGATCTCGTCCACGCGGTTGAGGAATTCAGGCCGGAAATTGGCCCGCACCGCCGTCATCACCAGGTCGCGCACCGCACTGGTGTCCTCGCCCTCGGGCTGGTTCACCAGGAATTCGGCGCCGAGATTGGAGGTCATGATGATCAGCGTGTTGCGGAAGTCGACGGTGCGCCCCTGACCGTCGGTCAGGCGGCCGTCATCGAGGACCTGCAGCAGCACGTTGAACACGTCCGGATGCGCCTTCTCGATCTCGTCGAACAGGACAACCTGATAGGGACGCCGCCGCACCGCCTCGGTAAGAGCCCCGCCCTCGTCATAGCCGACATAGCCCGGGGGCGCGCCGATCAGCCGGGCCACGGAGTGCTTCTCCATGTATTCCGACATGTCCATACGCACCATGGCGGTTTCATCGTCGAAGAGGTATTCGGCGAGTGCCTTGGTCAGTTCGGTCTTGCCGACGCCAGTGGGGCCAAGGAACATGAACGAGCCGATCGGCCGGTTCGGATCCTGCAGGCCGGCACGGGAGCGGCGCACCGCAGTCGACACCGCCCGCACCGCTTCGGTCTGGCCGATGACGCGCTTGCCGATCGCCTCCTCCATCTTGAGGAGCTTTTCCTTTTCGCCTTCAAGCATCTTGTCGACGGGCACGCCGGTCCAGCGCGACACCACCTGGGCGACGTGATCGGTGGTGACCGCCTCCTCGACCATGGCGCCGCCGGCCTCGCTCTCCTCGATGCCCGCGAGCTTCTTCTCCAGTTCGGGGATCCGGCCATAGGCCAGCTCGCCCGCGCGCTGGTATTCGCCGCGGCGCTGGGCATTGGCGAGTTCGACACGGAGCTGGTCGAGCTCGGCCTTGAGCTTGGCGGCATCCGACAGCTTGCCCTTCTCCGCGCTCCAGCGCGATGTCAGGTCGGCCGAGCGCTTCTCGAGATCGGCGAGCTCGGTCTCCAGGGTCTGCAGGCGGCTGCGCGAACCAGGATCGCTCTCCTTCTTGAGCGCCTCCTGCTCGATCTTGAGCCGGACGATCTCGCGATCGATCAAGTCGAGCTCTTCCGGCTTGGAATCCACCTGCATCTTCAGCCGCGCCGCCGCCTCGTCGACAAGGTCGATGGCCTTGTCGGGCAGGAAACGGTCGGTGATGTAGCGGTTGGACAGGGTCGTGGCGGCTACCAGCGCGCTGTCGGCGATGCGCACGCCGTGGTGCTGCTCGTACTTGTCCTTGAGCCCGCGCAGGATCGAGATGGTGTCCTCGACGGTCGGCTCCGAGACGAAGACCGGCTGAAAGCGCCGTGCCAGGGCGGCGTCCTTCTCGACATGCTTGCGGTATTCGTCGAGGGTCGTGGCGCCGATGCAGTGCAGCTCGCCGCGCGCCAGTGCCGGCTTGAGCAGATTCGAGGCATCCATGGCGCCGTCGGCCTTGCCGGCACCGACCAGCGTGTGCATCTCGTCGATGAACAGGATGATGCCGCCTTCGGCGCCAGTAACCTCCTGCAGCACGGCCTTCAGCCGCTCTTCGAACTCACCGCGATATTTGGCTCCGGCGATCAGCGCGCCGAGATCGAGTGACAGGAGCTTCTTGTCCTTGAGGCTCTCGGGAACGTCGCCGTTGAGGATGCGCAGCGCGAGACCCTCGACGATGGCGGTCTTGCCGACGCCGGGCTCGCCGATCAGCACGGGATTGTTCTTGGTCCGGCGCGACAGCACCTGGATGGTGCGGCGAATCTCCTCGTCCCGGCCGATCACCGGGTCGAGCTTGCCGTCGCGCGCCGCCTGGGTCAGGTCTCGGGCGTATTTCTTCAGGGCGTCATAGGCGTTCTCCGCCGAGGCGCTGTCGGCGGTGCGGCCCTTGCGCAGGGCCTCGATCGCGGCATTGAGATTTTGCGGGGTGACGCCGCCCTGCTTGAGCAGCGCACCTGCGTCGCTGTCCTTCTCCAGCGACAGCGCCAGGAGAAGGCGCTCGACGGTGACGAAACTGTCGCTGGCCTTCTCGGCCGCCTTCTCGGCCGCATCGAACACCCGCGCGGTCGCGGGCGCGAGATAGACCTGGCCGGCACCGCTGCCCGACACCTTCGGCATCTTGCCGAGTTCGGTTTCGGTGGCATTGAGGATGGCGCGGGAGTTACCCCCGGAGCGGTCGATCAGACCGCCGGCCAGCCCCTCGCTGTCGTCCAGCAGCACCTTGAGCAAATGCAGCGGGGTGAATTGCTGATGTCCCTCGCGCAATGCCAGCGATTGCGCGGACTGAATGAAGCCCCGCGCACGGTCGGTATATTTTTCGATATTCATGACTAAGACGGTCCTTTCCCTCGGCCTGCCGGCAATGCCCCGAAGGCACATTTCCAGCATCGTCATGGGGGTGGCCCCGACCGTCGTTGACTTTTGTCAAGCTCATGCGAGCCCGTTCCGTCAGCACGGCCGCGGCGGACGGCAGGACGCCGTCCTGCTCGGAATGTGGGCATGCCCCGTCCCGGGCGGAAGAGGGTACCGGAACCAAATTCGCGATCTAGCCCAACCGGGCGGTGAGCCGGCAGTCGGCTGGGCGCCGTGGAACCGAACTAATCCGTGGCGACCCGTGCTGCGGCACTTCGATGTCGACGTTACCGCCGGCGGCACACGGCCGCCGGCGACGACGTCGTCGTTCGGTCCGTCAGCTCGCCGGCAGGACGTAGGCGTAGATCCGCCCGCGCGGGTAGGTCGCCTCGGCGACACGGTGGCCGTGATTGCCGGAGACGACGATCGGATTGCCGTGAGGGTCGATGCCGCTGACGACGCCGACATGACCGCCGCCGCGGCGGCCCATCACAGCGATGGCGCCAACCTGCGGGCCGGAGACACGCTGGCCGTAATGGGCGAACGAACTGGCGAGGTCCGAACCGGTGCCGTGATGGCCCGAACGCTGCAGCACCATATTCATGAAGCGTGCGCACCACAGGGTGCTACGTCCGGTGGGATTGCCGCCGAGATAGCGCCGCGCCTCGGCGACGACGTCGGAGCCGAAGCCGCCAAAACCTTGCGGCGCGGCATCAGCAGCAGCCACATCGGAAACGCCGGTGAGACGGCGACCGTGACGATAGGCATGCGGCGCAATGTGATGGCGGCCCTCATGATGGCGAACGTGACGGAAAGCATGATGATGTTGTTGATGATGATGACGGCCGGCGCCGTGAGCAGGTCTTGCCGAAGCCGGTGTCGCGAGTGCGACGATGGTGAGAGAACCCAACACAAGCGCGGCGGGCCGCGCCAATAGGCACAAAGTTCGAACAGAAATCATTCAGTCAATCATCCTCGTGACACCCCCTTTTGCCCGACGGCCCCGTCCGGGGCCGCCGTCCGGCCGCGACAAACGAATCTGATGTGGCCAGAGCATGGCGCACCGCGGCTCAGCCCTCGCCGAGCGCGAACATTTTGTGTCAATGATGAGGAATTTTCGCGAAGGACGGTGCGAGTGTCACATCCGTTAACGCCGCTTAACGTCTGACGCGCGTGCTTTTACCGTTTGCCGCGACTGAGCAGGAAGACCCCCTGCTCGCCGAACAGATTCCAGAACCACCACGGAGCATTGAACCGCAGCGGCCGGCCCGAACGATCGAGCGCCACCGCCCGCTCCATCTTAACGTTGATCTCGTCGCAGAGCTGAACGAAATCCTTGATGGTACAGAAATGGATGTTGGCGGTGTCGTACCATGTTGCCGGCAGGTGCTCGGTGCGCGGCATCTGGCCCTTGAGGAGCAGCTGCAGCCGCATCCGCCAATTGCCGAAATTCGGAAACGACACGATGGCGCGGCGACCGATGCGCAGGAGATGCTCGAGCACCACGCGCGGCTGGCGCGTTGCCTGCAACGTCTGCGACAGAATCACATAGTCGAAGGCATCATCCGGATAGTTGACGAGATCGGTATCGGCGTCGCCCTGGATCACGGCGAGGCCCTTGGCAACACAGTGATTGACGCCCTCGCGCGAAATCTCGATGCCGCGGCCATCGACCCCGCGGCTCTCGAGCAGCCGCAGCAGGTCGCCTTCGCCGCAGCCGACATCGAGCACCCGCGAGCCGGGCTCGACCATTTGCGCCACCAGAAGGTGGTCACCGCGATAGACCTTCGGCGCCTCGGGAGCCGTCGCTGCGGACTGGAGGGCCTGAGACTGCGTCACCATCATCGTGTCTCCGCCGGCAAGCCGCGGGTCTTGGCGGCCGACTGAAGGAAGGCGCGAACGATATCGAAGAACTCCGGCACTTCGAGCAGGAAGGCATCGTGGCCGCGATCGGTCTCGATCTCCGCGAAAGAGACCCGTGCGCCGCCGGCATTGAGCGCATGCACAACGGTGCGCGATTCCGAGGTCGGAAACAGCCAATCGCTGGTGAAGGACACCACGCAGAACCGGGTATCCGTGCCGCGAAAGGCGCTGGCGAGCGCGCCGCCGTGGTCGGCGGCGAGATCGAAATAGTCCATGGCCCGCGTCAGATAGAGATAGGAATTGGCGTCGAAACGTTCGACGAAGGACGACCCCTGATGGCGCAGATAGCTCTCCACCTCGAAATCGGCATCGAAGGAGAAGGTCGGCACCTCACGATCCTGAAGACGGCGACCGAACTTGCGATGCAGCGCCGCGTCGGAGAGATAGGTGATATGCGCTGCCATGCGCGCCACGCCGAGGCCGCGATGCGGCTTGATGCCGTGCTCGAAATAGCGCCCGTTATGCCAGTCCGGATCGGCCATCACCGCTTGGCGGCCGACTTCATGAAAGGCGATGTTCTGGGCCGAATGACGCGGCGCGCAGGCAATCGGCAACGCCGAGAATACGCGCTGCGGATAGGCGGAGGCCCACTGCAACACCTGCATGCCGCCCATCGAACCGCCGACCGCCGCGAACAACGTCTCGATGCCGAGCCGGTCGATCAGCATGGCCTGGGCACGCACCATGTCGGGAATGGTGATGACCGGGAAATCCAGCCCCCATAGTCTTCCGGTGGCGGGATTGGTCGAGGACGGGCCGGTCGAGCCGAGACACCCGCCGACCACGTTCGAACAGACGACGAAATAGCGCTCCGTATCGATCGGCTTGCCCGGACCGACCAGCGTCTCCCACCAGCCGGGCTTGCCGGTGACCGGATGGACATTGGCGACGTGCTGATCGCCGGTCAGCGCATGGCAGATCAACACTGCGTTGGTGCCGTCGGCGTTCAGCCTGCCGTAGGTCTGATAGGCGATCTGGAACGGCGCGAGATCGACGCCGCAGTCCAGCCGCAGCGGCGTGTCGGAGCCGAACTCCGCGACCAGCGAGGTCGGACGATCGGCCTCGCGCGCATAGTGCGGCGCCGGCGCTCGCTTGCCTGCTTCGAGGGCGGAATCGGACATCGTGTCTCCAGACCAATGGATCTGGTCATAAAAAAACCGGCCTGAACAACGGTTCGGCCGGGATCTCGTCTGTCCCCGGCCTGTTTAGCGAGTTGTTTAACGTGGCTGCAAGCCGGCCGGCTCAAATGACCACGGAATACCAAAGCTTCTATGCCCGGCCGGGCCGATCGTCAAGGCGCGTCGCTTCCCCGCCGGCCTCGGCCGGGGGTCGGCGAAAAGGCAAATTGGTCAATGTTTTCTTTGCTTTCGTCCGTCCAACTTCCTATCAATGAGCCTTCCCTGCGCGGCTTTTTCTTTCGATCGAAACTGTCGGCGCACGTCGTTCCGAAGGCCGCGAGATGTCCAAGTCCCCCCCCGCGTCACCCCCCGCACCGCCAGTGCTGACCGACTTGCGTCGCGAGATCGACCACATCGACGAGCAGGTGCACACCCTGCTGATGCAGCGTGCCGACATCATCGATCGACTGATCTCGGTGAAGAAGACCCAGGAGGTCGGCTCGGCGTTTCGTCCGGCACGCGAGGCGGACATGATGAAGCGGCTGGTGCAGCGCCACCGCGGCATCCTGCCGCTCGACACCGTCGAGAGCATCTGGCGCGTCATCATCGCCACCTTCACCTATGTGCAGGCGCCATTCTCGGTCCACGCCGACCTGTCGCCCGGGGAATCGGCGATGCGCGATTCCGCCCGTTTTCATTTCGGCTTCACCGTGCCCTTCGTCGCGCATTTCAGCGCCGCGGCCGCGGTCGAGGCGGTGGCGAAATCCAAGGGCGACCTCGCGCTGGTCTCGGCGACCGGCGGCCGAACCCCGTGGTGGCTGCCGCTCGAGGCTACCGGCGCGCCGAAGATCATCGCCCGCCTGCCCTTCGTCGAACGCGCCGACCATCCGGCGGCGCTGCCGGTCTTCGTCGTCTCGCGTGTCGCCGACGACGCCATGGTCACCGACATCGAGATGTGGAGCATCCGCGTTTCCGGCTGGAGCGCGGCGGTGGCCCGCGCGGTATCTCCGCTCGCCGACATCGTCGCCGTGCCCGACGGCACCTTCGACGGCGCGGCGCTGCTGGTGTCGCTGCCTGGACGCGGCTCGCCCCGCGAGACCGCGGCCCTCGACGAACTGCGCGTCACCCTGATCTCGGCGGGGGCTTCGGTGCGCACCACGGCCCTCGTCGGCAGCCACGCGGCGCGCTATACGGTGTCTCAGACGCCCGCGCCGGAAGCGCCCTGACAAGCCTCTCGATTCGTTCCATTTGGAGTTTCGTTCGATGTCTCGCCCCGTGCCGAAGCCCGGCATTCTCGATATTGCGCCCTACACGCCCGGCAAGAGCGGCAGCGAACAAGGCGGCCGCGTCTTCAAGCTGTCCGCCAACGAGAACGCTCTGGGTCCCTCGCCCAGGGCGGTCGAGGCCTACAAGGCGGCAGCGGCGCATCTCGAGGACTATCCGGAAGGCTCGTCGCGGGTGCTGCGCGAGGCCATCGGACACAAATTCGGCCTTGATCCGGAACGCATCATCTGCGGCGCCGGCTCCGACGAACTCCTCAATCTCCTCGCCTATGGCTATCTCGGGCCGGGCGACGAGGCGATCCACACCAGCCATGGCTTCCTGGTCTACCCGATCGCGACCATGGGCAACGGCGCCGCCAATATCGTCGCTCCGGAGCGGAACCTGATCGCGGATGTCGACGCCATCCTCGGTCTGGTGACGCCGCGTACCAAACTGATCTGGCTCGCCAATCCCAACAACCCGACCGGCACCTACCTGCCCTTCGACGAGGTCAAGCGGCTGCATGCGGGGCTGCGGCCGGATGTGCTGCTGGTGCTGGACGCCGCGTATTCCGACTTCGTCTCGCGCAACGATTACGAATCCGGGATCGAGCTGGTCGCGACCACCGAGAACACGGTAATGACGCGCACGTTTTCGAAGATCTATGGACTCGCGGCGCTGCGCATCGGCTGGATGTACGGGCCGGCGCACATCATCGACGCAGTCAACCGTATCCGTGGTCCCTTCAATGTCAGCACGCCGGCGATGATGGCGGCCGTCGCCGCGCTGGAGGACAGCGAATATTACGAGATGTCGCGGACTCACAATGAGCGCTGGCGGACCTGGCTAACCGAGGAGATCGAGCGCATCGGCCTGACGGTGACGCCGAGCGTCACCAACTTCCTGCTGATCAACTTCCCCAAGACCAAGGGCAAGACCGCCGACGACGCCGACGCGTTTCTCACCGAGCGCGGGCTGATCCTGCGCGCCTTGAAGAACTATCATCTGCCCGACGCTCTGCGCCTGACCATCGGCACCGAGGAGGCCAACCGCCTCGTAGTCGCGGCGCTGGCCGACTTCATGAGGAACTGACGTGAATGCCGCCCCTCTCTTCGCGCGGGTCGCACTGATCGGGCTAGGCTTGATCGGTTCGTCGGTTGCGCGCGCCGTACGGCAGCTCGGCCTCGCCGACGAACTGGTGGCGACCGACGCGTCGCCGCAGGTCCGCGCGCGCGCAGCCGAAATCGGCCTCGCCGACCGCATCGCCGACGATAATGCCGCGGCAGTCAAGGACGCCGATCTGGTGATCGCCTGCGTTCCGGTCGGTGCCTGTGCCGCCGTGGCGCAATCCATCGCGCCGCACCTCAAGCCCGGCGCCATCGTGTCCGATGTCGGTTCGGTGAAGGCCGCTGTACTGCGGGCCATGGCGCCGGAGCTGCCGCCACATACGCATTTCATCCCGGCGCATCCGGTGGCCGGTACCGAGGATTCCGGGCCTGACGCCGGCTTCGCCGAACTCTTCATTAATCGCTGGTGCATACTGACGCCACCTGCCGGCGCCGACGCCGCGGCGGTGGAGCGTCTCGCCGAGTTCTGGCGCCGGCTCGGCGCCAATGTCGAAGTCATGACGGCCGAGCATCACGATCTGGTGCTGGCGGTGACCAGCCATTTGCCGCATCTGATCGCCTACACGATCGTCGGCACGGCCGACGAGCTCGAGGATGTGACCCGCTCGGAAGTGTTGAAATTCTCGGCCGGCGGCTTTCGCGACTTCACCCGCATCGCGGCCTCCGATCCGACCATGTGGCGCGATGTCTTCCTCAACAACAAGGAAGCGGTACTGGAAATGCTTGGCGCCTTCCAGGAGGACCTCTCCAAGCTGACACGCGCGATCCGGCGCGGCGATGGCGAGGCGCTGTTCGATCATTTTACCCGGACCCGGGCGATCCGCCGCGGCATTGTCAGCATCGGCCAGGATGCGGCGGGACCGGATTTCGGCCGGCCGCACGGACCGCTGCCCAAGACCGAGGGGGAGGGCTAACCGCGCGAGCGCAGCACAGGCTTTCGCTGTTTTTCGGTCAAGCGCCTGTCAATACAGCGGCGGCAGTTGTGCCACCTGGAGCGGCCCGAGGAAGACCGCGCCGTCGACGAAGCGCAGCGGCAGCGCGATCGCCTTTCGACCTTCCAGCGTGGTCTGCTGGCCGAGCATGTTGATCCCAACGGCGAGGCCGGCATTGACGTTCTTGCGGGCGAGATTGCCGAGGCCGGGAATCATCTTGTCGAGCGCGCCGAGCGCGTTGTTGACATCACGCGCGCTGACGCCTGGCGCCATCTTGTCGACGGCGGACTGCGACATGCCCTGGTCGACGGCGCGGTCGAGCCCCAGCGCCGGGATGATCTTGTCGAGCCCGGCAACGGTCATTTCCAACTGACCATCGAGCCGGCCGTTGGCGCTGATGCCGAGCGTGCCGGCAGCAAGCGACAGCACCTCGCCCTGCTCGACCCGTGATTGGGTGATTTCGATCCGGCCGCCAGCCGCCTGGATCTCACGGAATCGTACAGGCCACGGCTTGGGCGAGAGATCCTTCAGGCCGCGGATCTGGGCACGGATATCAGCGCTGAACGGCGCCTCGAGCACCGGATGAACCCCCTTGAGTGAAGCCTTGGTCAGTTGCAGCACGGTCTCGATCACGGGGTTGTCAGCGACCGATCCTTCGGCGAGGCGGCTGTGCAGCTCGAGGTGATCGGCGCGCAGCAGCTCGGTGGCCTGGCCGCCGGCAAGACGGTCGAGCGCGGGATTGTCGAAAGCGAGCGAGACGCGCTGGGGCGCCCCCGGCCAACCGGCGACGCTGGCTTGGCCGAGGCGCCAATTGGCACTGAACGAGGGTTGCTGGCCGAGATCGGCGAAGGTCACCGGCCCGGTGAATTCGGCGATGATCAGCCTTGGATCATAGATCTGCGCCACCACCAGGATGTCCGTCAGGCGAGCGGTGATCGGGGTCTTGGTGGCGAGCTGTTCGGCCGTCTGCGACGACAAGGTGATGCTGGCGTCCTCGCAGCGGACCTCGAGACGGAACGGAAAGCCGCCGATCGAGCGGCGACCGCAGTCATAATCCCGGCCGGCGCTGGCCTCGCGGGCGCGCCAGCCGTCCAGAACGTCGTCGGCACGGCTGCGGACATAGAACCAGAAGCCGCTCCAGCCGACCGCGAGCACGAGGACGAAGACCGGCATCGCATAGAGCGGCCAGCGCGAGCGCCGGCGCGGCGTCGAGGCGAAATCAGACATGAGGGACCCTGACCACGAGATTGGGGCGATTTGCAGCCCCGACGCGTTCTAACGTTCGCATGCCCCTACAGCGAGCATTTTTCCCAGTTTCCGACCGCCTTTCGGCGCAAACTAGGTCCCCGAAAGGGGCTGGACGAAACCCAGCCCCTCGCCCGCAGCGGTTGAAAGCGGCGCGGCGCCGTGACATTTGGTCGCCATGGCGACGCATATGCTTTCCGACATCGAAGACGACGACGGCGACCTCTGGGTTTTCGGTTACGGGTCGCTGATCTGGAACCCCGGCTTCGACTTCCTCGAACAGGTCCCGGGCCGGCTGGTTGGCGAGCACCGGGCACTTTGCATCTATTCCTGGGTCCATCGCGGTACGGCGGAACGTCCCGGGCTCGTGCTCGGCCTCGACCGGGGCGGTGCCTGCCAGGGACTCGCCTTCCGTGTCGCCGGCGAACGGCGGGCCGCGACCATTGCCTATTTGCGCAAACGCGAGCAGGTGACCCGCGTCTATCGCGAGGTCAAGCGCTCGGTCTGGCTGCACAACCATCCGGTCGAGCGCGTCAGCGCCCTCACTTACGTCGCCGATCGCGGCCATGACCAATATGCCGGGCGGCTGCCGCTTGAACGGCAGCTCGGGCTGGTCCGCCACGGTCATGGCGTCTCGGGCGCCAATGTCGATTACGTGCTGGCGACGGTGAAGGCGCTGGAGAGCCACGGCATCCGCGATCACACCTTGCATCAGCTCGCCGCCCGCTTGCAGGCCGAGGCAGCGCCGACGCCGGTAACGTTGACCGGCGAGAAAGCCTAGTGCGGTGGATCTGACGCTCGTATCAGCATTGCAGCGAATTCGCCGTACGCGCGTCAGATCCAAAACCGCACTAGAATCATAGCTATACTGGTGTCCCTTTGGATCTAACGTACGTATGAGTGCTCGCTGCGAAGGGATACGAACGTTAGAAACGGGACACTAGTGTGGCGTCTCGCAATTGCCTATGCCCTTCGCGGCAAGCCCCTGTAGGCAATTGCGAGACATAAGCCGCACTAGCTTTTTGATTTTGCTAGTGTCCTGATGTCTCCGAATTACCGTGCGAGGGTGAGGCAAATGAAGCGGTAATTCGGAGACAGGACACTAGATTCTCAGGAACGACTCTGGGCCTCAGTCGGCCCCAGCGCGACGCCGCGACCGAACAGCCTCGCCTGCTCGGCACGCCCTTCGCCGACGAGCCGTTGGGTCGCCGTCTCGATTGCCGTCGACAACCGCTCGAGAAATTCGTCGCGCGGCAGCCCTGGCGGCAGCGGATCGAGGAATTCGACGACGATGGTGCCGGGATAACGCATGAAGGTGCGCCGCGGCCAGAACAGCCCGGCATTGAGCGCCACCGGCAGGCAGGGCACGTCGCAATCCAAATAGATCTGGCTGACGCCATATTTGTAGCGCGGCTCAGCACCGACCGGCCGGCGGGTACCTTCGGGAAAGATGATGAGCTGGCGACCGCGCCGAACCTGCTCGCGCGCCGCCCGCGCCATCTGCCGTAGCGTGCCGCCGCCGGCGTTGCGGTTAACGCCGATCATCTCGGCCTTGGTCAGATACCAGCCAAAGAACGGCAGCCACTTCAGCTCGCGCTTGAGAATGTAGAGCGGCTCATCGAAGAAGCCAATCAGCGAGATCGTTTCCCACAACGACTGGTGCTTGGAGGCAACGATCAGCGGCCCCAGTGGAATCTTCTCGACGCCGCGATACTCGACCTTGATATTGCAGATCACGCGCATCAGCCAGGTGCTGCAACGGCCCCAATTTTTGGCGATGGTGAGAATCCCCTTGCGGGGCATCAGGAAGGTGGGAATGCCGATGATGATCCACGCCACCATGTGGACGTAGAACACCACGTTGAAGATCAAGGACCGCAGGAAGATCGAGACCATTACAAACCGACCGCAATTCCGCTCCGGCCGCGGCGAATTGGTGCCGGCCGGCGGGCCCTGTTTAGCGAAGATGGACGGAAGACGACAGGCGTATTTGCTCAGCGCGAGGTGACCTTGGCGCCCCGCGCGACTTCGGTCTGGACTCCATCCGCAACGCTGATGCCGGCGATCCCGAAGCGATCGAGCCGGACCCGGACCTCGGCGACGATGTATTTGGCGTATTCGCGCAGCAGCAGCCTGAGCGCCGCGCCGCTGGTCCACCACGGCTCGTCATTCCACTTGTCGCCGACCACGGGGAACGGAATCAGCGCTACGTCGGGCATGGCATGGGACAGCTCAACGATGGCACGCGGCATATGATAGTTCGAGGTGACGACGATCAGCGAATGAAAGCCACGTTCCCGCACCCACCGCCTGGTCTCCACTGCATTGCTGCGGGTGTTCACTGCGGAGTGATCGAGGTCGACGCAGCAGCCGAGCAGCGGCTGGCTTTCCGGCAGCGAGCGCTGAATGTCGGCGGCGCCGTTGGTCGGGTGCACGCCGGAGATCAGGAGGCGCTTGCCATAGCCGACCGCCAGCAGCTCCATGGCGTCGGAGACGCGGGACGAACCGCCGGTGAGGACAACGATGCCGTCGGCGTCGCGCCAGGGCTTCACCTCGCTCTGTGGCAGCTGGTTCAGGAAGACGAAGAATCCGATGATGCTGACCACAACGACGGCCGCGCCGAAGCCGAGCGCGAGCCTCATGCGCCGGAGCGGCGCGCCACGTCGCGATCGATAGGCCTCATCCAGCATCATGATCAGGTCGTCCGGCTCCCCCTGCCAGTCATTCGCATCTCTTACCCGGGCCCCCTTGGCGCCGCCCCCGACGCCGGGCCCGTCCGTCCCATGCAAGTCTAGAGCAAATTCCGGCATTGCTGCGACGGAAAGATAGGCTCGATTCGGCGGCGCCCCAGCCGCATCCTGCTCACTCGATCTCCTCGAGGGTGGAAAACAGCGTCCGCCGCGATGCCCAGGCGGTGATCGCAGCGATTGCCGCCGCCTGGACCATCAGCGTCAGGTAGCCCGAGGGCTGGAGCGAGAAGGTGCCGAGCAGGGCGGCGAACTGGTCGCCCGCCGGGGTCCCGGCGAACCAGCTGCCGATCGATTCGGAGAAGCCGAACAGCAACATCGCCGCGCCGACGCCGATCGCCCCGCCCTGGCAGCCGAGCAGCAGGAAATGCCGCAGGAAATGATTGGCGATGTAGCGGTCCGACGCCCCGACGAAGTGCAGCACCTCGATAATCGGCCGGTTCGCCGCCATGGCGCCGCGGGTGGCGAACGAGACCGAGATGATGGTGGCGAGGATCACCAGGGCGAGGATGCCGATACCGGCCAGCACGGTGGCCCCGGTGGACGAGCGCATCCGCTCAATCCAGGCGCGGTGATCGTCGATACTGGCGCTGGGCGCCACCTGGGCGGTGCGGGCGCGCAGCGCGGCGAGGTCCAGCCGTCCGTCGGGCGCGATCTGAGCCACAATGACCCGCGGCACCGGCAGATCGCCGAGGGACAGGCCGGTACCGAGCCAGGGCTCGAGCAGCTTTGCCGATTCATCCCGGCTGAAGGGCCGCACCGTCACGATTCCAGGCTGGTTCTTCACGGCATCGACCACTGCGGCGACATCACGGTCGAGGTCACGCCCCTGGACCGGACGCAGCTGGATCGTGATCTCGCTGGCGACGTCCGATTGCCATTCCGCGGCAGCGGCCCGCACCAGCAGCACGCCGCCAGTGGTCAGCGAGGCGAGAAAGGTCATGATCGCCACCACCGCAACGAGGGCCCGGCCGGAGATCGAATCGCGCGGCACGACGGCCGATACGTTGCGCGCCCGCGCCGGCAACTGCGGTCGCTCGGACGCCATGTCCATCATCCCATGGCGCGGTTGGACGGGCCTTTTCATGCCGGCTCACTCATAGATATGCAGTCGCCCTTCGTGCAGCACCATACGCCGGGCGTCGTACTGATCCATCAGGCCAATATCGTGGGTGGCGATCACCACCGCCGTCCCCGTGCGGTTGAGTTCGATGAACAGCCGCAACAAGCGGCGGCCGAGCGTCGGATCGACATTGCCGGTCGGCTCGTCGGCGAGCAGCAGCAGCGGCCGCGCGATCACGGCGCGCGCGATCGCGGCGCGCTGCTTCTCGCCGCCCGACAGGATCGGCGGCAGGGCATCCATGCGCTCGCCGAGCCCAACCCAGCGCAACAGATCGATGACTTCCTTGCGGTAGCTCGATTCCGAACGACCCATCACCCGGAACGGCAGAGCCACATTCTCGTAAGTGGTCATGTGATCGAGCAGGCGAAAGTCCTGCAGCACGATGCCGATACGCTTGCGCAGATCGGCAATCTGCTCCTTGCCGAGCAGCGAAACGTCCTGACCGAACAGGTTGACCAGACCGCGGGTCGGGCGCAGCGAGAGAAACAACAGGCGCAGCAGCGACGTCTTGCCGGCGCCCGACGGGCCGGTCAGAAACTGGAAGGAATGGGCCGGAATCTGGAAATTGAGATCGCGCAGCACCTCGGGACCGAGACCGTAGCGCAGCCCGACATTTTCGAAACGGACCACGGTCAGCTCCGCTCACGGGGCGCGGCGTCGCCCCGGGCATTTCCGTGCTCCCGCACCAGCGACGGCTGTCCGCCCGCCGGACCGTTGTTGTCGCATCCCTGGGGCACTCGTAACTCCATGAATCGAATGCCGTTTTAGATGGCCTCGACCCAGCCCTGCCGCAACGCCTCGGCCTGGACCGACCTCCAACTGCCGGCCCTGCCCCGGATCGCAGCGGCTCCCACTGACCCGGTTCTAACGTTCGCATCCTTTGCTGCGAGCACTTGTAGCGAACGTTAGAACCAACGCCCGTCCCGAGAATTCGCAGCAAGGCCGATGCGAGTGTCAGATCCACCGCACGAGAACTTGTGCGGCCGTTATGGTTTCCGGTTCGTTAACGCTCCGCTGCTAGAACGCAAGCGAACTGTCTCGGCGAGCCGTTCCATGCAGATCGTTTGTCCCCATTGTACGACATCCTATACGGTCGATCCGGCTACCTTCGGCACCGCCGGGCGGACGGTTCGCTGTGCCCGCTGCAAGGAGACATGGCTCGCCTTCCCCGAGGAGACCGCGGCACGGACCCTGACGGCAGCCGTCGAGGACGACGGTTGGGCGATGCCCCCTCCCGCGCCACCGGATGTACCGGTGGTTTCAAGCCCCTCGATCAGCACTGATCTGCCCGGCGAAAGCCACGCGGATGCCGATACCGAATGGGCCGCCATGGCGCGGCAGGATGCCGAACATTTCGAGGACTTCGGTGATCAACTGGAACCGGAAGTCGAGCACACCGGCTGGAAGGCCCGCCTCGGCCTGTCGAGGCTCTCGCTCGGACCGCTGGCGAGGATCCGCTTCACCCGCCTGCCGTTCCCGCTGGCCGCGGCGCTGCGGATCCGCCCGCCCGTCGGCCTGCCCGGCGCCTGTACCGTGATGGCCGCCCTCGTCATCGGCCTCCTCTATTGGCGCGCCGACATCGTCCGCGTCATGCCGCAGACCGCCGCCTTCTTCAAAATGGTCGGCCTCGGGGTCAACCTGCGCGGCGTGGCCTTCAATGACGTCCGGCTTTCGACGGAAGTCGTCGACAACAAGCCAGTGCTGATCATCGAGGGCAACATCATCCATGCCGGCAAGAAAGCGGTCGATGTTCCGCGCCTGCGTTTCGTGGTGCGCGATGCCCATGGCACCGAAGTCTACGCCTGGAACGCGGTGCTCGATCAATCATCGCTCAAACCGGGCGAAAAGGTCTGGTTCAAATCGCGCCTCGCCTCGCCGCCGACGGAAGGCCGCGACATCACCGTGCGTTTCTTCAGCCGCCGGGATCTCGCGGCCGGCGGCGCGTAATGCGCAACGCGATCTGCGGGGTCGCGCCGGCTCGGCCGTTCGAGGATGAGCGAGGCGGCAATTCGCCCCTATGCCCAACTGCCCGCAGCCGTCCACATTCAGGCGATATATATCTCGCCGCTGCACGATGTCGTGCCTTCATCTCTGGATCGTGACGCCATGGCAAGGGTTCTGATCGCCGACGACGAAGAATCAATGCGCGCATTGGTGGCGCGCGCGATCGCCATGGACGGTCATATGGTCGCGACCGCAGAAGATGGCGCCGAGGCGCTGGAGATCATCAGCCGCGAGGACGGCGCATTCGATCTGCTGCTCACCGACATCAAGATGCCGATCATGGACGGTATCGCGCTTGCCCTGACCGTGGCGCGCGACTATCCCGACGTCACCATCCTGCTGATGACCGGCTTTGCCGACCAGCGCGAGCGCGCAACCGGCCTCGACGCCATCGTCTTCGACGTCGTCACCAAGCCGTTCTCAGTCGCCGAGATCCGCGCCGCAGCGGCGCGCGCCCTGGCCTCGCGCAAGAGCGGAGCTTAGGGGACCATCAAGCCGTCGAGGTCTTCTTCGTCGGCGCGCAACCGAGATGTCGAAACCCGGCAGTGCTCGACAGGACGAAGGAAGCTGCGACGCCGGCGCTCGCCTCAGTAATCCTTGAGCAGTCGCTCGATATAGTCGAGTTCGGTCTGCGAGCGTTGCGGATCGGCGAGACGGCGACGCAGTTCCTCGAGAATCCGGCGCACCCTCTGCACGTCGATTTCGCCGGGAATCTTCACCGTGTAATCGTCGGCGTGGTCACGACCGCGCAGCGGCCGGCCGAGCGGATCGGCATCCGGACCGCCGCCCTGCTGGCGACCGAGCTGGGTACCCTGACCTTCACCCTGGCCCTCGCCCTGCTGCTGCATGCTCTGGGCGAGCTGCTGGGCGCCCTTGCGCAGCGCTTCCAGCGCCCGCCCCTGCGAATCCACCGCGCCATCGGCATTGCCTTCGCCAAGGCGACCGTCGGCATCGCCCATGGCGCTGTCGGCATCCTCGAGACCACCGGATTGATCCCCCTGGCCCTGTTTGCCCTGGCCCTGCTGGGCCTGCTCGTCCTGATTGCCCTTGTTGCCCCGCTGGCCCGGACCCATCCCCTGCTTGTCGAGCTGGTCGAGCAGCTTCTTGAGGCGGTCACGGAGCCCCTGCTGACCGCGGCGCAGATCGTTCATCGCGTTCTGGTCGGCGCCCTGGCCGCGCATGCGATCGCGTCGTGAATCCTGGCCCTGCTTGAAGGTGCGGTCGCGCAGCTGCTGCTGCTTGCGGATGACGTCGCCGAGCTCGTTCAGCGACTGTTCCATGTCGCCGTCGCCGGATTGACCGGGCTGCGCCATCTGCAGGTTCTCCAGCATCTGCTGCATCTGATCGAGCAGCTGCCGGGCGGCATCCTTGTCGCCGGAGCGCGACAGCCGCTCCATGCGATCGATCATGTTGTTGAGATCCTGCTGGCGCATCACCCGCGTGTTGCGATCGAGCGGCCGGGCGAGCTGCTGCGGATTGTTGCGAAGCTGCTCGGCGAGCTGACGCATGTAGTTGTCGAGCGCCGCCCGCAACTGGTCGGTGAGCTTCTTGATCTCCTCGTCGCTGGCGCCGCGTTCCAGCGCCTGCTTGAGCGCATCCTGAGCGGCGCGCAGCGCCTTCTCGACGTCGCTGATATTGCCGTCCTCGATTGAAACCGCCAGCGCCCACAGGCTCGCCACCACCTCGCGCAGATCGTCGTCAGTGCGGGCGCGATTGAGCTCGGCAGACACGTCGCGCAGTCCGAGATACTGGCCGAATTCCGGGGTGAAGAGTTCCGGCGCCAGCATCATCGCGTCGAGCGCCATGGCGACCTTGGCGCGCTGACCGGCGTCGAGCGCCAGAAGCCGCCGCAATTCGATTAGCGCCCGCGGCAGCGGCTTGGCGAAGACCCGCTCGGGCAGCCGCATGACGAAAGGCTCGCTCTTGCCTTCGTTGCCGGCCTCATCGCGCGCGGTGAGGGTCAACGCCAACTCGGCGCCGGCATAAGGATGTTCGCTCAGATCCTTGACGGTCTGGCCGACGCCGCTGCGGGTGCGGGCATTCGGCAGCACCAGCGGAAACTGCGGCGAATCGAACAGCGGCCGCGGCGCAGCCTTGCCCTGGATGCCGTCGGCCTTTTCGGCCGGCGCACCGTTGGGGGCGGCTTGGGGAGCAACCTGGGGAGCGAAATGAGCCTGCGCTTCGGTGACGCCGTAGTCGTCGTCGATCTTGTAGGCAAGCAACAGCGCGCCGTGCGCCTGCCGCTCGGGGTCTTTGGCAAGGGCAATGGTCGGCGGCCGGTCGGGCTGGGTCTTGAAGGTCCAGACCGGCTTCGCCGCCGGGGCGCGCACCTGGGCGGTGCCATCGGCGGCAATGGTGAAGCGATGCTCGACCGCGCCCTTCGGCGCCTCGGCGGCGGCCGGCGCAACGCTTAGCCCGCCGGCGGTGGCAACGTCCAGCGTATGGCCCGAACTGCGCACCACGAGGGTCGAGCCGGCGGGCACGCTCATCACCGATGGCACCGGCTGGGCCGCGGTGTCACCGGTCGTCGCGGCCGTCAGGATCACCGGCGGGCGCCCCGTGTAGGACGGCGGCGACACCCAGGCATCGATGCGGATCTCGGCGCCGGTCAGCATCCCGTTCCAGTCGAAGGCGGCGGCTATGCGGGCCAGCCGCTCGCCGCCGGCGGCGACGAAGGTCGCGGCGACGAGAACCAGCGCCAGCGCCCGCAGTGCCTTGGGATCGTGCAGCACCAGTCGCGGCGAGGGCAGGCCGGCGCGGACGCGGCGGAGCGAAGCCAGCGTGCGCTCCCGTTGCACCTCCCACAAGGCGCGCGAGATCGGATCGTCGCTGTGCAGGGTATCGGTCAGCGCGGTGGCCGGCCGGTGGCGTTGGCCGGAGCCGCGATCAAGTCGGCGAAGCGCATCCTCGCGGGTCGGCCAGCGCAGCCGCGCCACCGGCACCAGGGTCGCCGCCAGCACCAGGGCGAAGACCACCACACCGACAATGCGCCCCGGAACCGGCAGGCTGAGCCACAATCCGGACCATGATGCCGCCAGAAACAGACCGGCGACGGTCAGGAGACGCGCGAGGTTCGGCCACAGCCGCTCCCAGGCAATGACCCAGCGCGCCCGCCGGAGAGCGTGCGCGAGGCGCAGGCGGGTCAGTTCGGACGGGTTGGACGGCGTGGGGCTCAAACCGGGCTCCTCAAGACAGTCCATGACAGTCTAACACGGCGGCCGCAATGAGGCACCGGCACGGCCACGTGATCGTGCGAGCTCGCCGGGTCGATTCACGCGAGCCAGTTCAGGCCCGCCAACCCGGTCCACCCAAGCCGATCCGGCAGTCAGTCGAGCCAGGGCGCCGGCCGGTCGAGGGCGATAATATCGGCGACGTCGAAATGAGGCCGCACCACAGCCGCCTCGCTGCCGCGCACCAGCACCTCGGCAACCAGCGGCCGGGTGTTGTAGGTGCCCGCCTGGACCGCGCCATAGGCGCCGGCGGTCATGATGGCAAGCAGATCGCCGCGTTTCGGCTCGGGCATCTCGCGGTCAAGCGCCTGGTAATCGCCGGTTTCGCAGACCGGCCCGACCACGTCGGCGACGACGCGGGGCGCCCCGGCGGCCGGTTCGTGCACGGGGACGATGTCGTGGTGGGCCTCATAGAGCGTCGGCCGGATCAGGTCGTTCATGCCGGCATCGATGACGACGAAGGATTTGGCCTCGCCGCGCTTGAGATAAAGCACGCGGGTGACGAGGATGCCGGCATTGCCGACGATCAGACGGCCGGGCTCGAACAGGAGCTTGACCCCGAGATCGCGCACCGCGTCCTTGGCGATCTCGGCATAGGCGTCGGGCAGCGGCGGCGCCGGACGGTCGGAATGATAGGGAATGCCGAGACCGCCGCCGAAATCGACGTGATCGATGGCGTGACCGTCGGCGCGCAGGGTCCTGACGAAATCGGCCAGCAGCGCGAAGGCGTCGGCCATCGGCCGCAGGTCGGTGATCTGGCTGCCGATATGCATGTCGACGCCGGTGACGCAAAGTCCCGGCAATTGCGCGGCCCTGGCATACACCTCACGTGCCCGACTGAGGGGGATGCCGAACTTGTTCTCGGCCTTGCCGGTCGAGATCTTGGCGTGGGTCCCGGCATCGATGTCCGGATTGACCCGCACCGAAATCCGCGCGATGCGGCCCGAGGCGGTGGCGAGTTCCGAGAGCAGTTCCAGTTCCGGCTCAGATTCGACATTGAGGCACAGAATGTCGGCGTCGAGCGCCGCAGTGAGTTCGGCCGCGGTCTTGCCGACGCCGGAGAACACGATCTTGGACGCCGGAATGCCCGCTTCAAGCGCGCGGCGCAATTCGCCGCCGGACACCACGTCGGCGCCCGCGCCGAGTTTCGCCAGGGTGCGCAGCACCGATTGGTTGGAATTGGCCTTCATCGCGTAGCAGATCAGCGCATCGACCTCGGCGAAAGCCTCGGCGAAAACGGCGTAATGGCGCTCCAGCGTCGCGGTGGAATAGCAATAGAACGGCGTGCCGACGCGCGCGGCAAGCGCGGCCAGATCGACCCCCTCGGCGTGCAGCACGCCGTCGCGATAGTCGAAGTGATGCATGGTGCTTAAGTCCGTTAGCTCGCCGCCAATCCGCGCGGCCGCCTTGTCGATGTCGTCGTCAATGGACGATCAAACGATCAGTCCAGGATGGGATCGAGAATGATGCGTTTGGGCGGCAGTTTCGGCGCATAGCGGCTGCGGTCCGACGGATTGCCGGCATTGGACAGGTCCTGCTGGGCCGCTGCGGCATCGCGCGCCACCGGATCATTCTCTTCGACGCCCGCCGGCGCCGCCGAGGCGCTCGGCGGCAGATCGAGACCGCTCTTGCGCCCGCAGGCGCCGAGCAACAGGGCAAGGCCCACCAGAAGACCGGCTACCGCCGCTTTCGAAACCACTCCAGACATCGACTTCACGTGTCCACTTCCTTCGACGGCGGCACCCTACAGAGATCGCCCGGCTTTGGCGAGAAGCGGCCGTGCCACAGCGCCGCGAAATCCGACCAGGAACCCTGCACTGCTCTAAATCATTTCGGCCATTAAGGAAATCAGCCGGCACCGGTGCGGCGGATCAGTCCTCCGCCGCCTCCTTGTCGAGACGTTTCAGCCAACTCTTGGCCTGGGCGAGGACATTCTTCGGGGCGGTGCCGCCAAAACTGGTGCGGCTGCGCACCGAGGAGTCCACCGTAAGCACCCGCAACGCCTCATCGGTGATGCGCGGCTCGACCGCCTGCAAGGCGGGCAGGGTCATCTCGTGCAGCGCCAGGCCGTCGGCGGCGGCCTTGGCGACGATCCGCCCGGTGACGTGATGGGCCTCCCGGAACGGCATCTTCAAGGCACGCACCAGCCAGTCCGCGAGATCAGTGGCGGTGGCATAGCCTTCCCCGGCGGCGGCGCGCATCCGCGCCTCGTCGGGGACGAGGTCCCGCACCATGCCGGTCATCGCACGGATCGCCAGCGACAGCGCCGCGAAGGCTTCCATCGCGCCCTGTTTGTCTTCCTGCATGTCCTTCTGATAGGCGAGCGGCAATCCCTTCATCACGATCAGAAGCGCGTTGAGCGCACCGATCACCCGTCCGGTCTTGGCGCGCACCAGCTCGGCAGCGTCGGGATTGCGCTTCTGCGGCATGATCGAGGAGCCGGTGGTGAATTTGTCCGACAGCCGCACCAGGCCGACCAGCGGCGAGGTCCAGATCACGATCTCCTCGGCGAAGCGCGACAGATGCACCGCCGCGATCGCCGCCGCCGACAGTACCTCCAGCACGAAATCGCGATCGGACACCGCGTCGAGCGAATTGGCCATCGGCCGCTCGAAGCCGAGCGCCTTGGCGGTCGCGACGCGGTCGATCGGAAACGAAGTGCCGGCGAGCGCCGCGGCGCCGAGCGGACTTTCATTGAGGCGCTTGCGGGCATCGCGGAAACGGCCGCGATCGCGGGCCGCCATCTCCACATAGGCGAGCAGGTGGTGACCGAAGGTCACCGGCTGAGCGGTCTGCAGATGGGTAAAGCCCGGCATCACGGTGTCGGCATGATCGAGCGCGCGCTCGACCAGGGCGCGCTGGAACGCCGCCAGCCCGGCATCGACCTCATCGACCACGTCGCGCACATAGAGGCGGAAATCGGTCGCCACCTGATCGTTGCGCGAACGCGCGGTGTGCAGCCGCCCGGCGGCGGGCCCGATCAACTCGGCGAGCCGGCTCTCGACATTCATGTGAATGTCTTCCAAGGCCCGCTTGAAGGTAAAATCCCCCTTGCGGATCTCTGACAAAATCGTGTCTAGACCCTTGGCGATGTTTTTTGCATCACTCGCGGTGATAATGCCTTGGGCGGCCAGCATGGCGGCATGGGCCTTCGATGCGGCGATATCCTGCGCATAGAGGTGCCGGTCGACGTCGATGGAGACGTTGATCTCCTCCATGATCGCATCCGGGCTCTCGGCGAACCGGCCGCCCCACATCTTGTTGCTCATGACTGCTCGCTTATGACCTAGCCTGTATGATCCGGCCTGTATGATCTGACCCAAATGCTTCCGACCGATGCTCCCCGGACGGCATGGCCGAAAGGGGCGGGCTCGGCATTAGCAGAACGACTTCCGTCGAGACGAAATCCTTCAAGAACACGGACGCGATGACCGACCCGTTGCACCAGACCCCGTTGCACCAGACCGAACCGCCCGCGGCGGGTGACACCGACCGGCCCCGTAAAGGGCCGCGCCGGCGGCCTCCGCTGATGCTCGGCGCCGTCGTCGCGCTCGCCGCGGTCGCGGTGGCCGGGGTATACGGGATCGGCGCCCTGATGCGCAAGGAAGCGGGCGACCCGGCCTGCCGGCCGGCGGTCGATCTCGCCCGCCGGATCGCGCCGCTCGCCCACGGCGAGGTAGCGGCCCTGACCATGGCGGCGTCGCCCCTGAGGCTGCCCGACCTCGCCTTCGACGACGCCGACGGGCGCACGAAGAAACTGTCGGACTGGCATGGCCGGACCGTGCTGGTGAATCTCTGGGCCACCTGGTGCGTGCCCTGCCGCAAGGAGATGCCGGCGCTGGATGCCTTGCAGGCCAAGCTCGGCGGCGACAAATTCCAGGTCGTCGCCATCAACATCGATACCCGCGACCCGGACAAGCCGAAGGCCTTCCTGCGCGACGGCGCGCTGACCCGGCTCGGTTATTTTCATGACGCCAGCGCCCGCGTTTTCCAGGAACTCAAGAGCGTCGGCCGCGCGCTCGGCATGCCGACATCGGTGTTGGTCGACGGCGCCGGCTGCGAAATCGCCACCATCGCCGGCCCGGCCGAATGGGCCAGCGACGATGCGATCAAGCTGATCGAGGCTTCGCTTCCGCCGCGCTGACGGCACGGCCTTCGCTTCGGTTCCGTCCAAGGTTGCATTTCCTGAACAGGCTTGACGGGTGCTCGCGCGCCGCTATACTTAACCAAATGGTTTACAATCGCGCCGAGCCGCTGGACCGCACCTTCGCCGCCCTCGCCGACCCCAGCCGGCGCGCCCTCCTGGCGCGGCTCGAGGCCAATGACGGCCTGTCGGTCAGCGAACTGGCGAAGCCGCTGCCGATGTCGTTGCCCGCGGTGATGAAGCATCTCGATGTGCTGGCGGATGCCGGCCTCGTCACCCGCCGCAAACAGGGGCGCACGGTGACCTGTCACCTCAACGCCGAACCGATGCGCGAGGCGCTCGGCTGGCTCGAACGCTACGCAAGGTTCTGGCGTGAACAACTCGATCGGCTCGCGACATTTCTGGAAGAGGAGACGTCATGCCCACCACCCAAAGCGCCGCCGCCAACGCCGTCAACCCCTCCCTTACCCTCAAGCGTCGTCTCAATGCCACGCCCTCGCAGGTCTTCCAGGCCTGGGCCGACCCGCAAAAACTGATCCGCTGGTTCGGCCCCAGCCAGACCATTGCGGATTCGGTCAAGGCCGAAATGGATGTGCGCCCCGGCGGACGCTACCGCATCGGCTTTTCCACCGACGACGGCGACTATCACGAGGTCGCCGGAGTCTACCGCGAGGTCGTCACCAACGAGCGGCTGAGCTTCAGCTGGGCCTGGCACTCGACGCCGGAGCGCGAGTCGCTCGTCACCGTGACGCTGTGCGCCGACGGCGACGGCACCTGGCTGACGCTGCACCACGAGCAGTTCTTCGACGAGGCGGCCCGCGACGGCCACAACCGCGGCTGGACCGGCACGCTGGACAAGCTCGAGCGCTTTTTCGACACGGCCAAAACCGCCTGACAACAAGACAAGCCAAGCAGAAGGAGGACGCGATGTTTCCCCATGCTATCGCTACGCGAGAGGAATGGCTCACCGCACGCAAGGCGCTGCTCGCCAGGGAGAAGGCGCTGACGCGGAGCAGCGACGCGCTCGCCGAGGAACGGCGGGCCCTCCCCTGGGTACGAATCGAAAAGGACTATCGTTTCGAGGGACCGGACGGCACGGTCGGCCTCGCCGACCTGTTCGGTGACCGCAGCCAGCTCATCGTCAACCACTTCATGTTCGGCCCCGGCTGGGGCGAGGGCTGCGTCGGCTGCTCCTTCAGCGCCGACCACGTCGATGCGACGCTGGTGCATCTCGCCCAGAAGGATGTCGCCTTCGTGAGCGTGTCGCGGGCGCCCTATCGCGAGCTCGCCGCCTACAAGGCCCGCATGGGCTGGCATTTTCCCTGGATGTCGTCCTACGGCAGCGACTTCAACTACGACTTCGGCGTGTCCTTCACCGCGGAGGATCGCGCCGCCGGCAAAGCGGTCTACAACTACCAGCCGCTCGAGATGGATATCGAGGACCTGCAGGGCCACAGCGTGTTCGCGCGCGGCGACAGCGGCGAGATCTTCCATACCTATTCGAGCTACGGCCGCGGCGGTGAAGTCCTGCTCGCCACCTACGCCCTGCTCGACCTGACGCCGAAGGGCCGCGACGAGAACGGGCCCTATCACAACCTGATGGACTGGGTGAAACGCCACGACGAATATGGCCGTGCCGCCTCGTCCTGCTGCCACGCCGCGGCGGCGCGCTGACGCGCGCCGCACGGGTCGCCCGCGCCATGTTCCAGATGGTCAAGCTCGACATCGCCGCCCTGCAGCGGGCCTACGACGCGGCGTGAAAGACAACGAGCAGAGGAGCACCGCCATGACGGCCCACGGCCATTTCCACTGGAACGAACTGACGACGCGGGATGCGGAGCGCGCCAAGCGCTTTTATCAGGACACCATCGGCTGGAGCTTCGAGGGCATGCCGATGGCCGACGGCGGCACGTATTGGGTGGCCTCGATCGGCGGCACGCCGGTCGCCGGCCTGTTTTCGACCGACCGACCTGGTTCCGAGGCCATCCCCGAGGGATGGCTGCCCTATCTCGCCGTCGATGACGTCGATGCGCGGGTGAAGAAGGCGGTTGCCGCCGGCGCCCGGCTGATGCGACCGATCTTCGACGTGCCCAATGTCGGCCGCATCGCCTTGCTCACCGAACCCGGCGGCGCCGGCATCGGCTGGATGACGCCGGCCTGATTTCTCCACGCGACTGACAACGGAACAGGGAGGCTCGCTTATGTCTGTCGATGGCTTCGTCGTTCCCGTCCCGAAGACGAATCTCGCCGCCGATCGCCAGCTGGCGCGCAGAGCCGGCGAGGTCTGGCGGGAACATGGCGCCATCGACGACCGCATCAATGCCGAAGTGATGACGGACCCGCGCCTCGCCGACCTGATGAAGACCGATGCGCTGCCCTTCGACGGCCGGCGCATGATCTTCGGCGGCTTCAAGACGATGCTGACGGCGTGAGATTGCCGTGACGATGCGACGACGTGCTTACGCGGCGATGTCGATGCGGCCGCCGACGCCGCCGGGAAGATTGGCCTGGGACGCCGCGCCGGAGGCGATGCCGAGAAGGCTCTGCACCGTCTGGGCCTCGGCCTTGGCGTTCGAACTCATCAGCTGCATGGCGATATTCGTCTGCAGATTGGCGCTCTGCATGGCGAGGGCGCTGGCGACGAGGCTCATGTCCATGGGCAAACGGCTTTCTCAACACACAACACGCACGGGTTGAACGACGCCCGCGCCGCAAAGCTAAAGCCGGAAGGTTAAGAAATCCTGCTGCCGATACCGCACCGGCCGCGATCGTCGCCGCAACTCACACACGAAGTTCGGAATTAGCGGGTCGGGACCGGCTTTTCGCCGCGGTAGTCGTAGAAGCCGCGCTGCGTCTTGCGTCCCAGCCAGCCGGCCTCGACATACTTCACCAGCAGCGGGCACGGCCGGTATTTGGAGTCGGCGAGCCCCTCGTGCAGCACCTGCATGATCGACAGACAGGTGTCGAGGCCGATGAAATCGGCGAGTTCCAGCGGGCCCATCGGGTGATGGGCGCCGAGCTTCATGGCGGCGTCGATCGCCTCGACATTGCCGACGCCCTCGTAGAGCGTATAGATCGCCTCGTTGATCATCGGCAGCAGGATGCGGTTGACGATGAAGGCCGGGAAGTCCTCGGACACCGCGACCTGCTTGCCGAGCTTGGCGACGAAGGCCTTGGCGGCGTCGAAGGTGACGTCGTCGGTGGCGATGCCGCGGATCAGCTCGACCAGCTCCATCAATGGAACCGGATTCATGAAATGGATGCCGATGAAGCGCTCCGGCCGGTCGGTGGAGGCGGCGAGGCGCGTGATCGAGATCGACGAAGTATTGGAGGCGACGATCGCTTCGGGTTTGAGCACGGCGCACAGATCGTGAAAGATCTTGCGCTTGACGTCTTCCTTCTCGACGGCGGTCTCGATCACCAGGTCGCAATCGGCCAGGTCGTCGAGGCGTTCGCTGGCCGAGATCCGCTCCAGCGCCTTCTTCTTGACGTCCTCGCTGATGATCTTCTTGGCCACCTGGCGCAACAGATTGCCGTTGATGGTGGCGAGAGCCGACTTCACCCGTTCGGAGGAGACGTCGTTCAGGATCACGTCGAAGCCGGCCAGCGCCGCCACATGAGCGATGCCGTTGCCCATCTGACCCGAGCCGATCACGCCGACTTTCTTAATCGCTACAGCCATTTCGCCTTCTCATCGGACCCTAGTGCCCGCTTTCCGAAGCTCGTACACCGGTACCGCATCTTCTCCAACGAACTTCGGAAAGCAAAGGGCACCAGCAAATTTATGATTCCAGTGTGGCGTCTCGCAACTGCCTACCGCCTTCGCGGCAACCCTCTCGTAGGCAATTGCGAGACATAAGCCACACTAGCACTTTGATTTTGCTAGTGTCCCTATGTCTCCGAATGACCGTGCGAGTGCGAGGCAAACGTAGCGGTAATTCGGAGACGGGACACTAGTGTGGTTTTGAATCTGACGCGCGTATGAAGAACTCGCTGCAAGGCTGAAACGAGCATCAGATCCACCGCACTAGTGTGGCGTCTCGCAATTGCCTACCGCCTTTGCGGCCAGTCTGTCGTAGGCAATTGCGAGACATAAGCCACACTAGCGCTTTGATTTTGCTAGTGTCCTGATGTCTCCGAATTACCGTGCGAGGGTGAGGCAAATGAAGCGGTAATTCGGAGACAGGACACTAGCGCCGCGCGCGGCGACGAACACCCATCCTATATCGAAATGCCCAGCCGCCACCAGCGGTACCGGGTCCAGCCGGCGGCGATCTTTCAAACGAAAGACCGCCGCCACGGATCGAAAGGCAGGTCCCGGTCGCCTGGAGCCGCGGATCCGATGCCGCCACAGGCGCACTCCGGGACACCTCGTCAGCGTCCGAGCTTGCCGATTTCCTCGGTCAGCTCGGGCACGATCACATAGAGATCCCCCACCAGGCCGTAATCGGCAACCTGGAAGATCGGCGCCTCCTCGTCCTTGTTGATGGCGACGATCACCTTGGAGTCCTTCATGCCGGCAAGGTGCTGGATCGCCCCCGAGATGCCGATGGCGATGTAGAGCTCCGGCGCCACCACCTTGCCGGTCTGGCCGACCTGCCAGTCATTGGGCGCGTAGCCGGCGTCCACCGCGGCGCGCGAGGCACCGACGCCGGCGCCGAGCTTATCGGCCAGCGGCTCGATGTACTTGGCGAAATTCTCCCGGCTCTGCATCGCGCGGCCGCCGGAAACGATGATCTTCGCCGAGGTCAGTTCCGGACGGTCGTTCTTGGCGACCTCCTCGCCGAGGAAGCTCGACAGGCCGGGATCGGCCGCCGCAGCGACGCTCTCGACCGCGGCGCTGCCGCCGGCACCGGCGGCGGCGAAGGTCGAGGTCCGCACCGTGATCACCTTCTTGGCGTCCTTGCTCTTCACCGTCTGGATGGCGTTGCCGGCATAGATCGGCCGTTCGAACGTGTCTGGCGCGATCACCTTGGTGATCTCCGAGACCTGCATGACGTCGAGCAGCGCGGCGACGCGCGGCATCACGTTCTTGGCCCGCGAGGTGGCGGGCGCGACGAAGGCATCATAGGCGGGCGCCAACGAGACGATCAGCGCGGCCAGCGGCTCGGCGAGATCATGGCCATAGGCCGGGCCTTCGGCCAGCAGCACCTTGGCGACGCCGCCGAGCTTGGCAGCGGCTTCGGCGGCGCTCCTGGCATTGTCGCCGGCGACCAGAACGTGAACCTCGGCACCGAGCGCGGCAGCCGCGGTGAGGGCCTTGGCGGTCGCGTCCTTCAGGGAAGCGTTGTCGTGTTCGGCAATCAGCAGCGTCGTCATCACAGGACCCCGGCTTCGTTCTTCAGCTTCGCCACGAGTTCGGCCACCGAGCCAACCTTGACGCCGGCCTTGCGGCCCGCTGGCTCCGCCGTCTTGAGCACTTCCAGCCGCGGCGAGAGATCGACGCCATACTGCTCGGCGGTCTTCTCGGCGATCGGCTTCTTCTTCGCCTTCATGATGTTGGGCAGGCTGGCATAGCGCGGCTCGTTGAGCCGCAGATCGGTGGTGACGATCGCCGGGCCCTTGATCTTGACGGTCTGCAGGCCGCCATCGACCTCGCGGGTCACCTTGAAATCGCTGCCCTCGACCTCGAGCTTGGAGGCGAAGGTCGCCTGCGACCAGCCGAGCAGCGCGGCCAGCATCTGGCCGGTCTGGTTGGAATCGTCGTCGATGGCCTGCTTGCCGAGAATGATCAGCCCCGGCTTTTCCTCGTCGGCGACCGCCTTGAGCAGCTTCGCCACGGCGAGCGGCTCGACGGCGCCTTCGGCCTTCACCAGGACGCCGCGGTCGGCGCCCATGGCAAGACCGGTGCGGATGGTCTCCGTGGCCTGGGCCGGGCCGATCGACACCACCACCACCTCGGTCGCCTTGCCGGCCTCCTTGAGGCGCAGGGCTTCCTCGACGGCGATCTCGTCGAACGGGTTCATCGACATCTTGACGTTGGCGAGTTCGACGCCCGAGCCGTCGCTCTTGACGCGGATCTTGACGTTGTAATCGACGACCCGCTTAACCGGCACCAAAACCTTCATCGGTCCCCTTTCACAGTGAGCTTGTCTCTCGAGGGCTCCAACCTTCGCTGCGCCGCGGCTGCGGCAAGGACCCGACCTGTCCGAGGACGATCGGCGGATCCGGCGATTGTTAGAACACTAACGAATATAAGAATCTAGTGCGACTTATCCCGTGCGCTCCTCGGCCGGCTGTGCGCGGATCAGTGACCGCGCCGGGCGCGTGCCGGCCGCTGCCGTCCCGACGGCGGCGGAACCTAATGGTCCCGCGATGGCGGGTCAACGCGCGAAAAACGGGACCGGTCCGTTTCACCGGCTTCGCCGGTTCAGCGATGCTTGCCCGGCTCCCACAGCACATCCCGCGCGCCGTCGTCGTTCGCCGCCCGGCTGGCGACGAACAGGAAGTCCGAAAGCCGATTCAGATACTTGATCGCGGGGCCACCGACCGGCTCATCGGGGCGGGACGCCAGTTCCACCACCAGGCGTTCCGCCCGGCGGCAAATTGTGCGGGCAAGGTGCAGGTGCGCCGCCGCCGCCGTGCCGCCGGGCAGCACGAAGGAGGTCAGCGGCCCCAGCGCCGCGTTGACCGTATCGATGTCATGTTCGAGCCGCTCGACCTGACTGGCAAGGAGGCGCAGCCGCTCGGCCTTGTCCTGGCGCTCGGGCACGGCGAGGTCGGCGCCGAGATCGAACAGGTCATTCTGGACCTTGCCAAGCATGGCATCGAGATCGGCGCGGGCGGCGAGATGCAGCCGCGCGATGCCGATCGCAGCATTGGTTTCGTCGACGGTGCCGTAGGCGGCAATCCGCAGGTCATATTTCGGCCGGCGCTCGCCGCTGCCGAGGGCGGTTGTGCCGTCGTCGCCTGTACGGGTGTAGATGCGGTTGAGCACGACCATGGCGTCAGCCTCCCTCTCGCGGGCGTCTTTCAGCGCGGCCTGGAGGTGAAGCTCCAATCGAGTTCCACCCCACCCTACCCTTCGCCGGTCTTCAGCGGTGGCCGAGCGCCCACACCGCCGACATGGCGATCACGATCGCCACGAATTGCAGCAGCACCCGCAGCCGCATCAGGCGCTGCGAGGTATTGGGCGAGCCGCCGCGCATCATGTTGGTGAGGCCGAGCAACAGCACCACGGCAACACTGGCAAGGGCGATGGGAAGCAGGAAACCGGACAGAAAGGTCGTCATCGGCGGTTCTTAACACCGCCCATGGTCATCGCCAACCGGCGAAATTCACCGGTCCTTCCAGGACGATCGCCGCGGGTGGCGCTGAAGATGACGGCCGCATGACCGGGCGACGTTCGGATCGGGACACGCGAAGACCTTGCCTTCTGGCGCCGATCCCTGAAATGCTGCGGCCAAGGCTAGTGCGGAGGATCTGACGCTCGTTTCAGCATTGCAGCGAGCTCTTCAGACGCGCGTCAGATCCAAAACCGCACTAGAATCACTAATATACTAGAGCGCTTTCCCGCGAACCGGTATCCACTTCGCGGGAAAACGCTCCAGGCCAGGGGACGACGTGAAGAGCCTGCGCTATGTTTATGACGTTGCCATCGAAGCGTTCTACACGTTTCTCGCCGACGACGGCTGGGCGATCGCGAGCCATATCGCGCTGTCGGCGCTGATGGCGCTGTTTCCATTCCTGATCGTGATCACGTCGATCGCAGGTTTCATCGGCTCGAAGAATCTCGCCGACCAGGCCGCCGAACTGATGCTGGAGACCTGGCCGAGCCAGGTCGCCAATGCGCTGTCCGGCGAAATCCACAGCGTTCTGACGACGACGCGGACCGACGCCTTTACCATCGGCCTCGTGCTCGCGCTGTATTTCGCTTCCAACGGCGTCGAGAGCCTGCGGGTCGGTCTCAACCGCGCCTATGGCATGATCGAAACGCGGCGATGGTACTGGCTGCGGCTGGAATCCATCGCCTACACGCTGCTGGCCGCCGTGGTATCGCTGGCGCTGTCCTTCCTCATCGTGCTCGGCCCGCTGATCATCGCCGCCGCGCGGCGGCATTTCCCGCATCTCTTGAACTCCAACGAGAACCTGCTCGAGTTCACCCGCTACGGTGTCGCCATCGGCGCCTTGGTCGTCGCGCTCCTGATCCTCCATGCCTGGCTGCCGGCCGGGCGCCGCAGCTTCATTCAGATCCTGCCCGGCATCGTCTTCACGATGGCAGGATCGGTGGTATCGGGCATGGTGTTCGGGCAGTACCTGACGCGCTTCGCCTACAACTACGTCACCACCTATGCCGGCCTCGCTTCGGTGGTGATTGCGCTGGTGTTTCTGTATTTCGTCGCCGCGATCTTCGTCTATGGCGGCGAACTCAACGCCGCCATCATCAAGTCCCGCCGGCCTGCGCCGTCTGCGCCAGCGCCGCAGCCAGCGCCCGGGGAGATGCCGGCTTGAGCAGGAAGGCGTCGGCGCCGGCACGGCGCGCCGCCGCCTCGTCCTCGCCGCGACCGGAGACGCCGATGATGGCGATCCGCCGTTTCGGCCCGCTCAAGGCGCGGATGCGGCGGATCACCTCGACGCCGCCGATGTCGGGCAGCACCATGTCCATCAGCACCGCGTCGAACTCGCCCGCCTTGATCCGGGCCAGCGCCGCCTCGCCGAGCCCGACGAATTCGACGCGATGGCCAAGCTCACCCAGGATGGCATTGAGCACCACGCGGCCAAACGGATTGTCCTCGACGCTGAGAATGCGTAACGCGCGTCCCGGCGAGATGGCCGTCGCGCCATCCCCGGCCTGAGCTTTGGGCGCCGGCTTGTCGGCAGGCGTCAGCAGCACCGTGAGGGTGAATGTGGTGCCGCCGCGCCGCCTTGTGACGGCGATGTCGCCGCCCATCGCCCGCGCCGCCTGCCGCACCGAAGACAGCCCGAGACCGGCGCCGCCGAAACGCGCCGTGATGGCGGCACTGGCCTGCGAGAACGGCCGGAACAGCCGCTTGATTTCGGCGAGGGTGAGGCCGATGCCGCTGTCGCTGACGGCGAAGGACACCGCACGGCGCCCGCCCGGACGCCGCGCCGCGCCGATCCGCAGCGCCACGCTGCCGTGCTCGGTGAACTTCACCGCATTGTCGATGAGGTTCTCCAGGGCGGCGCGCAGCCGCACCGGATCGCCGGTGACGAAGCCCGGCAGATTTGCGGAGACCTTGGTCTTGACATCCAGGCCCTTGGCGGCGGCGCGGCCGGCGAGCGATCCGGCCGCCGCGCGGACCAGGGCCTTGAGGTCGAAGAAATCCTGCCGCGGGGTCAACCGGCCGCCGCCGCCGCGGGCGGCGTCGACGAACAGCGTCGCCAGCGCGGAGAGATGATCGGCGCTGGCCTTGATGGTGTCGACCCACAGGCGCTCACGCTCGCCGAGATCGGAGGTCGCCAGGAGATCGCTGATGGCGCGAATGCCGGTGAGTGGCGTGCGCACCTCATGGGCGAAGATCGCCAGCGCCTGCGCCACGGCGTCGGGCGCGCGCGGCGTTGATACGTCCGCGGACCGCCGCCGCGCCCGAGCCGGCGTCGTCGCTGTCTTGCGGCGCGACGCCCGCGATGTCCTGGATACCATGCGATTCCCCTGCAACCGGCAGCTTGGCACGGCGGCGCAACCGCCACCACCCCACCATGGCGCATGATCCGGAACGGTGGAGGCCGGATCGGATCAGGCTCGATCAATAACCCGGAGCGCTCCAAGCAGCGTGAAGACCGAGCCTCTGCCTGATCTCGGCCGGCGTTACGCCTGCGGCGCGCAATTCGCGCAGGCCGGTGGACGCATTCGATTTCGACAGCTTGGCGCCGGCCGCGTCGCGGATCAGGTCATGATGGCGATAGCGCGGCGCGGGCAGGCCGAGCAGGGACTGCAACAGCCGGTGCAGGCTGGTCGCCCAGAACAGGTCGCGGCCGCGCACCACATCGGTGACCCCCTGCAGCGCGTCGTCGACCACCACTGCGATATGATAGCTCGACGGCGTGTCCTTGCGCGCCAGCACCACGTCGCCCCAGGCCTGCGGTGCCGCCGCGACGACGCCGGTCTCGCCGCCGGGGCCGCGGCCGGTCTCGTCCCAGGCCAGCGGCCCGGCGCGGGCGACCGCCGCGGCGCTGTCGAGCCGCAGCGCGTAGGGTACGCCGGCGGCGACGCGGCCCGCGCGCTCCTCTTCGGCAAGGTCGCGCGCCGACCCCGGATAGAGCGGCGCACCGTCGGGATCGCGCGGCCAGCGGCCGGCGGCGTCCCTCTCGGCCACCCGCCGAGCGATCTCGGCGCGACTGTCGAACGAAGGATAGACGAGACCGATGCGGCGCAGCCGCTCCACCGCCTCGCCATAGGCTGCCATATGCTCCGACTGCCGCCGCACCGGCTCCTCCCAGACGACGCCGAGCCATCCGAGGTCCTCGTAGATCGCCGCTTCGAAAGCCGGCCGGCAGCGCGCCGGGTCGATGTCCTCGATGCGCAGCAGCAGCCGCCCGCCGCTGCGCCGGGCGAGATCGAAATTGAGCAGGGCCGAATAGGCGTGGCCGAGATGCAGATAGCCGTTGGGACTCGGCGCGAAGCGGAAGACGGGCACAGACATGGCGCGACTATGCGCAAGCGGACCGCCTGCGACAACCATGAGTTCTCCACCCGAATTGCCCCGGCTTGCGGCAGCAAACTCGCCCGCAGTTTCCGCAGTTTGCGCGCGGCCGCGAAAAAACGGCTTTAGCTCGCGATTACAAGGGAGCCCCGCTCTTCAGCCGCGCGCATACGCGATGACAGATCAGTCAGCGACGCGGATCTTCTCTGGTCGCAGCGGCCCATTCGCCCGTATAGCCGAATGTCGGATCTTCCGGAGGCAGATTCGCCACAACGCACTCGGTTGTCATCAGCGCGCTGGCCGTGGTGGTCGCCCCCTGCAAGGCAAGGCACGTGACTTTCACCGGGTCGATGACACCGAGATCGAAGAGATTGCCGAATTGGCCGTTTCGCGCATCGATCCCCCACAATTCATCTTCCGCTGCAAGCGTCATGGAGACGATGGCATGGGCATCCTCTCCGGAGTTCTTGGCAATCTGCCTCAAGGGCTCACCCACGGCATCCGTGATGATCTCAATGCCATGTCGGACGGCGAGATCGGTGGAGGAAAGAGCTTTGAGCGCTTTGCGGCACCGCAACAGGCCGGCGCCGCCCCCTGGGAGCCCGCCTTCGGCAAGAGCCGCGGACACTGCGTTCCGGGCGTTCTCGACGCGTTGCAGGCGCTCCTTTATTTCGGCGTCGCTATGACCTCCGACTTCGATCGTCGCGGTGACATTCGACAGATTGACGATCCGTTCTTCGAGCTGTTCGAGTTCACGCGCATTGCCTGTCGGCGAACTCCTGCGCGAGTTTCCGCTGCGAAGCCCGCCGGCTTCGGCGCGCAACCCTTCAAGCCTTACAGCGATCTTGGCCGCATCGCCCCCGCCGCCGATCAGCGTCGTCGAATCCTCGCCGATTTGGACCGATTGCGCCCGTCCGAGATCTTCGAGCTTCACCTGGCCGAGACTATCGCCGTTGTCCTCCAACAAGGCGCGCCCGCCGAGCAGGCAAGCAAGGTCCGCCAGCGTTTCTTTCCGGTGATCTCCATAGGCCGGCGGTTTCACGGCGACGGCTTTGAGCACACACCGGATGTGATTGAGCAACAGTCCGGTCAAGGCCGCGTCCTCGACATTTTCGGCTATGATCAGGAGCGAGCCATCGGCCCTGCGTACCTGCTCAAGGATCGGGATCAACTCCTCGAAGTGCTTGATCACGCGATCATAAAGCAGCACATAGGAATTTGAGAGTTCGGCGAGCATGCGGTTTTTGTCGGTAACGAAATAGGGCGAAAGCCAGCCCTGTTCCCAACATGCGCCCTCCTGAAAGGCGACGGTATCGACGACACCATTGCCTGGCGTGATGTTGACGATGCCATCAGGACCGACTTTTGCGAAGCAGGACGCGAGGAGTTTGCCAATGCCAACATCGCCGTCGGAAGCGGTGGTGGCGATTTGCGCGATCGAATTCTCATCGGCGCAGTTTCGGGAGCGCCGGCGCAAATCGTCGAGGGCCGCCTGGGTCGCGAGCTCCATTCCCATTCGCAATCCATTGGGATCAAGCCCCGCCGTCATGGCCTGAAGCACTTTTCTGGCTATGTGGCGCGCCAGCACGATGGTGGTTGTCGTCCCGTCTCCACATTCCTTCGACACCGCCGAGGCCATCTGCGCGAACATGTTGATCCCCGCGCTTTCGAAATGATCATTCACCTCGATCGAGCGGGCAACCGTGACCCCGTCTTTGGTCACGATCGGCGGGAAGCCCGCCGTACGATGCTCGATCATGACGTTGCGGCCGCGGGGACCGAGCGTCACTTGAACGGCATCGGCCAAAAGATTGGCGCCGTCCAGCATTCTGCGGCGCGCATTGTCGCCGTAGCGGATGTCCTTTTTCATCGTTTCCTCCCGGGAGTCCCGGTTATGTTCTTTTTCAATTCTGCTTTTCAAGGCTTGTCGCTGAGCGCTATTCGCGCGCGGCTCAATTCCGTCGCATCCTTTGGTCTCGACGATACGCGTCTATCGTCATGCCGAACTCGCGTCCTAGTGTCCCGGTTCTAACGTTCGTATGAAGAGTTCGCTGCAATACTGATACGAGCGTCAGATCCACCGCACTAGGTGCTCTCATTTTGGCAAAGAAGATAAACGCGCAAGAACATTCAATCGCGCCCCCCCGGTTTCCGCGTCTTCTCTTTGGAAAGAAGCGACGCTGCTGGTTGCTGACTATGAATCATATGAGCACGGCCTGCGGCGGCCCGGCGCTCTCTCGAGCGCTCGAGACGTGACCATGTCCAGATCAGCTCTTTATCGCTCCAATCCATGAAGCGTTTGATATCTTCTTCGTCCGCGGGGGCGAATTCCTTTGCCCAAAGCCGCTCCAGTTCCTCGGCCCTTTCAGGGCCGACCAGCGCGCGTAGCCTGGCTTCCTTCTGTTCAAGCTCAAGCGTGGTGGCATCGGCACCGCGTGCCATCTCGGTGAGAAACTGCTGGATTTCGTCCACCATTCTTCTCTCCCTTGCCGGGACGCCGTCGGCGCTTCTATCTTCGCAGCCCGAGCCGCGCCATCTTGTGGTAGAGAGTGGCGCGCGTGATGCCGAGTTCGCGGGCTGACTGCGAAATATTGCCGGACGTCTTCGCAAGCGCCGAACGGATCGCATCAGCCTCCCAAGCGACGAGCGCCTTGACCTCGGGTATGGGCCGCGTCCGCGGCCATGCCGGATCGCTTCCGCCGTCTGCCTCGCATTGGACGGAATCATTCATTTCGCGGAGAAAATCCTCCGGCAGATCCGATAGCCGCGTCTGATCTCCAACGGTCATCGCCAAACATGAACGCAATACATTGAGCAATTCACGAATATTGCCCGGCCAGGGATGACGCTCGAAAATGTCCCAGACCTCGGCGCTGAGCCGTTTGACATGGTCGATGTTCTGGGCCTTGACTTCCCGCTCCCACAAATATCGGATCAGGCTCAGCTTGTCGGGCCGCTCTCGGAGAGGCGGCAACCAGAACTGCGCGCCGTTCAGCCGGTAATAGAGATCGCGTCGAAATGTGCCTTTTCTCACGCAATCGGCGAGATCACTATTCGTCGCGGCGATCACCTGAACATCGACGGTCACGGGCTTCGATCCGCCCACAGGCACGATCTCCGAACTATCCAGAGCGCACAAAAGCGCGGTCTGGAGATCGAGAGCCATGTCGCCGATTTCATCGAGGAATAAAACGCCGGTATGAGCCTCGACGAATTTGCCGGGTTTGCCACCGTTGCGAGCGCCGGTGAAGCTGCCGGTTACATAGCCAAAGAGCTCACTCGATATAAGTTCGCGTGGAATTGCGGCGCAGTTGACGAGGACCAGAGGCCGGCCTTTCCGCGCGCCATTCGCGTGAATCATACGGACCAAATGATCTTTGCCAACCCCCGACTCGCCGGTGATCAGAATCGGGATTTTCCGCTTTTGTAGATTGATCGCTTTCTGCGACGCGGCCTCGCCGACCGCATCATGCCATGGCTCCTGGGCTGCGCGCCTTCCCGCATGCCCGGACGCGTAATAATCCGCCCGCCGCCCCGACCCTTTTGTCGCCGCGAGTTCCCGAGCGGGCTGCACGGCTTCGCCAGCGCCGGGGTGCCGCACGATAAGCTCGATCCGCAGACGCCAACCAGAGAATATCTCCAGCTCGACAGGTTCACAGCGGCGCGCGCAGGCACGCAATTCGTCCACTGTCACGCCGAGAACCGTCTCTACGGGACGGAAGAGAATATCCGAATGGCGTTCACCACGCAGGAGATTGAGCCCGGCACGCGTGGCACCGACGATCCTTCCCGCTTCGTCAAGAGAGATAAGCCCGTCGAGCAGGCAGTTCTGCTCGTCCGAGCCGACACAGATCGTGTCCAAGCGCAGCCTGAGCATAAACGCTCCCGGCGCCTGACCTTCGAACAGATTGGTTTCGATGAGGTAGCCGGCAATTCTGACGAAGCCGAGAAGCGTCTGCGCAGAGGACCGCTGATCCGTGATCAAGCCGAGTACGGCAACCAGCGAGCCATCATGCGCGAACAGCGGATGTCCGACCGTCGCAAAAGGATGTAAAATAGAAGAGAAATGTTCCTTCCTTTCAAAGGCCACGGTTTCGCCCAGAACGGCAGCCGTCCCCAATCCGTTGTTCCCGATGATCCGCTCATTCCAGCTTTCGCCGAGCCGGACGAGGCGACGGCCCATTGGCCCGAGGCTCGACCCCGATTCCATCGCATGGATAAGCGTACCAGTTCCGTCAGCCAGGAGCAGGCTGACGCTCGTGCCTCGCAACACAGGCTGTAGATTGAAGGCCATCGTCGCCAACGCCGTGCGAACGTCCAGGTTCGTGGCGGGAGCGGTCCGCGCGCCGCTCGCGGCGTCGATGATCGGATGCGGCCATAACTGGCTGGCACGTGGTATGAGGCCATATTCCTCAATGCATCGATCCCAGGCCTCTACGACCTGGGGTCGAGCCCAATCAGTTCCTTCGGGCGGCTGATTGGTTTGCACCATCCAATCCCAGGCGACCCCGGGGCGGTCGACGCCGAATAGCCCAGCATCCAGTTCCGGCTTGTCCGCCTCCCGCTGTTGGAGTTTGTTCGGCATCTCGACCACGGAATTCATCGCTGAACAACCTCCGCTATAAAGCCAGACGTTATTCTATTCTGCGGCCGCCGCTTGCCCGCTTGCAAGAAACTTCTCGACGTAGAGTTGTTCCTTCGGCACACCGTTCGTTGCTGCAACTGCGAAAGCCGCATCGATCATCGGCGGCGGTCCACACAGGTAGATGTCCGGCTTCGCCTTCGCCTCTCGCAATTGCCGGGTCAATTCGTCCACGACGGTGCCGGCGCAGCCCTGCCAACCAGCCTCGGGTTTCATCACCGACACATAGACCTTCAGATTCGGCATTTCGGCCTCGAGCTGCCTTAGTTCGTCGAGATAGAATAATTCGTGCTGATGCGTCACGCCGAAGAACAACTTGGCTTCCTGCGGATGCTGCTCGCGATTCATGTAGCGGATCATCGACAGGACAGGCGCGAGACCAGTGCCGCCTGCAACGAAGTATCGGGCCCGCAGTCCGTTCTCCCTTATGTTGAAGCTGCCGAAGGGACCGCGAAGCTTCATCACGAGGCCAGGCTCGGCGTCGCTCGACAGAAATTCCGAAAACCGGCCGCCAGGCAAAATCCGGATGAGAAAATCAAGGCGCGGATCGTCATCAATCGTCGCCATCGAATAGCACCGGCTCGCCTCCGTGCCAGGAATCCCTATGTCCAGATATTGTCCGGGAACGAACGGGATCGGTACCGTTTCTCCATTGCCGGGGTCTTTCGGCGCGATCTGCAGTTTCGCGACATTCGACGCGATTTTTTCGATGGCAACGATTTCGCCCCGCCAGTCCGTGTTGACCTTCTGGAACGAAATGCGTTCGAACGTATAGGGCACTTTGACGACGAGATCGCTCCGCGGAAAGGTCTGGCAGAGCAGAACGACACTTGCTTCTTCTTCGTCGGGAGGCAGGGCCTGTACGCTGCATCGCCCCAATTCATAGTCGCCTTCGAGACATTCCGCCTTGCATGTGGCGCAACCGCCTTCATGACAGGACGAAAGGAGAATCACATCGCCTTTCACTCCGGCGGAGATGACGTTGTCGTTCGGCGGGCACTCAAACGTGACCTCGAAATCGTCTTCGGTAATAACGGACACTTTATACATTTTGGCCTCTTCACAGGTTTAAAGAAGTTTAATCGACAGATTTCGTTCGTGCCGGTGTCCAATTCACGCTGTTTTCGCCGCGTGTTGCAGGACGTCATCGATCGATGACGATGGCACGCAACTGGAGTCCGCCCATGCGTAACCGCATGTGCCATTTACGATGGGTTGATTTTATCTGGTGGCGGCGCGATGCGCCGCGATCCATAGAGCCGGCGGTGGCCGCGGCTCTATTCGCGGTTTATCGACCCGATCCGCTGCCGAAGGTCCCGCCGCCGAAAAAACGACATCACGTGGCCGACGGCTTCTCGAGACGAGCCTTCGCTCAACGAACAGCCCTCCTGAACGAACTGGCCATCTCTGTGAATTTCCCACCGCCAGACACATTCAAGATCCTGAACGAAGGCACGATATTGGCCGTCGTCGAAGATCTCGACCGGAGCACTTGCCGCGTCCTTGAAGCCTGCGACCACCGCGGAACCTGCGCTCCGCTGGAAGGCGTTCGCCGATGCCGGGTCATCGGGAGCCTCTTCGACCATTACCCGTTTCATAGAACCCCCTTTGGGCCTGCTCCGGGCGCCCGGCAAGACCGCGGGCGCCCGAACACTCAGGCCGCTGTTACGCTGCGTTGCCGAGCTTCAACACCTTGACGCCGCGCTTCTTGCGCAGCTCCTCGAGGGAATCCGCGTAATAATCGCTATTACGCAGTTCCATGAGGCGGCTGCCGAGATACGCATCGACTTTAAAAAACACGTTCACGGGAAGCACCGGCGGCTTATAAAGCTGCCGGAAGGTGATCAGGATTTTCTCCGCGGCGAACTTGTCCTTCTCCGCATCCATTTTGGCGATCCAGGAATCGGCGACCTTTTGCGCAACCTCTCCCGTGGTCGCCTTGGAAAGCAGGTCGGCCGCAGAAGACGTCGACGTCTTGAGCACGGCAAGCCGCTCCTCGATCTTCGCCTCGATGAAGAGATAGTCGACGTTGAGCGCATAGCTGGTACGAAACGGCGACGTATATTTCTTCCGGAAGTCCTGTATGAACGCGGTGGCGTCCTTCACGGACTTCAGTTCGCCGATCTTTTCCTGCCACTCCGAGCGGATGGGATTGTCATGGATTTTGTAGTCGGGCATTTTCGTCTCCTCCCTTTCAATCCCTCAAATATCGGCGAGCTTGCGATCGAGGCCCATCAATTCGGACGTGATCGTGAACGTGTTTCCGAACGTATAGGCACGGCCGATGGTCGATGAGACATTCACGAGAAAGTCGTAAATGCTGTAGGTCTTACCGAGCAGATCGGCCGCCTTCTCGGTATCGACTTCAATCTTGCCGTCGGCCTTGATCCACCAGAAGCCGGCGCGGTCCTCGACGACCAAAGTCGGGTTGCGCTTCGCTTCGTCACCCAAAATGATGTCTTCCACGATCGCATCGATCTCGTCGCTCTTCATGAGCACCAGAACGACCGTATTCGATTCATGGACGACCTGGTTTTCTTCGGCGAAGAATTCCTTGGCGAAATCCTCACCGGTTTTCTTCATGATGCCGGCGTTATATGCATTGCGCGCTGTCATGTCCGCTTCCCTTCACTTGACGTCGCGCGTGATGCTGGCGACGAGTTGATCGGCATCGACCTTGAAGTCGATCCTTTTCGCATAATCCTCAACCCAGTCGTTCACGACACGGGACACCGCGGCGACGATGCCCGCCTTGTCACTGAGCCCCGGCACTTTCTCGACCTTTGCGTAGATGCCGAGGAAGTCGTGCAGGGAGTCGGCAGTCCTCTTCAGCCACTTCTCCGTCCAGACGCGGAGCCAGGTCCGGTTGTGATCGCCGAACTCCGGATCATCGCCCAGAGAATAGAAGAAGAGGTCGCTCATCGCGGCTTTGGTGGTCTGGAAATAAGTCTGGGTTTGACCGAGGAAGAACGGCGTCAGCGAATCGCCGTAACGGGCTGCCATGCGGCCGAAGAATTCGCGGCGGGCGAACTGACCGAACAAAGGATCATAGACACCGTGCACCGCCCACAGGATCTCGTTGAAATCCTGGATGCCTTGCCAGAACTCTTCCACGGTCGTGCGCGCCGACCTATAGACCGGGTCGCTGAGCCAGATGTTCTTCGGCCCTTCCGTCGATTCCGGAAAGCCGGGAACGATCTTCGCCAGGAAGTTACGCTCGAGCTGGATCATCTGTGCGCAGTCGACCTTGTCGAGCGCGGCAAATGTCGCCGTGGAGCGGATCGTATCCGACAGCGCGTCACGCGCCACCGAGGAATGGGCGTTGAACTGCCCATATTCGCTGAACAGCAGCGCGCCCCAATATTTGGCAAGAATCTCGTCGCGCCATCTCGGGTCGATGGAACGGACCGCGCCTTCCGCCGAATAGGCCTCGAGGAAACGCGTCGTGTAGCGCCATTCCTCCGCCTTGTCCTTGACATAGGGAGCATGCCAACGGCGCGCCGGATCGCGATGACGGAACCAGTCGGTGGTCCGAAGCTCGGTGCTCTCATTACCCCAGGACGGCCGGCCGCCATGAAACTTCTGCGTCCAGTCACCCCAGTCGAGACCGCCCGCGATCCAATCCGGGTTCGGCTGACTGTAAACCGTCAAGATTTCGTATTCGCTGAGCCGCTTCCACCGCGGTTCAACGAAATAATTCATCCGGCGCTGCGTATCGAGTTCGTGGTCTGGGATAGCTGCAAGGATCTTCGCGGCCCTTTCGGGATCCGTAAGACCACGCTTGGTCGTCGTCGCTGTGGCGATAGCCATCGGTCGTTTCCCCGGTTGATTTCTATTTTATGGTCTTGAATCGACCATGCCGTTTATGTGTCTGACATGTTCGTCAGACCGGCACCGTCGCCGGTCTGACGAAGAGATGATCAAAGCGTTGCGAGCGGGTCCGCGAAGACGCAATTGGCACGCCTGAGATCCTCGACGGTCCACAATTGATCGCCGCGCACATGCGGCTGACCAATCAAGGTCTTGCCGTCGGCACGAACCCCGTGCCCCTCGACGACCACATCGGAAAGTTCGCGGCCGCTATATTGCTCGAAGATATTGTGGCATTCGTAGCGCTCCGGCTCGGCCAGCCATTGGCGTTCACCCCAATCGTCGGCGAAGGCGTGTTTCTGTCCGTTGAACTCATGCACCCTGAGCGATCCGGAGCATTTGGCAAGCGTGGGGCAGAACGGCACCTGCGACGGGCGGTCGATATAAACCTTATGCCCGTGATCGAGGAGCCACTGGATCGGCAGGAACCCGCTCTTGGGATCCTCGCAGCCGAGCGCTTTCCATTCGCGCAGGATCTTGCCGTAATGCTCATCCCAGCCCGGATAATTCGCCTCGAACCATTCCATATCTTCCTCATCCGGCAGCGAAAGCCGGAAGAAGCCGGTCGGCCAGAGAGCGTAAGCGAGCAAGAACAGATCGTGGTGTGCCCAATAGGCATCCTTCTTGGCATCGCGCAGGCTCGGCGGCGAATTCACGCCATATTTCGCGAGGCGGCCGATCCAGATCCCACCCCAATCCTCATAGACCCAGCGATTCCAGGTCTTCACCCAAGGCTCGACCTTGAACTTCGAACCGTATTCGAACAGCATGCCGAGCACAGGCGTGAAATATTTCTGCTGGGTCCAGAATGCGTTGTTGAGATCGGTGTTGAGATATTTCTGCGCCGCCGGATCATTGGCGATCGAAACGACGGTCTGATAGCCATTCGCCATGTGGCGAAGCTCGTCTGTTTCGATCGACAAAAACACCGTCGGCGTGATTTCGTCGCCATTGGCCGAAGCCCATTCAGTGATAGCCACGATCAACGGATTGGTGAAGCAGGCCTCGCCGACCAATTGAAGATTGACCGAACATTCAACGGCGTCGCCGGATATGAAGCCGTCGGCGAACACCCGCTTCATCCCCTTCCAAAGCGGTCCGATCGCACGTGTGCGACGGGCATCGTTGTGGCCGGCGGGATCGTGATAGTGCTTGGCGAAGTAATAGTTGATGAAGCCGCATTGATGCGTATGGCGGATCTCGTCGAGCACCTGCGCGAGATAGCCGTTCTTCTGCTCGGCGGCGGTCGCCGAGTCCCACAGCATGCCCGTGGCAGCGATCGCGTTATACTCGCCGACTTCGAGGAAGTTCGACGCGACCTTCATCGTCTCGCCCCAGCGCGGATGCACGCGGTTGCCGGCGTCAAGACGGGTCAGGCCGTCGAGCAAGGTGCCGAACTGCCGTTCGTCCTTGACCGACTCCATCCGCGCATATTCCTTGGCGATGAGCTTGAACTGCTCCTTGGTGTCGTTCGCCATGTGATATTTGGTTGGATATTTCGTCCGGTTCTGAGCGAAATCCCAATTGAAACTCTGCAGCCAGCGGTGAACTTCCTGTGGGTTGACGCTGGTTGGAGCTCGATTGGCGCCGAGTGCGTCCGTCGCTGCTTTGGTCGCGGAACTTATTGCCATGGACCTGTTTCTCCTCCCTGGACCCCACCTAGTGAAAGCTCTGGTGCTGTGACCGGATGCTTCGTCTGTGACGCATCAAATTCGAACGGGTGAGGCGTACTAAAGTATAGCGCAAATGCGGTGCCAATCTCTCATGACGATCACGTTCCGCTGACACTTCGAAGCTTGTCAAAGACTTAAACGGAATGCACGGAGAGTCGAACGAAAATGCATAGCCGACGATCTGAATCGATCCTATCCATCCAGGTGTATAGAAATTTGACATTGAACATGTCGGAACAACGATACGAATTCAGCTTCATTGTAGTTACGATGCGCTGCGGTTCGTGTTGGCGCATGATCGCAGTTCCCATCATCTCGCCGAAGGCGGCCTTCATGCCGCACAGCTCGAATTCGCCCATCAAGTCGAAGATTTAGGTGTGTTCCATCAGACGGTCATCCGGAGGTTGTGGCAGCCGGCACAATCGGCCGGCGATTGCCGCGTAACGCAGCGGATCGCAGGTGGCCTCACCACGGCCGAACGAGCGAGGATGTTCGGCAACGTTGCGGCCGTCCCGGCGAACAACGCTGCGGTCGGCATAGGGAACCAGCCTTGGCCGCTACGAACGTTGGACGGGACACCGCCGGACATGGCGCGACGATGCGCAGGCGCGCCGCCTGCGACAACCATGAGTTCCTGTCCACCCGAATTGCCCCGGCTGGTGGCGGCAAGCTAGTGTCCTGTCTCCGAATTACCGCTTCATTTGCCTCACCCTCGCACGGTCATTCGGAGACATCGGGACACTAGCAAAATCAAAAAGCTAGTGCGGCTTATGTCTCGCAATTGCCTACAGGGGCTTGCCGCGAAGGGCATAGGCAATTGCGAGACGCCGCACTGGCCCGCAATTTCCGCGGTTTGCACGCGGCCGCGAATCCCGCCAAACTCGTGCTGTCCGATGACCCAGCATCTGCATACCCAGGCCGACCTCGACCGCGCGCTCGGCGAACTGACCTTGCGCGATCCGCGCCTCGCGCCGCTCCTCGCCCTGACCGGCATGCCCGCCCTGCGGCGACGGGAGCCGGGCTTTGCCGGCCTCGCCTCGACGATCTGCGGCCAGCAACTGTCGACCCATGCCGCGGCGGCGATCTGGGCGCGCCTGTCGGCCGCCGTCACGCCGCTCGACGCCGAGCGAATCCGCCGCGCCCGGACCGATCGGCTCGGCCGGCTCGGGCTCTCCGCGGCGAAGATCAGGACGCTCAAGGCAATCGCCGGCGAGGTGATGAAAGGCCATCTCGACCTCGACGAACTCGCCGGGGCGCCGGCCGACGAAGCCCATGCGCGGCTGATTGCGTTGCACGGCATCGGCCCCTGGACCGCGGACATCTATCTCCTGTTCTGCCTCGGCCATGGCGACGCCTGGCCGGCCGGCGACCTCGCGGTGCAGGAAGCGATCCGGATCGCCTTCGTTCTGCCGACACGGCCGGGCACCAAGGAAACCATCGCGCTCGGCGACGCCTGGCGACCGTGGCGCGGCGCCGCGGCCCACCTGTTCTGGGCCTATTACAAGCTCGCCAAGGCGCCCGGTTTCGCCGCGGCGCCGGCACTGGCACCGGTGGAGGCAGGAACGGAACCAGCGACCAAGCCGGCGCGGAACCCGAACGCCGACCGCCGCTCCAGGCCCGAGGCGAAGCCCGCCGCGAGCGAGCGTTTGAAACGCGCGAAGCCCTGAAGGCGCGACAATGTCACACGGTTGTTGCGCTCGCCGCGTGCAAACACATGCGAGGGGCGCAACTGGAGGACACTCGGATGCGGTCGGCGCTCGAACAGGTCTACCGGGACACCCTGGCGGGCCGCGTCAGCCCACGAGATGGCCACATTTTGTCGCTCGCAACATGAACAAAACGCCCATTTTGGGCCCGTCTAAACGCTCTTCACAATGGCGTCACGCTGCATGTAGTATCTGGAATCATTGCTGCTTCGCAGTCGGGACACCAGGAGCGTTACTTGAACGCACATGTTCCACACGGCGGCTGGCCGGCGCTGGTCTTGAACGCGGACTTCCGGCCGCTGAGTTACTACCCGCTCTCGCTTTGGTCGTGGCAAGACGCGATCAAGGCGGTGTTTCTTGATCGCGTCAACATCGTCGCCAATTACGACCACGCGGTCCACAGCCCCTCCTTCGAAATGCAGCTGCCGAGCGTGGTGTCGCTCAAGTCCTTCGTCAAACCGAGCACCCATCCCGCCTTCACCCGTTTCAACGTTTTCCTGCGCGACAAGTTTTCCTGCCAGTACTGCACCGCCAACGACGACCTGACCTTCGACCATGTCATTCCGCGCTCCCGGGGCGGCCAGACCACCTGGGAAAACGTCGTCGCCGCCTGCTCGCCCTGCAATCTGAGGAAGGGCAACCTGACGCCGGAGCAGGCCAGGATGTTTCCGCGGCAGGCGCCCTACGCGCCGACAGTCCACCAGCTCCATCGCAACGGCCGGTTGTTTCCGCCGAACTACCTGCACGACAGCTGGCTCGACTATCTCTACTGGGATACCGAGCTCGATCCGTAAGGGGCGCGGCGGCCTGATGAGATGCGGCGCCCCATGAGAGCATCAAGCGCGACATAGGGGCTATCTGCGCATGACCGACCTTAGCCGGCGCGACGGGGGAGTTGCCGCCACCCCGATGCAAAATCCCGAGGCCAAGGCCGTGGTCCCCACTCGCAAGATCGCTCTCGAGGAGCACTTTGCGACGGCGGAGCTCGCCAAGAAATACGTCGCCAGGCCGACTCGGAGCGATACGCTGTTCGCCGACATCGAGCGTCGCCTCGTCGACTTCGACCAGCTGCGGTTGGAGGCGATGGACATGGCCGGCATCGATCTTGCCGTGCTGTCGGCGACGACGCCGGGTGCACAGGCGGCTGCCGACACCAGCACTGCGATTCGCCTCGCGCGCGAGGCCAATGACCTGCTGGCGCGGGAAGTGCAGAAGCGGCCGCGCAGATACGCCGGATTTGCCCATCTTCCGACGCAAGACGGCGTAGCCGCCGCTGCCGAACTGGAGCGCGCCGTCAAGGAGCTTGGCTTCAAGGGCGCGCTCATCAACGGACAGACCGGGGGACACTATCTCGACGCCGACATGTACCTGCCGTTCTGGGAGCGCGTGCAGGACCTGGATGTTCCAGTCTACCTTCATCCCGGCGAGCTCGCCGACCAACCAGCGATGTTTGCAGACCGGCCCGAGCTCAACGGCCCGGTCTGGGCCTGGACGGCCGACACCGCCGCGCATGCGCTGCGCCTCGTTTTCGCCGGAACTTTCAAGCGTTTTCCGAGGCTGAAGATCATCCTCGGCCACATGGGCGAGACGCTGCCTTACCTGCTGTGGCGCTTCGACAGCCGCTGGCAAATGGAACTGGGCGTCGAACTTTCGCACGACGAGTTGCCCTCCACCATCATCAGGCGCAACATCGCCATCACCACGTCCGGCGTCTGCGACCCGAATGCGCTGGTCGGCGCCATCGGAGCGCTCGGCGAGGACAGCGTCATGTTCTCCGTCGACTATCCTTATGAGGATTCGAAAACCGCCGGAGCCTTCATCGAATCCGCGCCGATCAGCGAAACCGTGCGCGCCAAGGTGTGCCACGGCAACGCCGAACGGATCCTGCGCCTATAGCCGCGCCTCGCTCATTAATCACCGCACGCCGTAGCTCGGCGCCACGCGCTTGATGAGGCGGGCAATGCGCAGATGGGGCCGATCGGAACGCGGGCCGGCACCAGCACGCCCGCCCCCTCCCATCGCGCTCGCCATGGACGCTCGATGTTGCCGCCAGCGCTTAATCTCTTGTTCATGATCACTCGGGGCCAGGCAGTTTAGTGCCACCTCAAGAGCGATGACGGTACAGCAGAGGCCGCTCGCGAATTTATTGACCTTCGGTGACGTTGCAACGCTCGTGCGAACCGCGTAACTAGAACCGGCGTGTCCGCAGCGGATCGAGAATGTCGGCCTCGTCGCGCCTCTTCGAACGATTGGCGCAGGGACGACGGTGGACACCTGGCTTCCGAGAGGGGGAGACCATGACCGACACTTCGCGCCTGCTTGGGCTTTCGCGCCGTCATGTCCTTGCCGGGCTCGCCGCCGCTCCGGCCTTGAGCGCGGCCTCGCCGGCGGCCGCAAAGACGGCCGCCACGCACTGGACGCCACAACAGGCCCAGGCCGCACTGAAAGACGCCAAGGGCACCAAGCTGGTGCTGCTCGGGACCGGCGCAGGCCCGGTGCCCGGCCGCTCGCGGCAGATGACCTCGCACGTCATGGTCAGCAACGGTTCGGCCTATGTGGTCGATTGCGGCATGGGGGTCACGGATCAATACGCACGCACCGGCATCCCGTTCAGTGCGCTCCGGTCTATCTTCATCACCCATCAGCACCCCGACCACAATATCGAATACGGTCCGCTGCTGGTCGTCGGCTGGATCCAGGGTCTGCCGCTCGACATTCGCGCCTTCGGTCCGCCGCCGCTCAAGCAGATGACCGAGGACTTCCTGCGCGCCTACAAGCAGACGGTCGATTTCTGGGCTGAGGACTTCAACATGAAGCCGCTCACTGCGGTCGATGTGAAGGAAATCTCCAGCGCCGGCCCGGTGACGCAGGACGATAACGTCAAGGTCTCTTCGGTGGTCGTCCAGCATCCGCCGGTGAAGCCGGCGCTCGGCTATCGGTTCGATTTCAAGGATCGTTCGATCGCCTTTTCCGGCGACACTGTGCCGCTGGAAGCTGTCGCGGTCATGGCCAAGGGCGCCGACGTGCTCGTGCACGAGACCATGTATGTTCCAGCCGTCGAGAATTACATCAAAGAAGCGATCGCCAAGGGGCGGCCGGTCAAGTTCGACGCCTTCATGGCGCATATGAAGGCCGACCACACGCCGTCGGAGGACGTCGGTCGTATCGCGCAGGAAGCGGGCGTCAAAACGCTGGTCCTGTCGCATCTCACGCCCCCGCTCGACAGCATCACGGACGACGTCTGGCGCGAGCCGGCGGCGAAATACTTCAAGGGCAAGATCATCGTCGCAAAGGACCTGATGGTCGTGTGAAACACTCAGCAGCGTGTCGGCGCTCCGTTCCGGGCATCGACTCGCTTCTGACCCCCTGAACGTCGACATGCGCCCAGCTCCATCGCAACGGCCGGCTGTTCCCGCCGAACTACCTGCACGACAGCTGGCTCGACTATCTCTACTGGGACACCGAGCTCGATCCGTAGGTGCGACGGCCTAACCGTCGAAGCCGCTGAGGCAAGCAAGAACCGCTCACACGTTATGGCCGCTTCGGAGCGATACCGGAGCGGCCATGGTGTTTTTGGTAGACCCCGCGCGGTGATGGCGGCGGGGGACGGAGCGTGGGCGCGCGCAGCGAATCGATGTGTTCGCAGACGGCCTGCAGCGTCACAGGCCGGAAGAAGAGCTCGACATCGTCGAACTTGGTGAGCAACATGGTGGCGCGCCTCGCAATCCCGCGAAGGCGCTCGACCGTTGCCCCTATTCCGGCAGCGACCGTGGCCGGGCCGTACGACAGATCGGCGGTTACTGATCGAAGTTCGTCGATGAAGCGCTCGTATTCCGCATGAATCGTCTGCAAGCCTCCCGGGTGCTCAGCAAGGCAAAGATGCCGCGGCATCGGAGTGTCCCTGAGCCTTGCACCAGCGTGTTCCTTAACGACCTGATAAACGGCCGACATGTCTCGGAACAGCCGACATCGAGTCGTCTCGAAAGCATCTAGTCTAGGCCGGCAGGGACCCCCCGCATTCCACAGGGAAAGGGATCTTAGACCCTTAACGAATCGTTGACACTTCATCGCGAATATCACCATATATGGACGTCACGGTTCCGCTGGATCGCAAGATTTAGTGGCTAAGAGGGAAGCCGGTGAACCGTGCGAAGGCGCGGAATTCCGGCGCTGCCCCCGCAACTGTCAGCAGCGAGCTGTTTCCGAACGAATGTCACTGGCTTAAGGCGCCGGGAAGACAGGAAGCGAGCGACGACCTGCGAGCCAGGAGACCTGCCGCGACAAACTGAACGTCCACGGGCGGGGTGTCCCGGCGGTCGCTTGCATGCGCCGTCGGCATTCTCTCGTCGGCGCTTCTGCAGCGTCCTCCTTTGCCCCGCTCAAACACAACGCGCGCATCACGGGGCCCTTGATGTCTTCAAACCTGCACCACGCGGAGGCCACCTCCGCTCCCATTATCCAGTTGCGTCCGGAATCGCTTGCTGCCGTTCCCAGCGAGCCTGCCATGCAGATCATCCGACGCAACGGCAAGGTCACGCCGTTCGACTCCGCGAAGATTGCGGTGGCGATGACCAAGGCTTTCCTCGCGGTGGAGGGCTCGAGCGCCGCTGCGTCGCGCCGCTTCCATGAGAGCGTCGAGCAATTGGTGGCCGAGGTCGTCGCAACCCTGATGCGACGTGCAGGCGAGGGGCGCACCTTCCATATCGAGGACGTCCAGGACCAGGTCGAACTCGCCTTGATGCGCAGCGAGAACCACAAGGTCGCGCGCGCCTATGTGCTGTACCGCGAAGAGCGGTCGCGCCAGCGCGCCGAGGAAGCGGCCGCACAGCCGGCGCCTGCCGCCACGCCAGCCCTGCACGTCACGTTGGCCGACGGTTCGCGCGTCGGTCTCGACACCAAGCAGCTCGCGCTGATCATCGGCGAAGCCTGCGCCAGCCTTGACGGTGTCTCTGCGGCTCCCGTGCTCGCCGAGACCACTCGTAATCTCTACGACGGCATCAGCCAGGACGAGCTGACGCTGGCATCGATCATGGCCGCGCGCACGCTGGTCGAGCAGGAGCCAAACTACACCTATGTCAGTGCACGTCTGCTGCTGGACAAGCTGCGCGGCGAGGTGCTGTCCTACGTCCACGGCATGCCGACATCCGCCTCGCAGGCCGATATGGCGACGCGCTATGCCGACTATTTCCCGGCCTATGTGAAGACCGGCATCGCCGCCGAACTGCTCGATCCCGAACTGGCCCGCTTCGATCTCAGCAGGATCTCGGCCGCTCTGAAGCCCGAGCGCGACCTGAACTTCCAATTCCTCGGCCTCCAGACGCTCTACGATCGCTACTTCCTGCACGTTCACGGCAAGCGGATCGAATTGCCGCAAGCCTTCTTCATGCGCGTGGCGATGGGGCTGGCGGTGCGCGAAATCGACCGCGAAGCCAAGGCGATCGAATTCTACGATCTCCTGTCGTCGTTCGATTTCATGGCCTCGACGCCGACGCTGTTCAATTCGGGTACGCTGCGCCCGCAATTGTCGTCCTGCTTCCTCACCACCGTTTCGGACGACCTCGACGGCATCTTCAAGTCGATCAAGGATAATGCGCTGCTCGCAAAGTATTCCGGTGGCCTCGGCAACGACTGGACGCCGGTCCGCGGCCTCGGCGCGCACATCAAGGGCACCAACGGCGAAAGCCAGGGCATCATTCCGTTCCTGAAGGTCGCCAACGACACCGCGATCGCCGTCAACCAGGGCGGCAAGCGCAAGGGCGCGGTTTGTGCCTACCTCGAGACCTGGCACGTCGACATCGAGGAATTCCTCGACCTGCGCAAGAACACCGGCGACGACCGCCGCCGCACTCATGACATGAACACCGCCAACTGGGTGCCGGACCTGTTCATGCAGCGCATCGATTCCGACAGAGAATGGACGCTGTTCTCGCCTGACGAGACGCCCGATTTGCACGATCTGTACGGCGAGGCATTCAAGGCAGCCTACGAGGCCTATGAAGCCAAGGCGAGAGCCGGCGGCATGCGTATCTTCAAGACTGTGCGCGCGACCGACCTCTGGCGCCGCATGCTGACCATGCTGTTCGAGACCGGCCATCCCTGGATCACCTTCAAGGACCCCTGCAACCTGCGTTCGCCGCAGCGTCACATGGGTGTGGTCCATTCCTCCAACCTCTGCACCGAGATCACGCTGAACACCTCGGCCGATGAGGTCGCGGTCTGCAATCTCGGCTCCGTCAACATGCTCAGCCATGTCGGGCCTGACGGCCTCGACCAGGCCAAGCTGAGGCGGACGGTGACGACTGCGGTCCGAATGCTCGATAACGTCATCGACATCAATTTCTACACGATCCCGGAGGCGCGCCGCTCCAACATGCGTCACCGGCCGATCGGACTTGGCCTAATGGGCTTCCAGGAGGCGCTTCAAGTCCAGCGCATCCCAGTTGCGTCCGATGCAGCGGTGGCTTTCGCCGACCTCAGCATGGAAGCGATCTCGTTCCACGCGGTCGAGGCGTCGTCCGATCTCGCCGCGGAGCGCGGGCGCTATCCGAGTTTTGAGGGTTCGCTGTGGTCAAAGGGCGTCTTGCCGATCGATTCCATCCAGCTGCTCGCCGACGCCCGCGGTGGGCTCGACGTGGACCGTTCCTCGACGCTCGATTGGGACCGCTTGCGCAAGAAGCTCACAGCAAGCGGAATGCGCAATTCGAACGTGATGGCGATCGCGCCGACCGCGACGATCTCCAACATCTGCGGCGTCTCGCAATCGATCGAGCCGAACTACCAGAACTTGTTCGTCAAATCGAACATGTCTGGCGACTTCACCGTCGTGAATGAATTCCTCGTGCGCGATCTGAAGGCGAGGGGACTGTGGGATGAGGTGATGGTCTCCGACCTCAAATATTTCGACGGCAGCGTCGGCCAGATCGAGCGTGTTCCGAACGATCTCAAGGCGCTTTATGCGACCTCGTTCGAGATCGACAGCGCCTGGCTGATCGAGGCTGCCGCGCGCCGGCAGAAGTGGATCGACCAGTCACAGTCGCTCAACCTCTACATCGCCAATCCCTCCGGCAAGATGCTCGATGCCCTCTACCGGCTGGCCTGGCGGCGCGGCTTGAAGACTACCTATTACCTGCGCTCCCGCAGCGCCACGCATGTCGAGAAATCGACACTGAAGGGCACCGATGGCAAGCTCAATGCGGTGTCGACCTCGGTGGCGATGTCGCACGCTCCGATCATGATCCCGACTGCTGCGGCACCGGACCTGGACGGAATCAAGGCGTGCCGGATTGACGATCCCGAATGCGAAGCGTGCCAGTGAGGAGATGACGATGCTCGATTGGTCCGACACTGAAACCACGGGGGCTGCCCCCCTCGCTCCGATCCTCGCCACCGCGCTGCGCCCGCAGATCCAGCTCAAGCTCGAGCCGGCCGACCCGACCGGCCTCGGTGCGATCGATCGCGCCGGTCGCCGTGTCTCCGTCGACGAGAAGCGGATGATCAGCTGCCGCGCCGACGTCAACCAGCTGCTGCCGCTGAAGTACAAATGGGCTTGGGAGAAGTATCTCTCCGGCTGCAACAATCACTGGATGCCGACCGAAGTCTCGATGCAGGCCGACATCGCCTTGTGGAAGTCGCCGGATGGCCTGACGGAGGACGAGCGGCGCGCGATCAAGCGCAATCTCGGCTTCTTCGCGGCTTCCGAATCGCTGGTCGCCAACAACATCGTGCTGGCGATCTACCGTCACCTCACCAACCCGGAATGCCGGCAATATCTGCTACGGCAGGCATTCGAGGAGGCGGTCCACACCCACACCTTCCAGTACATCGTCGAAAGCCTTGGCCTGGACGAGGGTGAGTTGTTCAACATGTACCGCGAGGTGCCGTCGATCACCGACAAGGCGGCTTGGGCGCTCAAGCACACGCAGCATCTGGACGATCCGTCCTTCAAGACCGGAACCCTCGAGAGCGATCAGGCATTCCTGCGCGATCTCGTCGCCTTCTACGTCGTGTTCGAAGGTATGTGGTTCTACACCGGCTTTGCGCAGATCCTGTCGCTCGGCCGTCGCAACAAGATGGTCGGCATCGCCGAGCAGTATCAGTACATCCTGCGCGACGAGAGCATCCATCTCAACTTCGGCATCGACGTGATCAACCAAATCAAGATCGAGAATTCGCATCTGTGGACGCCGGCGTTCCAGGACGAGGTGCGTGGCATGATCCGTGACGCGGCCGAACTCGAATCCGCCTATGGTCGGGATACGATGCCGCGCGGCTTCCTGGGGCTCAATGCCGCCCTGTGCGAGCAGTATATGCACTTCATCGCCAACCGGCGTTGCGCGCAGATCGGCGTAGCGCCTGTGTTCGCCGAGGCCGAGAATCCGTTCCCGTGGATGTCGGAGGCGATGGACTTGAAGAAGGAGAAGAACTTCTTCGAAACCCGCGTCATCGAGTATCAGAACGGCGGTGCGCTGAGCTGGGATTGAGAAGAGAGCCGCTCGCTACGTAGGTGATTGCCCGTTCGGGGCAACCACTGATTTGCTCGCCGGCCGTCGGGGCCGGTGGGAATATACTGTCGTAGATCGCGCGCGCCTCGCGGATGAGGCGCTCGCGTTCGAGTTCGGACTTCGAAATTAATCGAACGACGTTTTCCACGTGGCGTGCGTCTAAGCTGCTTCGTCCGCCCGCTGCCAGATCGGGAACGGATCTGCAAGCTTCGCCCATTCTGTGGTGTTCATGCCGGGTTTCCCCGGCACTAGGCACGCGTCAAGGCGGGCGCGGAGCGAGCCCTCGTCCATGCCGGTGCCGATGAACACGATTTCCTGGCGGCGATCGCCATAGACGTCGTTCCAGTTCGTACGCAGCCTTTTTCGCCAGAACGGATCATCCGGCCAACGTTCCGCAGGCACGCTCGCCCACCAGAAGCCAAGAGCCTGGGTGCGGGTGATCGAACCGGCCTGGCTGATCTCGCCAAGCCATTGCGGGCGCGTCGCCAGCCAGAAGTGTCCCTTGGCACGAATGACACCGGGCCATGGCTCCTTGACGAACCTGTCGAACTTGGCAGGATCGAACGGCCTGCGAGCGCGATAGACGAAGTTTGTCACACCATACTCCTCGATCTCCGGTACATGATCCGCAAAACCGTAGAGCTCCTTGTACCAGAGCGGATGCTGCTGGGCCTTCACGAAGTCGAATCGGCCGGTGTCGAGAACGCGATCGAAAGCGACTTGGCTGTGATTGGCTTCGATGAGATCCGCTTCCGGATTGAGCGCGCGGATGATCTTTCGCGCCGCCTCGCGTTGCTCGGGCGCGGCGTCATCGACCTTGTTGAGAACGATCACGTCGGCGAACTCGATCTGCTCGACGAGGAGATCGACCAGCGTGCGGCTATCGTTCTCCAGCGCCTCGCCGCGTTGTTCCAGATAGTCGGTCGACGAATAGTCCTTCAGCAGGTTCACGGCGTCGACCACGGTGACCATGGTGTCGAGACGCGCCACGTCCGAGAGGCTCTCGCCGTCTTCCGTGCGGAAATCGAAGGTCGCCGCGACCGGGAGCGGCTCCGAGATGCCTGTCGACTCGATCAGCAGATAGTCGAAGCGCCCATTCTCGGCGAGACCGCGCACCTCCTTCAGGAGATCGTCGCGCAGCGTGCAGCAGATGCAACCATTCGTCATCTCGACAAGCTTCTCATCGGTCCGGGACAGGTTCGCACCGCCATCGCGAACCAGATCCGCATCGATGTTCACCTCGCTCATGTCGTTGACGATCACCGCCACCTTCAGCCCGTGCCGGTTGTTCAGGACGTGGTTCAGCAAAGTTGTCTTTCCAGCCCCGAGGAAGCCGGACAAGACGGTGACAGGGAGTTTTTCCATGGAGATCGAAGCGCCTTTTCAACGGGATACGACGAGAACGGCGGAGAGGCACGTCTCAGCCGGAGACCGTAACGTTATAACATTACATTATTCGCTTTAGTTCTCCTGTCAATCTGCTCAAAGGCGCGAACGGCGTCCGGAAGGATCGTCTGCAACCGGCAAGCAGCCGATATCCAAGAAAGAGGTGCACGGTCAGGATTGCATTTTGTCCATATTTGGACTATGTTTATATCCGACAAAAGGTGAGCCGCATGCTAAACGAACCGCGCCCTTCTGAAGCGGCAAAAGGGCCCCTGCGCCTCGACAATTCACGCTTTGCGCCGGCCAATCGAAGGCGGCTCAGCGCTCCCGCCTTGCGAACTTTTCTCGCCATTGCCGATCTGTGGGGGTTGACCGAAGAGCAGCGTCTTCTGGTCCTCGGGTACCCCTCTCGATCCACGTATCACAACTGGTGCAAGCAGGCGCGCGAGCACGGCGCCTTCACCTTCGGCGTTGATGTCCTCACGCGCATCTCGGCGGTGCTGGGGATTCATCAGGGCCTCGGGATTCTGTTTCCGACGGAGCAGCTTGGCGTCGAGTGGCTGCGAAAGCCGCACAATGCCGTCGTGTTCGGCGGGCGACCGCCGCTCGACCTCGTCACCAGCGGCTCCCAGGATGGGTTGCTCACGGTGCGCCGTTTCCTCGACGGCGCGCGAGGCGGTCTCTACATGCAGCCGAACATCATCGACGAGGCGTTCGCACCTTACGAAGACGCGGAAATTGTCTTCCGGTGACGAACGCTTTCGCACCCTCGCCACAACCTGCTCATCGTCTGATCCCGTCGCAATTCCCTCCCATCGGGCTGTTCGATACGGTTGCGACCGCGGCCGATCTTGCGGCCGTGATGGATCTGGTCGGCTGGACTAACGATCGGCTCGTAGCCGATCGCATCGATCGGCTTCCGCAGACCGAATGGGTGTATGGCACCCCTAATGCCAGCATCGTCATGGCGGCCTTCCTGCATGTCGCTCCCGGTGGGATGCGATTCAATGGTCCCGACCTCGGTGCCTGGTACGCCGCCGACGATATCCGGACTGCAGCTGCCGAAGTCGGTCACCACCTGCGGCGCGAGACGGTCGCTCGCAACGCAACCTCGATGACCCGGACCTACAGGGCGTATGCCGCGACATTGTCAGGCGACTATCTCGACATCAGAGGCCAGCAGATCACGCGCCCCGAGATCTACGCCAGCGACAGCTATGACGCCTCGCAGAAGCTTGGCGAGGCGGTCCGCGCGGCAGGTGGCGCGGGACTGCTCTACGACAGCCTCAGACGCCGGACAGGACTCAACGTTGTTGCGCACCGCCCGCGCAATATTACCGACATCGTGCAGACAGACCATTTCGAAATTACGGTGCTGGCGACTTCGCGCCTGATCGACGTCCGCGGACTGTCGAAATAGAGAGATCATTCCAACGACGTTGACCAGGCGATACGCGCATGTCGCCAATTCGGCATGACTCCCGATGAAACGGGATTGTTCCACCGTCGCGCGGCCGCGCCGACTTTGCCACGCCGTCCTGCGGAACCGTACCGGCGCGTCCGAAGAACTCGCTCCATAAGGAGAAGCTTCGTTTCCCATCACTTTTTGAAATTTCCGTTACTGCGCCGTGCAGGCCAATGTCGGCTCGCAGGCGGCCGACAAGCACCGTCCGCCGTCATCATCGATCGCCATGAAACGCGAGACGACACGTCAGCTGCTACAGACGAGGCGGACTTGAAGCGATTTGATGCATTGCTGTTCGATGTCGACGGCACCATGGCGGAGACCGAGGAGTTTCATCGGCGCGCCTTCAATGAAAGCTTCGCCTATTTCGACCTGCCGTGGGTCTGGGATATCGATGTCTACGGTCGGCTGCTGCGGGTCACCGGCGGAAAGGAGCGCATTCGGCATTTTCTGCGCGCGCTCCCGGACGGCAGCCGGCAGCTCTCGGATGGCGAGATCGAGGAGCTGCATCGGTTCAAGACGCAGTGCTACGCGAATCTCATCAACGCAGGCGCCTGCAGGCTGCGGCGGGGCATCTCCGAGGCGATTCGGCAGGCCGCGATCGACGGGCGGCGGCTTGCGATCGTCACAACCACCTCGCGCGACAACATCGATGCCCTGTTGCGGGTGAATCTGGGCCGTTCCTGGAAGAAGGACTTTCCTGTCGTGATTTCCGGCGACGACGTGCCGAACAAGAAGCCGGCGCCGGATGCCTATCTGAAAGCCCTCGAACTCCTCGGCCTCGCCCCCCACGCCTGCCTGGCGATCGAGGATTCCCGCAATGGCCTGCTGGCGGCGGCCGATGCCGGAGTGCCGGTGCTGATCACGAGAAGCCTCTATTTTCGCAACGACGACTTCAGCGAAGCCCTCCAGGTGGTCGACGATCTGACCGAATTCGCCGAGTTCGACATGGATTGTCTGCCGACCGCCCTCGGCCACTGACAGACAACCGGGCCAGCGCGGTTCGACGGCGCCGTTCCGAAAGGCACCAGCGTCGTCATCCTGCAGCCCGGCGGCGACGATGGCCGCAAAGGCAAGACCAATACGGCCGAGATCGTCATGCTGGCCAACAACATGTTGCGCGGCCTGCCGCACCAGCCGGACCGACAGCATCTCACGCCCGAGGGCTATCGCATGCTCGCCGGGGCGCTTGCAGGTCGGGGCGCTTGCAGGTCGGGGCCAAAGCGCGTTCGGCAGGTGAATGCCGGCCGCGAGTTTCGGACCTTCAGCAAGGGCGAGAGGTGGGCGACGCGTCCGGGCGGCAGGCCTGCCCGATATCGAAACGCCCGTAGCGCAGCGCCAGGCTGGGCAGGACGAGAAGGTTGAGCGCCATCGAGCTGACCAGGCCGCCGAGGATGACGATCGCCATCGGGCCTTCGATCTCGCGCCCGGGCTCGCCTGCGCCGATCGCGAGCGGAAGCAGGCCGAGGCCCGTCACCAGAGAGGTCATCAGGATCGGAACGAGGCGATCGGCGGCCCCGCCGACCGCGGTCTCCGCCGTCCAGGGCCGGCCATCGACCCGGACGAGGTGCTCGTAATGCGAGATCATGAGAATGGAGTTGCGCAGCGTGATCCCGAACAGGGTGACGAAGCCCACCATCGATCCGAGCGACAGCAGCCCCCCGGTCAAGCCCACCGCGAAGACGCCGCCGACGAAAGCGAACGGCAGGTTGATCAGGACCAGCGCGAGGTTGCGCCAGTGCCCGGTGACGATGGACAGCAGAAGGACGATCCCGGCGCCGGCCAGCAGCGAGTTGACCAGCAGATCGCGCATGGATTGGGCCTGCGCCTCGGCCGCTCCGGCGAATTCGACATGCGCGCCGGCCGGCAGGGTGACCTCCTTGGCGATCTTCCTCCTGGCGTCCGCCACGAAGGATCGCACGTCACGGCCACTCACATTCGCCGTCACCGTCTGAACGCGTTGCGCGTTCCGATGGAGGACCTGATAGCGGCCGGACGTATCGTAGATGTCGGCGACCTGCCTGAGCAGGACATAGGCGCCACCCGGGGCGCGGAGCGGCAGATCCCCGATCTGGTTCAGACGGGCCCGCGCCCGCTCATCGAGGATCACAGTGATATTGAAGATGGCGTTCCCCTCGTAGGCCTGTCCGACCACATCGCCCTGATAGGCGGTGCGGACCAGGTCGAGCACCTCCACCGCGTCGAGACCCCATCGCTGCAAATCGGCCGGATGGAGCGTCACGTTGATCTGCGGCATCCCGGGGGGAGACTGTTGCTGGACATCGACCGCGCCTGGAACTTCGCCGAGCTCGCGCGCGATGTCCCGCGCCGCGCCCTCGAGGGCATCGAGATCGGCGCCATAGACGTTCACCGCGACCGCGGCGCTGACTCCCGAGACCGTCTCCTCCATCCGCTCGGTCAAGTAGGTCTTGAGCGAGGAGGTCACGCCGGGAAAGTCGGCCAGCACCGCCCGCATGCGGGATTCGGCCTCGGCCTGGGCGCGCCCGGAGAGCCCCGGCTGCAAATGGACCTCGAACTCGCTGGAGTGCGGCCCCACCGTATCGACGCCGGCTTCGGCACGGCCGGCATGCTGGGCAACACTTCGCACGCCCGGCACCCGAAGGATCGCCTCGGTGATCAGTTTTCCGATGCGCAGCGATTCATCCAGCGAGGTGCCGGGCGAGGCCGCCACGTGCAGGATCATGTGCCCTTCCCGCAGATCGGGCAGGAATGTCCCGCCGAACAGCGGCAACATCGCCGCGCCCGCGACGGTCAGCGCGACCGCCGCTCCGACGAGAAGCTTCGGGAAACCGCCGATACGGCCGAGCAGGACCTCGTAGTTTTCGCGGCTCCAGCGCGCCACGGGCGGATCGATGTCGCGTCGTCGCCGCTTGCCGGCGAGGAGGATCATCGACAGCGACGGCGTCACCGTCAGGGCCACAATCAGCGAAGCCAGCACGGCGACGATATAGGCGGCTCCCAATGGCCCGAAGAGGCGGCCGGCAACCCCCGGCAGCGTCAGGATGGGAAGGAAGACCAGCAGGACCGCGAACGTCGCATATGCGACGGAACTGCGCACTTCGATGATCGCATCGAGCACGACGCGCGCCTTGGACTTCACCTCGCCCAGCAGCCGGTTCTCGCGCAAGCGCCGCACGACGTTCTCGACGCCGATCACGGCGTCATCGACGACCTCGCCGATCGCGATCGCGAGACCGCCGAGCGTCATCGTATTCAGGGTCTCGCCCATCCACTGCAGCACGAGCACGGCCGCGAGCAGGGACAGCGGAATCGCGGTACAGCTGATGACCGACGTGCGCCAGTCGAACAGGAACAGGAAAAGGACGACGATGACCAGGGCCCCGCCGAGCATCAAGGCGTCCATGACGTTCTGGGTCGCCGTGTCGATGAAGTCGGCCGGGCGGAACAGGTCGGCATGCAGCCTGACCTTCTCGGTGTCGAGAGCCGGCCGCAGCTCCTCCAGCGCCGCTTGAAGCCGCGCCGTGACTTCGCGGGTGTTGGCGCCGTATTGCTGGCCGATCATGAGCAGGATGCCGGGCGCCCCGTTGATGAGGGCGGCACCGATCGGCGGCTCGGGCGCCATGACGACGGTCGCGACGTCGCCGAGCACGATGCTGGCGCCGCCCTGATGCAGCAGGACGGTGCGAGCGACCTGCTCAGGCGTCAAGGACTGCCCTTGGGTCTGCAGCGTAATCCGCTGGTTGGCCGTATCGACGAAGCCGGCGCCACGCACGCCGCTGGCCTTGCGGGCCGCGGCCAGCACCTCGTTCATGCCGACGTTGAAGCGGACCAGATCATCGGGGCGGACCTGCACCTGCAGGGATCTGACATCCCTGCCGAAGGTCGAAACCTGGGCGACGCCCGGCACCGCCAGCAGCCGGCGACCGACCGTCCAATCCGCGATCGTGCGCAGGTCCATCAACAAGCGCTGATCGGATGTGAGCCCGATCACCAGCACGGTGCTCGCCGAGGACGTCAGCGGGGTCATCGTCGGCGGCCGGATGCCCTGCGGCAGCTGGCCGGCGACGGCGGCGAGCCGCTCGGTGACCAGCTGCCGGGCGCGATAGACGTCCGTCCCCGGATGGAAGACGACGGTGATGACCGACAGGCCCTGGATCGAGCCCGACCGCATGGCCTCGACCCCGGCCAGTCCGTTGATCGATGTTTCGATCGGCTGCGTGACGAGGATCTCGACCTGTTCCGGACTTAATCCGGGCGCCTCGGTCTGGATCGCCACCTGCGGCGGCGCGAACTCGGGGAACACGTCGTATCTGGCGTGGCCAAGGGCGAACAGCCCGTAGCCGAAGACCGCACACGCAACCGCGAGCACGACTCCGCGAAATCGAATCGCAAACCAAACGATCGCGGCCTGCGGCCCTGACGGATCCGGGGAAGCGGCATTAATCATTATCGGCGTTGCCCCGGAGCTCGCTCTTCGCTTCCTCGGACAACAGCACCTGCGCGCCTCGCAAGACGATTTCCGATCCCGGCGGGATGTCGCGCACGACGTAATCGTCGTCGGATACGGGCTGGTCGGTGCTGATCGGATGTCGCTTGAAGGTTTTCGGATCGAGCCGCAGGTACACCCAGGATTGGCCCTGCCAGCGCACGATGGCGGTGTCTTCCACGAACACGCCTTCATAGGTCCTGCCGGACGGCACATAGACCGTGGTGTTCATTCCGGGCAACAGACCGCTGTCGCCGGGCGCGGCGAAGAAATAGCTCAAGCCCTGGATCCGTGGATCGGTGCGGGTCGCCGGCGAGATGTATTGCAGATCGATGTTGGTATTCCGCGACGGCGCCTGCGAAAGAGCCGTCCGCGGGGCTCCCGCCAGGCTCGCTCCCGGCGACAGCGTCACCTGAACCAGAAACTGCTCGCGCTCGATCAGCCGCACCACCACCGGCGATCGCTCGACGATGGCTTTGCCGATGACCGGCCCCCATTCCTGCTGCGCGGTGGCGCCGAGGGTCTTGACCTGCGACTCCGCGGCGGCGAGCGCGGCCTGGTCGGTTCGAAACGCGCCTTCGGCGATTTCAGCCTCCTTCTTCGGAAGCGCCGCGGATTGAACCAGATTCCTGGCGCGCTCGAACGCGCTCTTCGCGACTTCGAGCTTGGCCTGAGCCGTCTGGAGCTGGGCCTGCGCGCTGGCATAGCTGTTGGTCAGCTCGGTGATTCGAGCGATGTCCAGCACCGTGCCGTAGGCGCGAAGCTGCTCCGGATGCGGCGCAGCCTTCAGGACCGCGGTCTCCAGTCCAACCTGCCTTTGCTGCTCGGGGGACAGTCGAACGACACCCAGCTCGACGCCCTGGGCGCGCGATGTTGCGGTGCGGCTGCCGCCACTTTCGGGCTGCGGGCCATCTTCGGCAGCCCCGGCCGCCCGAGCCGGGCCGGGCGACGCGATCGCGATCAGGGCCAAAAGCAGGAGGCCGACCGCCAAGGGCCGCATCGCGCGCCAAACAATGCCGGCTTCTTGCTCGGACACGCAGCACCTGGCTGGATTTAAGCTACCAGCACAACATCTACCCCGCATCTTGGGAGGGGTTCAAGGCTTGCGGGTGCCGACGACCGGTTCTGCCCGGCGAGCAGCCCAAGGATCCGGTCGGCCGCGACCGGCCGACCGATCAGGTAGCCCTGGACCTCGTCGCAGTTGGCCTGGCGCAGCGACTCGAGCTGCTCGGCGGTTTCGACGCCTTCAGCCACCACGCTGATCCGCAGGTCCCGCGCCAATCCGATCACGGACTTGACGATCGCCGCGCAGTCCGGCTGAACCAGCATGTCGCGGATGAAGGACTGGTCGATCTTGATGCGGCTGAAGGGCAATCTTCGCAGATAGGTCAGCGACGAAAATCCCGTGCCGAAGTCGTCGAGGGCCACCGTGACGCCCAACTGCAGAAGCGCGTTCAGGATCGACGAGGCCGATCCGTATTTCGAGATCAGCATCGATTCGGTGATTTCGACTTCAAGCCGGTCAGGGCGCACGCCGGCGTCGGCGAGGGCATGCACGATCGACTGCAGAATGCCGGGATTGTGGAACTGGACTGCGGAGAAATTCACCGCGACCCGGATGTCGGCCGGCCAGGTCGAGAGCGCGGCGCAGGCGCGCCGGACGACCCACTCGCCGATCGGATGGATCAGTCCGGTCTCCTCGGCGATCGGGATGAACTCGCTTGGCGGCACCAGCCCGCGTTCGGGATGCCGCCAGCGCAGCAGCGCCTCGAAGCCGGTGACGCGGTCTTCGCGGAGGTCGAGAAACGGCTGATAGACGAGAAACAGCTCGTTTCTTTCGATCGCCCCTTCGAGATCGCGTTGCAGTGCCCTGCGATCCCGCGCCGACCTGTCGTCGGCGGCCTCGAAGAAGCAGACGGTTCCAGGGCCCGCCTTCTTGGCGCGATAGAGCGCGACGTCGGCTCGTTTGAACAGGTCGTGGGACGTATTGCCGTCGCGCGGCGCCAGCACGATTCCGATGCTGGTGGCGCCGATGATCTCACAGCCATCGATGAGGAACGGATCGGCGAAGGTCGCGACGAAACGCTCGGCGATTTCGAAGGCTTCCTCCGCCGCCGTCAGATTGGCCATGATCAGCGCGAATTCGTCGCCGCCGATGCGGGCGACGTGTTCGTTCTCCCGGGTGCATCGCTGCAGCCGCGCCGCGACCTGGACGAGATATTCGTCTCCCGCCGGGTGACCGAACCTGTCGTTCACCTCCTTGAAGCGATCGAGATCGAGCAGGAGGATGGCGAACTCCTCGCCCGAGCGCGCCTGCCGGCGCAACGCGCCTTCAAGGCTTTCGTTGAAGGCGAAGCGGTTCGGCAGATGCGTCAGGGCGTCCCGCCGGACGATCTTCTCGGCTTCGAGCTGGGAGATGAGGCGTTGGGTGAATTCGAACGCGTTGGCGAAGATGCCGCGCAGCAGCACGGATCCATAAACCACGACCAGGATGGCGACCAGCAGGTAGACGAAATCGCCGGCGCCGCCGATGCAGATCGCCGTCCCCAGAAAGATCGGCGTCGTGAACGCAATCGCTGCCACCGGGATCGTGGCAAAAGCGAGCGCGCCGCCCGCCAGCATTCCGGCACAAAGGCAGGTGATCACGATCTGGCCGCCGTTCGAGGCGTCGGCGAAGAACGCCGCCGGCACGACCGCCCAGGCGAGGCCGAGAATGAACGCATTGCGCACCAGCCGGTGCATGGTGCCGCGGGAGACGAACTGCGGCTTGGCGATCCGTCGCGACGAAAAGGCCTTCAGTCCGACGATGAGCGTGCCGCAACCGACGACAGCAGCCCAGACCAGGGCAGGGAATCGGTCCGGCGAGGGCCACAGGGCGATGGCCAGCACCGCCGCGTTGCAGGCGTTGGCCAGCATGATGCCGGGCGAATAGCGAAGCACCAGCGAGACCTGTTCGGCCCGAATATGGCCGGCGACCGTCTCGTCCGTCGGCGGTCCGCCGAAGGCCGCCAGATCGCCGGCGAACAGCCTCGATAAATAGGAGCTCAGATACCCCGGCATCCCCGATCCCGCAGCGCCGACCTGGCGGCTTCGGGAACAAAATCGCGACAAAGCTTTGATGAACTATAAATTCCGGGAGATTGCCAGCACTGGTTGTATCGCCTCGAGGCGTCCAAGTTCTGACATCGATAACAAAGGATGAACGCGCTAAGCGTTGTCACCACAAGGGCGCGGGATCGATCGCGAATCGATGATCGTCAAGCGCGCGGCCGGCGGCACGCACATCATCCAGATCATACGATGACCTGCCCGACCGTCCTGCGACATCAAAGCATCGCACGCTCCCGATTGCGCCGATGGCGTCGAGACGGGCTGCAGGCCTGCCGAGAAGCTGCGCGCTTCGATGGCATGCGCCACCTGGTCAATCCGCCCGGTGGGGCCGCCTGATTGACATCGACCGTCCCCGCAGATCATAGTGCCGGCCGATGGTCCGTCCGTGAGGATGGTTAAAGAGGGAACACCGTGAGGAGCCAATCGGCTCCAAGGCGGCGGCTGCCCCCGCAACTGTAAGCGGAAAGCGTTTTGTCTCATGGTCACTGGGAGTTCGCTCCTGGGAAGACGGACGAACGCGACTGATCCGCGAGCCAGGAGACCTGCCATCAAAGGAAGACTGCGGTACCGGGCGGGGCGCCCCGGTGGCGGCTGTGTATCTTACACCTCACCCTGATCCCCAGGGGCAGTCGGCGTCCCACTGATCCGGCCTCAGGCGTTTGACGCCAGGCCATTTGGGAAAGTCCGCCGATGGCCGAAGGCCAGACCGTCAGCCTGCATGTCTGCGTCACCTGCCGCGCCGGGGAAGCCGAGCGCGACGGCATGGCGCCGGCCGGGCGGCGACTCCATCAGCAATTCGCCCGCGCCTTGCGCGAGCGCGGCGACGGCGACTGGATCGAGCTGAAGGAAGTGACCTGCCTCGTCTCCTGCCAGCGCGGCTGCGCGGCCGCCGTCTCCACGCCCGGCAAATGGAGCTACCTGCTCGGTCACCTCGACGACAGCAAGCTCAATGACGTGCTGACCTACCTGCGCATCTACCGCGACTCGAAATCGGGTGCGGTGCTGCCCTCCCGGCGGCCGGCCTCGCTGCAGGACGCCATGCTCGGCCGCTTTCCCCCGCTCACGCCGCCACCGGACGGAGCCTCATGACCGACAAACTCCACGCCACGAAAACGCCGGTGACGATCATCACCGGCTTCCTCGGCGCCGGCAAGACCACGCTGCTGCGCCATATCATGGAGGGCGCCGCCGGACGGCGGCTCGCCGTGATCGTCAACGAATTCGGCAGCCGGGGCGTCGACGGCGAGACCATCAGGAGCTGCGGCCTCCAGGCCTGCGCCGAGACCGACATCGTCGAACTCGCCAATGGCTGCCTGTGCTGCACCGTGGCCGACGAGTTCGTCCCGGCCATCGAAGCGCTGATGGAGCGGCCGCAGCCGCCCGAGCACATCCTGATCGAAACCTCGGGCCTGGCGCTGCCCAAGCCGCTGCTCAAGGCGTTCAGCTGGCCATCGCTGCGGTCGCGGCTGACGGTCGACGGCGTCGTCGCGGTGATCGACGGCCCCGCCGTCGCCGCCGGGCGCTTCGCCGACGATCCGGCCGCCGTCGCCACCCAGCGCGCGGAGATCGAGACCCTCGACCACGACAATCCGCTGGCCGAGGTCTACGAGGACCAGCTCTTCGCCGCCGATCTCGTCATCCTGAACAAGACCGACCTGCTCGCGCCGGAACAGGTCGAGGCGCTCGCCCGCGAGATCGCCGCCAGGCTGCCGCGCGCCGTCAAGGTGGTCGCGGCGCGCGAGAGCAAGATCGACCTCGCCACGCTGTTCGGTCTCAACGCCGCGGCCGAAGCCGATCTCGCCGCCCGGCCGTCGCATCACGACGACGCGCCGGACCACGAGCACGACGATTTCGAGAGCTTCGTGGTGGCCATGCCGGAGATTGCAAGACCGGAGAGCCTCGTCGAGCGGCTCAAGAGCGTCGTCGAGCAGCACGACATCCTGCGCATCAAGGGCTTTGTCGCCGTCGCCGGCCGGCCGCTGCGCCTCGAGCTGCAAGGCGTCGGCGCCCGCTTCCGCCATCATTTCGATCGTCCCTGGAATGCCGGCGAGCCGCGCCACGGGCACCTCGTGGTCATCGGCCGCAACGGTCTCGACCGCGCCGGCATCGCGGCCGGGGTGATCGAGGCCGGAGCGTTGGGCTGACCTCATGCATCTGCTGGTCCGGGAGCAGCATACGCTGGACGAAGCCGAGGTCGCCGAAGATCTCGGCCAGAGCCCGGCCGACATGGTGCTGCTGTCGTTCTCGGACACCGATCTCGCGGCGGCGGCCGCCGCCTGGTCGCGGCTCGGCGCCGACCGCCCGTCGCTGCGGCTCGCCAACCTGTCGCGCCTGCGCCATCCGATGTCGGTGGACCTCTATGTCGAGCAGGTGATCGCCGCGGCCAAGGTCGTCGTGGTGCGCCTGATCGGCGGACTCGATTACTGGCGCTACGGCGCCGAGGAGCTCGCCGCGGCCTGCCGCGGCGCCGGCACCATCCTGGCGCTGCTGCCCGGCGACGGCCGTCCCGATCCGCGGCTCGCGGCACTCTCGACGGCACAGCCGCGGCTGCTGACCGAACTCGACGGCTATCTGCGCGAAGGCGGCCTCGACAACACCACCTCGGCATTGCGGCTCGCCGCCGCTGCCGCCGGCCTCGCCGAAGCGAACATCGGCCCGCTGGTGCCGATGCCTGCGTTCGGGATCCACGACATCCCCGGCATGCGGACGAGCGGCGCGCCGCTGGCCGTCGTGGTGTTCTATCGCTCGCATCTTCTGGCCGCCGACGTCGCGCCGATCGAAGCCCTGGCTGAAGCCTTGCAGCAGCGCGGGCTTGCGGTCCGCGCCCTCTATGTCGGCAGTCTGAAGGCGGGCGACGCCGCAGCCTTCGTGGCCGGCACCCTCGCCGCCTGGCATCCCGCCATCGTGCTCAACGCCACCGGATTTTCCGCCCGCCGCGACGATGATGATGGCGCCTCGCCGCTCGACACCGCGGGCGTGCCGGTGCTGCAGCTCATTCTCGCCGGCTCGACCGCGCAGGCCTGGGCCAATTCGTCGCGCGGCCTCGCCCCCGCGGACCTGTCGATGCAGGTCGTGCTGCCCGAACTCGACGGTCGGCTCTCGACCACCGCGATTTCGTTCAAGGCCGAGGCGGCGGCCGCACCCGAACTCGAATTCGTCGGCAGGGCGCACCGTCCGCATCCGGAGATGATCGCGCTCGCCGCCGACCGCGCCGCCGGCTGGGTGCGGCTCGGCGAGACACCGCCGGCCGAGCGGCGGCTCGGCGTCGTGCTGTCGGATTATCCGGGCGCGGGAGGCCAGCGCGGCCATGCCGTCGGCCTCGACACCTTCGCCAGCATCGACGCCATCGAGACCCTGCTGCGCGATGCCGGTTACGATTGCGGCGCGGCCGAAGCGCCGGCTTCATCGGTCCTGAAGGACGCCACAGCCGCGCCGTTCCTCGCGCTCGGCGACTACGAGGCGCTGTTCGCCGGCCTGCCGGCGGCGCTGCGCGACCAGGTCACGGCGCGCTGGGGCGCCGCGGCGGACGATTCCGCCGTCTGCGACGGCGCCTTCGCGCTGCCCTTCCTGCGCCGCGGCCATCTGCTGATCGCGATCCAGCCGCCGCGCGCCGACCCGCACGGGCACAAGACCTCCTATCACGACGCCGACCTGCCGCCGCGCCATCTCTACGTCGCGTTCTACCTGTGGCTGCGCGAGCGCGAGCGCCTTCACGCCCTCGTCCATCTCGGCGCCCATGGCACGCTCGAATGGCTGCCGGGCAAGGCCGCGGCGCTGTCGCCGGCGTGCTTCCCGGCCGCACTGACCGGCGGCATGCCGGTGATCTACCCGTTCGTCGTCAACAACCCGGGCGAAGCCGCCGCCGCCAAGCGACGGCTCGGCGCGGTGATGCTGAGCCATCTGACGCCGGCGCTGAAATCCGCCGGGCTGCAGGGGCCGGCCGCCGAGATCGAACGGCTGATCGACGAATACGCCGCCGCCGACGGCCTCGACCGGCGCCGCACCGCCTTGCTGCGCCGGGAGATCCTGCAGCGCGCCGGGGCGAGCGGCCTGCTCGCGGAGAGCGGCTCCGCCAACGATGCCGTCGAGGATGAGGCGCTGGCGCGGCTCGACGCCTATCTTTGCGACGTCAAGGATCTGCAGATCCGCGACGGGCTCCATGTCTTCGGCCGTGAGCCCGGCGAAGAGCGGCGCAGCGCCCTGCTGCAGGCGCTGCACCAGTCCAATCCAGGGGTCGCGCGCGAGCGGCTGGAGGCCAGGCTCGACGCCAGCGCGGGCGCCGAGCGCGAGGCGCTGCTCGCCGCGCTCGACGGCCGCTTCGTCGCGCCCGGGCCCGCCGGCGCACCGACCCGCGGTCGCGCCGACGCCCTGCCGACCGGCCGCAACCTCTACGCCATCGATCCCCGCGCGGTGCCGACGAGGTCCGCGATGGCGCTCGCCGAAAAGGCGGCGAGGGAGCTGCTGCGCCGCCATCTGCAGGACCACGGCGACTGGCCGCGCACGCTGGTGCTGGATCTGTGGGGCAGCACCACGCTGCGCACCGGCGGCGAGGATCTGGCGCTGGCCCTGATCCTGATGGGGGCGCGGCCGGTCTGGGACACCGGCTCGGCGCGGGTCAGCGGCATCGAGATCCTCACCCTCGCCGAACTCGACCGGCCGCGGGTCGACGTCACGTTGCGTATCTCGGGCCTGTTCCGCGACGCCTTCGAGGCCCAGATCATGCTGTTCGACAGCGCCGTCCGCGCCATCGCCGAACGCGACGAAGGCGCCGACTGGAACGGCGTTGCCGCCGCGGCACGCGGCCTTGCGGGCGAGCCCCTGCGCGCCGCCACCACCCGCGTCTACGGGGCGGCGCCGGGCGCCTACGGCGCCGGCGTCAGCGCGCTGGTGGAGAGCGGGAGCTTCGCCATCGGTGACGAGCTCGGCGCCTCGTATCTGTCGGCCTCCGGCTTCGCCTATGGCGCCGGCCTCGAAGGCACCGCCGATCGCGACGGCTTCGCGCGGCGGGTGAAGGGTGCCGAAGCCTTCGTGCACAGCCAGGATTATGCCGAGATCGACCTGCTCGACGGCGGCGATTTCGCCGCCCACGAAGGCGGCTTCGCCGCCGCGGCGAAGAGCCTGTCGGCGAGCCCGGCGCTCTACCACGCCGATACCTCGCGCCCCGACGCGCCGAAGATCCGCCCGCTCAAGGACGAGATCGCCCGCATCGTTCGCGGCCGCGCCGCCAACCCGGCCTGGCTCGCCGGCATGATGCGCCACGACTATCGCGGCGCCGCCGAAATCGCCAAGGCGGTCGAGGCGCTCTATGCCTTCGCCGCCACCCTGCCGGAACGGCTCGATGGCCAGTTCGAGCTGATGTTCGACGCCACGCTGGGCGATCCCGCGATCGATGGCTTTCTCCGCGACGCCAACCCGGCGGCGCGCAGCGCCATGGTTCGCCGCTTTCGTGAAGCCCTTGCGCGCGACCTGTGGCGGCCCCGGCGCAACAGCGCCGTCGCCCGACTGAGCGAGGAGCCATGACCGACCAGAGCGCATTGCCGATGCCGGTGCCGCCGACCACCAAGGGCTGGTGCCCGACGGCCTACACGCCGATGCCGACCGGCGACGGCCTGCTCGGCCGGGTCAAGCCGCCGCTCGGCGAAGTCAGCGCCGCGGCCGCCCGCAGCATCGCCGCCGCGGCGACGCGCTACGGTTCGGGTCGGCTGGAATTGACCAATCGCGGCGGCATCCAGATCCGCGGCATCGCGCCGGAGGGCACCGCCGGGTTCGCCGCGGCGATCGTCGATGCCGGCCTCGCCAGCGCCGATGCCGGCGGCGAGCGGCGGCGCAACGTCCTGCTGACGCCGTTTGCGCAAGCGCGCGAGATCGCGGTGGCCGCGGCGATCGAGCGCTGGCTCGAAGAGACCGGCGAACTTGCGGCGCTGCCGCCGAAATTCGGCTTCGCCGTCGACAGCGCACGCTCGCCGTCGCCGCCGCTCGGCGCCGATATCCGCTGCGTGGCGCAGGACGACGGCTGGCGCATCGAACTGGACGGCGGCTCGGCCGCGACCCTGACGACGACGCCGGCCGCCGCCCTTGCCCGGCTGACGGCGGCCGTCCTGGCGCTGGCGCAGCGCGCCGCGGCGCCGCCGCAACGGATGCGCAACCTCGTCGCGCGCGTCGGCGCGCAGGCGATCCTGGCGCAAGCCGGACTGGCCGCGACGCCGGAACCCGCTCAACCGCGCCCCGCGGCCTGCCCGCTGGTCGGCTGGTCCGGCGAGGCGACCGAAAGCTTCGGCCTCGGCGCACCATTCGGCAGCATTGACGCCTCCACGCTGCTCGCCGCCGCGGCTCTCGCCGAGCGTCATGGCGCCGGCGTCCTGCGCACCACGCCCTGGCGCGCGCTGCAGATCCCCAAGGTTGCGGCAGGCGAAGCGCCGCGCCTCGCGGCGGCCGCGGCGCAGGCAGGTTTCATCGTCGCGCCCGACGATCCGCGCCTATCCATCGTCGCCTGCCCCGGCCGGCCGGCCTGCGCGAGCGCCTACGCGCCGACCCGCACCGACGCCGAAGATCTCGCGCGCCTGCGGCCCGCCTGGCTCGCGGCCGGCGTTCACGTCTCCGGCTGCTCCAAGGGATGCGCCCATCCGGCCGCGGCGGCGACCACCCTGAGCGCCGGACCGCAGGGCTACGACCTGATCCGCCATGGTCGCGCCGCCGACACCCCGATCCTGCGCGGGCTCAGTCTCGCCGAGGCCATCCATTACCTGACCGACAACCTCCCGGCCCATTCATGACCGCTTCCTTCGACTATATCCGCGACGGCGCCGCCATCTACCGGCAGTCGTTCGCCACCATCCGCGCCGAGGCCGATCTGACGCGTTTTGCGCCGCTCGAGGAGCGCGTCGCCGTGCGCGTCATTCATGCCTGCGGCATGGTGGAGGTCGCGGCCGACCTGAGATTCTCCGACGACTTCGCGCCGAAGGCCCACGCCGCGCTCAAGGGCGGCGCGCCGATCCTGTGCGACTCCGAGATGGTCGCCCATGGCATCACCCGCGCGCGCCTGCCGGCGGACAACGCCGTCATCTGCACCCTGCGTGCATCACAAACGCCGTCGATCGCACAACGTCTCGGCCTCACCCGCTCCGCCGCGGCGCTGGAGCTGTGGCGCGAGCACCTCGCCGGATCGCTGGTGGCGATCGGCAATGCGCCCACGGCGCTGTTCCGCCTGCTGGAGCTGATCGAGGCCGGCGCCACGCCGCCCGCCGCGGTGATCGGCATGCCGGTCGGCTTCGTCGGCGCCGCCGAATCCAAGACCGCCCTGGCGCTGTCGAAAGCCGTTCCCTTCCTGATCGTCGACGGCCGCAAGGGCGGCAGCGCCATGGCTTCGGCGGCGGTCAATGCCCTGGCGAGCGACAACGAATGACCGGCGCAGTCCGCCATCGCGGCGCGTTGCGGGTGGTCGGTGTCGGCCCGGGCGACCCCGAGCTCCTGACGCTGAAGGCGGCGCGGATTCTCGGCTCGGCCGATGTCGTCGCCTTCTTCGCCAAGGCGGGGCGGCCGGGCCATGCCCGCACCATCGTCGAAGGCGCGCTCAATCCCGCCGCCGAACAGCTTCGCCTCGTCTATCCCTTCACCACCGAGGTGGCGCTGGACGATCCGAGATATCTCGCCGAGATGGCGCAATTCTACGAGAGCGCGGCGAGCACGCTGGCCGACCGGCTCGACCGCGGGCTCGAAGTGGCCCTGCTGAGCGAAGGCGATCCGTTCTTCTACGGCTCGTCGATGTATCTGTTCGATCGCCTGGCGCGCGACTACGCCCACGAGGTGATCCCCGGGGTCACCGGGATGAGCGGCTGCTGGGCGCAGGCGCGCATCCCGATCTGCCACGGCGACGACGTGTTCTGCGTGCTGCCGGGAACGCTCGATGAAGACACCATGATCGAGCGCCTGAAAGCCGTCGACGCCGCGGTGATCATGAAGGTCGGGCGCAATCTCGAGAAGATCCGGCGCGCGCTACGCGCGGCCGGCCTGCTGAACCGCGCGATGTTCGTCGAGCGGGGCACCATGGGCGACGAACGGATCGTGCCGCTGGCGCGGCTGGAGGAGGACAAGGCCTCCTACTTCTCGCTGGTGCTGGTCCCCGGACGGCAGAGGCCGCGATGACAGGCAGGATCTTCATCATCGGTCTCGGACCGGGCGACGAGGCGCTGCTGACGCCGCGTGCCGCGGAAGCGCTTGGGGCGGCGAGCGACGTCTTCGGCTATCTTCCTTACGTCGCGCGCGTGCCCGAGCGCGAAGGCCTGCGCCGGCATGCCTCCGACAATCGCCAGGAGATCGAGCGGGCCCGGCAGGCGCTGGCACTGGCCGCCGCAGGCCGGACCGTCGCCGTGGTGTCGTCGGGCGATCCCGGCGTCTTCGCCATGGCAAGCGCGGTATTCGAGGCGATCGAACACGGCGAACCGGCCTGGCGCGAGCTGGAGGTCGAGGTCGTGCCCGGGATCTCGGCAATGTTCGCCGCCGCCGCGCGGCTCGGCGCGCCGCTCGGTCATGACTTCTGCGCGCTGTCGCTGTCCGACAATCTGAAACCCTGGGACGTCGTCCTGCAGCGCCTGACGGCAAGCGCCAAAGCCGGCTTCGTCATCGCGCTCTACAATCCGATTTCGCGGGCGCGCCCCTGGCAGCTCGGCGCCGCCTTCGATGCCCTGCGCGAGATCCTGCCGCCGACCACCCCGGTCGCCTTTGCGCGGGCGGTGAGCCGGCCGGACGAGCGGATCCTGGTCACGGAGCTGAAATCCGCGGAGGCGGAGACTGCGGACATGAGCACGCTCGTCCTGATCGGATCAGTGCAGACGCGGCGGCTGGAAAAGCCATCGGGCGAAGCCTGGCTCTACACGCCGCGGCGCCTGGAGGCCTCGTCATGACGCGCCACCAGCCATGCCAGCGCGCCCGCCGCATCCGTTGCGACGTCGACGTCAGCGCCGTCGAGGTCCGGCGCCGGCGGCCGCTGCACCATCACCACGTCGACGCCGAGTTCGCACGCCGCGGCGAGCTTGGCCGCGGTCGCGGCACCGCCGGAATTCTTGGTCACCAGCGCCTCGATGCGGCCCGCGAGCAACAGCGCGCGTTCATCCGCTGCCGTAAACGGCCCGCGGGCGCTGATCAGTTCGGCATGGGGCGGCAAGCTCTCGGCCGAGGGCCGCTCGATGCTGCGGATGACATAGCTGTGCTGCGGCGCCGCGCGGAACGGCGCCAGATCCTTCTGACCGATGGTGAGCAGCACGCGCCGCGGCTTGTCGCCGAGCGCTCGCGCCGCCGCGGCCATGTCGGCCACCTCGATCCAGCGATCGCCCGCCGCCGGCACCCAGGCCGGCCGTTCCAGCATCAGCAGCGGCCGGCCGCCGCGGCGAGCGGCTTCGACCGCATGGCGGCGCATCTGCCCGGCGAACGGATGCGTGGCGCAGACCAGCGCATCACATTGGTGCTCGGACATCCACTGCACGAGGCCCTCAACGCCGCCGAAGCCGCCGATGCGATACGGGATCGGCGGCAGGCTCGGCGCGCGGGTACGGCCGGCGAACGACAGCACCGGCGCGAAACGCGCATCGCCGGCAAGGCGGCGGCCGAGCTCGGCCGCCTCGCCGGCACCGCCGAGAATGAGAACACGCAAAGACAGCATCGGCTTTCCGGAGATCTCTCATGACTGATGCGGGCCATACGCCGCACGAGGCGCCGCATAAGGCCCCAAGGCTTGAAAACCCAGGGATCGAAAACCCAGGGATCGAAAACCCAGGGATCGAACCCCCAGCGCTCGCCCCCCCATGGCTCGCCATTGTGGGGATCGGCGAAGACGGTGTCGAGGGCCTCGGCGAAACCGCGCGCACGCTGCTGCGCCACGCCGAGCTCGTCATCGGCGGCGCGCGCCATCTTTCGCTCGCCGCCGCCCTGATCGCTGGCGAAAGCAAGCCCTGGCCGACACCTTTGTCCGACGCCGTCCCCGAGATCCTCGCACGGCGCGGGCGGCCGGTCGCGGTGCTCACCTCGGGCGATCCGTTCTGCTATGGCGCGGGCTCGCTGCTGGCGCGCCACATCGCGCCGGGCGAGTGGATATGCCTGCCGGCGCCATCCGCCACGGCGCTGGCGCGGGCGCGGCTCGGCTGGAGCGCGCAGGACACCGCGCTGCTGTCCCTGTGCGGGCGTCCGATCGAGCCGCTCGCGCCGCTGCTGCAGCCGGGACGGCGGATTCTGGTGCTCAGCGCCGATGGCACGACGCCGGCGACGCTCGCCGCCTATCTCGACAGCCGCGGCTTCGGCCCGTCACGACTGACCGTGCTCGAAGCCCTGGGCGGCCCGAATGAGCGCGTCCGCGCGGCCATCGCCGCCGACTTCGTCCTGACCGAGATCCAGCCGCTCAATCTCGTCGGCATCGAAGTGCTCGCCGGTCCCGATGCCGAGATCATACCGCTCAGCTGCGGCTTGCCCGACACGCTGTTCGAGAACGACGGCCAGCTCACCAAGCGCGAGATCCGCGCCATGACGCTGTCGGCGCTGGCGCCGCGTGCCGGCGAGCGGTTGTGGGATGTCGGCGGCGGTTCGGGCTCGATCTCGATCGAATGGATGCTGCGTCATCCGGACAATCGCGCCATCATGCTCGAACCCCATGCCGGCCGCGCCGCGAGCGCCGCGCGCAATGCCTGCGCGCTCGGGGTTCCCGGACTCGCGATCCTCGGCCGCAGGGCGCCGGAAGGTCTGCGCGGACTGCCGGCACCCGACGCCATCTTCCTCGGCGGCGGCGCCGGCGATCCCGAAATGATCCCGACGGCCTGGGCCGCGCTGCGCCCGGGTGGACGCCTCGTCGCCAATGCCGTGACCATCGACACCGAGATCGTGCTGGCGCGCGCCCAGGCCGAACTCGGCGGCACGCTCACACGCCTGTCCGTCGAGCGCCTCGAGCCGATCGGATCGCTGCAGGGCTTCAAGCCGGCGCGCACCGTCACCCAATGGGCCGTGGTGAAACCATGATCGTCGCCGGACTGGGCTTCAATTCACGGTGCGAGGGGCGGGAGCTCGCCGCGCTCGTGCGCCGCGCCGAGGCGCTGACCGCGCTGCGCGCGGAGCGCCTCGCGGCGCCGATCTGGAAGCTGCGGAGCACGGCCTTGCAGGACGCATCGCAGATCCTCGCGCTGCCGATCACCGCCGTCTCGGAAGACGAGCTCGAGACCGCAGGCCCGGGCTGCGTCACCACCTCGCGCGCCTCGCAGGCCCGCGCCGGCGTCGGCTCGGTCGCCGAGGCCGCGGCGCTTGCCGGCGCCGGCCGCGCGGCCCGTCTCGCCCTGCCGCGCATCGCCTCGGCCCATGCCACCTGCGCGCTTTCCCAAGGAGACCCGTCATGACCGTGCATTTCATCGGCGCCGGCCCGGGAGCCGCGGACCTGATCACGGTGCGCGGGCGCGACCTGCTCGGGCGCTGTCCGGTCTGCCTCTATGCCGGGTCGATCGTGCCGCCCGAACTGCTCGGCTATTGTCCGCAGGGCGCGCGTATCGTCGATACCGCGCCGCTGACGCTCGACGAGATCGAGGCCGAAATTCTCCGCGCCCATCGCGCCGGCGAGGATGTCGTCCGGCTTCATTCCGGCGATCTGTCGATCTGGAGCGCGCTGGCCGAGCAGCTGCGGCGGCTCGACCAGCTCGGCATTCCCTACACGCTCACCCCGGGCGTGCCGGCCTTCGCCGCCGCCGCCGCGGCGCTCCGCCGCGAACTGACGGTGCCGGAGGTCGCCCAGAGCGTGGTGCTGACCCGCGTCTCCGGCCGCGCCTCGAAGATGCCGCAGAGCGAATCCCTCGAGGCCTTCGCCGCCACCGGCGCGACACTCGCCATTCATCTCGCGATCCACGTCCTCGAGCAGGTGGTGGCGCGGCTCGTGCCGTTCTATGGCGGCGATTGCCCCGCTGCGGTCGTGGTCCGCGCCAGCTGGCCCGACGAGCGCATCGTCAGGGCGAGCCTCGGCGAGCTCGCCGCCGCCATGGCAGCCGAACCGGCGGAACGCACCGCGCTGATCCTGGTCGGACCGGCGCTGGGCAGCGCCGATTTCCGCGACAGCGCGCTTTACACCAAGGGCTATGCGCGGCGATTTCGCCCGGAGGCGGCGACGTGATCGGGACCGCGATCATCGCCGGAAAATCCCGCTCGCGCGACCAGCGCGCCTTCGCGGTCGAAGATCAGCACCTCGACATCGACGGGCGCGCCGTGCAGCGCGTCCAGCGCGACGGCACGGGCGCGCGCCGCGGCGCGTTCACCCAGCGCGACGCCTTCGGCCCTGGCGGCCGCGAAGGCCTCGGCAACAGTATTGGCCCTGGCGATGCGCTGGCCGAGCTCGGCGCTGCCGCCGGCCTCGCCGGCAAGCTGCGCCAGCGCGCCGAGATCGGCGGAGCCGCGCTTGGAGTGGAGGTCGAGCCGGCCCTGCGCCAGCTTGGTGATCTTGGCGACGCCGCCGGCGATGCTGACCTTTCGCACCGGGCGGACGCGCAGATATTTCAGCATGCCGCCGACGAAATCGCCCATGTCGATCAGCGCAATCTCCGGCAGATCATAAAGCGCCCGCACTGCGGCTTCCGAGGTTCGCCCGGTGGCCCCGGCAACGTGGCCGAGGCCCGCCGCGCGCGCCACTTCGATGCCGCTGCGAATGCTGTGGATCCAGGCCGCGCAGGAATACGGCACGACGATGCCGGTGGTGCCGAGAATCGACAGTCCGCCGACGATGCCGAGGCGCGGATTGAGCGTCTGCTGCGCCAGTCGTTCACCGCCGGGAATCGCGATCTCGACCTCGACGTCGGCGCTGACACCGGCCGTGGTCGCGACCTCCTGCAGCGCCGCGGTGATCATCCGGCGCGGCACCGGATTGATGGCGGGTTCGCCCGGCGGCACCGGCAGGCCGGGCCGGGTCACGGTCCCGACGCCTTCGCCGGCGCGGAACGTGATGCCGGAGCCCGCCGCGGCGCGGCGCACGGTAGCGCGGACCAGCGCGCCGTGGGTGACGTCGGGATCGTCGCCGGCATCCTTGACCACGCCGGCGCGCGCGGCACTGCCCATGACGGCGGTTTCCGCCAGCGCGAAGGCGACGCGTTGCCCCGCGGGCAACGCGATCTCGACGGGATCGGGAAATACGCCGGTCAAAAGACCGGCATAGGCGGCCTTGGCCGCGGCGGTCGCGCAGGCGCCCGTCGTCCAACCTCTGCGCAGTGGCTGCTCGCTGGCCATGGCCGCGTTGATAGCGCAGCCCGCGCGGGCTGTCATGGCGAGCCGATGCGATGAATAAAAGCTTGAAGGCGATCCTCGAAGCCGGGCCACGCCTCGCCCCGGGAGAAGTCTGGCTGGTCGGCGCCGGCCCGGGCGATCCATCGCTCCTGACCCTGCAGGCGGTGCGGGCCCTGGCGCAGGCGGAGGTCGTCGTCCATGACGCCCTCGTCGACCCGCGCGTGCTCGATCTCGCCCCCGCCGGCGCCGAGCGCATTTTCGCCGGCAAACGCGGCGGCCGGCCCTCGCCGGCGCAGCGCGACATCACCGAGAAGCTGATCGCGCTGGCGAAGGCCGGCCGGCGGGTGATCCGGCTGAAAGGCGGCGATCCTTTCGTCTTCGGCCGCGGCGGCGAGGAAGCCCTGGCGCTGGCGGCCGCCGGCGTCCCGTTCCGGGTGTTCGCCGGCGTCACGGCCGGCCTGACCGCGCTGCTGTCGGCGCAGATCCCGGCCACCCTGCGCGGCATCAACCATGCCGTCGTGCTGGCGACCGGCCATCCGGCGCCCGACCGGCCGGAGCCCGACTGGGCGGCCATGGCGCGGCTCGGCCAGCCGATCGTGCTGTACATGGCGGTGCGACGCCTGCCGCACATTGCCGCCGCGCTGATGGCGGGCGGGCTCGCGCCGGAGACGCCGGCGGCGGTGATCGCCGCCGCAACGACCCCCGACCAGCAGATCCTGATCTCGACATTGGCGACGATCGCCGACGATGCCGCCGCGGCGGCGCTGACCACGCCCGCGATCGTCGCCATCGGCGATGTCGTGGCGGCGCGCGAGGCGCTCGCGCCCGGCGCCTGCGCGGAGCACGACGCATGACCGCACGCGGCCTGATCATCGGCGCACCGCGATCCGGCTCGGGCAAGACGACGCTGACGCTCGCCATGCTCGCCGCCTTCCGGCGGCGCGGCGTCGCCATCCGCGCGGCGAAGTCCGGACCCGACTACATCGATCCCGCCTTCCACGCCGCCGCCACCGGCGCGCCGAGCCTCAATCTCGACAGCTGGGCGATGGCGCCGGCGCAGCTTGCGCAGCTGGCCGGTGCGGCCGCGCGCGACGCCGAACTGCTGATCATCGAATCGAGCATGGGCCTGTTCGACGGCGCCGAGGCCGCGCCCGGACGGCAGGGCGCCGGCGCCGATCTCGCCGCCGGTCTCGGCCTGCCGGTGCTGCTCACCCTCGACGTCTCCGGCCAATCGCAGACCGCGGCCGCCGTCGCCCGCGGCTTTGTCGGCCACGCTCCCGGCGTCGAGATCGCCGGCGTGCTGCTCAACCGCCTCGCAAGCGAGCGCCACAAGACCGGCGCCGCCTCCGCCATCACGCAGATCGGCCTGCCGGTGCTCGGCAGCGTGCCGCGCGACGAGCGCCTCGCCTTGCCCGAGCGTCATCTCGGTCTCGTCCAGGCGAGCGAGCATCACGCGCTGCAGGACATGCTCGAGCGCCTCGCCGATGTCGCCGAGGCGCATATCGATCTCGATGCCGTGGCCGCCCTGGCGCGGCCGCTCGCCGCGCCGCAGCCCACCGGCCCGGCACCAGTGCTGGCACCGCCCGGCCAGCGCATCGCGCTCGCTCGCGACGCGGCCTTCAGCTTCATCTACCCGCATCATCTGCAGGACTGGCGCCGCGCCGGTTGCGAGATCGACGTCTTCGCGCCGCTGGCCGACGAGCCGCCGCCGGAGAGCTGCGATGTCTGCTGGCTGCCGGGCGGCTATCCCGAGCTTCATGCCGGCGCCATCGCCGCCGCGACGCGCTTTGGCGAGGGGCTGCGGCGCTTCGCAACGACGCGGCCGGTGCACGGCGAATGCGGCGGCTACATGGTGCTCGGCGAGCGGCTGGAGGATGCGCAGGGCGTTTCGCATGCCATGACCGGACTGCTCGGTCACTCGACATCCTTTGCCAAGCGCAAGCTCAATCTCGGCTACCGCCACGCGGTCCTGCTGGCGGATTCGCCGATCGGCGCGCGCGGCACGACGGTGCGCGGCCACGAATTCCATTATGCCCGGATCATCGAGGCAGGCCGCGACGCGCCGCTGGTCGCCTTGAGGGACGCCCAGGGGCGCGATCTCGGCACCGCCGGGGGACGGCGCGGCCACGTCACCGGCGCCTTCTTCCACGCCATCGCCACGCAACCCGACGGGGAGAGCCAGCATGCCTGAGGCCGTTGCACGGCTATCGTTCCGGCGCCGGGTGCATGCGCTCTATGCCGTGCTGATCCCGGCCAATCTGGTCGCCTGGGCCTGGGCGATCGCCTTGTTCCACGGCCAGCCGCTGCTGCTCGGCGCCGCCGCCCTCGCCTATGGTTTCGGCTTGAAGCACGCCATCGATCCCGACCACATCGCCGCCATCGACAACGTCACCCGCAAGCTGATGCAGGAAGGCCAGCGCCCGATCGGCGTCGGCCTGTTCTTCGCGCTCGGCCATTCGAGCATCGTCTTCATCGCCTCGCTGCTGGTGGCCGCCACCGCCGGCGCGCTGCAGGAGGTGGAAGGCCTCAAGACCGTCGGCGGGGTGGTCTCGACCCTCGTTTCCGCCGGTTTCCTCTTCGCCATCGGCGCGACCAATCTCGCCATCCTGCCCGGGCTGTGGCGCGCGCTCCGCCGGCTGCGTGCCGGCGAGGAGCAGCCGACGATCGAGGCGCTGCCGATCCCCACGGGTGGTCTGGCGCGGATCCTGCGGCCGCTGTTCGGGCTGATCCGAAGCAGCTGGCACATGATGCCGCTCGGCCTGTTGTTCGGCCTGGGCTTCGAGACCGCGACCGAAATCAGCGTCATGGGCCTCTCGGCCAGCCATGCCTCGAGCGGCGCCTCGCTGGCGATCGCGCTGGTGTTTCCGGTGCTGTTCGCGGCCGGCATGACCCTGGTCGATGCCAGCGACGGCGTCCTGATGGTCGGGGTCTATCAATGGGCCTTCGTCGATCCCCGCCGCAAGCTCTACTACAACTGCATCATCACGCTGGTGTCGGCGCTGATCGCCATTCTGATCGGCGGCGTTGAGACCGCCGGCCTCCTCGTCTCCCAGCTCGGCGCCGGCGGCGCCCTCGCCGCGGTCGCCGAACTCGCCGAACAGTCCAATTCGCTCGGCGCCGTGATCATCGCCGTCTTCATCGCCTGCTGGCTGGCGTCGATGGGATTGTGGCGCGCACGGCGCCCGGCCAGACCCACGCTGACCACGGAGGGTTAGATGATGAAGGCACCGCAGTTCGACGACAAATTCCGCGAACGCCTGCACGAGCTGTTCGTCTGGCGACGGGACGTCCGCCGCTTCCGTTCCGACCCGCTGCCGCCCGGCCTCATCGACCGGCTGATCGGCGAGGCCTGCCTCGCGCCTTCGGTCGGGCTGTGCCAGCCGTGGCGCTTCGTCCTCGTCGAGGATGCGGCGCGGCGCGACGCCATTATCGCCAATTTCTGTCACTGCAACCGCGACGCCCTCGACAGCTACGAAGGCGAGCGCCGCAGTCTCTATGCCAGGCTCAAGCTCGAGGGCCTGCGCGAGGCGCCCTGCCATGTCGCCGTGTTCGCCGATGAGGCGACCGCCGATGGCCACGGCCTTGGCCGGCGCACGATGCCGGAGATGCTGCGCTATTCCGCCGTTGCCGCCGTGTGTCTGCTGTGGCTCGCCGCCCGCGCCGAGGGCATCGGCATGGGCTGGGTGTCGATCATCGAACCGCTCGCAGCCAAGGCGACCCTGGAGGTGCCGGACGACTGGACCCTGATCGGCTATTTCTGCCTCGGTTACCCCGATGACGCCTGCGATACGCCCGAGCTCGAGCGCGCCGGCTGGCAGGACCGCCACCGCAGCGAAGCCGCAGTGATGAGGCGCTGATAGATGACCCGCTCCAACGGCGCCCGCCTGCAACGCCCCCCCGATGCGGCCTGGCGCGACGACAGCGACTCTCGTCACGTCGTCGCCGCCGCGCCCGATCTGTCGATCTTCCGTCGCCATGGCGGCCGCGTCGCCGCGGCCGCAGCGCTGTTTCCCGATGCGCCGCGGCCATGGCTCGATCTGTCGACCGGCATCAATCCGCATTCCTATCCGGCGCCGCGCATCGGACGCGCGGAGCTGGCGCGCCTGCCGGACCCCGAGGACGTCGCCGCGCTGGAACGGGCTGCCGCGGCGGCCTTCGGCGCCGATCCGGCAAAGGTCGCCGCGACCCCCGGCACCGAGGCGGCGCTGCGGCAGTTGCCGCGCCTGCTCGGCGCCAGATCCGTTCGCCTGCGCGAACCGAGCTATGGCGGGCACCGCGACGCCTGGACCACGATCGGCGCGCGCATCGTGACCGGCGACACCGCCGCCGAGGCCCAGGTCGTCGTCAATCCCAACAATCCCGACGGCCGCCTCATCGCGCCGCAGGACCTGATGACCGCCGCGCAGCACGGCTGGATGATCGTCGATGAAGCCTTTATCGACGCGACGCCGCAGGCCAGCATCGCGGCGCAGGCGGGCGGGCGGCTGATCGTGTTGCGTTCGTTCGGCAAGTTCTACGGCCTGCCGGCGCTGCGCCTCGGATTCGTCGTCGCCGCGCCCGATCTCGCCATGCGGGTGCGCGACGCGTTCGGCGAATGGCCGCTCACCACGCCGACGCTCAAGGCCGGCCTCGCCGCCTATGCCGACCAGGCGTGGACCGGACGGATGCGGCGTCGCCTCGCCTCGAATGCGCGGCGGCTCGACAAGCTGCTCGCCGCGGCCGGCCTCGAGATCATCGGCGGCACCGATCTCTTCCGCCTCGCCCGCGCCGGGAACGCCGATGCGGTGTTTCTGCGGCTCGCCCGCGCCGGCATCCTCTGCCGGCCGTTCGACGATCCGCATCTCGTCAGGTTCGGCCTGCCCGGCACCGCCGGCGACTGGGCGCGCCTGGAAGATGCCCTGCCTGGAGATCCCCGATGACCGATAGCGATGCCCAGCACGCGGCGGCGAAGAAGGCGCAGAAGGCCGAACGCGATGCCATGATGACGCAGAAGCGCGACGGCGCCGGCCTTCTGATCGTCAATACCGGCAGCGGCAAGGGCAAGACCACCGCCGCGTTCGGCATGGTGGCGCGGGCGCTGGGCTGGGGCCAGCGCGTCGGCGTCGTGCAGTTCATCAAGGGCAAATGGATCACCGGCGAGCGGCGCTTCTTCACGCGCTTTCCCGACCAGGTGGTCTACAAGGTGATGGGCGAAGGCTTCACCTGGGACACCCAGGACCGCACCCGCGACATCGCCGCCGCCGAGGCGGCTTGGGCGGCATCGCTGGAGATGATCGCCGACCAAAGCCTCGCCCTGGTCGTTCTCGACGAACTGAACATCGCGCTGCGCTACGCTTATCTCGATCTCGACAAGGTGCTCGACGGCCTCAAGGCACGGCCCGCCGACAAGCATGTCTGCGTCACCGGACGCGATGCGCCTCCCGAGCTGATCGCGATCGCCGATTGCGTCACCGAGATGGGCCTCGTCAAGCATCCCTTCGAGCAGGGCTTCAAGGCCCAGCGCGGCATCGACTTCTAGACTCGCCATGATGGACCTGCTGCCGCAGCTCTGGACCCCGCCCGGCCTCACGCTGGCGGCGCTCGCCGTCGAGGCCGCGATCGGCTATCCGGCGGCGCTGCATGCGCGCCTGCCGCATCCGGTGACTTGGCTGGGGATCGCCATCGATCGTCTCGAGCGCCTGCTCAACCGGCCGGCATGGCCCGACCCGATGCGTCGTCTTCTCGGCGCGCTGACCGTGGTCGTCGTCGCCGGTGCCGCGGCGCTCGCCGGCTTGGCGCTTCAGAGCGCATTGCCGCACAATCCGCTCGGCCTGATCCTCTTCACCGCGATCGCCTCTGTCGGGCTCGCCCAGCGCAGCCTGTTCGACCACGTCGACGATGTCGCAAATGCCCTGCAGGCCGACGATCTGGCCGCGGCACGAAATGCGGTCGGCCGGATTGTCGGCCGTGACACGGCACCGATGCAGGGCGGGGACGTCGCGCGCGCGGCGCTGGAGAGCCTCGCCGAGAGCTTCAACGACGGCATCGTCGCGCCGGCCTTCTGGCTGTTGCTGGGCGGCCTGCCGGGCCTCTTCATCTACAAGGCCGTCAACACCGCCGACAGCCTGATCGGCCATCTCGAGCCGCGCTGGCGCGCCTTCGGCTGGGCCGCCGCGCGCACCGACGATCTGATGAACATCGTGCCGGCGCGCCTCGCCGGGCTCCTGATCGTCGCGGTCGGCCGGCGCGGCTTCGGCACGATGCTGCGCGACGCGCCGGCCCATGCCTCGCCCAATGCCGGCTGGCCGGAAGCGGCCATGGCCGGCGCGCTGGCCTGTCAGCTCGGCGGCCCGGCCGCCTATGACGGCGTCACCTGCGAGCGCCCGCGTTTCGGCTCCGGCCACGCGCCCGGCACCGCCGACTTGCGTCGCGGGTTGCGGCTTTACCTTGCGGCCTGCGGCCTGATGTGGGCGGCGCTGCTGGCGGGAGGGCTGGCATGGCCGCGCTGATGCTGCAGGGCTGCGGTTCCGATGTCGGCAAGTCGGTGCTGGTCGCCGGGCTTTGCCGACTGTTCGCCAATCGCGGCCTCACCGTGCGGCCCTTCAAGCCGCAGAACATGTCGAACAACGCCGCCGTCACCGCCGAGGGCGGCGAGATCGGCCGCGCCCAGGCGCTGCAGGCACTGGCCTGCCGCACGCCGCCGACCGTCGACATGAATCCGGTCCTGCTCAAGCCCCAGAGCGAGCGCGGCGCCCAGCTGGTGGTGCGCGGCCGCGTCATCGGTTCGCGCGACGCCCGCGAACATCAGGCGCGCAAGGCCGAGCTGCTCGACATCGTGCTCGAGAGCTTTCGCACCCTTCGAGCCCAGGCCGATCTCGTGCTGGTGGAAGGCGCCGGCAGCCCGGCCGAACTCAACCTGCGCCCCGGCGATATCGCCAATATGGGCTTCGCCCGCGCGGCGAATGTCCCGGTGGTGCTGACCGGCGACATCGATCGCGGCCACGTCATCGCCGCGGTGGTCGGCGCCAGGACCGTGCTCGAGGCCGACGACGCGGCAATGGTGAAGGGCTTCATCATCAACAAGTTCCGCGGCGATCCCACGCTGTTCGACGCCGGCCGCAGGATCATTGCCGAGCGAACCGGCTGGCGCGATTTCGGCCTGGTGCCCTGGCTGGCCGCCGCCGCGCGCCTGCCGGCGGAGGACGCCGTCGCGCTGCAGAAGAGTGCGGCGCGGCGCCCGGACGCCCGCATCAGGATCGCCGTGCCGAGATTGCCGCGCATCGCCAATTTCGACGATTTCGATCCCCTGCGACAGGAGCCGGAGGTCGAGCTGCGCTTCATTCCACCGGGCACGCCCTTGCCGCTCGACGCCGACCTCATCGCCCTGCCCGGCTCGAAGGCGACCCTCGCCGATCTTGCTTTCCTGCGCGCCCAGGGCTGGGACATCGACCTGATGGCCCATATGCGGCGCGGCGGCTACGTGCTCGGCATCTGCGGCGGCTATCAGATGCTCGGCCGGCGCATCGCCGACCCGACCGGCATCGAAGGACCTCCCGGTGAAGCGGCGGGGCTCGGCCTTCTCGACGTCGAGACCGTTCTGGAGGACGACAAGGTGCTGCGCCCGGTGCGTGGACAAGGACCGGGCGGCGAGGATTTCCGCGGCTACGAGATGCATCTCGGCCAAACCACCGGGGAGGGCCTGGCGCGGCCGTTTCTCACGGTCGATGGCGAAGGCCCGCATGGCGCCGTCTCGGCCAGCGGCCGTGTCATGGGCTGCTATGTCCACGGCCTGTTCGAAACCGGCGACCTGCGCGCCGCGATGCTGCGCAGGCTCGGCGCGCCGTCGACCGGTACAGACCATGGCCGGGTGGTCGATGATGCGCTCGACGAGATCGCCGATGTGCTCGAGCGATCGCTCGACGTCGCCGCGCTGGCGCGAACCGCCGGACTGACCGCAACGTGACCAGAAATGGAACGCTATCTCGCAGACCGGCCTTGAATGGCGGACGCATCGTCCGAACCATGTGACGGCGAACGCCCCACTGCGGACACGTTTGTCCGCTGGCATTGGGCGCTCCAGGCGGCTCCCGGACAGTTGGAGAGGCAGCCGCCGGCCTGACGTCAACTGACCGCACAGACGAAACTCAGGGGAGCCGCCGATGTCCTATTACGTTTCGAAATTCCTGGATGTGCCGCTCGATCAGGCGGTGGAGAAAACGGTCGCGGCCCTCAAGTCCCACGGCTTCGGCGTCCTCACCAGAATCGACGTTCAAGCGGTCCTGAAGGAAAAGATCGGCGCCGATTTCCACCCCTATATCATCCTCGGCGCCTGCAATCCGAAGATGGCGTTCCGGGCGCTTCAGGCCGAGGACAAGATCGGCACCATGCTCCCCTGCAACGTGATCGTGCAGCAGGTCGAAGGCCGCACCGAGGTGGCAGCGGTGGATCCGGTTGCCTCGATGCAGGCGATCGACAATCCGACGCTCGCCGCCCTCGCCGCCGAAGTGCGCGAGCAGTTGAGCGCGGCCATCGCCGCCCTCTGAGCGGGTCGGCTGATCCAGGCCCAACTGATCTGGGTCAAGGCGCGCCGCGCTTCTACCCCTATGTTCCAGGGCGCCGAACGGGCGAGAGCGCATCGCCCGGAACCATGTCAGCACCGGCAGGAGCATTCGGGTGAAGGTCATCATTGTGGGCGGCGTCGCCGGCGGCGCATCCTGCGCCGCGCGCCTGCGCAGGCTCGACGAAAAGGCCGAGATCGTCATCTTCGAGCGCGGCCCGTATGTGTCCTATGCGAATTGCGGGTTGCCCTATCACGTCGCGGGGGTGATCGAGAAGGAGGCCAGCCTTCTGGTCGCGACCGAGCAGAGCTTCCTCGACAATTTCGCCATCGACGTGCGGACGAATTGCGAGGTCATCGCGGTGTCCGCGAAGGACAAGACCGTCCAGGTCCGCGATCTGACGACCGGCGCGACGACGGCGGAGACTTACGACCGGCTGGTGCTGGCGCCGGGCGCCTCATCGTTGCGTCCGCCCATTGCCGGCATCGACCTGCCCGGCATCTTCCAGGTCAGGACAGTGCCCGACGCCCGCGCCATCCGCGAATGGATCGCCCAAGGCAGGAACGTCCTCGCCGAAACCGCCGAGGATACCGGACTGCGCTTCGTCAAGCCGACGCGCCGCGCGGTGGTCATCGGCGGCGGCTTCATCGGCCTGGAGATGGTCGAGAATCTCCTGCATCTGGATTTCGAGGTCACGCTGATCGAAATGCTCGATCAGGTACTGGCACCGCTCGATCGCGAGCTCGCCCGCCTCGTCGAGGGGCATCTGAAGCGCCACGGCGCCCGGCTGGTTCTCGGTGACGGCGTCGCCTCGTTCAGCGCTCGCGAGGGCGGCGGACTCGAAGTTCGCACCAAGTCCGGCAAGGATTACGAGGCCGATCTGGTCATTCTCGCGCTCGGGGTGCGTCCCGACGTCCAGCTGGCCCGCTCGGCGAGGCTCGAGATCGGGGCGCGGGGCGGCATTCGCGTCGACGACCAGATGCGGACGAGCGATCCGAACATCTTCGCCGTCGGCGACGCCGTCGAGGTCAGGGATTGCGTCACCGGGCAGTGGAGCCTCGTCGCATTGGCGGGACCCGCCAACCGCCAGGGACGGATCGCGGCCGACGCCATCGCCGGGCGCAAGTCCCGCTATCGCGGCACGCAGGGCACCGCGATCATCGGCCTGTTCGGCGGCGCCGCAGCGTGGACCGGCGCCAGCGAGAAGACGCTGCAGCGCCAGGGCTACGGCGACGTCGAGAAGGTCTACATCTTCCCGCATTCGCATGCCGGCTATTATCCGGACGCCAAAACGATGGTGCTCAAGGTCCTGTTCCGGAAATCCGACGGGCGGCTGCTCGGCGCCCAGGCGATCGGCGAGGACGGCCCGGCGGTCGACAAGCGGATCAGCGCCCTCGCCGTCGCCCTGCAGATGGAAGCCACGGTTTACGACCTGGAAGAGGCCGAGCTGTGCTACGCGCCGCAGTTCGGCAGCGCCAAGGATCCGGTCAACTTCGCCGGCATGGTGGCCGCCGATGTCCTGCGCGGCGACATGCCCATCTTTCATTGGCAGGAGACGCTGGATGCCTTCCTGCTCGACGTGCGGCGGCCCGACGAAGTCGCCGCGGGGGCGGTCGGCGGTTCAATCAATATTCCGCTCGCCGAGCTCCGCACGCGGCTGAGCGAGCTGCCGCGCAATCGGGAGATCCTTGTCATCTGCCGCTCCGGCCAGCGCGCCTATTACGCCGGCCGGATCCTGGCGAGGCACGGCTTCAGGGCGCGGGTCCTTTCCGGCGGCATGCTGGCACGCGCGATGCTGCTCGGATCCCGGGCGCCGTGACGATGCGACTGGAGCGATCGATCGAACTCGCATGGCGCCACTTCCGCTCCGATCGAATCGGAGCGGAAGTGGCGCCGCCTTGGCGTGACGCCCGCGATCAGCTCGTCGGGGCGACCAGCCCGCAGCCTGGGTGAAGGCTGCACCATCCTCGCCCGCAGGCCATCATGTGTCTTCCGCGACACAGCCCCCCGACAGCCGGCTAAAAGACGAGCAGTGCTCACGGCTTCAATTCCCGGCTATGCCTGGCGCGGACATCTCCTGCTGAAATCTTGATCACCCGGTCACGCCCATCGCGCTTGATGGCGCAGAATCACAACTGCTGCGTGCTGATCTGAATCAAGCTCAAACTCTTGCACCCATCGTATCGATCACAACTGTCACGCGGCTTGCGTTAAGGTCGTCATCAATTTCAACGAGAACTGCGGCTGTCGTTGCGAGATGAAAGCCGCCCCTCGGCTGCATCGGTCGGACGGAACAACGGGATATCGATGAAGATCAAATCGGGCTGGCTCCTTGTCGCTGTCGTCGCGCTGGCCGGTGCCGGCGGCTACTATTACTGGCGTTACCACGACGCCAACGCTCTCCCAGCGGGCTTTGCCCGCGGCAACGGGCGAATCGAGGCGATCGAGATCGACATCGCCACCAAGGTTCCGGGCCGAATCCGCGAGATCCTGGTCAATGAAGGCGACTTCATCACCGCCGGGCAGGTCCTTGCGCGGATGGACACCGAGCAGCTCCAGGCCCAGCGCCGCCAGGCGGAGGCGCAACTGCAGCGCGCCACCATCAACGTCGATACGACCAAGAGTCTCGTCACCCAGCGCATGGCGGAAAAGACCGCGGCGGACGCCGTGGTCGCCCAGCGCATGGCTCAGCTCGATTCAGCCAACCGCAAGCTCACGCGCTCCGAGCAGCTGATCAGGACCAATGCAGTGTCGCAGCAGGTGCTCGACGACGACCGCTCGGCCGCGGCGACGGCCAAGGCGGCGGTCGCCGCAGCCCAGGCCCAGGTCGCAGCTTCCGAGGCGGCGATCAGTTCCGCCCGCGCCATGGTGGTCGACGCCGGCGCAGCCATCGATGCGGCGCGCGCCGCGATCGAAAGCATCACCGCCGACATCAACGACAGCACCCTCAAGGCACCGCGCGACGGCCGCGTGCAGTATCGGGTCGCGCAGCCGGGCGAAGTCCTTGCTGCCGGTGGCCGCGTTCTCAATATGGTCGATCTCGGCGATGTCTACATGACGTTCTTCCTGCCGACGGCAGAGGCCGGTCGCGTCGCCATCGGCGCCGAGGTGCATCTGGTGCTCGACGCAGCGCCGCAATACGTCATCCCGGCCAAGGCGACCTTTGTCGCCGATGTCGCGCAGTTCACGCCCAAGACCGTGGAGACCGAGGAAGAGCGCCAGAAGCTGATGTTCAGGGTCAAGGCGCATATCCCGCCGGAGCTGCTCCACCAGCACATCGAAGAGGTCAAGACCGGGCTGCCCGGCATGGCCTATGTCCGGCTCGATCCCAACGCGCCGTGGCCGGCCAATCTCCAGGAAAAGCTGACGCGATGAGCAACGCGGCCCCCTCGGCCGCCAGCTCAGCCGCAGCCGTCGTGGCGCGGCTCGAGGGGGTCGGCCTGACCTATGGCGCAACCCGCGCCCTCGATGCCGTCACCCTCGATCTGCCGGCCGGCTGCATGGTCGGCCTGATCGGGCCGGACGGCGTCGGCAAGTCCAGCCTGCTCGCCCTGGTCGCCGGCGCGCGCATCATTCAGGATGGCCGGATCACGGTATTGGGCGGCGACATCGGCGATGCCGCCCACCGCCGCCGCGCCTGCCCGCAGATCGCCTATATGCCGCAGGGCCTCGGCAAGAACCTGTACCCGACGCTCTCCGTGTTCGAGAACATCGACTTCTTCGGCCGGCTGTTCGGACATGACAAGGCCGAACGCAAGCGGCGGATCGCCGAGCTGCTGCGCGATACCGGGCTTGCGCCTTTCGCCGATCGTCCGGCGGGACAGCTCTCCGGCGGCATGAAGCAGAAGGCGAGCCTGTGCTGCGCGCTGATTCACGATCCCGAGCTCCTGATCCTGGACGAGCCGACGACCGGCGTCGATCCGCTGTCACGGCGCCAGTTCTGGGAATTGATCGACGATATCCGCGCCCGGCGCGCCGGCATGAGCGTTCTGGTCTCGACCGCCTATATGGAGGAAGCGGCGCGGTTCGACTGGCTGGTCGCCATGGACGCCGGCCGCGTGCTCGCCACCGGAACACCCGCGGAGCTCCTGCATCGCACCGGCACCGCGACGCTCGATGCGGCTTTCATCGCACTGCTCCCCGAAGACGAGCGCAAGGACCATGTCGAGGTGGTGATCCCGCCGCGCGGCGCAGCCGGCGCAGACACCATCGCCATCGAGGCGGAGCACCTGACCAAGCGCTTCGATCACTTCACTGCCGTCGATGACGTCAGCTTTCGCATCGAACGCGGCGAGATCTTCGGCTTTCTCGGTTCGAACGGCTGCGGCAAGACCACGACGATGAAGATGCTGACCGGACTGCTGCCGTCGAGCTCCGGCACAGCCCGGCTGTTCGGCAGCGAAATCGATCCCGGCGACATCGCCGTCCGCCGCCGCATCGGCTACATGTCCCAGGGATTCTCGCTCTATTCCGAGCTGACGGTCGGCCAGAACCTCGATCTTCATGCCCGGCTGTTCGATCTGCCTGCCGACACCATCGCGCCGCGGATCAGGGAGATGACGCAGCGCTTCGATCTCGGCGACGTGATCGACGCCTATCCGGACGATCTTCCGCTCGGCCTGCGACAGCGACTGTCTCTCGCCGTCGCGATGATCCATTCGCCGGACATTCTCATTCTCGACGAGCCGACATCCGGCGTCGATCCGGTCGCGCGCGATCGCTTCTGGCAGATCCTCGCCGAACTCTCGCGCCGGGACAACGTCACGATCTTCGTCTCCACCCACTTCATGAATGAGGCGGAGCGCTGCGACCGCATTTCGCTGATGCATGCCGGCAAGGTCCTGATCAGCGACGCCCCCGCCGCGATTGTCGCCGGGCGCAAGGTCGAGACGCTGGAGGCGGCCTTCATCGCCTGTCTCGAAGACGCCATCGAGGGCGCGGGGGACGGCAGCCGGCAAACGCGGCCAGCCGACCCCGAGCCGGGGGCGGTCGCCCCGCCGCCGCGGCCGCCACAGACCGCACGCGCAGCCGATTCCTCTCTGTCGTATTTCTCCCCTCGACGCCTGCTCGCCTATTGCTGGCGAGAGGCGCTCGAACTGCGCCGCGACCCGATCCGCGCCACCCTCGCCGTGCTCGGCAGCGTCCTTCTGCTGTTCGTGCTCGGCTACGGCATCAGTCTCGACGTCGAGGACCTGACATTCGCCGCGCTCGATCGCGACGATACCACCATTAGCCGGGACTACGTCCTGCAGATCGCCGGCTCTCGCTACTTCAAGGAGAAGCCGCCGATCACGGATTATGCCGACCTCGACCGGCGCATGCGCAGCGGCGACATCAGCCTCGCCGTCGAAATTCCCCCGGGTTTCGGCCGCGACGTCAGCCGCGGCCGGCATGTCGAAGTCGGCGCATGGATCGACGGCGCCCTGCCGATCCGGGCGGAAACGATCAAGGGCTACGTCCAGGCCATGCACAGCCAATGGCTGACGCAGAAGGCGCGCGAACTCTATGGTGACGCGGCGGTTGCCGGCTCCTTCCAGCTTCAGCTCCGGTATCGCTACAATCCGAACGTCAAGAGCGTCGTCGCCATGGCGCCGGCGGTCATTCCGATCCTGCTCCTGATGATTCCGGCGATGCTCGCGGCGCTCAGCGTCGTGCGCGAAAAGGAACTCGGGTCGATCGTCAATTTCTACGTCACCCCCGTCACCCGCCTCGAATTCCTGCTGGGCAAGCAGCTTCCCTACATCGTTCTGGCGATGATGAATTTTCTTCTCCTCCTCGCCTTCGCGCTGGTCGTCTTCCGGGTGCCCTTCACCGGCAGCTTCCCCACGTTCCTTGTCGGTGCGCTGCTCTACGTCTCGACCACCACCTGCATGGGGCTGGTGATCTCCTCCTTCATGAGGAGCCAGATCGCGGCACTGTTCGGGACGACGCTGATCACCCTGATCCCCGCGATCCAGTATTCCGGACTGATCGATCCGGTATCCTCGCTTCAGGGGGCAGGCGCCTTCATCGGCACGATCTATCCGACCACCTATTTCGTCACGATCTCGCGCGGCACCTTCTCCAAGGGCCTCGACTTCGTGGCGCTGCAGAGTTCGCTCCTGCCGCTCGCCGTCAGCATTCCGGTGCTGCTGGCCATGGGCGTCCTGCTCCTGAAGAAACAGGCGAAATGATCATGCGCGGGACCAACCTGCTGCAGCTCGGCATCAAGGAATTGCGCGGGCTCAGGCGCGATACGATGCTGCTCGCACTCATCGTCTACGCCTTCACGCTGTCGGTCTATACCGAATCGCGCGCCCTGCCCGAGACGCTGAACCGGGCCGCCATCGCCATCGTCGACGAGGATCAGTCCCAGATCTCGACACGAATCGACATGGCCTTCGCCAAGCCATATTTTTCGCCGCCGCGCATGATCACCCAGTCGGAGATGGACCGGCGCATGGATGCCGGGCTCGACACCTTTGCCCTCGACATTCCGCCGGATTTTCAGCGCGATCTGCTGGCGGGGCGATCGCCGGCGATCCAGCTCAACATCGACGCCACCCGGGTGTCCCAGGCCTTCACCGGCGGCGGCTATGTCCAGTCGATCGTGACCAGCGAGATCACCGAGTTCCTGGCCCGCCACCGCGCGGTCCAGACCCTGCCGGTCGATCTCGTCCTGCGCGCCCGGTTCAATCCCGAGCTCGACAAGACCTGGTTCGGGGCGATCAACAACGTCATCACCGCGATCACCATGCTGTCGATCATCCTGACCGGCGCCGCGCTGATCCGCGAGCGCGAGCATGGGACGGTCGAGCACCTGCTGGTCATGCCGGTGACGCCGCTCGAGATCATGGTGAGCAAGGTGTGGTCGATGGGTCTCGTGGTGCTGGTCGCATCGGCGGTGTCGATCGTGCTGGTGGTCCAGGGACTCCTCGCCGTGAGGATCGACGGATCGGTGATGCTGTTCATGCTGGGCGCCGCCCTGCAGCTCTTCGCCACCACCAGCATGGGCATCCTGATGGCCACATCGGCCGGATCGATGCCGCAATTCGGGATGCTGCTGGTGATGATCCTGCTGCCGCTGCAGGCGCTGTCCGGGGCGATGACGCCGCGCGAGAGCATGCCGCAGTTCATCCAGGACATCATGCTCGCCGCGCCGAACACTCATTTCGTCATCATGGCGCAGGCCATCCTGTTTCGCGGCGCGGGCCTCGACGTGGTCTGGCCGCAGATGCTGGCGCTGACCGTGATCGGATCGGTCTTCTTCGTCATCGCGCTGCGCCGCTTCCGGGCATTCCTGACCTGAGATCGCAGATCGTCCAGGCAACAAGATGCGCTTGGCGTTTGACCGCGGCTGATGCAGATTCATGCGACGAAGCGCGAAAAAACCGCGTCACGGAATTCGATCAGCCCGGAGAGAAGCGCATGCGAAGCCCCGCTCTGAACGTCCCTGCCCCCTCGTATCTTGCCGACGAGGAATTCGGCATGTTCGCCCAGTCGGTGCGACAGTTTCTCGACAGGCATGCGCCGCGCGCCAAGCTCGACCAGTGGCGGCGCGACGGCATCGTCGAGCGCGAGTTGTGGCGCAAGGCGGGCGAAGCCGGGCTGCTCGGGCTATCGACGTCGGCTGATTACGGCGGTGTCGGCGGCGACTTCCGCCATGAAGCGGTGCTGATCGAGGAGACCACCAAGCGCGGGCTCGATGCCTGGGGCGTTTCGCTGCACAACGGCATCGTCATGCCCTATATCGAGAGCTACTGCTCCGAAGAGCAGAAGAAGAAGTGGCTGCCCAAGCTTTCCAGCGGCGAATATGTCGCCGCCATCGCCATGACAGAGCCGGGCGCCGGCTCGGACCTGCAGGGCGTGCGGACCACGGCCACGCGGTCGGGCAACCAATACACCATCAACGGCTCCAAGACCTTCATCACCAACGGCCAGACCGCCAATTTCGTCGTGGTCGTGACCAAGACCGACCCCAGGCAGGGCGCCAAGGGCACGTCGCTGATCGTGGTCGAGACCGAAGAGGCCGACGGCTTCGAGCGCGGCCGCAACCTCGACAAGGTCGGGCTCGAGGCCGCGGACACCTCGGAGCTGTTCTTCAACGACGTCCGGGTGCCGACCTCCAACCTGATCGGCGCCGAGGAAGGGCGCGGCTTCTATCAGCTCATGGAGAAACTGCCGCAGGAGCGCCTGATCATCGCGGTCCAGGCCATCGCCATGATCGAACGGGCGCTCGAGGTGACCATCGACTACGTCAAGCAGCGCAAGGCCTTCGGCCGTGCCGTCTTCGACAACCAGACGGTCCAGTTCACGCTCGCCGAATGCAAGACCAAGGCGACGGTCGCCCGCGTCTTCGTCGATCACTGCATCGGCCAGCACCTCGAAGGCAAGCTCGACGCCGCCACGGCCTCGATGGCGAAATACTGGCTCACCGACCTGCAGGGTGACATCGTCGACCGCTGCCTGCAGCTCCACGGCGGCTATGGCTATATGGACGAGTACGAGATCGCGCGCATGTACAAGGATGCGCGGGTGTCGCGGATCTACGGCGGCACCAACGAGATCATGAAGCTGCTGATTGCGCGGACGATCTGACGCGGCGATCGCACGCCGCCGCCGCGGTCGGCCTCGCACGGCACGCCTTGTCGCCATTCCGACGAGCCGCAACCTCGAACCGGCATTCTTCCGGTTCCATCGGGTTCCATTGCAAGAGGCGCGCTCGATTTAACTCGCCTTCAAATTGAAATCCTTTGTTAGGACCGCGCGATTAAGCATGCCCTTGCTCATCGGCCCTCGACCGTTGATGTCGAGCAAAAGCGCTATTCCGGGTGGCTTTGGCGCGGCCGACGACAAAGGCCGGGGCTGATTGCCGTTGAGCGACAGGCGATCAGTCCCGGCCCGCCGGGCTTGCCGCCCTGCCGAGCGCATGTGACGTTTCGTCGCAGTGGCCACGCACCGTTCCATGCCGCGCCTGGCCGGCCGATCACGTCGCCGACAACGATCGCCAGATCGGCTTGAGCAATTCCAGCACCAGGACGAAGACGGCGCCAGTCGCCAGCACGATCGCCAGATCGGACGGATGCAACGGCCCGAACTTGAACAGCGTGCGCGCCGCCGGCACCGCGAGGCTTGCCGCGAGCACGCCGAACACGATGGCGCTGATCAGGCCAAGCACGCCGTTGCGCCGCGTGACGGCGGAGCGCAGCGAGGCGCTGTAGGTGCGGTTGACGAGAATCAGGCCGAAAATGACGAGAACGAGAGCACTGAAGGCCAGCGCGCGGACGTCGGGCTCTGCCATGCCGCGCCAGGTCGCGAGAACGAAGATGCCACCCACCAGGGCGAAAGCCAGCACGCCCTGCAGCAGGCTCCAGGCGAGCAGCGCCCGGTTGAGGACCGAGGCCTCCGGCGAACGCGGCAACCGCATCATCAGGTCGCGCTCCTCGCGTTCGGCCTCGAAGGCGATCGAGCAGACCGGATCGATGACCATTTCGAGAAAGGCGATGTGAATGGGCGAGAAGATGATCGGCAGCCCGAGCACCAGCGGCAGCAGGGCGAGACCGGCGATCGGCACATGCACGGCGATGATGAAGCCCATCGCCTTGCGGATATTGTCGTAGATTCGACGGCCGAGCCGCACCGCGGCCACGATCGAGGTGAAATCGTCGTCGAGCAGCACGATCGCTGAGGCCTCGCGCGCGACATCGGTGCCGCGGCCGCCCATGGCGATGCCGATATGTGCGGCCTTGAGCGATGGCGCATCGTTGACGCCGTCGCCGGTCATGGCGACGATCTCGCCGTTCGCCTTCAGCGCGTTGACGATCCGCAGCTTCTGCTCGGGCATGATGCGGGCGAAGACCGAGATCTCGCGCACCGCGGCACGAAGGCCGGCATCGTCGAGATTCGCCAGTTCGTCTCCCGTCATCGTCGCACCGACCTGAACGCCTGCCTGCTGTGCGATCGCCTCGGCAGTGGCCGGATAGTCGCCGGTGATCATCACCACCCGGATGCCCGCCGAACGACATTCCCGAACCGCCGCGGTGACGCCGGCGCGCAGCGGGTCGGCAAGCCCGACGAGACCAAGAAAGAAGAACGAGAAGTCCCGCTGGGAATCGGGCAGCGGCGCGCCGCCCGCCGCCGCCTTGGCAACACCCAGCACGCGCAATCCCGCGGCGGCCATCTCGTCGACCTGAGCGCGCAGACCTGCGACCTCGGCGGCGGCCAATCCGCACAGGGTGAAGATCGCCTCCGGCGCCCCCTTGGCGGCGACGGTCAGTTCGTCGGCATCCTCCGGCGCGCCCTCATCCGCTCCCCAGACATTGGTGACGGCGAGAAGGTCGGGCCGCAGGCCATAGGCGCGAACCAGGACGCCGAGCGGCTCGCTGCCAGCCTCTTCAGCCGCGGGGACAAAGGCATGGAAAGCCACGTCCATGGGATCGAACGGACGCGGCGCGCTTGCCAACCGCCCGTGGGTGAGGAGTTCGGCGAAATCGCCGTCCCAGCCGTCCTCGTCTCCGGCGCGCAGCCTGCGGCCGCCGACGCGCAGCTCGGCGATGGTCATGCGGTTCTCGGTCAAGGTTCCGGTCTTGTCGGTGCACAGCACGGTCGCCGAACCGAGCGACTCGATGGCCGACGCCCGTCGCGTCAGCACCCGGGCGCGCGAGATACGCCAGGCGCCCATCGCCATGAAAACCGTCAGCACCACCGGAATCTCCTCCGGCAGCATCGACATGCCGATGGTGATGCCGTTGAGCAGCGCCTGAAGCCAGCCGCCGCGGAGCAAGCCGTAGAGGACCATGGCGATCACGCTCACCAGCGCGCCGCCGATCGCGGCGATCCGCACCACGTCCCGCGTCTGCTTCCGCAGCCGCGGCGGTTCGGTATCGATGCTGCGCAGCGACTGGCCGATCTTGCCGATCTCGCTGCGCGGGCCGGTCGCCGTCACCTCCGCGACCCCGCTGCCGCGCACCACCAGCGAGCCCGCGAAGACGCCGGGCAGGTCGTCGCCGCCGGGACGGCCGGCGCTCGCCTCTGGGCCGACGGCCGCGAGCTTGCGGACCGGAACCGATTCCCCGGTCAGGAGGGATTCATCGCATTGCAGGTCGGAACCGCGTCGGAGAATGGCATCGGCGGGGACGCGATCTCCCTCGGCGAGAACGACGGCGTCGCCGCGCACCACCTCCCGGCCGGCGATCCGCCGCCGCTGCCCGTCGCGGATCACCAGGGCGCGCGGGCTCGACAGGTCCCGCAGCGCCTCGAGCACGCGTTCGGTGCGGGTCTCCTGCACGATGGTGATGCCGATCGACAGCATGGCGAAGACGAGCAGGATGATCGCCTCCTGGATATCGCCCAGCGCCATGTAGATGACACCGCCGCAGAGCAGCAATGCGAGCATCGGCTCCCGGAGCACCTCGATCGCGATCCGCAGCGGGGTGCGGCGATCGGGACTCGGCAATTCATTGGCGCCCTCGGCGGCGAGCCGCGCCGCGGCCTCGGCCACGCTCAGTCCGGGATGGTCGCGATGGGCCACGGCAGTCATGAAGCATTCCCGCAGAAATTTCCCGTCCTGTCGCGGGGCGTCCGCTTGGCCCCGCGACGGGCGTCGCCAGTCTAATCGCGAACGGCAAAGCCGGCGAGCACTCACCAAACTTCGGAAGATGCCGCAACTTGACATGCGTCAATGGTGGCTGCTCTCGGCCGTGACAGCAGTGCTCGTTCGTCGCCGAAATTCGGGTCGAGAGGGTGGACGACCGGCTCGACGAATTTCGGCGACAGGGTCTTTGCGCCGACGGGAGGTTCCTGCAATGTCAACACTGCTTCGCGCATTCGGCGTCGCCCTGACCGCCGCCGTCCTGATGGCGGCGACCCCGTCCCTGGCACAGACCGTCCTCATCCCCGGTTCGCTCAGGGGGATCGGCAGCGCCGGCCCGACCGGCACCGACCGGCTCTGCTCGCCGCTGGCGATCGGGCTCTACGATTGGCGAATCGATTGGCTGACGCGCCAGATCAAACCGACCGATGCCCAGGCGGCACTGCTGCGCGATCTCGCCGGGCGCTCGGCCGAGGCACGCCACATCATCGCCGATGCCTGCCGCAACGGCGACATCGCCACCACCACGGATCAGCTTGCCGTGATGGAGCGGCGAGTTGTCGCACTGACCGAAGCGCTGCGCGTCATCCGGCCGAGTTACGAAGCATTCTACGACGCGCTGGCGCCGACACAGCGCGCCCGCCTCGATGGTCTCGGCCCGGCACGTCGCGGCTGGCGCTGGTGATCGCAGCGGCCGAATGTGGATCACGTGAGCACCGAGGCCGAAGCGGGGATGTTTGATTGACGACAGCATTCACCGCCGCAAGCTGGCGCTTGCAGGATCTGGTCTTTGCCGCCGCGATCGCCGCCGGCGCCATTCTGTGTTATCTGCTCGCCACCCCCTTCCTGCCTGCGCTTGTCTGGGCGGGAACGCTGGCCGTCCTGTTCACCGGTTTCGAGCGGATGCTGCGCCGGCGCTTGAGGTGGCCGACCGCCTCCGCCGCTGCGACCGTGCTGATCATCGCCGGCATCGTCGTCGTGCCGGCGATCGCCGTGACCGGTACGCTGCTCAACGAGGCGGTGCGCGGCGCCGGCGTGATCGGGCCGATGATCGACGCCGATGCATGGCGTCGTGCCCTGAACAGCCATTCGCGCCTCGCGCCCGCCCTGCAGTGGCTGCAGGAGCGCGTCGATCTGCCCGATCTCGTGCGGGGGCTGAGCTCGACACTGACGGCCTGGAGCGGCTCGATCGTACGCGCATCGTTTTCGGGCGTGCTCAATCTGCTGCTGACGTTCTACTTCCTGTTCTATTTCCTGCGGGACGGCGAACGGATGATCGCCTCGGCGGCGGCGATCCTGCCGCTGTCCACGGCGGAACTCGACCAGCTGCGCGGCCGCACCGTCGATACGATCTTCGCCACCGCCTTCGGCACCGTCGCGATGGCGACGCTGCAAGGCGGCCTCGGCGGCCTGATGTTCTGGTGGCTCGGCCTGCCGGCACCGGTGTTCTGGGGCGTCCTCATGGGACTGCTGGCGGTTGTGCCATTCCTCGGCGCCTTCGTGGTCTGGGTTCCCACCGCTGCCTTCATGGCGCTGAGCGGAAACTACTGGAGCGCGGCCGTGCTGACCGCCTGGGGCATGCTGGTGGTCGGACTGGTGGACAACATCGTCTATCCGGTGCTGGTCGGCAACCGACTGATGATGCACACCGTGCTGTCCTTCACCGCCGTCGTCGGCGGTGTGATCCTGCTCGGCGCCACCGGCGCGGTGCTCGGCCCGCTGATCGTCGCGCTGTCACTGACCCTGCTCGACATTCAAGGGCGGCGAGCAGCCGTCGCCGGCCGATCCCCGGCCGGCTGATCCTCGCGGTCAATCCCGCAGGCGCGCCACCGCGCTGCCAGGCCGCACCCGATCGCCGGGATAGACCACCACCTCGTCACCCTCGTCGAGGCCCGCCGCGATCGCCGCGAACCGGCCGGAACGGCGGACGAGTTCGACATTGCGCAATTCGACACGGCCGCCCTGAACCAGATAGACCTGCCACTGCGGCCCTGTTCGGAACAGCGCACCCACCGGCACGATCAGCGCATCGTCCTTTTCGAACACCGTGATCCGCGCCTCGACCCGATAGCCGTCACCGAGCCCGCCGCGCGCCTCCGCGGACGACGTCACGTCGATGATGACATTGACACGCTGCTCCTCGACGCCGAGGGTCGAGATCTTGGTGAAACCGGCCGGTTCGATGCGGCGAACGCGCCCCGCGAGCGGCTGCGGCCCACCCCAGGCCTCGATCGTCACCTGCGCACCGGGACTGATCTCGACCGCCTCGCTGCTGAGGACGTCGATCACGATCTCGAGGTCGGAGGGATCGCCGATCTCCAGAAGCGGCGTGCCGGGGGAGACGATGGTCTCGCTTTCCTGGAAGACCTTGAGGACCGCCCCGGCGACCGGAGCGGTGACGTCCCATCGTCCCGCCGCAGCATCGCCGCCCCGGTCGTAGCGGCCGAGCAGCGCCCGCGCCTGGCTGACCTCGTGCTCGGCGGCGTGATCCTGAAACTGGGCGGCACGTGCGTCGCGATCAGCAACCCTCAGAGCGAGTTCGGCACGCTCGAGCGCCTGCGTCGTCGCCACGCCCCGCGCAGCGAGATCCCGTGTCCGATCGAGATCGGTCCGCGCCTGGGCGAGTTGGGCGTCGGCCCTCTGCACCGCCGCCTGGGTGCGCTCCCGCGTCGCCTCGGCGGCGCCGAGGCGCTCATCGGCTTCGCGACGGCTCCTCGCATCGAGCAGCGGAACCGGCGAAGGGGTGATCGTCGTCACCCTGTCGCCATCCCGAAGCCGGTCTCCGACCTTGAGGCCGATCCGAGCCATGCCCCCCGCCAGCGGCGCCGCCACCACGTAGCGCTCGCGCACCCGCGTCTTGCCGTCCTCGTTGACCGTGGCGATGAAGCGTCCCCTGGTCGCCCGCGCGGTCTCCACCTTAACCGGCTGGGGGCGCAGGGCCCAGATCACGGCCGCGACGGCGGCGATGGCGATGCCCACTCCGACGACGCCGGTCCACGACATGCGCATCGCCAAGTGTCCCGTTTCCAACGTTCGTATTCCTTTGCAGCAGGCTGCTTTACCAAACTAGTGTCCTGTCTCCGAATTACCGCTTCATTTGCCTCACTCTCGCACGGTAATTCGGAGACATCAGGACACTAGCAAAATCAAAGTGCTAGTGTGGCTTATGTCTCGCAATTGCCTAGGACAGACTGGCCGCAAAGGCGGTAGGCAATTGCGAGACGCCACACTAGTCCCTGCTCTTGAGGACGGCGACCAGATCCAGCTGGTCGATCCGCCTTCGTACGAGTAACACGCTGACGCCTGCCGCCGCGGCAACCACCATCGCCGCCACGGCGAGGGTCTGCGGACTGATGACCGGAGGAATCTGAAAGGTCTCGCCGGAATGCAGCCGCGCGATCAGCCTGACGATCACGCCCGACAGCCAAAGCCCCAGCGGCAAGCCGATGACGACTTCCACGACGGTTTCCGAAAACAGCAAGCTCGACACCTCGCCGCGGGTGAAGCCCAGGACGCGCAGGCTGGCCAGCTGCCAGGCCCGTTCCTGCAGCCCGATCCGCACACCGTTATAGACGACGCCGAAAGCGATGATCACAGCGAAACCCGTGAGCACCGCAGCGCTGACCAGCACGATCCCCGCGATCTTGTCGAGAAAGGACGCGATGGTGCCGGCTTTCATCGCGACCGCAGCGACGACCGGCAGCGTCTTGAGTCGTCGGCCGAATTCGGCGACCGCTCCCCCCTCGATCAGCAGCGAGGCCGCCGAGACCGTGCGGTCCTCGGCGGTGAGGTAGTCGAGCGCCGCGAGGTCCATGTAGGCATTCATGCCGAGCATCTCCTCGGTCAGCGCCGCGACCTCGACGTCGCGCCAGCGGCGGCGCCCCTCGAGCGTCTCGACGGTGACGAGATCGCCGACGCGAACGGCAAGGCGTTCGGCGAGCGGCCTCGCCAACGTCAGCCCCTCGGGCATCACATTGATCGGCTGCAAGGCAACGTTCCGCGGGCGCCGCAGTTCGGCATCGGGCGCGAGCCCGATCACCGCCGTGAGATAGGAGCGTGGTCCGGCCCGCAGCCGAACCGGGACATCCCGCTGCCCTTCAACGGCGAGAACGCCGGGTTCGCGGGCGAGATTGCCGATCACCCGATCGTCGACCGCCTGGGTAAAACTGAGCGTCGCGTTGCCGCGCTCGACAAGACCGAACTGCACCATGGTCATGTGATCGATGGCGTCGCGCCAGAACAGCCCGAGCACCACCATCGGCACCGCAAGGGCGACCCCCGACGTCGTCGCCGCTGCGCGCAGCGGTCTGCCGAACAGATTGCGCAGCACCATCAGGCGCGATGGCGCGATCTGCGCCGTCGGCAGCCACGCCTCCAGGAAGCTGCGGCGAAAACGCAGCGGCACCGCGGTGCGCATGGCGACGGCGGGCGCCAGCGTGACCACGCTACGGACCGCAGCCATGGTTCCGCTTGCCGCGGCCGCCATGCTCAGAAGAACACCAAGCGCCGCGGCGCGCCAATCCATGGTGAAGGCGAGGCTCGGGAAGCGAAAGAAGCCCTGATAGCTGTAAACCATGGCACGGCCGAAGCCATCGCCGGCGAACAGGCCGAGCACGGAACCGAAGGCGACCAGGAGGCCGGCGAACAGCAGATAATGGATGGCGATCGGCGCGGTCGGAAATCCGAGGGCCTTGAGCGCAGCGATCTGTTCGCGCTGGACCGCGACCAGCCGGCCGAGCACCACATTGAGAAGGAAGGCGGCGACGCCGAAAAACACCAGGGGAATGGTCAGTGCCATCACTTTCTGCTGGCGCAGTTCGTCCTCGAGGAAGCGGTGCGAGGACTGGTCCCGTCGCGCCACCGCGCCGGTGCCGCCATAGGGCGCGAGCAGGCGGTCGAGCGCCGCGATCACCTCGTTCTCGTCGGCCCCGGGCGCCAGCGACAGCACGACGTCGTTGAACGCTCCCTCCATGGCGAAGGCGGCCTCCGCCGCCCGGCGATCGACCCACACCACGGCGAAATGGCGATCATCCGGAATCAGGAGTCCGGTCTTGACGGCGTAGACGAATTCCGGCGAAAGCGCGACGCCGCTGACACCGAAGCTCTGAACCCGGCCGTTGAGGAGGATGCGCAGCTCGCGCCCGGCACCGATGCCGGTGGCCTCGGCGAAGGCCTCATTGACCGCCACGAGGCGGGTTTCGCCGGTCTGCGGCGCGACGCCGGACCGCAGGTGCAGCCGACTGAGCAGTTCGTCACCGCCATTGGTGAGCGACACCATCCGCGCCGACACAGGCACATCGGCCTCGGGAAGATCGACGATGACGTCGTGGACGATTCGGGGCAGAACGGTTGCGACCCCAGTGATTTCGGCAATACGCGGCGCCAGAGTGAGCGGGGCGCGCTTGACCGTGGCAAACACCTGGGGAAAGCGACCGCGCTGGTAATAATCCGACCGTGCGGCCAGCAGGCTGTCATAGGTCGACAGCGACGACACGAAGACCGCGAGCCCGGCCGCGACGAGCAGGGCAATGGTGAAGACCTGGCCCCGCATGGCCACGAGGTCGCGAAGCAGCTTGCGGTGTAGCAGACTCACCAGCTCAGCTCCTCGGGAGCAAGCCGCCGCGCGTTGCGCTCGACATCGGTGATGCGGCCGCTCCGCAGCCGCAGCACACGGTCGGCCATGCCGGCAATGGCGGCGTTGTGGGTAATCACCACGGCGGTGGTACCAAGCTCACGGTTGGCACGGGCGATCGCGCCGAGCACCAGTTTGCCGGTCTCGTAATCGAGGGCGCCGGTAGGTTCGTCGCAGAGCAGGACATCGGGCCGCTTGGCGATGGCACGGGCCACCGCCACCCGTTGCTGCTCCCCGCCGGAGATCTGGGAAGGAAAATGATCGAGCCGGTCCGACATGTCGACCAATGCCAGCGCTTCCCGCGGATCGAACGGATTGTCGGCGATCTCGCCGATCAGCGCGACGTTTTCCAGCACCGTGAGACTCGGGATCAGGTTGTAGAACTGGAAGACGAATCCGACATGCTCGCGCCGGTAGCGGGTGAGTTCGGCCTCGCTGGCGCCGGTGAGATCATGGTCGCGAAACCTCGCGAGGCCGCCGGTCGGCGCATCGAGCCCACCGAGGATGTTGAGCAAGGTCGACTTCCCCGATCCCGAGGGACCGAGCAGCACCACGAACTCACCCTCGAAGATGTCGAGATCGAGATCACGCAGCGCCCAGACCTCCAGCTTACCCATGAGGTAGCTCTTGCTCAGGCCGCGGGCTTCGAAGACCTTGGTCGTGGCGGGTTGCGGTTGCACCTGAGCCTCACCTGAACCAAAATGACGAATCGCGAGGTTGCGATCGTGTTCAAGCCGCGCAGATGCCCGGCCGAATTGAGCTAGATCAACGCAGCACCAGCAGTTTGTTTGTTTGGGTCAGATCATGCAAATCTTCAATTCCGCGAACAGATACGGCGTCATCGTCCAGTCATTGCACTGGATGACGGTGCTGCTGGTGGTTCTCGCCTGGGTCCTGGGTATCGGCGGCGACATCCTGCCGAAGGGCGCGCCTCGCGACGCCGGGCTGTTCGTCCATCTGACGGCCGGCTCGCTGGTGCTGGTGCTGACGGTGATCCGCCTCGCCTGGCGCGCCGTCGACCCCTCGCCGCCTGCGGAATCGACCCTGTTCGGCGACTGGTCCTTCGCCGGCATCGTCGGGCTCGGCGCCAAACTGGCCCACCTCGGACTCTACGCGCTGCTGATCGCGGTGCCGGTCGTCGGCATCGTCGTTCAGTTCGCCCGGGGCGGCAGCCTGCCGCTGTTCGGCCTCGCCGAGATCGCCTCGCCGTGGGCGCCCGACCGGACCTTTGCCCACAATGTCAAGGAAGTGCACGAACTGCTCGCCCACAGCTTGCTGGCCCTGGCCGGGCTGCATGCCGCGGCGGCGCTGGTTCACCACATCGTCTTCAAGGATCGCACGCTGGTGAAGATGCTGCCTGGCGCAGGCAACGCTTCCTGACCGCCGCGAAAGAGCTATGATGCCGTCGCCGCATCGGATGCGGCGCGGTGAAGAAGCGCCATTCGAGTAGGTGATGGACGTCGCCGACAGCGTGATCGTCAAGCTCGCGGTAGCGCTCGGCATCGGCCTCCTGATCGGGCTCGAGCGCGAACGCCGCAAGGGCGAAGGCCCGCAGCGCGCCGCGGCGGGGCTGCGAACCTATGCCATCACCGCACTGGCGGGCGGCATCAGCGTCGCCGCCGGCGGCGTGCAGCTGCTGGCGGTGACCACCGCCGGCGTGGTCGTGTTCGCCGCCGCCGCCTATCTGCGCTTCCGCGACGACGACCCGGGATTGACCAGCGAGATGGCGCTGGTGCTCACGGTCCTGCTCGGCGGCCTCGCGCTGCAGAATCCGACGCTCGCGGCCGGGCTCGGCGTCATCCTCGCCGGCCTCCTGGCCGCCCGCGCGCCGCTGCACCATTTCGTCCGCCGCGTCATGACGGCGCGCGAACTCAATGACCTCATCATCTTCGCCGCCGCGGCGCTGGTGGTCCTGCCGCTGCTGCCCGACCGGGCGACCGGGCCCTATGGCGCCGTCAACCCGCATGGGGTGTGGACGATCGTCGTGCTGGTGATGGCCATCAGCGCTCTCGGCCACATCGCCACCCGCCTGCTTGGCGCACGTTTCGGCCTCCCCCTTGCCGGCTTCGCCTCGGGCTTCGTCTCCAGCATCGCCACCATCGGCGCCATGGCCGGGCGGGCCGCGCGTGATCCCAAGCAGCACGGCGCCGCGGTCGCCGGCGCGGTGCTTTCGACCGTCGCCACGGTCATCCAGATGGCGGCCGTATTGGCGGCGGTGAGCCGTCCGGTGCTGAGCGACCTTGCGCCGGCGCTGATGGCCGCCGGCATCACCGCGACGCTCTACGGATTGGCCTTCACCTGGAGGGCGATCCGCAGCCCGGCCCCGGAGGAGCGGTCCACGGAGGCGGCATTCAGTCTGACGGCAGCCCTGGCCTTCGCCGCCGTCCTCACGGCGGTGCTGCTCGCCTCGGCAGCCCTGCGCGAAACCTTCGGCGCCGCCGGCATCCTCGTCGGCGCATTGCTGGCCGGTTTCGCCGACACCCATGCCACCGCAGCCTCCGTCGCTTCGCTTGCCGCCGCGCAGAAGATGACCGCAGCGGACGCCGTTGCCCCGATCCTCGCCGCGTTGTCGAGCAACACGCTGAGCAAGATCGCCGTCGCCGCTGCGGCCGGGGGGCGCAGCTTCGCGCTGCGGGTCATTCCCGGGCTGGTGCTGGTGATCCTCGCGGCCTGGGCCGGCGCCTATGGCTCCCGGCTCATGCCGTGACGACAGGCGCTTCCAATCAATGCGACAGCAGGCAGCACAGCGGGCTGGCGGCCACGAGATGGCGCGTCATGCCGCCGAAGATCCATTCTCCGAGCCGGCTGTGACCATAGGCCCCCGCGACGATGAGGTCGCCTCCCGCATTGACCGCGTAATCGACCAGGTGCTCCACATCGGACTGGCCGCGATGGACGATCACCTTGGGATCGGCGGCAATGGTGTGGCGGGCCAGATAGCGAGCGACATCCTCGACCCGGCGCCGCGCATGGCTCTCCTCTCCCGCCGCGGCGATCTCCACGACCGAGACCCGGCGTGACTGGGCGAGCAGCGGCAGGCTGTCGGCGACCGCACGCCGGGCTTCCCGCGCATCCTTCCAGGCGACCACCGCATGATCGCCGTGCCACGGCCCGACGTCCGGCGGCACCAGCAGCGCCGGCCGGCCGAGCCGCAGCAAGACCTCGCCGACGTCGAGCAGGGTGTAGGGATCGGCGCCCAGTGCGGCGCGGGAATCCTGGACCCCGAGCAGCACCAGATCAGCGCCGCGCGCCGCCTCGACCAGGGCTTCGGTCGGCGGCGCCAGCGCCGATTGCCAGCTCACCGCTCCGACTGCAGGCCCGACGGCGCCCCGGAACCAGCTCTCCCTGGCTGCAAGGCGATGGCGCAGCGCTTCGCGCTCCGCCGGCCCGGCATCCTCAATGATCACGCCCTCTGCGACGAACGGCGGCGGCAGCGCCCGGGCGGCGAAACCGGTCAGCACCGCGCCGAACCGCTGGGCGATTGCCGCGGCGATCCCGACGCGCTGTTCCGGCACGCCGTCCGCTTCCACATAGACCATCAGGCTGGCAAGACGGGGCTTGCTCGCGGTCGCGCTTCTGCTGGCGGCCATGGTTCCCTCCGGATCGCTGCGCGACAAAGTCTGTCGCCGCTCAGCCCCCAGCGGATTGACACAACGCAAGGCGGCCGGATCCCTTGGCGGCCGAGAAACCGCCGTTCAGGCGCGCTGCACACGATCCTGCAGATGCGACATATAGTCGGCCTTGCCCATGACGACGCCCTCGCCCCTCAACAGGTTGTAGGCTGTCACGAGATGAAAATAGAAGTTCGGCAGCAGCCAATCGTCCACGTAGTCGCGGCCTGACAGCACCACGAACATGCCGTTGGTCAGATCGATGCGCTTGTCGCGGTCGAGCAGGCCATCGTTCATCCCGGGGGCCGCTTCCTCGAGACGGCCGAGCGTCGCCTGCACATAGGGCTTGGCTTCGGTGAAGGCCAGTGCCGCCGGATCGACCTTCGGCGCTTCGCCGCCGACGCACCAGCTGACGAATTCATTGGGCTGGTTGCAGGTGAAGACGACCTGATGGGTGAGCGGATACATGTCGGCGAGCCGCACGCCGCGCAGCATTTCGACGTGCCAGCCCTTTTCCCGCCACTGGGTCTCGGCCAGCGTGAGGAGGCGACAGAGCGTCTGCAACCGAGACGAGAATATCTCGAGAGTACGCGCAATAGGCGCGATCGTCATTTTGGATTCCCCATCAGCGAATCGTTGCCGGTCGTCCGCCGCGTCACTCTTCCGAGCTTCGCTGCCCGAAACGAGCAGCGCATTGTCATGGAAGCAGCAATTCACGGGCAAATTGAAAGGGTCGCGACCAGCATTCAAACCAGCGACATGTCGAATGTCGCACGCCCCGTTGATCCGCATCAAGCCCACGCAGGCCTGCAATCGTAGGATGCGCCCGGAATACAGGGAGAAGTGGCATGGCGCGAGCAATGATGAAGGCTGCGGTAGTACACCAGTTCGGCAAACCACTGGCGATTGAAGACGTGGAGCGTCCGGTCCCCGGACCGGGTGAAATTCTGGTCAAGGTCATGGCCTGCGGCGTCTGCCACACCGACCTGCACGCCGCCGACGGCGATTGGCCGGTCAAGCCGGCGTTGCCGTTCATTCCCGGTCACGAGGTCGCCGGCGTGGTGGCCGACCTCGGACCCGGCGTCACCGGCTTCAAGCCGGGCGACCGGGTGGGCGTCGCCTGGCTCCACGACGCCTGTCTGCGCTGCGAATATTGCGAGACCGGATGGGAAACGTTGTGCGAGCACCAGCACAACACCGGCTACAGCTGCAACGGCGGCTTCGCCGAATATGTCATCGCCTCGGCCGCCTTTACCGCGCGCCTGCCGGCCAGCCTCGACTTCGCCCTCGCCGCCCCGATTCTTTGCGCCGGCGTCACGACCTACAAGGGCTTGAAGGAGACCGAAGCCCGGCCGGGCGAATGGGTGGCGATCTCCGGGATCGGCGGCCTCGGCCATGTCGCCGTCCAATATGCCAAGGCCATGGGCCTGCATGTCGTCGCGCTCGACGTTGCTGCCGACAAGCTGGCGCTGGCCAGATCGGCGGGCGCGGATCTCGCAGTCGATGCCCGCGCCGACGATGCCGTGGCCCAGGTTGTGGCTGCGACCGGCGGCGGCGCCCATGGCGTCCTGGTCACCGCCGTTTCGCCGCCGGCCTTTTCCCAGGCGCTGCAGGTGGTGCGCCGTCGCGGCACCGTCAGCCTGGTCGGCCTGCCGCCGGGCAGCTTCCAGACGCCGATCTTCGACGTCGTGCTCAAGCGCATCACGGTGCGCGGCTCGATCGTCGGCACGCGCCGCGACCTCGACGAGGCGCTCGCCTTCGCCGCCGACGGCAAGGTCCACGCAACCGTCGCCAAAGCCCCGCTCAAGGACATCAACGACATCTTCGCGAGGCTCAAGGCCGGCAAGATCGAGGGCCGCGTCGCCCTCGACTTCACAGCGTAAACTCGGCCGCAGCCGGCGGTTTACGGGAGGCCCTGCTTGCCGAGCGGCACACCGTCGTCGCGCAGCGCCACATAGATCGCCGGGATCACCAGCACAGTGAGCAGCGTCGATGAGGCGAGGCCGAACAGCAGCGAAATCGCCAGCCCCTGGAAGATCGGATCGACCAGAATGGTCGCCGCGCCGATCATCGCGGCCAGCGCCGTCAAGAGGATCGGCTTGAAGCGAACCGCGCCGGCTTCCAGAAGCCGCGCGCGCAGACTGCCCGCGCTGCCCGAATGCCGGATGAAGTCGACCAGCAGGATGGAGTTGCGGACGATGATGCCGGCAAGCGCGATGAAGCCGATCATCGAGGTGGCGGTGAACGGCGCCCCGAACAGCCAGTGACCGATCAGGATGCCGATCAGGGTCAAGGGGATCGGCGTCAGGATCACCAGCGGCAGCAGGAAGCTGCCGAACTGGGCCACCACCAGGATATAGATGCCGATGATCGCCACCGCAAAAGCGGCGCCCATGTCGCGGAAGGTCACGTAAGTGATCTCCCACTCCCCGTCCCAGAGCAGCGTCGGCCTGGATTCGTCGGCAGGCTGGCCATGGAAGCCGATCGCCGGCTTGGGCAGATCGCGCCAGTCATGGGCATCGATCAGCTTCGCCACATCGAGCATGCCGTAGACCGGGGCCTCGAAGGCGCCGGCGAGTTCGGCCGTCACCATGTCGGCGAAGCGGCCGTCGCGACGGTAAATCAACGGCGAGCCCGTCTCGGTGGTGGCGCGCACGACCTGGCCGAGCTCGACCACCGTCTTGGCCCCCGGCAGCGCGTTGGCCGGCACCGGGGTCGAGGCCAGCGCCTCGGACCAGGCGAGCCCGCTCTTGGGCAACCGCACCGTGATGGCGATCGGATTGCGGTCCTCGCCGCGATGGGAGTAGCCGACCGTCAATCCGCCGAACAGCATCTGGATGGTGTCGTAGACGTCGCTCTGCTCGACCCCGAAATATTCGAGCTTGTCCTGGTCGATCGACAGGCGCAGCCGGGGCCGCGGCTGGCCGACCGAGTCATCGATGTCGACGATATAGGGCACCTTGGTGAAGATCGACTTCACCTCATTCATCACCGCACGGCGCGTCTTGGAGTCCGGGCCGTAGATTTCGGCGAGCAGCGTCGCCATCACCGGCGGCCCCGGCGGCACCTCGACCACCTTGAGCGAGGTGCCCGGCGGCATCGCCACGGCTTTCAGCTTCTCGCGCAATTCGAGGGCGATGCGATGGCTGGCGCGCTTGCGCTCGCCGCGCGGCGTCAGGTTGACCTGCAATTCGCCCATTTCCGGCTGTTCGCGCACATAGGAGTGCCGCACCAGGCCGTTGAAGTTGAACGGTGCGGCGGTGCCGGCATAGGCCTGGACCGAGGTCACCTCCGGCATGGCACGCGCCACATTCGCGGCGGCGAACAGCACGCGCTCGGTATCCTCCAGGCTGGCGCCCTCGGGCAGGTCGACAGTGACGGCGATCTCCGACTTGTTGTCGAAGGGCAGCAATTTGACGGTGACGCTGCGAGTGTAGAACAGCACCATCACCAGCAGCGTCGCCACTCCGACGCAGATCAGGAAGATCCATGCAGAACGCCTGGTGGCGATCACCGGCGCCGCCACCTTGCGATAGATCGCGCCGAGGCGTCCCTCGCCGTGATGATCGTGGCCGCCGGCGACCACGGTCGCCGGCTGGCGCGGCTGCAGCTTGAGCATCAGCCATGGCGCAATCACCATGGCGACGAAGAAGGAGAACACCATGGCCGCCGACGCATTGGCCGGAATCGGCGCCATGTAGGGACCCATCAGTCCCGATACGAAGAGCATCGGCAGCAGCGCCGCAACCACCGTCAAGGTCGCCACGACGGTCGGATTGCCGACTTCGGCCACCGCCTCGATGGCCGCCTGTTTGCCGTCGCGGCCGTCGCGTTTGCTCCAGTGCCGGGCGATATTTTCGACCACGACGATGGCATCGTCGACCAGGATGCCGATGGAGAAGATCAGCGCGAACAGGCTGACGCGGTTGATCGTGTAGCCCATCACCCGGGCGGCGAACATGGTCAGCAGGATGGTGGTCGGAATGACCACCAGCGTCACCACCGCCTCGCGCCAGCCGATGGCGAGGGCGATCAGCACGACGATGGAGACGGTGGCGAGCCCGAGATGGAACAGGAGTTCATCGGCCTTGTCGTTGGCGGTCTCGCCATAATCGCGGGTGACCGTGGCGGTGACGTCGGCGGGAATGAGGCGCCCCTGCATCTTCGCGAGGCGGCTGCGCAGGGCGTGCGCGACGACGACAGCATTGGCGCCGGCGCGCTTGGCGACGGCGACGCTCACCGCCGGGGTCGGCGCGCCCTCGGCGCCGTCCTGGCGTGTCAGGTTCCACACCCGGTGCTCGAGCGGACTCGGGCCGAGCACCACCTTGGCGACATCGCGGACATAGACCGGACGGTTGTCCCGGGTCGTCACCAGCAACAGGCCGATATCCGGCACGCCGGTCAGGGTCTGGCCGGCGACGACGCCGCGGGTGATACCGGCGTCGCGCACCCGGCCGGACTGGAACGAGCGGTTGGCGTCGCGCACCTTGGCGAGAAGCTGCTGCAGCGTGACGCCGTAGAGCGACAGCTTCTCCGGATCGGGCTCGACCCGGATCTGCTGGGCATCGCCGCCGGAAAGATAAGTGAGACCGACATCGTCCTCCTTGATCAGCTCGGAGCGGAGTTTCTCGGCGAGCTCATAGAGGTCCTTGTCGGTATAGCGCGCCGCGGCCTGCGGCTGCGGCGTCAGCGTCACCACCAGGATGGCGACGTCGTTGATGCCGCGGCCGACGATCGTCGGGTCGGGAATCCCGACGGGGATGCGGTTGATGTTGGCGCGAATCTTCTCATGCACGCGCAGGATCGCGTCGTCGGCCTTGGTGCCGACCAGGAAGCGCGCCGTGACCATGACCTGGTCGTCCTGGGTCTGGCTGTAGACATGCTCGACGCCGTCGATGGCCTTGACCACGGCCTCGAGCGGCTTCGTCACCAGTTCGACCGCGTCGGGCGCCTTCAGGCCGTCGGCGCGCACGCTGATGTCGACCATCGGCACGCTGATCTGCGGCTCTTCCTCGCGCGGGATCGTCATCAGCGCCACCAGTCCGGCGGCGAGCGCCGCCAGCAGGAACAGCGGCGTGAGCGGCGAGCGGATGGTCGCCTTGGTCAGGCGACCGGAAAAACCGAGATTCATTGCCGCACCACCAGAACGTCGCCGCCCTTGAGGCCGGAAAGGATTTCAATGCCGTCGGGAAGGTCCGGCCGGGGTGCCGGACGGCCGCGCTGGACCGGCACCTCGATGTCGTTGCCGTTGGCGCGCAGCCGCACGTAATCGATGCCGAAGCGGGTTTCGATGGCGCGCGCCGGAATCACGAAGGCGGTGCGTTCGCCGGCGGCGATCCACACCCGGATGCGCTCGCTGACGAAATAGTCGCCGAGGCCGTCTACCTTGGCGTCGGCGACGACGCGGCCCTCCTCGATCTGCGGATAGACCAGGGTGACGGTGCCGAAGCGCGGCCCCTCGCCGCCGAGCTCGGCGGCGTCGATGCGAATCCGCTCCCCCGCCTTGAGGCCGCGCGCCTGGCTTTCGGGAATGCGCAGCCGCAGCACGAAATTCTGCTCGGCGATCTGGCCGACCACATCGCCGGCCATCACCACGGTGCCGACGGTGAAGGGCACTTTCAGCACCCGGCCGGCGGCAGGCGCCAGCACATTGCCCTCGGTGAGCTGCTGGGCGATGACGCTGCGCTCGGCGGTGCGGGAGCGCAGCGCATTGCTGGCGACATTGAAGGCGGTCTTGGCCGAATCGAGGCTGGTGCGCGCCACGATGTTCTTGGCGAACAGTTCCTCGTTGCGGGTGAGATCGATCTGAGCCTGGGACAGCTGCGCGTCCAGCCCGGCGATCTGGGCATCCAGCGACTTCATCTGCAGCGCCAGCTTGTCGTCACCGACGGTGGCGATGACCTGGCCGAGGTCGACGTGATCACCCTCCTTCACCGCCAGCGCCGCGATGGTGCCACCGATGCGGGTGCGCGCCGGAACGCTGCGGCGGGTTTCGATGGTGGCGAACACCGCCTTTTCATCGCGCAGCGGCGCGGCCTGGACGGTCATCGTATCCGCGGCGCCCACCGGCTGCACTGCTGCGAGCGCGGCGACGATCGTGGTCACGGCGACGATGACGTGGGGGCGAATGAACATTGGCAAGTTCCCGGATGGCAGGACCGTGGTCGGTTACGCATGAGCCGCGCGCGATGGCGCGACCTTGATCTCTCTCAACGCCTCGCCTTGCTGCTGCGCGATGCTGAAGTCGGCCGGCAGGCGTTCTTTGGCGCGCAATAGCTGCGATAGAGCACCTCGACGAGTTCCCGGGCCGGCGCGCTGGCAATTGAATACCAGACGGTCTGACCGTCGCGCCGCGCGTCGACGAGGCCGTCGCGGCGAAGGATCGCCAGATGCTGCGACACGGTGGAATCGCGGATGCCGAGAAAGGCGGCGAGGTCGCCGACCGAATGCTCGTCGTCGACGAGCTGGCACAGGATCATCAGGCGATGGGGGTTGGCCATGGCCTTGAGCAGATCGCTGGCCGCCCCGGCGGCTGAGTTCATCTCGGACGGATCTATTTTCATACTTGCGTATATACGAATGTTCGAATATATAGTCAACCGATAATCACGGCGACGGCGCGAGATCCGCGGCAAACCGCGGAGCGGCCGACGCCCAACAACGGGAGAACGTCATGGCGGAAATCGTGGTTCTCGGCGCCGGGCTGAGCGGCACCCTGATGGCATATGAACTCGCACCCAAGCTACGCAAGGGCGACCGCCTGAGCGTCATCGGCCAGGGCAGCCGCTATCACTTTGTTCCGTCCAATCCCTGGGTCGCGGTCGGCTGGCGCGAGAAGTCCGACATCGAGATCGATCTCGACGAGGTCATGCGCCGCAAGGGCATCCGTCATTTCACCCAGGGTGCGCGGCGGGCTCATCCCGCCGAAAACCGCATCGAGCTCGAGGACGGCAGCAGCATCGATTACGACTACCTCGTCATCGCCACCGGCCCCGAGCTCGCCTTCGACGAGGTGCCGGGGCTTGGCCCCGACGGCCACACCCAGTCGGTCTGCCACGTCGATCATGCGCTCAAGGCCAGGGCCGCCTTCGAACGCTTCGTCGAAAACCCCGGCCCGATCATCGTCGGCGCGGCACAGGGCGCTTCATGCTTCGGACCGGCCTATGAATTCGCCTTCATCCTCGATACCGAGCTGCGCAAGCGCCGGATCCGCGACCGCGTGCCGATGACCTTCGTCACGTCCGAACCCTATGTCGGCCACCTCGGCCTCGACGGCGTCGGCGACACCAAGGGCCTGCTCGAAAGCGAGATGCGCGACCGCCACATCAAATGGATCACCAATGCCAAGGTGAAGACGGTCGAGGCCGGCAAGATGACGGTCGAGGAAGTCGGCGACGACGGCGCGGTGGTCCGCACCCATGAACTGCCGTTCGCCTATTCCATGATGCTGCCGGCCTTCCGCGGCGTCACGGCGGTGCGCGGCATCGAGGGCCTGACCAATCCACGCGGCTTCATCCTCACCGACAAGACCCAGCGCAACCCCGCCTTCCCCAATATCTTCGCTGTCGGCGTCGGCGTCGCAATCCCGCCGGTGACGGTGACGCCGGTCCCCACCGGCGTGCCCAAGACCGGCTTCATGATCGAATCGATGGTGACCGCCACCGCGATCAACATCGTCGCCCTGCTGCGCGGCGAGACGGCGACGGCCCAGGCCACCTGGAACGCGGTCTGTCTCGCCGACTTCGGCGACAGCGGCATCGCCTTCGTCGCCCAGCCGGAAATACCGCCGCGCAACGTCAACTGGTCGTCGAAGGGCGCCTGGGTGCATTACGCCAAGGTCGCTTTCGAGAAATTCTTCCTGCGCAAGATCCGGCTCGGCGAAAGCGAGCCGTTCTACGAGCGCTTCGTTCTCGAGAAACTGGGGATCCGAAAGATCAAACAGGCAAGCTGATGAGCACCACGGTCAACATCGTCTGCCCCCATTGCACCGCCACCAACCGCCTGCCGCAGGACAAGCCGGCAGGCGCCGCACGATGCGGCGCCTGCCACCGGCCGCTGTTCTCCGGCCATCCCGCCGCGGTGGACGGCGCCGCACTCGACAAGCACCGCCGCGCCAACGACATCCCGGTGCTGGTGGATGTCTGGGCGCCGTGGTGCGGTCCATGCCGCGCCATGGCGCCGATGTTCGACGCCGCCGCCACCCAGCTCGAGCCGTCGGTCCGGCTGCTCAAACTCAATGCCGACGATCACCAACCGACGAGCGCGGCGCTCGGGGTCTCCGGCATTCCGGCGCTGCTGCTGTTCCAGCACGGCGAGCTGATCGCCCGCAACGCCGGCGCCATGGACGCCCGCAACATCATCGCCTGGACGCGCCGCGAGCTCGGCCAGGCGGCGTGACCGGCTTCCAGTTCACAAACTTCCAATTCACACGCATGCACAACAAGGAGACCACCATGAATGTCGACCGCGCCGTTCTCGCCTTCGCCGGCGTGATGATCCTGCTCAGCCTCGCGCTCACCGTCTACGTCAGCCCCTATTGGCTGTGGTTCACCGCCTTCATCGGCGCCAACATGCTCCAGGCCGCCTTCACCGGCTTCTGCCCGGCGGCGATGATCTTCGGCAAGCTCGGATTCAAGTCCGGCTGCGCCTTCGAGGCGTCGAAGGCGGGCTGAGCGCGGCCCACTCTCCGCCGTCATCGCCCGGCTTGCCCCTACGAGATGCACACATCTGATCCGCAGCCGGCTCGTAGATTTCGTCAGAGGCTGAAAACGGTACGCCGGGACATCGCAGGCGTCAGTCGCCGTGCCTGTTCTCGCCGGCACGGATTACTGGGCCGCCCGCTTTCGCGGGCGGCGACAGCAGAATGTGTTTCGGCCCCGCGCCGTTCACCCCAACCCACGCCGGATCACCCGGCCGAGCCGCTCGGCGAAGGCCTGGGCATCGGCGATCGGCTCGCCGTCGAGGATCTTCGCCTCGTCGAACAGCAGCCGCACCGCGTCTTCGCGCGCCTCTTTGTCGTCGGTGCCGCCCGCCGCGAGGGCCACGACGAGGTCGTGGCGCGGATTGATTTCCAGCACCGGCTTGGCGCCGGCGCCGATCCGCCCCGCGCCGGCGAGGATCTTCTCGAGCTGGCGGTCCATGCCGCTGTCGGGGGCGACGAGGCATACCGCGCTGCTGGTCAGCCGCTCGGACGCGCGGGCATCTGAAATCGCCTCGCCCAGGGTCTCCTTGACGAAGGCGACGAAACCCGCGATGCGCTCGCTGGTCTCGGCGTCCTGTGGCGGGGCCGCCTCGGGCAGCGGGATCAGATCGAGTTCTGCGGCGCCCTGGGTCACCGACTTGAACGGCTTGCCTTCGTAATCGAGCCCCGCCGACACCCAGAAGCTGTCGACCTGGTCGCTGAGCAGCAGCACCTCGATGCCACGGGCACGGAAGCCTTCGAGATGCGGCGAGGCGGCGAGCCGCGCCGCGTCATCGCCGGCGATGTAATAGATCGCGGTCTGGTTCGGCTTGAGCGAACCGACATAGTCCTTCAGCGTCCGCCAACCGTCGCCCGACGTGGTGGTGGTGAAGCGGGCGAGGTCGAGCAGCTGCGGCCGCCGCTCGAAATCCTCGTAGAGCCCTTCCTTGATCACCGCGCCGAAGGTCGACCAGATCTTGTCGTAGGCGGCGACGTCCGACTTCGCCAGCTTCTCCAGCTCGGAGAGGATGCGGCTGGAGACGCCCTTCTTGATCGCGGTCAGGATCGGCGACCCCTGGATCATCTCGCGCGAGACGTTGAGCGGCAGGTCGGCGGAATCGACGAGGCCACGCACGAAGCGCAGATAGCGGGGCGCGATCTCGGCGTCGTCGGTGACGAAGACCCGTTTGACGTAAAGCTTGATGCGCCCCTTGCGATCCGGATCGAACAGGTCGAACGGCTTCATGCCGGGCACGAACAGCAGCATGGTGTATTCGTGTCGGCCCTCGGCACGGGCATGGATGGTCAGGGCCGGCTCGTCGAACTGCCCGGCAAACGAGTGATAGAAATCGGTATATTCCTGCGCCGTGATCTCCGACCTGGATCGCGTCCACAGCGCGGCGCCACTGCCGACCTCGGCCGCCTCGGCACCCGGCTTCTCCACGATCGCGATCGGCACCGGCACGTGCCCGGAACGGGTCTTGATGATGCGCTCGAGCGTCAAACGGTCGAGATAGGTCTTGGCGTCCTCGATGAGATGCAGGATCACGCGGGTGCCGCGCAGCGGCGCGTCGTCCCCTTCCGCCGGCGCCACCGTATAGCCGCCCTGGCCGTCCGACGACCATAGCCAGGCCTGATCGGTGCCGGCGCGGCGGCTGACGACGTCGACGAGGTCGGCGACCATGAAGGCGGAATAGAACCCGACACCGAACTGGCCGATGAGTTGGGCGCTCGCCGCCTCGGGACCCTCACCCTTGGCGGCCTCGATCCGCTCCATGAAGGCCTTGGTGCCGGAATTGGCGATGGTGCCGAGCGAGGCGACGAGATCGTCGTGATCCATGCCGAAGCCGTTGTCCTCGATGGTGAGGCGGCCGGCCTCGGCGTCGATGCGCACGGTGATGCGCGGCTGCGGATCGTCGCCGAGCAGCGACGGATCGGCGATCGCCTCGTAGCGCAACTTCTCGCAGGCATCGGCGGCGTTGGAAATCAGTTCGCGCAGGAAGACGTCGCGATCGGAATAGACCGAGTGCACCAGCAGGCGCAGCAGTTTGGCGACATCGGCCTCGAAGGCGCGGCTCTCGGGGGCGGTGGCGGTGGTCATGCTTGTTTCATCCTCGGACAAATCGACGACGGCCGACCAGCGGCCGCGGCGCAACGATCTTTGAGCATCGGTGATGGCGTGTTGGTGACGGTCCTGTTTTTCGCCGAGCGGCATACCGTCCGTCAACGGCCAAGTTGACGACCCGCTCCTGCCTCGCATGCGGATGCGGCGCCGGCAGTGGTGGACGGATCGGCCCGCCTGGTTCAAAAGAAAAGGAACGCGCCGCAGCAAGCGGCCGAGCAATCATACTGGGGAAATGCATGCTGATTCCATTGGCCGAGGTGCCGCGCTGGTATGCCGAGCGCAAGCCGAGGGACACCGTCGCGGTCCGCCACGGCGCCGCCAGCCTCACCTGGGAGGAACTGGAACGCGCCGCCAATCGCCGCGCCCGCGCCTTCGCCGACCTCGGCGTCAAGGCGGGCGATTTCGTCGCCATCGGCCTGCCCAACAGCAACGCCTTCTATGAGACGAGTTTCGCGGTGTGGAAACTCGGGGCGACGCCAACCTCGCTGTCGCACCGACTGCCGCGCGGCGAGGTTGCCGCCATCCTCGAAATCCTCAAGCCGGCGCTGGTGGTCGGCGGCGAGGCGGACTGGAACGCGCCGAAATCCGTTCCGCAGAATTTCGTTCCCGAGGGGGTGTCGGACGAGCCGCTGGACCGGCCGCTGGCGCGCTACTGGAAGGCCATGACCAGCGGCGGCTCGACCGGGCGGCCGAAGATCATTCTCGATCACCAGCCCGCGGTCACCGACACCGCCGCCGCGCCGCCGCTGAGCATGCAGCCCGGCGTCAGGCTGCTCAATCCCGGGCCGCTCTATCACAACGCGCCGTTCATCGTGTCGCATTTCGCCCTGTTCGCCGGCGGCAGCGTCACCGGCATGACGAAGTTCGACGCCGAGGAGACCTTGCGCCTGATCGACGCCCATCGCCTCGAATGGGTGAATTTCGTGCCGACCATGATGCACCGGATCTGGTCGCTGCCCGAGGAAGTGCGCAACCGCTACGACGTCTCCAGCCTCAAGACCGTGTTCCACATGGCGGCGCCGATGCCGGCCTGGCTCAAGGAGAAATGGATCGACTGGCTCGGGCCGGAAACGGTCTGGGAACTCTATGGCGGCACCGAGCGCCAGGGCCGCACCGTGATCAGCGGCAGCGAATGGCTCGCCCATCGCGGCTCGGTCGGCAAGCCCGATCCCGCCGCCTGCGCCTTGCGGATCATCGGTGAGGACGGCAAGGAGGTCGCGCCCGGCGAAACCGGCGAGGTCTATTTCCTGCCCGCCGACGGCGCCGGCACCAGCTATCATTATCTCGGCGCCGAACCGAAGCGGCGGCCCGACGGCTGGGAATCCATCGGCGATATCGGCCGCCTCGACGCCGACGGCTATCTCTATCTCGGCGACCGCCTCAGCGACATGATCCTGCGGGGCGGCGCCAACATCTATCCCGCCGAAGTCGAAGCCGCGGTCATGGCCCATCCCGACGTGCGCTCGGCGATCGTCGTCGGCCTGCCCGACGCCGAACTCGGCAATCGCATCCATGCCATCATCGAGATCAACGAGGGGGCCGACGCGGAGGAGGTGGTCGACGGCATGGCCGCGGTGCTGTCGGACCTGCTCAGCCGCAACAAGCATCCGGAGAGCTACGAGATCACGCCGGTGAGCCTGCGCGACGACGCCGGCAAGACCCGCCGCACGCTGCTGCGCGACGAACGCAAGCGCTGGATCGCCGAGGGCCGCGCCTTCCAGCTGCGGCCGCGGCCGGCGACGGTGGAGTAGTGTCCCGGTTCTAACGTTCGTATCTCTTCGCAGCGAGCGTCAGATCCACCGCACGAGGAACGTCAAGCCAAGGGAACCAACACCCCGGCAGGTCCGACTCTCGACTCCCCGCCACCCGCTCGCCTATGCTTGGCCTATGAGCACGTCCCACGAACACGACCACGACCATTCGCACCTCTCGGACACCGAGTTGCGGGTGCGCGCCCTCGAGACCATCCTCACCGAAAAGGGCTATGTCGATCCCGCCGCGCTCGACCGCCTGATCGAGACCTATGAGATCAAGGTCGGACCACGCAACGGCGCACGCGTGGTGGCGCGGGCCTGGAGCGATCCGGCCTACAAGGCCCGGCTGCTGGAAAACGGCACCACCGCAATCGGCGAGCTCGGTTATGCCGGGCGCCAGGGCGAACATCTCGTCGTGGTCGAGAACACCCCGCAGGTTCACAACATGGTGGTCTGCACCCTGTGCTCCTGCTACCCGTGGCCGGTGCTCGGCCTGCCGCCGGTCTGGTACAAGTCGGCGCCCTATCGCTCGCGGGCGGTGTCCGATCCGCGCGGCGTACTGCGCGACTTCGGCGTGACCCTGGCGGACGACGTCACCATCCGGGTGTGGGATTCCACCGCCGAGATCCGTTATCTGGTGCTGCCGCAACGGCCCGCCGGCACCGAGGGCCTGAGCGAGGAAGCCCTTGCGGAGCTCGTCACCCGCGACAGCATGATCGGCACCGGCCTGCCGCCGCAACCGGGAGCGGCATGATGGACGGCGCCCACGACATGGGAGGCAAGAATCTGGTCGGCAAGAATCTGGCCAGCAAGAAGCTGGCCGGCACGTTCGACGGCCCGGTGATCCCGGAAGCGAACGAGCCGCTGTTTCACGCCGACTGGGAGCGGCGCGCCTTCGCTCTCACCCTCGCCATGGCGCGGCCCGGCGGCTGGAATATCGACATGTCGCGCTCGGCGCGCGAGAACCGGCCCGACGCCGAGTATCTGAGCCTGAGCTATTACGAGATCTGGCTCGCCGGGCTGGAGCGCCTGATGGACGAGCGCGGGCTCATCACGGCGGGCGATCTCGCCGCCGGTCATGCGGTGACGCCGCCGCTGCAACGGCCTGTGCTGGCGGCAGACGGCGTCGACGCCATGCTGCGTCAGGGCGGACCGAGCGAGCGCCCGGCATCAGCACCGGCGCGCTTTTCCATCGGCGATCGGGTGCGCACCCGCGGCGAGATGCCGGTGGTCCACACCCGCCTGCCGGCCTATGCCCGCGGCCATGTCGGCGTCATCGAACGCATCCATGGCTGCCACGTCTTTCCCGACAGCAATGCCGCAGGCCACGGCGAGGCGCCGCAATGGCTCTACACCGTGCGCTTCGCCGGCAGCGAGTTGTTTGGCGACAACGCTGCGCCGAACAGCATCGTCTCGGTCGACGCCTGGGAGAGCTATCTGGAGGCAATGGCATGACCCGCACCGCCCCGGCGACCGCCGCTGCCAACGCCCTGCCCGGCCTGCCGCGCGACGCCGACGGACCGGTGTTTCGCGAGCCCTGGGAGGCGCAGGCGTTCGCCATGGCGCTGGCGCTGCACGAGCGCGGCCTGTTCACCTGGCCGGAATGGGCGGCGGCGCTGGCGCGGCGGATCAGGCTTGCCCAGGCCGAAGGCGATCCCGACAGCGGCGACACCTATTACCACCACTGGCTCGCGACGCTGGAGACCCTGGTCGCCGAGAAGGGCGTCGCCAGTGCCGAGACCCTGGAGCGCACGGTGCAGGCCTGGGACCGCGCCTGCGAGCGCACGCCGCATGGCCGGCCGATCGTGCTGCAGCCGCAGGATTTCGCTTGAAACGCCGCCTTACTTCAGCAGCAGCGTGATCGCGACCGGCACCAGCAGCGATGTCACCAGCGCGTTGAGACTCATGGCGATGCCGGCGAACACGCCGGCGACCTCGTCCACCTGGAACGCCCGCGCGGTGCCGATGCCGTGGGAGGCGAGGCCGGCGGCGAAACCGCGGGCGCGGAAATCGGTGATGCCCATGCGATTCATCAATGGCGTCACCACGATCGCCCCCATGATCCCGGTGAGGATGACGGCCACCGCGGTCAGCGCGGGATCGGCGCCGAGCTGTTCGCTGATGCCCATGGCAACGCCCGCGGTGACCGATTTCGGCGCCAGCGACAGCAGGATCTCGCGCGGCAGGCCGAAGGCTTGCGCAAGGATGACCACCGAGGCCACCGCGGTGATCGAACCCGCCAGGAGCGCAACCAGCATCGGCAGCAGCGCACGGAACACCACGGCACGATTCTCGTAGAGCGGCACCGCCAGCGCCACGGTCGCCGGGCCGAGCAGGAAATGCACGAACTGGGCACCGCTGAAATAGACCGCATAGGGCGTCGCGGTGACGACGAGAAAACCGCCGATCACCCAGATCGAATGCAGGACCGGATTGGCCAGGGGATGCCGCCGGGTGGCGAGCGAGACCGCGTCGGCCACCGCATAGACGGCGAGCGTCACCGACAGCCAGAGCAGCGGCGTCTGCGAGAGATAGACCCAGAGGGCGAAGGGATTGGCGGTCATGGCGCGTCCGGATCAGCCGCGGGGCGCCAGCCAGCGGCCAGCGACGACGAAGCTCGCCACCGTCACCACCATGGTGATGATCACCGACAGCGCCAGCGCGGCGAAAACGGCGAAGCCGTGGCTCGCGATCAGATCGAGCTTCTGCACGACACCGACGCCGGCCGGCACGAACATCAGCGACAGATGCCGCAGCAGACCTTTCGCTGTGGTCTCGACCGCGCCGCCGGTCAAGGGGCCGCGGGCGACCAGGGGAATCTGGTCACGCGCCATGAGCAGCAGCATCAACAGCACGAAACCGACCACCGGCCCGGGGATCGGCACACCGGCACCACGGACGCAGACCTCGCCGACAAGCTGGCAGATCAGGATCAGGCCAAGGCTGGCGATCATGGTGGGCTCCTTACGGCGAAGATCGCGTTGTTCAGGCGTCCGCCATGCCATGCCATGCGCCGGCGCGCCCGCCAAGCCGCCCGTGCCCCGCCAAAGACTGTCGTCCCCCGCTTCAAGCGGGGGATCCAGTATTCCGTGTCGCCGAAGTGATGCACGGCGATAGACGCCTTTCAAAGACGGCAGGTGTCACGGCGTACTGGGTCGCCCGGCCGAGACGAGTCCGAGCCCGAGCCGCCCTCAGCCCTTCAGGCGCTTGCTGCATTCGCTGTAATAGCCGCCGCCCTTCTGGATCCACTTCAGCCCGCCATTCTCGTTCTTGTCCTTGTTGGCCTTGTACTGATCGAGGCAGGTGTGCAGGCGAGCCCTGCCCGCGGTCTCGCTGGAATATTTCGGCGACACCGCGGTCGGGAAGACCGCCGGTCCGGCGGGCGCGGCGGGCGCCGCAGCCGACTTCGCAGCCTTGTCTTCCTTCGGTGCATCGCTCTTCGCCGCCGCGTCGGCCTTCGGGGCCGTGGTGGCCGCGGCCGGCTGAGCGTCGCCACCGCACTGGCTCTTGCGGAAATCATTCCATTTCTGGTCGCCGAGCGTGCCGGCGTCCTTGGCGGCCTTATACTTGGCACTGCATTCCTGCATCGTCAGCGCCTGCGCCGGCAGGGCGACGCCGCAGACAAGGCCGGCCAGCAGCACGCCGGACAACTGCGCCTTCGACAACCTGAGATAGACGGTCATGAAATCCTCCATAGCGAAATCGACCCACCAGATCGGCGGCCATCCTAACCCGATTTGCGCAAATGTGGAGGCGGCGACGCGCCGCCATGAAACAAAATCATCGGCGTCGCCCGGCACTCCCTGCCGGTTCATTCATCTTCAGTTCATGCGGGCGGGCCAACTGTTTGCATCCCGCCGACACCACGTCGGCTGAACCATGAGGTTCTGCCCATGACCTTTGCCTTCAGGACGATCACGTCCCATGCCGCCGTCGCCACGCTCGCCGCGCTGTTGCTGACCGGGACGGCTTTCGCCCAGACCCCGGCTCCGGCGCCGACGACGACCCCCGCCCCCCCACCCGCGGCCGCCAAAACCGCGCCCGCGGCGAAGACGGCGAAAGCCAAGCCGGAAATGTCGGCCGAATCCAAGGAATGCTCGACCGAGGCCGATGCCAAAGGCCTGCACGGCAAGGAGCGCCAGAAATTCCGCGCCAAGTGCAAGCGCGACGCCAAGAAGGGCGACGCCACGAAGAGCGACGGCACGAAGAAGTAAGCGGCGCTCGCCCGAAGCGGTACACTGGTTTTGCAGTGCGATAGGGACGGCCCGTGCGGCCGTCCCTTTTTCGTCGCCTTGAACCGCGGACCTGCAGCCATGAGGGACGCGCTGCCGGCCATGCGGCGGTCTGCGATTGCGCCGCTGCCTGGTCATTGTCATAACCGGCCGCGCTTTCCCGATCCCGATCTCCTTCGTCCCGCCCTTCGGACAGTTGTTCTTGCCGATCCGCCTGCCCAGCCGCGCCACGACGCTCACCCTGATCGAAACGCTCGCCATCGGCATCGCCGGCGGCCTCGTCTTCTGGTGGGCCAACCTGCCGGGCGGACTGATTTCCGGCGCCATGATCGCCGTCGGCGCCATGGGCACGCTGGGACGGCCGCTCGGGCTGCCGCTACCGCTGGCCCACGTCATCCTGATGACCCTTGGCATCTCGCTGGGCTCGATGATTTCGCCGCAGATGCTGCACAATCTGGTGCATTACCCTTTCAGCATCGGCATCCTCGCGATCTCGACCTTCGGCGCGACCTTCGCCAGCAGCTACTACCTGCGGCGCTTCCACGGTTGGGACCGCATGTCGGCCTTCCTCGCCGGCACCCCTGGCGCGCTATCGCAGATCATCTCCCTCGCCACCGAGTGCAAGGCCGACGTTGCCGGCATCGCCGTGGTGCAGACGATGCGGGTGATCATCCTCACCGCGGCACTGCCGATGCTGCTGAGCCTGATCGGGTTGGCGCCCCATGCCGGCTTTTCCGGCCGCGGCCCCGCCGCGTCGCCGCTCGAACTGGCAGAACTCGCCGCTGCGGCGCTGCTCGCCGCCGTCAGCCTGCACAAGCTGAAATTCCCGGCCGCCTGGATGTTCGGCGGCATGCTCGGCTCGGGCCTGCTGCACGGTGCCGGCATGATCGAGGGCGGCCTGCCGCTGCCGGCCTATTTCGCCGCCCTGATCGGTATCGGCACCCTGATCGGCACGCGGTTCGCGCGAATCTCCGGCCGGACGCTGCTGAGCCATATCGCGGCGGCGTTCGGCTCCTTCGCCGTGGCGATCACGATCTCGGCCGTATTCGTCGGCGTGGTGGTGCTGGTGACCCACGCGCGCTTGAGCGACGTCATCGTGTCGTTCTCGCCCGGCGCCATGGATGCCATGCTGGCGCTGGCGCTCACGCTGCACATCGACCCGATCTTCGTCAGTGCCCACCACCTTTCGCGCTTCCTGTTCGTCTCCATCGCCACGCCCGGCATCGTCCATCTGTTCGGACGCACCGACGAGGAGATCGACGATTAGGAAGGCTTGGCCGGGCTGCGCGCGGTCCGGCGCGGCCGATCAGATCAGGCCGCCGCGCGCGCAAGGCCGCGCAGGCCGAGGCCGGCCAAAGCCGCCATGGCGAGCGAGATCAGCACGTTGTAGCCGGCGAGCGAGAGGCCGAGAAAACGCCACTGCACCTCGTCGCAGCGGATCACCTTCACGCTGTCGAGGCGCTCGAGCATGCTGCCGGCGGTGCCGAGGTCGTTGATCGGACCGGTACATTCGGTCGGCCCCGGCCAGAAGCCCCATTCGACCCCGGCGTGGTAGGAGCCGAGCACGGTGTTGGCGAGCATGGCGAGCGCCACCACGGCCAGCCCCATGGCGATCCAGGGGCGGGGCGCGCCGCGCCGGGCGGCGATGGCGGTCACCACTGCGAGCGGAATGGCAAGATAATAGGCGTAGCGCTGCTCGAGGCAGAGCGGACAGGGCAGGATGTCGAGCACGAGCTGAAAGAACCAGGCGCCGGCGATGGTCGCGGCGCCGACGGCGGCGACACCCCACGCCGCCGATGCGGCGCCAGGGCCGGCGGCGGCGATGGCGGCCGGAGGGGGCGAGACGCGGGATTTGGCGGTGCTGTCGACGCTCACGGCAAGGTCCTCGAGACTGCCGGCGTCCCTACCCCGCCGAAGACGGCCTGTCGAGACGCAGCGCCTTCACGAAGCGGTGGGCGGGGCTTTCCCTCAAGGGCGCATGGGCGCGGTCATGGCCACCGGTCATCCCGGGCAATTGCCACCGCTGCAGTTGACCCGTCCCGGCGGGCCGCTATAGTCCCGGCCGCTTCGCACCCGGCCGCGCCAGCGGCCTGGGGCAGCGGGGGCCCCTGTGGCGGAACTGGTAGACGCGCTCGACTCAAAATCGAGTTCCGCAAGGAGTGCTGGTTCGATTCCGGCCAGGGGCACCATTCAAGCGTTCGCCTTTATTCGCCGACGTCCGTTTCTCCCTTAAAATCAAGGCAAAGCCGCCGATTGTGCGCCGCGGCTGTACGTCCCGATTTGCTGGTATCCGCCCCGTCAGTTGGTATCCTCGCCGGTAGCTTGCTGGGGTGCTGGTATCGCGACTTTGGGGTGGAATCGAACCTATGCCGACCATGACCGACACCTATTTCCGGCACCTGAAGCCTGCCGAAATGGACTACAAACGCTCCGTTGATGGCGGGCTGTTCATGCTCATCACCACGACCGGATCGAAGCTATGGCGCTTCGCTATCGCTACGACGGCAAGCAGAAGCTGCTCGCCATCGGCCCCTATCCGATCGTCTCGCTGGTGGACGCGCGTTGACCTTGCCCCCAACTTTTATCCAGTCCTGAGTTCGTTCCAGCTGTTGAGATTGCCCTGTTGGGCGGTGCGAGCGGCGGGAGTTGGCGCGGAGCCTTCGGCATAGCGCAGCGCCGGATCCCGACGCGGATCACGGGTCGAGGCGAACTCGTACGGGGTCTTCCATCCGAGTTGCGAGCGGGGCCGTATGCGGTTGTAGTCGGCGCGCCAGCAGCCGAGAGCGACCCGGGCCTGGGCCAGCGAGGTGAACTGCGTCTCGTTGAGCAGTTCATCCCGGAGCTGGCCGTTGAAGCTCTCGATGGAGCCGTTCTGGATCGGCTGGCCCGGAGCGATGTAGTGCCAGGCGACCCCGCTCTGATCAGCCCGTGTCAGGATGGCGTTGCTGGTCAGTTCGGTGCCGTTGTCGCTGACGATCATCCTGGGTCTACCGCGCTCGAGCATCAGCCGATCCAATTGCGGGGCCACCCGGACACCCGAGAGCGAGGTTTCGGCCACCAGCGCCAGGCATTCGCGGGTGCAGTCGTCGACCACTGTCAGGATTCGGAAGCGGCGGCCGTCGGTGAGCTGATCGGACACGAAGTCGAGCGACCACCGATGGTTGGGAGCCATCGGCACCATCATCGGCGCCCGGGTCCCGATCGCCCGCTTGCGGCCGCCACGGCGACGCACCGCCAGCTTCTCTTCCCGGTAGAGCCGGACCAGCTTCTTGTGGTTGATCACATGCCCTCCCGCTTGAGCAGAACATGCAGCCGCCGATAGCCGAACCGGCGGCGCTCCTGGGCGATCGCCCTCATGCGTTGGCGCAAGGCGGCGTGGTCCGCCCCGGTCGCCTAGTATCTCACGGTCATGCGGCAGCAGCCGATGGCTTTTACACGCCCGCCGTTCGCTCATCCCGTAGGCGTCCACGAGGTGGGCGACAGCTTTCCGCGTCCGCGCGGGCGTCACCACTTCTTTCCCAGGAGATCCTTGAGCGCCACATTATCCAGCATGACGTCCGCAGGAGCCGCTTCAGCCGGGCGTTCTCGTCCTCCAGCGTCTTCAGCCGCTTGGCCTCCGATACCTCCATCCCGCCGAACTTCGCCTTCCACTTGTAGATGCTGGCATCACTGACGCCATGCTTGCGGCATAGATCGGCGACCGGCACGCCGGCCTCGTGCTCCTTCAAGATCCCGATGATCTGCTCTTCAGAAAAACGGCTGCGCTTCATGCTCTGGTCCTCGTTTGGGCCAGAACGAACTCAAAACTGGATTAAGCCCCGGGGGCAAGGTCAAGAAGGGCATCATCGAAGATGCCGGATCCGCCGAGCCCATAGACCCCTGCGAATGCTAGTCCGCCAAAACGTCGTAGATCCGGCTATATGCCGACCGCGACATGGTAGCTTGGCATTCCGTACGAAGCGAACAGCCTGACCCGTGCGCCAATGAGGGTTTCTCCGGCCCAGCTTATCTTCCCGACGTCGACCTCGTGAAGGTTAGGACTTGTTCCATCGGATGGCTGCCATATTCGACCGACAAAATTGTAATGCTTTGTCGACGGTGTCTTGGGAGGCAGTGGACCGCGAACAAAACCAGCTACAAGCGGCTTGAACGAACCATATCCATGAACGCTCAGGCAGGCGACGTGGGCAATTTTCGCCACCATCTGACACAAGCGGGCCGTGTCGATTGTCTGGGTCGCGAATACGTCGATGCCATATTTGTCGAGATCGTTCTTTCGGCAATTGACGTTGTAAGCTAGTCGCCCGATTCATTCAGATTGAAGGGTAAAGGTGCTTGAGTTTGATGCGAGCATCGGGAGTTGTGAAGTGCCAGTTTGCCTTGGTGTGGTTGGCATTGCGGTCTTTCTCCCAGGCGGCGATTTCCTCGGCGAGGGTCTGTTTGTCGGGAATCCGTCGATCGAGGCATTGGGACGATAGGACGCCGAGTTCGGACTCGGCGAGATCAAGCCAACTGCCGTGCTTTGGTGTGTAATGCCATTCAAAGCGCTCGACCAGCCGCCTGGCCTCAGGGGCCGGAAAGGCTTCATAGAGTGACGCCTTGCTGTGGATGTTGAGATTGTCCTGGATCAGAACGATGGTCTTGGCGCCGGCGAAGTGGACATCGGCCAAGTCCTTCAGGACGTGAGCATAATCCACGGCGGTATGGCGATCGGTGACTTTGACATGGCGCCAGCCTTCGAGCGGAGCAAACATCATGAAGAGATTGGCGGTGCCGTTGCGTTTGTACTCGTAATCGCAACGAGCCGGGCGCCCACGCTTCATCGGAATCGGCATGCGCGTCTCGGCGAGGAGTTGCTTTGAGCTCTCGTCCAGGCAAACCAGCGGGTAGTCGGGATCGCGTGGCCGGGTGTAGACGGCCAGCACGTCCTCCATGGCGGCTACGAACGCACTATTGGCTTTCGGCGGGATGACCCAGCACTGTCGGCGATGGGGCTGGAGAGTGTTTTTTTTAGTGCCCGCCCGATCGTCGAGTCGCTGGCACGATCAACAATATGGAGTTCTACGACTTTTTGCTCCAGTAGCCGCAGGGTCCAGCGTGCGCGTCCCTTGGGAGGTTCGGAACAAGCCAGGGCAATCAGTTTGGCTTCCTTCTCACCGTCAAAAATCCGCGCAACCCCCGGTGTTGCGCGCTGCTTACGGCTCAATACCGCCTCGAAGCCTTCTTCCACCAGTTGCTTCCGCACTCGGTAAACCATGGAAACGCTTGTATCGAACGCCTTAATGATCCGGCTGTCACTCCAACCTTCGCCGGCTTCCGAGACATCGGCCTTCAACAATATTCGCGCCTTCAGCAGCTTTTGAGCTGCGCTCTTGCCCTTCCGTATCAGCGTTTCAAGCTGTTCGCGTTCCTCGCCGCTCAGCCGCACAACATACTTCTTTACCGAAATTTCCGTCGCAGCCATGATCCTCTCCGGCGCTCGCGTCGAGACGATCGAATCGAATCACAAATTCTCCATCCTTTCAAATTATTTGAAGCGAGCGACTAGAATGTTGAAAAGTCCATTTGTGTACATTGGCCGGACGCTATATCGGGCCGCCGGATAGAGTTGGGGTAAGGTCAAGAGCGTCGGGTGATGCTGTTCGGCGAGCATCACCAAGTTCGTAACCGTCGTCCCGACATCCAAAGGAAAATTCTGCTTCTGCAGAATGCCGCTCTTACCCTTAAGAGAGAAACTCCGCCGCACAGGGGCGAACATCTCCTCCGTGACCGAGCTCTCGAACTCGGACGTCACGCGTTGACAATCCGAGCAGCTGGCTTCTGGAACTTCGATGCCGCAGCCGAGCGCTTCGGCAATGATGTGCTCGCTAGTAAGTACGAGCGGCTTCCCATGTTCATCTTGGCTGCGACCGCAATAGGCGCAGCATCCGAGAGGTTTCAGGCGCACTTTTTTCTTCTGCGCGGGGAAAGCAATCGTGTGCTCCTTGCTGAAGGTGCCTTCCCGATACATTCGGAACGCTCCGCTCTTTGGCACATAATCCAGCTGGCCTACAGCGGGAACGTGGGATGCCCCAGCCCAGCTGAATTTGACGTATCTTGACGCCCCGACTGCGGGAGAGTTCGCTCCACGAATGCCCATTTTCTCAACTCGATTTTTCACCTTGGCCTAATGACAGAATCCGCGCCCGTCAAACGACGTCCGCCCGTTATTCGACGTTTCGCCATGCGGCCATTCTGTCGACATGCATCGAGAAGCACGTGCGGTCGTCCTGTCGTCTTGAGACTTGGCCGCACGTCTCAGGACGATAGGCCTCCGCCGGTTCAGACCTCGTCGTTGTAGGGGTCGTACTCGGCTTCGGCTCTGTATATGCCAGTTGACCGATTTATCGCATCACCTCCTTGGGGGAGACGCACGTGGACGGCAAACCTGACCCGGCTGGCCTTTTGATCGGTGCTCGAGGCATTCTCGACGATGTGGGTATCACCGACCGTTACGCTGGGCTTGCCATCCTTCGTCTCGGCGAGAACCAGGACGTCGAAGTCGACACGGGTGAAAAATCCACTCGTGCCGCCCGACATGAGATTTCCTTCGCTGCCGATATATCCCTCGGCTGCCACGTTCTCTCCGCCAGGCCGCTTCTGCGCGTCCCGAATTCCATCGAGAATCTGAGTGAGGCTTTGCGATACGAACGTCTTGAGGTCCACGGTTAGCCTCCGCCTAACATGCTAGTGAGAGCGGGCAGGAACGGAGTCACTAGGCCTATATGATCGGCGCAGACCGAAACGAAATGCTGGTACGCTTTGATGTATCCGGCTCCGCCACGCTCCCGCTTCATGGACTCGACCGACGCCAGGATCTCTTCCAGCTTTCGAGGATCACCGACCCCGTCCTTCAGCGCGGAGGCGACATCGCCGAACACCGAGTCCGCCGCAACGTTTACCGAATGATCCTGAGAATGAATGTTTACCCTAGGGTTCGAGCCGCTGACATGAATCGTGTAGTTCCCGCCGGTGTGGGCCGCGTACGCGCCCTTCCGTCTCACCTTGACCTGATAGTGCGGACCCTTCCCGGTCAAACCGGTCTTGTAAAAGACAGGATCGATCACCTCGAAAACTTCTTCGGTACCGTTCGGCAATTCGCGACGGATTTCGTCACCGGGCAAGATCATGGCATCCGGGGTGGCGGCGACAACGATCAGATCACGGCCGGCAAAAAGGGCCTTTCGCGTAACTCTCAGACTGCCGTCTGGCGCCACGACAGTACAGGGATCTTCCGCAAAAAGACCCGTCATCTCAATTTCTCCATGTCTGCTTGAGTTCTTGGTCAAACCAAAATTCGGCGTCTGCGTCCGGACCCATCGCAGACCGGAAGTTCAGATAGCCGTCATATCTGTTCGCGCGGAGCCACGATTTGAACGCCGAGAAGCTCGGCATTTCACCCGTACGATGATCGAAACCGGTTTCGTTCACCCATTGCGTGACCAGAGCGCGGATAGCTTTTTCCGCATCAGCCTTTTTGATTCCGCTTCGTCCCTTCATGAGATGGCCGTCGCCTCCAGCAAGTCTCCGACCAGGCGTCTATACCCGGCGAAAGTCCCAAGCCCGTCGTCTTGGACAATATCCTCGATCATGGCGTCTTGCTTGCAGCGAGGTGGCGGAACAAGAACAATTGGTTCTCCGACGTCCGATTGAGAACTAGAACTTGCTTAACCCAACGACTGGAGCATAGCGACAGACCAATTGAGTTGCGGGAGCGTATCATACCAGCAGAGGTCAAGCGCAATGCAACTCCAAGTTAGTCCGACGGGCTGGCGGCTGTAAAGCGCGGCGCTATGATGTCCGACCGTGAACGCCGATCGAACGAACTCGTATGTCGGGGTCTGACCGGCTCGCGCACCGAAAGCTCGATTTTGCGAAGGCGGCCACATGACGTCACAATGCGACCGTCGCGACGACGCCCGCGAACGACGATCCTCGTCGGGCCGCGCCGGCGTGTTCGGTAGGTCGGCGCCGGCCGACTGCCTTCAGACGCGCGCGCGCAGATATCCCTTCGATTCCGCGATCGCGTCGACCGTCTCGCCGGCATCGATGCGACCGAAGAAGTCTTCGACCGTGAAATTTGCGATCAGGAACGAGACGAAGCTCGGCGAGCATTGCGGCCGATCCTTGAACTTCGCCACGAAGCCCCGTTCGCACGAGATGTAACCAGCGGAGATTTCAAAGCCAGAGATTTCGACGAGATCACCGAGTTGCACGTCGGCCTGAAGGGGACGATGAATACTCTCTTCCTGAAGGATCTGGCTGCGAAGACGCATCGAGGTCTGCGCGGCAGGGTGGAGGCGGCAAGTCCGGCGGCGGCTGTCTTACGGCTACTGCGTCATCAAGAAGCTGGATGAACGAGGCGATCGTTTCCGAGGCGACCGGGAGATCGACCCCGCTCAGACCGACGGTATCCGGCGCATATTTCGCGACTTCGCGTCCGGCATCAGCCCGCGGGCAATCGCCATGCGGCGAATCACGCGGAATTGACCGGGATAGTTTCTGGCATTGCAGCTGAACTCGAATCGGATCCGAACGGTCGTGTCCCCGGTGGTGGTGTAGCTCGGTAGAGCAAAGCCGTCCGCCTGCGCGCCCTCAAATAGCGCCGTAGCGGGCGGACGGCCTTGCGGTGGTCACCGGCGATTCGCCGGTAGGGTCGGGTTGCTGACACCAACCTGATTCGAGGAACCACCGATGACCGACGAGATGATGAACCTTCGCGCGCTCGTGGAGAAGGCCCCCGATGCCGACCTGCTGCGCGAGATGATCGGCTTTGCCGCCCAGCGATTGATGGAGCTGGAGGTCGCCGGGCTGACCGGAGCGGCCTACGGCGAGAAGAACGCCGAGCGCCTTGCCCAGCGCAACGGCTACCGTGACCGCACCTGGGAGACCCGCGCCGGCGCGGTCGAATTGCGCATCCCCAAGCTACGCAAGGGCTCCTACTTCCCTGGCTTCCTCGAGCCGCGCCGCATGGCCGAGAAGGCGCTCACCGCCGTGGTGCAGGAGGCCTACGTGCAGGGCGTCTCGACCCGTTCGGTGGACGATCTGGTGCAGGCGATGGGCATGACCGGCATCTCCAAGAGCCAGGTGAGCCGGCTGTGTGGCGAGATCGACGACAAGGTGAAGGCGTTCCTCGGCCGCCCGATCGAGGGCGACTGGCCGTATCTGTGGATCGACGCCACCTACGTGAAGGTGCGCCAGAATGGCCGGATCGTCTCGGTCGCGGTGATCATCGCGGTCGGCGTCAACAGCGACGGCCGGCGTGAAGTGCTCGGCATGGACATCGGTCCCTCGGAGGCCGAGACGTTCTGGACCGCGTTCCTGCGCAAGCTCGCTCGCCGCGGGCTTCGCGGCGTCAAGCTGGTAATCTCGGATGCCCACGAGGGCATCAAGGCGACCGTCGCCAAAGTGCTCAACGCCTCCTGGCAGCGCTGCCGGGTGCACTTCATGCGCAACGTCCTGGCGCACGCCGGCAAGAGCGGCCGCCGCGTCGTCTCCGCCTTCATCGCCACCGCGTTTGCCCAGGACGATGCCGAGGCTGCACGAGCGCAGTGGCGGAAGGTAGCCGACCAGCTCCGCCCCAAGTTGCCCAAGCTTGCAGGCTTCCTCGACGAGGCCGAGACCAATGTGCTGGCCTACATGAGCTTCCCGGCTCCTCACCACGCCAAGCTGCACTCGACCAACCCGATCGAACGCCTCAACGGCGAGATCAAGCGGCGGACCGAGGTCGTCGGCATCTTCCCCAACGAAGACGCCATCGTTCGCCTAGTCGGCGCGATCCTGCTCGAGCGGAACGATGAATGGACGGTCCAGCGCGCCCGCTACATGACACTGGAAACCATCGCGCCCTTGAGCGATAATCCCGTCGTCGGCTTGCCCGCCGTGGCAGGCTGATGCCTTCCGACCCGCCGGAAAGCGGCGGTGACCTGCCGGAAGTTATTGATCCTATAAGGTGGGTTGTTTTCGCGATTGATTTCAACTCTGTCCGGAAGCTGGGGTAGGCTGAGGCTGACCGCCAGTTTCGAACGATCGATCGCTGCGCCCCGTTCGATTCTGGCCATACACCAATCGCCTTCGCCAAGGCTCGTCGCCCATTGTAGGTGTCTGGAAGCCAACACCAGATGGAGCCGTCGAGCCGGCTAGCAGCAGGAACAGGCTTCGGCCGCTCCGCCTCGAACACTCCCCAAACCTATTGGTGTGCGAACACCGGATGGGTTGCACCTCAAAGGCCTGCAAGAACCGGTTTGATTTGAATCAAGGTCTTGGCGCGCACAAATGCAACTTAATGGCGAGCTACAAAGAATTCATTCCGCGCCGGGGATCGGTACAGGGGCGCAAAGCGCGGTTGGGCGGCACCGCGCTCATCATATGAGATGCGGTGGACCCTTCACAGAAAGCAGCCGAGCAAATGACAAAAAACATTGGCAGAGTACCCGGGCGAGATGCCTATGGATGGGGAAGAGCTCTAGCCGGCATGCAGCGAGCCTCCCCGCCGGAGGGTGACGCTTCAGTTCTTCGCGCTGCTTCGGATGTAATTCAGCAGGGGAATCCCAAGCCGGGCGCGCGCAAGTTCGATTTTCCCAACGCCCTTCGTCCGCAAACGATGCCGGAGTCCGTGATCACCTGGCCCCTGTCGGCGCCGCTGCCCGAAGCGGACGTCGTGGTCATTACCTGGACGGCGAACGAATGGGATGGACTTTCCCGAGTCCTCGCCCCGCGCAACAGGGAGGCAGCAGCGAGCACGGTCGCGCAAAAGGCGTCGTTCAATTACTGCCGCGACATGTACCGCTATTGGCCGACATTGCGGCTTCACCAGCTTATCCAGAAGGAGGATATCTCGAGTCTCGGGGCCCCTTCGTTGAACCTTCAACGCCCGGGCCAGGGGCATGGGGGTGAGGGTGTGCTGGGCAATTTTATTCGCACCCGGATTGGCGAACTGACAGTTCTCCTTTTCCACTCTCAGCTCCACCTTAACACCGACGGGCGTCAGTTGCCGCTGCTGAACCTTGTTCGTCAGATCATCACGGAATCGCATGCTCAACTGATCTTGTCGGTGGGCACGGCAGGGGGGTGTCGCCGGACGACCGAGTTGGGGACGTGGTGGTGTCAAATGCAGCAGCGTTCCACCTCGGGGACGAGTTCGAGGATGCTGCGTTCAACCACACCCTGTACACGTCGGCATGGAAACCGTCGGACCGGTATCAAGTCAATGCGGAGACAGCAGGGAATATGCCGCTGCTCTACGAGGCCCCGCTCACCGCGCCGACGCCTCAGTATGTTGGCGTGATGCCCGCTGGGGGCGCACGGCCCGCGCCGCCCTCGAGCAGAGACCACTGCGTGATGCGGATTTCGTCGCTCCCGATCCTCACCACGGACTTCTTCGAGTTCGGAACGACCGTTAATCAGCTCGATAAGTACGGGGCGGCGGTGGAAATGGGAGACGCGGCCGTGGCCTTGGCCTGCGACCAAGCCGGAGTGCCGTTCGGCTTCGTGCGCAACGTCTCCGATCCGGTAATCAACGGCCAGATGGCTCGCCCCATTCAGTCCTTATTCGCCACCAGCACCTATTATGAGGTAGGCGTAAACACCAGCATGAACGGTGCGGTGGCAATCTGGGCGCTCTTGGCGGCCGAAACGCGCGCGGGCCTCTCGGCGCTTGCCGGGAGCCACGCCAAGGTGGACACCCTGCCGCTACCATCGCGCGAGCCGGTAGACAATCAACCCCCTCCTCCTCCGGTAAGCATCCAGTGGGGTGAGGATGCCGCCCCAGAGTCACTGCCTGCGCCGGCCCCGAGCAAGGCGCTGGCGTTAGCGAGGAAGTACGGTAATCCAAATAGCCGGACCAAATCCCGTGACACGTTTGATCCGCTGCCGGCAGCGGACGTGGCGGTCTTGAGCTGGGACGCCACCACATGGCGCGCCATTCAAAACGTGTTCGGTGGAGGAATCCAAGACGAGGCGGAATGGCCACACCAGTGGAGCGTGGATATCCGCGGCATGCCGATGCTGACGCAGCAACGCTCGCTCCGCCGTTTGCTCCAGAAGGAAGAGCGGGACCCCGTACTGCCGCTAACGGAGAGAAATGGAGACGGCTGCGGGCGCTTCCGGCGTGTGCGTATCGGCACCCGGACTGTCCTCCTCTATGACGCGCGAGCGTCGTTGCTCCAGGACGGCTCGGCTGCGCCAATGGCCAAGCTGTTGGGGCGCATTTCCGAGGAGGTCAAACCCAGCCTTGTGCTGTCTGTGGGGACGGGTCATGCGACTCGGGAGGACCTTTCCCCCGGATCGGTGGTGATCGCGAACCAAGCGATCTTCCTGCTCACGGGCGAACTGGATGGAGAGGAGGACAATGGGCTTTCGTTCGGCTCCGCGTGGACGCCGCCGAAGTCTGCGCTCGCGAAGGCCGCCGGCCGCATGATCCGTAAGCCGTGGCCAGCCCTCTTGGCGCCGTCGGGGAGTTTCCCAAGTGTTCCCGCCGACGGGTACCGCCCCCCCGATCCGATCCCCACGGTCGTCGTTGCACCTTCGGTGATCACCGCGCCACGTCGGATCAGCATGGGACTCTTTGGCATGTCTTTGGTGATGACGGCCACACCAGCGAGCGGACTCGACCAGCTCGGCTCGCTGATCGAGACCAGCGACGCCGCGGTCGCCCGCCACTGCCAAGCACGAAACCTGGACTGTGCCTTCATTCGCGGCGTCTCGATGCCCGTTCTCTGCTCCGAAGACGAATCGGTCCGTGCGTCCTGGGGAAGGTATCTGCACGACCATTTCAATTGGACCGCAGCATTCAATGCCGCGATGACGGCGTGCACTACTCTATATTGAAAGGCGAACATGAACAGAATTCCGATCGTTGCCATGGGCGGCAACTCCGCGCATGTCCCTGAGCACACGCTGGAGGCTTGCGTCGCCGCCTATACGGCCGGCGCGGACTGGCAATGGATCCAGGTCCAGATGAGCCAGGACGGGGTGCCGGTGCTGTTCGGTCACCCAGACCTCTCCGCCACGACGACTGGATCCGGACCAGTGCACGCGAATCCGCTGGCGACACTACGGGGGCTTTCCGTAGGAGCGCACTTCAAGCCCGGCGGGGATCTCCCATGGTCAGGAACCACCAACCGCAAGGGCGGGGTAATTCCCAAAGCTAGGATGGCAACCCTAGAGGAGCTGTGGAGGCGGCTCGGTCGGCTGACCGGCTGGTTCGTGGAAGTGACGGCGCCGGATGCCGCATCCTGGAAAACGGCCGTGGCAAAGGTACAAGCCATTGCGGAACGTTTCGGAGAGACGAGATTCGTACTGGTGAGCGGTGACCGGGAGTCCACTCGACTTCTCGCCAAGCAGGGTTCACCGGCGGGACTCGTTGCGACTGGCGACAATCTCTCGCCGGATTTGTTGGAGTGGTGCCGCGGCAACGCTATCCGATACCTCTTTGCGAGTGACGGACCTGCTGCCCGGGAACTCGCCGTCAAGGCGACCGGTAGCGGAGTCGAAGTCATAATTGCGTGCGGCGATAACCCGCCCGAAGACGTCGCCGCGATCCCGTGCGCTGTGGCGGCGCGCTCCGTCCTGTCGCTGGCGGACGCTCTTCGCGGCCGCTGCGAGGTCTTTTCTGACGAGTTCGTCGGAAACCATATTGATCGCGAGAAGTGGATTGCCGGCATTTCGTCGGGCCACGAGCTCCAGAGTTCGCTAATCGCCCGGCGCGCCGGTTACAACATCTTCGGGGCCGGCCTGCAGAACCTCATCCAGAACGTGTACGACAACCGGACCTCGAGCGAAGCGACAGTGCGCCAGAACAACGGACTATTCGTAGACGTCGTGCGGGGAAGCCACTACGCCAGCGCGGGCGTTGTTTCCGTGATCTCCGTGCCCGATCCGTTCCAGCTCCAGGTGGACTTCACCTTTGAGAACCCCCAGACCGCTAACATGATGGTCCTTGCGGTCACCAACATCACTGTCTTCGACCGCTTCCATCAGGAAGGTAACGTGCCCAATCCCCGGGCTCACATGGAGAACCCCATTTTCGACACACACGGGATGGCGCCCTATGTGTCCATGGAGCGCGAGGAAAGGGATGGCTTCCGAATCATGCATAACGACGGCCCCGACGGGCTGATCGAGTGGTACGGAAACGTTTACTGTCCCGACGTTGGCCACGGTGACAGCTTGCGGGGCCGGTTCATGCTGGAGCGGCGCGGCCATCTCTTCTCGGGCTATTACCAGGATGAACAGAATCCCCAATGGGTAAGCGTGGGCTTCGTCGAATGCGCCTCAATGAATGAGCGGGTATATGTGAGACTGGCATCCAAGCATTACCCCAAGGCGGAACAGCGCGATCCTCTGTTCGCTAACCGCAGCACATACCAACACTTCCGCGCCACCACTTGGCGCCGGTGCGACTGACAAACAGCAGGGCAAAACCTATGCAGCCGATCAGACTACCCAAGCGCGTGGCATGCAACGGCCTGCCAGACCGCGTGCCCGAAGGCATCCTTGATGGGTTTCTTGCGGCTTACACGCTGGGGGCCGATCTCCTGCTCTTGGACCTCGGGATAACCAAGGACGGCGAACTCGTAGCCGGCGGAGCGCGTGCCCTCCAGCGAATGGGAGTGCACCAAGCCTTGGGAGACCTGAGCTTGGAAGAGATCAAGGCCTTGGACGCGGGGCTCGGCTTTCAGGGCCGGTTTGAACAGGGGGAGTCGGTGGTCGCCGGCCAGGACACCCCCTGGATTCGGCACGGTCGCCAGCCAGTAACCTCGCTGGCAACTGTTTTCGAGGTGTTGTTGCAGCTCGAGGGAGTAATGCCCGTGATCGCGCGGCTGGACATCGCGCCCGGAAACGCCAGGCAGACTGCGCTCGATCGGCTGGCCAAGCTGACGGATCAGTTCGACCTCGCGCCCAATTTTGGGGTGGCGACTGACGAGGCAGGGGTGGCGGAGGTGCGTACCCGTTGCCCGCATGCCACTCCGGTCCTCATATGTCCGTCGGGCGGCAATCTGCCGGACGTCCGTGACCGAGCCCTAGCAGGGGGGATGCCGGTATTGGTCTCGTACGACGAAGCGTTGGCCGCAATCCGCGGGGCTCCTTCGGCGCCAGTTGGGAATACCTCGTTCCCTGGGGCAGGCGATCTCGTGGTGGTGCCGGGGCGGGACCAGCGCACGACTTCCGCAACCCTCGCAAGATTGCAGACGCTTCCCTCAGTGTGGGGCATAGGATGCTCGGATCTAATGAACACGGCGGTATGCCCGCCACTGCGGGGGGAGCTTTTTGCCGATTCGCTCCGCGAAGGCTGCCTCGACAGGCAGCACTGGGTGGCAGGATACTCGCGGTCGAACCCAGACACGACATGGAGTTGCACGCTGGACGGATTTCGCGTGGAGGTGTGTCAGGGGGGCAGCTATTCGGGGGCCGGCCTCGTGTTGGCGTGGCCGGTGCGTGGCGATTTCGAAGTGCAAGTCGAGTTCGACGTCAGCAAACCGGCCCAGGGAACGACGCTGGAACTCTGTGCCATCAATGTTAATCCAGGGGCCTTTCAAAACAAGCCAGGAGAGGGCCGGCAACCGGATCATCCGGCCTTCGACGTGCACGGCGGCTCGCCATACGTGGGCACCGAGCGAGACGAAGACGACGGCTTCCGCGCGATCTGCAGTCGAGGGAGCACGATCCTGACAGAAGGCCGCCAGAACGTGTACAATTTCTATGGGCGCGATGTCGGTAACCCCGATGCTCGAAAGGGCATTCTCCGGTTGGTGCGGCGCGGGGTCGCCTGGGCATCCTTCTATTGCGATGAGAACAACCCCGACTGGATGGGGTGCGGCTGCCTCGTCAATGCTTCGATGAATTCCGAGGTATACGTCCGGATGGCTGCGAAACACTGGATTAAGGACGGCAAACCGGCGCCGGCGAATGTCGTCCACTTCCGCTCATTCATGGTGAGTCGCCGCTGACTGCCGAGCGCTCCCGGCTTCGACAGGCCCTCGGACCCGCCCAACCGGGCGAGAAATAGAAAAGCGCGAGGGCCAGCGCCGTGTCACGCCAGATCAACGACGATTTCTTTTTCGCGCCTCGCGCGCGTTCGCTCAACGCGCCAATCTTCGACATCCACTACAATGTGCGTTTCGAGCGGCACAACGACACGCGGTCGCCGAAGCTGAAATATGTGCTGGTAGTTTCGGTCACGGGCGAAGCGTGCCCGACCTCTTCGATCGCGTTGTGCGCCGTTACCGCACACAGCTTGACGCCTTGCGCCGGGTCATCGAAATCTAGGTCGGCTTGGACACGGCGACAACGAAGGCCCTCCGTGATGGCGCCGATCCGCAACGAGGAAGACATCCCTTGAGTTCCTGCAGGCCATCAGCGAATCCGGGCGATCGCGGATAGAATTTGAACCGAACCAGCCCGGACTTGAGACCAAAATTGCGCGAGTAACACTGAGAGTACGCGCCCGGAGTGGTTCGTAAAAAGCCCTATTTTACGGCATTTTTCGTAGCAGTTCGATCCCTGCCAGGGCACCATTACTCCCGCTCCCACACAACGCACCGACGACGGCGCTCACGTCACCCGCCGCTTCTCGAGCTTGCGGGCGAGCGTTCGGCGGTGCATGCCGAGACGCCGCGCGGTCTCGGAGATGTTGAACTGCGTCTCCACCAGCGTTTCGTGAATCCGCTCCCATTCGAGATTCTTGATCGAGGTGGCGCGGGCGGTCACCGGGACCGACGCATCGCCTTCCGCCTTGCCGAAGGCCGCCTCGATATCGTCGGTGTTGGAGGGCTTCGGAAGGTAGTGACAGGCCCCCAGCTTGATCGCCTCCACCGCGGTGGCGATGCTGGCGAAGCCGGTGAGAACCACGATCCTCGTCCGGCGGTCGTGGCCGTGGAGCGTCTTGACGCATTCAAGCCCGGAGCCGGTTGCGAGCTTCAGATCGACCACGGCATATTCCGGCGACACGGTCTTTAGCAGGGTCCTGACGCCATCAAGACCGTCGCAGAGATGGACCTCATAATTCCGACGCTCGAACGAGCGGCGCAGCGCGCGCGCGAAGGATGCGTCATCCTCGACGATCAGGATCGACCTCCTAACCTTCATGGTCTCCCCCGAGCGACAACGCCGCAAGCGGCAGGGTCAGCGTCACCCAGGCGCCGCCGGCGGCGCCGTTGTCGGCCCTGACCGTCCCCCCGAGCTTGCGGACGACGTTGACGACGAGAAAGAGGCCGAGGCCGCCGCCGGGACGCCCCTTGCTCGAACGATAGGGCCGGCCGAACCCGGCGAGCATGTCCTCCGTGAAGCCGGGGCCGGTATCGCTGACGACGATGACGAGCTTGTCGACCTGCCGACCGACGGCGATTCCAACCCAGTTCGGCGACGCCTCCAGAGCGTTGTCGAAAACGTTGACGATGACCTGCTTCAGGGCCGCGTCCGAGACGATCGTCTCGTCGGGAGCGAACAGGTTCTTGTAGTCCAATCCCGACGGCGAGCGGCTGGCGCGCCAATCGCCGACCAGTTCGTCGAGAAACGTCCTGACGCTCGTCCTGACCGTGCCTTCGCCCCGCGCCTCGCCCGACGACATCAGAATGCCGGAGACGATCGCCTTGCATCGCTCCAGCTGGCTCTGCAGCTCCGCCATGTCCTGGGCGATTTCCGGATCGGCCGTGAAGGACGGCATCCGCTGCCAGTCGTTGACGATGACCGAGAGGGTCGCAAGCGGCGTGCCGAGCTCGTGGGCGGCGCCGGACGCCAGCAACCCCATGCGAACGATGTGATCCTCCTCGGCCGCCTGCTGGCGCAGCTCCGCCAGATGCGCGTCACGGGCCCGCAGATTGCGCTGGATTCGCGTGACGAAGAACACCAGCAGACCCGCGGCCAGCACGAAACAGATCAGCATTCCCTGGATATGCAGGTTGAACAGGTCGCCTCGATGCGCATGCGGAATGGCGATCTCGCGGTAGCTCGTCGTCAACCAGACGAAGCAGCCGCTCGTGATCATGACGAGGGCCCAGGCCGACCAGACGTCGAGAAGCACCGCGCCGAGAATGACCTGGAGGAGGTAGAGGGAAATGAACGGGTTCGACGCTCCGCCGCTGAGATAGAACTGGACGGTGAGAGCCGCGACATCGAGCAGCAGCTCGAGGAAGAGCTCCGAATTGGTGACGGCATCCTGCTTGCGATGACGCAGAAGACTGACGGCGTTCAGCCCGACGAGGAAGGCGACGACGGCAACCATCTGCGCCAGCGGCAGGTCGATGCCGAGCCGATAGTGGACGAACAGGATCGTCGCCACCTGGCCTCCCACCGCCAGCCAGCGCAACTGAATGAGCAGCCGGAGATTGGTCTTGTTGGTCGTATCTCGCACCCGTCCCCGCTTCTTCCTTCCTCCCCGCATCGCACGGCGCGGCGAGGCGGCCTGTCTAGTGTCCCTATGTCTCCGAATTACCGTGCGAGCGCGAGGCAAACGAAGCGGTAATTCTGAGACGGGACACTAGCGATGCCGCGCCCTCCCGCCGAACACCAGAACGGCGATCCGGGACCATAGATGGCGCCGCATCCGAAGCCTGAAATGACGAAAGAGGCCCGCGATGTCCAGAGGCTCGCCGGTGTCCAACGATCCGGGGATCATCGCGCCTTGCCTCCTCCGGCCGCCGCTTCGCGGTTGGCTTCGTCGACCTTCCGCATGTAGTCCTGGGTCTTGGCGCGAACCAGCTCACGATGCGGAGCCACGGCAGCTTCGCGATAGAGATGCCGCCCGACCCCCATCAGCGCGACGACGACGAGCATCAGCGCGCAGATCGGGGCGAAGCTCCTGCCGATGGTTGCCGCGGGCCGCCGCGTCTCGACGAACATCAGATGCACCATCCAGAGCGAAATCAGCGTTGCCGCGGCGAAGACCGCCCAGACGGAATGAATGGCCACCTGCGTGTGCGGCAGCGTGAGCACGGCCGCCGGGCCGACGACGAACTGGGCCATGGTCGGCCACAGCGCCCAGCGGTAACCCTTCCGGATCAGTTCGGCACGCTCGAACCCGGTCGCGGCGATCTCTTCCGCGCTCCGCCTGCGGAACAGCCAGACCAGGAACAGGCCGGTCATCGCCGGGCAGGCCAGAACGAAGTGGATGTAGCGCGGGAAGACGTTCGGGAGCGCAAGCGCGGCGAAGAAGCCCCTCACCGTTCCCCACGCCTCCGGGAACAGCATCAGGTTGATGTTGGCCAGGAAGATCAGCGGGATGAACAGAAAGAGCAGACAGACGACGACGGCGATGCCGATGTGGAGCCCCTTCGCCCGCGCCATCCGGTGCCAGAGATATTTGTGGATGTAAGTCAGCACGAAGGCGAGCACGACCAGCGGAATGATGCTGATCCAGAAGACCCCGGTCAGCGCATTCGCCGTGTAGAAGTAGACCGTGTAGATGGTATTGATCGCGAGCAGCGGGCCGATGCCGAGGACGACGGCAATGGATTTATTGGCCGTGATCGTCGACGCGATCTCATAGGCGAGATCGTCGTTGCGTTTCTCCTTGAGGCCGCGCAGTTCGTAATAGAGCGTCAGCAGGGCGCCGCCGACCATGAAATTCACGAAGACGATGTGCATGAGGAAGAAGACGACCAGCACGGCGACCAGCACCGGTTCCGGCGCCGGCAGGGGAAGCGGAATGTCTCGGGGAACGGGGATCTGGTTCATCGCGCGGCGGCCTCTTCCCGGTTGCCGGAGGCGGCGACGCGTGGCGCGGCATCGCCATTGACGAGGATGCCCGCGGTCTGCGCGCCCGGGACCGGCGCCTTGTTGTGCTGGAGGTGCTCGAGATAGGCGCCGAGCAATTGCAACTCGTTCTTGTTGCCGGGGAACGGCGGCATGTAGGGCTGCGCATCGTGCATTCCCTCGATGTAGCCGGCCGTCAGTTCAGGGGTCCAGGGCTGATCGCCGAACATCCGCTGCAGGTGGCTGGTGATGCTGTTGACGCCATGCCCGGTGTGGCAGCGCGAGCAGGCGTCCATGAAGACATCCTTGCCCTTTTGAATGCGATCGAGACGCGCCGCCCGCTCCTCGTTCGACAGTCCCTCCGGCAGCCCGACCGTCTCCGCCTCGGTCAGCGGGTTCGAATAGGCCGCGTAAGCGAGAATGCCGTCCCGCTGCAGCAGCGCGTAATCACTCACGCGGATGCCGTTGGCATACATGTACCTGCCGATGACGTAGGGTTTACGGATGAATTCGCGCACCCGCTCGAAATGGCCGGTCATCCACAGGATGGCGGCGAAGGGGACGACGAGGGCGATACGGGGAAGCAGGTTCGGTCGCGCAATCGCGAACTGCACGACGATCAGGATCGTCACGACCGTGACCACGGCGGCCTTGAGAAAGGTATCCTGCCAGTCGCTGAACTGGAGCGTCGCCAGGGAGACGCCGAGATTGTTGAGCATCACGACCGGCACGGACGTATAGTACCACCAGCCCGCGACCAGCACGAACGGCGCGAAGGCGAGGGTCCACAGCCCCACCGCACGAAGCGCTTCGTGCCGGAAGCCATCCGTCTTCCTCGTAAAGAAGAGGATGAGGAACATGGCGACGACACCGGCCATGGCCGCGGCGAGTGGCGTGCGGAAGGCGAGCTGGGGCAGGTAAAGGGGGTTGAGCACTCCGGTCCAGAAGGCATGATCGGTCAGCCAGTTTCCGGGATCCATCATGAAGCCGAGGATCGCGACGATGATCGCCATCGTCACCCAGGAGAAGAGCGCCAGCGCGAAGCCGAGTCGGATATGCCTCACCTTCGTCCGCGCGCCGCCGGCGCTCCACTTCTTCCAGGTCAGTGTATAGGCGAGGATCAGGCAGACTTCGGTGATGAAGACGAGCCATTCGGTGAACCACGCCCAGAAGAAGACCCGGATGAGGCTGGCGATCGAATAGGGATTGACCAGCGAGACCGACAGCCAGATGCCGACGCCGGTCAGCGCCCCGACGGTCGTCGTGATGAGGAAGCAGAAGAACAGGATCCGGTAGGCCAGGGCGTCCCAGCGCGGGTCGTGCTTCTTGTGCCCGTACCATTCCATGGCCGCGACGAGCGGCATCATGCCGACGGCGAGGCCGTGATTGACGAGGACATGCAGGATCGCGATCGTCGCAACCAGCCAGCGATTGCCGACGAGATCGAGATGGAAGACCGGGAAATCCATCAGGCGGCCTCCCCGACGGCGGTGCCGGGGGCGGGCTCGGCGGACAGTTCCGCCCCCGCCAGGGTCAGCATCGCATTCTCGACGGCGAACAGAAGCGCACCGAGGCCATAGGCGAGCCGGGGCGCCGAATCGGCCGTGACGAGGCCGAGCGCGGCGACGGCAAGACAGACCGCAAGCCCTCCCGGAATCCAGATGAGCGCGAGCTGATAGGGATTCATCGCACGGCGGCAGGCATAGGTTCGGCCCACCGCACCCAGGAAAAAGCGGCCTCCCGCGAGCAGGACGATCCCACCGCCGACCATCATGTAGAGGGCTGCGCTGTCGGCGATCGCGAGAATGGCCGACAGCATGACCACATTCACGATGGTGGCCCGGTGAGCTCCTGCCTCAAGCCAGTCCGAGACGCCTTGCAGCCATTTCCTCGCGCGCGCCATCACCCCGCCCCTCCCAGAGAAATAATTCGTGAGGGGCAGATAGCGGCTCGAGCCCAATGCCGGGATTGGACATTCCGTCCAAGCCGGTTGACGGCCGCGCCTGCAGGGGTGCCGATCGCGCTACGGCAGCCCCTCGAATTTGAATGGCGCCGCCTCGCGGAAGTCCCCGGTGGTGTCGCCGGAATAGGTCCGGCTCTGATCGGGACCGAGATCGAGCTTTTTCACCTTGCCCTTCTCGGCGGAGAAATCGATCGCCGCCAGATCGACCCAGAAGGTGTTCGGCGTCAGCGCCGATTCGAAGAAATAGAGCTTGCGCTTGTGGTCGACGACGCTGCGCCAGCGGGTCGACGAGATATTGGGCTGGTCCGGCGTCGAGATGCCGTAGGGCACCGAGACGTTGCGGATGACGCCGAACACGCTCGCCAGCGCGCGGTCGGGATCTTCCGCCTTGGGGATGGCGTTGACGTAGAAGGAGGCCCGCGCGAAGCGATCCGCGGCGCGGTTGGTGCCCGGCAGCATCACCGTGCCGCCGATCTCCTGCCAATAGGCATCGAGCGCGAGCTGCTGGTCGAAGGTCGGCGAATTGGTCATCACCTGGTACTTGCGGTCGTGATGGATGATCTGCTTGCCGCCGATATACTCGATGATGGCGCTGTCGCCGCTGGCGTCCGAGAGCGACAGATGCAGCGTCGCGAGCAGCTGCTGACCGGGCACCTTGGCGGTGACGACGGTGAAGGGCTCGCGCGCCAGCGCCGCGACCGCCTCGTCGACGGTGGCGAAGTTGTCGAGGACATATTGCGCCCAGGCGGCGATCGACAGGCCCGGCTTCGAGCCGTCGAATTTCGGATATTCCGATTCCGTCAGCCACAGGATATTGGCGACCAGGCCGGCCTCGTTCATGCCATCCGACGTCGAGATGTCGTAAGCCGACGCGATCACGCTGCCGTATTTCGAGGTCCAGCGGATCGAATTGGCGCCGGCCTCGCCGTTCCGCGACATGCCGCGCGGAAAGATCCACAGATTGGTGGCGATGTCGCTATTCCAGTCCATCGACCGCGCGGTGACGACGTTGTTCTGAGCACCGAGATAGACCAGCCGCGTGCAGCCATACGCCGCCGGCTGCGCCACGGTCGCCGCACCGGCAACGAGCAGCAACAGAGCGGTTTTGGCGAACGGAGAACGATGCGGTTTCATTGCGGAACCCCTGATGTCTTCAACGGCCGCGCGAACAATAGCAGGACGACAACGCGGGCCTGATTGATCGAGGTCAAGCGATGGACCTGCCGCCCCTCGTGAATGCGCCGGGATTTAAGTCAATGCCTGCAGACGAGGTTCAGCCGAACAGCCTGGCGAACTCCGCCTCGCCGCGCGGCGAGAAGGCGATGACGCGGGTCTGGTCGATGCGCCGCGCCCAGCCGAGCGCATAGAGGCGCGACAGCAGCGCCGCGCCGAGCGCGCCGGCGAGATGCGGCCGGCGTTCGCTCCAGTCGAGACAGGTACGACAGAGCGGACGGCGGGCGCGACGCAGACCGGCGACGTCGACGCCGAATCGCTCGAAGCGCACCGCGCCGGCAGCAGTGATATCGATCGCGCCGCCATCGAGGGCGACGAGGCCGTTGCGGCAAAGACGGGCGAACAGATCGACACCCTTGGCGCCGGCGAGATGATCGTAACAGACCCGCGCCGCGCGCAATTGCGGGTCCCGCGGCCCGGGCCGGGTTCGCCGCCGTCCGGCCTGGGCGGCGAGATCCATCAGCGCCTCGATCGCCGCGGCGACGTCGGCCCCCGCCAGCCGGTAGTAGCGATGGCGCCCCTGCTGCTCGACCGCGATCAGCCCCGCCTCGCGCAATTGCGCCAGGTGACCGCTGGCGGTCTGCGGCATCACGCCGGCGGTCGTGGCGAGCTCGCCCGCAGTGAGAGCCTGGCCCGCCATCAGCGCGCCGAGGATGCTGGCACGCGCCGGATCGCCGAGCAGCGCCGCCACGCCCGCGATGTCTGGTCCTTCCCGCATGGATTCATTTTAGCACAGCAATCCGGTCGACGCTTCGGCAACGGCCGAAGCGTCGCATCGGTCTCGGCGGCTATGGCGTCGGCCTTCAGTCGAAGGAAGCCCGACGTGACGCGCCTGATTGCCACGCTCCTCGCCGTTGTCGCCACAGGATTGCCGATGCTCCACGCCCAGACCATCACCCACACTTTGCCGGGATCGCCGGCCTCGTCCGACGCGGGCTGGCGGCCGCGCCTCGCCCTGCGGGAACAAACGCTGGGCCACGCCGACCGGCGCCGTCCGGTGCTCTATGTCCACGGCGCCACCTTTCCCTCCGCCAGTTCGATCATGTTCCGCTTCGAGGGCCGCTCCTGGGCCGACGCGCTCAACGAGGCCGGCTTCTCGGCCTGGGGACTCGATTTCGCCGGCTATGGCGATTCCGAGCGCTATCCGGAGATGACAGGCGACGCACCTGCGCCTGGCGCGCCGCTCGGCCGGGCGCCCGTGGCCGCGGACCAGATCGAACGGGCGGCGCGCTTCATCCTGGCCGAAACGGGCGCATCGCGGCTGTCGGTCATCGCCCATTCCTGGGGCACCATCGCCACCGGCCTGTTCCTGACCCGTCATCCGGAGCTGGTCGAGCGCGCGGTGTTCTTCGGACCGATCGCGCGCCGCCATACGCTGTCCGATGTTCCCTCGATCGGGCCTTGGCGTCTGATCACCCTCGAGGAGCAGTATCGTCGCTTCGTCGAGGACGTGCCGCCCGGCCATCCCGGCGTGCTGGCCGAGGCTGACTTGCCATCCTGGAACGCGACCTATCTCGCCAGCGACGAGGACGGCCTCACCCGATCACCGCCCGCGGTGAAGACGCCGACCGGCCCCGCGGCCGACATCATGGCGGCCTGGTCGGGCAAGCTCGGCTACAATCCGGCGGCGGTGACCGTGCCGATTGCGATCGTGCGCGGCGAATGGGACAGTCTGTGCACTGATGCGGACGCCGCGTCCCTGCGCGCCAGTCTCGGTTCGGGACCGGACAGCATCGACGTCAAGATCCCGCAAGGAACGCACCTGATGCATCTGGAGCAGGCACGCGCGGCGCTCTATGGCGCCGCCAACGCATTTCTGGGCAGAAAGTGAGGCAGCCATGATCGCCGTGATCTTCGAAGTCTGGCCCGCCGACGGCCGTCGTGAGGACTACCTCGCCCATGCCGCCCGGCTGCGCGAGGAACTGAGCCGGATCGATGGTTTCATTTCGGTGGAACGCTACGAGAGCCTGACCGAGCCGGGCAAGCTCGTCTCGCTTTCGTTCTGGCGGGACGAGGACGCTGTCGCGCGCTGGCGCAATGAGATCGATCATCGCCGCAGCCAGGCCGCCGGCCGCGCCGGGATCTTCCGCGACTATCGCCTGCGGGTCGCGGCAGTGCTGCGGGACTACGGCCTGAACGATCGCGGCCAGGTTCCGGCCGACAGCCACGAAGCTCTCGCCTGAGCCGCGGATCGCGACGTCATGACGCCGGATGTGAAACATTGCTGCGACGATCAGGGCGTCGACGAGATCGCGCTCGGCGGTATCGAGACCCGCCCGGAAGGCGGCCGCGCCGGATCAAGACGGCGCCGGCGGGCGCCGGTCTTCGTTGGAACCCTGCGGAGCCTTGGCCCCGGCACCGCTCCGCCCCAACTTCTCCCGATTGTAAGTTTAGCAATCCGTCGTGGTTAAGGCGCTCGTAACGGGTGTTTGCGACCAAGAGCGCCGGTGTGCCTTCGCCTCGTTTCGGGCAGACACACGCGCCGAAGGGTGAACGGTTCGTCGGTCGGACGGAGTTTGGGGTGAGCCTGAGAGCTGTTTTCGGATTTCTGGCCCTTGCCGGCGCCGGCGTCGGCATCGGCGCCGGGGCAATCGCCTTCGCCAATACCCTCGCCACCCATCAGCCGCCTCAGGCTTCCGACCTGCGCCGCCTGGCGGATATGCCCCCTCCGGAATTCCCTGCCGCCAATGCCGAAAGCAAGGGCGACCGCCTGCCGGTGGAGCTCGTGGCACTGGCGCCGAGAGATCCGGTTGTCACGGCAGCCGCGGCCCAGGGCTTGCCGAACCTCGCCGAAACCACGGCGCGGGCCTATGCCGCTCTGCAGACGGCGCCCGACGAGAGCATCAAACCGCAGAGCGCCGAGACGCAGCCCGCAGACAAGCGAACCATCGAACAACAGAATACCGGGAGGACGGTCGCCGCCACGACCAAAGCGACCAGGCCGAAGCCGACCAATGTGCTCCTCAACGACAACCAGATCGCCGCGCTGAAGCAGCGGCTGCGGCTCTCCCCGAGCCAGCAGCAGCTCTGGCCGGAGATCGAGGCGGCGCTGCGCGGGGTGCTGCACCAGATCTACGAGGCCAATCGCAAGGCCCGTGGCGCCACCGTGCCGGTCGACACCACGACGCCGGAAGTCGAGCGGCTCAAGACCGCGGCGCTGCCATTCCTGATGCAGATGCGGTCCGACCAGAAAGCCGAGATCATCAGCCTCGCCCGCGTCATCGGCATGGAGAAGATGGTCGCCTCGCTTTAACGGCGCATGCGCATGCTACGGCCCGCCCGGCCGGCCGACTACACCGATTGTTGAATCGCCCGCTCTTGACTCGCCGGCCACCCCACCCCTGCAATGCATGTTGCAGGGGTGATTTCATGCCGCCGGAGACACGGGCATCGGCTTTCGAGCCCCCGGCTCGGCAGGGCGCAAGCGTTTTCAACGACGGGAACCAAGATGGCGATCAGTTCGATGCTGCAACGGACCGCCGCCGCGACGGCCGTGGTTCTGGCGGGTCTTTCGACCGGCTCGGCCGGCGCCGCCGAGATCAGCGGCATCCCCCACATCGTCAGCGGCGAGTCGGTCGTGATCGGCAAGACGCATATCCGCCTGGCGGCCGTCGCCGCGCCTTCGCCCGAACAATTGTGTCTCGACGCCGCCGGGGCGCGCTGGACCTGCGGGCTCTCGGCCCGCGACGAGCTTACCAGCCATGTCGACAAGAAGCCGTGGAGCTGCCAGACGCTGCGCGCCGACAGCTACGGCCGCACCGTGGCGAAATGCACCGTGGACGGCGAGGATATCGGCAAGTGGCTGGTGCGGTCCGGCTGGGCGGTGGCGGTGACCCGGGTGGCGCATGATTACGCGGCGGATGAGGCCGCCGCCAAGACGGAGAAGGCCGGGCTGTGGGCCGGCGCCTTCATCGCCCCGCCCGAATGGCGACGACGCAACAAGCAGGCCCCGGTGCTGGGCAGCGTCGACGTGACCCCGGCGAGCCGGGTCACACTGATGCGCGGCCGCTCGGATTCCAGACCGCCGTCGCCCGATTGCGCCATCAAGGGCCACGTCAACCGCTCGGGCACCTGCATCTATCACCTGCCCGGCGGCCGCTGGTACGCGCGCATCTCCATGGCCCCGGAAAACGGCGATCGCTGGTTCTGCTCGAAGGAAGAGGCCGAACTGGCGAGCTGCCGCGAGACACGGCGCTAGTGTGGCGTTTCCAACGTTCGTATCCCATTGCAGCAGGCGCTCATACGAACGTTGGAAACAAGGGGACACTAGTGTCCTGTCTCCGAATTACCGCTTCATTTGCCTCACCTTCGCACGGTAATTCGGAGACATCGGGACACTAGCAAAATCAAAAAGCTAGTGTGGCTTATGTCTCGCAATTGCCTACTGGGGCTTGCCGCGAAGGGCATAGGCAATTGCGAGACGCCACACTAGCGTCACAACGGCGGGTCGATCGCCTCGGCATATTCCTTCCTGAAGCGGGCGATCAGCTCGGCCGCGGGCACCACGTCATCGATGCTGCCGATGCCCTGGCCGCTGCCCCAGATCTCCTTCCAGGCCTTGGGCTTGGCGCGCTCGCCGCTGGCATCGGTGCCGAAATTCATCGCGGAAGGATCGGACACCGGCAGGTTGTCGGGATCGAGGCCGGCGGCGACGATGGAGGGCTTGAGGTAATTGCCGTGCACGCCGGTGAAGAGATTGGAATAGATGATGTCGGAGGCGCTCGAGGAGGTGATCATCTGCTTGTAGTCATCGACCGCATTGGCCTCTCTGGTCGCGATGAAGGCAGAACCAATGTAGGCGAAGTCGGCACCGAGGACCCGGGCGGCGCGGATGGCGCGACCGTTGCCGATCGCTCCCGACAGCGCGAGCGGGCCGTTGAACCACTTCCGGGTCTCGGCCACGAAGGCGAAGGGCGAAAGCTGCCCGGCATGACCGCCGGCGCCCGCGGCAACCAGCACCAGACCGTCGGCCCCCTTCTCGACCGCCTTGTGGGCGAAGGTCTGGTTGATCACGTCGTGGAAGGTAATGCCGCCCCAGCCATGCACGGCCTGGTTGAGCTCCTCGCGCGCGCCGAGCGAGGTGATGATCATGGGCACTTTGTATTTCTCGCAGAGCGCCATGTCCTCATCGAGCCGGTTGTTCGACTTGTGGACGATCTGGTTGACCGCGAAAGGCGCCGACGGCCGCTCGGGATGCGCGCGGTCGTACGCGGCGAGTTCCTCGATGATGCGCGCCAGCCACTCGTCGAGCAGCGCCGCCGGACGGGCGTTCAACGCCGGAAACGAGCCGACCACGCCGGCCTTGCACTGGGCGATGACCAGATCCGGATTGGAGATGATGAAAAGCGGCGATCCGATCACCGGCAGCGTCAGACGACCCTTGAAGAGCGCGGGCATGGTCATTGTGCAGAAATTCCTTCCCCTGAAGTTCCGATCGCAGCGTAGCAGGCGCCAAATTCGCGACCTTGCGCCGATGCGCTGCCATGCCGCGCCGGCGGCCTACTCGTGGTGCGGCACGATGCCAGAAGGAGGACAGGAAAAGCAATCCGGGGGAAGGCGCTCGAAGCGCGCCTTATTGACAGAGCGCCCGTATGACGAAATTTTCCAGAATACAGGCCTGCCGCTGCTTGGGCTTGTCGCCTGACAGCAGCACAGCCGCCGGGCAGTTTTCGGCGGAATCGGAATCGAGGCTCTGCCCGTCCTTGAAGCCCTTGTCAGTGCACATCTTCGTCGCCGCGATCTTGCAGTCCGGCGCACCGTTGATCGCGACCGGACATTTGACGCGGCCGCTCACCACCTGCTGCCGCGACATTCGCGTCAGATTGTCGGTCGCCTCGCGGGTGCTCTTATTCCATTCCTCGAGCGTCTGCTGCGGCGATTTGACCGAGGGCAGTCCCCACGACGGCGCGTGAAGCCATTTGCCAACCTCGTCGATGAAGCCCGGCCGGTTCGGCGCCATCGGATCAACTTGATCGGAGCGACTTTGATCAGGGCGGGTCTGATCGGCCGAGGCACCGGAATCCGGCAAGGCCCGGAGTACTGGGGGTGGTTCGGAGGGCGGGACGGCCTGCTGAGCGGCGGCCGGCAGCGCTGCGAAATTGGTCACGACAAGGGTCAGGACCGCAATCACGGCGGGCAACAATGCCCCGGCGGAGGGAACATCCCCGGAGATCCCGCTCTGGCGCAGATCCGTCATGGCCGGGCGCGACATGGTTCGATCATGACCTCACAGGCGGCAAAGGCCCTTGCCGGGTGAAATTAAGGGATATCCGCTTTTGCCCGGTCACCGCAATGGCGCATTCCGTGCCGGGTGGCGCGGACGGAAAACCCTCAGAACAAACGAACGGCGATGATGAAGCCCGCGACCAGCACCGCAGCGCCGATCGCCACCCACATCCCGAGACGCGCCTCGATCTGCGACCTGATCCAGCTGCCGTAGCGATTGAGCAGGATGGCGACGATGAAGAACCGGCCGCCGCGCGCGATCACCGAAAACAGGACGAACAGCGGCAGATTGTAGCCGGCAAAGCCCGAGGTGATGGTGACGATCTTGTAGGGGATCGGGGTCAGCCCCTTCAGCAGGATGATCCAGGCGCCGTATTCGGCATAGGCGGTCCGGAAGGCCTCGACCTTGTCGCCATAGCCATACAGCTGGATCAACCACTGCCCGATGGAATCGTAAAGAACGGCACCGATCGCATAGCCGAGCAGGCCGCCGGCGACCGAGGCGACGGTGCAGATGACCGCATAGAGCCAGGCCCGTTGCGGCCGCGCCAGCGACATCGGAATCAGCATCACGTCCGGGGGCACCGGAAAGAACGAACTCTCGGCGAAGGACACCGCGGCGATGATCCAGAGCGCGTAGGGCCGGTCGGCGGCAATGATGCACCAGTCGTAGATACGTCTCAGCATGAGGTGTGATCGAGGTCCTGCGGGCCGACATGCGGCTGAAGAAGGCCGGGGTGGCCGGGGCGCTGTGGGTATAAAGCGAAAGCGCGCCGGCGCAAACCGCTTTGGTTCGGCGCTACTTGCCCAGCCGGCCGCCGCCGATGGCGACCACCGCATGGCCGCCCGGACGTGATGCGGCAACTCGACGCGCCTGCCTGGCGCCCTTGCCGGTGGCTTTGGGGAGCTTCTCGGCGATTCCGAGCAGTTCCTCGCGCCGGGTCATTTCGGCCCAGATGTCCGCCGGCTTCACGCCGGCAGCGGCCCACAACACCGTGAGATGATAGAGCAGATCGGCGCTTTCCCGCACCACCGCCTCGGGCGTACCGCTGATCGCATCAAGGGCGACTTCGATCGCCTCCTCGGCGAGCTTCTTGGCCATTTTTGACGGCCCACGCTGCAACAGGCGCGCGGTGCGCGAAACGTCGGGATCAAGATCCCGCGCCTCGATGACCGCCGCAAAGAGTCGTTCCAGCGAATCACTCATTTCACCAACGCTACAGCAAGCAGATGTCAGGGGTGTTAATGGCGCGCCGGACGACAGCGCCCGGGCGCGCGATCAACGCCTCGGCCCGCCGACAGCCGGCAAGCGCCGCGGCAGCACCGGACGCGGCCGGAACCGCTCACCAGCCGTAATCTCACCAGCCGTAATAGCGCGGCCCGTAGTAGCCCGGCGGTGGCCCGTAATAGTAGCCCGGGCCGTAGCCGTAATAGCGGTCGTAATAATCGCGGCGCTGCTGCTCGGCGATGATGCCGCCCATCAGGCCCATGAAACTGCCGAAGGCGGCCGCTGCGGCGGCGCCGTCGCCGCGATAGTAGCGCCGCGCATAGCGCCGTCGCGCGGCGCTGAAATCCGTGGCCTTGCTCGCCGCCACGGTGCTGGCGGTCGATGCGGCCAGCACCGGCTGCGTCTCGATCGCCGTCGTCGCCATGGCACCGATCAGCGCCAGCATGACGACGCGGCCGGCGGGCTTCCACAATCCTCGCGTCTTGGTCATCGGAGAACTCCTCGCGCCAGTGTCTACGACGAATTCGCTGCAATGCTGATGCGAGCGTCAGATCCACCGCACCAGTGTGGCGTCTCGCAATTGCCTACCGTCTTTGCGGCAAGGCTTTTGCGGCAAGGCTCTCGTAGGCAATTGCGAGACATAAGCCACACTAGCACTTTGATTTCGCTAGTGTCCTGATGTCTCCGAATGACCGTGCGAGCATGAGGCAAATGGAGCGGTAATTCGGAGACAGGACACCAGTGCCCGCTTTTCGAAGTTCGTGTCCGGACGATGCCGCAACCAACTCACGAATTTCGGAAACAGGACACTCGCCCGGATCACAACGATCCCTTGAACATGTAGGTTCCGCGGCGACGCGCACAAGGCTCATGCACGATCCTGCCGAATCGGACCGCTCAACCGTCCCGGAGAGATGCGCTCCCCCCACGGCAGCAAGCAGCGTTGCGGACAACGCGCCACGGCAGTATCGCCCGCCGCCGCGCCCGGCTAAGATCGCGGCCAAAATCGCTTGGGGGCCGCCGGACATGGCTTTTCTCCGCCTCTACACCCGCGCGCTGCAACTACTCGGCCGCGAGGCCAGACTTGGCTGGATACTGGCCGTCGCCAATCTCCTGCTCGCGGTGGCGCAGTTCGCCGAACCCGTGCTGTTCGGCCGCATCATCGATGCGCTCTCCGCCGTGCCGGAAGGCGGTGGTCTCGCCGGTACTCCGCCACGGGTATGGCCGATGCTCGGCGCCTGGGTGGCATTCGGTCTGTTCACCATCGGCTGCGGCGTGATCGTCGCCCTCCACGCCGACCGCCTCTCGCATCGCCAGCGCCAGGCCGTGCTGACCAGCTATTTCGAGCACATCCTGCAATTGCCGCTGACCTTCCACAGCGGCGTGCATTCCGGCCGGCTGATGAAGGTGATGCTGCAAGGCACGGATGCGCTGTGGCGGCTCTGGCTCGGCTTCTTCCGTGAACACTTCGCCGCCATCCTGTCGCTGCTGGTGCTGCTGCCGCTGTCGCTCTACCTCAACTGGCGGCTCGCCATCCTGCTGTTCGCGCTGTGCGTCATCTTCACGGCGCTGACCACGATGGTGGTGCGCAAGACCTACAGCATGCAGAGCGCGGTCGAAGATCACTTCGGCGACCTCGCCGCGCGCGCTTCCGACGCCCTCGGCAACGTCGCACTGGTGCAAAGCTATGTCCGGGTCGAGGCCGAGGTCCAGGACCTGCGCAGCGTTGCCGACAAGCTGCTCTCGGTGCAGATTCCGGTGCTGTCCTGGTGGGCGGTCGTCGCGGTGATGACGCGGGCTTCCACCACCATCACCATTCTCGCGATCTTCGTCGTCGGCATCGTCCTGCACGGCGACGGCCTTGCCAGCATCGGCGAGATCGTGATGTTCGTCTCCTTCGCCTCCATGCTGATCCAGAAGCTCGAACAGGTGGTGGGCTTCATCAACAGCATCTTCCTGGAAGCGCCCCGGTTGCAGGAGTTCTACGGCGTGCTCGACGCGGTGCCCGCAGTGCGCGACCATCGGGACGCCATCGACCCGGGCCGGCTGCAGGGCCTCGTCGAATTCGTCGACGTGTCCTTCTCCTATGACGGCAAGCGGCCCGCGGTGCAGGACCTCTCCTTCACCGCCCTGCCCGGCGAAACCATCGCCCTGGTCGGACCGACCGGGGCCGGCAAGTCCACCGCCATCGCGCTGCTGCATCGCGCCTTCGATCCGCAATCCGGCATCATCCGCATCGACGGCATGGACATTCGCGGCATGACCTTGACCGCGCTACGGCGAAATATCGGCGTCGTGTTCCAGGAAGCCCTGCTGTTCAACCGCTCGATCGCCGAGAATCTGAGGGTCGGCAAGCCCGACGCCACCGATGCGGAACTGCGCGAGGCCGCCGCCCGGGCCCAGGCGCTGGATTTCATCGAGCGCTCCGAGCACAAGTTCGACACCCATGCCGGCGAGCGCGGCCGCATGCTGTCCGGCGGTGAGCGCCAGCGGCTATCGATCGCGCGGGCGCTGCTCAAAAACCCGCCGATCCTGATCCTCGACGAGGCGACCAGCGCGCTCGACGCGGTGACCGAGGCGCGCCTCAATACGGCCCTCGATACCGTCATGCGTGGCCGCACGACCTTCGTCATCGCGCACCGGCTCTCCACCATCCGCAACGCCACGCGGATCCTGGTCTTCAGCGACAGCAAGGTGATCGAAAGTGGAACTTTCGATGAACTGATCGCCCGCGGCGGGCACTTCGCCGATCTCGCCCGCGCCCAGTTCATGCTGCAGGACAAGGCGGCACCGGCACAGATGAGGGGCTAGTGCGGCGCCTCGCAATTGCCTATGCCCTTTGCGGCAAGCCCCTGTAGGCAATTGCGAGACATAAGCCGCACTAGCTTTTTGATTTTGCTAGTGTCCTGATGTCTCCGAATGACCGTGCGAGGGTGAGGCAAATGAAGCGGTAATTCGGAGACAGGACACTAGTGTCCCGTTTCCAACGTTCGTATTCCTTTGCAGCAGGCGCTTCTACGAACGTTGGAAACCAGGGGCACTAGCATCAATATGATTTTAGTGCGGTTTTGGATCTGGTGCGTTTGAAGAACGCGCTGCAATGCTGAAACGAGCGAGCGCCGAAATTTGGCCCCTTTCATGCCTGACTCCGAGCCCGCCGCCGATGCAGCCGGGCACTGTTCTGCCAACGCAAGACCGTATAGATTTGGCTGGCGCGGGGCGCGCTCGCCGCTCCGGGGACTATCCACGATCTTCCTCGCAGAACCTTCCGGTCTGACAGCAGAACCCGGCCGCTGGTCGCAGATGATCTCTCAAACTTCCGGAATCGCCACGTGCAAGTCCTGACCGCTCCGCTCCGCAAGCTTTGCAGCCGACATCTATTGGCCCTCGCCTTCGCCGCGCTCGTGGGCGTGATGTCGACGGCCCGTCAGGCCGATGCCGAATCCCTGCTGCTGGTGGAGGCCGATACCGGCAAGGTGCTGCACGCCGAAAACGCCACCTATCCCTGGTATCCGGCATCGGTGACCAAGCTGATGACGGCCTATGTCGTGCTCAAGGCGGTCAGGGACGGCAGGCTGTCGCTCGACACCCTGCTGACGGTCTCGCCGACCGCGGCGTCGCAGGCTCCCTCCAAGATGGGCTTGCCGCCGGGCACCCAGGTCACGGTCGACAATGCCATGAAGATGATGATGGTGAAGTCGGCCAACGACATGGCGGTGGTACTGGCCGAAGGGCTCGACGGCACGATCGAGGATTTCGCCGACGACATGAATCGCAATGCCGCCCGCCTCGGCATGACCCAGTCCCATTTCGTCAATCCGAACGGATTGCCGGCGGACGGCCACGTCAGCTCGGCGCGCGACCTCGCCGTCCTCGCCCGCGCGATCCTGCACGACCTGCCGGAATACGAATATTTCGTCCACATTCCGGCGATCAAATTCGGTCGCCGCATCACCCGCAACTTCAACAGCCTGATTGGCCGCTATCCAGGCGCCGACGGCATGAAGACCGGCTTCATCTGCGCGTCGGGCTTCAACCTCGTCGCCTCGGCGACGCGCAACAACAAGCGCCTGATCGCGGTGGTGCTCGGCGCCTCTTCGTCCAGCATGCGCGCCTACAAGGCCGCGCAACTGCTCGAGCGCGGCTTCTCCGGCGTCAGCCTCGCCTGGCTGGCGCCCTCGCTCGGCACCGTGGACCAGCTGGTCCCGGTCAATGCCGATCCGCCCAACCTGCGCGACGACATGTGCGGCCCGCACCGCAAGCGCCAGCAGGCGCCGGAATCCGATGACGACAACGCCACCACCGCATCCGGCGAAGGCAGCTCTTTGTCGCTGTTCGCGGGGCTGCAGCCGGGACAGCTCAAGCCGGCGGAGATGCTGGCGCAGGCCCCCGCGGCGGCGCAGCCGGTGATCGTCTACACCGGTCCGACCAAGACCGGCACGGCCCTGATCGCCGCCAATGCCGCGGAAGCCGAAAGCCAGAAGCCGAAGGCGCGGAAGGCGCACGCCGCCAAGCCCAAGGCGGCCGGCGACACCAAGCAGGTCGCCGCCAAGCCGGAAGCCAAGTCGGAAGCAAAGCCGGAAGCAAAGCCGCAAGCCAAGTCAGAGACGAAGTCCGATGCCAAGACGGCCGCCAAGCCGGCATCGGCCACCAGGCTGGCGGTCAGGCCGGCAGTGACGACTGCCGCCAAGCCCGAGGCCAAGTCGGACGCCGCGACAGCGGTGGCCAAGCCCGCCGCCAAACCTGCCCCTAAGGCAGTGAAGCCCGGCACCAACGCCGAGGGCGCCGCCAAACCCGCCGCCCGCAAGGACAGCAAGAAGGACCCCAAGCCGGTCACCGAGCGCGCCGTGGACGGCGCGCCCAAGGGCTGAGAGGGGGCGGTCCAGAGCCCGCGCGGCCCGGAACGCTCAGCCTAAGCACCTGTACCATCTTGCCAAATATCGCTCCCGCCGGAAGCGGGAAATTGCCGTAGCGGCTTGCCAGCGCGCGCTCCTTCGCCCAATACTCCCCCACCAATCCGAGCAGGACCCGCGCAACAAGAGCGGGCCGGTTATTCAATGACAAGGGGGGCACCATGGAGCGCATCTGGCTCAAGAACTATCCTGCTGGCGTACCCGCGGATATCGACGTCAACCAGTATGCCTCGCTGGTCGCGCTCCTCGAGGAGAGCTTCGCCAAATTCCGGGATCGCAAGGCCTTCATCTGCATGGACAAGGCGATCACCTACGGCGAGCTCGACGAGATGTCGCGGGCCTTTGCCGCCTACGTGCAGAGCAAGGGTTTCGCCAAGGGGACCCGCATCGCGGTGATGATGCCGAACGTGCTGCAGAACCCGATCGCGGTGGCCGCGATCCTGCGCGCCGGCTGCGCCGTGGTGAACGTCAATCCGCTCTACACGCCCCGCGAGCTCGAGCATCAGCTCAAGGATTCCGGGGCCGAGGCGATCGTGCTGCTGGAGAATTTCGCGATCACGCTGGAAAAGGTGATCGCCCGGACCAACATCCGCCATGTCGTCATTGCCACCATGGGCGATCTGCTCGGCTTCAAGGGCGTGATCGTCAATTTCGTGGTGCGGCGGGTCAAGAAGATGGTGCCCGCCTTCTCGCTGCCCACGGCGGTGACCTTCAACGACGCCCTGGCCGCCGGCCGCAAGCTCGAACTTGCCAAGCCTGCGCTTGGCCCCGACGACGTCGCCTTCCTGCAATATACCGGTGGCACGACCGGCACCTCCAAGGGCGCGACGCTGCTCCATCGCAACATCCTCGCCAACACGCTGCAGAACGACGCCTGGCTGCAGCCGGCGCTGCGCAAACCACCGATCGTCGACCAGCTCTTCATGGTCTGCGCGCTGCCACTCTACCATATCTTCGCGCTGACCGCCTGTTTCCTGCTCGGCATGCGCGCCGGCGGCGTCAACCTGCTGATCCCCAATCCGCGCGACATCGGCGGCTTCATCAAGGAGCTGCAGAAGTACAAGGTCAACAACTTCCCCGCCGTCAACACCCTCTACAACGCGCTGCTGCATCACCCGGAGTTCAAGAAGGTCGACTTCTCGATGCTCAAGACCTCGATCGGCGGCGGCATGGCGGTCCAGAAATCCGTCGCAGAAGAGTGGCTGAAGACCACCGGCTGCCCGCTGTCGGAAGGCTACGGTCTGTCGGAAACCTCGCCGACGCTGACCTGCAACCCCGCCGACATCGACCACTTCACCGGCACCATCGGCCTGCCGGTGCCCTCGACCTACATCTCCATCCGCGACGATGACGGCAACGAACTTCCGCTCGGCACAGCCGGCGAAATCTGCGCCAAGGGCCCACAGGTGATGGCCGGCTACTGGCGGCGACCGGAAGAAACCGCCAAGGTGATGACCACGGACGGCTTCTTCCGCACCGGCGACATCGGCATCATGGATGCCGACGGATACACCAAGATCGTGGACCGCAAGAAGGACATGATCCTGGTCTCGGGCTTCAACGTCTATCCCAACGAGGTGGAAGAGGTGATCGCCAGCCACCCGGGCGTGCTGGAATGCGCGGTGGTGGGCGTGCCGGACGAGAAGTCCACCGAGGCGGTCAAGGCCTTCGTCGTGCGCAAGGACCCGAACCTCACCGCCCAGGACATCATCAAATTCGCCCACACCCAGCTCACCAACTACAAGGTGCCAAAGCAGGTCGAATTCCGAACCGAATTGCCCAAGACCAATGTCGGCAAGATCCTGCGCCGCGAACTGCGCGACCAGAAGCCGCCGATGGCCCAGGCTGGCTGAGCAACCCTCGCATGGCGGCCGACCTTCGCTGCTTCCTCTACATGCCCCTGGTGCATTCGGAGAGCGCGGCCGATCAGACGGACAGCGTCGCACTGTTCGATGCGCTCGGCCGCACCACCACTGTCGAGGAGCAGGCCTTTTTCGGGGGCGGAGGCTTTTCCGGTTGAAGACCCGGCACCCTCCACCGAACCGAATCTTAACGCTCCGTTGCTATCCATGCGCGCGCCGCCACCCGGGCGGCGGAGCGACAGCGTGGCCGTGATCGAAAGCCGCCCCGACCCCCTGCCCCCGACGGGCCTGCTGGCGCGTCTGCGCGCGCGGCTGTCCGGCGGCACCGAGGAAGCGGCGATCACCCGGCGCCTCGCCGGCACGATCTTCGTCATTCGCGTCTTCAGCGCCGGCCTCGCCTACGTCTCGCAGGTGCTGCTGGCGCGCTGGATGGGCAGCAGCGACTACGGCGTCTATGTCTATGTCTGGACCTGGGTGCTGCTGCTCGGCAGCATGATGGATTTCGGCATTGCCGTGTCCGCCCAGAAGATCATTCCCGAATATCGCGCGGGTCAGCGCCTGGCGCTGCTGCGCGGTTTTCTCGCCGGCAGTCGCTGGCTGACATTTGCGGTCTCCGGCGCGCTGGCGCTGCTGCTGGCCGGCGCTGTCCGGCTCGCCACGCCCTGGCTCGACCCGGCCGAAGTCACGCCGCTCTATCTTGGCTGCCTGACGCTGCCGGCGTTCGTCGTCGCCAACGTTCAGGACGGGCTCGCCCGCTCGCACGACTGGATGCGCCTCGGGCTGATGCCGCAATTCGTGGTGCGTCAGGGGCTGATCATCAGCCTCACCGCGGTCGCCTTCATCGTCGGCCTCCCGCTCGATGCCACCGAAGCGATGCTGGCGAGCGCGGCCGCGGTCTGGATCGCCATGATCGGCCAGATGGTCGTGCTCAACCGCCGGCTCGGCAGCGCCGTCGAAACCGGCCCCAAGGCCTACGATCTGCGCGGCTGGCTCAAGGTGTCCCTGCCCATCCTGCTGGTGGAGAGCTTCTACCTGCTGCTGTCCTACACCGACGTGTTGATGCTGCAGCAATTCCGCTCGTCGGACGAGGTCGGGGTCTATTTCGCGGTGGTGAAGACGCTGGCGCTGGTCTCGTTCATTCACTACGCGATGTCGGCGACCACCGCCCATCGCTTCACCGAATATCACGCCGCCGGCGACAGGGCGCGGCTTTCCGCCTATGTGGCCGAGGCGATCAAGTGGACCTTCTGGCCGTCGCTGGCCGCGACGCTGGCCCTTCTCGCCATCGGCAAGCCGCTGCTGTGGCTGTTCGGACCGCAGTTCACCGACGGCTACGGCATCATGTTCGTTGCCGCCGTCGGCCTCGTCGGCCGGGCTGCGATCGGGCCGGTCGAACGCCTGCTCAACATGCTCGGCCACCAGCATATCTGCGCGCTGGCCTACGCGCTGGCGTTCGCCATGAACGTGGTGCTGTGCCTGCTGCTGGTGCCGCGGTTCGGCGGCCACGGCGCCGCGGCGGCCACCTCGGCCTCGCTGATCTTCGAGACCGCGCTGCTGTTCTGGATCACCCGCCGGCGGCTCGGGCTGCACGTGCTCGCGTTCGGAAAATTCTAGCCCCGGCTGAGCGGAGCGCACTGCGCATTCCAGACGATCCCCTGATTGACTCCAATGGAGAACCATCCCGTGAAGAACATTCACCATCTCGGCGCGATCGCCTGCATCGCGATCTCGCTGACGAGCTTCGAGACCGAAGCCTGCACCCGCTTCATCTACAAGACGGGGACCGACGGCTTCATCGTCGGCCGCACGATGGACTGGATGGAGGACCCGAAAACCGATCTGTGGGCATTCCCGCAAGGGATGAAGCGTGACGGCGGCCTCGGCGAGGGCTCCATCACCTGGACGTCGAGGCACGGCTCGGTGATCGCATCGTTCTACAACGTCGCGACCGTCGAGGGCATGAACGACGCCGGCCTCGTCGCCAACACGCTCTATCTGGCCGGATCCGACTATGGCGACGCGAAGGCCTCGGGCAAGCCGCTGATCTCGGTCGGCGCCTGGACGCAATATGCGCTCGACAACTTCGCAACGGTCGCCGAGGCCGTCGATGCCCTCGCCAAGGAGCCCTTCGCGGTCGTCGCTCCGGTACTTCCCGACGGCAGCGCGGCGGCCGGGCACCTCTCGCTGGCCGACGCCACCGGCGACAGCGCGATTTTCGAGTATCTGAACGGCAAGCTCGTCATCCACCACGACCCGAAATATACCGTGATGACCAATTCGCCGACCTTCGACCAGCAGTTGGCGATCTCGACCTACTGGAAGAGCATCGACGGGCTCTCCTTCCTGCCGGGAACGATCAACTCCTCCGACCGCTTCGTGCGCATGAGCTGGAGCCTCAATGCCGCGCCGAAGGAGAAGGACGAGCGCCTCGCCCTCGCCACCGCCTTCTCGCTGATCAGGAGCATCTCGGTGCCGCTCGGTCTCTCCAATCCCGGAAAGCCGAACATCGCCGCCACAATCTGGCGGTCCGTCTCCGACATCCACGCCAAGCGCTACTATTTCGAGTCGGCCTACAATCCTTCGATTTTCTGGATCGACATCGACAAGCTGAAGCTCTCCGCCGGTTCGAAGCCGAGCCGGCTCGATCTCGGCAGCCGCCCGATCTATTCGGGCGAGGTGTCGGGCAAGTTCGTCGAGACCGAGCCGTTCAAGTTCCTGGCAAAATGACCGGACCCGGGCCAGCAACGCGGCCGCTCCCCGCCGCCGCCTTGCCGGGCGACACCCGCGCCTGGCGCGCGTCGCGCGTCGTGATTCCCGAACGACGCATCCACCAGTCCGCGCCAGGAACACACTTTCAAGAGAGAGCGAGCCTCGGCCCCGATTCGCTCGGGACCGAGGCTCCGTCGCAGCTCGGAAGATGGATGCCGGCGCCTTACTCGGCGGTCCAGCCGCCGTCGATCGACAGATTGGCGCCGGTGATCTGGCTCGCCTCATCGCCGCAGAGATAGAGCGCCAGCGACGCCACCTGATCGATCGTGACGAACTCCTTGGTCGGCTGTGCGTCGAGCAGAACGTCGTTGATGACCTGATCCCGGGTCAGGTTGCGCGCCTTCATGGTGTCGGGGATCTGCCGCTCCACCAGCGGCGTCCAGACATAGCCGGGGCTGATGCAGTTGCAGGTGATCTTGTCCGTAGCGAGCTCGAGCGCGACGGTCTTGGTCAGCCCGGCGATGCCATGCTTGGCGGCCACATAGGCGGACTTGAAGGGCGAGGCCACCAGCGAATGCGCCGATGCGGTGTTGATGATCCGGCCCCATTGCCGCTTCTTCATGCCGGGCACCGCGGCGCGGATGGCATGGAACGCCGACGACAGGTTGATCGCGATGATCGCGTCCCACTTCTCGACCGGAAACTCCTCGATCGGCGAGACGAACTGGATGCCGGCATTGTTGACGAGAATATCCATGGAACCGAAGCTGCTCTCTCCGAGCGCGACGAAGGCAGCGATCTCGGCGGGCTTGGTCATGTCGGCCGGCGAATAGACGCATTTGACGCCGAACTCGCTCTCGATTCCGGAGCGCTCCTTTTCGATCGCCGCCGCTTCACCCATGCCGTTGATGACGATGTTGGCCCCTGCCTTGGCAAGAGCCCGCGCGATCCCAAGCCCGATGCCGCTTGTCGACCCCGTCACCGCCGCCGTCTTGCCCTTCAGATTGGCCATCGCCGCGCTCCTTCTTTCAACTGCCAGGCCGGTCGAGATCGCCGGGCGTGGCTTCATAATGGGTCAGATCGTAAGTCACCATGGTCTCGCCGTTGAGCGGTTTCTGCAACCACTCCGGATGACTCATGGAGAGGTCGACATCGGCTTCGCCGGCGTCCCAGTGCTCCTGCATGGCGACCTGGGAAAAATCGTAGTCCTTCGACGAGGTCTCGAAATTCTTGCTCTTGTAGATCAGGTGTACCACCGTGACGGCATTTTCCTGCGCCGCCTCGTTGAGATAGACTACGTCCGGATCGGACTTCATATGGTCGGGCAGCTTCGCGATCAGGCTGCGCAGCGCCTTGCGGGCATTGTGCACCTTTCGGTTCATATCGGTGTTGAGGCGGGTCCGGCTGGAATAGCGAATGTCCTTCTCACGTTCGCTCGCCTCCAGCAGGGTGGTCGGCAACCGCCCCCGCGCACTGAACAGATCGACCTGGAAAACCAGGAGATCGCGCAGGGTTTCCTCCGTCAGGACATAATCGAGCGGCGTATTGCTGGCGATGCCGCCGTCCCAATAGAACTCGCCGTCGATCTCGATCGGCGGAAAACCGGGCGGGAGCGCTCCCGAGGCCATGATGTGCTCCGGCTCGATCCTCTGCTTGGCGTTGTCGAAATACACGAAGTTGCCCGTCCGCACATTGACCGCGCCGACGCTGAGGCGCGTGGCGCCGGAATTGATCAGATCGAAATCGACGAGGCGCCGCAAGGTCTGACGCAACGGCGCGGTGTCGTAATAGCTGAGCGACTGGGTGCTGCCCGGCGGCCAAAGCGCCGCCGGCGGAAAGCGCGGTGTGAAGAAGCCCGGCACGCCGAAGGCGGCGATCAGGGCGGCGCTGGTCTCGTTGAAGGCGGTACGCGCATGGTCGCCGTCGACCAGCGGCCGCCAGAGAAGCGGCGACGACACCTGGTCCCAGAATTCGCGCAGGCGGCTCGCGCGCGCCTCGCGCGGATTGCCGGCGATGATCGCAGCATTGATGGCGCCGATGGATATGCCGGCGACCCATTCCGGCTCAAAATCATGACGGCTCAGCGCCGCATAGGCACCGGCCTGGTACGAGCCGAGCGCACCGCCGCCCTGCAACACCAGAACGGGCTGAGACTTGAGCGGAAGGGCTGGAGGGGAAGTCGCGGTCGAATTCATGGCGAGCAAAAAGCCTGGAAGAAATACGCAAGGCGCGCGGGGATGTCAGCTCACCATGTCGTCATCGGTCCGCGGCAGCAAGCGGCTCGCGGGTGTCGGGTGCCGCCAGAATGAGCGTCCAGAACACCTTGTATTTGGTGTTTGGCGCATAGCTGGCGGCGATGCCCATTTTTGTGACACCGTTGTGGAGCATATTGGCGCGGTGAGGCGGCGAATCGCGCCAGCCCGAGAAGGCCTCGGCCAGCGTGTGGTAGCCCGCCGACACGTTCTCGACGGCGATCTTGGCATCGTAACCGGCCGTCTTGATTCTCTGGCCGAGCGTTCCGGTGACGTTGTGGTCGAGCTTGTTGCGGCTCGCCATGGCCTGCGACTGGGCTTGAGCCACCTGCATCAGAACGGGATCGATCTCGACTGCGCCGAGGCCGTTGTTCTGGCGATAGCCCGAGATCATCGAGGCGGCGACCGGCGCGTCGAGCTTGGCGCCGCCATGGGCCATGCTGAGATAGAAGGCTGGTTGCTCCGGCGGCAATTCGCGTTCGGCAGCACATCCACCGAGCGCCAGTGCCCCGGCACTCAACATCAGCGCGCTCAAGACCGGCGTGATGGCAATCCGCATCCCGTTTCCCCTGCAGCCCCACGGACCGCCAAATCATGTCGTCGGGGGTTGTTGCACGGGAACCGTGGCTGAAAGGTGAACGCCGGGCGGAATTCCACCCTCGCCACGAAGTTCGAAAAACAGGGTCTTAAGCGGCGAAAATCCGATAGCGCTGCGGTGCCAGCCCGACGATGTCGCCCGGCCGCAGCGAACGGTCGCGGGGGGCGTCGATCTCGATCACGGTCTCGCCCTTGTCGGCGGCCAGTGCGATATCGGCGCGCTGGGTGGGCCCGAAGGCCCGCACCCGCTTCACCGCCCCCTGCAAGGTGCTGTTCTCCGGCGCTCCGAGGACGACGTCGTGCCGGCGGATGAACAGGCGGGACGGCCCCGCCTCGGCGCCGTCGGGCGAGATGCCGAGAATGCGATCGCCGAGACGGACCTTGCCCTCGACGACCTCGACCGGCAGCACGATGGATTCGCCGATGAAACCATGGACGAAGGCCGTGGCCGGATGGTCGTAGACCTCCGCAGGCGAACCGATCTGCTCGATGCGGCCCCGATCCATGACGACGACGCGGTTGGCGACCTCGAGAGCCTCCTCCTGGTCGTGGGTGACGAAGATCGAGGTGACATGAATCTCGTCGTGAAGCTGACGCAGCCAGCGCCGCAGCTCCTTGCGCACCTTGGCATCCAGCGCGCCGAACGGCTCGTCGAGCAGGAGGATCCGCGGCTCGATCGCCAGAGCCCGGGCCAGCGCGATGCGCTGGCGCTGGCCGCCGGACAACTGGTTGGGATAGCGGTCGGCAAGCCAGTCGAGCTGCACCAGCTCGAGCAGTTCCTTGACCCGGCGACGAATCTCGTCCTCGCTCTTGCGCAAAGCACGCGGCTGCACCCGCAGGCCGAAAGCGACATTCTCGAACACACTCATGTGCCGGAACAAGGCGTAGTGCTGAAAGACGAAGCCCACGTTGCGTTCGCCGGCGCCGCGCGACAGCGCGTCCTCGCCGTCGAAGATGACACTGCCGGAGTCCGGCCAGTCCAATCCGGCGATGATCCGCAACAGCGAGGTCTTGCCCGAGCCCGATGGCCCGAGCAGCGCAAGCAGCTCACCGCTATCGACGGTGAGGTCCACATGGTCGAGCGCCCGGAAGGTGCCGAAGGTCTTGACGAGGTCGCGGACTTCGATGGTCACGTCGCTGGTATCCTCTGGCTGCGGCGGCTGCGCCGTCAGTTCTGGTAGATCTGGTCGAAGGTGCCGCCGTCGCCGAAATGGACCTTCTGGGCCTTGGACCAGCCGCCGAAGGCACCGTCGATGGTGATCAATTCGACCTTGGCGAAGGAATCGGCGTGTTTTGCGGCAACCTCCGGATCGCGCGGCCGGTAGAAATGCTTGGCGGCGAGCTCCTGACCGCCCTTGCTGTAGAGATATTTGAGATAGGCCTCGGCAACGTCGCGCGTGCCCTTCTTGTCCACCACCTTGTCGACCACCGCGACCGGGGGCTCCGCCAGGATGGACAACGAGGGCACCACGATCTGGAATTTCTCCGGACCGAATTCCTTCAGCGCCAGGTAGGCCTCGTTCTCCCAGGCCAGCAGCACGTCGCCGGTGCCGCGCTCGACGAAAGTGACGGTCGCGCCCCGCGCGCCGGTATCCAGCACCGGCACATTCTTGAACAGCGCCTTCAGATAGTCGCGAACCTTGTCCTCGCTGCCGTATTTCTTCGCGGCGTAGGCCCAGGCGGCGAGATAATTCCAGCGCGCGCCGCCCGATGTCTTCGGGTTGGGCGTGATCACGCTGACGCCCGGCTTGATGAGATCGTCCCAGTCCTTGATGCCCTTCGGGTTCCCCTTGCGCACCAGGAAGACGATGGTCGAGGTATAGGGCGCGGCGTTCTGCGGCAGGCGCTGCTGCCACTTGGCATCGATCAGCCCGCGCTCGGCGATGGCGTCGACGTCATAGGCCAGCGCCAGCGTCACCACGTCCGCCTGCAGACCGCCGATCACCGCCCGCGCCTGCGCGCCGGAACCAGCGTGGGACTGCTTCACCTCGACGCTCTTGCCGGTCTCCTTCTGGTAGCTCGCGGCGAAGGCCTGGTTGAACTCCGCGTAGAACTCGCGGGTCGGATCATAGGACACGTTCAACAAGGTGATGTCGGCGGCGAGAGCCACCTGACCCCACATCATGGCGAGGGCGGCGAAGGCGGCGGTGCGGAACAACATGGCTATCTCCTCGTGCGGGGCGACGCGTTATCGCCGCAACTCGCAGGGAAGGTCCGGGATCGACCCTTTCGAGTCAACGAAACCGGATTTCATTCTTGGCTGGGATCGCAGATCAAGATGCTACGATGTCGCGATCGTGTGGATACCGCATTCCGTCTTGCCGCGGCCGCGCCAACGTCCGGTGCGGGCATCCTCGCCGGGCTGGGCACGGCTGGTGCAGGGCATGCAGCCGACCGACGCGAAGCCGGAAGCGGCGAGCGGATGCGGCGGCAGATCGGCAAGCTTGAAGATGGCGGCGAGTTCGTCGGCGCTGACCGCGGCGAGCGGGTTGAATTTCAGTCGGGCGCCATCGGCCTCGACCACCGGGATCGCGGCCCGCGCGCCGCCCTGGAAGCGCTTGCGCCCGTTGATCCATCCGGCGAACGGCGCGAGCGCCCGCGCCAGCGGCTCGACCTTGCGGATACGGCAGCAGGCATCTGCGTCGGAATACCAGAGATCGCGCTCCGGATCCGTTGCCGCGAGGCGTTCCGAATCCGGCGATACGGTGCGGACGTCGCGCAGCCCGAGCCGCCTCGTCAGGGTGTCGCGATAATCGAGGGTCTCCTGAAACAGCCAGCCGGTATCGAGAAACACCACTGGGATGGCCGGGTCGACATCGGCGACGATCTTGAGCAGCACCGCGGATTCGGTGCCGAAGGACGACACTACCGCGAGCCGGTCGCGTCCGACGGTCGCCAGCGCCGTGGCGATCACCTCCGCCGGCGATGCATCGGCGAGGCGTCGATGGAGATCGGCAGCCTCGGGCAGGGCGACATCGGCATCGAACGCGAGGCTCACGACCGCGCCTCCGCATTCTGGCGCGACAGCCGCCGCGCCGCCGCCGTGGCACGACCGTCACCGGTCGGCTGATAGACCACCGAATAGCGCCGGGCGACCTCGGTGAAAGCGGCGGCGTCGCTGTCCTTCTTCACCTCGAAGGCATCGAAGCCGGAGCGCAGCATGAACACGAACTGGTCGCGCAGAACCTGTCCGGTGGCACGCAACTCGCCACGGAAGCCATAGCGCTCGCGCAGCAGCCGGGCCTGTGAATAGGCGCGGCCATCACGGAAGGTCGGGAACACGAGGGCGACGGCCGCGACGCGATCCAGCCAAGGCGCCAGCTCGGCAATGTTCCTGCTGTTCGGCCAGATCACGCCGACCTTGCTGTTGCGCTTGAGCACACCCTCGGGATCGACGAGGAAGCGGGCCGCCGGCAGCAGCACCGCACCCTCGGCAATGGCGTCGCCGTCGGCAACATGAAGATAATCATCGGCGACGATGGCGCCGGACTTAACGAGTGGCATAGACGCGTTCCTTGAAAGGCTGGACGCCGAGACGCTTGACGGTATCGATGAACAACTCGTCGGGGGCCGCTCGCAGTGCGAGATAGGCCTCGACGATGTCCTCGATGACGTCGGCGACTTCCGCATAGGGCACCGCGGGGCCGATCAGGGTGCCGATCTCGGCGCCTTCGTCGGCGCGGCCGCCGATGGTGATCTGGTAGAATTCCTCGCCGTTCTTGTCGACGCCGAGAATGCCGATGTGGCCGACGTGGTGATGGCCGCAGGCATTGATGCAGCCTGAGATGTTGACGTGCAACCGGCCGATCATGGCGGCGAGGTCATGATTGGCGAAGCGCCGCGTCAGTTCCTGGGCGATCGGGATCGAGCGCGTATTGGCGAGCGAGCAGTAGTCGAGCCCCGGGCAGGAGATGACGTCCGAGATCAAATTGACGTTGGGGGTCGCCACCCCGATCTTGTCGAGCGCGCGCCACAGCGCCGGCAGATCGCGCTTGGCGACGTTGGGCAGCGCCAGATTCTGCTCGTGACCGACCCGCAGCTCGCCGAAGGAATAGCGGTCGGCGAGGTCGGCGATGGCGTCCATCTGCTCGGCGGTCGCATCGCCCGGCGTGCCGCCGATCGGCTTGAGCGACAGCGTCACGACGGCATAGCCCGGCACCTTGTGCGGCGCGACGGCATTCTGCAGCCAGGCGGTGAAGCGCGGATCGGAGGCCTTGGCGAGTTCCTGCGGCGTGTCGGAGAGCTGCTCATAACGCGGATAGCGGAAGCGCGAGCGGATATCGTCGACCATCGCATCGTCGATCTCGAGCATGCCGTCGCGGATCTGCGCCCATTCGGCCTCGACGTCCTTGGCGAAGCGCTCGGCGCCGAGTTCATGCAGCAGGATCTTGATGCGTGCCTTGTAGATGTTGTCGCGCCGGCCGTACTGGTTGTAGACGCGCAGGACCGCTTCGACATAGCTGATGATGTCGCGGGCGTGGACGAAGTCGCGGATGGTCTTGGCGATGAACGGGCTGCGGCCGAGGCCGCCGCCGACCAGCACCTCGAAGCCGATCTCGCCGGCATCGTTGCGGCGCATGCGCAGGCCGATGTCATGGATCTTGATGGCGGCGCGGTCGTGGTCCGCCGCGCTGATCGCGATCTTGAACTTGCGCGGCAGGAAGGCGAATTCGGGGTGCAGGGTCGTATATTGGCGCAGCACCTCGGCCCAGACCCGAGGGTCGTCGATCTCGCCCGGCACGACGCCGGCCCACTGGTCGGTGGTGATGTTGCGCACGCAGTTTCCCGAGGTCTGGATGGCATGGATGCCGACCTCGGCAAGGTCTTCCATGGCATCGGGCAGCTCGGCGAGCTTGATCCAGTTGAACTGGATATTCTGGCGCGTGGTGAAATGGCCGTAGCCGCGGTCGTATTTGCGGCCGACATGGGCGAGCCGCCGCAATTGCTGCGCCGACAAGGTGCCATAGGGAATGGCGACGCGGAACATATAGGCGTGAAGCTGCAGATAGACGCCGTTCATCAGGCGGAGCGACTTGAACTCCTCCTCGGTCAGTTCGCCGTTGAGGCGGCGGCGCACCTGGTCACGGAATTCCGCGACCCGTTCCGACAGGAAGGTGCGATCGATTTCGTCATAAGCATACATGGGCGGCCTCAGGCAGAAACAGGAAGAGCGATGGTGACGCCGTCACGGCGGATGCGCTCGCGCAAATTACCCGGCAGCACCGCCCCGTTCGCATCGAGCGCAACGGGAGCGATGTAGGGACCGACGGCACCGAGATCGTCGCCCAGCGCAGCGGCGAGCAGCGCCCGCGCCTCGTCGGCGGAGCGCACCACTGCAGCCTCGGCGAGATCGTCGGACCAGCCCCTCGCGGTGCGCCAGATCACCGCACCGTCGCCGGTGCGATTGGCGGTGACCACCGACGGTCCGGCGATCTTGATCTTCTGCTGCAGGGGAGAGGTCATTCGGCGGCGATCCCGAGGCTGGAGAGGAGTTCAAATGGATTGTTGGCGCGCCATGGCGCGGAATGGGTGACGACCTCGCCGATGACGAGGATGGCAGGGCCTTCGGCGATCTCGGCGACGAGCTCGGGCAGGTTATCGAGAACCCCGACCGCCGCCTGCTGGTCCGGCCGCGTCACGCGGGCGAAGACACCGACCGGCGTCATCGGCGAGCGGCCGGCGGCGAGCAGCCCGGCGCGGACCGCCGGCGCGGCGGTCATGCCCATGTAGACCACCACGGTCATCTTCTCGTCGGTGAGCGCGCCCCAATCGACCGCCTCGGCGTCGCGCTCCTGGTGCGCGGTGAGGAAGGTGATGCGCAGCGCCTGACGCCGATAGGTCAGCGGCACCTCGAAGGCCGACGCAGCGCCGAGCGCCGCCGTGATGCCGGGCACCACCGCATAAGGAATGTCCGCGTCGCGCAGCGCCGCGACTTCTTCGCCGCCGCGGCCGAAGACGAAGGAATCGCCGCCCTTGAGCCGCACCACGCGCTGGCCGCAACGCGCCGCCTCGATCAACAGGCGATGAATGGCGTCCTGGCCGATGCCGGGCCGGCCGACCCGACGGCCGACGAGAACGCGCGTCGCATCCCGCCGGCCCCGGTCCAGCACCGCCGACGACACCAGCTCGTCATAGAATATAATGTCTGCGTCCTGCAGCACGCGCAGCGCCTTGACCGTGAGAAGATCCGGATCGCCAGGGCCGGCGCCGACCAGCGTGACGAAGCCGCGCACCGACGTATCGCCCGGAGCAGCGGCGAGTTCGGCCAGCGCGCGCTCCGCTTCGATCTGCCTGCCTTCGAGCACCGCGGCACCGACCGGGCCGTCGACGACCTGCTCCCAGAACCGGCGGCGCGCGTGATCGGCCACCTCGCGGGACAGCGGCTTGCGCCAGCGACCGATGAAGGCGGCGAGATCGCCGATGCGCGCCGGCAACAGCGTCTCGATCTTTTCGCGCAGCCGCCGCGCCAGCACTGGCGCGGCGCCGCCGGTGCCGATCGCCACCACGACGTCGCCACGATCAACGATTGCGGGTACAATGAACGACGAATGCTCAGGCTCATCCATGACGTTGACCGGCAGCCCATGGCGCCGCGCCCGCGCTGCCATCGCGTGGCCGAGTTCGCCGGCCCCGGCGCAAACGACCGCGATGATGCCGCCAAGCTCGATGGCGAGCGGATCCTGATGCAGGACCGTCAGGCGGCCGGCATCGGCCACACCGGTCTCGTAGTTCCCGTCCGGCGCATGCCAGCGCACCTCGGCACCCGCGGCGAGCAGCAGCCGCAGCTTCGCCCGCGCAGGCTCGCCCTGTCCGACCAGAAGGACCGGACCAGCATGCAGGTCGAGGAAGACCGGCAGGAAACGCATTGCAACATGTTCCCTAAAAGCGGGGTTGACGGGAATTATTTTCTATATATGTATCTATTGAAGCCAGCAAAGAGAAAATTTTTTCTTCTCTATTGCGACGCAATCTTAGAATTCTGTGCTTCCACCGCCAAGGTGGGGAGACGAAGTTTCTATTGTCTCCTGCCGTCGGCCGCCGACACAAACTGGACAGACGATGGATCATCTCGACGAACTGGAGGCGCAGAGCATCTATATCCTGCGCGAAGCCTTCGCCCGGCTGAAAAAGCTGGCACTGCTGTGGTCGCTCGGCAAAGATTCCAATGTGATGATCTGGCTGGCCAGGAAGGCCTTCTTCGGCAAGGTCCCGTTTGCCGCCATGCACGTCGACACCGGGAAGAAATTCCCCGAGATGTATGCCTTCCGTGACCATTACGCCGTGGAATGGGGTCTCGACCTGCTCATCGAACCCTGCCCGCCGATCGACGCGGTCGACCCGACCCTGCCGCCGGCCGCCCGTTCGGCGGCGCGCAAGACCGAAGGCCTCAAGCTCGCCCTCGCCAAGCACGGCTTCGACGGGCTGATTGCCGGCATCCGCCGCGACGAGGAGGCGACCCGCGCCAAGGAGCGGGTCTTCTCGCCCCGCGGCACCGAGGGCGGCTGGGACGTGCGCGACCAGCCGCCGGAATTCTGGGACCAGTTCAACGCCTCGCCGCCCCCCGGCGCCCATCTGCGCGTGCATCCGATCCTGCACTGGACCGAAGCCGACATCTGGGCCTACACCCAGCGCGAGAATATTCCGATCATTCCGCTCTATCTGTCCCAGGGCGGCAAGCGCTACCGCTCGCTCGGCGATCAGGACATCACCTTCCCGGTGACTTCAAACGCCACCGACATTCCCGAGATCCTGCGTGAACTCGCCAGCACGAAAGTGCCGGAGCGGGCGGGCCGCGCCCTCGACCACGAAACCGAGGACGCGTTCGAACGCCTCCGCGTGTCCGGCTATCTTTGATCATTTCTGATCGACTTCGAAAGCGCGCCGCATGAATCTCGCCACACCCCGTCTCGTCCCTGCTTCGGCCGACGCCCAGCGGGCGCAACTGCGCATCGTCATCGTCGGCCATGTCGACCACGGCAAATCGACCCTGGTCGGCCGCCTGCTCCATGAGACCGGCAGCCTGCCCGACGGCAAACTGGAAATGCTCAAGGCGGTGAGCGCCCGCCGCGGCATGCCGTTCGAATGGTCGTTCCTGCTCGACGCGCTGCAAACCGAGCGCGACCAGGGCATTACCATCGACACCACCCAGATTCGCTTTCGCACCCCTTCGCGCGAAGTCGTGCTGATCGATGCGCCCGGCCACGCCGAATTCCTCCGCAACATGATTACCGGCGCCTCCCAGGCCGACGCTGCGGTGCTGATCATCGACGCCCTCGAAGGCGTGCGCGACCAGACCCGCCGCCACGGCTATCTGCTGCACCTGCTCGGCGTGCGCCAGGTCGCCGTCGTCATCAACAAGATGGACCGCGTCGGATTCGCCCGCGAGCGCTTCGAGGAGATCAGCCGCGAAATCACCGGCCATCTCACCGGCCTCGGCGTCACTCCCACCGCGGTGATCCCGATTTCGGCCCGCGATGGCGACGGCGTCGCCGCCCGCACACCCGCGATCGCCTGGTACGATGGTCCGACGGTGGTCGAAGCCCTCGACGACCTCGCCCCGGCGCGCCGTCTCGATGAACTGCCGCTGCGCCTGCCGGTTCAGGCGATCTACAAGTTCGACGACCGCCGCATCGTCGCCGGCCGGATCGAATCCGGATCGCTCAAGCCCGGCGACGAGATCGTCATCATGCCCGCCGGCAAGATCGCCAGGATCCGCACCGTCGAAGGCTGGCCGAAGACGCCGCTGACCGGCGCACAAGGCGCCGGGCGTTCGGTCGGCATCACGCTCGACCGCCAACTGTTCATCGAGCGCGGCGACATCATCGCCCACGTGGCCACAGCGCCGCGCGACACCAGGCGCCTGAAGGCGCGGATATTCTGGTTGCTCGACACGCCGCTGCAGGCCGGCGCCACCATCAGGGTGCGCCTCGGCACCAAGGACAGCCGCGCCACCGTGGTCGCGATCGAGAATGCGGTCGACCCCGGCGAACTGGAGAGCGTCGGCAGCAAGGCCATCGCCCGCAACCATGTCGGCGAGATCGATCTTTCGCTGGCGCAACCGATCGCCGTCGACCCTTACGCCGACAATGCCCGCACCGGACGGCTGGTGATCGAGGTCAATGGCCGCATCGCAGGCGGCGGTCTCGTCCTCAGCGTCGAGGCCGGTCAGCGCGAAGCGCCGGTCGACATCATGCCGGTGGAATCGGCGCTGCGGCCGGAGGAGCGTTCGGCGCGCTACGGCCATGGCGGTGCCGTGGTCTGGTTCACCGGCCTGCCTGGCGCCGGAAAATCCACTTTGGCGCAGGCGTTGGAGCGCAAGCTGTTCAGCCGCGGCGGCGCTCCGGTCCTGCTCGATGGCGACACCCTGCGTGCCGGGCTCAACGGCGATCTCGGCTTCACGCCCAAGGATCGCGCCGAAAACATTCGACGCCTGGCGGAAATCGCCACCCACCTTGCGCGCAACGGCCATATCGCCATCGTCGCAGCGGTATCGCCCGCCGCCGAGGATCGCGCCAATGCGCGGCGGATTGCCGGCGAGTTGTTCCGCGAGATCTATGTGGCGACGCCCGCGGACGTCTGCGAGGACCGCGACCCCAAGGGTCATTATGCCAAGGCGCGGGCCGGCAATATCCAGAACTTCACCGGGATCGGCCGCGACTATGAGCCGCCGACCGCCGCAGAACTCACCATCGATACCCGAGGGCGCAGCATCGCCGATGCCGCCGCGGAAATCGAAGATCTGCTGCTGCGCGACGGCGTTCTGTTCGACGAACTCGCCGACGCCGCCGCCAATATCTGAGCACTGACCGCCATGCCGACAGCTTCACGGAGCCGAACCTTGCGCCGCTTTCTTTTCGCCCTCGCCGTCAGCCTCGCCCCGCTCCCGGCCGCTCAGGCCCAGACGCCCAATACGCTGCTCAATGTTTCCTACGACATCGCGCGCGAGCTCTATGTCGAGATCAATGCCGCCTTCGCCAAGTCGTGGAAAGCCAAGACCGGCCAGGACGTCACCATCAACCAGTCCCACAACGGCTCCTCGCGCCAGGCACGGGCGATCCTCGAGGGCCTGGAGGCCGACGTCGTGACCTTCAACCAGGTCACGGATGTGCAGGTGCTCTACGACAAGGGCAAGCTGATCGCGGCGGACTGGCAGAAGCGCCTGCCCAACAACTCATCGCCGTACTATTCGCTGCCGGCCTTCCTGGTGCGCGCCGGCAATCCCAAGAACATCAAGGACTGGGACGATCTGGTGAAGCCCGGCGTGCAGGTGATCTTCCCCAACCCGAAGACCTCGGGCAATGCCCGCTACACCTATCTTGCCGCCTATGCCTACGCGAAGGCCAAGTACGGCAGCGACGACAAGGCCGATGAGTTCGTCAAGAAACTGTTCGCGAATGTGCCGGTGTTCGATACCGGCGGCCGCGCCGCCACCACCACTTTCGTCGAGCGTCAGACCGGCGACGTGCTGATCACCTTCGAGGCCGAAACCAACGCCATCCGCGACCTTGCCGGTAAGGACAAATACCAGGTGGTGGTGCCGTCGCAGAGCCTGCTCGCCGAATTCCCGGTGACGGTGGTGGACAAGTACGCCGACAAGCACGGCACCCGCGCGCTCGCCACGGCCTATCTCGAGTTCCTCTACTCGCCGGAAGGCCAGACGGTTCTCGCCAGGCAGTACAACCGTGTGAACGACAAGACCATTGCGGCCCAGTTCAAGGACCGCTTTCCGGACGTGAAACTCGTCACGGTCGAGGAGGCGTTCGGCGGCTGGGACCGCGTCAATCGCGAGCACCTCGACGCCGGCGCGAAGCTCGACCGCCTGTTCGCCGCGCGTCAGAACTGATATAGGTCTGAGGTCCGCCATGCATGGCACGATCATCGCCGAACGGCATCAGGCCGGGAAAACCGCCGGTATCGTTTCGGCCATGATGTCGGCGGTGACGCGACAACGGACGGGCTTGGTGCGGCGCAGGGTGATTCCAGGATTCGGGCTGGCGCTGGGCACCACCGTGCTCTACCTCGCGGCCATCGTGCTGCTGCCGCTGAGCGCCCTGCTCCTCAAGGCGTCCGGAATCGGCCTCTCCCAGCTCATCGACATCCTGTCGTCGCCGCGTACATTGTCGGCGATCCGGGTCACCGTCACCATGGCCTTCGCCGCGACCATGTTCAATGCCGTCTATGGCCTGCTGCTGGCCTGGGCGCTGGCGCGCTACGATTTTCCGGGCAAGCGCCTGCTCGATGGCCTCGTCGATGTGCCCTTCGCCCTGCCGACGGCCGTGGCCGGGCTCGCGCTCACCGCGCTGTTCGCCAAGAATGGCTGGTTCGGCAGGCCCCTTGAGGCGATCGGAATCCCGGTCGCCTATACCCCGCTCGGCATCGCCATCGCGATGGCCTTCACCAGCATTCCCTTCGTGGTCCGCACCGTGCAGCCGGTGATCGAGGATCTCGGCTCGGATGTCGAAGAAGCCGGTCGCTCGCTCGGCGCCAGCGATCTCCAGATCCTGCGGCGGGTGATTTTTCCGGCGATCTTCCCGGCGTTTCTCGCCGGCTGCTCGCTAGCCTTCGCCCGCAGCCTCGGCGAATTCGGCGCAGTGATCTTCATCGCCGGCAACCAGCCGATGCGCACCGAAATCGTGGCGCTACTGACCTTCATCCGCCTCGAAGAGTACAATTATCAGGGCGCGGCGGCGATCGCGACGGTGATGCTGCTGATGGCTTTCGTCATGCTGGTGATCACCAACAGCGTGCAGGCCTGGCACCTGCGCTACCTGGCGCGCGGAGAAGACTGATGGCGGCGGCGAACACGGGCGCGAGCGGCGGCCGCGATCCGGCGATCGCGCGCGCCGACTGGATCCATACCCCGGTTGGCGGCGGCCCGGTGGCGCGACGCGCGGTGCTGACCATCGTCCTCCTGCTCACCGCCGTGTTCCTGATTGCCCCGCTGGCTCTGATCGTGGTCACCGGCCTGTCGTCCGGCCTTGCGGTGTTCTGGCGCAACCTCACCGAACCGAGCACGATTCATGCGGTCTTGCTGACGCTGGCCACCGCGCTCGTCGTGGTGCCGATCAACATCCTGTTCGGCCTCGCGGCAGCGTGGACCGTGAGCAAGTTCCGCTTCCCCGGACGGACGCTGCTGATCGCGCTGATCGAATTGCCCTATTCGGTGTCGCCGATCGTCGCCGGCGTCGCCTATCTGTTCGTCTACGGCGCCCAGGGTCTGTTCGGCCCGTTTCTCGAGGCCCATGACATCAAGATCATGTTCGCGGTGCCGGCGATCTTTCTCGTCAGCCTGTTTGTCACCGCGCCCTATGTCGCGCGCGAGTTGATCCCATTGATGCAGGTGCAGGGCACCGAGGAGGAAGAAGCGGCGGTCACCCTCGGCGCCTCGGGTTTCGCGACCTTCTGGCGCGTGACGCTGCCGAACGTGAAGTGGGCCGTGGTCTACGGGGCCATCCTCTGCAATGCGCGCGTCATGGGCGAATTCGGCGCCGTCTCGGTGGTATCGGGCAATATTCGCGGCCAGACCACGACGCTGCCGCTGCAGATCGAGTTGCTCTATCAGGACTATAACGTGGTCGGCGCCTTCACCGCCGCCACCGTGCTCACGGCGGTCGCTCTCCTGACCATTGTCATCAAGGCCGTGCTGGAGCGCTTCGGCCGGGTCCCCCACGGCTCCACCTGACCTCGCCGCGCTGCGGCGAAAAGCCCTTCTCTTTGCCCGGCCTTTGGCGCTAAAAACCGCCAGGACTAGTTCGCATCCGCCGACAGCGCCCGTTCCGCCAGGCCATCAAATTCATCGATGATGTGCCGGCAACGGCCCTTCAAGATGTGCGCAAGATGTTGATAAAGCGCGGTTTTGCGGCTCTGTCGCCGGACCGGGCGGCTTCGGACGGTCCTTCGAACGGTGCGGCGCCCCCATCTGTTCTGGTGGTCGCAGGACCGTCCACCCGACCTCTTTTTCCGTGAGACAAAATCATGAAGCGCATTGAAGCCAGCGGACTGAAAATTGCAGCGCCTCTCGCCGATTTCATCGCCAAGGAGGCCGCCCCCGGTACTGGGGTGACGCCGGACGCGGTCTGGGCCGGGCTCGCCGCGATCGTCCGCGATCTCGGGCCGCGCAACAAGGATCTGCTGGACCTGCGCGACAAGCTGCAGGCCAAGATCGACGATTGGCACCGCACGAACAAAGGCAAGCCTTTCGATCTCGAGGCCTATACCGCATTCCTGCAGGAGATCGGCTACCTGCGGCCCGAGCCGCCGACCGCCGAGGTCGCCACCGCCAATGTCGACGAGGAGATCGGCAAGATCTGCGGCCCCCAGCTGGTGGTGCCGCTGACCAACGCCCGTTATTCGCTCAATGCCGCCAACGCGCGCTGGGGCAGCCTCTACGACGCCTTCTACGGCACCGATGTGATCCCGCATGATCCGTCGGAAAGCGGCAAGGGATACGACAAGGCGCGCGGCGCCAAGGTGATCGCCAGGGCCAAGGCGTTCCTGGATCAGGCCGTGCCGCTCGCTTCCGGCAGCCATGCCGACGCGACAGCCTACAGCGTTGCCGGTGGCGCGCTCTCGGTGGCACTGGCCGGCGGCAAGACCGCGCTGAAGAATGCGGCGCAGTTCGCCGGTTATCGCGGCGATGCCGCCGCGCCCTCGGCGATCCTGCTCGTCAACAACGGCCTGCACATCGAGATCGCGATCGACCGCAGCAATGCCATCGGCAAGGACGACCCCGCCGGCGTCGCCGACGTGGTGATCGAGGCCGCCATCAGCACCATTCTCGACATGGAGGATAGCGTCGCGGCAGTTGACGCCGAGGACAAGGTCCTCGTCTATCGCAATACGCTTGGACTGATGAGCGGCACGCTCTCGGCCGATTTCGAGAAGGGCGGCAAGACGCTCCAGCGCAAGCTCAACTCCGATCGCGTCTACACCTCTCCCGACGGCAAGGAGATCCGCCTGCACGGTCGCAGCCTGCTGCTGATGCGCAATGTCGGCCATCACATGTATACCGACGCCGTGCTCGACAGCGCCGGCGCGCAGATTCCGGAAGGCTTCCTCGACGCGCTGGTCGCCGGTCTCGTCGCCATGCACGACCTCAAGGGCCTGTCCGGCACGCGCAACAGCCGCACCGGCTCGGTCTATATCGTTAAGCCGAAGATGCACGGTCCCGACGAGGTGGCGCTGACCTGCGATCTGTTCTCCAGGGTCGAGCAGATCCTCGGCTTGCCGAAGAACACCCTCAAGGTCGGCATCATGGACGAGGAGCGGCGCACCACCGTCAACCTCAAGGCCTGCATCCAGGCTGCCTCGGAGCGCGTCGTCTTCATCAATACCGGCTTCCTCGACCGCACCGGCGACGAGATCCACACCTCCATGGAAGCGGGTCCGATGATCCGCAAGAACGACATGAAGGCGCAGCCCTGGATCAAGGCCTACGAGGACTGGAACGTCGACAAGGGCCTGATCGACGGCCTGCCGGGTCATGCCCAGATCGGCAAAGGCATGTGGGCCGCTCCCGACAAGATGGCCGACATGCTGGCGCAGAAGATCGGCCATCCGCAGGCCGGCGCCACCACCGCCTGGGTGCCCTCGCCCACCGCCGCAACGCTCCACGCCCTCCATTACCATCAGATCGACGTGCTCAAGCGTCAGCAGGAGATCAAGACCGCGGTGCCCCGTGCCAAGCTGGCCGACATCCTGACCATCCCGGTGTCGCAGTCGAACTGGGCGCCGGACGATGTCCGTCAGGAGATCGACAACAACTGCCAGGGCATTCTCGGCTATGTCGTGCGCTGGATCGACCAGGGCGTCGGCTGCTCAAAGGTGCCGGACATCCACGATGTCGGCCTGATGGAGGACCGCGCGACGCTGCGGATCTCGAGCCAGCACCTCGCCAACTGGCTGCACCACGGCGTCGTCACCAAGGACCAGGTGACCGAATCGCTCAAGCGCATGGCCGCGGTGGTCGATCGCCAGAACGCCGGCGATCCGCTCTACAAGCCGATGGCGCCCGGCTTTGACGGCGTCGCCTTCAAGGCGGCGTGCGATCTGGTGTTCAAGGGCCGCGAGCAGCCCAACGGCTACACCGAATTCATCCTGCATGCCCGCCGCAAGGAGGCCAAGGCGGCCGGCTGAGGCAAGCTCTTCAGGACATAGAATCGGCATAGGGGGCGACCTTTTGGGTTGCTCCCCTGCCACACCACCCGGCATGCGGGTCCGCACCGGGCGGTTCGAGAAGTTGAGGTCATGAGAGACGGGGCAGTCCCAACCGGTCCGACCAGTTCAGGGTTAGCACGGCGTTGAGGAGCATGCCGCTGTTGCGCCACCAGCGACGGCTGTTCGCCGCCACCTTTCGCGCAACGTCAGGCCTGGCTCCCAGCGCCAGCAGTTCCCTGTGCATGGTCGTACCGCGCTTCCACTGCTTGAGCTGGATGGCGCGCAGCCGGTGACGCAGCCATTGATCGAGCTCGCGCCAGACCTTCGGCGTTTGCGCCAACCGGAAGTACGCCTTCCAGCCCCGGATGTAAGGCCGCAGACGATCCACCACATCCTGCATGCTGCGCCCGCCACTGCGGCAGGTCAGTTGCCGGATGCGCTGCTTGAACGTCCTCAGCGGCTTGTCGGCGACCTTGCGTTTGATCACGCCGCCCGGGGCTACCCAAAGGCTGTAGCCCAGGAACTTGCGACCAAACACGCTGGCCACTGTGCTTTTGGTCTCGTTGACCGTCAAGTGCAGCTTGCCGTAGAGCCGCCGAAGCAGCGCCATCACCCGGTCACCCGCCCGGCGGCTGCGAACGTAGACGTTCGCATCGTCGGCGTAGCGCACGAAGCAATGGCCCCGACGTTCCAGCGCCTTGTCCACTTCATCGAGCAGAACGTTGGCCAGCAGCGGCGATAGCGGCCCGCCTTGCGGCGTCCCCATCGTTCGCTTCCGGACCACGCCATCGCCCATGATCCCGCTGTTCAGATACGCCCGGATCAGCCGGATGACCCCGGTGTCCCCGATCCGTTTCTGAAGGCGGTCGATGAGGATGTCGTGATCGACCCGGTCAAAGAACTTTTCCAGGTCGACGTCCACCACGATCCGGCGGCCCGATTGCACGTATGACTGCGCCGCAAGGACGGCGTCATGCGCGCTTCGGCCCGGCCGGAAGCCGTAGCTGTGCTCGCTGAAGGTCGGATCAAGAATGGGCTGCAGCACTTGCAGCAGCGCCTGCTGGATCAGACGATCCGTCACCGTCGGGATGCCGAGCTCACGCTCGCCGCCCTCGGGCTTGGGGATCGCCACCCGTCGCACCGGACTGGGCCGGTACGCCCCCGACAACAGTTGCTCGCGGATCGCCGGCCACGCCGTACGCAGCTGCGCGGCGGTCTGGTCAATGTCCAGACCGTCCACACCGGCTACGCCTTTGTTGGCCCGCACCCGCTTCCACGCCCGTTGCAGGTTCTCTCTCGCCAGAGCCGCCAAAAGCAGCGCCGACCCTGTGCCCTTCGGTTCATGCCGCGGGCGACGAGCTTCATCGCTGCCCGAGCCACACGCGGCTTCACCGCGTCCTACCCCGGACCGCCCTGCTTGCGCAGGCATCTGATGCAATGCTCGCCACATCGACATGGCCTCGAACACTCCCTCTCGTTCGGCCCTTCGCCTGCGGGACGGCTTCGCAGCCTTCCCACCGGCTACTACGACCTCGGCTGACTTCTCGCTCCGGCTCGACACCGTCGCCCTTTCGGGCATGAGGCGAGACCTCCCCAGGTAAGAACGCACTCCTTCACTGCACGACCGCCGGATCTACGCCGCTTCCCCTTGATCACGAGAGCTTCGCGATTACTGGCCCGCTCGCCCTGGTCGGCAACGCCTTCTATCCGCTTCTTATTCATCGGCCCGCAGCTTCGCTCCACGCTTCCTCCCCACACTCGGTCGCCCTCATGCGGTTGCGCTTCGCTTCGCTCGTTGTGATCAACTCACGATGGGACTTGCACCCATAAGAGGGCGCCCATGCTGGGCGCACCAGAAAGAAAGCCCTGGCTTCGGCCGGGGCTTTTTCGTTGCGCCGTCGCTGCAGACGATCAGGGGCCGCAGCAGCGACATCGATTGTCCTCGGATCGATGAACCCGACGTGCAACGTGGGATTCCGGCTCAGGCTCCCCGCCGGCGAGAATCGCCCGGGTTTGGTCGCCGTTAACCAATATCAACTATGGTCAGAGGGGACTTTCGAAGGGGCGGGGACTTAGAAACCGATGCTGAATCGTATGAGTGTGACGGCGCTGTTGACATCCGTCATCGCGCTGATGGCCTGCGGCCTCGTGGTCCTATTGTCCGTCGGCGCCTGGACGTCCTGGAAGCAGCTTCGCTCCGCCAACCGGATCCACCTGGCATCGGATATCGCGGCCAATGCCTTCAAGGCCATGCACAATCTGCGGGTCGAGCGCAGCGCGATGGTGCGCGAGCTCAACAGCGAGACGACTGTCGCGGCCGATACCGCGGGCTATCTCCAGCGGATTCAGAATATCGAGATGACCTCGGGAGCGAATGCGATCGCCCTGTCATCCCAATTCGATTTCGCCGGACGCGAGACGCTGCTCTCCGAACTCAATCGTAATTTCGAAAAGGTCAAAACGCTGCAGGCGACCAGCTGGGAAGCCCTGCACAAGCCGAAGGCCTCGCGACAGGCTGACCTCGTCAAGGATTATCGCGATTCCGACGAGGCGCTGCTGAAAAGTCTCGAACAACTCTCCGAGCGTATCGGCGCGGAGATCGCTCGCGCCGACCCGATCGTCGACCATCTCTTCAACGTCAAACAGGCCGCTTGGCTGTTGCGCAACACCGCCGGCGAAGCCTCGCTGATCGTGTCGCTGGGGCTCGCCGGCCAACCGCTGCCGCCCGACGCCATGCAGACCTATCTGAAGCTCGTCGGCGGCATTCAAGCCGAGGGGGCCGCTTTAGCTTCGCTCGGCTCGGCGGCGGACCTTCCCCCGGCCATCGGCACGGCTCTGGCCCAGGCGAAGGCGAGCTATTTCGACCCGCAATATACCTCGCTGCGTGACCGTCTGATCAAGGCACTGGTGGCCGGCGACAAACCGGAAATGCCCGGCACCGAGTGGAGCCCGTTCTCAGCGGACAAGATGGCGAGCGCGGTCGTTCTGGCCGAGACGGCACTCGACAACGCCAGGGACCATGCCGCGGCGGGCCAATCATCGGCCGCCCGGCAGCTCGCGGGAGAACTCGCGCTGCTGTTCGGCGCGATCGCGCTCGCCGGCCTCAGCATGGCCGCGATCCGCGGCCACGTGATCAGGCCGCTGCATGCGATCCGTGACGCCATGCTCAAGGTCGCCGGCGGCGATCTCGCTGCAGAGGTTCCATGTGCGGGGCGGCGGGACGAAATCGGATCGCTGGCCGGCGCCCTCGTGACCTTCCGCCAGAATGCCGTCGAGAAGCGTCGCATGGAGGTTGAGGAGACCAACCGTACGGCGGCGGCGGCGGCGCGCCAGCAGGCCGTCGAGCGTCACATCGCCCGCTTCGAAGAGCGGATGCGCGAGACCTTGAGCGCGCTCGGCGAAGCCTCGCGCCAGATGGGCGAGACCTCGAGCGGCATGTCCGACGTCTCCGAACGGACGACCTCGCAGGTTCAGCAGGCGGTCCGCGCCTCGGGGAACGCCTCGGCCAACGTCCAGAGCGTCGCCTCCGCATCCGAGGAGCTGTCGAGCTCGATCAACGACATCTCCCGCCAGGTCACCCATGCCGCCGACATTGCCGCGCGGGCCGTGGCTCAGGCGCGCGCGACCGACAGTACGGTGCAGGGGCTCGCCCAGAGCGCCGCCCGGATCGGCGAGGTGGTCGATCTCATCAACAGCATCGCCACTCAGACCAACCTGCTCGCGCTGAACGCCACCATCGAGGCGGCCCGGGCCGGCGAATCCGGCAAGGGCTTCTCCGTGGTCGCCTCCGAAGTGAAATCACTGGCGAACCAGACGGCCAAGGCGACCGAGGAAATCTCGCAACAGATCGTCGCCGTGCAGAACGTCGCCGGTGAAGCCATGGAAGCGATCAGGGCGATCGGCGGCACCATTGCCGAGGTCAGCGAGGTGGCGACCGCCATCGCCGCAGCGGTCGAGGAGCAGGGCGCCGCGACCGAGGAGATCTCGCGCAACACCCAGGCGGCGGCCCAGGGCACCCGCGCCGCAGCCGAAAATATCACCGGAGTCAGCGCCGGCGCCGAGGCGACCGGCTCGGCGGCACACAATGTTCGTACCGCCGCCGAAACGCTCGAGCAGCACGCCATTCAGCTGCGCGGCGAGGTCAGCGAATTCCTCGGCAATATCCGGGCGGCATGAGCCGCGCATCGCCTGCGCCGCATCGCTTCGCGGTAGCTCGCCTGAAACGATCGGCTATTCCGCAGCGACGATTGGCACACGAGCGAATTTGGCGCGCAGCGCCGGCGAAGCGGGGCTGAACTTCGCCATGCGGCCGTCTTCGTCGCGGCCGGCAGCGACCCTCAGCCCATCCTTACCGACGACGATGTCGCCTTTGCGCAGCGTCTTGTCGTCCGCAATGTCGATCCTCGCAAGCCCGAATGCGTCCTTGCCGTTGCAGGTACAGCCTGCAACGACTTCCTTGCGGTAGCGGAAAGCATTGGGCAGATCAGTGTAGGGGCGGCCGGACGACGTTGCGGCATCATCAATGCCGCTGCCATAGAAAACCCTGGTGCCACCGGCCGGGCAGAACTTGCTGCAGAGCGCGGCGCGGCTTTCGCCGTCGGCAACCGGTACCGGAAAACTGAAGCCGTCGCAGGTCCGAACGCAATAGGCGACCGGCGTCGCATTGATCGATCGCGGACCTGCCGCCGGGGAGCCGTCTCCGGGAAAGCCGGCGGGCGCCGGCGCCGGGCGGACCATCGACTGCGGAGCGAAGACGCCGAACAAGGTCGAGAAAAAGTCCTGGGCCCGGGCCGGCAAAACACTGGTGCCGGCCAGCAGCGCCAGCACCGTTGCGGATTTCGCGCCTCTCAGAGCCCGGCGCCGCTCACTCTCGAACATGGTCCGACCACGCCTCAATCGGCAGCGGCGGGGACCGCGAGCCGAGCGGTCTGACGCCGCAATGCCACCGCTTCGGCCCTGCTCTGCGCCGGATGTCCGCGATGCGCCTCGAACCGCCCTGCCGATTTAGGCAGCACCACCACCTTGGTGCCGATCCCGACCCGCCTGAAGAGATCCTCGACATCAGCATTGGTCATGCGGATGCAGCCGCTGGAGACGAATTTTCCGATCGTCGACGGATCGTTGGTGCCGTGGATGCGATACACGCTGGAGCCGAGATAGATGGCGCGGGCGCCGAGCGGATTCCCCGGCCCGCCGGCCATGAAGCGAGGCAGGTAGGGCTGGCGCGCGATCATCTCCGCCGGGGGGTGCCAGTCGGGCCATTCGGCCTTGTGACTGATGGTTTCGGTGCCGGACCAGGTGAAGCCCTCGCGACCGACGCCAACGCCGTAACGAATGGCGCGATTGTTGCCGAGAACGTAGTAGAGCGCCGTGTTCGGTGTATCGATGATGATGGTCCCTGACGCCTCACGGGTCGGGTAGTCGACGACCTGCCGTCGCAGCCTCGACGGCAGCACCGCACCTTCATCGTCCGCCAGGCCTGCCCCCGGCGCGGCGACGCCCCCCTCCGAAAACAGCGGCGCCCGAGCCGCCGCGGCGTAGCCCAGCACCTGCGCCGAAGCGCCGACCGGAGCAAAAACAAGCGGGGTGAAGACCGCAGCGGCTGCAATGCCCAGCCGGGCGCGCACGCGCAAGCACCGTCGAACAAGCGACCGGGTCATGTCCCCGCCCTTTCGTGAATCCGAAGTTCGCCTGAGCTTGCTGTCCATCTCGAGCGAACTTCGTAACTCGAAGGACACACAAAATCTGTGATCCCAACACAGGTTTGGTTCAGCGTTTCCGTTGAGAACCAGCAATACCGGGACAGAATTCCCGAATTGCCACACCATCGTAGGGCCACGTTTGTTGAACGCGGTAAACAACGTCATCGCCACCGAAAAAGTTCCCGCGCTGACGGCCGCGAACGCGCGCGCCTCACAGGGGAGTGAACTCGACGCACACGAGGCCAATGGCCGTGGCAATCACGATCCCGGGAGGGAACAATCGCCGGGGCCGGATGGTTTCTTCTGCGCAACGATCATGCGGCATCGGCGAGGGGGAGATGAAGCCATGTCACTCGGCGCAATCCTGATCGTGGTGTTGATCCTCGTTCTGCTCGGCGTGCTGCCGCGCTGGAATTACAGCGCGTCATGGGGGTACGGCCCGTCAGGCGTCGTCACCACGATTCTGGTGATCGCGCTGGTGCTGCTGCTGCTCGGTCGGGTCTGAGCCAGGCGCCGCATCCGCGGGCGGAGAGGATACGGCGTTGCGCGAGATTCCCCTTCACAGCGTCGGGACCCCGGTGGACGAGTCCACCGAGAGCGGGCCGCCGATCATCCGCCGCACCGAGATGATCGCGTTCGCCTTGATCGGCCTGCTCGTCATCGCCATCGTCGCGGTTCTCTACATCGCGCGAACCCTGCTGATGCCGATAGCCGCCGCTTTCATCGTCGGCACGATGATGTCTTCGGGTGCGGCGGTCCTGCAGCGCCTGGGCTTGCCGCGCAGCCTGTCGGTGACACTGACCTTCGGCGCCGCATTCGGCATCGTCGCGGTGCTCGCCGCCCTGTTGTCCGCCCCACTGCTGCAATGGAGCTCGGAGCTGCCACAGATCGGTGAGCAGCTACGCGACAAGCTGCACGCCTTCGACCGGCCGATTGCGCTCTGGCACGAATTGCAGGCAGCGCTCGGCGTCGCACCCTCCGACGTACCCCTGGCGCTGCCAAAGCTGGAATGGGTGCAGCCGACGGTGGACTTCGTTACGCCCACGATCACCGAACTGCTGCTGTTCATCGTCACCCTGGTCCTGTTCGTGGCGAGCTGGCCGGACCTGCGCCGCTCCCTGATCCTCGTCTCCTCTGCCCATGACAAGCGGTTGCGCTCACTGCGCATCCTCAATGCCATCGAGGAGCGTCTCGGCAGCTATCTGCTGACGGTATCGGCGATCAATATCGGGATCGGCGTCGTCACCGGTCTGATCGGCGCAGCGACCGGCCTGCCCAATCCGGCGGGGATCGGCGCTCTCGCGGCAACGCTGAACTACATCCCGATCATCGGCCCGATCGTCACCTTTCTGGTCCTCGTGGTGCTCGGAATCGCTGTGGCGCCGTCCCTGACCGCCGGCCTTCTGCCCGCCGCGCTGTTCGCCGTGAGCGCCTTCCTCGAAGGGCACTTCGTCACGCCGACCATCATCGGCCGGCGTCTCGAACTCAACGCCCTGGCGGTGTTCATCGCATTTTCGTTCTGGACCTGGCTGTGGGGCCCGATCGGCGCTGTTCTCGCCTCGCCGATGTTGATCGTCGGCCTGGTGGTGAAGGAGCATCTCCTGCCCGACGAATCGCCGCAGTTCCCTGAAGACTAGCGTCCCGTTTCCAACGTTCGCATTCCCTTGCAGCGAGCACGTCCACGAACGTTAGAACCAAAGGGACACCAGCATCATGATGATTCCAGTGTCCTGTCTCCGAATGACCGTGCGAGCGTGAGGCAAATGGAGCGGTAATTCGGAGACAAGACACTAGCTGACGAAAGATCCGCCTAACGGCAGACGATGGGAAAAAGCAACTCCACAGTCGTCCCGTCTCCTGGGGTGTGAGAGAGAGCGACGCTGCCATTGTGCATCGTCATGACCTGAGAAACGATCGAAAGCCCAAGTCCCGTGCCGTCGACACGAGTGGCCCCGCGCTTGAAAGGCTCGAGCAGGAGGTCGGGTTGACTGGATTGCAGACCTGGTCCCGTGTCGATAACGCTCAAGCGCGCGGATGCTCCGACCTTGATGAGGATAGGACCGCCTGCTGCCGCATAGCTCACCGCGTTCCGGATCAGATTGGAAAGCGCAACGGCGATCGCGGCCTCCGAGCCGCGCACCCAAACCGAATGCCCCGGCTCGACGAACCCAATCTCAATGCCGTTACTCAAGGCCATAGGCACGTGCTCAGCCGTGACTTTGCGTGCCAGCGCGACGAGGTCCAGTTCGGCGAGATCGACCGGTTCCGCAGCGATGCGCGCCAACTGCAGGAGCATGGTAACGATCGACGACAGCTTTTGATTCTCGGCAATGAGCTTGGCGCGGAGGTCGGGATCCTGGACCTGTTCAAGTGTCGTGCGCGCATTGGTAAGCGGAGTTCGCAGTTCGTGCGCCGCGTTGGACAGGAACGATCGTTGAGCCTTCGAAGCAAGATCGATACGGGACAACGCTCGATTGAATGCAACCACGAGCGGCAGCAGTTCAGTCGGGGCATGGTGTTCGGGGAGCCTACGACCATCCGGCACCCCGTCGATCAATTCGGCCGCGGATGCAACGGCGCGAACCGGCCGCGCGATAAGCGCCGGCACGAACAGCAGCGCCGCGAACGCCGTCGCGATCAAGACAAGGATGATCGGGAGCGCGACAACAGTTGCGTCGGTAAGCGTCCCGAGCATAAGCTGCGTTGCCGTGTAGGCTACGCCTCCCGTTTCGATCCAGACCTCACCGACGGGGGTATTTCTGACGGCGGCCATTCTCCTGAGATTTCTGGTCTGGCCATCGATCGCATAGGCGACAAAGCTCGTCCCGTCTTGCGACATGGGCGTCTTCTGCGGCCGCCATTTCGGTATCTGGCCATAACTGACCTCCTCATTCTTGTCCGACACAGCGTACCAAAACGCGGGGAAGTCGCGCATGATCTGATCAAGGCGTGCGGTCTTTTTGACGACCAACTGGCCGTCTGCGTTTCGTGCGACCGCCTCCTTCAATGCGTCGGCCACATCGACCGCCCCCCAGGTGCCGTCATCATCACCGCCAAATCTGATGAGCAGAGCGGCAGCGCAAAGCAACATGATGGTCGTAACTAACCCGATGAGCGTCGCGGATAGGACCGTTATGGAACGGTGCATACGCCTGAGCTTTTGCCATTTCAAAACAGTTACTCGCCGCTCAGCAGGTATCCGAGGCCACGGACCGGCCGAATCGCGACCTTACAGTTGGCTTCGCGAAGGCGACGGCGCAGTCGCGAGACGTGCGCCTCGATCGCGTTCGATTGGATCTCGTCGTCGAAGTCATAGGTCGCCGCTTCGAGCGTTTCGCGCAGGACGACCCGCCCGGTGCGCCGCACCATGGTCTCGAGGATCGCCAATTCGCGTCGCGGGATAACGATCGGCTTCTGATCAATGCAGACGACGCGGTTGACGATGTCGAAGCTCATGTTGCCGATGCTGACCGCCGCACCCCTGTCCAGGAACAGGCGCCTCAGCACCGCTCTTGCCCTTGCGACAAATTCGATCGGTTCAAATGGCTTGGCAACGTAGTCGTCGGCTCCGTCATCGAGTGCGCGCGCGATATCGATGGGATCGTCGAGCGCGGTCAACACGACCGTCGCCGGACTCGGCCTTTGTTGCCTCAGGTCCGGCAGTAACGCCAGGCCATCTCCGTCGGGGAGTCCTCGGTCGATTACCACAAGCTCGAAATTTCGCACGGCAAGCGCGGCCCGGCCCTCGTCGAGCGTTGCGACCATATCGCACGAGCCGAAAGCTGTCGCGAGCGCATTCCGCAGCCACGGCCCCAGCTGGAGATCGTCCTCCACCACCAAAATTCGCACCGCACTCTCCCGAGCCATCCGCATTCGAGACCAAACCATTGCCGACAGATTACAATAGGATTACGGCGGCGCGTGAGGAGCGTCCTTTCATAGCCCCTCGGAACGTTTCATCCGGTCCCGCCGCTCATCCAAAACGCCGCCGGCATGGAGCGGGGCGGCTAAAGGCAGGCTCCGCTCGTTCGGATCAGGGTTGCACGGTCGCTTCGGTACGCTATCCAACCCTCTCCAAGGGACACGCTGCGCGTCGGCCCAGCGAACCCTTCATACGCGCGTCAGATCCAAAACCACATTAGAATCATAATAATGCCAGTGTCCCGGTTCTAACGTTCGTATCCCTTTGCTGCGAGCACTCATACGAACCTTGGAAACGGCACACTAGTGTGGCGTCTCGCAATTGCCTACCGCCTTTGCGGCCAGTCTGTCGTAGGCAATTGCGAGACATAAGCCACACTAGCGCTTTGATTTTGCTAGTGTCCTGATGTCTCCGAATTACCGTGCGAGGGTGAGGCAAATGAAGCGGCAATTCGGAGACAGGACACTAGCGTCAACAGCTGACAACATGTCGCATTGACGTTCGCGCGGCCACGAGGGCTGGGTCATCGCTTCCTTGACTTCCGTCGGACGTACGTGATCGGACTCCTCTACCGACGTGATTACAGTACGTCGCCGGCAACCAGCCCGGCCATGGGAGAAACGCTGCCGGGGCTGATATCGGCGACACCCCGCTCCATCTCCGATTTTCAATCGGCCGCTCCATGCCGCCATTACTCATTCTGGACCAGCAAACCTCGGGCCGCCGCGCGAGTCAGCGGTGCTGTTGCGGGCTCCCCCTCCTCATCAGGAGCGCGTCAGGCTATTGTAATGATCCCCACGCATGCCCCCGGAGTGCCGAGATGCGGCTTGTCCGGCGCAGGGTGACCCGAGACATGATCGACGACGAGACCCCAGCGACCGACGTGGATAATGCCTGCTCAGCAGCCGAAGCCCATTCGGACTGGCGCACCTCTCGTTCCGCCAGCGTGGGGTCCGTCTCGGCTGTTTTCGCCTCTCTCCCAAGCCTGTTGCAGTCCGTCCTGAACGACATGACTGCCGATTTTGCATTCTCGGCGATCGCCAAACGGTCCGACCGCCGCCCGGCGGCGTGGCGTCGCCCTTTGATCCGATGGCTCGAGGGAATCGAAGGCGGATGGTCGCTGCCGTTGCTGCTCATTTGCTTTGTGGTCGCGTGGCTGACCTATCTGTCGATTGCATATCTCGGCTCCGGCCTGCACCCGGATGTGCTGGAGACATGGACGCTCGGCAGACATTTCGCGTGGGGTTATCCCAAGCATCCACCCTTGATGGGGTGGGTTGCTGGCGCCTGGACCTCGCTCTTTCCGCTGACGGATTGGTCGTTGCACCTGATGGCGATGACAAACGCCGCCTTGGCGCTTTGGCTTGTCGACTTGATTACGCGGCGGTTCGTCGCCGGTGACAAGCGGGTCATCGTGCTGCTGCTGCTGATGCTGACCCCCGCGTACCAGTTCCACGCCCAGCGCTTCAACGCCAACGCCGTCCTGTTGGCGGTCTGGCCCCTTGCAACGTACTGCTTCCTTCGCGCATTCGAGACGAGAAACGCGACCTGGGCCATCGCTGCCGGACTCACCGCTGCCATCGCCATGTTGGGAAAGTACTACTCCGTCTTTCTGCTCGCGAGCTTTGCGCTTGCCGCGATCAGCCACCCCCAGCGGCGGGCCTACTTCACCTCGCCTTCACCCTGGATTTCCACCGCCGCCGGCCTGGTTGCGTTGTCGCCACACCTCCACTGGCTTGCCGCAACCGGAGCCGCGCCTTTTGACTACGCGCTGGCCCATGCCGGCACCGATATGTGGACGTCGCTTCATGATTCCGCCTTCTTCCTGTTGGGCCTTGCTGCGGCAATGGGCGTATCCGCCGTAACCTGGATCACGATAGCCGGGCACCGGATCAGGCGACTGCCGCGAGATTTCGCCGCGATGAACCCGAGTCTTAAACTTCTCTACTACATCGCGATCGGTACGATTGCGCTGCCCGTCATCACCTCGCTGGCCGTCGGCACCGATTTGCCGTCGTTGTGGGCTTTGCAGGGACTGTTCCTGTTCGCTGTGCTCGTCGTGTGCGGCGCAAGGCACCGTATCGAGCGGTTCTATACGGTAAATGCAACGGTCCTCGTTGCCGCCTTCGCCGTCGTTGCGGCCACGATCGGCGCGCCCCTTCACGCGCTCTATCGCAACAGCTATGGCTATGGGGAGGGACGGGGTTTCTATCACCAAGCGGCAAAAGAACTGACCCGCCATTGGCACGAGCTGACAGCAGCCCCGCTGGCGGTCGTCGGAGGAGACGATGGTCTTGCGCTGGCGGCGGCCTTTTATAGTCCAGACCACCCGCACTATCAGAACGTAATGGACCTGCCGCACGAAACTGCCACGCAGGTCGGTTGGGCGGCGCTCTGTTTCCGCGATCAGACGAATTGTCTCGACGTCATGGAACGGACGGCGATCCAGGCTGGAAACTTCGAAAAGCGTGAAATGACGCTTCAAGCGGAACTGCTCGGTCTGTTTGGCGGCACCCGAAATGTGGTTGCATTCATGGTGCCACCACGCTCCGGGCTGAGCGTCACGATTCCACCTTCGGCCGTGAATTCAGATCGACGCTAGTGTGGCGTCTCGCAATTACCTACCACCTTCGCGGCAACCCTCTCGTAGGCAATTGCGAGACATAAGCCACACTAGCACTTTGATTTTGCTAGTGTCCCTATGTCTCCGAATTACCGTGCGAGTGCGAGGCAAACGTAGCGGTAATTCGGAGACAGGACACTAGTGTCCCGTCTGGTGGGGCGCAGCTGATGTCGAGAATACGCTGATCTCCAGGTCCGGACTCGATGCCGACTCGTGGCATCGGTGATGCCTCCCACAAGCGAGGATGACACCGTTCGCAGCGAGTGACCCTATCGCACCGGCGACGGCTCACCCGCCGCGAGGGTAGCGGCGCATGTGTCTGTGCTGTTGTTGGAAGCAAATCGATCAGGACAAGAACCGTCACCGCGGCATGCCGCCGCGATCGGTGTTCGGTCATGATCGGCGCCCGTTTTGAGTGAGGTGCGCAATTTTGCGCCATATGCCGAGAGCCGCCAAAAATGACAAGGCGTAAAGCGTGGCAACGAGCGGGAAAGCGGCTTCGAGACCAAAGAGCTGGGTGACCCCGACGCCGGCAATGATGCCGCCCGCGGACGCCCCCTGCTGGGACGCTTGCGCGAGGCCCAGAACAAAACCTTGCCGATCATTAGCCACGGCAACCGAAATGAGCGCGAGAAGGATCGGCGTCGTTCCCCCAAGAAGCATGCCCCAGATGAAGTACAGAAACGCGAATACGGCAACGGAGTCCGTGCTGCCCGCCAGATGCGTAACCAGAACGCACGCACCTGAAATTAGCACGTTTCCGCCCAGCACATAGGATGGCGATTGATTCTCGAAGAGCCGCGCCCATAGCGGCGCGGCCACAACAAAGCCGCACGCCAGCAGCCCGTAAGTGAGACCAGCGACCCAGTGCCGGGCACCGAATACCTGGGTCATGTACAGTGAGAAAGGAACCTGCAGGACCATGCGGCTGGCAAGCAGCACCCCCATCAAGGCAAGAAGAGCTGCGATCGGGGCACCTGCCGACGCCGCAGGCCTTGCGCTAACCGCATTTCCGGGATTGACGGCGACAGCTCCGGGCGTCGGCACCGGCAGGCTCAACCAGGCAACGGCAGCGCACAGCGCACAAATTGCCCCAGCAGTCAGATTTATTGCGGCAAAAGGGAAGGAATCGAGAATGAGCCCGCCTAGGAAAGCGCCGCCCATCGAGCCTACATTGGTGGCAACCTGAAGCCAGGCGAAGAGGCTGGCGCGATCCTTTCCGCCGGTAATCTGCACGCCATAGGCCTGCGCTGGAGCGATATACCCGGCGCAGGCGCCCTGTAAGAAACGCAGCGCCATGATTGTCCAGACATCCTGTGCGACGGCGACAAGTAGTTGCGTGACTGCTAGGCCGCCAAGCGCCCGAACCATCATCAGCCGATTGCCGTAGCGATCGCCCATTCGCCCCCAAAAGGCGCTGGTCAGCGACATGCCGACCATCGGCCCAACGTAGACAGCAACGCCTGCGAGGCCAAAGACGCTGTCGGAAGGGCTCAACACCTTGATCTGGATCGGCCAGAATGGACCACTCATTTCCATGGCGCCCATGGAAATGAATTGCAGCCCGAACAACACAACAAAAACAGGCCCGAAGCCGCGAAGCGCGGCAGAAGCATTTGTCATTCCGCTCCCGCCAGTGGATTTGGCAGTTCGTGCTCAACCCGATAGTCGCGATAACGCTCCAGATGCATCCGCAGCACCGAGCGGCTCGGCCAGGGCTTCTCAAGAAAGGCCTTGCGTTCTTCCAGCCAGAACGCGTCGGACAACATGCGCGGCCTGAGCGCGTCGAAAACTGCCTCGGCCTCTTCGCGGAAGATGCGCCAAAGGCTTGTGCCCGAAATTTTATATAGTTCGTCGAGGCACAGTGCGACCTCGTGAAGGTGGCAGACGAAGCAGGCATCGATGACGAATGAGCGCACGAGACTGATATCGTCGTCAAATGTGGTGGGTAAGATCCCCGGGCGAGTGAAGGGCTTGAGGTGGTACCCTCGTTCCTTCAAGAGGGGGGCAAAACTGCGGCCGTCACCGAAATCACGGATCAGCAGTTTTCGCGGACGGCCGGTTTCATCGAACAGGATCGTGCTGTTTTGCTGATGCGCCTCAAAGGCGATTCCGTAAAGCAGATACATGGCGAGCGTCGGGCCGATGACGGTCCCCACATAAGCACGGAAGAACGCAGATACGGCTGCTTCGCTTTCATCGCCGCTTCTCGCGATCAATTCGCAAATAAGCGGGCGGCCATCGACCGGACTTGCCGTTAAGAGTGCCGCGACTGTGACTGAGAGCAGCCCGTCATTTCGCGCCAGAGCGGTGGAGTTGCGGTAGACGACCGAAAGAAAGCGGCCCGGATGCTCGTCACCGGTTAAGGGGTGGTGCAGGATTGCACCCAGCTCTTCGGTGAAGATCTCCAACCTCTCACAAAGATCCCCCTCTTTTGACAGAATATCGGAAATCAGGGCGCTGAGACGCGGCCCCATATGAATCGACTTGGCCTGCAGCGTGCGCTGTTCGCTGGTCATCCAGATCGCCACTGGCAGTTTGATAAAGGGTCTCGGTTCCTGTGTGTCGGGCAGCATTGTGCGGAACGACATTGACGGCAGCGTCACGACCTCCGGGCCATCCGGGTCGAAAACTCCAGAAGTTATTTCGGACGCGAACTCACGGCGCAGGAAATTGTCGAGGTGCCAGATATGGACGGGTAGAGGCAGCCAGTCCTCAGGAGACTTTCCACGTCTATTCAATCCTTCGACCCAATCGCGCCAGATCTCCGGGAAGTTTTGCGAAAACCATTCCGAATAGCCGTCGACATGCGGCATCTTCTCCACATAGGACCATTCCTTGCGCAGCGCTGCGACCCGGACGTGCACGCGAGCACCGAACTCCGGCGACAGAGCGGTGACGTCCCCGGGTGACAGGTCGGATTTGGCCTTCCATGTCGGATAGAAGGGGTGACCTTCCAGCGCGCCCCACTGATCGAGAGTCATGGCCGCCAGATGCGGCGGCAGGCTCCTTTCCAGATATGCGAGAAAACCCTGCGCGCCTGCTTCAGCTACTTTCCCTCGCAGCTCGGCGCTCCAGCGCTCCCGGTGACGACGCGCCAGGACGTCGTTGCGCATGCTGTCCTCGACATCGCGTATGAGATGCTGGACGCCGTCCGATGCAGGGGAGATCGCCAAGGCGGGCGTGACCTGCGCGATGAGGTCGGAGGGTTCGTCGATCCGGTGCCGGGCGCCGGTCTCGTCTAGGACTTCGACAGAACCACGATTTTGCAATGTTGCGGCAGCCGCACGACGCAGGTCGGTGAAATGCAGGACCCGGCGTGACTGCCAAAGGGGGAGCCACGCCTGGTTGCCTTCGCGCGGCCACAATAACGCATCCGGTTCAAGAAGACGCTCAGCAAACAGGCAGCGGACCAACCGATTAAGCGCATTGCGCGATGCGTCCAGCCGAAGCTGCTCGGAACGCGCCTGAGCTTCGGCATCTGCGGAGGACGACATCTTCTCGTCCATTACGCCGCCTCCGGCCAGTTGGCGGGCAAGAAGGCCGGCGCGCCTTCGCTGAACCCGCCGTGGTAGTTGAGCGCCCAGTTGTAGGTTTTCGTGATAGCGGGAGTTGCCACATCAAGCCGCGCGGCCAATTCCACGAGCAACGCCTGCCCAAAGGCTATGTCTTCGTGGAAAGCGCGGCTTGCGCGATCGATGACAAGGCCGGGCCCATCCGGATTGGGAACAAGTGGAGCGCGAATGCCTGCGTAAGCACGGTTCGTTCGCAACAGCGAATACATCGTCCGGTTGTCCGCGATCTGGCTGCCGTAAGCCTCAATCAATTCCTGTCGGAGCGGCTTCACCGAACTCAGATCAATGCCTAGGCGTAGCTCGACCGCATGGCGGATTGCCTGGTTTTCCGCATCGCATGCCTCCAGCAATTCGGCGCCGTCCCGCGGGCAATCGCTCCACCAGCAAAAGGGACGGTCAAAGGGCTTGTTTTCCCAAGGCGCTCCAGGGCCGATCAGGGCATAGAGCACGGCGGGATGCATCATTGCGTTTCCCGGCGTCAGCGTGATTTCCAGATAGTCCTGCAGCAGGGTGACCGGGGCTTCATAAAGACGTCTCAGAATCGCCTGGAGCTTGACACCGCTCGCGGCGGTCTCGCGGCGGTGAAGCGCCGCGAAGAGCCGAGCCTTGGCTCCCCCCATGCGCACCCGCTCGCCCGGGACCAGGTCAAAGGCCGTATGGGGCACGTCCTTCATTCCCCAGATCACCACATTGTCTGTGCCCGAAAAGGCTTTGGCTGCGAGCCAGTCGAAGCCGCAGAAGCCGGGAATCGCGCCGATATAGACGTGCCTGTCCCGAGGGAGATGCCGCGCGAAATCGTGCAAAAGCGCAGGCCGCGCGTGGGCCGGCTGCGTCACAATCATGATGTCAGTGTTTATGAGTGCCTCGCTCGGATCGGTGCCGACATAGTCGGGCCGCCCGCTCAAGACGTGGCCATCCGGCATCTGGACCTGCCAAACTCCGTCTCCGCTCGTCCACCGATCAGCAACGGCAGCCGCTCCCGTCAGCACAGAAACGGTGATACCTGGACGCTGCTTGAAGAGCACGGCATTCAAATGCCCAGTACGCCCTGCGCCGCAAATCGTCACCTTCATGCTGCGTGCGCCCTTCCGGGGAGCCAGGCATCGAGCTGCGCGGCGATTGACGGATCCAACAAGTTGCGCTCGGCCATCCATTCATCGTCGAAGACCGAACCGAGATATTTCTCGCCCCCGTCGGCAACGGGCGTGACCACCGTGCCGGACAGCTTGCCGGCCGCAATGAATTCCAGTGCCTTGTAGATGGTGCCGCCGGTCGAGCCCCCGACCAGAAGCCCGTGGCGCCGCGCGATAAAGCGGGCGGTTTCGAAGGCTTGGGTGTCGGTGACCTGCACCCCTTCGTCGATGCATCCATAGTCGAGCACCTTGCCGACTTCATCGCCCGCGGGCGTTCCCGTGCCCGACTGGTAGTAGGGATGGCCGGGTTTACCGAAGACGATCGAGCCGGCCGGTTCCACGGCGATGGTCCGGACAGCAGGATTAACCCGCTTCAGACGCTGGGCGATACCGGTCATTGACCCGCCGGTGCCGACACAACCGACAAAGGCGTCGACGCCGTCCGGAAGCTGGGCCAGCAGCTCGTCGACGAAACCCGCATAGCCTTCCGGGTTTGCCGGATTGTCGGACTGGTTCATGAACAATGCATCAGGAAGTTGGGCACCGAGCTGGGCGGCCAGCCGTTGGCGCTCAACCACCGCAACCTCGTCCTCTCGATAATCGCCTTCGACATAACGAATTTCCGCGCCCAGTGCGCGCATCATGCGGATCTTGTCGGGCGCGGCGTGATGATCGACGACGGCAATGAAGCGCAGGCCCAATTCCAATGCGGCCAACGCCAGTCCGATCCCGGTGTTTCCGGACGACGATTCGACGATCGTGCCGCCCGGCGCGAGCCGCCCGTCCCGAAGCGCGGCAAGCACCATGCTGCGCGCCATGCGGTCCTTCATGGAGCCGCCCGGATTGTTCTTTTCAAGCTTCAGCACGAGCGTGGCATCGCTGTCGGGTACGGCAATCGGCATCACCGGCGTCTGGCCGATCAACTGGCTTACGGTCGTGCAGAGCATTGTGCCTCTCCTATCGTGTCGGGAACGAGCGTTGGCTGCCCTTTTGCATCCTGAACCACGCAAAGGCGGCTCGGCATCGGGTGGCGGTGGAATTCGTTTTCAAGAAGGTCCATCTGGTAACCGCCAGTGTTGGCGTAAACCAGAAGGTCTCCCGCGCGCGGAGCGATGGGAAAAGTGAGCCATCGATTGCAGAGGACGTCCTCCTCCAAGCAGCTATGGCCCGCCAGATAACCTCGGATCGGGTTTGTGGCGACCGGCGGCGATATGGCCGGAACCAGGATGGGATCGACCAGGAATTCGGAGCCAAACCAGGTTTCGCAAGCGCTGAAGCTGCTGCCTTCGACGAAGATGACATGGGCATCAGGGCCAACGGCCTTCACGCGCAACACCCGGAAGACGGAAATCGCGGCCTGATCGGCCAGTGCTCGCCCGGGCTCCATCCCCAGCACCAGCCCCTCATGGACAAGATAGTTCGCGAAGCTGCGGCCGTCGGCAATCGGCGCGCGCAGCAGGCAGCGGAGCCAGTCAGCCGCGGAAAGCCCTCCCCCGTAGGGATAGAACGAGGCCGGCACCGCCACGGTGCGGTAGTCCTCAGGCATCTGCGCCGCAAGATACGCCTGATAGGCGCGCTGATCGACGTATTGGATCGGCAGCCCGCCCCCGATGTCGATCATGCGTGGCGCAAAACCTTGTGCGCGGGATTCGCTGATCAACCCGGCGGCTTCTCTAATCGCTTGCGCACGAGATTCCCAACTATAGCCACTCAGGTGGAAGTGGAGCCCGTCAAAGCGCAACCCGCATTCGCCGACAATGCGCGACAGACACTGCCGGATAGCCGCCGCAGGCATGCCGAAGCGACTCCGCGCCTGGTTGGTGGGACGCAAACGCAGCAGCACTCGCTGAACCGGACCGCCTGCTGGAAGCCAGCGGATCAGATCCTCGAGCTCTTCCGGTGAATCCACCGATATGAGAGCGTTGCATTCGATAAGCTCGTTGTGGAACGCCGCCGTCTTCGCCGGGCCTGTCGCCACAAGTTGTGTGCCGTCGGCACCGAGCCGTCTGGCATCTCGCAACTCGTAAAGGCTCGAGACGTCGATGCCGGCGCTTGCGCGCAGAGCTGCGGCCAGCAGCCCGGGCGATTTGTTGACTTTCGCTCCGTAATAGAGCGCGTGCGCGACACCGCTCTCTCGCAAGACGCCTCTGAGTGTCGCGAGATTCCTCTGCAGCTCATCGGGCCATATCAGATTGACCGGGGACCCATGTCGGGCGACCCAATCGATCAGCAGCGGACCGTTGCCAGCCAGGAGCTCCGCCGTGCTTGGCCGCAGAATCGGTATGAGGCCCGCGCCTGGCTTGTGGCAATGCAAGGTCATGACCTCGCCCCTCCGACATGGGCTGCAGCGCGGCTCTCCAACGGCAGGCTGCAATGGGGAAGACCCTGATCGAAAGTATCTCGCGCCGCCCTGCAGGGACATTTTCGGCCGCTGCGCGCCATCGCGAGGATGCACGCAAGCGTAATCGTCTGGCCCGGGCGCCGGCTCTCCACCCGCACCGCAGCGGCGTCCAAGAGAATTCCCGGCGCAAACGGCAGTTTCAGGCGGTGCGCGGCTGCCAGCCGGTGATCGCCGTCCATCACGAACAGGGCGTCCTTCTCAGCCGTGACCGGAGCAGTCCAGCACCCCGTGCGCAGGATTCGCGCTCGCAGCTCCGCTACCCCCTCTGGATCGACCTCTTCGGTCGGGATCGGGCATGTCGGCGAAAGGAGGCAAGCTTGCATATCTTCCAGCCTGATTCTGTCAGCAGGATCCGCTTATGAATCGCCTTCAAGATGGCGCTGTTTCGTTGGCGCCGATGTCCGGCGGCTAGGAAAACGGGGAGTTTGCAGACACGCCGGCGGAACGCGAACCAATCCGCCGACATCTCCTTCCAAGACCGAGCCTTCACAAGCATCCATGATGGCATCTCACCAACTTTTAGGAGCCGCAATTACATGTCCACGGTCATCGACAGCAGATAGGTGCGCGGTGCTCCCAGGAAGAACGTTCCGAATGAGGCTACGCTGGACCAGTAATTCGTACCGGTCACATTCTGAACGTTCGCGCGGAAAACCGTCGTTTTGCCGTTGATCGCCGTCGTGTAGCGGGCGCCGAGATCGAGTCGCGTCCAATCCGGGATCGGCTGTTTGTTCGCTGTATCGACGAACTGCTTGCCCGTGTAGATGACTGCTCCATTCAAAGTGAGCCCGCTCAACCAGGGGAGATCCCACTCGGCTCCAATATTGGCCTGTACGTTCGGAACGCCGACTGGCGTGTTGCCCACGTTCGCCGCGACGGCGGTCTTCGTCAGGGTGCCATCCAGCAGCGAAAAGCCTCCGAGGACACGAACATCGCGCATGAGTTCGCCGTAGACGCTGAACTCGAGCCCACGGACCTGCTGTTCGGCGGTCGCCGCGAAGCGCCCGGCGCTCAGCTCGCCGCTCGCCTTGGATATCTCGAAGGCGCTGAAGGTGGTTGCGAACCTGCCGAAGTCCACCTTGATGCCGGCCTCGTACTGCTTGGCGATGTAGGGCGGGAGCACTTCGCCGAAATTCAAGGCGGCCTGCGGCGCAACGTCACCCCGACTCAGACCTTCGATGTAGTTCGCGTACAGAGAGACGTTGTCTCGAGGCCGGACGACGACGCCGACTACGGGGGTCGTCGCGCTCTTGTCGTAGGACGACGTCGGACTTCCGACATTGGAGAGATAGTTGTTGGCCTCGATGCCCTGGCGCCGGACGCCCAAAGTCAGCTGGACGCGCTCATCGAGCACAGACAAGGTGTCGGCAATCGAGAGCCCTGTGAGTTCACTGTCAGACAGCCGTGGACGCCCGCTGATCTGGTTTGCAAACTGAGTTGGCGCCACGGTCGGATCATAGATGTTCGACGCGACCAGACTGCCATTGGTGAGTCGCCGGTACACCGCGTCATGATAGACCGATGCCTGGACGGCGACCGCATGGTGGATGAAGCCGGTATCGAAGCGGGCGCGGACGCCGCCATCATATGTGTACCGGTCAACGCTGAGCCCGAAGAACTGGGGCGTCGAGGTCGTGTCGCCGCCCGTGTTGACGATCGTCGGAAGGCCGAAGAACCGTTCGACATTGGTGCGCGACCCGCCAACGTCGGCGAACACCGTAACCTGATCGCTGATATCGTATTCGCTGCGCAACAGAGCCGATTGATCGTTGATGCGCGACCATTCCCAGGGCTGCGTCACATTCAGGCGACCGTCCGGAGCCTTTGGTACTTGCAGGCCGGGAGCCATGAGAAAAGGACGTGACGGAGCGTCGAACCGATCGGTCTGGGCGATCAGGTAAAGCCACGACCTGAACCGTTCGCCCTGATAATCGAGGGCCAGCGATCCGACACCTGTCGTCTCGGACTGACGGTCGATGGGCGTGTCGCCGTCGCGCAGGCTGCCGCCGCTTCGCACGCCCCATTCCTTGCTGTCGCCGTAACGCCTTGCAACATCCCAGTGACCACCGAACCGAGCGGCCGAGCCGTAACTCGCGGTGAATCGGGTCAAGTCCTCTCCCGCGCGCTTGGGCACGACGTTGATGACGCCGCCGACGCCGCCATTGGGCGCGATGCCCGAGAGCGCGGCTGAGGGGCCCTTGAGCACTTCGATGCGCTCGACGTAATCCATGAAGATGCGGTAGTTCGGCGCGATCCCGTAAAGGCCCTCGAAGGCAAACTCACCGTTGTTGCCTTCGTTGATCGGGAAGCCCCGTATGTTGAAGGAATCGACCGCGCCGCCCGTTGGGTGGGAGCTGCGCACGGAGGGATCCAGGATCAAGGCATCCGCAGCCGTCGCCGCCTGCTGATCCCGGATGAATTTGTCCGTGTAACTCGTCACGCTGAACGGTGACTTCATTGTGCCGGTGTTTCCGAGCAGCCCCAACCGCGCGCCTTCAGCGACCTGGCCACCTGCAAAGGCGGGCATGATACCCGATTTCGGCGGCTGCGATTGCACAGCGACGGCGTCACTTTGCGGCGTGCCAGGCGCCGTGATGCGCGGTGAAGTGGGCCGAACCCGGACGGCAATTCGTTTGGTCGGTGCGCGGCGGACCGACTGCTGCCTCGGAGCATCGACCGTAACGGGTGGGAGAATGGCTCCTTGCGGCGTTTGGGATTTTGCGGGCGCTCCGAACCACGCCAACAACGCCACTCCACCTAGCAGTGTCGCTCCAAAGCGAGCAACCGTCCCGACCCCACCTGCACGCCCCATTTCCAGAACGCCCCCTCCCATCAACAGCACGTTGCTCAACTTCAAATTGTTCTACGCTCGGCCAACACCGACCATGGATCAAAGATCAACTCTCCACGTCCAAGCCCGGCCGACAGTTATGGACTTCTATCCTCGCGAATTCGCACTCAGGGTTGGTGCCTGTGCCTTATCGCCAAACTCCGATCGCTTGCGATCCGCACCGCCTCTTTAGAGAGGCGCTATGGTGACCGCAACGCAAATGCGCGCTCGCGGCTTAGAATGTCTCAATCATCGACGACACGAGTCCGACTGACACCGTGTGTCGGAACGATTCCAAAGGTGCTTTGGAAGAATTCAAATCGCTGCTGTTGGAATTCGTCACGAGCGATAGACGAGAATGCTTTCGCCGGCGGCCCCGCTCTTCCTGGGCGCGACAACGTAATCGGCCTCACCTTGTCAGGCACGATGATCGCTCCGGCCGCCGTCCGTAGATCTGACGCTCGAGCTTGGCGATCCGTCGCGTCTGATGGGCGATCAGCGCACTGTCTTCCTTGGATTTCGCGCGGGCGACCGCGAGCTCCGCTGCAATCTCGAACGTCTTCGCGCTCGATCGCCAGCGCCTCTCTCAAGGCCGCAATGCCATCCGGAATCGCTTGGCGACCAGCATCATGCGCAGCCGTGATTCATAAATTGACTGCATTGCGGCGCCTCAAAATGCGACCCGCCGCAAATTTCTTCGCGTCCAGCCCGCGCTCCGCGGCCGCCAGATCAGTTGAGGATTTCTCCAGGCAATGCCTTCGAGCATATGAGGCATCTGTGCCGCTGAGATCGGCACCGCGGCGGCCCCGGAAGATATCAAGATCGCCGAATTGAGGATCGCGCGCTTCAGGCGCTCCTGAACCGTAAGAGCCAGGCTCTGCATGCAGCGACGCATGTCCGTGTGAGCGGTGGTGATCCAGCTCCTGACGCCGCTCGGAATCGGGATCATCGCCACCCAGGCGGCCCTAGTGTGGCGTTTCGCAATTGCCTACCGCCTTTGCGGCAAGCCTCTCGTAGGCAATTGCGAGACATAAGCCACACTAGCTTTTTGATTTTGCGAGTGTCCCGATGTCTCCGAATGACCGTGCGAGGGTGAGGCAAACGAAGCGGTAATTCGGAGACGGGACACTAGTGCGGACAAGGGACGAGACGGTCACGCTTCCACGTCAGGCCGTTATGTCAGGCATCGCCCCGGCCCGAGCTGCTTGGCCACCTCCGTCAAAGGGCTGACCACCAGTTCGCAGGCGATCATGGCCTTGGTCGCCTTGGTTACGGGCTCCCGTGAAACATTGGTCTTTGGCGGTGCGGCCGCGGGAGCATCAGACGCCGTTTGCAGCTGCGGCGCACCTGCGATCGGCATACGCATCGCAACCGTGGCCTGCTTCAGGCCAAGCAGCTGGAAGGCCAATGTGGCGGAAGGCACACTCGCCCTTACCACCGTGCCCCGATCGCTCTTGGCGAGCCGATTGACCATCGCCGCGGCATCCGGCGCCGACTGCAGGCTGGCATCGCCCGGCACATTGCCGCGGTCCGACGCCATGCCGAACTGCACCCCGCTGAACGCCAGCGAGGCGACCATCATGCCAAGGACTGCGCGAGGCGCCGCCTTGGCCACCCTACCCTGGAGAATAACGGACATCCTGCGCCTCGATTTCGCTAACGCGATCGCATCGCCCGAAAGGTCATGAGTTGCGCCGAACAACGTGAGCGTTGCGGGCTTGGTTCCGCGACAGTTTGGTAACGGTTTCGAAATCAATTTGTGCGGCGCAGGCGGCCAAATTTATCTCACCCCGACGGGAACGATTACGCCCGCTGCGCGTCGTTGGTGCAGTCGGCTATTCCCCCTGCCCCTAATTAGCCGGCCAATGCGGGGCGCTGCCGTGGTGATGCCGGTGGCGTCCCGCTTCTTTTTGCGTCGTGACAATCCGCCGGCCGAAATCAGCCGGCTGGCAATCCAAACAGCAGCGCGGGCCGGCGCTGGCGCGCAAGCCCGCTGATCAAATGGGGTTCAGGGCGATACCGTCGACCTCAGGAGACCGCGGCCTTTGCTGAACGGCTGCGGGAATTGCGCTGGAAGAACAAGGCCTGGCTCGCCACCGCCGAGACCATTGCCGGCTGGAAGGGCTTCGAGATCAGGAAGGCCGGCTCCGGTCGTTCGCCGGTCAGGAAGCGCTCCGGATACGCGGTGATGAACACTACTGGCACCTCGAAGGCCCGCAACAGCTCGTTGACCGCGTCGAGACCCGAAGAGCCGTCAGCGAGCTGGATATCGGCAAGGATCAAACCGGGCCGATGATTCTTGGCGAGCGCCACGGCATCCGCATGGGTACGCGCGACGCCGATGACGTTGTGGCCGAGATTTTTTACCAGACTTTCGAGGTCCATGGCGATAAAGGTCTCGTCCTCGATGATGAGAACGTCGGTGGCGATCTCGGCGGCAAGCTCGCGTCCCGCCTCCTCGGCAAGCCGACGCACCTCGGCGACATCGGTATCGAGAATGAACGCCGCCTCGTCTTCCGAAAAACCTTCGAGCGACAGCAGCAGGAAGGCCTGGCGTGGCTGCGGCGTGATATTGGACAGCCTCCGCTCCGACGGGATCGGCGTCACGTTGACACCGTTGGTCTCATTGAGACTCACCGAATTCCAGATCTTGGTAAACAGGCGGAACAATCCGGCGCGGGCGCCGTATTTTTCGTCGAGCAGCGATGGATCCTGGAGCAGCGCTTCCAGCATAGCAGCCACATAGGCGTCGCCGGAGGACTGATGGCCGGTCAGGGCGCGGGCATAGCGGCGAAGCAGTGGCAAGTGTTCGGCGACAACCTGGGAACGAGACATCCCCCCTCCATCAATTGCAAGTTATTGCAGCAGGGACCGCACGGACCGGTTCCAATCTGTGCCTGATTACGCCGTACCTCAACAAAAGTTCCGGGAACACCGGAACTTTCTCTCAACTGTTGCATTACGCTTGCAACCGACCGGTCCGGTAAACCGGAGGCCCGCGCAAAAAAACCCTAGAAAATGAGGGACTTAGCCCTTGGGGAAGTCACGGAACAGGTCATGAAAGAATTAAAGCCTCAATCGAAGGCGACCACAGGCACCAACAAAGGCGGCCTGAACGCCGAAATCCAGTCCCGGATCGGACACCAGCTCAGGGCAATGTATGATGATGTGGTCCGGCAGGGTGTTCCCGACCGGTTTGCAGAACTGATCCGCAAGCTCGACGTCGTCGATGTGCCGCACGCGGTGGCTAGTCCCGCCGCCGGCGGCAGCGCGATGTCGGCAAAACATGACGGGAGGGACTAATGCCCCTGACGTCGCAGCTGCGTGATGACATGCTGGCCTGTGTGCCAAGCCTGCGCGCCTTCGCCATTTCGCTCAGCGGCAATGGCGATCGGGCCGACGACCTGGTGCAGGAAACCCTGCTCCGGGCGCTGGCCAATATTGATTCCTTCCAACCAGGGTCGAACATGCCGGCCTGGCTGTTCACCATCCTGCGCAATCTCTTCCGCTCCGATTACCGAAAGCGGCGGCGCGAGGTGGAGGACGCCGACGGCAGCTACGCCAAGACGCTCAAGTCGCAGCCGAACCAGACCCAGCACCTGGAGTTCGAGGAATTCCGCGTCGCGCTGGAAAAACTGCCGCAGGACCAGAAGGAAGCTCTGATTCTCGTCGGCGCTTCGGGCTTTTCCTACGAAGATGCCTCATCGATCTGCGGTTGCGCGGTAGGCACCATCAAGAGCCGGGTCAATCGCGCCCGTTCCAAACTGAGCAGCCTGCTCTATGTAGAAGGCACCGACGATTTCGGGCCCGACAACACGGTGCGGGCGGTGATCGGCAGCGGCAGCAACCGCTGACCACACGCTGACCACACCCGGCCTTGAAGACTTTTCCGCTCCGGTGAACCGGAGCGGAAATTTTTGGCGTGCATCTTCGCGCGAGCGGTGCACTTCGCCTCGGAACCTGCTCGGTGCCGACTACTTGCGGTGCGACGTCTGCGGCAGCGACGTGGCGATGCGATCGGTGCGGTCGAGTTCGGCCTGGTCGACCACCGTCTCCATCGGCGCAGTCAGTTCATAGACGTAGCTGACATCGCTGAAGTAACGGCGCGCGGTGCCGCCCAGGGCCTCCGGCGCGACGCGATCGAGCAGGATGATGCCGAAATCGCTGTCCGGGCGGCGTGTGGCCTCCGACGTGTTGAACTCCTCCCAGCGAAAATCGAAGATCGCTGCCTTGCCCTCGCCGCGCACCTGCCAGTGCGCCGAAATGTTCGGGTGCTTGCCGACCAGTGACAAGCCCTCGTCGGCGTGGGACGCCAGTTCGAAGAACAGCAGCGACAGGCTCTGGGCCGCGCGTGGACTGACTGAAATGTCTGGCCCGTCGATGGCGATCCGCTCGGCGTGGGGAATCGCCCGTGATTCCAGCAGGCCGCGCAGTTTCACGCCCTGCCACTGGCTGTCGCTGAGCAGCGAGACAACGTTCGACATCGCATGAATGCGGCCGATCAGCAGCTCGCGTGCGGTATCGATATCGGCGCCATGGCGCAGCGTGCGGGTCACGATCGACTGGATCACCGCAAGGATATTCTTTACCCGATGATTCAATTCGCCGATGACCGCAGTGAGGCGGTTCTCGAATCCGATGCGCACCTCGATCTCGCGACTGAGGCGGACGTTGTTATAGACCACATAGCCGAACAGGCCGCAGACGATGCTGGTGAGCGCCAACCCGATCACGGCAATGATGGCGGCAACCTGCCCGGCGTGAATGCGCGGGTCGCTCCCCGGATAGTAGCGCAGCACCCACTGCCGCCCGCCGAACTGAACGACACGGGTCAGCACCTGGGCGTCAGCGGCAATGCGAACCGGCTCAATGGTGGTTTGCTCGCGGCTGTCGGCAACAATCTGCCGGGCCGAATCCTGCGGATCCTGCAGCGCCAGCCTGAACGGACTGCCATCCTCATTGGCGAGGACGAGCGGCGCCAGGCGATAGGAGAAGGTCAGGAAGCCCGCGACGGTCGTCGCGCCGTCCTGAACGATCGGGGCGACCAGCACCACGCCGATGCTCTGCCTGTCGCCCGCGAGCGGCAGCGGGTCGGAACTGAGCGGCTTGCGCTCCAGGGCGGCGCGCGCCAGCAGCGGCCCGAGCACCGGATGCTGATTGAAGGTGCGCCCCGGGTAGATGAGTGTCTGAGAGTTCCGCGGCTCGACGTCCATCAGCACGTCCAGCGGCTGGTTGATCGAGCGCACGTCGAGCTGCTGGTCTTCGGAATCGCGGATCTCCGGCCGGGTGAAGCCGGCCGCGGCCAGCTGCTTCTGCGCATCGAGCAGATCCGAGGGCGGGATTCGCGCCACCCAGCCGGCCACGACGAAGTCGGTCTTGAAGGCGTAGATCGAGGACCGCAGCGGCTCCAGCACATTGCCGCGCAACAGCGCCGGCTTGCGCATAAGCTCCGAGATGATCCGGGTGAGCAATTCCCGCTCGCTGAGGCGATCCTGAACCAACCGGGCATGGATATCCACAGCGCGCTCCAGCGCCGCATCGTCCAGCGAAATATCCTGATTGTAGACCCGATAGGCGACGAGCCCCGAAAGGGTCACTCCGATCAGCGCAATCAGACCGATGAGAATACCTAGTCGAAACACGGGCCTACCTGGGCAACGGGCTCGGGATCAAAACAAATGGCCCTCGACGAGGCAATATCGCACGGTCGCCTTGAACGACTCCCCGAGGCCTGCCGCTCACGCGCCAGCACAACCGGGAGGGCCCTCGAGCAGACCCTCGACATGAAGGTAAAACAACACAGGAAGCTGTCATCGGTTCCCCGGGATGATCCGAAATCACTGTTTGCATCGGTCAAAATCGTCGGTATTGAAACGGTCCGGCGGCGACGGAAGCGCATCGCCGATCGATCATCTCACGCCGACCGCGCTTCCGCAGTTCACGCAGCGGTTTAGGCCACGCCATGACGTCCACCGGTTCATCGTGCCGCCTGCCGAAGGGGCTGCGGGTTCTCGCCGTCGAGGACGAGGCGCTGATCGCGCTCGACCTCGAGGACATGCTGCGCGGTTCGGGAGCCGGCGAGGTCATCATCGCCCGGGATTTCGATGAAGTCGAAAGGGCCCTGGCCACCCAACCGATCGACGTGGCGATCATCAATCTCGACCCGTCGGTGGACGCCGGCGCCGACTTCCGTCCGGCCCGGGCGGTGCAGGCCTCCGGAATTCCGTTCCTGTTCGCCACCGGCGCGGACGGCGCCGCGGCTGCGGACTTCTCCGACGCCATCCTCGTCGGCAAACCCTATACCTGCGGGGCCATCGTGGCCGGCGTGCTGGAGACGCTGGCCCGCGCCGTTCTGTCTAAAGCCTTCTCCGCTCCGATAGAATCGGAGCCGAGGCCCTAACCGGTATCCACTTCGCGGGAAACCGCTCTAAACGGGCCTTGCGACGTTTCGCCCGCTCAGCTCGTGGCAAGCGCAAGACCGATCACGGCGACGGCGAGGCCGGTGAGGATCATCGCCAGGAAGGCGCTGCCGTAGCCCGCGTTCGGCGGGAGCTCGGGAACAGGTTTCATCCTGGCACAACCGCCGGCGGCAGAAGCCGTTCCCGTACAAAGTGGAATTCGGCCCGAGGGCATCGTCAGCCGCGGGGCCGCAATCCGCCCTTGGCTTCGATGAAGCTGACGATCCGGCCGAGGCCATCACCTCGCTTGAGATTGGTCATGACGAAAGGACGTTCGCCGCGCATGCGGCGCGCATCGGTTTCCATCTTCTCCAGCGAAGCGCCGACATAAGGCGCGAGATCGGTCTTGTTGATCACCAGCAGGTCTGAACGCGTAATGCCAGGTCCGCCCTTGGACGGGATCTTGTCCCCTGCCGCGACATCAATGACATAGATGGTCAGGTCGGCGAGTTCGGGCGAGAAGGTGGCGGCGAGATTGTCTCCGCCCGACTCGATCAGGATCAGGTCGAGATCGGGAAACCGGGCGCGCATGTCGGCGACCGCAGCGAGATTCATCGAGGCATCCTCGCGGATCGCGGTGTGGGGGCAGCCGCCGGTCTCGACACCGGCAATGCGATCCGGCGTCAACGATCCGGCGCGCACCAGATATTCGGCATCCCACCTGGTGTAGATGTCATTGGTGATGGCGGCGATATCGTAGCGCTCGCGCATCGTCTTGCAGAGCAGATCCATCAGCGCGGTCTTGCCCGAGCCGACCGGGCCGCCGATACCGACGCGAAGGGGGCCATGATATGCAGGCATGTCGTTATCTCGTTGGGTTCAAGAGCAAGATGGCGCAGGTCGCGGCAATGACAAGGCATAGCGGCGAATAAAGCCGGCGATCGAACGTGGCGAAAGGCTCGCGCGGAAACCGCGCCCGCCACGCCGGCAGAAGCGCTTTCTCGTCGCGTGCCGGCCAGCGCAGCCCAATCCCCAGACGACATGATGTCCGGCGATCATGGCCAGCAGGACCGCTTCGAACCCGGCGAGCACATTCATGAGCGGAACAGCCGCGTGTACTGGGTTTCATGGCGCAGGCTGGCGAGATCGGCGCGGAAGGTAGCGCTGCCAAGATCGTCGAGCCCGGCGCCGACGGCCCGCGCCGCTGTGGCGGCGATGTCGGCTTCCAGTGCCGCAAGGGTGCGCTGGGCATCGGTCTGGCCGAGCGGCACCAGTCGCGCCGCAGCCGAAATCCAGTTCGAAGTCAGGGCATGCAGGAACGCCTGCAACGACGGGGCAAGCGCAATGCCATGGGCGGCGCAAAGTGCGCCTACGGCCACGGGATAGGCCGGCGACGGCCCCAGCACGAGCGCCAGTGCGCCGAAGCGCTCACAGCCCCAGGCCGCCTGCGCGATTGCCACGAAGGCACGCCCCTGCGCCGTTGTTTCCAGGAGGCGTTCGCGGGACGGCACCATGGCCGAGGCAAGCTCGGCGACCTCGCCGAGGCCGACGTCATCCGCAGCAGCCGCCCGCCGATGGGCTTGCGCCATGAACACGGCGTCGCAGAAGCCCGCGCCGTCGCTCAGCATGGCGGCGAGCCAGTCACGCAGGCTGCCGGCGCTCGTGACGTCGCCGGCTTCGACCGCCCATTCGAGACCGCTGGAGTAGGAGAAGGCGCCGACCGGAAACGCCGGCGACAACCAGGTCATCAGCCGGAACAAGCCGGGACTGTCGAGAGCGGCCAGCGCCGGGGCGGGATCCGCCCCGGCCGGAGGCAGCACCGGCCTATCGGCCATGACCATGATCGTGGCCGCAGGTCCCGTCATGACAGTGGTCGTCATCATGGCCATGATGGTCATGATCGTGGTTGTCATGACCGTGGTGGTCATGGTGATGGTCATGATCGTGACCGTGGTGCCCGTGATGGTGGCCGCGCTCGGGGGCCGGCACCGTGGCGGGGGAGGTATAGGCGCCGCCTTCCGGATCGAACGGCGCCTCGATCTCGACGACGCGGCCGCCGAGACCCCGTACCATGTCGGCGATGACGTGATCGCGCCGGATACGCAGCCCGCGCGGCGTGATCTGGGTCGGCAGATGGCGGTTACCGAGATGCCAGGCAATCCGCACGAGATGTTGCGGATCGGAACCGCGGATCTCGATCAGCGGTTCGGGGGCCGCGACCACTTCCACCAGCCGCCCGTCTTCGAGCACCAGCGCATCGCCACCGCGCAGCGCCACGGCCTGCTCGAGGTCGAGCAGGAAGGCGAGCCCGCGCGTGCCCTCCATGGCGAGGCGTCGCCGATGGCGGTCGTCGAAACCGAGCACCACCGTATCGGCTGGCTTCCCGGCCCAGCCGGGGCCCTGCACCTTCACCGCGCGGATCATGCCTCTCTCCTCGCCGCCATGCACCGTCCCGCCAGTCGTCGTCATCGCACCTCGACCTTGGCCGGCGTGATCACCTCGATCCGCGGCGGGGCGCTCAGGCATTTCGCCGCGACCCGACCGAAGGCCCGCATGTGCTCGCTCTTGCCGTGAACGCCGAGCACATCGGTATCTTGCCACTGCTCGACGAAGACGATGCGGCTCGGATCGGTCACGCTCTCGTGCATGTCGTAGGAGATGTTGCCGGCCTCCTTGCGGGTGGCAGCGATCGACAGCTTGGCGGCGGCGATCAGTTCGGCGCGCGTCTCTGGCTTCACGGTCAAAGTGGCGATGACGTAGATCACGAAAATTCCTCCCGGCGAAAGGCCCGGCATGTGTTCGCGCCGGACCCTGTTAATGGCTCGGTCGGACACTAGTGTCCTGTTTCCAACGTTCGTATCCCATTGCAGCAGGCGCTCATACGAACGTTGGAAACAAGGGGACACTAGCATCATTATGATTCTAGTGTGGTTTTGGATCTGACGCTCGTTCGAAGAACTCGCTGCAATACTGAAACGAGCGTCAGATCCACCACACTAGAACAGGAAGTAGCGCTGCGCCATGGGCAGCACCTCGGCCGGCGCGCAGGTCAGCAACTCGCCGTCGGCGCGGACCTCGTAGGTCTCGGGATCGACTTCGATCTTCGGCGTGGCGTCATTGTGCACCATGCTCTTCTTGCTGATGCCGCCGCGGGTGTTCTTCACCGGATAGAGCGTCTTCTGAAGGCCGAGCTTCCTGCCGAGCCCCGACGCTGCCGCGGCCTGAGAGGTGAAGACCACGGAGGATGCGGTCAGCGCGCGGCCGAAAGCGCCGAACATCGGCTGGTAATGAACCGGCTGCGGGGTCGGAATCGACGCGTTGGGGTCACCCATCGGCGCCGCGACGATCGAACCGCCCTTGATGACGCAATCGGGTTTGACGCCGAAGAAGGCCGGCGACCACAGCACGAGGTCCGCGAGCTTGCCGACCTCGACCGAACCGATCAGCTTGGACACGCCGTGGGCGATCGCCGGGTTGATGGTGTATTTGGCGATATAGCGCTTGACCCGGAAATTGTCGTTTCCGCCCTTGTCCTGGGGCAGCGCGCCGCGCTGCTTCTTCATCTTGTCGGCCGTCTGCCAGGTGCGGATGATGACTTCGCCGAGCCGCCCCATCGCCTGACTGTCCGACGACATCATCGACAACGCGCCGAGGTCGTGCAGGATGTCCTCGGCAGCGATCGTCTCCTTGCGGATGCGGCTCTCGGCGAAGGCGAGATCCTCGGCGATCGACGGATCGAGATGGTGGCACACCATCAGCATGTCGAGATGCTCGTCGATGGTGTTGCGGGTGAAGGGACGCGTCGGATTGGTCGAAGACGGCAGAACGTTCTTCAGGCCCGCAACCTTGATGATGTCGGGGGCATGGCCGCCGCCGGCGCCCTCGGTATGGAAGGCATGGATGGTGCGGCCCTTGAAGGCCTTGATCGTGTCCTCGACGAAGCCGGATTCGTTGAGCGTATCCGAATGCAGCATCACCTGGACATCATAGTCGTCCGCCACCGCCAGGCAGTTGTCGATCGCCGCCGGCGTGGTCCCCCAATCCTCGTGCAGCTTCAGCGCGCAGGCGCCGGCCTTGACCATCTCGATCAGCGCCGCGGGGCGCGATGCGTTGCCCTTGCCGGAGATGCCGAGGTTGACCGGGAAGGCGTCGAAGGACTGGATCATCCGGGCGATATGCCAGGGCCCCGGCGTGCAGGTTGTGGCGAAGGTGCCGTGGGACGGCCCGGTGCCGCCGCCGAGCAGCGAGGTCACACCTGCCATCAGCGCATGCTCGATCTGCTGCGGGCAGATGAAATGGATGTGGCTGTCGAAACCGCCGGCGGTCAGAATCTTGCCTTCGCCGGCGATGACGTCGGTGCCGGGGCCGATGATGATGCTGACGCCCGGCTGGATGTCGGGATTGCCGGCCTTGCCGATCGCCTTGATGTGGCCGTCCTTGATGGCGACGTCGGCCTTGATGATCCCCCAGTGATCGACGATCAGCGCGTTGGTGATCACGGTATCGGCGGCACCCTGACGATTGGTCACCTGGCTCTGGCCCATGCCATCGCGGATCACCTTGCCACCGCCGAATTTCACCTCCTCGCCATAGACCGTGAGATCCTTTTCGACCTCGATGATCAGGTCAGTGTCGGCGAGCCGAACGCGGTCGCCGGTGGTCGGGCCGAACATGTCGGCATAGACGGAACGAGAAATCCTGGTCGCCATCGACGCGCCCCAATCAACAGTAAGTTTCACTCAAGAGGCCGGCCCGACGGTCGCCCTCACAATTTGCCCATGACCTCGCCGCGGAAGCCGTAGACGGTCCGCTTGCCGCCGAGCGCCACGAGCGTCACCTCGCGGCTCTGTCCCGGCTCGAACCGCACCGCGGTGCCGGCGGCGATGTCAAGCCGCATGCCGCGGGCTTTCTTGCGATCGAATTTCAGCGCCGGATTGGTCTCGAAGAAGTGGTAGTGCGACCCGACCTGGATTGGCCGGTCACCGCTATTGGCGACGGTCAGCGTCACGGTCTTGCGACCCTTGTTGAGCTCGATCTCGCCGTCCTGGACGAAGATTTCACCGGGGATCATGGCCGCACCTCAGATCGCCTGGACCGCAAGAACGCCGCCGAGCGCCATGCAGGCGAGACCGGCCGCACGGGCCAGCGGCTGCAGCCGCGCCGCCCGCGCGCCGATCACGCCGAACCCGTGGAGTGCCGCCGTCGATAGCGCGAAACCGGCGAGAGTGCCGGCGCCGCCGGCACTCTCCGGCAGCTCGAGGCCATGGGCATAGCCGTGAAACAGGGCGAAACCGCCGACGATCAGAGCTCCCGTCGCCGTCGCCACGTTGGCGGCGAGGGCCACCATCAGCCCGAACACCATCACGGAGGCGATGATCATCGCCTCGACATGCGGCAGCGGCACCTGCGTCATGCCGAGCACCGCGCCGCCGATCATCACCGCGACGAAGCTCGCAGGCCATAGCCAAAGCGCTCGTCCGCCCTTAAGCCCCGCCCACAGCCCCACCGCGATCATCGCGGCGACATGATCCGCGCCGGTCAGCGGATGGGCCAGTCCGGCGGCAAGTCCCGCGCCGTGACCGGGATGGGCGAGGGCTGCGGTCGGCAATATCACGGCGACCGCGGCAAGCAGACGGATCATGGCAAGTCTCCGAACAAGTCTCTGGAAAATCGGAACAGATCGAAAATCAGGCTGAGCGAAAGGGGCGCAGATCAGCGGATCGGCGCATGCACGGTGACGAGCTTGGTGCCGTCCGGGAAGGTCGCCTCGACCTGGATGTCGTGGATCATCTCCGCGATCCCTGCCATCACCTGATCGCGGGTCAGGACCTCGGCGCCGGCCTTCATCAATTCGGCGACGCTGCGGCCGTCGCGGGCGCCTTCGAGAATGAAATCCGAGATGATCGCCACCGCCTCCGGATGGTTGAGCTTGACGCCGCGCTCCAGCCGCCGTCGCGCGACGATGGCGGCCATGGAGATCAAGAGCTTGTCCTTTTCACGCGGTGAGAGATTCATGACCCGTCCACATCATTCCTGCATCGATGATCGCCGTGAAGCGGCGCCGCCCTGGCTATTGCAGCCATAGCCGCGGCAGTCGCGCGCCCGCGCCTCGCAGCATTGCGATCACTTCGCCACGCAGCATCGACGCATCTTGCGCACAGAAGCGCACCATTGCAAAGCCATTCCAGGCCGAGATCCCGACCTCGGCGCCGAAGCCCGTTGCCGTCGCGCGCAGGCGTTCGACCAGCGCCTCGTCGCCCGGCGCGATCAGCACGGTCGCCACGGCGACGGCGCCCTTGCCGATGGCAGGTCGCGCCAGCTTGGCACCGATGTCGCCATCGAGGCGGATATTCTCGGCGAAGACGAGCCGGCCGCCGCGGCGCAGGCGCCAGCGGTCGACGAACGCACCTTGACGCATGGTCTCGCCCATCGCGGCGCGGCCGAAGACCACGATCTCGCACATCAGAAGCTCGGCGGCATCGTCTGCGATATCGATCTCGAAATTGCGCGCCACCGCAGCACGGTCGAACAGGATAGTCTCCTGCGGAAGCCAGATCAGCCGGCCGCCGGATGACACCCGCAATTTGACATCGATCCGGGCCTGCGGACCATGCGAGCGATAGACCTTCTCCGCCGCCGCCGTGGTCACGGTCAGCCGGGCCGCTTCGCCGACGGTGAAATCGATCCCGAAACGGTCACCGCCGGCGATGCCGCCGGCGGTGTTGACGAGCACCGCCGACAGACCCTCGCCTTCCGGCGAGGGAAAGCGGACGCGCAGCGAACCGGATTCGTGCGAGGCGCCCCTGCGGCTCTGTCCGTCAACCGCCTTCACTTCGACCGTCACGTCCCCGACCGCCCGGTTGGCTGCGAAGGTCATGCTGCCGTCTTGTGCCTCGTCCACCTTGGCCTGCATGCTGCCCCGACTCGATCCGCCCGACTTCAGATCGCCATTGCGCGGCTGATCGCCGCCGGATCGAGCCCGGCGCGATCACAGGTAAAGGTCACCGCGCCGCGATCCATGACCGCGAAATGATCGCCGAGTTCGCAGGCGAAGTCGAGATATTGCTCGACCAGCACGATGGCGATGTTGCCGAGGCTGCGCAGATAGGCGATGGCCCTGCCGATGTCCTTGATGATGGAGGGCTGGATGCCCTCGGTCGGCTCGTCGAGCAGAAGCAGTCTCGGCCGCATGACGAGGGCTCGCCCGATGGCGAGCTGTTGCTGCTGCCCCCCGGAGAGATCGCCGCCGCGGCGGCCCAGCATCGACTGCAGCACCGGAAACAGCGAGAAGACGTCGTCTGGAATATTGCGCTGGTCGCGTTTGAGCGGCGCGTAGCCGGTGCGCAGGTTCTCCTCCACGGTCAGAAGGGGAAAGATCTCCCGGCCCTGCGGGACCAGCGAGATGCCGCGCCGCGCCCGCTCATAGGGCTTGAGGCCGGTGATGTCGGCGCCGTCGAAGGTGATGCGGCCCGAGGCGATCGGCTGCTGGCCGACCAGGGCGCGCAGCAGGCTGGTCTTGCCGACGCCGTTGCGCCCCAGCACACAGGTGACCTTGCCGGGGGCGGCCGACACCGAAACGCCGCGCAACGCCTGGGCGGCGCCGTAGAACAGGTTGATGTCCTTGACTTCCAGCATCGCTCTCAGCGCCCCAGATAGACTTCGACGACGCGCTCATTGGCCGAGACCTGATCGATCGATCCTTCGGCGAGCACCGCCCCCTCATGCAGACAGGTCACCCGCACGCCGAGCTCGCGCACGAAGGTCATGTCGTGTTCGACCACGATCACGGACTTGTCGCGATTGATGGCTTTGAGGAGTTCGGCCGTCTGGTGGGTTTCGACGTCGGTCATGCCGGCGACCGGCTCGTCGACCAGCAGCAGCTTGGGATCCTGCGCCAGCAACATGCCGATTTCGAGCCATTGTTTCTGGCCGTGCGACAGGCTGCCGGCAAGCCGGTCGCGCGCTTCGGTCAGCTTGATGGTTTCGAGCACGCGATCGATCCGCTCGGATTCCTCGCGCGAGCGGCGCCAGAACAAGGTCGTTCGCACGCGGTGGTCGGCATTTAACGCCAGCAACAGATTGTCGTCGACCGTCTGGCTTTCGAACACCGTCGGTTTCTGGAACTTGCGGCCGATCCCCAGTTCGGCGATCTGCGTCTCGTCGAGCCGGGTGAGATCGACGGAGCCGTCGAACACGACCTCACCCTCGTCCGGCCGGGTTTTGCCTGTGATGATGTCCATCATCGTTGTCTTGCCGGCGCCATTGGGGCCGATGATGGCCCGCATCTCGCCCGGCGCGATCGTCAGCGACAGGTTGTTGATGGCGTGGAAACCGTCGAACGAGACGTGGACGCCGTCGAGATAGAGCAGCGCCGAGGTGGTCCGCATGTCCATGGCCGTCATCGTTCACTCCGCCGGATCTGGTTCGATCATGCCGGCCTCGCGGGCGAGGCTGGCTTCGGCGTCGCGGCGCGCGCGCTTCACCTCGAACCAGCCCTGTACCGTGCCGACGATGCCGCGCGGCAGCAGCAGCGTCACCAGGATGAACAGTGCGCCGAGCATGAACAGCCAGTAGGGCGCGAGGACGCCCGAGGTGAAGTAGGTCTTGGCGTAGTTGACCACCACCGCGCCGAGCGCGGCGCCGATCAGGGTACCGCGCCCGCCGACCGCGACCCAGATCACCGCCTCGATCGAGTTGCCGGGAGCGAATTCGCTGGGATTGATGATGCCGACCTGCGGCACATAGAGCGCGCCGGCGACGCCGGCCATGCAGGCGGACAGGATGAAGACGAACAGCTTGTAGGATTCGACCCGATAGCCGAGGAAGCGGGTGCGGGATTCCGCGTCGCGGATCGCGATCAGCACCTTGCCGAGCTTGGAGGAGACCACCGCCCGGCAGACCAGGAAACTCAGGATCAGGGCGAGACAGGACAGCATGAACAGCACCGCGCGGGTGCCCGGCGCCTGGATATTGAAGCCGACGATGTCCTTGAAATCGGTCAGTCCATTGTTGCCGCCGAAACCGAAGTCGTTGCGGAAGAAGGCCAGCAGCAGCGCATAGGTCATCGCCTGGGTGATGATCGAGAGGTAGACGCCGGTGACGCGCGAGCGGAACGCCAGCCAGCCGAAGCAGAACGCAAGCAGCCCCGGCACCAGCACCACCATCAGCGCCGCGAACCAGAACATGTCGAAGCCGTGCCAGTACCAGGGCAACGACTGATAGTTCAGGAACACCATGAAGTCCGGCAGCAGCGGATTGCCATAGACCCCCCGGCTGCCGATCTGACGCATCAGATACATGCCCATGGCGTAGCCGCCGAGCGCGAAGAAGGCGCCGTGGCCAAGCGAGAGAATGCCGCAATAGCCCCAGATCAGGTCGATCGCCAGCGCCAGGATGGCGTAGCAGACATATTTTCCGAACAGCGAGATCAGATAGGTCGGCACCTGCAGCGCGGACGATTCGGGCAGCAACAGGTTGGAGAGCGGCAGCAGCACGCCGAGGCCCGCCACGATCAGGAGGAAGGCAAAGGCGCTGCGGTCGAGCGAGCGGGTGATGATATGGGCCATCACGCCTCCACCGACCGGCCCTTGAGGGCGAACAGGCCACGCGGCCGCTTCTGAATGAACAGGATGATCAGCACCAGGATGGCGATCTTGCCGAGCACCGCACCGGCGACCGGCTCCAGGAACTTATTGGCGATGCCGAGCGTGAGCGCGCCGACCAGCGTCCCCCACAGATTGCCGACCCCGCCGAACACCACGACCATGAAGGAATCGATGATGTAGCTCTGGCCGAGATTGGGGCTGACATTGTCGATCTGGGACAACGCCACCCCGGCTATGCCGGCGATCCCCGACCCGAGACCGAAGGTCAGCGCGTCGACCCGCGAGGTCGCGATGCCCATCGCCGCGGCCATGCGCCGGTTCTGGGTCACGGCCCGCATCTCGAGCCCAAGGCTGGTGTAGCGCAGCATCGCGAGCAGGATGAGGAACACCGCAACCGTGAAGCAGACGATCCACAGCCGGTTGTAGGTGATGGTGAGCTGGCCGAGTTCGAAGGCCCCGCTCATCCAGGACGGATTGCCGACTTCGCGGTTGGTGGGGCCGAAAATGGTGCGCACCGCCTGCTGCAGCACCAGCGAGATGCCCCAGGTCGCCAGCAGGGTTTCCAGCGGCCGGCCGTAGAGAAACCGGATGATGCTGCGCTCGATGGCGATGCCGATGGCGCCGGCGACCACGAAGGCCAGCGGGACGGCAATCAGTAGCGAATAGTCGAACAAGCCCGGATAGCGCGTCCTGATCAGCTCCTGGACCACGAAGGTGGTGTAGGCGCCGATCATCACCATTTCGCCATGAGCCATGTTGATCACGCCCATCACGCCGAAGGTGATGGCGAGACCGATGGCGGCGAGCAGCAGCACGGAGCCGAGCGAGACGCCGTACCAGGCATTCTGTGCCGCCGACCAGATCGCGAGGCTGTTGCGGATCGCGCCGACGGCCGCCGCCGCGGTACGGGCGACCGCCGGTGAAACGTCGGCGGGCAATTCCGACAGCAGGGCGAGCGCCTCCTGGTCGCCGCGGGCGCGCACCACGGCGATGGCTTCGATCTTGTCCGCCTCGCTGGCGTCGGGCGAAAACAGCAGGATGGCGGCGCGCGCCGACGTGAAGGCGTTGCGGGCGGCGGTGTTGGTTTCCTTCTGCAGCGCGGCCTCGATCCGCGGCAGGTCGGCAGCGTCGCGGGTCTTGAAGGCGGACTGGGCCGCAGCGACACGCTTGGCCGGATCCGACGAGGTCAGCGTCAGACTTGAGATCGCCGCCTCAACCGCGCGCCGCAGCCGGTTGTTGAGGCGCACATTGTCGAGGGCTTCGACATTATCGGTGACCGGCGCGCCGGTGGCGGCGTCGAGCACCTTGCCGTCGGGCCGCTTGATATAGACCTTCCTGCTCTGCGGGTCCGCGACGAGGCGCTCCTCCCGCAGGGCGGTGATGATCGGCAGCGCCTGCGGGTTGCCGCTGGCGACCAGCGCACTCACCGCCTCCTCGGTATCCGAAAACGAATCGTTGGCGAACTGGCTGACGACATCCTCGAATGGCGCCGCCACGGCGGCCGGAACGGCGGCGACCAGCAGCGCCAGCGCCAACAGGGGCGCGAGGATACGGGTAACGAGATTGGCGAACACGTTCACGACCCCGGCGGCGGTGAAATGAAGAGCGGCGACGGCTGCCGCCGCCCTTCTGGATGATCTTTGATTGCGGACTTCGGCCGGCGCAGGATCCGGCGCGCGGAGGAGAACGCGCCGGATCCCCGCATCGGGATCCCTCAGGTCAGGAGCCCGAACCCAGGCACTTGTTGGTCTTGACGTTGAAGTTGCCGCACTTCTTGCCGACCCAGTCGCCGATCAGATCCTTGGAGCCCTCGAGCTCCTTCGACCAGGCGTCACCGGCGACGAGGCCGGGGGTCTTCCAGACCACGTCGAACTGGCCGTTGCCCTTGATCTCGCCGATGAAGACCGGCTTGGTGATGTGATGGTTCGGCAGCATCTCGGAAACGCCACCGGTGAGGTTGGCCTGCTTGATGCCGGGCAGCGCATCGATGATCTTGTCCGGATCCGTGGACTTGGCTTTCTCCACCGCCTTCACCCACATATTGAAGCCGATATAGTGCGCCTCCATCGGGTCGTTGGTGACGCGCTTCGGATTCTTGGTGAAGGCCTGCCACTCCTTGATGAACTTCTCGTTCGCCGGGGTCTTGATCGATTCGAAATAGTTCCAGGCGGCGAGATGGCCGACCAGCGGCTTGGTGTCGATGCCGGCGAGCTCTTCTTCCCCGACCGAGAAGGCCACCACCGGAATGTCTGTGGCCTTGACGCCCTGGTTGCCCAGCTCCTTGTAGAACGGCACATTGGCGTCGCCGTTGATGGTCGAAACCACCGCCGTCTTCTTGCCCGCCGAGCCGAACTTCTTGATGTCGGCGACGATGGTCTGCCAGTCGGAATGTCCGAACGGCGTGTAATTGATCATGATGTCGTCCTGTTTCACGCCCTTGGACTTCAAGTACGCTTCCAGGATCTTGTTGGTGGTGCGCGGATAGACGTAGTCGGTGCCGGCAAGCACCCAGCGCTTCACCTTCTCTTCCTTCATCAGGTAGTCGACGGCCGGAATGGCCTGCTGGTTCGGCGCGGCGCCGGTGTAGAACACGTTGCGCTCGCTCTCCTCGCCCTCGTACTGGACGGGATAGAACAGGATCGAATTGAGCTCCTTGAACACCGGCAGCACCGACTTGCGGGACACCGAAGTCCAGCAGCCGAACACGACGGCGACCTTGTCCTTGGTGATCAGCTCACGGGCCTTCTCGGCGAACAGCGGCCAGTTCGAGGCCGGGTCCACCACCACCGCCTCGAGCTTCTTGCCGAGGACGCCGCCCTTCTTGTTCTGCTCGTCGATCAAAAACAGGATCGTATCTTTCAGCGTGGTCTCGCTGATGGCCATGGTGCCCGACAGCGAATGCAGAACGCCGACCTTGATCGTATCGTCCGCGGCCCGCGCCACGCCCAATGTGGCGAGACCGAATGCGAGCCCCGCGGTGGCGGCCAACGCGGTGCGGCGGCTCAAAGACCGCCCGAGGGCGGACTGGAACGAGGTAAACATAACGATTGATCTCCCTGACGCGGAATTGCCGGCCAGATCGCGGCTGGCTGCGACAAATTGAATCGCAAGAAGCATGCCATGCTGCACACACGACTTAACTAGCTGAAATAGATACATAAAATTCAATTTTCAGCCGTCGGCGACGGGCCGAACGCCGTCTTTTTGGGCGGTCAATCTGACCGTACAAACGGCAAATAGATCAAAAAATATGCATACTTCGCATACTGATTAGTTCACGGGCAGCCCGCTCGTCCGCGACGGCGGATGGCCGCGCTGGCACAAGACCCTATGATCGGCCTTGAAAGCGCCGCGGCGCTGGCTCATATACCTGACGTGACCTAGAGAATCGTCAGGTCCCTGCGGGCTGCGTGTTCTGATCCGTCGTCGTGTTGTTCCGACGCCGGTGTCTGGCTTGCCTTTTTCATCTAACCACCCCGACGCCCCAGACACGCGGGTGTCTCATCAGACCCCGCCCGCATCCGGCGACCCGCCGGCTGTGCGCTGTGACTCGTAGAAAGAATCATTTTGACCTCTTTTCAGGATTTCGGCCTCGCCGATCCCATCGCGCGTGCACTTAAAGAAGAAAATTACGTCACGCCCACCCCCATCCAGGCCCAGACCATCCCCCTTGCTTTGAGCGGCCGCGACGTCGTCGGCATTGCCCAGACCGGCACCGGCAAGACCGCCTCTTTCGCACTGCCGATCCTCCATCGCCTGCTGGACAACCGGACACGGCCGCAACCGAAGACCTGCCGCGTGCTGGTGCTGAGCCCGACCCGCGAGCTCTCCGGCCAGATCCTCGACAGCTTCAACGCCTATGGCCGTCACCTGCGCACCTCGAATGCGCTCGCCATTGGCGGCGTCCCCATGGGCCGTCAGGTCCGGGCCCTGATGCAGGGCGTGGAAATCCTGGTGGCGACCCCGGGCCGGCTGCTCGATCTTGTCCAGGGCAACGCACTGCGACTGTCGAGCGTTGAATTCCTGGTGCTCGACGAAGCCGATCGCATGCTCGACATGGGCTTCATCAACGACATCCGGAAGATCGTCGCCAAGCTGCCGATCAAGCGCCAGACCCTGTTCTTTTCGGCGACCATGCCGCGGGACATCGCAGAACTCGCCAACAGCATGCTGCGCGACCCGGCGCGCGTTGCAGTCACCCCGGTGGCTTCGACCGCCGAGCGTGTCAGCCAGCGCATCATCCAGCTCGATCACGCCGCCAAGCCGGCGACGCTCGCCCAGATCCTCCAGGACGAGCCGGTCAACCGGGCGCTGGTCTTCACCCGCACCAAGCACGGCGCCGACAAGGTGGTGAAGGGCCTCGCCAAGGCCGGCATCGCCGCCCAGGCGATCCACGGCAACAAGTCGCAGAACCATCGTGAGCGCACCCTCGCCGCCTTCCGCTCCGGCGAGATTCGCACATTGGTGGCGACCGACATCGCAGCCCGCGGCATCGATGTCGACGGCGTCAGCCATGTCGTCAATTTCGACCTGCCCAACGTCCCCGAGACTTACGTTCACCGCATCGGCCGCACCGCCCGTGCCGGCGCCGATGGCATTGCGATCTCCCTTTGCGCCGGCGAGGAGATGGCCTATCTGCGCGATATCGAAAAGCTGATCCGTACGACATTGCCGCGGGAGGATCGCCGCACCCCAGGACAGCGCGACAGCGCTGCGCCGCAGCGACAGGGACAGCGACAAGGACATGGCCAACAGGGCCGGCCGCAGGGTCAACGGTCCGGTCAGCACGGCGGCGGCCAGGGAGGCGGGCAGGCCGCTTCCGGCCAGGCATCGGGACACGGCTCGGGGCACGGCTCCGGAAACCGCTCCGCTCAGGGCGCTCCCGGCAGCGGCAAGCGTCGCCGTCGCGGCGGTGCAGCAAATTCGCCTCGGCCTGAAGGCAACCGGCCCGAGGGCCGCTCCCACGGCGACGGCATTCAGGGTGTGGCGTTTCTGCATCGCGACAGCCGGCCGCGACGCCAGCGCCATCCGCAGGCTTGATCACCACGCGTAAATTCGACAGATATCCCGTTCCGGAGAACCCATGGCGAAAGAAGAACTGATCCAGTTTGAAGGGCTGGTCACCGAAATCCTTCCCGATGCCCGCTACCGCGTCCAGCTCGACGCGGGCCACGAAATCGTGGCCTATACTGCCGGGAAGATGAAGAAAAACCGCATCAAGACCTTGGCCGGCGACCGCGTCACTGTCGAGATGTCGCCCTACGATCTCGAGAAGGGCCGGCTGATCTTCCGCCACAAGGACGAACGTCCGAGCGGCGGACCGCCGCGCAGCGGGCCGCCTCGCGGCCAATTCCGTCGCCGCTGAAACGCGGGAACTAGTGTCCTGTTTCCAACGCAGCAGCTGCTCATACGAACGTTGGAAACAGAGGGGCACCTGCATCGATATGATTCTAGTGCGGTTTTGGATCTGACGCCCGTACGACGAATTCGCTGCAATGCTGATACGAGCGTCAGATCCACCGCACGAGAGACCTTCCTGGTCATGTCCTGCACGCCATCGGCGTGCGGGGCGTGGCGGCTTTTGAGTAGCCGCCAAAAAAGCGCACGTCAGGATTGTTTGACCCGCCGATTTCCCTTATGATTAAGGCATCGATTTTCGGCCGGACGACATTGGCTATCCACCGGTACAGCCGGGTAACGCTGACGACCCTTCCAAAATTCGATTCACCCGCTCGTATGACTATGAGCTTGACTACATCTATCTGAGAAGGGAACTACCCCCGTGAGCATGGGAACCGTGAAGTGGTTTAACGCGACCAAGGGTTATGGCTTCATTCAGCCGGACGACGGCGGCAATGACGTCTTCGTGCACATCAGCGCCGTCGAGCGCGCTGGCCTGGGCACGCTGCGCGAAGGCCAGAAGATCTCCTACGAGATCGTGGCTGATCGCCGCTCCGGCAAGTCGTCGGCCGACAATCTGCGCGCCGCGGGCTGATGCCCGACCTGGCCGGAGCATGATCCGGCCGCGTTGAACGACCTTATCAAGCCCAATATGAGAAAGGCCGCACCTCCGGTGCGGCCTTTCGCTGTTGAGGACGGCCATTTGGCGGCCCCGCTGCATGGCGGCCGACCGTGGCCGGCTCAGGGGCAGACGCTCTGGCTATAGAGGACGCAGGCCGACTGGCGCGGCCGGGTAAAGAACTGGTCGCTCAGAGTAAGTCCGGTCTTGAGCACATAGCCAACCACCGGCGTGTAGGTATAGCTGACCTCGCTCCAGATCAGATACGTGCTCGGGACCGCGAGGGCCGCGGGCAGGGTCACCGACGACCCCGGGGCCCGCGCCGTGGCGTTACGAGACTTGCTCCAGGCGACTGTCGCCACCCCGGCGGAATCGACCTTCACCTCCGAAATGATCGCCTTCACCGGCCCCGAAGAATAGGGCGTCATGATCGACGAACTGGCGTCGAAGGAGTTGGTGAAGTCGCTGTCGGCGACGGTCGAGGCCTGGGAAACGAGGTCGGACAGGGTCCGCGCGGTCAGGGTCACCTTGCGGTCCACGGCAACGCCGTTGGAGAGTTCGACGGTACCGAAGAACAGGACCAGCATCATCGGCAGGATGATGGCGAACTCCACCGCCGAGGCGCCGCCGGCGTCGCGGCGGAAGCGCCGCGCATTCTGATTGATCCGAGACGACAGACCGGACATGGACCGCCCCGCTTTCAATTGCCGTAGGGCTCGTTGCGGAAGGCGGCGGTGGCCGTCAGCAGCAGCTTGTTGCCGGCGAGATTGGCGACGTTGAAGCCGAGCCCGGTGACGAACAGCGGCCATTGATAGAAGACCCGGACGACGACGATGTCGCCGGGGGCCCCGGGATTGTAGCTCAATCCGCTGGCATCGAAATTCTTGCTGGCATCGACCGGATTGTTCATCGTGATGCCCGAGAAGGACTGATAGACGTTGACGTCGATATAGATGCCGTTGGCGCAATCGAACAACGCGACGATGCGCGAGCAGAAGTCGTTCTTGAACTTGGTCTTGTCGTAGTTGGCGGTCTGGGCCTGTCCGGTGAGGATCAGACGCGCCGAATCCTGGGTCGCGGTCTCGAGATACTGGTTGGCGAAGAAGATCAGCGCCACCTCGATGATCGCGAACAGCATGCAAAAGAACAGCGGTGCCACGAAGGCGAACTGCACCACTGCCGAACCGCGGCGCTCGGCGCGGAAGCGGCGAATAAGGGCTCCGGCAGACTTTCGAGACCAGGATGACATATCGTACCGACTGCAAGGCTTGATCAGGCCTCACACTAGTGTGGTTTTGGATCTGACGCGCGTACGGAGAATTCGCTGCAACGCGGATACGAGCGTCAGATCCACCACACTAGCGAAAACTGATTGTCGAAAGCTTGCCGGTTCCGTCGGGCCGAGCCCGACTGTCGTTTACCGGGCGTTAACCGGGCCGGCGTCAGCGCGGCGATGACGAGGATGACGACGACGAGTTGCCGGCGGCGGAAGCATTGGCCGCCGAAGCCACGGCATTGCCGGCCGCAGTATTGGCGAACGAGCCCGCCTGATCCAAGGCCGCGGAGAAGTAGGTGCCGCCATCGCCGAGCGTGACACGCCGCTGACAGACCGGGTTGCAGCTATAGCTCTCCCGCTCGACACCGCGATAGACGGTGACCAGGTTGTCGGCCGGACCAGCCACCAGAATTCTACGGTCGAACAGCACCTGCCCGCTGCGATCCAGCGCGATCACGTTGGTGGCGCCATAACCCTTGCCGGTGACGACCATCATTCCGCCCGGCTGGAGCGTAACGTCGGCGATCAGCGGATTTCCGACCACCAGCGTTGCAATACGCTCTGGCAGCTTGACCAGCGTGGCCTGATCGACCGCCACATCGATCTGCATTTCGCCACCGGCAGCGCGCAAGGACGCGGGCGCAAGAATCAGTCCGGTGACGACAACCCTGGCGAGGAACGCCCGGCGACCGCGCGCGGCAAGGAGGAACATACTCTACCCCGGGACACTCACTCGTGGAGTGGATCTGACGCTCGTATCAGCATTGCAGCGAGTTTGGCTCTAACGTTCGCACAGGTGGTCGCTGCAAAAGCATACGAACGTTAGAACCGGGACTCTAGCCGACGGAAGCGACACCCAGCGGAGCCCGCACCCGACGTGGCAAATCTGACGTTAATTCATGAACGAACTGCAAACACCCGGTCAGCGCGCCGGATCTCAGCGCAGGAACGGATGCACCAGCTGACCGCCAAAATCCGCCGGCACCGGATCGTCATCGACACCATAGGCCTGCGGCAGCTCGCCCGCCGGCATCCGGAAGGTGCCGAACATGACATCCCAGAGCGGGAAGCTTCCCGCGAAATTGGTGTTGCCGCCGACCGATGTCGGCGTGTGGTGCCAGCGATGGAAGACCGGCGTCGCGATCACATAACGGAGCGGACCAAGCGTCCAGTTGAGATTGGCATGGACGAACGCCGAGTGAAACGTGGTCAGCGGTCCGACCCAGATCATCACATTGGGCGAGATCCCGGCCATCAGCAGGATCACGTCGACGGCGATGGTGCCGACCACGAGATTGACCGGGTGAAAGCGCGCTGCGGAAATCCAGTCGACCTCCTCGGGGGAATGATGAATGGCGTGATACTTCCAGAACGCGCCGCCATGAAACAGCCGATGGTTCCAGTAGAGCAGGAAATCCGCGACCACGATGAAGAGCACACCCTGAACGGCCAGCGGCAGCCGGGTGAGCGGACCGTGGCCATTGTCGTAGAATGCGATCAGCGCGTCGGGCCCCTTGACGTCGAACAGCACCGAAGCTCCGACCACCAGCAACCCGATGCGCAGCACCCGGGCGAACAGCGGCACGAAGAACCAGTAGCAGACGTCAGTGATGACATCCGTCTTGCGCCACCACGGCTCGCCGGGATTACACGCCCAGTAATGGCCGAGCACGGTGAAGACCAGCGCGAGCACGAGGGTGATGGGCACCACGTGCAGCAGCGTGTCGCCCATCATGGTGAGCACTTCGAGCAGCAGGCCTTCCATCAGGCGTCCCTCGGAAATCGCTCCGATGTCAGTAATCGAGCGGACTTAATCGCGAGTAAACCATAGACTCTCGCGCCCCCGAGATGCGTTCGGTATCCCTTTAGCGCAGCGTTAACCGTCCGCAACAACTGCGACAAGAAGCCCTGTTTCATCATTCGAATTAACTACGCTGCAATCGTCGGCCCATATGGTTGGCCATGGTCAAGGCAAGCCACCCGCTGCCGAAGCCAACGTCAGTTTCGACAGCCAAGTGCACATACGGAGCCATCCCAATGAAGAATCTTGTCGCTCGCTTCCTCAATGACGAGTCCGGCGCCACCGCGATCGAATACGGCCTGATCGCCGCCGGCATCTCGCTCGCCATCATCGCCGCCGTGAACTCCCTCGGCACCTCGCTGAGCTCCAAGTTTTCGGCCATCAGCTCCTCGCTGAAGTAAGCGCGACGACCACGACAGCTAAAAGGGGCTCCGGCTGGCCGGAGTCCTTTTCCGTTATAGCTCCTGTGCTGCTTCCGGCGCGGGATTCCGGGTGTGATCCATGCCGACAGGGCCTGCGATTCAACGTCAATCCGCTCCGCCGCGCGGGCACGCCGACGTCACCCGCTTCCGGACGACCCCGACGCTCGAGACCACCCTGATCGTTTGCTCCGCACTGGCATTGGCGCTGACGGCAATCGCGTTTCGGCTGATAGCGAGGCTGTGAGCGCCGCGTTGGTCGATTATTCATCTGTGGGGTGTTAGGATTCGCGCCGACCCGCCTCGACCGACGCCCTGGGCGCCCGCATGACCCTGCTTCTCGATTTCGCCCGCCTCATGTTCTTTCCGGCGCTGATGGCCTTTGCCGCCGTCAGCGACCTCCTGACCATGACCATCTCGAACCGCGTCTCGCTGCTGCTGGTGGCCGGCTTCGCGGTGCTCGCCGCAGCCGGCGGCATGCCGGTCGGAGATGTGCTCGGTCACGGCGCCGCCGGGATCCTGGTGCTCATCGCCGCGTTCGGCTGCTTCGCCATGGGCTGGATCGGCGGCGGCGACGCCAAGGTGGCCTCCACTGCCGCACTCTGGCTCGGACTACCCCATCTGCTCGATTTCCTGCTCTACGCATCGCTGTTCGGCGGCGCTCTGACGCTGCTCCTGATTCAATTCCGGCACCTGCCGCTGCCGGTCTCGCTCGGGCGCCAGGAGTGGCTGCAACGCCTGCACATCAAGGACGCCGATATTCCTTACGGCATCGCGCTCGCGCTCGGAGCCCTTGCCGTCTATCCTGAGACATCGTGGATCAGGGCGGTCGACCTGTCCCATGTCGCAAGCTGGATTTGACGCGCAGCGATGAAGGTCGGATCGAACCCGCCGGCGTTCTGAAAGATCTCGTTAACGCGATTTGGATACGCCTCATTAACCATGCTTTGACGTTTAGCTGATCAAATCCGCATCACAGCGACGGCTGCGTCGCACGTGCGTTGCGGAAAGTGAAGCGTATGAACACCGCTAAAATCGTCGTTCTGGCCATCTCGGTCGCGGCTGGCGGCCTGGCGATTTATCTCGTCAGCGGTTCGGAGACCAAGCAGGTCGTTCAGGCTCCGACGGCGCAGATCGAAACCGTCGATGTGCTGGTGGCGAAGTCCGATATCCCGCTCGGGCAGACGGTCACCCCCGCCGATCTGCAATGGCAGACCTGGCCGGCGGCCAATTCCAGCGACAACTTCATTCGCCGCAATCAGCGTCCCGACGCCATCGCGCAGTATGGCGGCTCGATCGCTCGTTCGCCGTTTCTGGCGGGCGAACCGATCAGGGATATGAAGCTGGTGAAGGGCCCGACGTCCGGGATCATGGCGGCGCTTCTGCCCACCGGCATGCGCGCGGTATCGACCGAAATCTCCGCCGAGACCGGCGCCGGCGGCTTCATCCTGCCCAACGATCATGTCGACGTCATCCTGTCGCGGCGGGACGCGGGCAACAACCGCCCCGGCGCCGATCAGGTGGTCTCCGAGATCATCCTGAGCAACGTCCGGGTTATGGCGATCGACCAGACCATCGAGGAAAAGAACGGACAGAAGGTCGTCGTCGGCAAGACCGCGACGCTCGAGCTCAGGCCGGAGCAGGCGGAAGTGCTCGCCAAGGCGCGCCAGACCGGCACCCTGATGCTTGCGCTGCGCAGCATCGTCGATGTCAACGCGCCCGCCGCCGCCGATGACCGCAGGGCCAGCAACAATATCAACGTCGTCCGCTTCGGTGTTCCCACCTCGGCGACTGTGCAGCGATGACCAAGGAAACCTGAGGAATGACGCGGGGGCACAAAGCAAGTTTGCGGCGAACCGAGCGGCTGCGCAGCTGGTCGCTGGCGGCGCTGACGGCGTTGACGCTCAACGGCGTCGTGGTGGGGACCACCGCCCTGACGCCGGCTCTGGCAGCCGACAGCAGCGGCGCTTCGGCGACGATGAACGCACGTTTCCTGCCGCTCGGCATCGGCAAGTCGGTGGTCGTCGACCTGCCGCACGATGTGAAAGACGTCCTCGTCGCCGATCCTAAGATCGCCAATGCGGTAATCCGCTCGGCCCAGCGCGCCTATATCATCGGCGTTGCCGTGGGCCAGACCAACATCGTCTTCTTCGACGCCGCCGGCCAGCAGATCGCGGCCTATGACATCGCCGTCAAGCGCGACCTCAACGGGGTCCGCGCCGCGCTGCGCCAGGCCTTTCCGGGCAGCGACATCAACATCGAGGGTGTCGGCGACGGCGTGTTGCTGTCCGGCTCCGCCGCGACCCCCGCCGATGCCCAGCAGGCGGTCGACATCGCCGGCCGGCTGGTTGGCGACGCCACCAAGGTCGTCAACAACATTGCCGTGCGCGGCCGCGACCAGGTCATGCTCAAGGTCACCGTCGCGGAAATCCAGCGCAATATCATCAAGCAGCTCGGCATCGATCTGTCGGGGACCGGCAGCGTCCTGAATTTCAACAACTCCAATCCGTTCACCGCGCAGGGCGGCGCGCTGGTCGGCGCCAACAACGTCACCGGAAGCTTCAAGTCGGTTACGGCGGTGCTGCGGGCGATGGAGAGCGCCGGCGTGATCCGCACGCTGGCGGAGCCGAACCTGACGGCGATCTCTGGCGAATCGGCGACCTTCCTGGCCGGCGGCGAATTCCCGCTGCCACAGGGCTATTCCTGCGACCCCACCACCCACGTCTGCACCACCCAGATCGGATTCAAGAAGTTCGGCATTTCGCTCAACTTCACCCCCGTGGTGCTCACCGAAGGTCGCATCAGCCTGCGGGTGATGACGGAAGTCTCCGAGCTGTCCAACGAAAATGCGATCAGCGTCACTCAGCAGGTCAGCGCGACGAGCACCAATTCGATCACCGTGCCCTCGATTCGGACTCGCCGGGCCGAAACCACCCTAGAGATCCCGTCCGGCGGCTCGATGGCGCTGGCCGGCCTGATCCAGGAACAGACCAAGCAGGCGATCAACGGCTTCCCGGGATTGAACCAGCTTCCCGTGCTCGGAACCCTGTTCCGCAGCCGCGACTACGTCAATCGCCAGACCGAACTGGCGGTGATCATCACGCCCTATGTGGTTCGGTCCGTGGCGCAGAAGGACCTGTCGCGACCGGACGACGGCTTTGCCGACGCTGCCGATCCCCAGTCCGACCTGCTCGGCAGCATCAACCGCATCTATGGCGTGCGCGGCCGAACCGCCCCCGCCACGAGCTATCGCGGCAAATACGGCTTCATCACCGATTGAGACTGGACCAGAAAAAATGAGTGCACAGGAATCGCCCGCTCGGCCGAAGCCCCGGTGGCACACCGGATTGCTGCTCGTCGGTCTCGCGCTGTCGCTCGGCGGCTGTCTCACCCACGCCCGCGACAGGGACGGCGCCATGGCGGCAATCCCGGCGGACTACCGCCAGCGCCATCCGATCGTCATCGACGAAGCCCCCCGCTCGACCGAAATCTTCGTCGGGACGGGCCGAGGCGGCCTGAGCGCCACCCAGCGCGCCGACGTGATCAGTGTCGGTCAGTCGTGGCTGCGCGACGGTACCGGGACGCTGACGATCGACGTTCCGAAGGATACGCCCAATGCCCGTGCCGCGGCCGACGCCTATCGGGAAGTGCGCTCGCTGCTCTCCGCGCTCGGCGTCCCGTCTCGCGCCATCGTCGAGCGCCGCTATCGGCCGGCCGACCCGCGCCAGTTCGCCACCATCCGCCTGAGCTATCCGCGCATTGCGGCGGAGGCCGGCCCCTGCGGCCTCTGGCCCGAAGACATCGGCCCGTCGATCAAGAACCGGACCTATATCGAGAACAAGCCCTACCACAACTTCGGCTGCGCGACGCAGCGCAACCTCGCCGCCATGATCGACAACCCATCCGATCTGGTGCAGCCGCGACCAGAGACCCCGCCCTACGGCGCTCGCCGGTCCGCGGCATTCGAGAAATACAAGAAGGGTAGCGATACCGCCACCACCTACACCACCGGCGACAAGGCCAAAATCAGCGATCTCGGAAAATGATCAGCTACGCGCGTCAGACTCAGGAGACCGAAGCGCAGCCGGCTGCGGTCGACGAGCACATCGCACCGGCGCCACGCGTCTCGGTGCAGGCGTTCTGCGAGACGGTGGAGGCCGCCGCGGCCATTCAGGCCGCTGGCGACGATCGCCGGCTGGCGAAGGCACATCTCAAGATCCAGATGGGCGGCATCGCCGCGGCAACCGAAGCTTATCGCGCCGCCCCGACCCCCAACGTCATCCTGCTGGAGACGGATGGGCGCAGCGACATTCTGGCCGAGCTCGACAACCTCGCCACCGTCTGCGATCCGGGGACGCGCGTCATCATCGTCGGCCGCGTCAACGATGTGACGCTGTATCGCGAACTTGTCCGACGCGGCGTCAGCGACTATCTGATCGCACCAATCAACGCCATCGACGTCGTGCGATCGGTGTGCAACCTGTTCTCGACGCCGGAGGCCAAGGCGGTCGGCCGCATCATCGCGGTGATCGGCGCCAAGGGCGGTGTCGGGGCCTCGACCCTGTCCCACAATATCGCCTGGGCGATCGCCCGCGACCTCGCGCTGGACGCGGTCGTCGCCGATCTCGACCTCGCCTTCGGCACCGCCGGCCTCGATTACAACCAGGACCCACCCCAGGGAATCGCCGACGCGGTGTTCGCGCCGGATCGGATCGACACTGCCTTCATCGACCGCCTGCTGTCGAAATGCACCGACCACCTCAGTCTGCTGGCCGCCCCGGCCACTCTTGACCGCGTCTATGATTTCGGCGCCGAGGCCTATGATTCGATCCTGGACACGCTGCGCAGCTCGGTGCCCTGCATCGTGCTCGATGTGCCGCACCAGTGGTCCGGCTGGGCTCGCCGCACCCTGGTCAGCGCCGACGACATCCTGATCGTCGCCGAGCCCGATCTCGCCAACCTGCGCAACACCAAGAATCTGTTCGACCTCCTGAAGGCGGCGCGGCCGAACGACCGCGCCCCGCTCTACTGTCTCAACAGGACCGGCGTGCCGAAGCGGCCCGAAATCTCGGCCAGGGAATTCGCCAAGGCAATGGAATGCGACCCCGTCGCATCGATCCCGTTCGAGCCCCAGACCTTCGGGGTCGCCGCCAACAACGGCCAGATGATCGCCGAGATCTCGTCGACGCATCGATCCGCCGAGATATTCCTGCAGATCGCCCAGCGGCTCACCGGCCGCAGCGAGACCAAGAGGCCGCGCAGCTCGCTGCTATCGCCGCTGCTGGAGAGGCTGCGGTCGAAATAGCCTATTCGTTCGGAGTGGTATCGTGTTTGGTAAGCGTAGCGGAGTTGAAGCGGAAAGCCGGCTAAAGCCGGCGTCGGCCGGCTATGACGCGCCAGCCCCGCGCAGCGTCGAGCCGACGCCCCTCGTCGCAGCGCCGCCGCTGTCCCCGGCCAGGACCGCGCCGCCGCCCGCCGCGGATATCCGCCGCTCGGACAACTATTATCAGGTCAAGGCGACCATCTTCGGCGCCCTGATCGAGGCGATCGACCTCGCGCAGCTCGCCAAGCTCGACGCCGAATCGGCGCGCGAGGAAATCCGCGACATCGTCAACGAAATCATCGCGATCAAGAACATCGTGATGTCGATCGCCGAGCAGGAGGAACTGCTCGACGACATCTGCAACGACGTCCTCGGCTACGGTCCGCTGGAGCCGCTGCTGGCCCGCGACGACATCGCCGACATCATGGTCAACGGCGCCAATACCGTCTACATCGAAGTCGGCGGCAAGATCCAGAAGACCGGCATCCGGTTCCGCGACAACCAGCAGCTGCTCAACATCTGCCAGCGCATCGTCAGCCAGGTCGGCCGCCGGGTCGACGAATCCTCGCCGATCTGCGACGCCCGTCTCGCCGACGGATCCCGCGTCAACGCCATCGTCGAACCGCTGGCGATCGACGGCCCGGTCCTCACCATCCGCAAGTTCAGGCGCGACAAGCTTACGCTCGATCAGATCGTGCGGTTCGGCGCGATCTCGCCGGAAGGCGCCGAGATCCTGAAGATCATCGGACGCGTCCGCTGCAACGTCCTGATCTCCGGCGGTACGGGCTCCGGCAAGACGACGCTGCTCAACTGCCTGACCAACTATATCGACCACGACGAGCGCATCATCACTTGCGAGGACGCGGCGGAACTTCAGCTGCAGCAGCCGCACACCGTCCGACTGGAAACCCGTCCGCCCAACCTCGAGGGCGAGGGACAAGTCACCATGCGCGAGCTGGTTCGCAACTGCCTGCGCATGCGGCCGGAGCGGATCATCGTTGGCGAAGTCCGCGGCCCGGAAGCTTTCGATTTGCTCCAGGCCATGAACACCGGCCACGACGGTTCGATGGGCACGCTGCACGCCAACAACCCGCGCGAGGGGCTGTCGCGCTGCGAATCGATGATCACCATGGGCGGCCTCGGCCTGCCCTCGCGCACCATTCGCGAGATGATCTGCTCATCGATCGACGTCATCATCCAGGCCGCGCGCCTGCGCGACGGCTCGCGGCGCATCACCCACATTACCGAGGTGATGGGCATGGAAGGCGATACCATCATTACCCAGGACATCTTCCTCTACGACATCGTCGGCGAAGATGCCGAGGGACGAATCATCGGCCGCCACCGCTCGACCGGAATCGGCCGGCCGAAATTCTGGGAACGCGCGCGCTATTACGGCGAGGAGACGCGGCTCGCAGCCGCACTGGATGCCGCCGAGCTGCCCCTTTCCGGAAGCTGAGCGTCGGCCCGGACCGGCGCGCATACACCAGAGTAGAGAGTTGAGGAGCGTAACCGATGAAGATGCAGGCGCTGGCACTGGCCTTTCTCGCCGCATTGGCCGTCGGCGGCATCGCATGGGTTTTCATCTATCCCTTGCTGTCGGGCGAGCGGCAGGCCGAGAAGCGCCGTGCCTCCTTCGCCAGAATCGAGGCCGGCGGCCGCGGGGTCGATCGCACGCAGCGCAGCCGGCGCGAGCAGGTCGAGGAGACGCTCAAGCAGATCGATGAACGCGCGAAGAAGAAACAGCAGGTCGACCTTGCGTCCCGCCTTTCGCAGGCGGGGCTCGACTGGAGCAAGGAGAAATTCCTGATCATCTCGGCCGTCATCGGCGGCATCGGCTTCCTGCTGCCGCTGACGGCCGGCATGGGACTCGTTGCGGCCCTCGGAGTCGGCTTCGCCGCCGGCTTCGGCCTGCCGCGCTGGGTGCTCGGCTTCCTCAAGAAACGGCGCGAGAACAAGTTCCTCGAAGCGCTGCCCGACGCAGTCGACGTCATCGTCCGCGGCATCAAATCGGGCTTGCCGCTATTCGATTCGATCCGCGTTGTGGCGACCGAAGCACCCGAGCCTCTGCGTTCCGAATTCTCCGCGATCGTGGAAACCCAGGCGATCGGCATTCCGCTCGGCGAGGCCTGTGCGCGCCTCTACGACCGCATGCCGCTGGCCGAATCCAACTTCTTCGGCATCGTCATCTCCATCCAGCAGAAGTCGGGCGGCAACCTGTCGGAGGCGCTCGGCAACCTCTCCAAGGTGCTGCGCGACCGCAAGAAGATGAAGGCAAAGATCCAGGCGATGTCGATGGAGGCCAAGGCTTCCGCCGCCATCATCGGCGCCCTGCCGCCGATCGTGATGGTGCTCGTCTATATTTCCACGCCCGACTACATCTCCCTGCTCTGGACCCATCCCACCGGCCGCATCATGCTCGCCGCGTGCCTGGTATGGATGAGCACGGGCATTTTCGTCATGAAGCGCATGATCAATTTCGACTTCTAGTGTCCCGGTTCTAACGTTCGTATTCCGTTGCAGCGAGCGCTTCTACGAACGTTAGAACCAAAGGGACACTAGCATGATCATGATTCTAGTACCCTCTTGTTTCCGAAGTTCGTGCCGAGAGGGTGCTGCAAGCAAATCACGAACTTCGGAAACAGGGTACTAGGCCGCGGGAACATGATCGACTTCATCATAGAGAAGTTTCACGACACCCGCTTCATGGCCATGCTGCTCGCCGCGGTCGCGGCGAGTGTCACGGTCTATACGCTGGTGACGCCGCTGTTCGCGGGCGAGAACCTCGCCAAGCGGATGAAGGCGGTCGCGAACGAGCGCGAGCGGCTGCGCCAGCGCGACCGGGAGCGCCTCAACCGCAACGAAAAGGTGGCGCTGCGTCAGGCCCCGAGAGAACTCGTCCGCAAGACGGTCGAGGATTTCAATCTCGGCAAGTGGCTCGCCCAGGAAGCCGCCCGCGAGAAGCTGCTGATGGCCGGCTATCGCGGCCACGCCCCCTACACCACCTTCCTGTTCTTCCGCCTGGTCACGCCGGCGGTGTTCTTCGTCGGATCGGTGCTCTACGTCTTCGTGCTGTTCGATCTACAGATTTCGCTGGCGATGAAGCTCGCCATCTGCACGGGCGCGACCTATCTCGGCATGCAGGCGCCGATGTTGTTCCTCAGGAACGCGATTGCGAAACGCCAGCTTTCCATCAAGCGCGCCTTTCCCGATGCGCTCGACCTGCTGCTGATCTGCATCGAATCCGGCATGTCGGTCGAGGCGGCGTTCCACCGGGTTTCCCAGGAGATCGGCACGCAGTCCATCGCCTTGGCCGAGGAGCTGACGCTGGTGACTGCCGAGCTCTCCTACCTGCAGGACCGCAAGATCGCCTATGAGAACCTCGCCAGGCGTACCGGCCTGGAGAGCGTCAAATCGGTCGCGGTGGCGCTGCAGCAGGCAGAGCGCTACGGAACGCCGCTGGCGATGACCTTGCGGGTGCTGGCCCAGGAGAACCGCGACATGCGGATGACCGAGGCCGAAAAAAAGGCCGCGGCGCTACCGCCCAAGCTGACCGTGCCGATGATCGTGTTCTTCCTGCCGGTTCTGTTCGTGGTGATTCTCGGCCCGACCGGCATCAAGGTCTCGGCCTATATGAGCCATTGAGACAGAACCCCATCGTGACAGTAGCCTCTGAGACGGGCTCGCGCGCGTCTCAGAAACCATCTCAGGCCTTCTTGGCCTCACTGGTCTCGACCCTCCAGAAGAACGCCGCGGCGCCGACGGCGAGGATCGCGAACCAGGCCATGTCGGGAATGCCGGTCACGTCTGGAAGCCGCACCTTGCCGAGCGCCCAGGCGTTGAGCACATGGCTTTTGACCCAATCGAAGCTCAGCGCATAGAGAATGGCGCCGACGATCATGCCCAGCGCACCGACAAGAGCATGCACGCTGCCGGTTGCGATGGCGCCGAGCGCAGTGCCGGGGCAATAGCCGTAGACCACCATGCCGATGCCGAACAGCGCGGCGCCCAGAGCGACACCGAGCATGTTGGCGTCCTTGACATAGTACTTGGTGCCGCCGGTATCGATCAGCAGCAGGACACCGAGCCCGCCGACGATGATGGCCGTGCCCATGACCTTGAGCACGGTGAAGTCACGCAGACGAAACTGGTCCTCGATGACGTTGCAGCTCGTCACCCGGCCGCGCTGCAGCAGGAAGCCGAACAGCGTGCCCATCAGGATCGGACCCAGCACGGCGATGATGGCGGTCATGGTCACACCCTCACGATTTGCGGAACAGGACGGCGGAGACGGCAAGCCCGGTCGCGAACATCACGCCGAGAAACACCCAGCTCGAGACCGCAAGTTGCAGCCCGCCCGAGATGCCATGACCGCTGGTGCAACCACCGGCGAGCCTCGCGCCGTACATGATCACGATGCCGCCGAGGAATGCGGCAGCGAAACGCTTGACCACCGAGGGACCGAACCGCTCCTTCCAGACCTCGGGCACGAGCTCGATACGCCAGGTGCCCGACGTCACCGCGGACATGAAAGCGCCGAGCGGGATGCCGACCAGGAACCAGACACCGTAATCCCATTTGAGCGGCATCGATTTCCAATAGCTGTTCGCAGCCACCGCATCGGCGCCGATCACCGGGACCGCGAAGATCGAGGCGATCCGCGAATAGGCGGTGGTGACGCCGAGGGGGTCGCCAAAGACGGCGAAGGCGACCCAGCTCAACACGCCGATGCCGGCGCCGACCAGATAAGGCGACCAGTTCACGCGGCGAACCCGCGGTGCTTGCCGAGCCAACGTTTCCGCATAGGCGGTCATTGCACGCCTCCCTGTCCGCCGGTCGATGGCTGCTCGCGGCCTCAATGGCCTGCCACTGCATCGCGGAGCGGGAATCGCTCGGCGCCGCCGGCGCAAAGCCGATCATATTCGCAAATGCTAATTTATCAATATCTAACGATACGGCAGCGCGGCGACCGTCTTCTCACGGCCGCGTGCTCGGCATGACGCCGAATACGGCCTTGGCGGCGTCATCGGGCCGATCGACGAAGAAGTCGGTGACGCCGGCGCCGACCCACATGCCGAGCAGCACGATCCAGGCGGTGAGAGCGAACACCGAGGCGCCGGTTACCCCGGCGCCCACGGCGCAGCCGCCCGCGAGCATGGCACCGAATCCCATCAGCACCGCGCCGGCGAGGTAGCGGCGCATGCTCTGCCCGCCGGAAAAGCCTTCGAGCTTCAGCTCACGACCGCCGGCGCCGGAGATGAACGAGCCTAGAAAGACGCCGGGAACAAGCCCGAGATCGAAATCGAGCAGCCAGTGCGGACTGTTCAGCACCCACATCAGCACCTCGGCGGAGGGCCCGCTGAAGGTAACACTCTTGAGCGAAACCGGCGCAAAGGACGCCTGCGCCAGCTGGTAGGTGAAAATCCACCCCGTCGCGATGGCGATCCCGGCGCCGACGGCACCGAAGGCGACGCCGAACCCGACACGGTTGCGCACCGCGAAGGCAATGCCGGCCAACAGCCAAACGGCCGCGAAGCCGATCTTCTCGGGAAGTCCGCCGCCCAGCGCCGCCATGACATCACGGGACGGTCCGCCATCGACCAGCCAGAGATTGGTCAGCCATTCCCTGGCCGGCGACAGCACGCCGCGATAGGATGCCTGGGCGGTCACGGCGAAAACCAGTCCGGACAGGAGCGCGCGCAGATTGCCGTTGGCCGACAACACCAGCAGACGGCTGGCGCAACCACGCGTCAACACCATTCCACAGCCGAACATCAGGCCGCCGATGACGGCTCCCGAGATGCTGCCCTGCTGCGCAAGCTGGCGAGCTTCGGAGACATCCAGCAGCCCGAGGGCAACCAGGCCCTGGGTGGCAAGCAGCGCCGCAGCGAAGGTCAGGAGCCAGACCGACAGCCGACGCCCACTCTCGCCGCGGACGAATTCGATGACCGCGGCACGCAGGCAGAACCGGCTGCGCTGGGCACAAAAGCCGAACAGTGCGCCGACCACGAGGCCGCCCAGCCAGGACAGGACATCTTCGCCCAGGACATCGATGGCATTCGATAACACGAACCGGGGCCTCGCTGCGGTGAATCAGGGCCGCAGATAGGCGTATCCCTGGACCTGGAGTTCCGCAAGACGCACCACGCCGCCCTTTTCGGCGATGACAAATCCCGGCGTGAGGTCGCCGAGTTTGACACCCTGAGCTTTCATGGTGTTGGCGCAGGCGTCGAAGCCGACCCCACCCTTGATCAGCCGCTCCGACAGCGCCACGACATTGTCGGCGGCGGCGATGGCGTGGAAGGCCTTGAGGGCCGGGCCGTGGACCACCAGGCGGATGTCCGCGTTGCCGGGCCCACCGGTGCCGTCGATGTGATTCTGGATATTGCCGAGAACGAAGATCACCCTGTCGAAATCGGACAGGTGATAGGCGACGCGCACCCGCGGCGTCGATTCGGTGGCGCGGGCCGGGCCTGTCAGCCCGAGCAGGCCGAGAGCCCCGGTGAAGCCGGTGCGAAACAAGGATCTACGCTCCATGGTCGTCCTCCGAGGAAATATCTGAACCGGGATACGTTGGGCTTTCAGCCCTCCGTTGCCCCCGTCGCTAAGGCCTGGCGGCGACGAAGGCGGCGATGCGGTCGGCGGCATCCTCGGCGGCAAGGTCGAGGAAGTAGTGGTCGGAATCTTCGATCCTCTCCAGCCCGACACGGCCTTGCTCGCCCGCGAGCGGTGAGAAGGCCTCTATCACGTCGGTCACGGTGACGTCCCTGGTCCCGGCGAGAACGAGGACCGGCAGAGCGAGCCCCCCGACGAGCACCGCGGTGTCCTGCCGCCGCTCCGGCGTATAGAAGGCGGCAAAGGCCCGTGCCGTCACCCTGGCATCCTTGCAATAGATGAACCCGGGGACCGACATCCATTCGGTGCCATGGCCGTCAGCGACCAGCTTCGCCGCCTTCCGCACCAGCGGCTCCAGCAGCGCACCGTAGCTGCTGACATAGCTGGCGCGTCCGGCGGCTTCGAACGAGGCCGTGGCCGGAGCCAGCAGAATGGCGCCGCTGATGGCGGCCTCGGGCCGCGCTGCGAGATACCGGGCGACCTGGTTGGCACCCCGCGAATGGCCGAGCACGAAGACGCGCTTTCCGCCCGTGCGGTGCGCTTCGGCGACCCACGCTGCGATTTCGCCGACAGCATCGTCGGCCAGGTAATCGTGCGGCTGGGCACACTCGTACATGCCCTTGCGGCGATCGAGCCCGAGCGCCAGAGTATGGGTAATCGTCGCGACGCCGCGCTCGGCGAGCGCTCTCGCCAGCGTCGTCATCGTCTCCGTGTCCTTGTGCGCCAGCGTACCGTGGGTCATCACCACGACCGGCGTCTCCGGCCTCACCGCCGCCGGCGTGCGCAGGGTTGCAAGCACCACCCGACCATCGACCGTGAGTTCACGCGGCTCCTCCGCCGCGCGAGCGCCGGCGGCGCCGAGCACAAGGACAAGCAGGCAGAAAACAAGCCGCATGGCGCCTTCCTGATCAGGGACGAACGATCGTCCAGCGTTTCTCGGCGAGGTCGACCAGTGCCGCAACGCCCGCTTCGACGACCTCGACATCCGGCATCAGGGGCGGCTGCCGGCCCTCCTTGGCCGCCAGCGTTTCCAGCGAATTGCCGCAGGCCTTGAAGGTGACATTCGGCATGGACTTGATGAAGTTGGCGATGCGCTCCTTCACCGGAGAGCGATCCGCGAGCAGCATCTCGATGCCGCCATTGAAGGCGACCACGACGATCTCGACCTCCTCGCCGCGCGCCGAATAGTGCCGCGAGACATTGGCGGCGACGTCGAGCACGGCGCGCATCTTGGCAGGATCGTCGTCGCTGATCTGCAGGGCGAGCCGATGCAGCTCGGCGGCGCGCGACACCGGCGCGATCGTGGTCGACAGACATGCAAGAACGGCCGCCTGAAGAACGACACGGCGGCTGCGTTCCGCTGCCCTCACTCGACACCCCGCGGCTTGCCGTCCTTGGCATCCTCGGGTGTAACGTCGATCACCGCCGCCCGCGCGGTGATCTTCACCGGCGGAATGCAATCCTTCATGCACGGCTCCTTCTGCCAGAACGCCTTCTCGCTCACGGTGCGATCGTCCATGAAGAAGCCCTGCTCGTTCGGCATCTTGATCGAGGTGAAGTTCTTGTTGCTCAGCTCGAAATTCTGGTCGGTGATGATGTCGTTCAGATAGAGCACATATGCCACCAGAGCATAGTATTCATCCGTCTTGAAGGACTGGGCACTGCCATAGGGCATCGCGTGCCGGACGTAGTCGAACAGCGTCGAGGCGTAGGGCCAGTAGGAGCCGACGGTCTTGACCGGATTGTCGGCGGTCAGACTTCCCTTGCCGCCCGCCAGCACCGGCCAGCGGCCGTTGCCCTCGCCGAACTCGCCGTGGCACGTCGAGCAATTGTCCATGAACAGCTTCTCGCCCTGGGCCACCGTTCCCTTGCCTTCCGGCAGCCCCTGCCCGTCCGGCCGAACGTCGATGTCCCAGCCCTTGACCTCCGCCGCAGTCGGCGCGCGGCCGATGTGATATCTGGCTTCGCTGGCGGTCGTGGTCGTGGTCGTGGCATCGATCTTGGTCTGGGCCAGTGCCGGCGATGCCGCAGCCAGCGCTGTGATCAGGACACCGGCGAGCTTAAGCGACTTCGACATTCTCGACCTCACCATTCGACTGGACATGCCAAGTCTGGATGCCGTTGTTGTGGTAGATGGAGTTGACGCCGCGCACCTTGCGCAGCTCGGCCTTGGTCGGCTGCACATAGCCGGTCTCGTCCTGCACGCGCGACTGCAGCAACAGCGGCTCGCCGGTCCAGTCGAACTCGTAGTAGAACCGGGTCAACGCCTTATCGAGGATCGGGCCATCGAGCCGTGCCGGTCGCCAGTTGCGGCCGCCGTCGAGCGAGATGTCGACGCGCTTGACCTTGCCGTTACCCGACCAGGCGAGACCGGAGACGATGGTGAAGCCCCTGCCGTGTCGAATCGGCGCCTGCGGACTCGGGCTGGTGATGACTGATTTGGCGTCCATCGCCCAGGTGAATCGCCGCGCCTTTCCGTTCGGCAGCAGGTCGGTGTATTTCGAGGTCTCCTCGCGGGTATGCCAGGGCTGATCGCCGACCTTGATCCGGCGCAGCCACTTGACCCACAGATTGCCCTGCCAGCCGGGCACCACGAGACGCATCGGATAGCCCTGCTCCGGATAGAGCGCCTCGCCGTTCATCTTGTAGGCGATGATGCAGTCGTCGAGCGCCTTCTCGATCGGCAGGCTGCGATCCATTCCGGCGGCATCGCCACCTTCGACCAGCAGCCACTTGCCATTGCTCCTGACCCCGACCTCCTCAAGCAACGTGCGCAGCGACACGCCGGTGTACTGCACGCAGTGGATCATGCCATGGGTGAACTGGCAGCCGTTGAGCTGCGCGCCGCGCCATTCCATGCCGGAATTGGCCGCGCATTCCATGAAATGGATGCGGTTCACTCGCGGATAGCGCTTGAGCTCCTCGAGACTGAGAATCAATGGCCGTTCGACCAGGCCATGAATCATCAGGCGATGATCGGCGGGATCGATCTCGGCGATGCCGCCGTGGTGGCGCTCGAAGCAAAGCCCGTTCGGCGTGATGATACCCTCGAGTTCGTGCAAGGGCGTGAAGCTGACCGACGACTCGCGCGAGGCGGTGAGCCATTCGACGTCGCGGCGGATGACGTCCTTCTCGAATTTCGACGGCTTGCCATAGGGCCGCACGGCAACGCCATCACCCAGCACCTTCGACCATTCCGGCACGTTGGGCGGCTGGTTGGCGGGATTGCCGGCGGCCGCGGCCGGCTTCGCCAGCGCCATGGCAGCCATGCCGCCCGCCGCGGTGAGGAAGGCACGCCGCGACTGACGCGGGGCGCCGATGGGATCTTGGCCCTTGGACATGGATCTCACACTCCGGAGACTTTGACTGCTCGGTTCGGTTCGAGACGGACGGTCTTCTGCCGCTTCAGGTAATCGGACACGACATCCCAGATCGCCGGGCCCTGCGTGCCTTCATTGACGCTGGCCCAGCCCGCCACCTGGTATTCCTTCGCCGGATCGACCGGCGCGCCGGTCTTCATCAGCCGCATGTCGGAGATCCGCTGGCCCTGGGGCTTGGCGATGTCGATGGCGTAGGACAGGCCGCCGATCCGCACCATGTCGCCGCCTTGCTGGTAATAGGGATCGACGTTGAAGAGATTGTCGGCGACGTCCTCGATGATCTCCTTGAGCCGGGTGCCGGTCATGCCCATGCGGTAGACCGCGGGATAGGTGATCGCTGTGGCGTTGGTGACGTCCTCGAATGTGATGTCCTGGCCGGGCAGCACGCTGGTGCCCCAGCGGAAGCCCGGCGACAGCGCGATCTCCGCGTCGCGCTCCTGCAGCAGCGCCTGGCAGATCAGGTCATCGAACGTGCCGTTGAAATTGCCGCGGCGGTACAGCAGCGATTCGGTCTTGCCGAGCGGGCGGGCGAGATCGGCGGCAAACGGCCTGCGCACCTCGGCGATCTTGGCAGCCATCGCCGCATCCGGCGCGATCACGTCCGAGAACAGCGGAATCAACTTGTAGCGATATCCCTTCACCTCGCCGTCGCGGACATCGAGGTCGAGTCGGGAGACGAATTTGCCGGAGGACCCCGACGCGATCAGCAGCGTCCGGCCGACCTTCACCGCCTCCGGCAGCGCGTCGTGGGTGTGTCCGGTGAGGATGACGTCGATGCCCTTCACCCGGCTTGCCAGCTTGCGGTCGACATCGAAGCCGTTGTGCGAGAGCAGCACCACCAGCTGGGCGCCGGCCTTGCGGGCCTTGACGACCTGGGCCTGCACGTCCTCCTCGCGCACGCCGAAGGACCAGTTGGGGATCATCCAGCGCGGATTGGCCACCGGCGTATAGGGGAAGGCCTGGCCGAGGACCGCGATCTTGACGCCGCCGCGCTCGATCATGGTCGAGGCTTCGAACGCCGCCTCGTTCCATTCGGCATCTCGGATGTTCAGGCCGAGGAACGGGAAACCAAGGGACGAGATCGCCTCCTTGACCCGGTCGGTGCCATAGGTGAATTCCCAATGGCCGGTCATTGCGTCCGGCTGGAGCAGCGCCATGCAGTCGATCATGTCCTGGCCGCGCGTCTTCAGCGACGACCACGAACCCTGCCAAGTATCGCCGCCGTCGAGCAGCGCCACCTTGTCGCCGCGCTCGGCCCGAATGGCATTGATCACGGTAGCGGCGCGATCGAGACCGCCAATCCGGCCATAGGTCCGCGCCAGCGCCTCGAAATCCTCCGAGGTCAGGGCATAGGCCGCCGACGAGCCCGGCGCGACGCCGAACCGCGCCAGGAACTCCTTGCCCGTGACATGGGGCGGCTGGCCCCTGGCGTCGCCGACGCCGAGATTGGTCGACGGCTCGCGGAAATAGAGCGGCATCAGCTGGCCATGGATGTCGGTGACATGCACCAGCGTGACGTTGCCGAGCGGCTCGAAGGCGAGCAGCTCCTTCTGCGTCAGCTTCTGCTGGGCGAAGGCCCGCGACCAGCTGCCCGAACCGCCGGCGAGCGCCGCCGCGGCAGCGGCGACCTGAATGAATTCACGACGCGAGATCATGCGCCCAACCTCTCGTTTGGATCAGATGGCCCGACTCTAGTGCGGTGGATTCTGACGCTCGTATCAGCATTGCAGCGGGGCATTCGTACGAGCGTCAGATCCAAAACCTCACTAGAAATCATAATCATGCTGGTGTCCCTTGGGCTCTAACGTTCGTAGAAGCGCTCGCTGCAAGCGGGATACGAACGTTAGAACCCGGGACACTAATTGCGAACCGCGGGTGTCTCGACCGGCAGCCCGATGCCGCGCCAGGCGACGTAGATTTCGAGCGCCAGAAACTCGTCTGACAGCGGCTTGAACGGCTCGGCACGCACGTCGAACATGCAGCCTTTGAAACGTTCGTGGAGCAGGACCAGCTTCTGATCGCGCAGCCGATAGGTCGGAAATCCGTTGGTCTGGCCCTGGCTGAGGAAGTCGGCGCGCATGAACTTGCCGTTGTTCTTCTCGTGACAGGAGGCGCAGGCGAGATCGAGCTGACCGAACCGGGTGTAATAGATCTGCTTGCCTCGCTCGAACCAGGGCGTCATCGGCCCATCCGTCTTCACCGCCACCGGCATTCCGCGAGACTGGTAACGGACGAAGGCAGTCATGTCGGTCAGCGCCTGCGAATTGAAGGCCAAGGGCTCGGCCTTCATCCGCTCGGTGCGGCACATGTTGATCTGCTGCTCGAGGTTGACCGGCTTCTTCAGCTTGTCGTTCCACTTGGGCATCGCGGCGCCGACGCCCTTCATGCTGGTCTCGGCTTCGCCATGGCAGGTAGCGCAGGACTTGCCCTCGGCGCCATCCACCTTTTTCCAGGCATCCGCCGCGCGCTCGATGGCGAGAAATCCGGGATTCTCCAGATCGTCGTCCTGGAGCGCCCGCGTCTCCTTGCTGCGGAATTCGTAGCCCGAGATGATCTTCTTGAAGACGTGACCGGGAGGCGCGTCGATGCCCTTGCGCTCGGCGCCGTCGCCCAGGGCCGCCGCGCCCGACAGGGCCACGGCGGCGGCAATCGTCAGCAACGCTGTGACGCGAGGCGCCATCGGTGTCCTCCCTGAGAATAGTTTCACGCCTTGACGGCGATCTTCTCTTCGGCCGTCGTCACCGTGCCGTCGTCGTCCGTCCAGGCAAACTTGAACGTCCCATCCTCGTCGACCCTGGCATTGAACTGGATGTACGGGTTGGCCGAGATCGCCGGTTCGAGCGCGCAGGCGAAGACCGGCTTGCCGTTGAACTCGCAGGTGAACTTGTTGATGATCTTGCGCGGGATCGTCTTGCCTTGCGCATCCTTGCGCTGCCCCGACTCCATGACATGGGAGATCAGGGTCTTGATCTGCACGATCTCGCCCTTCTTGGCTTCCTTCGGAAGCTTGATGCGCGGTTTGTCGGCCATTGTCGCTCTCCTCGTTGCTCAGCCGCCGCAGCCGCCGATGGTTACCTTGACGGACTTCCTCTCGGTGAAGCAGGAACCGTCGTTCATCTTGGCGATCGCCACCACATTCTGGGTCGCGGCGAGCCGGATGCGGATCGACGCCTCGGCTTTGCCCGACATCGGCGTGAAAGTCAGGGTCGCCACCCCGGCATTCGGGTTGCCATCGGCAAGAATCATCACCTCCTTGACATAGGCATCGGGCGTCATTGGACTGTCGACCGACACCGACAGCGGCACGGTATTGCCGTTCTCGGCGATCTCCGGGACATCGAGCGTGATCCTGCCCTTCGCGGGCTCCTTGCCGCCAGTGAACTTCTTCATCAGCTCGGCGGCGTCATTGCTCACCTGGGCGTCGGCGGCCATCGGCATCAGCGTCAGGGCGATGAAGCCGCCGCCGAGCGCAAATGCCTGCCTTCGGTTCAAGGATCGCATTTCGTGTCCTCCAGACATGTCATTTCAGCGTTTGCAGAAAGGCGACCACGTCTTCGACCTGCGCCGCCGTGAGAATGGACTTGCCGACGAATTCCGGCCGGACGCGGCTGAAGCCATCGTTCTTGTAGAAGGCCGGCATCACCGTGTCGGCGAACAGTCGTTTGGGATTGGCGACGATGAGGCGCAGCTGCGCCGCACTGTAACGGCCCGCGACACCATCGAGCGAAGGCCCGAACTCGCCGTGGAATTCTTCCGACTTGAGGCTGGCCACCTCGTGGCAGGCGAGGCAGTTGCCGAGGGTGCGGGTGAGAAACACTTTCTTGCCGGCCTCGGCATTGCCTGGCTGACCGGTCAGCGACTGCGGAATGGAATCATTGACGATCGCGAGCTTGATCGGCTCCTGCGCCTTGGCGCCGAGCCCGGACAGCGCGACGCAGAACGCCGCCGCCAGCATGAGCCGCATGTCTCCACCCTCGTCCTGGCGGGTCACTGCCCGCTCTCGTTGCGATGGATAACAATCCATCATATTCAATTATTATGATATCTAGTCGGCGGTCAAGCCGATTTTCCATCACCCGGTCGTCTTGGCGAGAAAGTCGCGAAACGAGCCGGTCTCGTAGGCCTTGTCGCGGACGAAGCGAAACATCGCCAGGAAATGCTGCGGTTTGAGATAACCGGGCGCGCGCGCTACTTCGCGCGCCGCCGGCGCCTTCGCCGCGATGCCGTCGGTCGAATCAGCAAAGAACTGGAAGGTGGGCGTGAAGCGAATGCCGTATTTCTGCGCCAGGTCCTTCTCCGAGGCGATCTGGCCGTCGAAATCGGTGACCTCGCGCGAGCCCACCAGATTGAGCTGCAGAACCTCGAAATTTGCGCGGATGTAGCTGGTGACCTGGTCGTCCGCGAAGTTCACCAGATGGGTCTCGCGGCAATAGGGGCACCCCCGCAGCTCCCACATCACTGCGAGCCGCTTGCCGGTGGCGCGCGCCGTCTCGAGGTCCTCTCTCAGATCGAGGAAGCTCTGCAGAAACCACGGCTCGTGATAGAGGCCGTCATCACCGAGCAGCGCTTCGCCGCGCGCCAGGTCGACACGCCACGGCAGCGCCGATGCGGCGAATGCCGCAAGCAGCGAGCGGCGAGAGGTGGACGACAATCGAATCAAGATCCCTCCCAGGTGGCGCGTCTTGCCGTTGTGGTCGGCGGCGTGCGGATCGGCGACGCGCTGCTTGCCCGCGCGGCCAGGAATGATATTCATATAGTCGAATATAACAAGGACTTCATATGTTGCGGCGCATCACGATCATGGCTCTGGCCGGCGCACGGCTGATGTCTGCCGCCATCGCCGAAGACAGGCCGGACTTCGCGCGAGCGGCTGACCTCGTCGCCGCCGGCGTCCGCAGCGCCGATAGCTATCTCCGCACCGGCAATGTCGCGCTGGCTCAGATCGAGATCGGCGAGGCGACAACCGCCTGGACGAAGCTTCAACGCGACTTCGGCGATATTTCCCCGCCAGGCTATGCCGTACCGGCCTTTCGCAGTTTCGTCAGCGCCGGCGGCGAGCGCCTCGCTGCAGCGACGAAGGCGATCGACGACGGCGACACCTCACGCGCGGCGAGCGAACTCCTGTCGTTCCGTCAGGCCCTCTACGGTCTGCACCATGCATCGGGGCTGTTCGATCTCGGCGACTGCGTCTTTGAACTGGCGCCAGCGATGGAAGCGCTGCGAACCGCGGCTTCGCAGTTCGCCGAAACGCAAGGGACGAGCCCGGCCGGTGTCATCGCCACGGCCGCGGTGTTCCGCGATCGCCTGCAGCGCTGCAACGGCTGGGCTTCCGATGCCATCGCCGCCCAATCGGAGTTCCGACGCCTGATCGACGGTGCCATCGCCGGCAGCGGCGAGATCGGCCGCGCCGCGCAGGCCGGCGACGGAGCGCTGGTGCATCGCTATCTGATCGAATTGCAGTCCTTCGAGCGCCTGCTCGCCTTCCGCTTCGGCTGACGCGCCCTTCAGCCGATCGAGGCGAGACCGGGAAAGTGCTCCAGCAGCCATTCCGAGACGAGCGGCATCACCCCGGTGAGGAAGACGAGACCGGTCGCCACCAGGAAGACTCCCATGGCCTTCTCGACGGACCCGAGATGGCGGCGCAGGCGTGCCAGCGCGGCCATGAACTGGCCGGTAAAGGCGGCAGCGATCAGAAAGGGAATGCCGGTGCCTGCGGAATAGGCCAGCAGCAGCAGCACGCCATGACCCACCGTGTCCTCGGCGCCGGCCATGAACAGCACCGCGGCGAGCACCGGGCCGGCGCAAGGCGTCCAGCCGAAAGCGAAGGCAAGCCCCATCACGAAGGCGCCGAGCAGGCCGGCCGGCTTGCGCGCGACATCGATGGTGGCGCTGCGATAGAGAAAGGGAATCCGCAGCACTCCGAGAAAGTGCAGCCCCATTGCCACGATGACGATGCCGGCGAATGTTCCCAGGACCGAGAGGTGGCCGGTGATGAATTTGCCGAACACCGACGCGGTCGCGCCGAGACCGACGAAGACCGCCGAAAACCCGGCCACAAAGACCAGCGCCGAGACCAGAATGCGGCCGCGACCGATCGCAGCCCCGCCATTCGAGAGGTCGGCGGCCGAGACGCCCGCCATGTAGCACAGGAATGGCGGAACCAGCGGCAGGATGCAGGGCGACAGGAAGGACAGGAGCCCGGCGAGAAATGCAGCTCCCAGGGATACGTCAAGGCTCATGGGACATCCGGCCCGCTCTCTGGAACATATCTGAATGTTGTGATAGGTTCGATCAGCCTGTCCAGAGGTTTCTGCCGGATGCGATCCACGACCACGATCCTCGCCTTCGCCGGCCTGCTCGCCATGAGCGCGGGTGAACGCCCTGCCCGCGCAGCGGAGCTCGTGATGTTCGAACGAACGGGCTGCGCCTGGTGCGCCCGTTTCGACGCCGAGATCGCGCCGATCTATCCCCGCACCGATGAGAGCCGCACCGCGCCGCTGCGCCGCGTCGATCTCGACCGCCTCCGGCCCGCCGATCTCGCCGCGATTGATCCCGGCCCCTTTACACCGACCTTCGTCGTGGTGCAGGACGGGCGTGAAATCGGACGAATCCGCGGCTATCCGGGCGAGTCCTTCTTTTTCGGCCTGCTCGACCGCATCCTGCCGGCCGCCGCGGATCGGGCAAAAGGATCGTAGCCGCTATTGAAGTTGGGAGACAGACCGGGTCATGCCGCTGCCAAAGCTGAAAGACATCGAAACCTCCGCCGAACTGGAGCAGATGATCGACAAGGCCCGCGAGGCCAGCGAGATGCTCAAGGCGCTGTCCCATGAATCGCGCCTGCTGCTGCTGTGCATCCTTGCCGAGGGCGAGAAGTCCGTCACCGAACTGGAGCAGTTTCTCGGCGAACGCCAGTCGACCGTCTCCCAGCAACTGGCGCGGCTGCGGCTCGATCGCCTGGTGACCACCCGCCGCGACGGCAAGGCCATCTATTACAGCCTCGCCAGCGAGGACGTCCGCAAGATCCTGACCGCGATCTACGACGTCTTCTGCGAGCCGGTGCGCCGTCGTCGGCGCTGATTCGCGCTCTGGATTCTGCGACGTGCCTGGCGCAGACTGTCGCCAGCAAGAACAACAACGAAGCCAACGACAACAAGAACTACAACAACACAGAGGTTCGGAGGAATGCTCGCCTCTTCGGCCATCGAGGTCGGCAGCGGCCTCGCCGCCGGGATCGTGCTTGGCGTCGCCGGACGCGCCGGGCGGTTCTGCACGCTCGCGATGCTGGAGGACGCGTTCTTCGCATCGGATTTCCGCCGCCTGAAATCCTTCGCGCTCGCCGCGGCGATCGCGCTGATCGCGACCCAGGCGCTCGATTCCCTCGGCTTTGTCGACCTGTCCCAGTCGATCTACCTGACATCGTCCATCGGCCTTGGCGGCGCAATCATCGGCGGGCTGATGTTCGGCATCGGCATGGCACTGGTCGGCACCTGCAGCTTCGGCACCCTGGTGCGGATCGGCGGCGGCGATCTGCGTGCCATCGTGGTCTATCTCGTTCTCGGCCTGTCCGCGCTTGCCGCCATGCGCGGCCTGACCGGCATGCTGCGCCTCTCGCTGGTGGACCCGCTGTCGATCGCCCTGCCCGAGGGAACATCCCAGGCGCTCGATTCACTGCTCGGAGGCGCATTCGGCCGGGCCGGCCGCGCCATCCTGGTACTAGCGATTGCCGGCGCGCTGGGATTCTGGGCGCTCACCGATGGCCAGTTGCTGCGCGCGCGCCGCTTTCTGTGGTCCGGCATCGGCGTCGGCGGCGCCGTCGCCTTCGGCTGGTTCGCCACGGGCTGGCTCGCCAATGACGAGTTCGATCCGCTGCGCGTCGCGTCGCTGACTTTCGTCGCGCCGCTCGGCAACAGCATTCTCTATGTCGTTACCTTCAGCGGCTCCCATCTCGATTTCGGCATAGGCTCGGTGGCCGGCGTGGTGCTCGGCTCCTTCGCCGCCGCGCTGTCGGCCCGTGGCTTCCGCTGGGAAGCCTGTGATGACGCTCGCGAACTCAAGCGCCACATGACGGGCGCCCTGCTGATGGGTACGGGCGGCATCCTGTCCCTCGGGTGCACCATCGGCCAGGGGCTGACGGCGTTATCGACGCTGGCGATCACGGCACCGCTCAGCATGCTCGCGATCGCCTGCGGCGCCCGGCTCGGCCTGGAATACACCATGACCGGCGAATGGAAGCCGGCCGTCCGGCGGCTGTTCGGGCTGCCCGCCTGACCCGGGACAAGCGATGGAAACTTACGAGGACCGTGCGGACGAGGAGCCGTCGCGGCTCAGCATCTGCTTGAGATAGGCGACGTTTGCCGCGGCCTCTTCCGGCGGCAGATCGGCGCGTACGATCGTCTCGGCTTCGCCGAAGCGGCCCTGCAGCCCGACCACCAGCGCGAGATTCTGGCGCACGCGCGAATCCGCGCTCGGGTTGGAATAGGCGCGGCGCAGCACCTCTTCGGCGCGCGGCAAGTCCCGCGTCAGCATGTAGGACAGGCCAAGATTGGAGAGCACGGAAGGTTCGTCCGGCACGATCTTGAGCGCGCTGGCATAGTAGCGTCGCGCCTCGGCGTGATTGCCCATCTGGTCGAGCGCGGTGCCCTGGACCGAGAGAATGCGCCAGTCCGGATTGGCGGGACTATGCGCCAGCGACAGGGTTTCGAAGCCCTGCTTGAAATCGCCGCTCTCCACCAGCACGCGGCCGTAAAGCGCCAGCAGCGGCTTGGTGCCGGGATTGGCCAGATTGGCCGCTTGGAGCACAGCAACCGCCTGGGCGGTCTGACCGTTGGCACGGAGGGCCTGGCCGTAGGCGAGCGCGGCCTCGACATTCTTCGGACTCGCTCGATAACGCTCGCCGAGCGCATCGACGCCGACGCGCCCCTGACCTGCCGGCGGCAGTTCCGCCCGTGCGGCAAGCGGACCGCCGAGCGAGCCGGTGACGTCGGTCGAGCGCGCCGTGGTCTGGCAGCCGCCCAGCGCCAGGGCGAACAGCGCAATGGCGGCAAGGGATGGACAGGCGGCGGCAACAGCAGAAAGATCACGCATCGCACTTCGGCTCGCAGCGCCGCCGGGTCGGCGGTCGATGGGCTCATCAATAGAGTGTTAACCCTAACACCCGGTTAATCGGATATAGCTGAGCGTTTCCAACGTTCGTATTCCATTGCAGCGGGCGCTGCTACGAACCTTGGAAACAAAGGGACACCAGCATCATTATGATTCTGGTGCGGTCTTGGATCTGACGCGCGTATGAAGAACTTGCTGCAATGCTGAAACGAGCGTCAGATCCACCGCACTCGCCTTCCTGCTCCGGATACCAACATGACAAGCTTTTTCGCTCCCCGCACCGAACCGGCCACGCCGATCACTTTGGCGACCAAATCCAGCTGGGAGGCAATCCGGGGCAAGCTCGCTCCGGCCGGACGCGCCTTCGCCGAGGCCAGCGGCTTTGCGGCGAAGCCGGGACAGTATCTGGCGCTGCCTGGCACTGACGGCGCCATTGCCGAAATCCTGTTCGGGCTGGAAGAGGCCGACGACGCCGGGCGCGATCCGTTCCGGCCGGGGCTGCTCGCCGGGCTGCTGCCTGCCGGCAGTTTCCGCTTTGCCAATGCACCGCACGATCCGCGCCTCGCGACGCTTGCCTTTGCTCTCGCCAGCTACCGCTTCGGCCGCTACCGCAAGGCCGAACCGAGCCTGGCGCGCCTGGTGCCGCCGGACGACGTCGACACTGAGGAGGTGACGCGCCTTGTCGAGGCTGTGGTGCTGGCGCGCGATCTCATCAACACTCCGGCCAATGACATGGGTCCGGCCGAGATCGCCGAGGCGGCCCATCAGGTGGCGGCGCGCTTCGGCGCGCAATTCACCTGCACGGTCGGTGACGACCTCAAGACCAGCAACTTTCCGCTGATCCACGCCGTTGGCCGGGCGGCATCGCGACCGCCGCGGCTGATCGATTTCAGTCACGGCGATCCGACCCATCCGAAGGTGACGCTGGTCGGCAAAGGCGTGGCATTCGATTCCGGCGGACTGGATTTGAAGCCGTCGAGCTCGATGCTGCTGATGAAGAAGGACATGGGCGGCGCCGCCAATGTGCTGGCGCTGGCGCAGCTGGTGATGGCGGCCAGGCTGAAGGTCCGGCTGCGGGTGTTGATCCCGGCGGTGGAGAACGCCGTGTCGGGCGATGCCTTCCGGCCGCTCGACATCCTGGCCTCGCGCAAGGGCATGAGCGTCGAAGTGGGCAATACCGACGCCGAGGGCCGGCTGATCCTCGCCGACGCACTGGCGCTGGCCTGCGAGGACAAACCCGATCTTGTAATCGATCTCGGCACGCTCACCGGCGCGGCGCGCACCGCGCTCGGTCCCGATCTGCCTCCGTTCTACACCGGCGACGACGCGCTCGCCGCCGAGCTGTCACGCTGCGCGGAAGCGGAAAATGATCCGCTGTGGCGACTACCGCTGTGGCCGGCCTACGACAAGTGGCTCGATTCCAAGACCGCCGACCTCAACAACGCCCCGTCCAACGGCTTTGCCGGTTCGATCACCTGCGCCCTGTTTCTGCAGCGCTTCGTCACTGACCCGAAGCGCTGGCTCCATGTCGACATCTACGGCTGGACTCCGACGGCGAAACCCGGCCGCCCCGAGGGTGGCGAGTGCCAGGCGGCGCGCGCCATCTTCCGCCTGCTGAGCCAGCGCTATGGCTGATCCGCGTCTGACCCCGGCCCGGCCCGATCTCGCTGCCAAATACCTCGAAGGCAACGTCGCGGCCGAGCGCTTCGTCGAAGGCGAGGAACTCGAGGTTTTCGATGCCGTGGTGCCACTGCGCCGCGAGCCGTCGCACGACGCGCCGCTCGACACCGAGGCGCTCAAGGGCGAGCGGGTCATGATCTATGACCGCACTATCGAGGGCTGGGCCTGGGGCCAGCTCCTCGGCGACGGTTATGTCGGCTGGATGCCCGACCTCGCGCTGGTGAAGCCGCGCACGGCCGCGAGCCATCAGGTCACCGCGCTACGGACCTTCGCGTTTCCGGGACCGTCGATCAAATTGCCGCCGGTGGAAACCCTGCCACTCGGCGCGCGCATCGAAGTGGCGCGCAGCGACGGCACCTTCGCCATCACGCCCCAGCGACATTATCTGCCGTTGTGCCATGTCGCCCCGCTTGGCACGTGCGAGGAGGATTTCGTCGCGGTGGCCGAACGCTTCGTCGGCACGCCCTATCTGTGGGGCGGCAAGACCAGCCTCGGCATCGACTGCTCGGGCCTCGTCCAGGTTTCGCTTGCGGCCGCCGGCATCGCTGCACCACGAGACAGCGACCTGCAGGAAGCGGCGCTCGGCACCGCGCTGCCACCGGAAGCCGTCAGTGAACTCCGCCGCGGCGACCTGATCTTCTGGAAGGGTCATGTCGCGATCGTTCGCGGCGACGACAGCATCGTCCATGCCAACGCCTTCCACATGGCGGCCGCGATCGAACCGCTGCGCGCGGCAATCGCGCGGATCGCCGCTGCCGGCAGCGCAGTAACCAGCCTTCGCCGTCTGTCGCCGACCTGAACGACAGAGGGGATCACACGCCCGGCGCGGCCTCGTTGTGAAATGCGGCGGCGAACAGTGCCCGGGTGTATTCGGTCTTCGGCGCCTTGAACAGACTGGCCGCGGGCCCTTCCTCCACGACCTTGCCGTGACGCATGACGATCAGGTGACTGGCGAGCGAAGCCACCACCCGCAGATCGTGCGAGATGAACATGTAGGTCAGCACGCGCTTGCGCTGCAGCTCGCGCAACAAGTCGACCATCTGCGCCTGGAACAGCATATCGAGCGCGCTGGTCGGTTCGTCGAGCACGACGAAACTCGGCTCCAGCACCGCGGCGCGGGCGATGCTGATGCGCTGGCGCTGCCCGCCGGAGAATTCGTGCGGGTAGCGGAAACGCGTCTGCGGATCGAGGCCGACATCGGTCAGCGCTCGTACCACCCGCTCATCGCGCTCGGCGCGGCTGAGCTGCGGCTGGTGAACGCTCAACCCCTCGGCGACGATATCGCCGACCGACATGCGCGGACTGAGCGAGCCGAACGGATCCTGGAAGACGATCTGCATGTTGCGGCGGAAGGGAAGCATTTCGGCAAAGCGCAGGCCCTGGATGTTCTTGCCGAGGAAGACGATCGGCCCATCCGACGAGATCAGCCGCAACAGCGCCAGCCCCAGCGTGGTCTTGCCCGAGCCGGATTCGCCGACGACACCGAGGGTTTCACCCTTGCGGACGGCGATGCTGACGCCGTCCACCGCCTTGATCTGGCCGACGGTACGCCGCAGGAAGCCGCGCTTGATCGGGAACCAGACCTTGAGGTTCTCGGCCGATACCACCACCGGCTGGTCCGGCTGAGGCGGCGCCGGATCGGGTTTCGGCTCGGCGGCGAGCAGAGCTTTGGTGTAGGGATGCTGAGGCGCACTGAACACCTGTTCGACCGCGCCGTGCTCGACGATCTTGCCGTGATTCATCACACAGACCCGATCGGCGATGCGTCGAACGATGCCGAGATCGTGGGTGATGAACAACAGGCTCATGCCGAGCCGGGCGCGAATATCGCCCAGCAGCTTGAGGATCTGGGCCTGCACAGTGACGTCGAGCGCAGTGGTCGGCTCGTCGGCGATCAAGAGGTCCGGCTCGTTGGCCAGCGCCATGGCAATCATCACCCGTTGGCGTTGCCCGCCGGAGAGCTGATGCGGATAGCTGTCGAGGCGCGTTTCCGGATCGGGAATGCCGACCTGGCTCAACAGCTCGACAGTACGCCGATGCGCCGCGGCGCCCCGTATGCCGCGATGAAGCAGCAGGATCTCGCCGATCTGTGCGCCGACCGTATGCAGGGGATTGAGCGACGTCATCGGCTCCTGGAAGACGATGCCGATGTCGCCGCCGCGCACGGCCCGCATCTCGCGTTCGCCAAGCGTCAGCAGGTCGCGCCCATTGAAGACGATGGCGCCGGACGGATGGCTGGCCGCCGGGTAAGGCAGCAGCCTGAGCACCGAGAGCGCGGTAACCGACTTGCCCGAACCGGATTCGCCGACCAGCGCGACACATTCGCCGCGGCCGACATCGAAGGAAACGCGATCCACCGCCAGCGACAGGCCATCGCCGTGGCGAAAGCCGACCGACAACTCGCGGACGCTGAGCAGCGGCTGATTGACGACATCCATGGCCTTGGCGGTCCTCATCTGAATGTCTTGCGTGGATCAAAGGCGTCGCGCACCGCCTCGCCGATGAAGATCAGGAGCGACAGCATGATGGCCACCGCGAAGAACCCGGTAAAGCCGAGCCAGGGCGCCTGGACGTTGGCCTTGCCCTGGGACAGCAATTCGCCCAGCGACGGCGAGCCGGGCGGCAGGCCGAAGCCGAGAAAATCCAGAGCCGTCAGCGTCATCACCGAGGACGACACGATGAAGGGCAGGAATGTCATGGTCGCGACCATGGCGTTGGGCAACAGATGCCGCGCCATGATCACCCAGTTGGACACGCCGAGCGCCCGTGCCGCCTGGATATATTCGAAATTGCGCCCGCGCAGGAATTCGGCGCGGACCAGTCCGACCAGCGACACCCATGAGAACAGCGACAGAATGCCGAGCAGCACGAAGAAGCCGGGCACGAGAACCGAGGAGAGGATCAGCAGCAGATAGAGCGAGGGGATCGCGGTCCAGATCTCGATGAAGCGCTGGAAGCCGAGATCGATCCAGCCGCCGAAATAGCCCTGCACCCCGCCCGCGGCGATGCCGATCACCGACGACACCAGCGTGAGTGCGAGGCCAAACAGCACCGACAGGCGGAAGCCGTAGATCAGCCTCGCCACCACGTCGCGTCCCTGATCGTCGGTGCCCAGCCAGTTGTATTCGAGGTCGCGGCAGCTCTTGAGCCCCTTGCGCTCGACCACCGGCTTGCACTCCGCCTCGGTGAGCAGCCAGGTCGGCTTGGAGGGCGCCGGCGTCGGCAGATCGAGATTATGGGTGTCGTAGGAATAACGGATCGGCGCCCAGACGATCCAGCCGCCCTTGTCGGCGATCAGCTTCCGCAGATAGGGATCGCGGTAGTCCGCCGCGGTTTCGAAATCGCCGCCGAAGGTGGTCTCCGGATAGGCCACGAAAGCCGACCAGTAGAAGTGGCCGTCATAGCGAATCAGCAGTGGGCGATCGTTGGCAATGAATTCGGCGAACAGCGACACCGCGAACAGCACCAGGAACAGCCAGAACGACCAGTAGCCGCGGCGGTTGGCCTTGAAGTTCTCCCACCGGCGCCGGTTCAGCGGCGAAGGCTCGAACGCCTTGCGGGTCGGCGGCACGGCATCGCCCAGCGGCGTGAGCGCTTTGGTTTCGATCGGCTCGGGAGCTGTGACCGTCATCAGACCTCTCGCGCCTCGAAATCGATCCGCGGATCAATCCACATATAGGCAAGGTCGGAGACAAGGTTCACGACCAGCCCCACCAGCGAGAAGATGTAGAGGGTTCCGAACACCACCGGATAATCGCGGTTGAGCACGCTCTCGAAGCCCAGAAGCCCAAGCCCGTCGAGGGAGAAGATCGTCTCGATCAGCAGCGATCCGGAGAAGAACGCGTGGATGAAGGCGCCCGGGAAGCCGGCGATCACGATCAGCATGGCGTTGCGAAAGACGTGATTATAGAGAACCTGGTTCTCGCTGCAGCCCTTGGCTCGCGCGGTCATGACATACTGCTTGCGAATCTCGTCCAGGAACGAGTTCTTGGTCAGCAGCGTCATGGTGGCGAAGGCACCAAGCGCCATGGAGATCATCGGCAGCGTCAGGTGCCAGAAATAGTCGATGATCTTCCAGTACCAGGGGAACTGCGACCAGCCATCGGAGGTGAGGCCGCGCAGCGGAAAGATGGTCAGGAAGGAGCCGCCGGCGAACAGGATGATCAGCAGAATCGCGAACAGGAATCCGGGAATGGCGAAGCCGACGATGACGACTGCGGAGGTCCAGACGTCAAATCGCGACCCATCGCTCACCGCCTTGCGGATCCCGAGCGGGATCGAGATCAGATAGGTCAGCAGGGTCATCCAGATGCCGAGCGACATCGAGACCGGCAGCTTCTCCTTGATCAGCTGCAGCACGCCGATGTCGCGGAAATAGCTTTTGCCGAAATCGAAGCGGGCGAAATTCCAAAGCATCAGCAAGAAGCGCTCGGGTGCCGGCTTGTCGAAGCCGAACTGTTTCTCGAGGCTCTTGACGAACTCCGGATCGAGGCCCTGAGCGCCGCGGTACTTGGAATTCACCGCGTCGGCCGCAGCGCCGATCTGGGTGCGACTGGCGAAATCACCGCCGCCGCCCCCCGAGATCCGCGATGTCGCGCCGGTGTCGGAGCCGGACAGCTGGGCAATCACCCGCTCCACCGGCCCGCCGGGGGCAAACTGCACCACGATGAAGGAGACGAACAGGATGCCAAGCAGCGTCGGCACCATCAGGAGCAGGCGGCGGGCGATATAGGCGCTCATGGCTCCCTCGTGATGCTGGTTCTCGATGTCGTCGCGACACGCGTCACGGCTGCCCCGCAGGTGCGGCGGCGGCCGCCTTGGTCGGGTCGCTCCACCACAGCTCCGGGGCGCCGACGCCATTGGCGTAGCGCGGCAGCTTGGCCGGGCGGCCGAACACGTCCCAATAGGCGATCGGATGGCTGGCGCGGTACCAATGCGGCACCCAGTAGCGGCCGGCGCGGAAGACGCGATCGAAGGCGCTGCAGGCGACCGTCAGCCCGCTTCGGCTGTTGGCGCCGATGATCCGGTCGATCAGCGCGTCGATCGCCGGATCGGCGATGCCGGCGAGATTGTACGAGCCCTTGGTCGCTGCGGCCTGGGACGAGAAGAACGGCCGCATGCCGTCGCCAGGGGTTGCCGACATCGAAAAACGCTGGACGGTGAGATCGAAATCGAACTCGTCGAGCCGGGCGCGGTACTGCACCGGATCGACGAGGCGGAAATTAGCCTCGATGCCGAGCGTCGCCAGATTCTTGATATACGGCATATGGTGCGGCTGGAACGTCGGCTCGTCCATCAGGAATTCCAGGCGAAACGCCTCGCCCTGCGGCGTCATGCGCTTGCCGTCCTTGATCGGAAACCCCGCTTCACTCAGCAGCTGCGAGGCGCGGCGCAGCAGCGAGCGGTCCTGGCCCGAACCGTCGGTCACCGGGGGCAGGTAAGGCTCGCCAAAAACCTCCGCCGGCAGCTGGGCACGGAACGGCTCCAGCAGCTTGAGCTCCTCCGCAGTCGGCAGGCCCTTGGCCATCATGTCCGAATTCTGGAACGGGGAAACCGTACGGGCATAGGCGCCATACATGATCGTCTTGTTGGTCCATTCGAAGTCAAAGGCGTCGATCAGGGCTTCTCGCACCCGACGATCCTTGAAGCGGTCGCGGCGGGTATTGATGAACCAGCCCTGGGCGCCCGACGGCGTCTCGTCCGGCAGGGTCTCGCGCTTGATCCGGCCGTCCTTCACGGCCGGAAAATCATAACGCGTCGCCCAGACGCGCGACGTGAATTCCTCGCGGAACAGATAGCTGCGGCCGGTGAAGCCTTCGAAGGCGACGTCGCGGTCGCGATAGAATTCGAAGCGCACGCTATCGAAATTGTACATGCCGCGAGCGACGGGCAGATCCGCCGCCCACCAGTCCTTGACCCTGTCGAACTCGATATTGCGCCCCGCCTCGAACCGCCCGACCTTGTAGGGGCCGGAGCCGAGCGGCACCTCCAGAGTCGATTCCTCGAACGGATGCTTGCTGTAATAGGCCTTCGAGAAGATCGGCAGGGTGGCGACAAAGAGCGGCACGTCGCGCGCCCGTCGCGCGGCAAAGGTAACGACGAGCGTCGCATCGTCCAGCGCTTCGGCGCGCTCCATATCGCGCATCTGCTGCTGGATGTTGGGATGGCCCTTGTCCTTGAGCACGTTGAGCGAGAAGGCGGCGTCCTGTGCGGTCAGCCGGCTGCCGTCATGGAAACGAGCTTCAGGCCGCAGCGAGAAGCGGTAGGTCAGCCGGTCCGGCGACACCGCCACCGAGCGGGCGACGAGGCCATAGACGGCGTCGGGCTCGTCGGCGGCGCGCACCATCAGCGGCGCGAAAGTCATCTCCATGCCCTGGGCACCGTCACCTTTGAGAATGAAGGCATTGAGCGAATTGAAGGTGAGAAAGGACTGATTGTAGGATCTGCTCCACGGGATGGTCGAGAACGTACCGCCCTTCGGCGCGTCGGGGGTGACGTAATCGAAGCGGGGGAAATCCGCCGGATATTTCAGGTCGCCGAACACGGAGAGGCCGTGCACCTCGCCCTCCGCCGCGACCGCCCGGCGCGTTGCGGCAAGCGCCGCGGTGCCGGCGCCGAGGACCAGGACCTCGCGTCGGGACGGCAGGCTGCGCCGCGTCGCGCTCAAGAGCGTTTGCCCACGCGCGCCGCCTTGTCCGCGTCGTACCACCATACGGTGGGGAAGGCGGCAGCTCCGTATTTCGGCAATTGCGCCGGCCGGCTGAAGCGGTCCCAGCGCGCGGTGCGCTGCTTGTTGTAGGTCCATTGCGGCACGACATAGTTGTGCCACAGGAGGACGCGATCGAGCGCCCTGGTCGCGGCCTCGAGCTCCTCGCGGTTCTTGGCGAAGATCACCCGGTCGATCAGGGCATCGACCGCCTCGTTCTTGATGCCGATCAGATTGTCCGACCCGGGCTGATCGGCAGCCTGCGAACCCCAACGAGCGCGCTGCTCGTTGCCCGGCGATAGCGATTCGCCCCAACTCTTGATGATCACATCGAAATCCCACTGGCGGGTGCGGTTCTCGTATTGCGCATCGTCGACGATGCGCACCGTGACCTCGACGCCGAGCCGTTCGAGCGATGGTTTATAGAACAGGGCGATGCGCTCGAAAGTCGGATCGGACACCAGGAATTCGACCTTGAGAACCTCGCCGGTCGCGGCATTGGTCAGGCGGCGATCGCGCACCTCGTAACCCGCCTCCTTCGCCAATCGCATGGCCTCGCGCAGATTGCTGCGGACGGCTTCCGGATTACCGTTGACCGGATTGGTGTAGGGCGTGGTGAAGACCTCCGCCGGCACCTTGGCCCGGACCGTTTCGAGAATGGCGAGCTCGGCGCCCTGCGGCAGGCCGGAACAGGCGAGTTCGGTGCCGTCGAAATAGCTGTTGATCCGCTTGTACTGACCGTAGAACAGCTGCTTGTTCATCTCCTCGAAATCGAAAGCGAGATTGAAGGCGCGGCGCAGCCTGGCATCCTTGAACTTGTCGCGGCGCACATTGAAGGCAAAGGCCTGCATGACGCCGCGGCTGCGGATCTCGAACTCCTCGAGCAGCACGCGCTTGTCCTTGACGGCCGGAAAGTCATAGGCGGTCGCCCAGAATTTCGCGCTGTTCTCCGTCCGGAAGTCGATCTGATCGCCCTTGAAGGCTTCGAGGCCGACGGTCAGGTCGCGGAAATATTCGAAGCCCTGCTCGGCAAAATTGTCGCGGCCGACATTCACATTGAGCTTCGCCCCCCAATAGTCGGGGACGCGCTCATAGACGACGCTCCTGCCCGGCACGAAGTCCTTGATCCGGTAGGCGCCGCAGCCCAGCGGCTTTTCGAGCGTGGTCTGGCCGATGTCGCGCTTGCGTCCGGATGCGTCGGTGCCTTCCCACCAGTGTTTGGGCAGGATCATCATCTCGCCGACGATCTGCGGCAGTTCACGGTTGCCGGGGCCGTCAAAGGTGAATGTCACCTCGCGCTCGCCGGTCTTTTCGACTTTGACGACATGGCGATAATATGCGGAGAGTTGCGGACTGTTGTTGCGGAACGCCGCAAAGGAGAAGACCACATCGTCGACTGAAACCGGCGTGCCGTCGTGCCATTTCGCCTCGGCGCGCAGCCGGTAGGTCGCGGACGAGAAGTCTTCCGGATATCGCACGGTCTCGGCCAGAAGCCCGTATGCCGTCGCCACTTCGTCAAGCGCCGGCACCATCAAGCTGTCGTAGATCAGCTCGATGCCGGCAGCGACGACGCCCTTCACGCCGGATATCGTCACATTGAAATTGTCGAAGGTGCCGATGGCGATCTGCCGGACCGTGCCACCTTTCGGGGCGTCCGGATTGACATAGTCGAAGTGCTTGAACCCGGCCGGATACTTGATGTCATTGAACAGTGACAATGCGTGGCGCCATTCGCCAGTGCCGGCCCCGGCCGGCGCGGCTTGCACGGAGGCCCGATCGATCAGGCCGGGCGGGATCAGTTGGAGAAACGGAGCGGCGGCGACAAAAGCTCCGCTCGAAAGCAGGCGGCGGCGGGAAATTGTCAAAAAACCAAATCCTGTGTTTGCCGGCGCGCGGCGGGGTGAGCCCCCAAGTCCAAGGTCCGCAGCGATTATGTCGGTTTTTGGATGGGATTCCACCCCTCAAGCGCTCTGGGCACGCGGCCAAGGGCCACGCCGACACCACCGACAGGCCCGCGCAAAAACAAAACGGCCAGGCAAGCCTGGCCGTTCCGTCGAGATGTGCGGTGCGGACCGACCGCGCGGTTACTTGGCGGCGGTCGGCAGCGGCGCCGGTTTGTCGGCCAGGCTGCGCAGATAAGCGATCACGTCGGCGCGCTCGCTGTCCTTGGGCAGACCGGCGAAGCCCATGGCCGTCCCGGCGATGTAGCCCTTGGGATTGGTAAGGAACTTGTTGAGTTCGTCGTAGGTCCACTTGCCGCTCTTGGCCTTCATGGCTGCCGAATAGTTGAAGCCGGCCTCCGAGGCGCGATCGCGGTCGACAATGCCCCACAGATTCGGGCCGACCCGGTTCGGACCGCCCTTCTCGAAGGTGTGGCAGGCCGCGCACTTCTTGGCGGCTGTGGCGCCCTTTTCCGCCGAGGCGGTCTGCAGCAGCTTCTCGATCGGTTCGGCCGCGGCCGGCGCGCCACCCTTGGCGGCTTCGCCCTCGCTGCTCTTCACGGCGATCTCGTAACCCGGCTTTTCAGGCGCCTTGGGCGCGAAGATGGCCCCGGCGGTGAAGTTGGTCACCAGCAAGACCAGGCAGGTGCCCAGGATTGCGCCCATGATTTTGTTCAGTTCGAAGGAATCCATGTCGGATCTGGCCCCACGCCGGGAAAGGGATGGCAAGCGCGCGTCGGACGGCGCGAGCGGGAAGACTGAAGACCAAAAAATGGCCCAAAAATCAAGTTGTAGCCGCCGCCTCGCGCCGATACGCGGCGGCGGCTCCCGAGATAAAGATTTGCCTCAGCCCTGGCAACCCGTATAACCGCCGGCGACATTGAAAAGGCCGGGCTTTTTCCCCTCGATTTCACCCGGAGCCGGATCGCACGGGCCCACCCCGCGCCGGCTTCGTCCCCTGCGGGGATCGCCCTCCGCCGATTTCGACCCCGCAGATCAACCAACTGCGGACACCGACCTGCCGTCCAACTTGGCCTCGTGAGAATGGCGCAACGTAACGCTCTGGTCCTGATCCCCGCCCGCATGGCGGCAAGCCGGTTGCCCGGCAAGCCGCTGAAGGAGATCGCCGACCTGCCGATGATCGTCCATGTCTGGCGGCGCGCCGCCGAGGCCGAGATCGGCCGCACCGTGGTCGCGACCGATTCGCCGGAAATCGCCGAGGCGGTTCGGGCCCATGGCGGCGAAGCCGTGATGACCCGTGCCGACCACCCTTCGGGCTCCGATCGCATCCATGAAGCGCTGCAGACCCTCGATCCGGACCGGATGGTGGAGATCGTGGTCAATGTCCAGGGCGACCTGCCGACCATCGCGCCGAAAGACATCCGCGCCGCGCTTGATCCGCTCGACGATCCGGAGGTTGATATCGCAACGCTGGCCGCGGAAATCCGCATCGCCGAGGAGCACATCAACCCCAATGTGGTGAAGGTCGTCGGCTCGCCGCGCGGGCCGACCCTGCTGCGCGCCCTCTATTTCACCCGGGCCACCGCTCCGCACGGCGAAGGCCCGCGTTATCATCACATCGGCCTCTACGCCTACCGCCGCACCGCGCTGGAGCGCTTCGTCGCCATGCCGCCATCCGTGCTGGAGCAGCGCGAGCGACTCGAACAGCTCCGCGCCCTCGAAGCCGGCATGCGCATCGACGTGGCGCTGGTTGACAGCGTGCCGCTGGGCGTCGATACGCCCCATGATCTGGACATTGCCCGGCGCGTGCTCGCCGGGCGGATGCCCGGCACGGATTCGCAGCGAGAGACATGATGAAGATCGCATTCCAGGGCGAGGGGGGGGCCAACTCCCACCTCGCGATCGCCGAAGCCTATCCCGACGCCGAAGCGGTACCCTGCGCCACCTTCGAGGACGCGCTGTCGGCGATCTCCTCGGGTGAGGCCGATCTCGGCATGATCCCGATCGAGAATTCGGTCGCCGGCCGGGTCGCCGACATCCACCACTTGTTGCCGCATTCCGGGCTGTTCATCATCGGCGAATGGTTCCTGCCGATCCACCATCAGCTCATGGCGCCGCGCGGCAGCACCCTGGCGGACATCAAGAGCGTGGAGAGCCACGTTCATGCCCTCGGCCAGTGCCGCAAGATCATCCGCAAGCTCGGCATCCGCCCCATCGTCGCCGGCGACACCGCCGGCTCGGCGCGGATCGTCGCCGAGCGCGGCGACAAGAGCTGCGCCGCAATCGCCTCGCGCCTCGCCGCCGAGATCTACGGCCTCGACATCCTCGCCGAGAATATCGAGGACGAGACCCACAACACCACGCGTTTCGTGGTGCTGTCGCGCGAGGAGAAATGGGCGCCGGTCGGCTCGGGTCCGCTGGTGACGAGTTTCATCTTCCGGGTGCGCAACCTGCCCGCGGCGCTCTACAAGGCGCTCGGCGGCTTCGCGACCAACGGCGTCAACATGACCAAGCTCGAGAGCTACATGGTCGACGGCAATTTCTTCGCGACCCAGTTCTATGCCGACGTCGACGGCCATCCGGACGAGCGCAGCCTCGCCAATGCGCTCGAAGAGCTGCGCTTCTTCTCGCGTGAACTGCGCATCGTCGGCGTCTATCCGGCGCACCCCTTCCGCGCCACCTTCGCCGAGCAATAGGCGAAGCACCCGGCGGCACGCATCGACAATTCGCCTCACACCGACACGGCGTAGATCTCGTATTCGTCGCGCACCAGTTCAATGTGATCGCGCATCGCCGCCGCGGCGCCGTTGCGGTCGCCGCGCATGATGGCGACCACCACGCGATCGTGCTCGGCCTGGGACTTGGCGAGGCGGCCGAGATTGCGGAACTGGGCGCGACGGAACGGCTGGACCCGCACCCGCGTCGCCAATGTCATCTCCGCCACGTAGGTGTTGCGCGACCCGACATAGATGGCGTTGTGAAACTGCTCATTGACCTGGAGATAGCGCGGGGCATCGCCGGCGTGGCTTAGCAGGCGAAGCTGTTCGTGCAGCGCCTCGAGCCCGCGCCGTTCCGCCGGCGGCATTCGCTCCGCGGCGAATCCGGCGCAGAGCGCTTCGAGTTCGGCCATCGCCTCGAACATGCTGTTGAGCCGCTCGGCATCGGGGCGCGCCACCACCGCGCCGCGATGCGGCTGCGCTTCGACGAGACCCGAAGCCACAAGCTGGCGCAGGGCTTCGCGAACCGGGGTGCGGGACACATTGAAGCGACGGGCGAGATCGCTCTCATCGAGCGGCGCACCGGGCGCCAGCGCACCGCGGACGATGTCATCGGCAAGCTGCAGACGCAATTCCTCGGCCAGCGTGACCTTGCCGGTCTCGCGGCCATTCGGCCGCACCGCGGCTGTCCGTTCCGGCGCTGCATCGTTGACGCTCATGCCGCATCAGTCCTTCGGCTGGTCGATTACGCTGACATGGGCGGCCACGATCGACCAGCCATCCGGAAAACGCACCCAGGTCTGCATCTGGCGCCCGATCCTGCCGGGCGCGGAAGCACGATGGAACAACGTCGAGGCGACGGCCATATCGCGACCATAAGTCGTAACGACCGTCTTGCTCAACTCTCTTGAAAGGCCGGCCGGCGAGCGGCCGGCGCGGAACGCCTTGATGGCGGCGTAGCCGTAGAGATTCTCGCCGCCACCGTAGCGCAACGTGCGAGGGTCGTCACGAAACAGGGCGTCGAGGGTCGCGACGTCGTTGGACACCAGCGCCGCCTCGTAGCGGTCGAAGGCGGCGGTGACTTCGGCGACGACGTCGGGCAGATCGATCTCCATGGCAGCACTCGTATCCTTGTCGTCGGTCAGAATTGGAGAGGGCGCGGCGCCGCCACAGCGCCTGCAGCCTCCAGCGTCTGGGCCACCCGCAAGGCAATGTCCTCGCGCCACGGGGCAGTGATGATCTGTACGCCGATCGGCATCGGCGACAGCGGCACCGGCACGACCACCACCGGCAGGCCGATGAATGAGATCGGCTGGGTGTGAATGCCGATATTGGCGCGCACCGGCAATTCGACGCCCTCGAGCTTGAACGTGACCTGGCCGAGCTCCGGAGCGGTGCAAGGCGTCGCCGGCGCGATCAGGACGTCGACGTCCTTGAACAGCTCTAGCACCCGGGCGCGATACCAGCGCCGGAACTTCTGCGCGCGATCGAGATAGACGGCGGGAAGCATGGCCCCGGCGAGCAGGCGATCACGTACCGCCGGATCGAAATCGTCCGGACGCCGGCGCAGGCGCTCGAGGTGCAGCGAGGCACCCTCGATCGTCGTGATGACGTAGGCGGCGGCGCGGGCGCGAGCCGCTTCGGGAATGTCGATCTCGCGGCTAACGCCGAGCGCGGTGCAGACACGGGACACCGCTTCCTCCGCCTCGGCGAACAGGGCGGTGCAGAAATGACCGCCGGCGCGGGCAATCCGCAGATCGCCAAGACCGCGGGTCAACTTGCCGCCGACCGGCTGGACCGCATGGACTGCGCAGCCCGGGTCGCCCTCGTCCGGCCCCTGCATCGCATCATAGGCGAGGGCGAGATCGCGGGTGGAACGGGCCAGAGGGCCGAGATGATCGAGGCTGAAGACGAAGGGAAACGAGCGCGCCCGCGACAGCCGGCCATAGGTCGGCTTGAGGCCGAAAATGCCGCAGAACGACGAGGGCACCCGGATCGAGCCATTGGTGTCGGAGCCGAGCGCCAGCGGCACAAGCCCGCCCGCCACGGCAGCACCCGAACCGCCCGACGAGCCGCCGGTCATGCGGGTGAGGTCATGGGGATTGCGCGAGGGCCCGTCGTGGATGTTTTCGCCGGTGAAGTCATAGGCATATTCGCCCATATTGAGCGCGCCGACCAGGATCGCGCCGGCCGCTTCCAGCCGCTCGATCAGGGTCGCGTCGCGCGGCGCCGGCGGCAGGTCGCGGCCGATCTTCGATCCCGCCCGCGTCGGAAGACCGGCGACGTCGAACAGGTTCTTGACCGCGAAGGGCACGCCGGCCAGCGGGCCCAGTTTCTCGCCGCGCGCAAAGGCCGCATCGACAGCCTTGGCGCGCGCCCGTGCCCGCTCCGCCACCACATCGGTAAAGGCGTTCAGCGCACCGTTGTGATCATCAATCTTCTGCAGGGCGCCGTCGACCACCGCGCGCGCGGTGACCTTGCCGGTGCCGACCGCGGATGCAATCTCCGCCGCTCCACTCCAGGACGTATCCATTGTTGTCACGCCTTGAAGATGCTGGCCGGCTCGGTCTCGTCGGGCAGCACGAAATCATCGACAAACCGAGCGAATCTGAGCGAGACGGCAAGATTGGCGCGCACCGCCGGGCGCCAGGCCTCGGCGATGTGAAAGCCCAACGCAGCCGCCGCCTGGTCGATCGCCTGATCGAGCGCCTCGGGAGACTCGGCCGCGCTGGTCGTGGGGTTATTCATGGAAATCGTCCTTGGCCATTCATTGCAGCCTCCGCGGGCCGCGCCTTCAGTGAACCGGCAGCGGCGGGTGCGGAATCGCCGCCAGAAGCTCGCGGGTGTAGTCGTGCCGTGGCGCGTCGAGCACGGTCTCGGCAGCACCCTGCTCGATGATTCGGCCCGCCTGCATAACGATGACACGATCGCACAACAGCCGCACCACATTGAGATCGTGGGACACGAAAAGATAGCTCATCCCGAGAGCGCGCTTGAGATCGTTCAGGAGGTTGAGCACGAGTGCCTGCACCGACACGTCGAGCGCCGCGGTCGGCTCGTCGAGCACGAGGAGGTCGGGATGAAGGGCGATGGCGCGGGCGATCCCCACCCTCGCCTTCTGGCCGCCCGAAAGCTGGTGCGGAAATCGATCGAGCAGCGTCGTCGGCAAGCCGACCTGCCGTGCCAGCTCCTCGCAGCGTGCGCGCAGCGCTTCGCCGCTCATCGGCCCGCCCATCTGCAGGATCGGATCGGCGATCGCCCGGGCTGCGGTGAAACGCGGATTGAGGCTGTCGGTCGGGTCCTGGAACACCATCTGGATTCGCTTGCGCAACGGCGAGCGGGCGAAGGCCTTGGGCAACATGCTGCCGATCTCGTGCCCGTCGAAAGAAATCCTCCCCGAGGTCTGGTCGAGCAGCCGCATCAGCATCATCGAGGTCGTCGACTTGCCGCAGCCGGATTCGCCGACCAGACCGACGCATTCGCCGCGTCCCACGGTGAAACTGATGCCGTCGACGGCGCGAAAGGTCTCCGGCTCGATCGCCGGCCACGGCCCGAACAGCCTCCCCAGCGAGCGACCGGCGCCGCGGCGCGGATAGTCCTTGACCAGCTTCTCGATCACCAGCAGCGGCGTCGGCGCGGTCGTCGGTGGGGCGATGTCGCCGGCGCTCGAATCCGGCTCGTCCTCGGGCAGCAGATCGCGCAGCGACGCCCCTGTTCGCGGCGTCGAGCGCATCAGCTTGCGGGTATAGGGATGGGCCGGGTTGGCGAAGATTTCCGCGGCCCGGGCGGTTTCGACCACCCTGCCCTTCTCCATCACCACGACGCGATCGCAATAGGCCGCCGCAAGGCCGAGATCGTGGGTGATCAGGATGGTCGACATGCCGCGCTGCCGCGTCAGTTCGACGACGAGATCCATCACCGCCTTCTGGGTAGTGACGTCGAGACCGGTCGTCGGCTCGTCGGCGATCAGGAGCTGGGGATTGCAGGCAAGCGCCAGGGCGATGACGACGCGCTGGCACATGCCGCCGGAGAGTTCGAACGGATAGGCATGGTAGCGCTCGCGAGGCCGCGCGATCCGCACCTGTTCGAGCGCGGCGATGGCCTTCTCGACACGTTCGGCCGAGGAGGCCTGGGCGTGCTGGCGCAGCACGTCCGCGATCTGTTCGCCGACCTTGCGGATCGGGTTGAGCGCCGCGCGCGGATTCTGGAAGATCATCGAGATCTCGCGGCCGCGCAGGTCGCGCATCTGGGTCTCGCTGGCCTGGCGCAGATCGACCCCGGAGAACGTCACCGAACCGTCGGCGATGCGGCCGGCACGATCGAGAATCCGCATCACCGCGTAGGAGGTGACCGATTTACCCGATCCACTCTCGCCGACGATGGCAAGGGTCTCGCCCCTGGCCACGGAAATATCGACAGCCTCGACGGCGCGCACGGTACCGCGACGGGTGGCGAATTCAACGGTGAGATCATGGACCTCGAGCAACGGCTGCGGCGCCATCTTACGTCCTCCGCTGCGGATCGACGATGTCGCGCAGACCGTCGCCGAGCAGGTTGAAGCAGAACACCGCGATCATCAGCGCCAGCCCGGGGAACAGCGCGATCCACCACTCGCCCGACACCATGAACGCCGCGCCTTCGGCGACCATGATGCCCCATTCAGCGGTCGGCGGACGGACGCCAAGCCCGATGAAGGACAGGCCCGCGGCATTGAGGATGGCGTAGCCCATGGTGAGCGACATCTGCACGATCATGATCGGCATGATGTTGGGGAGGATATGGCCGAGCAGGATCCGCAGTTCGGTGTTGCCGGCGAGCCGCGCCGCCTGGACGAATCCGGCCTCGCGGCGGACGTTGGCTTCGGCGCGGGCAACTCGGGCATAGAGCGGGAAATTGACGATGGCGGTCGCGATGACGATATTCTGCACCGTATTGCCGAGTGCGGCGACGATGCCCATGGCCAGCACGAACAATGGAAATGCCATGATGGTGTCGGCAATGCGGCCGACGATCCGATCGGTCCAGCCGCCGAAATAGCCGGCGGCGACGCCGGCAAGGCCGCCCATCAGAAAGACGAGCACCACCGAGGCGACGGCGATGAAGACGTCCAGCCTCGTCGCGACAACGACGCGACTGAAGATGTCACGGCCGAGCTGGTCTGTGCCGAACCAGTGCGACGCAGATGGCGGACTGAGCGCCGTGCTGGTCGAAGAGGCCATCGGGTCGTAGGGCACGACCCAGGGCCCGGCCACCGCCGCGAGCAGGATGACGACCAGCAGGGCAAAGGCCCCGGCGGTCACCGGGTTCTCGCCGAGCACGTAGCGCGCGTGCTGCAGGTTGGCCGCGATACGGGAGTCGCGGCGGGGCGGAGCGGTTTCGGAGGTCGGCGCGATGATCGTCATCCTTCCATCCTCACCCGCGGGTCGATCACGCCGTAAAGGATGTCGATGGCGAGATTGAGCGCCACGTACATCACCGCCATGGTCAGAACGAAGCCCTGGACCGGCGCGAAGTCGGAGGCAATCAGCGCCTCGACGGCATAGGAGCCGATGCCTGGCCAGGAGAACACCTTCTCGACCAGCACATTGGCGCCGAGCAGGAACGAGAACACCATGCTCAGCGTGGTAACCACCGGCAGCATGGCGTTGCGGAAGGCATAGGTGACGATCACCGTTCCCGGCGACAGGCCGCTGGCGCGGGCGGTGCGCACGAAATCCGATGCCAGCACCGCGAGCATGGAAGCCCTGGTCATCCGGGCGATCGGCGCGAGCGAGAACAGCGCCAGTGTCGTGGCTGGCAGCACCAGCTGACCCACGACGGCGCGGAACGTCCCGGCGTCACGGGCGATCAGAGCGTCGAGCAGGAAGAACCCCGTCACCGTCGGCGGCGTCGGGGCGAACACGTCGAGGCGGCCGAGCGGCGCCGGCGCGAGCCCAAGCTGGAAATAGAACACATAGATCAGCACGAGGCCGGTAAAGAATACCGGCAGCGACACCCCGGCCGTGGTGGTGACGCGGCAGAGATGATCGATCCACGACCCCGGCCGCGTCGCCGCAAGGATGCCGAGCGGCATCGCGATCATCACCGCCAGCAGCAGTCCGGTGAGGGTGAGCTCGGCGGAGGCCGGCAGGCGGTTGCGCAGTTCGGTCGCGACCGGTTGGCCCGTGGTCAGCGACGAGCCGAGATCGCCATGGGCGAGGTCGGTGGTGTAGCGGACGAATTGCTGCATCAGCGGCTGGTCGAGGCCGAGCTTCTTGCGGATCTGCTCGATCGCCTCCTGGGTAGCCGCGGGACCGGCGAAATAGGCCGCCGGATCGCCGGGCAGAGCACGGGTCAGAAGGAAGGTGACGATCACGACCCCGACCAGCGACGGGATCGCGAACATCAGGCGCCTGCCGATGAGAGCGAGCATGGCTTGTGCCGCCTTCAGCCTTTCACCATCGCGCGATAGTCGAGCCGCCGATGGAACCAGTACTGATAGCCGGACACGTTCTTCTGCATCGCGACGTTGACATAGGGTTGATAGAGCGGCACCCGCGGCATGTCGGTAAAGGCGAGGTCGACGAAGCCCTTGACGTCGCGGTCATAGGCCGCTGCGTCGCCCACCGCAGCTGCGGCACGGGCGCCGTCGATCAATTGATCCATGGCCGGCGACTTGTAGCTCATGGTGTTGAAGACGGAATTGTTGCCGTGATAGCACCAGTAGAAGAAGTATTCGGGGTAATCGAGCCAGCCCGAGAACACGTTGGTGTAGAGCGGCATCTCCTTCTTGTTCAGTTCGGTGCGCCAGTTGGCGCCGGGAATCTTGTTGATGGTGGTCCTGATGCCGATCTGGGCAAGGCTCTCCTGCACGAGGACGCAGAGCGGCTCGTTGACCACGGCGAAGCCGAGATCGAACGACAGCGTGGTGTCGAAGCCACTCGGATAGCCGGCTTCCGCCAGCAGCGCCTTCGCCTTGGCGATGTCGGTGTTGAACTTGTGGGGCTGCGGCCAGGCCACTTCGGTGGGCTTGTCGGCGGGCGCACCGAACATCGGATTGGCGAGCCCGAACATCACCGCGTCGACGATCTTCTGATAGGGAATGGCATAGGCCACGGCGAGCCGAACCTTAGGATTGTCGAACGGCGGCTTGGTGACATTCATGCCGATATACTGGATGCCGTTGCTGATCGGCAGCGAGGTGACGTTGAGCTTGCCGGCCTGCTTGAGCTCGGCGAAGTCGCGATAGGGCAGCTCGAACGACACGTCGGCATCACCGCGCTCCAGCAGTGCGCGACGATTGCCGGCCTGCGGCACCATCCGCCAGATCACGCGCTTGATCTTCGGCAGCGGGCCGCCGACCCAGGCATCGTTGCGCTCCATGATCACTTCGGTGCCGGCGGTCCATTTGGTCACCTTGTAGGCGCCGGAGCCGGCGGTCTGCTGCTTGGTGTATTCGAGACCCCAGGGGTCCTTCTCGGTCGCGTTCTTCTTCACCAGCTCGGAATTGACGACACAGGGCACGATCACCGCGAGATCGGGGATGGTAAGGCGATCCTTTCGGGCAAAATCGACCCGAACCGTATGGTCATCGACGACGACGAATTGCTCGGGCTTGGTGAGGGAGCCCGCGCTCATCTGAAAGGTCGGAAAACCGCCGACACTGACAGCACGGTCGAGCGACCACTTGACGTCCTTGGCGGTGACCGGCGTGCCGTCATGGAAGGTTGCGCTCTTCTTCAGCCTGAAGGTCGCCGACATGTCGCCGACCTTCATGTCCTCGGCGAGTTCTGGCTTGAACTTGTCGCGGTCATAATAGGGCACGCCGCCCGGACCGCTCTTCATCTCGTGGCTGATCAGGCGGTCATAGCAATTCCACGACACTTCATAGCTCGGGACGTTGGTGCCGACGCCATGGATATCGAGATTGTTGGGTCCGCTCTCCGAGATGACCAGCAGCGTCTCGGACCGGGCATCTGCCTTCGCCGGGGAAAAGACGGCCGGAGCCTGAACGAGAGCTCCGGCGGCGAGGCCGGACATCTTCAGAAAATCGCGACGCTTCATGATCATCTCCAGCGGAACAGCTGATCATGACTTCGCAAGCTTTGTGCCACCGCGCCACGAGCCGGCAGCCGTCGCTCAATCAATTGAAATAAAAAGACAATCCGGAATTTCGCCGATGACTCTTGGCGGCACGCCAACTGACCGAATTGCATACAAATAGATAGTTTTGCCTGAAATTTAGCCTGCCGTTGAGCGCACGGAATTCCGATGCCGCATTACTGATCCGCGCGCTCGAACTAGTGCGGTGGATCTGACGCTCGTACCAGTATTGCAGCGAGTTCTTCGTACGCGCGTCAGATCCAAAACCGCACTAGAATCATCATGATGCTAGTGTCCCTTTGATTCTAACGTTCGTAGAAGTGCTCGCTGCAAGGGAATACGAACGTTGGAACCGGGACACTAGTGTGGCGTCTCGCAATTGCCTACCGCCTTTGCAGCCAGTCTCTCGTAGGCAATTGCGAGACATAAGCCACGCTAGCACTTTGATTTTGCTAGTGTCCTTATGTCTCCGAATGACCGTGCGAGCATGAGGCAAATGGAGCGGTAATTCGGAGACAGGACACTAGCGCAGCAACCGGTTGCGCTTCTCGATCGCGGCATCAAGCGCGGCCTGCGCCGGCGGTTTCCGTGTAGCTGCCCTTGTCGACGGGAACGGCCCGATAGTCGCTCTGGCGAGCGTTGAAGTCTGCAGCCAGCTTGTCGACCTCCCGGCCGAGCTCGCCCTGCTTGGCCTACCATCAGTAGACCGTGGTTGCCGTCCGCGCCGAGACGGCGGCGGCCGACAGGGCTGCGCCAAGGATTGCAAGCCACAGCGCGCCCCGCGCCGCGATCCCGCAAACCCGGCCTTCATCGATGATCTCCCCGCTTCCGCCACCTTCACGGCACACCGTTCCTCGCCCGGGACGCACGATAGCCAGTCTCCGGGACTTTCTGGTAAAGTACATACTTATCAGCGATTTTCGGCTTTGACACGATCGAGGCGAGGAGACGTGGTGCGGTCGGGGAACGATGGCCTTTGCGGCGACGGGCCGAACGGATCAGTTGCGGCGCTGCAGTCGGGCGGCGGGCAGCCGTGCTCCGGTTCGCCGGGCCGGCATGAAAGGCCCTGACTTGTCCGTGGTGCCGACCAGGGAGGCGACCCGGGAAACCAAGGCTGACGGCCTCGTTGCACGCGGCCGTTTCGGCATCGTCAGGCTGGTCCGCGCAGTCCCGATCCGCTGGCGCATCCTCTCGATCGCAGCGCTCAATTCCGCGGTGGTGGTGATCCTTGCGGGCCTGATCTGGAGCGGTGCCCGAGTGCTGGATTCCGCCTGGCAGGACGTCCGCCAGGTCCGCGAATCCGACAAGATCCTGGCCCTGCTCGAAAGCGAAACCGGCCGGCTGCAAAATCTCATCCATCGCTACATCAACCAGCCAAGCCCGGACCTGTTCGCTGAAATCCTGCTGCTCCGCGAAGCGGTGCTCGGCACCTTGAAGAATCGTGCCTCAACCGACCCTATGCTCTCGGGCTCGGTGGCCGAACTCGAACGCGTCACCGAATCGTTTCTCAACGGCTTCGGCGAATTGCGCAGCGTTCAGGCCGCCATCAGCAAGACCTACGAGCAGCAGGTCCTGGCCCCCGCCAAGGACATCGCGGGGCTCTACGCCATCATCGAGGGCGCCACCGAACGCCGCGACGCGCCGATCTGGCCGCCGCTCGGCAAATCCCGCGAGGCTTTCACGGCGCTGCTGGTAGCAGCCAATTCCTATTACCTTTCGCTCGCCTCCGATGCGGCCGAGGAGGCTCGCAAGAACTCGCAAACGATCGAGCACACGATTCCGGTGATGATGAATCTCGCCGAGAATGATGTGCAGAGATCGGCGCTGAAACGCCTGCAGCAGCGCTCCCAGGCGCTGCGCGGCGGGCTGGCGACGCTCGCGGAGCAATTCGCGACGCGGACCGCGCTTTTGCGCAACGCCATCGACGCCAATCAAGCGGAGACGATCGGCGAGATCGACGAGTTGTCGGTGAAGATGCGCCAGCGCGAACAACAGGCTCAGACCACCTTCGATCAGACCCTGACCGACATTTCGCGCAAGGTCCTGACGATCTCGCTGGTCTTTCTCGCCGTCGTCATCGGCGTCGGGGTCGTCATCGCGGTGAGCATCCGCCTGCCGCTGCAACAGATCATGACGGCGATGCATGCCATCACGTCCGGCGATCTCGGACGCAAGGTGCAGGACACCCAGGCCCAGGACGAGGTCGGTGACATGGCGCGCTCGGTGGAAGTGTTCCGGGAAAATGCCATCGCCAAGCGCGCTGCCGAGGACGAATTGCGCGCCGCCAAGGAAAAGGCCGAAACCGCCCTCGCCGAGCTCAGCGCCGCGCAGCAGAACCTGATTGACGCCGAGCGCCTCGCGGCCCTAGGCGGTCTCGTGGCCGGCGTCGCGCATGAGGTCAACAATCCTATCGGCATCAGTCTGACCGTCGCCTCGAGCCTTGCCCGGCGGAGCGAAGCCTTCGCTGACGACATCGGCTCCGGCCGGCCGCTCCGACGCTCACAGCTCGACGAATTCGTGCGCGTCGCCGGCGACGCCGCGCAGCAGCTCGTCGGAAATCTGCAGCGCGCCGGCGAACTGGTGCAGTCGTTCAAGCAGGTCGCGGTGGATCGCTCCCAGGCAGAGCAACGCATCTTCGACCTGCGCGAGGCCACCGACCAGATCGTCGCCAGCCTCAGGCCGGTGCTGAAAAAAGCCCCGGTCACCGTGGCGATCGAAGTGCCTACGGATCTTTCCGTCAACAGCTATCCCGGATCCTACGGCCAGGTGCTGACCAATCTCTTTCTCAACGCCGCAAGCCATGCCTTCCCGGACGGTCGGGTCGGCACCATCCGCATTGCCGCAGCCCCGCTCCCCGACGACACCATCGAGGTCCAGTTCGGCGATGACGGTGTCGGCATGGCGCCCGAGGTACAGCGCCAGGCCTTCGACCCGTTCTTCACCACCCGACGCGCCGAGGGCGGCACCGGGCTTGGCCTGCATATCGTCTATAATCTGATTGCCCAGCAGCTCGGCGGTCGTATCAGGATGGAAACGGCACCGGGACAGGGGACCATCTTTCGCATTATCATGCCGCGGAACCCGAGCCGCGGAACGCCCGGCAAGATTACCGAACGCGGAACAGCATCATGGCCGACCAGGACGACGTCCTCCACCTGATCGACGATACCGGCGTTGCCGCCGACACCGGCCCTTGCCGGCGCTGGAAGATCGCCATCATTGACGACGATCGTGCGGTGCACGAGGGCACGCGGTTCGCACTAAGCGATTACGCCCTCAATGGCCAGAGGCTCGAGATCCTGTCGGCCTATTCCGCCGCCGAAGGCCGCGAGCTGATGCGCCAGCACCCGGACATCGCCGCGGTGCTGCTCGACGTCATCATGGAGACCGATGCGGCCGGCCTCGAACTCGTGCAATATATCCGTAACGAGCTGAAGAACGAGACGGTGCGGATCATCCTGCGCACAGGCCAGCCCGGCCAGGCGCCGGAACGCAGGATCATCGTCGACTACGACATCAACGACTACAAGGCGAAGACCGAGCTCACTGCGGACAAGCTCTTCACCTCGCTCACGGCGGCGCTGCGCAGCTATCAGCAGCTCGAGCGCATGTTGCAGACGCGACGCGGCCTCGAGATCATCATTGACGCGGCCTCGACCCTCTACGACTTCAAGTCGATGCAGCGCCTCGCCGAAGGCGTGCTGACCCAGATCGCCTCCCTGCTCAACATCGACTGCGTCGGCATCCTCGTGCTGCGCGACGGCAGCGACCATGGCGACGCCTTTTCGGTGCTGGCCGGCTCGGGGTGCTACAGCCGATATACCGGCGACCACGGACCGGGGCTGGATGATAACCTGCGCCGCACCGTCGAAATGGCCTTTTTGCGCCGCCAACATGAGTTCGCAGGGCACCGCACCGTGCTCTATATCCGCACCGGCAGCGGCCGCGAGGTGGTGGTCCTGATCGAATCGGCGCGAGAACTGTCGGAGACCGACCGTTCGCTGATCGAAATCTTCGGCAGTCGCCTGTCGATCGCCTTCGATAACGTGATCCTTTACCAGCAGCTCCAGGACGCCAATACCCAGCTCGAGGACCGGGTCACCGAACGCACCCGGGCTCTCATGACCGCCAACCGCCGCCTGTCGGCGCAATGGCTGCGGCTGCAGCGCGCCAATGCCTTCAAGAACGAGGTGCTGGGCACGGTGGCGCACGACCTCAAGAACCCGCTCGGCGTGATCCTCGGCCGCACCGAAATGCTGAGCGAGTTGATCAGCCTGGACGCTGATCGCGACCAGATCGCCGCCCAGGTCGAACATATCCGGCATGCCACCAAGCGCCTGACCGCCATGGTCGACCATCTGATCGCCGACGCCATGGCCGATGCTTTCGACATCACCATCCGCCGCGAGCCGGTCGATGTCACCGCGCTGGTGACCGAGGTGGTCGAAGCCAATCAGCCCTCGGCCCTCAACAAGCGGCAACGGCTGGCGGTGAGCGCGCCCTCTGACCGGATCGCGATGTGCGATTCCGACCGCATGCGCGAGGCCATCGACAATCTGATCAGCAACGCGATCAAATACAGCCCGATAGGCGGCCGCATCGGCGTCGCTGTCGATCAGACCGACGACGGCATCGTCGTCAGCATCAGCGACGAGGGTGCGGGGCTGTCGCCGGAAGATATCGGCCGGCTGTTCGGCCGTTTCCAGCGGCTGTCCGCCAAGCCGACCGCGGGCGAGAGCTCGACCGGACTGGGTCTGTCGATCGTCAAGCGTATCGTTGACATGCACGGCGGCGCGGTGACCGCGCACAGCGACGGAGCCGGCCTCGGATCGACTTTCACCATCACTCTTCCGACTGTCCCCGACATGATAGGCGAGTCATTGAAGGACTTGAGGCCGGAAGCAAGACCGTGAGCCAGTCACCCCATATCTTCATCGTCGACGACGAGGCGCCGGCGCGCGAAATGGTTGGCGATTATCTGCGCATGCACGGCTTCGGCGTGACCTTGTGCGATGGCGGCAAGAGCCTGCGCCTCGCCATCGACGGCGCCAAGCCCGATCTCGTGGTCCTTGATCTCAATATGCCCGAAGAGGACGGCTTGTCGATCATTCGCGATCTCAAGAGCCGCGACAACGTTCCCGTAATCATGCTCACCGCCACGGCGAGCCCGATCGATCGCGTCGTCGGACTCGAGCTCGGCGCCGACGACTATCTGGCCAAGCCGTGCGAGCTGCGCGAATTGATGGCGCGCATCCGTTCGGTGCTGCGACGGAGCGGACCGCCACGCGCCGCCGAGCCGCCGGCCAAGACCGAGAAGCCGGCCTTGGTCCGCTTCGGCACCAAATGGCTCGACCTCGAGGCCCAGGCGCTCCGCGACGAGGAAGGCATCGAACATCCGCTGACGGCGTCCGAATTCGGCCTGCTCAAGGTGTTCGCCGCTAACCCGAAACGGGTGCTGTCCCGCGAACGGCTGCTCGAACTCGCCAATGCCCGGGACGCCGAGGCCTTCGACCGCGCCGTCGACCTGCGAATCATGCGCATCCGGCGCAAGATCGAGCCCGACCCTGCCCGACCCTCGGTGATTCGCACCGTCCGGGGCGGCGGTTACCTGTTTGCGCCCGTCGACGAGAAGGCCTGAGCAGAGCCTTCTCGAGCGACATGGGACCCGGCCCGGCGACGAAAAAACGCCTCCGAACATACCGCCGAACGCCGGGCCGGGCACTGAAATCGTTTGGTTTTTCGGCCTAATATGTCGTCGCCCGGCCCGACGAAACAAAATTCCCGACCGACGAAACCATTTTCCACTTGGCACGCCAACGGCCGGAAACCAGGTGGTCCTATCAATCCCCTGCAACGTGCTGGTTACGCGTTGGGGGAGATGACAATGCAGACCGCTTTCGCCATCAAAACCGCAGCTCGCCACTGCGTCCTGGCTGTGCAGGCCACGTCGGACGAAATGCTGATCGACGGCATCGCCGACGGTGAAAAGAGCGCGATGCACATCCTTTATGCCCGCCATCATGTGCGGACCTATCGGTTCATCCTGCGCATCGTGCGTGACACCACCCTCGCCGAGGACCTCGTCAGCCAGGTGTTTCTCGATGTCTGGCGGACCGCCAGCCAGTTCGAGCGCCGCTGTCAGGTCTCGACCTGGATCCTGTCCATCGCTCGCTTCAAGGCGCTGAGCGCGCTCCGTCAGCGTCGCTTCGAGGACATCGAACAGGACGAGGTGCTGCAGATCGCCGACGACCGCGACGATCCGGAGACCGCCTTCAACCGCGCCCGCACCTCGGACGTGCTGCGAACCTGCCTCAAGAAGCTGTCACCGGCTCACCGCGAAGTGATCGAACTCGTCTACTATCACGAGATGAGCGTCGAGGAGGCCGGCCGCGTCATCGGCATCCCGCAGGCGACGGTGAAGACCCGCATGTTCTACGCTCGCAAGGCGCTGGCGGGGCTGCTCAGGAACGAGGGCATCGACAGTCTGGCCGCGTGAGCCGCGACGCCACATCGGATCGATCGAAGACAACCCGCGGCTTCGCCCCAGGTTGTCGTTTTGTCCTGGGCGCAAGACGATGCCCCGGGAGACGACGCCCCGCGAGCGGACCGGGTTCAATTTCCGTTGAGATCGCCTCTGGAGCGCAGCCGTTACATGGTGAGCGCATGTGTCGACTTACGTCGGCCGCAATGGCAAGGCTGCAATGCCGCTGCGGCGGGCGGCCGCGCGTTCCTGCCATCCCCATCGGGGTCGGAGCATGATAAGACCACGCAGCGCCCGCCCGGCCGGATCGTTCGATGTCCCGCCGCGCCCGCGCATCGGATCACCACAGGGCGGCGCAGCGTGGCGCTGCGTCTTCGTCCTCCAACCAACGGTTGCTTCCCGATGCTTTCTGGTCTCGACGCCATCGTCCTCGCCCGCGCGCAGTTCGCATTCACAATGTCGTTCCACATCATCTTCCCTGCCTTTTCGATCGGCCTTGCGAGTTACCTCGCCGTGTTGGAGGCGCTGTGGCTGATCACCGGTCGCGAGGTTTTCATCACCCTGTTCCACTACTGGCTGAAGATCTTCGCGGTGGCCTTCGGCATGGGCGTCGTCTCGGGAATCGTGATGAGCTACCAGTTCGGTATCAACTGGTCGGGCTTCTCCGACAAGGCCGGCGCGGTGATCGGACCGTTGATGGCCTACGAGGTCCTGACCGCCTTCTTCCTCGAGGCCGGTTTTCTCGGGGTGATGCTGTTCGGCCTCAAGCGCGTCGGCAAGGGTTTGCATTTCTTCGCCACACTGATGGTGGCGGTGGGCACGCTGTTATCGGCGTTCTGGATTTTATCGGCCAATTCCTGGATGCAGACACCGGCGGGCTATGCGGTCAACGCTGAGGGACAGTTCATCGCCGCAGACTGGTGGACGCTGATATTCAATCCGTCCTTCCCTTATCGCCTGGTCCATATGGTGCTGGCGGCCTATCTGACCACCGCCTTCGTCGTCGGCGCTGTCGGCGCCTTCCATCTGTTGCGCGACAGCGTCAGCGACGGGCCGCGGGTGATGTTTTCGATGGCGATGTGGATGGCGGCTCTGGTGGCGCCGGTGCAGATCCTGGCCGGCGACCAGCACGGCCTCAATACGCTCGCCCACCAGCCGGCCAAGGTGATGGCCATGGAGGGCCATTTTCACAGCAGCAGCGGCGGTGCACCGCTGATCCTGTTCGGGCTGCCGAGCCAGAGCCGCGCCACCGTCGATTACGCGGTCGAGATCCCGAAGGCCTCGTCGCTGATCCTCAAGCACGATCCCAACGCGCCGCTCGCCGGGCTCGACACGGTGCCGAGGGAGAACTGGCCTTACGTGCCGGTGGTGTTCTGGTCGTTCCGCATCATGGTCGGCATCGGCCTGCTGATGCTGGCACTCGGACTTGCCAGCCTCTATGCGCGCCTTCGCGGCTCGTTATTTCAATCGCGACGACTGCACTGGTTCGCGCTGGCCATGGGCCCGTCGGGCTTCGTCGCGGTGCTCGCCGGCTGGGTCACCACCGAGGTCGGCCGTCAGCCCTTCACTATCTATGGTTTGCTGCGCACGGCCGAGGCCGCCTCGCCGCTCGCCGCTCCCGCGATCGCGTCGTCGCTGCTCGCGTTCGTCGTCGTCTATTTCATCGTCTTCGCCGCTGGCGTGATCTACATCCTGCGCCTGATGGCTGCGCCACCGCATCGGGGCGAGGGGGGCCCGGAGAGCCACATGCCGGGGCGCAGCGCCGGGCTGACGCCGGCGGCCGCCGTGGCGCTCAGCGGCACAGGCGTGGGGAGGCGCGCATGAATATCCCCGGTGACCTCGCCACCATCTGGGCCTTCATCATCGCCTTCGCGGTATTTGCCTATGTGGTGATGGACGGCTTCGACCTCGGGCTCGGCCTGCTGTTCCCCCTCTTCCGGGACAAGCGCGATCGCGACCTGATGATGAATTCAGTCGCACCGGTATGGGACGGCAACGAAACCTGGCTGGTGCTCGGCGGCGGCGGGCTATTCGCCGCGTTCCCGCTCGCCTATGCCGTGCTGATGCCGGCGCTCTATACGCCGATCGTCGCCATGCTGCTCGGCCTCGTGTTTCGTGGCGTCGCTTTTGAATTCCGATGGCGCAGTCCGCACGAACGCAGCCTGTGGGACCTCGCCTTCGCCGGCGGCTCGTTCGTCGCTGCGCTGGCCCAGGGCATCGCCCTTGGCGCCATCCTGCAAGGCGTCAAGGTCGACGGCCGGCTGTATGGCGGCGGCTGGTGGGACTGGCTGACGCCGTTCAGCATTCTGACCGGCTGCTCGGTGGTCGCCGGCTACGGCCTGCTCGGGGCAGCCTGGCTGGTGATGAAGACCGAAGGCGACCTGCGCGAGCGGGCCTACGCCATGACCTGGCGTTTCCTCGTCGCCACCCTGCTTGCCATCGTCCTGGTGAGCGCGGCAACACCGTTCCTGGAAGTCGCCTATTGGCGTCGCTGGTTCGCCTGGCCGAATATCCTGGCGACCGCGCCGGTGCCGATCGCAGTGGCGATTGTCGCCGCGTTGATCGTGCGCAGCCTCGCCGCACGAGACGACCGGCGGCCCTTCTTCCTGACGCTGGTGCTGTTCGCGCTGTCCTATGCCGGCCTCGGCATCAGCATCTATCCCTACGTCGTGCCGCAGAGCATCACCATCTGGCAGGCCGCGGCTCCGGCCAACAGCCAGCAATTCATGCTGGTCGGCGTCGCGATCATGATCCCGATCATCCTGATCTATACCGGGTTCGCCTATTGGGTGTTTCGCGGCAAGGTCAACGCGGAATCCGGATACCATTGATGGCGCGACTTTTGCCGGCAGGGTGGCGCAGTCGCGTCATGTGGTTCGTCGTGCTGTGGTGCGGCGGGGTCGGCAGCGTTGCCCTGCTGTCGTTTGTGCTGCGGCAGTGGATCGCGCCGCACTGACGATCCCCGCGAATGACCACCACGGTTCCGTTCATCTTTGAGGCAGCGAAAGGATTCGGCAAAGCGGCTTGCCAGCTCCGGACGGCTGGGGTTTGATGATTTTGCTCGGCGATGCACAATTTAATCTCGTCTGGCACCCGAACCGCTATTGATTGGACGGAATTTAAAATGACTGCCAGCCGGCTTCTTCCCACCCTAGCCTTCGCCATTCTCGCTCTCATCACTCTGCCCGGCGCCGCCTCGGCGCAACAGGTCGACATGAGCGGCGCCGACCAACCAGGCTATATTGCGGACGACGCCGACGAGCAGTTGTCGCCGCAGTTCCAGCGCCAGATGGTGTTCTTCCGCACGGCGGAGCCCCCGGGCACGATCGTCATCCAGACGTCGGAACGTTATCTCTATCTGGTCCAGGGCAACAACCGCGCACTGCGCTACGGCATCGGCGTCGGCCGCGACGGCTTCCAATGGCAGGGGCTGCTCAAGATCTCGCGCAAGGCCGAGTGGCCCGACTGGACGCCACCACCGGAAATGATCGAGCGTCAGCCCTATCTGCCACGTTTCATGGCCGGTGGTCCGGGCAATCCGCTCGGCGCACGCGCGTTCTACCTCGGCGCCACGGTCTATCGCATCCATGGCACCAACCAGCCGCAGACGATCGGCACCGCCGTCTCGTCGGGCTGCTTCCGCCTCGTCAATGCCGACGTGGTTGATCTCTACGGCCGTGTGCCGGTCGGCACCAAGGTCGTCGTTCGGCAGAGGCCTGAACTGTAAGACTTCCCGCCAAATCCATTCCGCCATTCATTGAACGGGGCGACTGATGTGGACGTTTCGAACCGGCCTGCTGATCGGCTGCACCATTGCTGTCGCGGTGGGTGCTGCCGCCATTACCTATGAACGCTACGACACTCAGACGCTGAAGCGGGTCAAACGCCGGGGCGAACTGCTGTGCGGCGTCAATACCGGCCTGCCCGGCTTCTCCAATCCCGACGACAAGGGTAACTGGAGCGGCTTCGACGTCGATTTCTGCCGCGCCATCTCCGCGGCGATCTTCGACGATCCCACCAAGGTCAGATTCGTGCCGCTTGACGCCAACGAGCGCTTCAAGGAATTGCAGAGCCGCAAGATCGACGTCCTGTCGCGCAATTCCACCTGGAGCATGGCGCGTGAGACCGGCTACGAATTGCACTTCGCCGGTGTGTCCTACTATGACGGCCAGGGCTTCATGCTGCCCAAGACGCGCAAGATCGATTCCGCGCTCGAACTCGACGGCAGCAAGGTCTGCGTCCAGAGCAACACCACGACACTGCTCAACCTCGCCGATTATTTCCGGGCCAATCACATGACGTATCAGGAGGTCAAGATGGACCACCTGGACGATCTTCTGAAGGCCTATGAAAGCGGCCAATGCGACACCATCACCACCGATGTGTCGCAGCTCTATGCGATCAGATTGAAATTCGCCAAGCCCGGCGACCACACCATCCTGCCGGACGTGATCTCGAAGGAGCCGCTGGCCCCGGTGGTCCGTCAGCGTGACGACGAATGGCAGCTCATCGTACGCTGGGCGCTCTATGCCATGATCAATGCCGAGGAGCTCGGCATCACCTCGAAGAACATCGACGCGGCGCTCAAATCCGACAAGCCGGACGTCAAGCGCCTGATGGGCACCGAGGGCGCTTATGGCGAGGAACTCGATCTCACCAAGGATTGGGCGGCGCGCATCATCCGTCACGTCGGCAATTACGGCGAGGTCTACGAGCGCAATGTCGGCACCGGCTCCAAACTCGGCATTCCGCGCGGCATGAACGAGCTGTGGAACGCCGGCGGCATCCAGTACGCGCCGCCGATCCGCTAGTGTGATGGATCTGACGCTCGTATCAGCGTTGCAGCGAGCTCTTCATACGAGCGTCAGATCCAAAACCGCGCTAGAATCATGATCAATGCTAGTGTCCTTTATGTCTCCGAATTACCGTGCGAGCGTGAGGCACATGGGACGGTAATTCGGAGACAGGACACTAGAGTCGCGGCTTGGCGTTGCCCGCCGATCAGAAACTCTTCAGCCGCGCAAGTTGGTCGGCATGAAAGTTTGAATCGCCAAAAAATTCCTGGCAAACCCGCATTCGCTTCATGAAGAAGCCGATGTCGAACTGGTCGGTCATGCCCATGCCGCCATGCATCTGGACCGCCTCCTGCACCGCCAGGGTGCCGGTGGTGCCGGCCTTCGCCTTGGCGACCGCCACCGCGGGACCGGCCGCGTCGAAATCCTGGTCGAGCCATTGCAGGGCTTTGAGCACGGCGGCGCGCGTCAGCTCGACCTCGCAATAGAGATGGGCCGCCCGATGCTGCAGGGCCTGGAATTCGCCGATATATTTGCCGAATTGCTTGCGCTCCTTGAGATAGCCGACGGTCCGGCCGAACGCCTCCTCGGCGGCGCCGAGCATCTCGGAGGCGACCGCACCACGGCCGACATTGAGCACGCCTTCGAGCAGCCGCCCGCCCTGGTCGACCTCGCCGAGCACGCTGTCGGCGGTGACGTCGACGCTGTCGAAGGTGACCCGCGCCGCGTTGTGGGCATCCACCATGATGGTGCGCTCGACCTCGATACCCTTGGCCTTGGGATCGACCAGGAACAGGGTCAGGCCCGCGGCATCGCCTGGTGCGCCGGAGGTGCGTGCTACGACAATCAAGAGATCAGCGACATGGCCGTCGACGACCATGCCCTTGGCACCGGAGAGCCGGAACCCGTTGCCGGCGCGGATCGCCCCCATGGCGGTGCGCAGCGGACGGTGTTTCGGGCCTTCGTCGACGGCGAGCGCGGCGACAAGGTCGCCGCTGACGATCCGGCCGAGATGTTCGGACTTCTGCGCCCTGGAACCGCCGCGACTCAGCGCCGAGGCGGCAACCACGGCGGTCGACAGGAACGGTGATGGCATCAACGTGCGCCCGATCTCCTCCATGATCACTCCGGCTTCGACGCAGCCGAGGGCGCTGCCGCCGAACTCCTCGGGCACCAGGAGCCCGGCAAACCCCATTTCGGCGAAGCTCTTCCACAATTCGCGGGAGAAGCCGGTCGCGTCGCGGCTGTCGCGGAGCTGGCGCAGATGCGACACGGACGCTTTGCCGCCGATCAGGCCGCGGGCGCTATCGCGCAGCATGGATTGTTCTTCGGTGAGGACGAGAGCCATTTGCTAAGAGTCCGATCGTCGCAGGAAAACGGGTCGCAGGTGCAGTCAGATCCGCGTAGCGCAGCGCATCAGGCACCCGGCAGATCGAGGATGCGCTTGGCGATAATCCCGAGCATTACCTCGCTGGTGCCGCCCTCGATGGAATTGGCCTTGGTGCGAAGCCAGGCGCGGGCCGCTTCACCATCCCGCGAGCGTTCGCTCTCCCATTCGAGGGCTTCGATGCCGCCGGCCGCCATCAGAATCTCGTGGCGGCGCTTGTTGAGTTCGGTGCCGTAATATTTTAGCGCCGACGAGAAGGCGGGATGCGCCAGACCGGCCTTGGCGAGATCAACGGCGCGTTCGGCGGCACAGCCGAGCGCCGCCTCGTCGATATCAAAGATTGCGATCTGGCCGCGCAGCACCGGGTCGTCGAGATGGCCCTCCACGTCGGTGCCGACGCAATCCGCCGCCACCTGGCCGAGCGGCCGGCCGCCGGCCCGCTCGCCCATGCCGCTGATCATGGCGCGCTCGTGCTGCAGAAGATACTTCGCCACGTCCCAGCCGCGATTGAGCTGTCCGAGCACATTGGCCTGCGGCACCCGGACATTGTCGAAGAAGGTCTCGCAGAACGGCGACTTGCCCGAGATCAGCAGGATCGGCTTGGTCGAGACTCCGGGCGTGGTCATGTCGAACAGGATGAAGCTGATGCCTTCGTGCTTTTTGGCCGCGGTGTCGGTCCGTACCAGGCAGAAGATCCAGTCGGCATAGTTGGCATAGGACGTCCAGATCTTCTGGCCGTTGATAATGAAATCGTCGCCGTCAAGCACGGCACGGGTCTGCAGCGACGCCAGATCCGATCCGGCATTGGGCTCAGAGTAGCCCTGGCACCAGCGGATCAGGCCTGCAGTGATCTTGGGCAGGTGTTCGCGCTTCTGCGCCTCGGTGCCGTATTTCAGCAGCGCCGGCCCCAGCATCGAAATGCCGAAGCTGACCAGCGGCAAGCGAGCACCGATCGCCGCCATTTCCTGGCGCAGAATCTTGGTTTCCTCGCCATCGAGACCGCCGCCGCCATATTCGGTCGGCCAATGCGGCACGGTCCAACCCTTGTCGCGCATGCGCTCGAACCATACCCGCTGAGCTTCGCAAGCAAAATGGGCATTGCGGCCGCCCCAGAAGGTGTCGTCCTCCCGCGTCATCGGCCGGCGCATTTCCGGCGGGCAATTGGCCTCGAGCCAGACGCGGGTTTCCTGACGGAAGAGTTCGAGATCGGCCATGGCGTTTTCCCCTCGCATGTCCTGCTCGCGCGCCGAGACGCGACGATTGTTTTAAACGCGCGTTTGATAGTCTTTGCGTGCGCGCGGCGACTTTACCTGCCGGCCGGCGGATTTCAACACGCTCGTGCCCGTGCGCCTCGGCTCATCAAGCAGGATCGCTCGCGCGATGACCGTCCGACCGTGCGGCAAATGAAGCGGTCATTCGGAGACAGGGCACTAGACGTCGGGGATGCGGCGACCGCGGATCAGAATGCCGATCGCCGCGACTATTTCGAGCAGGATACAGACCCCGAACGGCAGCGCGTAGCCACCGCTCAGATCATGCAGGGAACCGGAGAGCACCGGACCGAAGGCGCTGACGACGGACGCGAATGCCATGCCGAAGCTGACGACGCGATCGCAAGGCATGGCCTGGGACCGAGCGCACGAATCACGTCGCCGACAAAGACCACCAGCGCGGCACTGAGGAGATAAAAGAAGGTCGTGGCGACGGTGATCGTCGAGGCTGGCCAGCCATGGAGCTTCTGCAACTCGGCAAGATAGACGGCCTGGCCGTAGAAGCCGAGGGCCCAGGCGAAGGCGGCCATGACGAAGCAGACGGCGACCACGCGCCAGCCGCTGTGGCGGATCGAAATCTCGTCGACGAAGAGCGGCACCGGCGTTAACTTCATCCGCAACGTTCCCCTCCCGGACAGCGCCAACACACGTTGTTTTCAGTCGCCCGACGAATCCTAACATCTGCGAGAAAGGGCTGGAAGCCGCCCGGGGCGCATGGCCAAGCCATCATGGCCCGTACCGCAGGCTCAACCTGCTGCCGATCACGCCGTCTCGTTCGCGCCTGCCTGAATTTCCCTTCCCTTACCTGTCACGTAATCGATCGGCGCCACTGCCGATGTCACGCTCGCACCGCCTCGACGGCACAACCCAATACAACACACAGGAGAAACCACGATGATCGACGCTCTCGACATCATGAGGATTGCCGACAACTACATCGCACTGTGGAACGAGCGCGATGCAACGCGTCGCCGCGCCAAGCTCTCCAGCCAATGGACCGAAGACGCGAAATATGCCGACCCGCTGATGCAGGGCACCGGCTGCGAAGGCATCGACGCGCTGATCGCCGGCGTGCAGCAGCGTTTTCCCGATTTTTCCTTCGCCCTGACCGGCAAGCCGGACGGACACGGCGCTTATCTGCGCTTTTCGTGGGCTCTTGGCCCTCGTGGCGCCGATGGCCCGATCAAGGGCACCGATTTCGTCGTCACCGAAGCGGGGCGAATCCGCAGCGTTACCGGGTTTCTCGACCAGATCCCGGGCTAAGGCGTAGCATGCGGCTGCCGGCGCGATTATGCCGGCAGCCGGAATTCTTTCTCCATGCCGGGAATTTTGCACGACCTCACCGCCGCGCTAGTGCCCTGTCTCCGAATTACCGCTTCATTTGCCTCACCCTCGCACGGTAATTCGGAGACAGGACACTAGATTTCGCTGCATTCATCGAGGTTGAAATGATGTCGCAGAGCGAGAACGATCTTCATCCGCTCGAAAACGCCACACGCCTCACCTGGCATGACGGACACTGGCGCGGGCACACCTCCCCCGACTACTGGGCCTTCATCGGCCCGTTCGGCGGCGCCACCGCCGCAACGCTGCTGCGCGCCGTGCTCGACCATCCCGATCGCATCGGCGATCCCCTGGCGTTGACCGTCAACTACTGTGCGCCGATCGCCGAGGGGCAATTCCAGATTGCGATCAGGGCCGCAAAAACCAACCGCTCGACCCAGCACTGGACCATGGAGCTCTGTCAGCAGGATGGCGAGGCGCTGGCCACCGCCACTGCGGTATTTGCCGTCCGGCGACCGACCTGGAATCACGCGGTAGCGCGCATACCGCACGCGCCGGCGCCGCAGACGCTGGCGCGCTTCGAGAACAAGCTCAGCCGATCGAGCTGGATCGACCGCTACGACATGCGCTTCGTCGGCGGCAACCCGGCCTTCGGCGCCACACCGCAGAGCGAGCCGCAACCGGCCGACACGCTACTCTGGCTGCGCGATGCCGAGCCGCGGCGACTTGATTATCTATCGCTGGTTTCCATGTCGGACGCCTTCTTCGGCCGCGTCTTCCACATCCTCGGCGTCCTGGTGCCGTTCGGCACGGTGACGCTGACCACTTATTTTCACGGCGGCGCCCAAGACATGGTGGCCGAGAACGACTGGGTGCTGGGGCGCGCCGGCGCCAGCGTCTTCCGCAACGGCTTCGGCGATCAGTCGGTCGAGCTGTGGGCGCCGGACGGCCGCCTGCTCACCACCAGTATCCAGGCGACCTATTACCGTGATTGGAAGCCTGCCGATACCTCGGACTGATCCACTCGGCCGGCAGGCGAGCATGCGCGGCTGCCGACAGCGCCGATCGTGCGAGCGCTCGTACGAACGTTAGGACCAAAGGGACACCAGCATCGCTATGATTCTAGTGTGGTTTTGGATCTGACGCGCGCACGACGAATTCGCTGCAGTGCTGATACGAGCGTCAGATCCACCGCACTAGTGTGGCGTCTCGCAATTGCCTACCGCCTTCGCGGCAACCCTCTCGTAGGCAATTGCGAGACATAAGCCAAACTAGCGCTTTGATTTTGCTAGTGTCCCGATGTCTCCGAATGACCGTGCGAAAGTGAGGCAAACGAAGCGGTAATTCGGAGACGGGACACTAGCCAAGTCGAGCGGCATGCCGCCGAAGGCGTGTGAACTCGCATGCGAGGCCGGACCTATTATCATCAGTTGCACAGAAGCGATTTTCTTGCACCGCGTGTATTTTTTGCTAACCCAACTTAAAGGCTTTTACCTCAGAAGCCGACAGGCCGTCGCAACAGAGCGGCGAGTGCGGTGGATCTGACGCTCGTATCAGCACTGCAGCGAATTCGTCGTACGCGCGTCAGATCCAAAACTGCACTGGAATCATAACTATACTGGTGTCCTGTCTTCGAATGACCGCATCACTTGCCGCACTGTCGGATTTGACATTCGCTGCCCACCCGGGCGCGAGCTCGTGAAGCAAATGTCAGGCGAGCACGCGTCTCCGACGCCGACCAAAGGATTCGTGATGAGGCCGCGTATGTCTCTCCTGGCGAAGGTGCTGCTGTTCGGCCTGTTTACGACCGTCGCCCTTCTGTCGATTCTCGGCATATGCGCCTATTCGAACAGCCAGTTGCGGGTGGGCGGCCCGCTCTATGGCGACATCAAGCTCGGCGCCGATCTGTTGGCCGACATTTTGCCGCCGCCGATGTATGTGGTCGAGGGCTATCTCGAGGCGACGCTCGCCGTTCAGGAGCCGGCGAAGTCGGCCGAGCACAAGCGGCGCCTTGAGCAGCTGCGTCGCGATTTCGAAGATCGGCAGTCGTTTTGGAAGAGTTCTTCTCTCAGCCCTGACCTCAAGAGCCGGCTGACGCAGGATTCGGCGGCTCAGGTCCGGCAGTTCTGGAGCGTCGTCGAGCGAGAGCTGGTGCCGGCGCTCGAAAGGCAGGATATCGCCCAGGCCAAATCGGCCTATAGCCGCCTCGCGGGCATCTACGCCAGCCATCGAGCGATCATCGACGACCTCGTCGATAGAGCCAAGGCCTACGATGCCGACCTCGAGAACTCGGCGGCCGCGCGGATTTCCGTGTTCATCTATCTGACCTGGACAATCTGCGGTGTGGCGATCCTCGTGATCGCCCTGGGTATCGGCGCCATCGTGTTCGGCATTGTCCGTCCGGTAGTCCGCTTGACGTCCGCCGTGACCGACATCGCTTCGGGCAATCTCAACGCCACTGTTCCGGGTCGAGATCGGTCCGATGAGGTCGGCGAACTCGCCTGCGCCATCGGCATGGTGCGGCAGAACGCCGAGATCAAGGCCCGCAACGACGTCGAGCAGAAGGCGCGGGATGTCGTCGTGGCCGCGGCACAGCGGAAGGCGGACACACAGCGCCTCGCCGAGACGTTCGAGTCAGCCATCGGCGACATTGTCCATACGGTTTCCTCAGCCTCCGCCAAGCTGGAATCGTCCGCGCGATCATTGGCGTCGACGGCAAGCAACTCGGAGAGACTGGCCGCGACCGTCGCCCAGGGCTCCGAGGAGGCATCCGTCAACGTCCAATCGGTCGCATCGGCGACGGAAGAACTGTCGTCATCGATCGACGAGATCAGCCGTCAGGTTCAGGAATCAGCCCGGATCGCGGCCGCAGCCGTCGCAGAGGCGCTACGCATCAATGATCGCGTAACCGCCCTGTCAGGCGCAGCAAGCCGAATCGGCGACGTCGTCGAATTGATCAATGCCATCGCGGGCCAGACAAATCTTCTCGCCCTGAATGCCACCATCGAGGCCGCCCGGGCCGGCGAATCCGGCCGTGGATTTGCGGTCGTGGCATCGGAGGTCAAGGCGCTGGCGACCCAGACCGCAAACGCAACCAGTGAGATCGGACAGCATATTTCGGGAATCCAGAGCGAAACGGCGGAGTCGGCCGCAGCCATCGCAGCCATATCGCGGACCATCGACAGGCTCGCGGAGATCTCCTCGGCGATCGCGGCGGCGATCGAAGAGCAAGGCGCGGCGACAAGGGAGATCTCCCGCAACGTCCAGCAGGCGTCGCATGGGTCCAATCAGGTGGCGTCGAACATTGCGGACGTGAAGCTCGGTGCGACGCAGACCGGCTCGGCAACGGCGCAGGTTCTGGCGGCCGCGCAGTCGCTTTCGGCTGACAGCGGTCTGCTTCGGTCGGAGGTCGAGAGCTTTCTGGCGTCGGTCCGCGCGTCCTGATCGAGCGCTCAGGGGCGAGCGCCAGATCGAAAACCGCGCCAGAATCATAACGATGCTGGTGTCCGTTTAATTTCAACAGACTAGTGTCCTGTCTCCGAATTACCGCTCCATTTGCCTCATGCTCGCACGGTCGTTCGGAGACATAAGGACACTAGTGTGGTGGATCTGACGCTCGTTTCAGTATTGCAGCGAGTTCTTCGAACGAGCGTCAGATCCGAAACCACACTAGAATCATAATGATGCTAGTGTTCCGTCTCGCAAATCAGTTTAAATAATCTTGGTTGCTTCGGGCAAGCAGGAGCTGAGAGGATGGCGCGTCCCGTCAAGGTACTTACCGCCGATGCGGAGACACGGGCTGAACTCCAACGGAGGGCCAATGCTCCGACCAGTGCGCATCGCGATCGTTTTCGAGCAAAAATTATTCTGCTGCGTCTGGAGGGGGTGAAAATCGAGCTCGTCGCCGAGCAGATGGATACATCGATGCCAACGGTGTCGACATGGTCCAGCCGGTTCGAGGCACACGGGCTCGACGGCCTCGACGACAAGGGCGGACGCGGACGCAAGCCCTCGATTACAGAGAAGAAAATCGAGCGTGTCATCACCGATGCCACGCGTCCGCCGAAGAACCGCAAGCGTTGGAGCGTGCGCAGCATGGGCCGCCATGCCGGAGTATCGCACAGTACTGTGCAGCGGATCTGGTCAAAGAATGACTTGAAGCCCCACATTGTAAAGACGTTCAAGCTCTCGAATGATCCGGAGTTTGAGAAAAAGTTCTGGGACGTGATCGGGCTCTACCTCGATCCGCCAGCGAAGGCGCTGGTGTTATGCTGCGACGAGAAGAGCCAATGCCAGGCTCTGGAACGCACTCAACTTGGCTTGCCGCTTGCCCCGAAGCGTCCCCGGACAATGACTCACGATTACACCCGGCATGGCACGATTACGTTGTTTGCTGCCCTCGATGCGATGAAAGGCAAGTTGATCGCGCGCACCGAGGCGCGTCACACTCACATCGAATGGCTCAGGTTCCTGAAACAGATCAATCGCGAAACGCCCGAGGAACTCGACATCCATCTGATCCAGGACAACTATGCCACGCATAAGCATCCAAAGGTCAAGGCTTGGCTCGCCCGTCACCCGCGCTTCAAGTCGCACTTCACGCCGACATCTTCGTCCTGGATGAACCTCGTCGAACGCTTCTTCGCTGATTTAACCGCCGACGTGATACGCTCGGGCAGCTTCGCTTCCATCGGCGAACTCGTCCGCGACATCGAAGCCTATCTCTCCGATCGCAATGCCGCCCCGAAGCCCTACACGTGGAGGGCCGAGGGCGCGGCCATCCTCGAAAAAATCAACCGCGCCCGCGCCGCCCTCGACAAAATCGAGGCAGCGTGAGTTATTGCAAGGCAATTGAGAGTCAGGACACTAGTGTCCCCTTGTTTCCAACGTTCGTACGAGCAGCCTGCTGCAATGGGATACGAACGTTGGAAACGGGACACTAGCAAAATCAAAGTGCTAGTGTGGCTTATGTCTCGCAATTGCCTACGAGGGGCTTGCCGCAAAGGCGGTAGGCAATTGCGAGACGCCACACTAGAGCCCGCTCGCGGCACGGGCGAGCTGCTCGATCGCTGCCCAGTTTCCGGCACGGATTTCGGCCGCGGGACACAGCCAGGAGCCGCCCACCGCCGCCACATTGGCCTCGGCAAACCAGTCGGCGGCGTTGCCCGCATTGATGCCGCCGGTCGGGCAGAAAACCACGCCTGCGGGAACGGGCCGGCAAGCGCCCGCAGCGCCGCGATACCGCCAGCCTCGCGGGCTGGAAAGAACTTGAAGATGTCAAAGCCGCGCGCCAGCGCCGCCATCAGTTCCGCCTGCCGTGGCGATGCCGGGGACGAAAGGCAACCCGTTGGACGCGGCGGCGTCGAGCACGGTACCAAGACCGACGATGGCCTCCGGCACCTCCGCCATGATCGCTTGCGCCGCCTCGAGCGCCGCGGCGGTGCGCAGCGTCACTTCCAGCGTCCTGATGCCGCCGAGGACCAATGCGCGAGCGAGCGGCACCGCATCCTCGACACGCTCAAGGGTAATCACGGGAATGACCCGCGCCGCTTTCAGCAATGGCAGCAGCGGACCGCGGTCGCTATGAATCGTGGTCATGACGAGACCTCCTTTTCCTGGTCTCGCGGACCTGCGAGGTCGGCCGGCATCGCGGGGCGGGGAATGATCGCCCCGCGATGACCGACCACGATGCCGGCAAGCCGGTGACCGGCAGTGGCGGCGACGACGGGGTCGGCACCACCGAGCCGTGCCGCGAGATAGGCCGCGGCAAAACTGTCGCCCGCCGCCGTGGTATCGACCACCCGCTCGACCGGCGTCGCCGTGACGACCGTGTCGAAACCAGGAAGCCGCACGCGACACGCCGGCTCGTGCAGCTTGAGCACCAATTCTCCGACCACGAGACGATCCGCCGCCTTGTTTCCCTCTCCGCCGCCGTAGAGCAGATCGAGATCCTCGATCGAGGCAAGCACGATGTCGCTCACCGCAAACGCTTCGCCATAGGCCATCTGCGCCGCCGCGCGATCCGGCCAGTTGCGCGGCCTGAAATTGGTATCGAAGGCCACGCGGGTACCGGCCTGCCGCGCCGCAGCCAGTGCCGCGAGCAGGCGAGCCCGGCCACCGGCATCATAAAGCGACAGCGTAATCCCGGAGAGATAGATGAGGTCGTAAGCCGAGAGGTCTGCCAGCATGGCCGCACTGCCCGGCAGATCGAGCAGGGCGCGTGCGGCCGAACTGTCGCGCCAGTAATGAAAGCGCCGTTCGCCATCGGCCGCTGTCTCAATGATATAGAGCCCGGGCAATTTGCCCGGAATGCGGGCGACATGCCGGGTGCCGACACCCTCCGCCGTCCAGGCTGCGACCATCCCCCCGCTCCAGACGTCGTCGCCGAGGGCGGTGACATAATCGACCTCGGTGCCGAGGCGGGCAAAATAGATCGCAGTGTTCAATGTATCGCCGCCATAGCCACGCTGCAGCTGCCCAGCCGGAGCCGGGGTCAGCTCGATCATGCATTCGCCGATGCAGGCGATCTTCATGTCGGATTGAAGCCGCGCACCGATGCCGACTGATGCCGTCGCGCCAAGTCGTCAGCGCCGAAGCGGCGACGAAGCCAGCCAAGCCGATATCGACACAAGGTGGGCGTCATCCGGCGCGGCCTCAGCTGACAAAGCGGCCTTGCAGTTCATCCTCGATATGAATGCGGATGATGTCATCGAACGTCTTCTCAATGGTGGTGAAGCCGAGTTCGCGGGCGCGCACCGGGGAGAAATCGCGTGGCCAGCCGGCGACGATACCGATGATCGTGGGATCGGGCTCGCGGCGGACGCGCGCGGCGACCTTGGACCCGGCGACCCGTGCGAGCGCAGCAATCTGCTCGCCCACCGTGCAGGACAGGCCCGGCATGGTGAGGCCGCGGCGCCAACCCATTTGGACGAGGTCCATGGTTCCGGCATGGAGCAGGAATCCGACAGTGGAGCGCGGCGTCGCGTGCCAATGGCGGACGTCCTCCGCGACCGGCAGCACGGCTTCCTCGCCGTTGAGCGGCTCGCGGATGATGTTGGAAAAGAAGCCTGACGCCGCCTTGTTGGGCCGGCCTGGCCGCACGCAGACCGTCGGCAGACGGATCGAAATGCCGTCGAGGAAGCCACGCCGCGAAAAATCGGTAATCAGAAGTTCGCAGATCGCCTTCTGGGTGCCGTAGCTGGTGAGCGGGGTATGGAAGAATTCATCCTCGATCTTTTCGTGGAAGGGTGCACCGAACACCGCGATCGACGAGGTAAAGACCATCCGCGGCCTGTAGCCGCCGCCGACGGCGCGGATCGCCTCGAGCAACTGCCTCGTGCCGTCGAGATTGATACGGTAGCCCTTGTCGAAATCGGCCTCGGCCTCGCCGGAGACGATCGCCGCGAGGTGGAAGATGGTATCCGGCCGGCCGACGACCAGCGGTGCCGCGGCGCCGGGCTCGGCGAAATCGCAGGTGATGCAGTCGACGGGCATGGCCGCGCCCGACGGCTTGGCCGGGGCCACGACGTCCTGCAGCGTCAGCTTGGTAATCGCCGCGTCGCCGAGACGCCCGTCACGCACCAATCGTTCGGTAAGCTTGCGACCGACCATGCCGGCCGCGCCGAGAATGAGAATATGCAAGGTCCTGCCCTTTTGCGTCCTGGTGTCCCGGTTCTAACGCCACCGGCATGGTTGAGACTGTAGTCCGGTTTTGGATTTGGTGCTCGTACGACGGACGCAGCGCAAAGCTGCCATGCGCGTCGAATCCACCGCACGACCGGTGCTGAACCCGCTATTCCTTCACCGCTCCGGTCATCGCCGACACATAGTGTTCGACAAAGAAGGCGTAAAGGATGACCAGCGGCAGCGAACCGACCAGCGCTCCCGCCATCAGCGCACCCCAGCGATAGATGTCGCCATCGACGAATTCGTTGACGATCGCCACCGGCACCGTCTTGTTCGGCGTCGAGGACAACAGCGTCAGCGCGTAAATGAATTCGTTCCAGCACAGGGTGAAGGAGAAGATGAAGGCCGAGATCAGGCCCGGCACCGCCAGCGGCAGGATGATCTTGACCAGGATCTGCCAGCGGCTGGCACCATCGATCAGGGCGCACTCCTCGAGCTCGAAGGGGATGGTCTTGAAGTAGCCCATCAGCAGCCAGGTCGAGAACGGGATCAGCAGCGTTGGATAGACGAGGATCAGCGCCAGCGGCGAATCGAACAGCCCGTAAGCCTGGATCACCGTCGCCATCGGAATGAAGAGGATCGATGGCGGAACCAGATAGGCGAAGAAGATCGCCGCGCCGACCACTCGAGCGCCCTTGAACTGCAGGCGGACGATGGAATAGGCGGCAAGCACGCTGGCGGCGATGGAGATGACCGTGGCACCGGTGGCGACATACATCGTATTCCACAGCCAGCGCGGGTACTCCGTCTCGAACAGCAGCTTGCTGATGTGCTTGAGCGTCGGGTGGACGACCCAGAACGGGTTGTAGGTGTCCATATCGATCAGCTGGGCATCGGGTTTGATCGCCGTAAGCGCCATCCAGTAGAACGGAAACAGCAGGATCACCAGGATGATGCCGAGCGGCAAATAGAGCGTGATCAGCCGCGACGGCAGCGACTCCAGGTAGGACATGCCTTCAGCGTTGTCGATCGCGGGGCGGCCCTCGACGATATGTCCGGCGGCGGTTTCAGTCATTGTTGTTTCCACCCTGCTGCCACTTGCGCTGCTGCAGCCCGAACCACGATACGGCGATCGCGGCAAGCAGGAACGGGATCATCGCCGTGGCGATGGCCGCGCCCTCCCCGAGCCGGCCGGAAAGAATCGCGCGCTGGTAGCTCAGCGTCGCCATCAGGTGCGTCGCGTTCACCGGGCCGCCGCGGGTCATGGCCCAGATCAGCTGAAAATCGGTGAAGGTGAAGAGGACCGAGAAAGTCATCACCACGGCAATGATCGGGGTGAGCAGCGGGTAGGTGATATAGCGGAAGCGCTGCCAGGCCGTCGCGCCGTCGAGCGTCGCCGCCTCGTAGAGCGAAGGTGACACCGTCTGCAGGCCGGCCAGCAGCGTGATCGCAACGAAGGGAACGCCGCGCCAGATATTGGCGAAGATGACGCTGCCGCGCGCCCAGTTGCCGTCCCCGAGGAAGTTGATGTTCTCGGTGATGATGTGCATCTTGCGCAGCGACCAGGAGATGATCGAGAACTGGGCGTCGTAGATCCACCAGAAGGCGATTGCCGACAGCACGGTCGGCACGATGAACGGGATCAGCACCGCGGCCCGGATCATCGCCTTGAACGGCATGTGGCGGTTGAGCAGCAGCGCGAGATAGAGCCCGACGGCGAATTTGATGGCGCTGGCGACGATCGTATAGAGAAGGGTGTTGAATACCGACAGCCAGAAGACGCTGTCGTCCCACAACCACTCGTAATTCTCCAGACCGATGAATTCGCCGCCCCGCCCGATGCGGGCATCGGTCAGGCTGAGCCACAGGCCGAGGCCGAGCGGATAGGCAAGGAACAGGATCAGGAAGCCCGCCGCTGGCAGCATGAACCAGAACGACAGCCAGTTGCGGTTGGAGCGCAACCGCTGCCAGGCATGCTGCAGCCCGGACGAGCCTTGGCGGGATGCAGGCATGACTTCGAGAACGGCCATAGGGCGAACAACTCCGAATGCGATACTTGATCGTAAAGAAACCGCCCGCCGACGCGGATTGTTCCGCGCCGGCGGCTTCAATTCTTAGCGATAGATGCGCTTCGCCTGGCGCTCGGCATTGGCGATCGACCCCTTCAGGTCCTCACGTCCTGTGCAGTAATTGGCGAACATGTCGACGACGATGAAGTCGGCGACTGCCGCCGCAGCCTTTTCCCCGAGCGTGCCGAGGCCGGCCGGCGTCAGGGTGCGCTTGGCGACATCGCGATAAGGTGTCACCTTCGGATCCGAGGTCCAGATCGGGTTCTTGTCGTAGTCCAGCAGGAAGGGCGACAGATACCCCTGGGCAGCCTCGATCCAGGGATTGAACTGCGGCGCTTCCTGCATGAAGGCGGAGAACGCCTTGCAGGCCTGCGGATACTTCGTGAATTTGAACGTCAGGATCGGGAAGGCGAGATGCAGCTCAGTCGGCCGGCCGATCGGGCCGACCGGCATATAGGCGTGATTCATGTCCTCCGCGATCGCCTTGTTCTCCTTCTTCGCGGTGACATAGATCGAGATACCGTTGTTGGTGCAGTAGAGCTCGCCGGCGAGAAATGCCTTGTTGTTCGACGAGTCGTTCCACGACGCGGTGCCGGGAATGAAGGTGTCGTAGAGCGGCTTGACGTATTCAAGTGCCTTGGCGGTCTCCGGCGAATTGATCACCACCTTGTTGTCGCGATCGACGAGATTGCCGCCGAAAGCCCACAGCGCCCAGTGCACCCAGCCGTTGGCGTCGCCCGAAGCGTGGCCGAGCGCCATGCCGGCCGGGGTGTTGTTCTTCTTCAGCGCCTTGCAGAGCTCGAGGAAGCCGGCAGTGTCCTTGGGGAACTCCTTGAAGCCGGCCTTCTCCATCGCCGAGATGCGGTAGTTCATCAGCGAACCGGTGGTGGCGACGGGAATGCAGATCCATTTGTCGCCGGTCTTGCCGTAGGCCTCGGCCGACGGCGTCCAGCCACCATATTTCTTGCCGAGGTAGTCGGCGACGTCGGTCACATCGAGGCACTTGTCGGGAAACAGATGCGGCAGCGAATAGAGGCCCCACACCATGTCGAGCCCCTGCCCGGTATTGGCCGCCACCGAGGCTTTCGGCTGAACGTCGTCGTAGGATTCATTGGAGACGCTGACCTCTACTCCGGTCGCCTTCTTGAAGGCCTCGACCATCGCCATGAACGCGACGTCCTCGGCCTCGACGAAGCGCTTCCAGCGCAGCAGGTTGATCTTGGCGCCGGCCTCCGGCTTCCACTGTGCGGCCTGCGCCCACGCCTTGGCGAAGCCGAACAACTGGTCGGCGGACATCGTCGTGAGGCCGGCTGCTGCGGCGGCGCCGCCCAGCAGCAGGGAACGCCGGCTCGGGATAAAATCGGTCATCCTAGGTATCCTCCAGTGTCCGGATCGTTGATGATGTCCGGCGTTGCAGTCAGAAACGGCCGCAACGACCGGCCTCGACCACGACCTCAAGGGCGTTCCGAGAGCCGTCGTTGCGAGACATCGGCGCGCATCCGATCTCAGAGGCGCTTGCCGCTCTCCTTGTCGAACAGATGGACGGCGCTGATGCGCGGCCGCAAGCGGATATTCTCGCCCGGCCCCACATGCTGGCGCTCGCGGAACACCGAGATGATGTCCTGATTGCCGATACGCGCGACCACCTGCGTCTCCGAGCCTGTCGGCTCGACCACCACCACCTCGGCCAGGACGCCGTCGTCGGCGAGTTCGAGATGCTCGGGGCGGATGCCGTAGACCACCGGCTTGCCCTCGGAGGCGGCAGGCGCGGTGGCGAGCGGCAGGCGGGTGCCGTTGGCGGTCTCGACCGCCGGCGTCGCGCCGCCGACCACCTTGCCATCGATGAAATTCATCGCCGGCGAACCGATGAAGCCCGCGACGAACTGGTTGGCCGGCCTGTCATAGAGCTCGAGCGGGGCGCCCATCTGCTCGATGATGCCGTCGTGCATCACCACGATCTTGTCGGCCATGGTCATGGCCTCGATCTGGTCATGGGTGACGTAAACCGTCGTCGTCTTCAGTCGCTGGTGCAGTTCCTTGATCTCGGTGCGCATGGCGACGCGCAGCTTGGCGTCGAGGTTCGACAACGGCTCGTCGAACAGGAAGACCTGCGGATCGCGAACGATGGCCCGCCCCATGGCGACACGCTGGCGCTGGCCGCCGGACAGCTGGCGCGGATAGCGGTCGAGCAGCGGCTTGAGCCCGAGGATGTCGGCGGCCTTCGCCACCCGCGTCTCGATCTCGCCCTTGGGCGCGCCGCGCAGCTTCATGGAGAAGGCCATGTTGTCGCTGACGGTCATGTGCGGGTAGAGCGCGTAATTCTGAAACACCATGGCGATGTCGCGCTCTTTGGGATGGACGTTGTTGACCACCCGCTCGCCGATCGAAATCGTGCCCGAGGTGATGTTTTCCAGCCCCGCCAGCATGCGCAGCAGGGTCGATTTGCCGCAGCCCGACGGCCCGACCAACACGACGAACTCGCCGTCCTCGATCGGAATCGAGACCCCGTGAAGGACTTCGAATCCGGCAAACGACTTGCGAACGTCGTGAATCTGCACTGGCGCCATTCATTTCCTCCAATTGGTCCAGGCGAGGCGTGACGGAAGCCGACGTCGCCGCGAGCTGTTCTGACCTATTGTTATTTGCTTGTTTTGTTTGTGGTGTCGTTCTTGTTTGCTTGGCGAAAATACGACTTCAGATAGCTATCCCGTTCGGAAGGTGCAGCACCAACCGCATTCGATCCGATCCGTCCGGCATCCGAACCGATGGCTAGCATGCCCGAATATCGCTTTCGCGCAGCTCGATAAAAGTCTAAAGCGCGCCCGCTGGCAAGCGTTGCGAAGACAAAATCGAAATGCGAACATCCAGCATCTTAAAAAACGACGTGTGCACTGCGGGAGAAACGATGACGACGCCGGCTACTGCCTCAAAAAAACGCACGCTGCGGTCCGAGCGCTGGTTCAACGATCCGACCAATCCCGGAATGACCGCGCTCTACCTGGAACGCTATCTCAATTACGGGCTGACGCGCGAGGAACTCCAGTCCGGCAAGCCGATCATCGGGATCGCCCAGACCGGCAATGACCTGTCGCCCTGCAACCGCCACCACATCGAACTCGCCCACCGGGTTCGGGAGGGCATCCGCGCCGCCGGCGGCATCGCCATGGAATTTCCCACCCACCCCATCCAGGAGACCGGCAAGCGGCCGACCGCGGCGCTCGACCGCAATCTCGCCTATCTCGGTCTGGTCGAGGTCCTGTTCGGGTACCCGCTCGACGGGGTGGTGCTGACCACCGGTTGCGACAAGACCACGCCGGCCTGCCTGATGGCCGCGGCGACCGTCAACCTGCCGGCCATCGTCCTGTCCGGCGGGCCGATGCTGAACGGCTGGTTCAACGGCGAACGCACCGGTTCGGGAACCGTGGTCTGGAAGTCGCGGGAGCGCCTCGCCGCCGGCGAGATCGGCTATGAGGAATTCATGCAGATCGTGGCGTCCTCGGCGCCCTCCGTCGGCCACTGCAACACCATGGGCACCGCCTCCACCATGAATTCGCTGGCGGAGGCGCTCGGCATGTCGCTACCGGGCTGCGCCGCCATCCCGGCGCCCTATCGCGAGCGCGGCCAGATCGCCTACGAGACCGGCAAGCGCATCGTCGAGATGGTCTGGGACGATCTCAAGCCGTCCGACATCCTCACCCGCAAGGCCTTCGAGAACGCCATCGTGGTCAATTCCGCCATCGGCGGCTCGACCAATGCGCCGATCCACCTCAATGCGCTGGCTCGCCATATCGGCGTCGAGCTCACTATCGAGGACTGGCAGACGGTGGGCCATGACGTACCGCTGCTGGTCAATCTGCAGCCGGCCGGCGTCTATCTCGGCGAAGAATATCACCGCGCCGGCGGCGTGCCGGCAGTGGTGCGCGAGCTGATGAAGCACAAGCGTATTCATGCCGACGCACTGACGGTGACCGGCAAGGGCATCGGCGAAAATTGCCAGGACGCCGCTCTGCCCGACGGCGACGTGATCTGGAGCTACGACAAGCCGCTGGTGAATGACGCCGGCTTCCTGGTGCTGCGCGGCAACCTGTTCGATTCCGCGATCATGAAGACCAGCGTGATCTCCAAAGAGTTCCGTGACCGCTATCTGTCCAACGCCAAGGAGCCCAATGCCTTCGAGGGCCGAGCCATCGTTTTCGAGGGCCCGGAGGACTATCACCACCGCATCGACGATCCGTCGCTCGATATCGATGAAAACTGCATGCTCTTCATCCGAGGCGTCGGCCCGATCGGCTACCCCGGGGGCGCCGAGGTGGTCAACATGCAGCCGCCGGCGGCACTGATCAAACGCGGCATTCACGCCCTGCCCTGCATCGGCGATGGCCGGCAATCCGGCACGTCCGGTTCGCCCTCGATTCTCAACGCCTCGCCGGAGGCGGCGGCCGATGGCGGCCTCGCGCTGCTCAAGACCGGCGACCGCGTCCGCATCGACCTCAACAAAGGCGAGGCCAATCTCCTGATCAGCGACGCCGAGCTTGCCGAACGCCGCGCCGCGCTCAAGGCCAAAGGCGGCTTCGGCCACCCGGAGAACCAGACGCCGTGGCAGGAACTCTATCGCAACACCGTGGGCCAGCATGCCACCGGAGCGTGCATGGAACTCGCCACCCGCTACCAGGACATCGCCGGCCACTTTGGCGTCGCCCGCGACAACCATTGAGCGCGCCGGCGGACGGAATGGCCCGCCCGATCCGCTTCACGTCGTCCCGAGGCACCCGGCGGAGCCGGGCCTCGAAGGACGACGTGGCCCTCAGCGGCGGGCGGCTCATCCTTCGAGGCTCGTGAGCTCGAGCGTGGGTGCGATGACCAGCTCGCATCAAGACCGGTCCAGGCCGCCGTCACGGTCCACGACGGCGTCTCATGGGCCGGATTCCCAGGGAGAAGATTAAGTCCATGTCAGATCGCCTCAAGGGCAAGCGCGCCTTCGTCACCGCCGCCGCCGCCGGCATCGGCCGCGCCTCGGCCATCGCCTTCACCCGCGAGGGCGCCACCGTCTTCGCAACCGACATCGACGAGGAGGCCCTCGCCTCGCTCAAGAGCGAAGGCATTGCCGAAGTCGCCCGCCTCGATGTCCGTGACACCGCCGCGGTTGACGCCATGGCCGCCAGGGTCGGCAAGGTGGATGTGCTGCTCAATGCCGCCGGTTTTGTCCACAACGGCACCATCCTGGACTGCTCCGAGGCGGACTGGGACTTCTCCTTCGATCTGAACGTCAAGTCGATGCACCGCATCCTGCGCGCCTTCCTGCCGGCAATGCTGACGGGCGGAGGCGGCAGCATCGTCAACATCGCCTCGGCTGCCGGGGTCACCAAGGCAGCGCCCAACCGTTACGTCTACAGCGCCACCAAGGCGGCGGTGGCGGGACTGACCCGCGCCATCGCGGTCGACTTCATTGCCAAGGGCATCCGGTGCAACTGCATCTGCCCCGGCACGATCGAAACCCCCTCGATGCTCGGCCGCGCCGCGGCGGCCGGGCCGGGCGGTCGCGAAATGTTCATCAGCCGTCAGCCCATGGGCCGGCTCGGCACCGCCGAGGAGATCGCGGCGCTCGCGCTCTATCTCGCCAGCGACGAAAGCGCCTTCACCACCGGCGTGGCCCACATCATCGACGGCGGCTGGACGCTTTGATCCGTCACCGGCTTGCCCCGGACGCAAGGAGGAACGAACGTGAATGACATCGATCTGAAGGGTCGTTGCGCCGTGGTCACCGGCGGCGCCCAGGGTTTTGGCCGCGCCATCACCGAGCGCTTCGTCGCATCCGGCGCCAAGGTGGCAATCTGGGACCTCGACCGCAATCTGATGGACAAGACCGCCCAGGAGATCGGAGATGCGGTGTTGCCGGTGCATGCGGACATTGCCGATTTTGCCGCCATCGAAGCGGCGCGCGAGGAGACCCTCGCCGCGTTCGGCCGCATCGACATCCTCGTCAACAACGCCGGTATCGCCGGCATCAATCGCACGGTGTGGGAGACCGAGGTCGACGAGTGGCGCAAGGTGATGCGCATCAATCTCGACGGCCCGTTCCTGTGCTGCAAGGCGATCGTGCCGGTGATGATCAAGCAGGATTACGGCCGCATCATCAACATCGCCTCGATCGCCGGCAAGGAGGGCAACCCTAACGCGGCGCACTACTCCGCTTCGAAAGCGGGCGTGATCGCGCTGACCAAGTCGCTCGGCAAGGAGCTCGCCGCCACGCCGATCGCCGTCAATGCGGTGACGCCGGCGGCGGCGCGCACCGCGATCTTCGACCAGATGACCCAGTCGCATATCGACTTCATGCTGTCGAAGATTCCACGCGGCCGTTTCGTGCTGGTCGAGGAACTCGCCGCCATGGTGGCGTGGATGGCATCGGAGGAATGCGCCTTCACCACCGGCGCGGTCTTCGACATCTCGGGCGGGCGGGCGACGTATTGATATGATCAGGAGCTGGGGACCCAAGCTCTTCGGCTGCCACTCATTCAGATCGTCGTGCCCGGCCCTGCGCGCCGCGCACGGTCAACACACTCACTCCGGCCGCGGCTCGTCCGGGAAGCTGATGGCATCATAGGCCTCGACCGAGGCGCGGGCGGCGGCGCCGATCTGCGCCACCGTGACGCCCGGCTTATAGAGGAAGCTGCCGAGGCCGAAGCCATGACAGCCGGCCGCGGCGAAATCCGCGAAATTGCCCGGTACGGCGCCGCCGACCGCGTAAAGCGGCATCTGGCGCGGCAGCACTGCCTTGATGGCGCGAACTCCGGCGGCGCCGAGAATTTCGGCGGGGAAGAGCTTCAACGCCGTAGCGCCGAGACGGATCGCGCGGAAGGCTTCGCTTGGCGTCATCACCCCGGGATAGGACTTCAGCCCGAGCGCCAGCGTTCGCCGCACCACCTCGTCGTGGCAATCCGGCGACACGACAAAGCTGCCGCCTGCTGCGGCGACCGCCTCAACCTCGGCCGGCTCCAGCACCGTGCCAGCACCGATCGCCGCCCGTCCGGTCATGCTGCGCGCCGCCAAGGCGATGCTCTCCAGCGGCCGCGGCGAATTCAGCGGCACCTCGATCATGGTGATGCCGGCCGCGACCAATTCCTCGCAGGCCGGCACGATTTCGGCGGACGAGATACCGCGCAGGATGGCGACGAGACGACGATGGCCGGTCATGACGATTCCCCGAAACGATCCCTGGCGGCAATTCCCTAGTGTGGCGTTTCCAACGTTCGTATCCCATTTGCAGCAGGCGCTCATACGAACGTTGGAAACAAGGGGACACTAGTGTCCTGTCTCCGAATTACCGCTTCATTTGCCTCACCCTCGCACGGTAATTCGGAGACATCAGGACACTAGCAAAATCAAAAAGCTAGTGCGGCTTATGTCTCGCAATTGCCTACAGGGGCTTGCCGCAAAGGGCATAGGCAATTGCGAGACGCCACACTAGCATCATTATGATTCTAATGCGGTTTTGGATCTGACGCGCGTACGACGAATTCGCGGCAATGCTGATACGAGCGTCAGATCCACCGCACTGGCCAACGCGGGCGATCAGCTGGCGTGTTTCACGTCGCAGCCCGCCGCGCCGCCGTCAACCCTGCCAGCACCGCGGCGCTGGCGTCGACGATCTGCGCGGTCCCACCGATCAGCTTCAGGCCTTCGGCGTAGAGCCGCGACAATTCCGGCGCGCCGATCAGCGCCACCGGCATTCCCGCCAGCGCAGACTGCTGGCCCCCGATATCGGCGCCGACCAGCAGACCTGAAAGATACCCCGCACACCAGGATGGCGTCTTGCCGGAGAGGAGTGCCGCCGCGCGCACCCGGAATAGCTGGCTCAGCAGTTTCTCTGGCGCCGCGACACCCGCCGCAAGCCCCTCGGCAATGCCCCGCCAACGTTCTGCTGGATCGATCTCGCCGCCGAGCGAGTGCCGCAGCACCGAATGCAGTCGCAGGATTTCGAAGATCTCGCCGGTCATCGCCGACGAGAAGCCCTCGACACGGCGGCCAGCTAGCCGCACCCATTTGCAGTGCGTGCCGGGCAGTGCCACCACCCCGTCGAAGTCCGGCAGGAGGGTCGCCAGTCCGAGTAGCTGGGTTTCTTCGCCGCGCATCACGTCCTCTGCGCCCGCGCGCCGCTGGCAAAGCCCGGGCAGGATGCGCGGCAACAGGCGTCCGACGGCCGGCACCGGCGCGACCGCACCGGCGAGGAGTTCGTCGAGTGCCACCGGCACATCGAGATAAGGGGCCTCGGCCCAGCCCTGGCGGGCACCGGCCATGCCGCAAATCACCACATCGCGCCGCGGCCCGGCGCTCTCGAGATGATCCGCGACCAGCGCCGTGAGCACGGCCGGATATTCGCCCGGAGCGAGGCGCGCCATGCCGCGATCGCTGGCCACCGAGAACAGCACTGATCCGTCGATGGCGATGCCCCAGGCGCGCATGCTGGAGGTGCCCCAATCCACTGCGATCCAATCCGGCTCGACCATTTCGCGCCTCCCCATCTCCTATCCTGCCCCACGAGCAGTGCCACGTGCCCGGCACCGGCCTCAAGGGGCTTTTGCGACGTCTTTCTTTTCAGACCAGACTTGCAGCACTGCGGCCCGGCCCTAAGTCTTTCGCAACGCGATGCGATTATTCTGTCGGGATGCTGCGGAGCCCGCAGCGGCCTCGATTTGGCCGCTCGCGTGGCATAGTGCGGTAGTTACCTGAACCTCAGGCGGCCGGATGCGACTAAAGCTGAGGAGTGGTGGTCGCGTATTGGCTGACATAGAAGCGATTGCAGGACATCCGATGAACGCGTTCGTATCGAAGTCTTACTGGCTGATCTTCAAGGCGGCATGCGTCGCCGTCGGCCTGATGCTGATGGCCCCGGCGAGCCACGCCCAGAGTGGTCCCTTCGCCGGTCTCGATGGCGCCTGGTCGGGCGGCGGCACCATCCGTGTCGCTGACGGGGGCAGCGAGCGCATCCGCTGCAAAGCGAACTACACCGTGGGCTCGCAGGGCAATTCCCTGCAACAGGCCTTGCGCTGTGCCAGCGACAGCTACCGCTTCGACCTCAACAGCGACGTCATCAGCCGCGGCGGCAACCTGACCGGGACCTGGAGCGAGATCAGCCGCAACATCAACGGAGGCGTCGAGGGTCGCGCCGGCAACGGCCAGTTCAGTGCGCTGGTGACCGCCAACGGCTTCGCCGCCGAACTATCGATGATCGCCAAGGGCAACCGCCAGACCATCGCCATCAGTTCGCAGAATACCCAGCTCAAGGGCGTGCAGATCACGTTGGCGCGCTGAGCGCTTGATTTTGACAGTTTGGTAACGACACGGCGGCCCCTGGGGCCGCCGTTCGGCTTTGAACGACGGCTTCCCGGCCTCCTCGTTCTGAAAAGCCAAGTCGGCGGACACCTGAAAAATCTGCCCCTCCCTCACACGCCTGTCTTCGCCGGTCCGCGCCACAGACCACGCACCATCTGCGAGAGGCCGACCAGGAACATGGCGGTCGGACGCAGGATGAAGAGATCGGCGACAAGCGCGGCGATCATCGAGAAGGCGCTGAGCCAGCCGAACAGCCGCAGCGAGGGTAGATCCGAGAACACCATCACCCCGAGACCGCAGGCCAGCACCACCGTGGTCAGGATCAGCGCCGGCCCGACCAGCACCGTGGCGCGCTCGACCGCGATGCCCGGATCGGAGCCGGGTGCACTCTCCAGCCGCAGACGGTTGAGGAAGTGAATGGTCGCGCTAAGGCCGAGGCCGAAGGACACCGTGAGCGCGACCACGCTGGCGAACTGGAGGCCCTCGCCCATAGCCCACAGCACCGTGCCCGACGCGACTACCGGAAAGATGCCGGGCAGGATGCTGGAGAACATCACTGTCGCAGAACGGAAGGCGAGACCGATGAAGACGGCGACGAAGACGAACTCGATGGTCAGACCGGAATTGAGCTTTTCGATCATGTTGGCGCTGTTGCGCGCCGCAATCGCCGACAAGCCGGTCACGGCGATTTCGTAGCCGGGATGCTTGGCCCGCACCGCATCCATGGCCTTGTCGAGACCCTCGACCACCGGGAGGATCTGGCTGGAATCGAGATCAGGCACCCGCGCCGAGACCACCACGGCATCCTGCTCGGCGGAGATGAAGCGCCGCTTCAGATGGTCGGGAATGACGTCGACATATTCCTTGAGGGTGGCGACGTCATGGGCGCCGGCCTTCTCCGCCAGCCAGCGCCGCAGCGTTTCCAACGACCAGACATTGCCGACACCGGCCTGCTTCTCCACCAGGGCGTGGACGTCGGCGACGGTCGAAAGTGTCTGGGGATCAAAGAGCGAAGCGCCCTTGGGGAATTCAATCAGGATGTCGATCGGGTTGGCGCCAGTCAGCTTGGCGTCGAGCCGGCTGCTGGCGGCGACAGCCTTCTGCTTGTCGGGGACCTGGTCGGCGAGACGATAACGCGGCTCGAGATGGGCATAGATCAAGGCGAGGCCGCCGACCACGGCCAAGGCAATGGCGCTGAACAGCGCCGGGCGACCGACCATGCGCACGGCGATCCAGGCGCAGAAGCGACGCAGCGCGTTGACGCCGACGTCGGCACTCTTGAACTTGGCGGCGAATTCCTGTTCGCCGCGCACGAACAGGATGCCGAATACCGGCACGAAGGACAGCACCGCGAGCAGCGCGATGACGGTTGCAGCCAGCCCGGCCTCGCCGAAGGCGCGGATCAGGTCCGAATTCGAGAACTGCAGCGCCAGGAAGGAAATGCCGGCGGTGGCATGGGTCAGCACACAGGCCGGTCCGACCACCCGAACAGCGTTGCTGAAGGCCGTCACCTTGTCCTCGCCGGCGATCAGGCGGTCGCGGGCGGCGAAGGTGAGCTGCATGGAATCCGAAAAGCTGATCACCATGATCAGCGGCGTCATCACGTTGAGGAACATGTTGAGGCTGAAATTCGCCCAGCCGAGGCCTCCCAGCGCCAGCAGGATGGCGAGCAGAGGCGGAAACGCCGCCACCACCATGAAGGAGACCTTGCGGAAGAACAGGATCGCGATGATGCAGCCGGCAAGCACGCCGGCGACATTGTAGATCAGACCGTCGCGCTCCACCGCATTGCGGATCTCGAGCTGCATCACCGGCACGCCGGAAAGTTCGACCGACAGCCCGGTATCGCCGAGATCCTCCTTCATGGTCTTGCGAATCTCGCCGACCGTGGCCTTCAGCCCGTTGCTCGACACCACCGAGGGTTCGAGCGACAGCACGATCAGGGCCAACGTACCATCTTCCGACAGCAGCTTGCCGCGAATGATCTCATTGGTCTTCACCGTGTCGATGAACTGGCCGTAGGCCCTGCCTTCCGGCAGGGTCTCGGGGAATAGCGGCGCCGGAAACTGTCCCGGCGCCGGCGCCTGACGGGCCGAGAACAGCGAGATGATGCCACGGGTACCATCGATGAGCTGCAGATCGGTGACCAGGTCGCGCAACTTTTCGAGATTTTCACGGGCCAGCAGGGCCTTGCCCTCGACCACCACCAGCACATCGAATTCGGTCGACGGGAAGCGCTTGGTCACCTCCTCGTACTGGTGATATTCGCGGGTATTGGAACGGAACAGCTGACTGAGCGAATCGTCGATCTTGATCCGCTGCACGCCGAAAAAGGCGCCGATGCACAGCGCCACCAGAATGATGCAGGACAGGATCGGCGCCTTCATCGGGAATAGGCCGATGCGCTCCAGGCCGAACGCGATACTCAGTGACCGCCGGGCAGCGGCATCCTCGGCGCCGACATTGATCTTTCCGGGGTCAAGCATGCGCGATCCGCTTCCGTGAGCCGGCCCGGCTGGCGACGTCTCCGTTGTCGTCAACGGGTGGTGCCGTCGTCGAGCGCGAGGCCCGGCCGATTTCAAGGCGAGGTGGACGAGGCACTGCGAGAATCAGCGCCGCGTGCCCTCCGATCCTACAAGCCAACCCGGTTCAGCGCCAAGGATTCGGCGGAGACCGGACCGGCCGGTTTTGGCCGATGCTGCCCCGGTTGTCCCCGCTCATTCCGCACTCTTGGGGGCGTCTTCGTGGCAAAAATGCGCGAGCGGGGCCCGCTCACGACGAATTCGGCCTACCCGGCATGCCATGGCCGAGGTGTGTCGCCGGTGCGTCACACGCGCTCAAAAAGCAGGGCCGCGCGGCGCCACGTTGGCTGACGCGCGGCGCAACCCGAGAGCCTCGAAAAGCTTACTCCAAAGTCTGGGCGATGGCCTTGCCACACGTCACGGTGTTGGCCGGGCCGCCCAGATCGCGGGTACGCAGCTTCTCTTCCTTGAGCACGGTTTCGATCGCCGTCTCGATCGCCTTGCCGGCTTCGACCTCGCCGAGATGATCGAGCATCATCGCCGCCGACCAGATCTGGCCGATCGGATTGGCAATGCCCTGGCCGGCAATGTCCGGCGCCGAGCCATGCACCGGCTCGAACAGCGAGGGGAATTCGCGCTCCGGATTGATGTTGCCCGACGGCGCGATCCCGATGGTGCCGGTGCAGGCCGGGCCGAGGTCCGAAAGGATGTCGCCGAACAGATTGGAGGCGACCACGACGTCGAAGCGATCGGGGTTCATGACGAAATGCGCGGTGAGAATATCGATGTGATACTTGTCCCAGCGCACCGTGGGATATTCCTTCGCCATCGCCTCTACCCGCTCGTCCCAGAAGGGCATGGAGATCGAAATGCCGTTCGACTTGGTCGCGGAGGTCAGATGCTTCTTGTTGCGCCGGCGGGCGAGGTCGAAGGCGAAGCGCAGGATGCGGTCGACACCGTGGCGCGTCATGATCGTCTCCTGCACCACGAATTCGCGCTCGGTCCCCGGGAAAGCCCGACCACCGATGGACGAATATTCGCCTTCCGTATTCTCGCGCACCACGAAGAAGTCGATATCGCCCGGCTTGCGACCGGCCAGCGGCGACTTGACCCCCGGCATCAACCGGACCGGGCGAAGATTGACGTATTGGTCGAATTCCCGCCGGAACAGGATCAGCGACTGCCAGAGCGAGATGTGATCGGGGATCTTGGCGGGCCAACCCACCGCGCCGAAGAAGATGGCATCATGGGTGCCGATCTGCTGCTTCCAGTCGTCGGGCATCATCTGCCCGTGTCTGGCGTAGTAGTCGTAGGACGAGAAATCGAACGTATCGAGCTGTAGCTCGAAGCGATATTTCGCGGCAGCCGCCTCCAGCACGCGCAGGCCCTCCGGCACGGTTTCCTTGCCGATGCCGTCGCCGGCGATGACGGCGATGCGATATTTGCGGTTGCTGCCGGTGGGTACCATGGATGTCCTGACCTTCTCGCGTTGTTCGTTGCCGTTGCTGACAAGCCTCGAGCGCGACAGCGCCGAAACTCACCTGCTTAAATACCACCCGGATAATCTTCGCCAGAGCGTGACGCGCATGTGCGCCTTGTCGCTTGCGGTATGCTGATATACTAATTTCCAGGCGGCCGCATGGCATCTCATTCAGGACGCAAGGTAACCGCCGCAAACAAGGCGGCTTTCGAGGGAGGATGACGACATGGCCGCTTTCGGCCCGACCCGGCGCTCGCTGCTGCAGGGGACGCTCGCCACCGGAGCGCTCGGCCTTGCCGGCCTGCACGCCTTCGCTGATCCGCAATGGAAGAAATTTGCCGGCACCACCATCGAGGCCAATCTGGTCAAGGGGCCGCGCGGCGAATTGCTGCAGCGCCACGAGAAGGAATTCACCGAGCTGACCGGCATCAAGGTGTCGTCGGAGGTCATTCCGGAGCAGCAGCAGCGCCAGAAGGCGGTGATCGAACTCACCTCCGGCAAGCCGAATTTCGACGTCGTGCATTTGAGCTACCACGTGCAGAAGCGGCAGTTCGACAAGGCCGGCTGGCTCGCCGATTTCTCGGGCTTCATCAAGGACCCGAACCTCACCACGCCGGACCTCAAAGTCGAGGACTTCTCCGCCGCCGGGCGCACTTACGCGACCACCGACAAGGGTCAGCTGCGCTCGCTGCCGTGGTCGGTCGACTACTTCATGGTCTATTACAACAAGGAGATCTTCGCGAAGAAGAAGGTGCCCTATCCGGAAACGATGGAGGACCTGATCAAAGCCGCCGAGATCCTCAACGATCCCAAGGAAGGCATCGCCGGCTTCGTCGGCCGCGGATTGCGAAACGCCAACCTGCCGATGTGGGCAAGCATCTATCTCGGCTACGGGCTCGACTTTCTCGACGACAAGGGCAACCTGCTCACCGACAGCCCCGAGGCGATCGAGGCCACCAGACAGTATCAATATCTCCTCACCAAGGCCGGCCCGCCCGGCATCGCCGGCTTCAACTGGATGGAATGCCAGGCGGCCTTCATTCAGGGGCGCGCCGCCATGTGGCTCGATGGCATCGGCTGGGCGCCGCCACTGGAGGACCCCACCCGCTCGCGTGTCGTCGGCAAGGTCGGCTACGGCGTCATGCCCAAAGGCCCCAAGATCCGCGCGTCGGCGACCTATGGCGACGGCATCGGCGTCGCCGAGGCGAGCAAGAACAAGGAAGCCGGCTATCTCTACAGCCAGTGGGCGGTGTCCAAGCTGATGGGCGCGCGACTGCTGCAGATCGGCGGAGGCGTGCCGTTCCGCGACTCGGTGATCGATGATCCGGAGACCCGCAAGGGCGTGAAGATGCCCATGGAGTGGCTCGACTGCGTCACCGGCTCCGCCAAGATCAGCAAGCTCGGCCTGCCGGTGATCGTGCCCGTGGCCGAATTCCGCGACGTCATCGGCGCCGCGCTCACCGCCACGCTGTCCGGCGCCGATCCGGCAACCGAGATGAAGAAGGCGACCGAGCAGTTCAAGCCGATCCTGGAGCGCAGCGAGAAGGGATGACCGAGACCGCACTCGCTGCCGCCAAGCCTGCGGAGACGGCCGCGCCCGCGGCCGCCTCCTGGCGGCGGCCGACTTATTGGCCGTTCGTGCTGCCTGCAGTGGCCGTGGTCGGCGGTGTCATCGTCTTTCCCTGGGCCTTCACCCTGTGGATGAGCCTGCACGGCTGGAAGGTCGGCGAACCGCCAAGCTTCGTCGGCCTGAGCAATTACGGCCGCCTGTTCACCGACGCGCGCTTCATCGAAGCGATGGGGCATACACTGCTCTACACCGCGCTGGCGGTGATGCTGCCGCTCGTGCTCGGCGTTTTGGCGGCACTGGTGTTCCACGCGCAATTTCCGGCCCGCGGCTTTCTGCGCGCACTGTTCGTCATGCCGATGATGGCGACACCGGTCGCCATCGCCCTGGTCTGGACCATGATGTTCCATCCCCAGCTCGGGGTGATGAACTATCTCCTGTCGCTGGTCGGAATTCCGCCCCAGCTCTGGATCTTCCATCCAGCCACGGTCATTCCATCGCTGGTGCTGGTGGAGACCTGGCAATGGACTCCGCTGGTGATGCTGATCCTGCTGGGCGGCCTCGCGGCGATCCCGTCCGAACCCTATGAGAGCGCGCTGATCGATGGCGCGAACCGTTGGCAGATGTTTCGCTACATTACGCTGCCGCTGCTCAGCCCCTTCATCCTGGTGGCCGCCATCATCCGCACCATCGATGCGGTCAAGAGTTTCGACATCATCTTCGCCATGACCCAGGGCGGCCCGGGCACCGCGTCGGAGACGATCAACCTCTATCTCTACTCCGTGGCGTTCGTTTACTACGACGTCGGCTACGGCTCGGCGATCGCGCTGGCATTCTTCCTGCTGGTGGTCGCACTGTCGGTGCTGCTGCTCTATCTGCGGCAGCGGACCCAGTGGATGGAGATGGGGACTGGCTCATGAACGGGAACTGTCCATGGTGAAAGGCGCCATCGAGAAGATCGGCTTTGCTTTCGCCGCCCTGATGCTGGTGTCGCCGGCAGTGCTGTTCTTCATCTGGATGATCTCGCTGTCACTGAAATACGAGGTCGACAATTCGGCCTATCCGCCGATCCTGATCCCGACCATCGCGACGCTGGACAATTACGTCCAGGTCTTCCAGTCGAACCGCTTCCTGCAATATTTCTTCAACAGCCTGATCGTCACGGGCTCGGCCACCCTGCTCGGCCTGCTGGTCGGGGTGCCCGCCGGCTACGGCATCTCGCGGATGAAAGCGATGAAGTCGGCGTTCGTCGTCCTGATCGCGCGCATGACGCCAGGCCTGTCCTATCTCATCCCGCTGTTTTTGCTGTTCCAGTGGCTCGGACTGATGGGCACGCTGCTGCCGCAGATCCTGATCCATCTGGTGATCACGGTGCCGATCGTGATCTATATCATGATCAGCTACTTCGACACGACACCGATGGAGCTGGAGGAGGCCGCCATCATCGACGGCGCCGGGCGCTGGCAGGTCTTTCGCCATGTGGCGCTGCCGATCGCACAACCCGGCATCGCGGTGTCCTTCATCCTGTCGGTGATCTTCTCCTGGAACAACTTCGCCTTCGGCATCGTGCTGGCCGGGCGCGAGACCCGCACGCTGCCGGTTGCGGTCTACAACATGATCTCTTTCGACCAGCTGAGCTGGGGACCGCTGGCCGCTGCGGCGCTGATCGTCACCCTGCCGGTGCTGCTGCTCACCATGGCGGCGCAGCGCCAGATCGTCGCCGGCCTGACCGCCGGCGCGGTCAAGGGCGGCTGATGCCGTGAGCGCCGCGGCCGGCTCGCTGCACGGCATTCACGGCATCGTTTATGCGCGGTTCGATGCGAGCACCTCGACCGCGCCGCGATGCGCCAGCAGGTCGCTCATTACCTCAAGGCCGGCGTCCACGCCATGGCCGCGCTCGGAGCCTTCGGCCTCGAACTTGTCGCTCGTTTTGCGCGACAACTCGGCCCGCTGACGTAAGCCGACCGACTTCTTCGGTCCGCCGCCCGGCGGGGATGTGGAGCCCGCAGCTAACGCGAGCATGGTGAGAAAGCTCGCGCCTCTCGCCCCTCGGGTCAGCTCATCACGGTCGCATGCGGAGGACGAACTTGCCGAAGCCTTCGAGCTGGGCGGCGACGAATTTGCGCGTCGTCTCGTCGGTCAGCTCGAGCTTCTCGTCGAACTTGCTCTGGGCCGAGCCGACGAAGATTTCCGGCGTGTTGAAGGTGAAGGCGTTGAGGAACACCATGATCGAGCGCAGGTGATACTGCATGCGCGCGCCGCCGAGCGGGCCGCCCGTCGCCGACTGGATCGCCACCGGCTTTTCCTTGAAGGGCTGGTTGTCCAGGCGCGATACCCAATCGATGGCGTTCTTGAGCGCGCCCGGCACTGAGTAGTTGTACTCCGGGGTGACGATGATGACGCCGTCGGCGCGGCGCAGCGCGTCGGCGAAGGTGATCACGGCGTCGGGAAAGCCCGCGGCATTCTGCACGTCGGCATTGTACAGCGGAAACGTGTCATAAGCCGGTGCGGGGGTGATCGTCATCTCGGCGGGCGCCAGCGCCGGCAGCGCCCGTTGCAGCGCCGAGTTGAACGAGCCCTTGCGCAGGCTGCCGCTGATGCTGACCACATTGATTGTCATGGCTGCTCCTCGTTTCAATGAGCCGGCGGAGGTCATTCCGCGCGCGGAAGCGGCGGCACCATAGCCGCGATCCTCGCGCTTCCCTATAGGAATCGGAATACGCTCGAGTGTTCCGCCTCGCGGACCTGCCTCGCGAGCTTCATTAACCCTCGTAAGCCAGACTGAGACGGCGGCGGGCAGCCGGCATTTCTCATGCAAGAAGACCGTCTCTCGTCAGACGAGAGCGTGATCGCCTGCCAAATTGACCCAACACGGCACGGTAGCGGCCCCCGGAACGCCGATGCCTGCCCCGAAATGTATCGCCGTGACACAACCGAGCCTCACCTCCGTCATGCCCGCCCTGGTCCGCCATCTGCGGAGACAGCGGCTTGCCGACACCGCCCGCATGGTCGTCTTCACGGGAACGCTGCTGCTCGTCTGGGTCTCGCTGAAGCCTTTCGCCGACCTTACCAATATGCGGCTGGAGGATGTCGGCACCGGCAACGACTTCTGGACCTATGTCTGGTTTCTGGCGCTCGCTCTGCTGGCGCCGGCGATGGCGCGCAGCGCCAACAGCCGCGGCCTCGTCAGCCTTGCCACGGCGAGCTTTCTGACGCTCATGGGCTGGATGGTGCTGACGGTGCTGCTCTCGCTCGATCCCGCCACCTCGATCCGGCGCTTCACCCTGACGGCCTGCGTCGTCGCCACTGCCGCGGCGCTCCTGCTGGTGCCGAAATCACGGCAGGAGTTGACACGCTGGACATTGGCGGCAGCTCTGATCGTGCTCGTGCTGTGCTTTGCCGGCGTCATTCTGATGCCGCATCTGTCGATTCACCAAGCCACCGACGTGCAGGAGCCGCAGCTCGCCGGTGACTGGCGTGGCAGCTTCGGCCACAAGAATGTTGCGGCTGCCGTGATGGCGATGCTCGTCTTCATCGGCATCTATGGACTGCGCAGCCGCGCCGTCATTGCCGGCGGTGCGGTCACCGGGCTTTCGGCGGTGTTCCTCCTGTTCACCCACGGCAAAAGCTCGCTCGGACTGCTGATTCTCGTCCTTGCCGTATCCCTGCTGGTGCCGCGTCTGCGCAGCCTATGGTCGCGCGCCGCGGTCTGCCTCGCGCCGCTGGCGCTGATCAATGCCTTGAGCGTTGGCACGGTGCTGAGCCCGGCGCTCGCAGCCATCGCAGGCGCCCTGCCCTTCGACACCAGTTTCACCGGCCGCACCGACATCTGGCGCTTCGCTGCCGAATCGATCGCTACGCGGCCGCTGACCGGCTACGGCTTCTCCGCCTTCTGGGGCAGCAAGATCATGGGGACGCCCGACCCCGGCCTGGAATGGGCGACCGAAGCGGCCCACAGCCATAACGGTTATTTGGACGCCGGCCTCACCATGGGATTGCCGGGACTGGCGCTGGTGATCCTGGTCCTGGTAATCGGACCGCTACGCGACTATCACCTCGCCGAGCGACGTGGCCACGGCGGACCGCTGAACCAGATGTTTCTGCAGATCTGGCTGTTCGGCATCTATCTCGCCTCGATGGAAAGCTTCTTCCTCGACCGGGCCGATCCGATCTGGTTCAACCTTCTGCTGGCCGTGTTCGGGCTGCACTACCTCGCCCGCTTCCGCACCATCGAGAGCTGATCCGGCGGCGAACGGCGGCAGCACATGCCCGCCATGCCGCGGCCATAGGCCGGATCGGGACGGCCAGCGGCCAGCGCCTCGCCGCCTGAGCGCGGTCCGCATATGCCGCATGCAGTTGCGACCCTGCTGAATCGGCCGCAACCAGATTAATGAGAATCATTCGCGGCGACTGGCGTAGAACTACGCCGTTCACCAAACATCGTCATGCCCGCGCTTGTCGCGAGCATCTAGTGTCCCCTTGCTTCCAACGTTGGTATGAGCGCCTGCTGCAATGGGATACGAACGTTGGAATCGGGACACTAGTGTCCCGTCTCCGAATTACCGCTTCGTTTGCCTCACGCTCGCACGGTCATTCGGAGACATAGGGACACTAGCAAAATCAAAGTGCTCGTGTGGCTTATGTCTCGCAATTGCCTACGAGAGGGGTGCCGCGAAGGCGGTAGGCAATTGCGAGACGCCACACTAGATCGACTGGACTGACCTGAGCGATGGACGCCCGTAGCACATCACCTTTGATAAGCGAGTTCGATGGCCTGCCACCGGAGCGGCGGCGCTGGGCGGTTCTCACCATCTTCATCGCCGTGGCCATGGCCTCGCTCGACACCGCCATCGCCAATGTGGCGCTGCCCGCGATCGCCGCCGATCTCGCCGTCAGCCCCGCCGACGTCGTCTGGGTGGTCAACATCTACCAGATCGCCCTCGTCGCGACGCTGCTGCCGCTCGCCGCCTTCGGCGAGATCATCGGCCACCAGCGCATCTACCTCGGTGGCCTCGTGCTGTTCACCCTTGCCTCGCTGCTGTGCGCCTTCGCCTGGTCGCTGCCCACACTGCTGGTCGCCCGGGCGCTGCAGGGCCTCGGCGCCAGCGGCATCATGAGTGTCAATACCGCGCTGGTGCGTTTCGCCTATCCGCGCCGACTGCACGGCCACGGCTTCGGCATGAATGCGCTGGTGGTCGCCACCGCCTTTTCCGTCGGACCGACGGTTGCCTCCGGTCTGCTGTCGGTCGGACCCTGGACCTGGCTGTTCGGGGTCAATGTGCCGTTCGGCATCGCCGCAGCGGTCGCCGGGCTCAAGACCCTGCCGAAAACCCCGACCGCCAGCCATCGCTTCGACATCCCCGGCGCGCTGCTCACTTCGGGCTGCCTCGGCCTTCTCATCACCGCCGTCGGCAGCGCCGCCCATCACGGCAACACCGTGGTTGCCGCCGTCGAATTCATCGCCGGGCTGATTCTCGGCGTGCTGCTGGTTCGCCGCCAGGCCGACCATCCGGCGCCGATGCTGCCGTTCGACCTGTTCCGGCGGCCGCTGTTCGCCTTGTCGGCGGCCACGGCCATGTGCTCCTTCGCCACCCAGGGCCTCGCCTTCGTCGCGCTGCCCTTCTTCTTCGAGCACAATCTCGGTCTGTCGGCGGTCGCCACCGGCTTCCTGATCACGCCCTGGTCGGTGGTGGTGGGCATCATGGCGCCGATCGCCGGACGACTATCCAATCATTTTCCCGCCGGCATTCTCGGCGGCATCGGCCTCATCGTGCTCGGCATCGGCATGGCATTGCTGGCAAGCCTGCCGGGCCAGCCCGCGACCGCCGACATCATCTGGCGCATCTGTGTCTGCGGCTTCGGTTTCGGCTTCTTCCAGTCGCCGAACATGAAGGCGATCATGACCAGCGCGCCGCCGGACCGCAGCGGCGGCGCCAGCGGCATCGTCGCGACCGCGCGACTTACCGGGCAGACCATCGGCGCCGCGCTGGCGGCGCTGTGCTTCGCCCTGTTCGAAATCCAGGGGCCGACGGTGGCGCTGGCGCTCGGCGTCGGCTTTGCAGTCACCGGCGCGGTCATGAGCTTCCTGCGCCTCGTCGCCAAGTAGGATAAAGAGCTAGTGTCCTGTCTCCGAATTACCGCTCCACTTGCCTCATGCTCGCACGGTCATTCGGAGACATAAGGACACTAGCAAAATCAAAGTGCTAGTGTGGCTTATGTCTCGCAATTGCCTACAGGGGCTTGCCGCAAAGGGCATAGGCAATTGCGAGACGCCACACTAGTACGGCGGATCTGACGCTCATTTCAGTTCGGAAACAGGGTACCAGGTCAAGATGACCGACTTCTCCCTCGCCCATCTCACCGTGCTGTCGCTGGCGCCGCCTCAAATGGTGGATGTCGCTTCACGGTGCGGCTACCGATTTGTCGGCCTGCGCCTTGTCGCGGTGACAACGGAGACGCCCGGCTATCCCTTGATGAACGATCCGGCGGCGTTGCGCGAGACGAAGCGGCGCCTCGCCGATACCGGCGTTGGTGTGCTCGACATCGAATTCGTCCGCCTCGCCCCCGGGTTCGACGCCAGACGCTTCGAACCGATGCTCGCCGCCGGCGCCGAACTCGGCGCCCGCTATGTGATCAGCGCTCCGTATGATTCCGACCGGAGCGCGCTCGCCGGCCATCTCGCCGCGCTCGCCGACTGCGCAGCGCCTTACGGCATCACCGCCCTGATGGAATTCTTCGCCTGGACCCCGGTCGCCTCGCTCGCCGCAGCGCGCGAGGTGGTGGCCGCCGCCGGCCGCGCCAATGTTGGTATCCTCGTCGATACCCTGCATATGGATCGCACCGGCAGTCCGCTTGCCGATCTCGACGGCATTCCGCCGGCGTGGCTGCCGATGGTCCATGCCTGCGATGCCGCCGCTGGGCGCGAAGGGTCGCTGGACGCCATGCTGCATACCGCGCGAGCCGAACGCCTGCCACCCGGCGATGGCGGGCTCGACATCGCTGGTGTGCTGCGCCACATGCCGGCCGGCATTCCGGTGGCGCTCGAAGTCCCGATGGAGGCCCTCACCCGCAGCGAGGGCGCCGAAGCCGTTGCCCGCCGGGTCATCGCAGGCGCCCGACGGCTGCTCGGCGAGGGGTGAGCCAGGGGATAAGCAAGGAGCAGCAGGCCGCGCCTCGAGATCGCCCCCGGGAAGCGACGGCTTTCAGTAGTTCTCCGCCAGATAATCGGCGATCTTGCCGACATCCGCCTCATCGATCTGGGCGCCATAGACCTTGATCATCTTGGCGACCTCGGCCCGCCAGAACTCTTTCTTGAATTTCGGCCCCCGCGGCTGGGTGGCAATGTAGTCCGCCGAATGGCAGGCGCTGCAATTGGCCTGGACCACCTCAACATTGCTGCCGGGCTTGAAGGCGGCAGTCTCCCTGGGGAGCTTGTAATTGACGGGATTGGCCTGCAGCGCGGCAATGCCGGCGAGCAGCGCCAGGCCCGACAGGATCATCAGACGTTTCATGGCGATGCCTCAGGCCGCGGTGACGGTGGTGGTTTCGACGACGTTGCGCATGTAACCCGCCGGATTCCAGTTCGCGGCGGCCGGCTGGGTCGCACCGGCATTGTTGATGGCCCGCACCTTCAATTCGTGCGTTCCCGCGGCAAGCGTCACCGGCAGCTGCCATTCGCGGAACGAATATCTGCCGAGATCCTTGCCGAGCCTCGCCGGCTGCCAACTCCTGCCGCCATCGATTGAGAGCTCGACCTCCTTGATACCCTTGCCGCCGTCGAACGCGAAACCTTTGACCGTGATCGTCCGGCCCGCCTTGACCCTGGCGCCATCAGCGAGGCTGGTGATGAAGGAGCGCGTGTTGAAGCGATTGATCGGAATGGTCGCCTTTGGCGCCGAGCCCGGCTCGACGCAGGCACAGTCGTTATCCGGAATCCGGTAGGCGGTCTTCATCCAGAAGCCGTCATAGACGTTGTCGATGACGGTGATCTCGTTGAGATGCTTGACCCAGTAGGTGCCGTAATAGCCCGGCACCACCAGACGCAGCGGAAAGCCGTTGAGGAACGGCAGCGCCTCGCCATTCATCGCCCAGGCGAGCATAACTTCGCCGTCCCTCGCATGATCGATATCCAGCGCCTTGATGAAATCAGGCGTCTTGTCACTGGCCGGACCATCCATGCCGTTGAAGGTGACCTGCCTTGCGCCGGCCTGGACGCCGGCGTTGTCGAGCACCGTCTTCAATGGCACGCCGCGCCAGCGCGCATTACCGAGCGCTCCATTGGCAAGCTGCCCGCCGGCGACGCGCGGCTCGAAGAAGCCGCGGCTGTTGCCGGAGCATTGGTTGACCGCGATCAGTTCGACCGCCGGCAGTCTACGGAGCTCGGCGAGCGACAGTCGCAGCAGCCGGTCAACCTTGCCTTTCACCTCGAGCGTGAATTTGCCCGGATCGAGACCATATGGAATGTCCGACAGATGGTAGCGCACAAAGAAGGCGTCGCTGGGCGTGATCGGCCCCTCGGCATAGACCGAGAACGGCGTCTCGAGCTGGGGCGGCCGGCTCGTCAGCCGGATCAGCGGGCGCTTCTGCGGATACTTCACCATCGGCCGCTCGCCGTTGCCGATCGGCAACGTCACGCTATCGGCGGCAAAGGCAAGGCGGGATGAAGCGGACAGGGCGGAGCCGGCGGCCAGAAAGGCGCCGGTCCGCCGCAAGAGGCAGCGACGGTCGATCACGGATGCACTCCCTCACCGTTGCTCCGCCTCCAATGAGGTCGGAGCGTGTCGCGTGGGTCGCCGGCCGTTGCGCGGACGGCGATCGGACACGCGCCAGATCGGGAGGGAGGATGACGTACCGGCTGCACGACTGCAAGTCGTCGCCACGCTGCTACGCAGCATTCGTGGGCAACTCAAGGCGAGGCATGCGGCACTGCCGCACGACCTCGAACCATGACGCCTCAGTCCGTCGAGGCGGCTGCTGCGCAGCCTCCTCAGGAGATCAGGGGATCACAGCTCCTCGAACCGGACCGGCAGGGCGCCCTTCCACAGCACCTGCTTGCCGAGTTCGGGCAGCCGCTCCAGACCCGAGGTCAGGGTTATGAAGTGGTTGCCGGCGAGCTGGCCCATCTTGCTGGCAAAATGGACGCCGCCATAGGCCAGCAGGATCTCGGTCTCGCTGATCCCGCCCGGATAGAGAATGATCTGCCCGGGCGCCGGGTAGCTGGTGTGGTTTTCGTAGCCAACGCCGAAGTCGAGATCGCCGAGCGGCAGCCACACGCCCTCGCCGCTCCAGCGCACATGGATCATGTGGCTCTCGAACGGCATGGCCTTGCGGAAGGCGGCTACGGTTTTCGGCGCCAGCTGCTCCTCGAAACGGGCGTTGAAGTGGAAGTCTCCGGCGCGGATCACCAGCTGGCTCATATCGGTCTTTGCTCTCGTCAGGTTGGAAGTTGTTGGTCCGGCGCAACCTGCCGCAATGCGGTAAGGAAGGCAATCGGCGAGCGTGCATCGCCGGACCCCGGAATGGTCAACTCTCCATCGTGGCAGGAATTTTCGCATCAGGCGGTGCGGTGAAAAAGCCTTGCACGGCACCAGCACCAGCCCCCCGCATTTGAAAAGCACCCCCAGCGGCCGCAGCTAGACTCGCCCAGGACGGCCGCAACCCGACGGCCGCGCGCGGAGAAGCTGGCGATGGACCAGACGCTATCCCGGCCCCCGTTGGCCGACGATTACCGGCTCGAGGATCGCTACATCCGGACGAGCGGCCGGATCTTCCTCACCGGAACGCAAGCCATCGCCCGGATCGCCTTCGACCAGGCGCGGCGCGACCGCGCGGCCGGGCTCAGGACCGCGGGTTTCATCTCCGGCTATCGCGGCTCGCCGCTCGGCAGCGTCGACCTCGAACTCTGGCGCGCCAGGCCGCTGCTGGACGAACTCGGCATCACCTTCATGCCGGCGGTCAACGAGGACCTCGCCGCCACCGCCGTGCTCGGCAGCCAGCAGGTCGAGACCAGCCCGGCCCGCACCGTCGAGGGCGTCTTCGGCCTGTGGTACGGCAAGGGCCCCGGCGTCGACCGCGCCGGCGACGCGCTCAAACACGGCAACGCCTATGGCACTTCGCCTCATGGCGGCGTGCTTGTGGTCGCGGGCGACGATCACGGCTGCGTGTCGTCGTCGATGCCGCACCAGTCCGACGTCGCATTCATGAGCTGCTTCATGCCGACGCTCAACCCGGCCAGCGTCAGCGAATATCTCGCCTTCGGCGAATACGGCTATGCGCTGTCGCGCTTCTCCGGCATGTGGGTCGGCTTCAAGGCGATTTCGGAGACAGTCGAGTCCGGCGGCTCGATCGATTTGACGCCGCCCCGTTCGTTCGCAACGCCCGATTTCGTGCTGCCGCCCGGCGGTCTCCACTACCGCTGGCCCGACCTCCCGGGACCGCAGATCGAGGCGCGCATGGCGGCGAAGAAGCGTGCGGTCGAGGCTTTCGTCGAGGCCAATCCCATCGACCGCCACATCTATGAGGTCGGCGAGGCGCACTACGGCATCGTCACCACCGGCAAGGCGCATCTCGATCTGATGGAAGCTCTACGCCTGCTCGGCCTCGATGAAGCCGCCTGCCGGTCCTTCGGCATCGACATCTACAAGATCGGCATGGTCTGGCCGCTTGCCGTGCGAGACACCCTCGCCTTCATCCAGGGCAAGCAGGAGGTGCTGGTGATCGAGGAAAAGCGCGGCATCGTCGAAAGCCAGCTCAAGGAATATTTCTACGACTTTCCCGGCTCCAAGCCCGAGCGCATGGTCGGCAAGACCGATGAATACGGCGCCGATCTCATTCCCTGGATCGGCGAATTGTCGCCACGCCTTCTGGCGCCCATCGTCGCCGCGCGGCTCGATGCCTTCTTTCCCGAATTGAAGCTGCCGGCCCGGGCTGCGGCGCTCGCGCCGGCACCGGCGCGGATCATCGAGGTTCCGGGTGCCACCCGGACGCCCTATTTCTGCTCCGGCTGTCCGCACAACACGTCGACCAAGGTGCCCGAAGGCTCCAGGGCACTCGCCGGCATCGGCTGTCATTTCATGGCAAGCTGGATGGACCGTGACACCTCGTCGCTGATTCAGATGGGCGGCGAGGGCGTGAACTGGGTAGCGGCGTCACACTTCACGGGCCAGACGCACATCTTCCAGAACCTCGGCGAAGGCACCTATTATCACTCCGGCTCCATGGCGATCCGCCAGGCCATCGCCGCCAAGGCCAACATCACCTACAAGATCCTGTTCAACGATGCGGTGGCGATGACCGGCGGGCAGCCGGTCGACGGCCCGATCAGCGTCCAGGCGATCGCCCATTCGGTGCGGGCCGAAGGCGTCGACCGCATCGCCCTGGTCTCCGACGATCCGGCGAAATTCTCGCCCGGCGATTTCCCGCCAGGGGTGACGCTGCATCATCGCGGCATGCTGGACGCAGTGCAGCGCGAACTGCGCGATGTTCCGGGCGTCACCATATTGATTTACGAGCAGACCTGCGCCACCGAAAAACGGCGCCGCCGCAAGCGCAGCCAGATCGTCGATCCGCCCCGCTTTGTCGTCATCAACGACCTCGTCTGCGAAGGCTGCGGCGACTGCTCGACGGCATCCAACTGCCTCAGTGTCGAACCGGTCGAGACCGCGCTCGGGCGCAAACGCCGGATCAATCTGTCCAACTGCAACAAGGACTTCTCCTGCATCGACGGCTTCTGCCCGAGCTTCGTCACGGTGGAAGGCGGCCGACGGCGCCGCCATGCCGCAGATCTGCAGGGCTTCCTGGCTCGTGCCGCGGCGCTGCCCGAACCGGCATTGCCCTCGCTGGCAACGCCTTTCAACCTCCTCGTCACCGGCGTCGGCGGCACCGGCGTCATCACCGTCGGCGCCTTGATCGCCATGGCGGCGCATCTCGACGGCAAGGGTGCGAGCGTGCTCGACTTCATGGGCTTCGCCCAGAAGTTCGGCCCGGTGTTGAGCTATCTGCGCCTCGCCGAAACGCCGGCCGCCATCAACCAGGTGCGGATCGACGAGGGGGCGGCCGACGCCCTGATCGGCTGCGATGTCGTGGTCTCATCCTCGCCCAAGGCCTCGGCCGCCTATCGTCCCGGCATGGCCGCGGTGATCAACACCGCCGAGATGCCGACCGGCGACGTCGTGCGGCGACGCGATGCCAGCCTCGCTGTCGATGAACGCCTCGCCGCCCTCGCCCGCGTCATCGGCGGGAGTCGTTTGACGACACTCGATGCCAACGCCCTCGCCGAGCGGCTCTGCGGCGACGGCGTCTACGCCAATATCGTCATGCTCGGGGCCGCCTGGCAGAGCGGCATCGTACCGGTATCGTTCACCGCGCTGGAGCGTGCGATCGAACTCAACGGCATCATGGTCGGAGCCAATAAGGGGGCCTTCGCCCTTGGTCGGCTGGCGGTAGCCGAGCCGTCGGCGCTGAGCGTGCCATCCGTCAGGAAGGCGCCGCAGACGCTCGACGACATCATCGACCGCCGTCAGGCCTTTCTCGCCGACTACCAGAATGACGCCTGGGCCGCCCGGTATCGCGCCACGGTCGACCGCGTCCGGGCTGCGGAAGCATCGCGGACGCGCGGACAAGAGATGCCGCTCACCGATGCGACGGCACGGGCCCTGTTCCGCCTGATGGCCTACAAGGACGAATACGAGGTCGCCCGACTGCATCTCGCCTCCAGCTTCGCCGATGAGTTGCACCGGAACTTCGAAGGCGATTTCAAGCTGCGCTATCATCTCGCCCCACCGCTGCTGCCGCTCGGCCGCGACGGCCGCGGCCGGCCGCGCAAGATCGCGCTGGGCGGCTGGATGCGCCTGCCGTTCCGGGTGCTGGCGCGGCTGAAGGTGCTGCGCGGCACGGTGTTTGACGTTTTCGGCCGTACCGCCGAGCGACGGATGGAGCGCGAACTGATCGCCTGGTACGAGGACCTGATCGCGCGCCTGCTCACCGCGCTGCCGGATCACGGCGCGGCGAAGCTCACCCCGATCGCCGCCGCGGCGCTCGATATCTGCGGCTATGGCCCGGTCAAGCAAGCCGCCGCAACGGAGGTGCGCCGGCGCGTCGCCACCATGCTGGCGGATCTTGCGCGGGAAGCGCCGACCCAACGCGCGGCGTGACGCCGCCGCGATGGGACCGGTTGTCGGCCAGGGCCCCGCATAGCCCCATGCCCGCTGCACGGGTGCCAACGATCGCGAAAAGCCCCTAAGGAGGGAGATCCTACTCACCGGACTTTCATCGCGATGACCCTGGAAGGAACCGCCGCCGCGGCGACCGAAGAGCACACCCATTGGCGACGCAATCTCGTCGTGTGCCTGATCGGCTCCTTCACCACGATCGTCGCCATGACCCTGCTGCTGCCGCTCCTGCCGCTGTATGTCGAACAGCTCGGCGCGACCGATGCTGCCGCCATCGTGCAATGGTCGGGCATCGCCTATGGCGCGGCCTTCTTCGCCGCCGCGCTGGTGGCGCCGCTATGGGGCCGGCTCGGCGACCGTTACGGTCGCAAGCTGATGCTGGTGCGCGCCAGCTTCGGCATGGCGATCTGCATGTCGCTGATGGGCATGGTGGAGAGCGTGTGGCAGCTGGTGCTGCTGCGCCTCCTGGTCGGGCTCGCCGGCGGCTATTCCTCGGGGTCGATGATCCTGGTGGCGACCCAGACGCCGAAGGCACGCTCCGGATGGGCGATCGGCACACTGTCGTCCGGGATCATGGCCGGCAATCTGGCCGGCCCGCTGATCGGCGGCGCATTGCCGCCGCTGATCGGCATCCGCGCAACATTCTGGCTCGCCGGCTTCGTCATCTTTCTCGCCTTCCTCGCCACCTGCTTCCTGATCAAGGAGGAGAAGCACGCGGTGAAGGCACGGGCGGCGGCAAAAGGCGGCTGGGGGGCGATCCCCGACAAGGGACCGCTCGCAGCGATGCTGGTGACCGGCCTCCTGCTGATGTTCGCCAATATGTCGATCGAGCCGATCATCACGATCTATGTCGCCGAGTTCGTCGATCCAGCGCGCGTGACGCTGATTGCCGGCATCACCATGTCGGCGGCGGCGCTCGGCAGCATCCTCTCGGCGTCGCGGCTCGGCGAATTCGCCGATCGCATCGGCCACTGGAACGTGCTGATCGGCGCCATCGCGGTCGCCGCCCTGTTGCTCGTTCCCCAGGCCTTCGTCACCGCCGCATGGCAGCTCGTGCTGCTGCGCTTCCTGATGGGGCTGGCGCTCGGCGGGCTGTTGCCGTGCATCGCCAGCGTCATTCGCCACAGCGTGCCCGATCATATCGCCGGCAGCGCGCTGGGCTACTCCGTCTCGGCGCAGTATGTCGGCCAGGTCGCAGGCCCCGTGCTCGGCGGCTTCGTCGGCGGCCATGTCGGCATGCGCGCGGTCTTCCTCGCCACCAGCCTGCTGATGGCCGTCGGCGCCGGCTACAACTGGTGGATGGCGCGGGCAAGGCACGACTGAAGCCGCATTCGGCTGTGCCACCGACGCCGGATTGCCCACAGCTTGGTCGACCGCTGCCGCCATCTGCGCCGGCGGGCGCGTTGTCATCGCCATGGCGGCGGACGATAATCGGCCCATCGGGGCGTGGACCAGAGGCGGCCTTGTCGATCTCGCACTGGCATGCCGACGCCCGCGGGAGCCGTCATGTCAGCAGAAGTCCACGTCGTTCATCATCCGCTGGTCCAGCACAAGCTCACCTTGATGCGCGAGCAGGAACGCTCGATCAAGAGCTTCCGCGAACTCGTCAACGAGGTCGGGATGCTGTTGTGCTATGAAATCACCCGCGACCTGCCTCTGGAGATGGTCGAGATCGAAACGCCGCTCCAGACCATGCAGGCGCCGAAGATCGCCGGCAAGAAACTGATCTTCGCCCCGATCCTGCGCGCCGGCGTCGGCTTCCTCGATGGCATGCTGGCGCTGGTGCCCTCGGCGCGGGTCGCCCACATCGGCATCTATCGCGATCCGGAAACGCTGCAGGCCGTCGAATACTACTTCAAGGCGCCGCAGGACCTGCCCGAGCGGACCACCATCCTCATGGATCCGATGCTGGCGACCGGCAACTCCGCCTGCGCCGCCGCCTCGCTGCTGAAATCCCGCGGCGCCCGCGACCTGCGCTTCGTCTGTTTGCTGGCAGCGCCCGAAGGCATCGCCCAGCTCCAGGCAGAGCATCCCGATATCCCGATCTGGACCGCGGCGGTCGACGAGAAGCTCAATGACCACGGCTATATCGTGCCCGGCCTCGGCGACGCCGGCGACCGGATGTTCGGCACCAAATAGCCACGACCACCACTTGTCCCCGTCAGTTCGACGCCGCCCGCGCCGAAGTGAAGCTGCGATCGACCGCCTTCGCGACGTCGACCGGCTTGCCGAGGATGCCGTAGCGCACGGCGCGATCGGCGGCGGCCTGGACCTCGCGGACGACCGCGTCATCGATCGGGATCGGGCTGGTGCGCTGCGCCTCGTAGGCGCGGCGCAGCACGTCTTCCGGCAGCCTGGTCAGCTCCGCCGTGCTCCTGGCGTAAACGTCGAGATGGTCGAGCGACCACAGCCGGGCGCGGTCGAGCCGCTGCAGGAAATCCTGCACTGCGGCGCGCTTGGTCGCGATCGCCTGATCGGAGGCGACGACGAAGACGACAGTCGGGGTGAGGCCCGCACCGTCGCCGATGACGCGGGCACCGTCCTTGAGTTCGGCATAGGAGATGTAGGGCTCCCACACCGCCCAGGCGTCAACCGAACCCGCGAGCAGCGCAATCTTGGCATCCACCGGGCCGAGAGGCACGAACGTCGCCTCATCAAGCTCGAGGCCCGCTTTCTCCAGCGTCGCGTCGACTAGGAACTGGCCCCAGCCGCCGCGCGTTCCGGCGATCCGCTTGCCCTTGAGATCGGCTGCCGATCCGATTGTTGAATCCTGGCGCACCAGGACCGCCTGAGACTTCGGATTCGACCGCGTGCCGCCGATCGCCTTGATCGGTGCGCCGGCGGCGTAGACCGTGAGGAACGACAGATCGCCGGTATAGCCGACATCGAGAGCACCGGCATTGATGGCTTCGAGAATGGGCGCCGCCGCCGGAAATTCGGACCATTCGATCCGGTACGGCTGATCCTTCGCGACACCCGAGATCTCCAGGAGCGAGCGGTTGCCACCCTTCTGATCGCCGATCCGCAGCACGACCTGATCGGCGGCGACAGCAGCACCATGCAACGCGCAGCCGAGCGCGAGAGCGGCGGCGGCCGTGCCGCACCGGCCGGGCCGAAACGCCTGCGCGAGGGTCTGGAACGATGCCGACAGGAAGCGGGCGAGAGCGCGCGCTGAAAACATGAATGAAGCTCCGTGACGCGATGGATGCGTCCGGCCAAGCGTAAGTTGAAATCGGCGACGGTCAATGAAATGGCTGACCGAAGTTCGCCGCTTGCAGACAACGAAGCCACCGCGCAGCACCGCGATCAGAAAACGTTTCGCTCGATGAGGGCTTTGCGCCGCCGCAGTCCCGATCGATCGGGGCGCGTCGCGTGACGAAGACGTGAATTGCGCCGCGAACAAAACACGCGCCCGCCGCACGACGCAGAGGCGATAACTCTCCCGACCGCGTCACATTCAAAATTCCATTTTATTGACGATTCTCATGCTGCCCCGCATCATCGGCGCATCGGCTCGGCGACGCCATTCGTCGCGCAACCGCGACCGAGAATCTGATTACCTGCAATGCCCCCGCAATGGCGAGGCCGCGGCGACGCACGCTGCGGCAGCGGCGGAGCTTTGCCGTTTTTTTGCCCGCCTGCAGGAGCCTTTCATGCGCAACGACATTCTCCGCCCCACATCACCGGGTATCGACCGCCGACAGTTGCTGCGCGCCGGCGCGGCGGCGGCCGCCGCCGTTCCACTCGGCGTCATTGGGGCCCAGGCATTCCCGCTCGGAACCGCATCGTCGCTGGTCGATTTTTCACAGTTTCCGATCTGCCGGACGGCAGCGACGGCGGTGGCTCCGGGCAGCACGCCGCGCAAGCTGAAGCTATCGTGGAACGCCGGTGCCGTGTGCCTCGCGCCGGTGCCGGTCGCCATCGACAACAAGATTTTCGAGAAGCACAATCTGGACGTCGAGCTGGTGAATTACTCCGGCTCGACCGACCAGCTGCTCGAGGCGATCGCCACCGGCAAATCGGACGCCGGCCTCGGCATGGCGCTACGATGGCTGAAGCCGCTGGAGCAGGGCTTCGACGTCAAGATCGCGGCGGGGACCCATGGCGGCTGCATGCGAGTGTTGAGCCGGGTCGGCTCCGGCGTCGACAAGCTCACCGACCTCAAGGGCAAGATCGTCGCCGTCGGCGACCTCGCCGGCCCCGACAAGAATTTCTTCTCGATCCAGCTCGCCAAGCTGGGCATCGATCCCAATACGGCGGTGGACTGGCGGGCCTATCCCGGCAATCTGCTGCAACTCGCGGTCGAGAAAGGAGAGGTCCAGGCCTTCCTGGCGTCCGATCCGATCGCCTATCTGTGGCTGAAGGACCCGGCCTATAAGGAAGTCGCCTCCAATCTCGACGGCGAGTATCGCGAGCGGACCTGCTGCATCGTCGGCCTGCGCGGCGCGCTGGTGCGCGAGGAGCCCGACGTAGCGCGGGCGCTGACCCAGGCTCTGCTCGACGCCGCAATGTTCACCGCGCAAAATCCGGACAAGGCGGCCCAGTCCTTCCAGCCCTATGCGCCGAAGACCGCGAGCCTCGACGATCTCGCCGGCATGGCGCGCTATCATACCCACCACCACCACCCGGTCGGCGCCGCGCTCAAGCAGGAGCTGAAGTCCTATGCCGACGACCTGAAGCTCGTCTCGGTGTTCAAGCCATCGACCGATACGACGAAATTCGCGGAGCGCATCTATGTCGATCTCTTCGGCGTCTGATACCGGGCTCGTCATCGGCGGCGCCACGCTCGCGCCTTCCGCGGCGGCGCTGGGCGTCATTCGTCGCGCCACCCCGGCTGTCATCGCCAGCGCGGCCTGGGCCGCGTTCGGTGTCACCGGCCTCTATTGGGACGATGTCGCCGACTGGCCGCGGACAGCAGCGGTTGCCTTCGCCGCCCTGGTCATCGCCACGGCGATCCCGATCGCGGCAGCGAGCGCCCGACTTTCCGGCCGCCTCGACGCCGTGCTGACGCCGCGGCTGCCCTGGCTCGCTGCGCTCGGGCTCTTCCTGACGGTATGGGAAATCGCCACGGCGAAATTCGCCTGGCTGCCGCAGCCATTCTTTCCGCCGCCGCAGGGCATCGTCGAGGTCTATACCGACGATCTGCCGAAGCTGCTCGGCAGCGCCTTTGCCTCGGTGAAGCTGCAGCTCGGCGGCTACCTGATCGGCGCCGCGATCGGCTTCGTCACCGGAGTCTCGATCGGCTGGTCGCGCGCAGTGGGCTACTGGGTTCACCCATTGCTGCGCTTCATCGGTCCGCTGCCGGCGACGGCCTGGCTGCCGATCGCCTTCTTCACGTTCCCCTCGAGCTGGAGCGCCAGCACCTTCCTGATTGCGCTGGCGACCGGCTTTCCGGTGACCGTGCTGACTTGGTCGGGCGTCGCCAGCGTCAGCAGCGCCTACTACGACGTCGCCCGCACCCTCGGCGCAAAACCGTGGTTCCTGGTTGCGCGGGTGGCAATTCCAGCGGCACTGCCGCATGTTTTCGTCGGCCTCTTCATGGGGCTCGGCTCCTCCTTCGCCGTGCTGGTGGTGGCGGAGATGATCGGCGTCAAATCCGGCCTCGGCTGGTACCTGCAATGGGCTCAGGGCTGGGCCTCCTATTCCAATATGTATGCGGCGCTGATCGTGATGTCGCTGCTCTGCTCCGGCGCCATCACCCTGTTGTTCCGTATCCGCGACCGCGTCCTCACCTGGCAGAAGGGGGTGGTCAAATGGTAGCGCTTGCGATCGCCCAGGACCCCGGCCGCGCCGGCGCCGCGCTCGACGTCGAGGGCATCAGCCACGCCTTCGACATCGACGGGCAGGCCCTGCCCGTGCTCGACGATGTCTCCTTCCGCGTCACCCCCGGTGAATTCGTCGCACTGCTCGGGCCTTCGGGCTGCGGCAAGTCGACCTTGCTGCGGCTCATCGCCGGCCTCGAACCGCCGCGCGTCGGCGCGCTGCGCGAGGACGGCGAACCAATCACGAGACCATTCCCCTCCCGCGTCGTCGTATTCCAGGATCCAACGCTGTTTCCCTGGCGCACGGTCGGACAAAATGTGGCGCTCGGCCTCGAAGCCCGGGGCATTCTCAAGCGGGAGCGCGGTCGGATCGATGCGGCGCTCGATCTCGTCGGATTGTCGGGCTTCCGAAATGCCTACCCCCATCAGCTCTCCGGCGGCATGGCCCAGCGCGTTGCCCTCGCCCGCGCCCTGGTGAACGATCCGAAGATCCTGATCCTCGACGAACCGCTCGGCAAGCTCGACTCGCTGACGCGCCTGACCATGCAGACCGAGATCCTGAGCTTGTGGCAACGCTCCGGCTTCACGACACTGCTCGTCACCCATGATGTCGAGGAGGCCGTATTCCTCGCCAATCGCGTCATCGTCTTCAGCGAGCGCCCGGCACGGATCAAGGCCGACCTCTCGGTCGACCGGCCCTATCCCCGCCATCGCGGCGACCCCGCCCTGGTCGAACTGCGTCACCAGATCCTCGCCCTGCTCGGAGCCGACTCCACATGGTAACACCTTATCTGGTCAAATCTCTGCAGCGCTCCGGCGAGACGCCAGGCGCGGTCGACATCGCACGGCGCCTCGCGGTCAATTTCGCCGCTCGCGCCGCCGAACATGACCGCGACGGCAGCTTCCCCTTCGCCAATTTTGCCGAACTCGCTGGCGCAGGCCTGCTCGCCCTCACCGTGCCTGCGCCTCTAGGCGGCACCGGCGCCGCGGCACGGGAAGCCGCGGAGGTGATCGGCGTCATCGCCCAGGCCGATCCCTCCACCGCGCTGGTACTGACGATGCATTACATCCAGCACCTGCTCATCGCGGCCGGCGAGCGTTACCCGGCGCACCTGGCGCGGCGGCTCGCGCGCGAGGCGGTCGACGGCCGTGGCCTCGTCAATGCGCTGCGGGTCGAACCCGATCTCGGCTCGCCGTCGCGAGGCGGGCTGCCGGCCACCGTGGCGCGGCGCACGTCGACCGGCTGGCGCCTGAACGGACACAAGATCTATTGCACCGGCGCTCCGATCCTGGACTGGTACCTGGTCTGGGCGCGGACCGACGAGGAGATGCCCCGCACCGGCCAGTTCCTCGTGCCCGCAGGCGCGGCGGGGGCACGCATTGTCGAGACCTGGAATCACCTCGGGCTGCGCGCCAGCGGCAGCCATGATGTCATTTTCGAGGATGTCGACATCCCGGCCGATCATGAGGTTGAACTGCGGCGACCCGACTCCTGGCTGCCGGCCGATCCCTTGATGACGGCCGTGCATGCCTTGCTGCTCGGCGCGATCTATGACGGCATCGCGCGCGCCGCGCGCGACTGGCTGACGGGCTTCCTGAACCGGCGCGCGCCGTCCAGCCTCGGCGCACCGCTCGCGACGTTACCGAGAGCACAGGAGCATGTTGGAGAGATCGAGACGCGGCTGACGATCAACGGTCGGCTGCTCGGCAGCCTTGCCGGAGAAATCGATGCGGGGACGAGCGCCGACCCCGCCGCGGCCAACATCGTCAAGCTCGCGGTCACCAACAACGCTGTCGCCGCGATCGAGACCGCTCTCACCCTGACCGGCAATCATGGCCTCTCCCGCGCCAATCCGCTTGAGCGCCACTTTCGCGACGTGCTGTGCGGCCGAGTTCATGCACCGCAGGACGACGCCATCCGGATCGGCGCCGGGCGCCTGGCGCTGGGGCGATGAGCGCATCGGATGACCGCCGACCTTCAGTCGGCAACGAGCGATAGCCATATTCGAGTTTTTTGGGGTTTGCCGTCCCCGGCCCAATCCGCGCCAAACGACGCCGGTTTCGAGCGGGTCGATCGCTTGAAAGGAAACATCGGTCACATCCGTCTCACCAGGGTCGTGCCGCCGCAGATTTTCAAGGATGCGGCGGACAACGCCATGCGTCTCGTCGCCGATACAGACGCGCTGATCATTGATATGCGGGGCAATAGAGGCGGCTATCCTCCCTCTGCCGTGGATCTCAGCAGCTTTTTCTCGATCCGGCGCGACCCATTCACGTCGATAGTTTCATCGTCCGCAACAGGGGCGCACCAGACTTCAAGACCGAAGAGCTCTGGAGCAGCCCGACGCCCACCCACTACATCAGCAAACGCGTTTACATTCTGGTCGGCCCTGAGACTTTTTCGGCGGGCGAGGGATTCGCGTACGAGCTACAAGCTCTCAAGCGCGCGACCATTGTCGGCGCGAAGACAAAAGGAGGAGCGGGGGGAAACCCGAATGGCCCAACTCCGCTCGGCTCGAATCTTTTCGTTTTCGTGCCGTCGGGTCGGGCAGAGAGCCCGATGACGAAGAGCCATTGGGATCGCGTTGGCGTCATACCGGACATCCAAGCCGCCCCTGACGACGCCCTGGACGCAGCGATGAAACTGGCGCTGGCGAGCCGATAACGCCTTCCGCTGCCGCAGAGAGGGTAGGCAATTGCGAGACATAAGCCACACTAGCGCTTTGATTTTGCTAGTGTCCTTTATGTCTCCGAATTACCGTGCGAGCGTGAGGCAAATGGAGCGGTAATTCGGAGACAGGACACTAGCCGCGTCCTTCGGAAAGCAACATGGATACAAGCGGCTCGCCGACATCAGCCGCGCGGGCCCGGCCTCACTGCGAGCAGCCGACGGCCGATTGATTTAAATCACGTGAGCGCTCTTCAAGACCCGGCGCCTCAAATTTTTTGCTCGCCGCCGCATGGCTACGGCCGCGCGGTCTTTATCCGTCCGGATAACAGCTTAACGGTCCAGAGCACACCACGCGGATATTGCATCCACATAATTGACCGACCGGTTGGTCAATGATAGCAATATCGTTCATGCGGCCGCTGCAGAATGAGCCGCACGGGAGGATCCATTGACCGCAGCTCCGGTGCTCACCGAGGTCCGAGACGGCTACCGTGTCGTCACCCTCAACCGCCCCGACCGCCTCAACGCCTTCGGCGAGGGCATGCATGGTGCCCTGCTCGCTGCCCTGACCGAAGCGGAAGCCGACAGAGGCTGTCGCGCGCTGATTCTCACCGGCGCCGGCCGCGGCTTCTGCGCCGGACAGGATCTGTCCGACGGCGTCGCCACGGCGGGCCAAATCCCGAAGCTCGAAGAGACCATCGAGCGGCTCTACAATCCCATCGTCCGCAAGCTCCGCGATCTGCCCCTGCCGGTGATCGCAGCGGTCAACGGCGTCGCTGCCGGGGCCGGCGCCAATCTCGCCTTCGGCTGCGACATCGTGCTGGCGGCGCGCTCGGCCAAGTTCGTCCAGAGCTTCGCCAAAATCGGCCTCGTCCCCGATTGCGGCGGCAGCTGGCTGTTGCCACGCCTCGCCGGCCGCGCCCGCGCCCGCGGCCTCGCCCTGCTCGCCGAACCCCTTGCCGCCGAGCAGGCGGAAACCTGGGGCCTGATCTGGAAAGCCCTCGACGACGCGGCGCTGATGGGCGAGGCGCATCGCCTCGCTGCCCATTTCGCCGCCCAGCCGACCGCCGGCCTGGCTCTGATCAAGCGCGCTCTCGACGAGGCCGAGGTCAATGATCTCGACCGCCAGCTCGACAGGGAACGGGACCTGCAGGGTGAGGCAGGACGAACGCCGGACTACATGGAAGGCGTCGCGGCCTTCTTCGAGAAGCGCCCGCCGCGCTTCACCGGGAGGGCGTGATGGACAAATCCACGATCCCCGCCAATGCGCAGGCCCGCGCCGAACACAGCGCCCGGGCGATGTGGGCCGAGGACAATGCCAGCCGCGGTCTCGGCATGGAGATCCGTCGCGTTGCGCCCGGCGAAGCCGAGCTCGCCATGACCGTGCGGCCGGACATGACCAACGGTCACGGCATCTGCCACGGCGGCTTCATCTTCACCCTGGCCGATTCCACCTTCGCCTTCGCCTGCAACAGCCATGGCCCTCATGCCGTCGCCTATCAGTGCGCAGTGACCTTCATCCGTCCGGTCCGCGGCGGCACGGTCCTGACCGCCCAGGCCATCGAGCGTTCGCGCAGCGGCCGCAACGGCATCTACGACGTCACCGTGCGCGATGGCGAGGGCACCGTCGTCGCCGAATTCCGCGGTCACGCGCGCAGCATCGGCGGCAACTGGATTCCCGGCGAGGGGAAGACCGAGGGCCCACCGCAAGAGCGCAATCGATAACGACATTGTAAGACATCGGGAGGACACCGTGCTTCAGATTCCATTGCGCAAGCTCAAGGCGCTGCGACCCGAACCGGCCGCGCTCGATCGCTTCGAGCGCGCCTCCGTCGACGAACTGCGCGCCTGGCAGCGCGCGCGCCTCGCCTGGTCCTTGCGCCACGCCTATGAGCACGTGCCGCATTACCGCTCCGCCTTTGACTCCGCTGGACTGAAGCCGCAGGATTTCCACAACCTCGAGGACCTCGCTCGCTTTCCCTTCACCACCAAGGCTGATCTGCGCGCCAATTATCCCTTCGGCATGTTCGCCGTGCCCCAGAGCCAGGTCGCCCGCATCCATGCCTCGTCGGGCACCACCGGCAAACCGACCGTGGTCGGCTACACCACGGCGGACATCGACGCCTGGAGCGACGTCGTGGCGCGCTCGATCCGGGCCGCCGGCGGCCGCCCCGGCATGATGGTCCATGTGGCCTACGGATATGGGCTTTTCACCGGCGGCCTCGGGGCTCACTACGGCGCCGAGCGGCTCGGCTGCACGGTCGTGCCGGTGTCCGGCGGCATGACCGAGCGCCAGGTCCAGCTCATCAACGATTTCAAGCCCGACATCATCATGGTGACGCCGTCCTACATGCTGGCGATCCTCGATGAATTCCGCAAACAGGGCCTCGACCCGCGCAAGTCGTCGCTGCGCATCGGCATCTTCGGCGCCGAGCCTTGGACCAACGCCATGCGCGAGGAGATCGAGGACGCCTTCGACATGCATGCCGTAGACATCTACGGCCTTTCCGAGGTGATGGGCCCCGGCGTCGCCAACGAATGCATCGAAACCAAGGACGGCCTGCACATCTGGGAGGACCACTTCTATCCCGAGGTGATCGATCCCCAAACCGGCGCGGTGCTGCCCGATGGCGAACGCGGCGAACTCGTCTTCACCTCGCTGACCAAGGAGGCGATGCCGGTGATCCGCTATCGCACCCGCGACCTCACCCGCCTGTTGCCGGGCACCGCGCGGCCGCTGCGCCGCATGGAAAAGGTCACCGGCCGCAGCGACGACATGATGATCGTGCGCGGCGTCAATGTCTTCCCCACCCAGATCGAGGAGAAGCTGGCGGCCATCGCCACGCTGTCGATGCATTACGTCATTGAGCTCAGCCGCGAGGGCCGCATGGACAATATGGATGTCCATGTGGAGGTCCGGCCCGAGGCCGACTATCCGGAGTCGCGCAAGGCCGCCGCCGCCGAGCTCGCCCATTCGATCAAATCGACCATCGGCATCACCGCGCGCATCCATGTGCGCGATCCCGAATCGCTCGAACGCTCGCTCGGCAAGGCACGGCGAATCATCGATCGCCGCCCCAAGGACCAATAGAGATCAAAGGATCAAACCACCCCGATGGCCCGCTCCCGCGCCAGCGATTACGACGACAAACGGCGATCGATCCTCGACCGCTCGGCCGAGCTGTTTTCCGAACACGGCTACGACCGCGCCTCCATGAGCCGCATCGCGGAGGCCTGCGGCGTGTCCAAGGCCAACCTCTATCACTACTACAAGGACAAGGACGAACTGCTGTTCGACGTCATCCGCTGCCATCTCGCCGAATTGATCGAGGTGGTCGAAGCGGCGGACGATGCCGCGGCACCGCCGCGAAAGCGCCTGCGTGGCATGGTCGCCGCGCTGCTCGAGGCTTATCGTGACGCCGACGCCCAGCACAATGTTCAGATCAACAGCCTGCGGCTGCTGCCGAAGGATCGTCAGGCTGAACTCAAGGCGATGGAGCGTGAGCTGGTGACGCTGTTCGCCGAGGCGATGGCCGGCGTCGCGCCGCAACTCAAGGGCACGGCGATGCTCAAGCCGGTGACCATGTCGCTGTTCGGCATGCTCAACTGGCATTACCTCTGGTTCCGCGCCGGCGGCGCCTTCTCCCGCGCCGACTACGCCGAGCTCGTCACCACCCTGATCAGCGACGGCACACGCCGTCTCACCGCCGCCGCGCCCGCTGAAGCTCCGGGGCATGCCGCCCCGAAGCGTCCCGAGACCGAGGTGATGCCATGAAGCTCGAAAGCCATGTCCAGGGCCGCTGGTGCGCGCCCGGTGCCGACCGCATCGAAATCCGCAGCGCCGTCACCGGCGACGTGGTCGCCGAGGCCACCAGCGGCGGACTCGACATGGCGGCGGTCCTCGCCTTTGGCCGCGGCACCGGCGGCACGGCGCTGCGACGCCTGACCTTTCACCAGCGCGCCGACCTCCTCAAGAAGCTGGCGCAGCATCTGACCGAGCGCAAGGACGAGCTTTACCGCCTGTCGCTTCATGCCGGCGCAACGCGCGGCGATGCGGCCATCGATATCGAGGGCGGCATCGGCACGCTGTTCGTGTATGCCGGCAAGGGCCGGCGCGAACTGCCCAACTCCAGCTTCCTGCTCGACGGCGGCGTCGAGCCACTCGGCAAGGGCGGTAGCTTCGCCGGCCGCCATATCGTCACGCCGCTGCATGGCGTCGCCGTGCACATCAACGCCTTCAACTTCCCTTGCTGGGGGCTGCTTGAGAAGTTCGCGCCCGCCCTGCTCGCCGGCGCTCCGGTGGTGACCAAGCCCGCCACGGTCACCGCCTATGTCGCCCATGCCCTGATGCGCCTGATCGTGGATTCGAAGATCCTGCCCGAGGGCGTCCTGCAATTCGTCGTCGGCTCCACCGGCGATCTGTTCGATCACCTCACCTGTCAGGATGTCGTGGCCTTCACCGGCTCGGCGGCGACGTCAGAAACCCTGCAGCGCCACCCGATGATCGCCCGCAATGCAGTGCGCTTCATCGCCGAGCGCGATTCCCTCAATGCCGCGATCCTCGCCCCCGATGCGACGCCGGGCACGGCGGAATTCGACCTCTTCATCAAGGAAATCGTGCGCGAGATGACAGTGAAGGCGGGGCAGAAATGCACCGCGATCCGCCGCGCCCTGGCACCGAACGAATACGTCGGCGCGGTCATCGAGGCGCTGCGAAGCCGCCTCGGCGCGGTGCGGATCGGCAATCCGGCGATCGAGGGGGTGCGCATGGGGCCGCTGGTCGGCCTCGACCAGCGGCGTGACGTCCTCGCCCATGTCGCGCAACTGCGCAGCGAGGCCGAACTGACGTTCGGCGATCCGGACAATTTCACCGTCGAGGGCGCCGACGCCGGCCGCGGCGCCTTCGTGCCGCCGCTGCTGCTTCACTGCGCCGACGCGCAGACCGCCAGCAAGGTCCACGCGATCGAAGCGTTCGGCCCGGTAGCCACCGTGATGGGCTACGACGGCATCGGACAAGCCGTTGCACTCGCCAATCGCGGCGGCGGCAGCCTCGTCGCTTCGCTGTTCACTCACGACGCCACGACGGCGCGCGACGTGGTGTTCGGTATCGGCGCTTTCCACGGCCGGCTGCTGGTGGTCGATCGCGACTGCGCCAGCGAGAGCACCGGGCACGGCTCACCGATGCCTCATCTCGTCCATGGTGGACCCGGCCGCGCCGGCGGCGGCGAGGAGCTCGGCGGCATCCGCAGCCTCGCCCATTACATGCAGCGCACCGCGCTGCAGGGCTCCCCCGCCCTGCTCGCCGCGGTCACCGGAAGCTGGAGCAAGGGCGCGCCGGAAGTGACGATGGAACGGCATCCGTTCCGCTATGGCTTCGACGATCTCGCCATCGGCCAGACCTTCCTGTCGGCCGAGCGCAGCATCAGCCTCGAAGACATCGAGCACTTCGCCCATTTCACCGGCGATACCTTCTACGCCCATATGGACGAGGAGGCGACGCGCGGTCATCCCTTCTTCACCGGCCGGGTCGCCCATGGCTATCTGCTGCTGTCCTTCGCGGCCGGATTGTTCGTCGATCCCGATCCCGGGCCGGTGCTGGCCAATTACGGTCTCGATTCGCTGCGCTTCACAAGACCGGTGCGGCCCGGCGAGAGCATCAAGGTGCGGCTGACCGCCAAGGAGAAGGCGCCTCGCAACGCGCAATATGGCGAGGTCCGCTGGGACGTCGAGATCATCACCGGCACCGGCGAGACCGCCGCGACCTACGAGCTGCTGACCATGAATGCGCTGCGCGCATAACGCCGGCGCAGAGCCAATCGCGACAGGAACCGACATCATGATCATGGTCAGCGTCATCTATCCGGCCGATACCGGCATCCGCTTCGACATGGACTATTACCTCAAGACGCACATCGCGCTGGTGAGGCAGCGCTGGACGCCACATGGCATGACCGACGTCAGGGTAGTGCGCGGCACCGCCAAGGCCGATGGCAGCGCACCCGATTTCAGGCTGATGACGTTGATGACGTTCACCTCGCTGGAGGCCTACAAGGCGGCCGGTGCGGCTCACGGCCGCGAGGTCTCCGGCGACGTCGCCAACTTCACCGACAAGCGTGGGGTTGTGCAGATCAACGAGATCATCGTTTGAAGATGACGATTCCGAAGTTCGTGGGTCAGTTGCGGCATCTTCCGGACACGAACTTCGGAAAGCGGGCACTAGTGCGGTGGATCTGACGCTCGTATCAGTATTGCAGCGAGCTCTTCATACGAGCGTCAGATCCAAAACCGCACTAGTGTGGCAGTGTGGCGTCTCGCAATTGCCTACCGCCTTTGCGGCAAGCCTCTCGTAGGCAATTGCGAGACATAAGCCACACTAGCTTTTTGATTTTGCTAGTGTCCTGATGTCTCCGAATGACCGTGCGAGGGTGAGGCAAACGAAGCGGTAATTCGGAGACAGGACGCTAGAGCCTGTCCTCAATTAGAGGATTCCCAAGCAGATTATCGCATGATTCATAGGCGGTCAGCTGATTCGGAGCTGACCAAATGCGCCGCTACGCCCTTCGGGACGATCAATGGGATAGGATCAAGGATATTTTGCCCGGACGTGAAGGGCATGTAGGGGTCACGGCCAAAGACAATCGGCTGTTTGTAGAAGCGGTGATCTACCGCTATCGAGCCGGGATCCCTTGGCGAGATTTGCCCGAACGCTTCGGCGATCCGATCAAGATACATACGCGTTTTTCGCGCTGGACGAAGAGCGGGGTGTGGAAGAAGCTGTTTAAGATGCTGGCGAGCGATGCCGACAATGAGTACGCGATGATCGACAGCACGATCGTGCGGGCGCATCAGCACAGTGCCGGCGCACAAAAAAAGACGGCGAAAACCAAGCTATCGGGCGCAGCAAAGGCGGGCTGAGCACCAAGATCCATGCGCTTGTCGATGCCCTGGGCAATCCGCTGGACTTCATCCTGACGCCCGGCCAAGCCCATGATCTGGAGGGCGCCGATGCACTGCTGCCCGACATGGCGGCCGACGCCTTATTGGCAGACAAGGCCTTCGACGCCGACGAACGGGTGATTGCCCCTTTGCTGGCACGGGGAAAGTCGGTCGTGATCCCGCCCAGGCGCCACCGGCAGCTCCAGCGCGATTTCGACAAGCACGCCTATAAGGCACGCCATCTCATCGAGAATTTCTTCTGCAAGCTCAAGCAATACCGCGCCATCGCTACCCGCTACGACAAAACCGCCAGAAATTTCCTCGCCGCAATCCACCTCGCGGCGGTTATCATCTGGCTCAATTGAGGACAGGCCTTAGAATGATGATCATTGCTAGTGCAACCGACGCCCGGCCGGCGGCCATGGCACAGAGCGCTTACGCCCTGATGCGCGAAGGGAAGTGACCCTGCTCATGCCGGCTGCTTGCGCGTGTCATAACAGCTGAGTGCGGGCGGGCGTGCCCAGGGCGGCAGGTTCAGCCCGGCGGCCAGTGCAACGGCGAGCGAGTCTTGGTGGCGGCGTCGTAGATCTGAATCTGCAGTTTGGGGAACTTGGTCTTCAGCTTGCCGCCGGCTTCCTCGGCCGCCTCGACCGTCTTGAATTCACTCTTGAAATGACCGTCCACCACCAGGACATATCCTTCGTTGGGGGGCAGATCAGCGCGTCGCGGTTTCTTCGCCTCGATCTCATCGAGCGACAGCACGGGCTTCTTCAAGGCATCCTCACCGTATGTTGCCGGGCGCGCATCCGGAGGCTTCGTCAACCGACGGCCGGAGCGTTCATGCTCGGACATGAAAGACAGGACGCACGCCTCCGGCTGGTCCGGACAGCGGCGCGACTCGTTTCTTAGGCGCAAATGCCGCGAAAGTCACGTTCAGCGGCGCTGAGAGTTGGCATCCTGCGGCTGACCGGTTTGGCGCTTGCTGGCCTCGTGCCGACCCACCACGCAGCCGGCGGCAGCGCCCATAAATCCATGGTGGCCCACATAATGACCGGCGATCCCGCCGACCACGGCTCCCTTCAGGCAACCCTTTGCATCGGCCGGCCCACCGGCACCGACGACGCAAGCGAGCACGACCGCAGCGACGGCGACTTTTGTCATCCTGTCATCTCCGCAAAACATCCAGGTGATGGAAATGGCGCCATCGCCGCTTTGGTTCCGGATGGTGCACGGGAGATCTGCACCAAAATGGGCCACCGGTGAATCGCCGGCATCCAAATTCGGCCGCTTTTCGCGGAACAATCTTCCGCTGCCATGGTTTTTGCTGAATTCTACTTTCAGTTATTCCTGGGGGGATACCCGGTCCATGATCAAACTTCTTGCCGTCGCCCGCGGCGCCGTCGCCGGTATCGCGGTTGCCATCTCGCTCGCGCCGACCCTCGCCAGCGCGCAATCGGCGCCGTTCGCCGGCCTTGCAGGCGTGTGGAGCGGGACCGGGTCAATCTCGCTGGCGAGCGGCACCCGCGAGCGCATCAAGTGTCGCGCGACTTACGCGGTGGGCGAAGACGGCCATGCGTTGCAGCAGACGCTGCGCTGCGCCAGCGACAGCTACCGCTTCGAGCTCAGCAGCAACGTCCACGCCAGCGGCGGCCAGATCAGCGGCACCTGGGCGGAGGCGACGCGCGGCGTCAACGGCGCCTTGCAGGGCCGAGCCCAGGCCGGCCTGTTTCAGGTGGTGGTGTCGTCGCCGACATTTACAGCCAACCTGACACTGACCACCCGCGGCAATCGCCAGACGGTAAAGATCTCGTCCGAGGGCACCGAATTCTCCGGTGTGACCATTGCCTTGGCGCGGTCGTAAGCGCCGGCTCGCAGCAGCGCCGACGCGTGTCGCACGCCAGTGGAGCGGACTTGATTGATGTTATCGGTAGACGACGTCCACGATCTGCAGCGCTTCGTGAGCGCCCAGGACGGCGTCTATCCGGCGGTGCAGGCAGAGCTGCGTGCCGGGCGGAAGCGCAGCCATTGGATGTGGTTCATCTTTCCTCAGATCGCCGGCCTCGGCTTCAGCGCCGTGGCGCAGCGTTACGCCATTGCCTCCCTCGCCGAAGCGAGCGCCTATCTCGCCCACCCGGTGCTGGGCGAACGCCTTCGCGAATGCACCCGTCTCGTTCTGGCAGTGCAGGAGCGCTCCATCAACGCGATCTTCGGCAGCCCGGACGATATGAAATTCCATTCCTGCATGACGCTGTTCGCGCAGGCCGCGCCGGATGAATCGCTGTTCAAGGACGCGCTGAAAAAATATTTCGACGGCGCTCCCGATACCGCCACCCTGGCCCGGCTCTGAGCGGCCAAGGCTGGAGTTGCCGTAGCCCCCCGGCGTGTCATAAATCGAGCCGGATGGCGCGCTGGGGACCGCGGCGATGAAGAACGGGCTCTACTCGATTCACGTCAGGACGCTGGACGGCCATTTCGGCAAGGGCAGCGCCGTCATCATCTTTCGGGACGGCCGCATCCTCGGCGGCGATGCCTTCCTGTTCTACACGGGCAGCTACTCGGTCCAGGGCGACACCATCAAGGGCGAGGTGCAGATCGACCAGCACACCCGGCCCCGCGACGTCGCACCGCTGTTCGGCGGCAAACCCGTCAGCATCGGCTTTTCCGGCAAGGCCGGCGAAGGCGATCTGACCTTCTACGGCAAGCAGAGCATCCGCTTCAACGCGACGCTGCGTCGCGTCGCCGACTCTGATTGGTGATCGTTTTCCGCATTCGTCATTGTCCGCGACGAATCTCATCCGGCACCATGGCCGGCAACTCTCTCCGGCCTTCTGCAGCCTTGATCAACGCCACGATCCGGGCCGACAGCGGCGCCGCGCATTTGTATCGCCGGGCGAACCCGAGCACCGCACCCTGCAGATAATCGACCTCGGTGGGACGACCGCGCTGCATGTCCTCCCACATCGAGGACCGCGCCTGCGGATCGATCCGGATCATCGCCCCCGCGACAAGGCGAAACGCCCAGTCCGGCAGGCGCAGAACGAAAGGAATGAAGGACGGCGACAGCGGCGTCATCGTTGCCGGCTTGATCCCCGCCGCGGCCAGAACCCTCAGCGCCTCCGCGATCTGGTCGGCGAGCAGACATCGCCACCGGCGCTGCGACAGTTGCTGGCGCAACGGCAGACCCGACAGTGCATTCAGCGCATTGTTGAGATTGAGCAGCAGCTTGCCCCATTGCAGACCGGTCATGTCGGCCGCCGCCTGCACCTTCAGGTCGGGCACCGACAGCCGGGTCGCGGTGCCGGCTTCATCGCGGGCAATGACGATGTCTCCCGACGTGGCGCGATGAAAGCGCCCCTTGCCCAAGGCAACCACGTTGAACGGCACCATGCCCGCCAGCACCTTCCGGCCGGCGGCTTGAGCTTCCAGCACGCCGACATTGGTGACGCCGTTCTGCAGGCTGACGATGACGGCGTCCGGCGGGGCGTGGGTGGCAATGATCGCTCCCATCGCAGAGGTATCCGCGCTCTTGACGCAGACCAGGACAATTCCCGCCTCGCGCAGCACGGAAGGGTCCTCGGACATCTCGATCGCGCCCGGCGAAACGCGTTTGTCGACGCCCTCCAGAGTGGTGACCCTCAGGCCGCTGGCGCTGATTTCATCGATGATTCGGCGGCGGGCAAGCAAGGCGACGGGCAGGCCCTCGGCCGCGAGCATGCCGCCGACGAAACAGCCGACACTGCCGGCGCCCACGACGACGATCCGCCTCGATCCCCTCATGAATCCCTCGTCTCGGCCGGACGCCACGATTTCGCCACCGTGGACGAGTTGCTGCTCTACTGCAACTTTGCTTCCGGAACGAGACGACCGGGCCGGAGCGCACAATGTCGCATCTTGCCGGTCGCGGCATCTTCTGGACACGCACTTCGGAAACAAAAGGGTACTAGTGTCCCGTCTCCGAATTTCGTCGGAGGAGATGCGTCACTGGTTCACGAATTTCGGAAAGCGGGCACTAGGCTTCCCGCGAGCTACATAGGAGACCACCATGGGCCTACTCGATGTTCTTAACGGCATGCAGAACGGCCCGCGCGGGCCGCGTGATGAGCAGCGTAGCGGCGGCATGTCGCCTCTCACCATGGCCATCCTCGCCCTGCTCGCCTACAAGGCCTACAAGAAGGTCAGCGGACAGCCGCAGGCGGCGCCTGCTCCGAGTCCCGCACCGGCTCCCTCGAGCACGACGGCTTCTTCAGGTGGCGGCCTCGGCGGAATCCTCGGCGGCCTGCTCGCCGGCGGCGCCGCCGGCAGCGTCCTGAGTGGCGGGCTGGGTGATCTGCTCCAGCAGATCCAGGATGCCGGCCACAGCGACAAGGCGGATTCCTGGGTCAGTCCCGGCCCGAACAAGCAAATCTCGCCCAATGATCTCGCCAACGCCCTCGGCGCCGATCAGATCTCGACGATGATGGCGCAGAGCGGGCTGTCGCGAGACGAACTGCTCGAGGGGCTGAGCCAGCATTTGCCGGAGGCTATCAATCAACTGACGCCCGACGGGAGGCTGCCGACCGAACAGGAAGCCTCACGAATGATCTGAGCACCGCCGCCTTCCACGACAGCGACACAGCAGCAGCAAAAGGAAAGACGGGATGAGCGGCCTCCTCTGGATCATCGTCGTCGGCTTCATCGCCGGCATACTGGCCCGCCTGATTTCGCCGGGCCCGAACAATCCGCAAGGATTTATTCTCACTACCGTGCTCGGCATCGCCGGCGCCTTCATTGCGACATGGATCGGGCAAGCGATCGGTCACTACAGCCCCAATCAGGGGGCGGGGTTCATCACCGCCACCATCGGCGCGGTGGTGGTGCTGTTCATCTGGAATCGTCTGGTGGCCTCGGGCGTGATCCGCGACCGTCAGTGAAAACCCTGACAACGGCACTGCGTCTTTAGGCGCAAGGGCGCAGTGCCCGTTTCACCCCAGGTGCATGCCGGCATCGATACGCACCAGTTCGCCGGTCATATGCCCCGATTGTGGTCCCGCCATGAAGCAGACCACCCCGGCGACATCTTCCGCGCTGGAAGCCACCCGCAGCGGCACTCTCGCCTCCACCATCTCGCGAACCTTGCCGGCGGCCTCGGCGCCGCGCCCCTTCACGAACCACTCGGTATCGATATAGCCCGGGCAAACCGCATTGACCCGGACCGCAGGCGCCAGCGCCCGCGCCAGGGACAGCGTCATCGCGTTGAGCGCGCCCTTGCTCGCCACATAGGCAATCGAAGACCCGACCCCGCTCAGGCCGGCGATCGACGAGACATTGACCACTGCGGAAGCGCGCCCGCGCTCCCGGGCGCCGGCTTCGAGCAGCGCGCGTGCGGCACGGACCATCTGGTAGGGGCCGATCGTATTGACGGCAAAGATGCGCTGAAAGTCCGTCGCCTCAAGGCCTTCGAGCTGCGAGTGTTCGACATGGCGCGTGATGCCGGCATTGTTGACGAGCGCATCGAGCCCGCCCCAGCCGTTTGCGGCCTCGGCAATGCGGCGGCAATTTGCATCGATCGAGACATCGCCCTGCACGACCGCGACCTCGGCACCGGCGGATCGGCAGGCCGCAGCCACCTCTTCTGCGCCATCGGCGTTGGAGCCGTAATTGAGCACCAGCTTCGCCCCGGGACAGGCGAGGCCGCGCGCGGTCGCCGCACCCAGTCCCGACGCGGCGCCGGTCACGATCACGCGTAAAGTTTGCGTCGTCATTCCTTGTGCTCCTTCCTGCCCAGTCGAATTCATATTCGGATGTTGACGCAGGCTAACCGCAGTGTCGCCGCGGCGACAACGATTCCATGCGACCGTCATGCGGAATATCCGGCAGGATGATGCCGCTGGTGCATGTGCACCCGCAAGCAGCGTAGCGGCCGCGTGCTTGTCAGTGAGCGTGGTTTTCCCCATCATGCCGCGCAACACGACTGCCCGTCCCGTGACGGCACGAGAAGCGGTTATCAGGTCGGGAGGACTCGTTTGGGCCACGACACCTGCGACAACATCGTCGTCGATACGGCCGCACGCATCTTTGCCGATCTCGCCGACAGCCGGACGATCATCCGCTCCGCTTCGGCCGACTGGAAGGTGCCGCTATGGACCGCGCTCGCCGATGCCGGCCTGACGCTCGCCTGGGTGCCCGAGGAGCTGGGCGGTGCCGGCGCCGGACTCGCCGACGGCTTCGGCGTGCTGCAGGCAGCCGGTCGTGCGGCTCTGGCCGTGCCCCTTGCCGAGACCCTGCTGGCCGGCTGGCTGCTGGCGCGCGCCGGCATCAAATCGCCGGGCGGCGCCATGACCGTAGCGCCCACCAACCCCAAGGATCGCGTCCACATCGATGCCGACGGACGGCTGCAGGGCCGCGCGCGCAGCGTGCCGTTCGCGCGGGAGGCGCGCCATCTCGCCATCGTCGCCGAGGCGACTCAAGGCCCCGTTATCGCGCTGGTGGCGACCGACACCTGCCGGATCACCGCAGGCATCAACCTGGCCGGCAACGCCTCGGACACCGTCGTCTTTGACGGCGCGACCATCGTGGCGAGCGCTGCCGCGCCGGTCGGTTTCGCGGCCGATGACCTTTTGATCATCGGCGCGATCGCGCGCAGCTTGCAGATCGCCGGCTGCCTGGAAACCGCGCTCGACATCACGGTGAATTACGCCAACCAGCGCGTCGCCTTCGAGCGGCCGATCGCCAAGTTCCAGGCGATCCAGCACAACCTCGCGCGCCTCGCCGGCGAGGTGGCCGCAGCGGTGACAGCGGCGAGTTCGGCGGCCGACGCCCTGGCCCATGGCGCCAGCGGCGATGCGCTCCTGCTCGAAGCGGCTGCCGCCAAGATCCGCTGCGCCGAAGCCGCGGAAATCGGTGCCGCCGTCGCCCATCAGGTCCACGGCGCCATCGGCTTCACCAGCGAGCATGTGCTGCATCGCTATACGCTGCATGCCCTGGGCTGGCGCGACGACTTCGGCCACGACAGCCATTGGGCCGCGCAACTCGGCCGCCGCGTCGCCGCCCTCGGCGCCGATCAGTTGTGGCCGCTGGTGGCGGCACGATGACCGCTCGGCGAGGAGAATTTACTTGACCGCTGCGCTGCATTTCGACCCGATCCGCCTGCCGCCCGAATGCGAGACGCTACGGCGCGACGTGCGCGCCTTCCTCGCCGACGAGATCGCAGCCGGCAGCTTCGATCCTCATCGGCCGCAGAGCGAGGACAATGACAATCCCGGCTTCAGCCGCCGCGTCGGCGAACGCGGCTGGATCGGCATGACCTGGCCGAAGAAATATGGCGGCCACGAACGCAGCTTCCTCGAACGCTATGTCGTCACCGAGGAGATGCGCGTCGCCAATGCGCCGACCCGGCGCTTCTTCGTGGCCGATCGACAGAGCGGACCGGTGCTGCTGCGCTACGCGCCGGAGCACATCAAGCAGAACATCCTGCCGCGGATCTGCCGCGGCGAGGTCTGCTTCGCCATCGGCATGAGCGAGCCGAATTCCGGCTCCGATCTGTTCGCCGCGAAAACGAAAGCGACCAGGACGGGCGGCGGCTGGCTGATCAACGGCACCAAGATCTGGACCACCTCGGCGCACATCGCCGACTACATGCTCGGCATCTTCCGTACGTCGCCCCCGACCAGGGAGAACCGCCGTCACGGCCTGACGCAATTCCTGGTGGACATGAAGACGGCGGGCATCACCGTCAACCCCATCGGCCAGATCAACGGATTGCGGGAATTCAATGAGGTCGTATTCCAGGACGCTTTCGTGCCCGACGATCACGTGCTCGGCGAGATCGACGGCGCCTGGAAGCAGGCGACGAGCGAACTCGCCTATGAGCGCAGCGGACCGGAGCGCTTCCTGGAGACCTCCTACGTTCTGATCGAACTGGTGCGCGCCCTCGGGCCCGAGCCCGACCTGCGCGGCGCCGAGGGCGTCGGACGCCTGGTAGCCCAGCTTCACGCCATGCGGCGCATGTCGGTATCGGTCGCCGGCATGCTGCAGGCCGGCAAGGAGCCCGTGGTCGAGGCTGCCATCGTCAAGGACATCGGCACCGTGTGGGAGCAGCAGTTGCCGCACCGGGTGCGCCATCTCGCCGCCTTCATCGATATCGATGCCGGCAATCACGAGACGCTCGCCAGTCAACTCGATTTCGCCACCAGGATCGCACCCAAACTGACCATCCAGGGCGGCACCACCGAGGTGCTGCGCGGCATCATCGCGCGTGGCCTCGGGCTGCGCTGACTTCCCCTCGTTTCACCAGCGGACGCTTCATGACATCGGATCTTGCTCTCAGCCAGTCGGGCTTCGTCACCACCATCGAGATTCGCCGACCACCCCTGAACTTCTTCGACCTGCTGCTGATCCGGCAGATCGCCAACGCGGTCGAGGCGATCGACAAGGATCCATCCGTGCGCGCGGTGGTGCTGGCGGCGGAGGGCAAGGCGTTCTGCGCCGGCGCCAATTTCAACGAGCCGGCGCCCAGTCCCGAACGCTCGGTCGGCGACACCGCGATCGGCCACCTCTACCTCGAGGCAGTGCGTCTCTTCAGCGCCCGGAAGCCCATCATCGCCGCGGTGCATGGCGCCGCCATCGGCGGCGGCCTTGGCCTTGCCATGGCGGCGGATTTCCGCGTCACCTGCCCGGAAGCGCGCTTCTCGGCCAATTTCACCCGGCTGGGTTTCCATCCCGGCTTCGGCCTCACGGTCACCTTGCCGGAAGCGATCGGTGAAACCAACGCCGCACTGATGTTCTACACCAGTCGCCGCGTGACCGGCGAGGATGCCTTCAAGATGGGCCTCGCCAGCGTGCTGGTGGCGCAGGATCAGGTCCGCGCGGCGGCGTTCAAACTCGCCGAGGAGATCGCCGAATGCTCGCCGCTCGGCGTCGTAGCGACCCGCGCGACGATACGCCGGGGGCTCGCCAACCGGGTCAGGGCGGCGACGGAGCATGAACTCGCCGAGCAGACACGGCTGCGTGCTACCGAAGACTTCAAGGAAGGCATCAAGGCGATGGCAGAGCGTCGCGTTCCCAACTTCAAGGGCCGGTGAGCGGCCGACTCTCGCGCGGTCCCGGCGGTCCGCGGCCGCCCGCGTGTTATGTCAGCCGATCCCAGGCCTTGAGAAAGAAGTCCTCGCCGCCGAAATTTCCGGACTTGAGCGCCAGCGCCATGTCGAGGCCACCACGGCTGCGCGTCCACGGCACGCCGGGATCGATCTCGGGGCCGATGGTCAGCAACTCGGCACCGAGCGCCTGCACCACCGCGCCCGACGTTTCGCCGCCGGCGACGATGAGACGGCTGACGCCGCGCTCGGGCAACCTCTTGGCCACCGCCGCAAGCAGGTCCTCGACGATGGTGCCGGCCTGGGCGCGACCGAGCCGTTCCTGCACCGCCCGCACCGTGTCGGGATCGTCGCTGGAATAGACCAGGAAGGGCTTTTCGGGCTGCTGGCGGTCGATCCATTGCAGCACGGTGAGCGCGGTCTGCGCGCCATCCGCAATCTCCAGCGGGTCGATGCGCAAATGCGGCAGGCCGGCAGCGATCGCCGCCTTGACCTGACCGCGCGTTGCCGCCGAGCAAGAGCCGGCAAGAATGGCGCGTCGGCCTGCCGGCGCAGCCATCTGCTGCGGCGCCGGGGTCAGCGCGGAGAGCAGTCCGGCCGCGCGATACGCCGCGGGCAGGCCCATGGCGACGCCCGAGCCGCCGGTGATCAGCGGCAGATGGGCGCATGCGGCGCCGATGGTACGAAGCTGATCGTCGGCGACGGCGTCGACGATGAACATGGCATCGCCACCCGCATCGAGCGCGGCACGCACAGCCCGCGGCCCGGTGGCCACGGTATCATAGTCGATGAGGCCGATCTTGACGCGGGTCTGGCGCTGAAGCACCCGCACCAGATTGGCATCGTGCATCGGCGTCAGCGGATGATCCTTCATCGGACTTTCGTTCAGCGGCACACCGTTGACGAACAGATAGCCGGCATAGATCGTGCGGCCCGCCTTGGGAAAGGCAGGACAGGCAATGGTCACGCCGCCGCCCACGAATTCGAGCAGCGCCTCGGCCACCGGGCCGATATTGCCGCGGTCGGTGGAATCGAAGGTCGAGCAGTATTTGAAGAGCAGCCGCTGGGCACCGAGGCGGCGCAGCGCCGCCGCCGCCGCCTGCGACTGCCGGACGGCGTCGGCGGCGGCAATGGTGCGCGACTTGAGGGCAACCACCACGGCATCGACCTGCGAGACATCGAGATCGGCCGGCGGCAGCCCCGTCGACTGCATCGTGCGCAGCCCTTCGCGGGTCAGCATCAAGGCGAGATCGGTGGCGCCGGTGAGGTCGTCGGCGACGCATCCCAGAATCATCGACCCTCCCCCCTGTAGGGCGCAAGCCAGGACAGGCCGTCGAGGGTCTTGCCGCGCGGCCGGTATTCGCAGCCGACGAAGCCGCCGTAGCCGAGGCGATCGAGCAGCGCGAAGATGCGGGCATCGTCGAGCTCGCCGGTGCCCGGCTCATTGCGCTCCGGCACCGAGGCGGTCTGGATATGGCCGATGATCGGCATCATGGCCTCGAGGCCGCGCGTCACGTCGCCATGGATGATCTGGCGGTGATAGATGTCGAATTGCAGCTTCAGGTTCGACCGGTTGAGCCTGCGCACAAGCGCCGCAGCGACATCGAAATTATTGAGAAAATACCCCGGCACGTCGCGCGGATTGATCGGCTCGATCACGATGTCGATCTCGGCCCCGGCTGCCTGATCACAGGCGAACAGCACCGCGCTTTCGAACGCCACCATGGCGGCGGCATCACCGGCCGGGGCGATGCCGGCCATGATGTGCAGCCGTTTCACGCCGGTGGCACGTACGTAAGCGAGCGCAGTGGCGATCGACGCCTCGAATTCCGCGCGCCGCGCCGGCAGCGCGGCAAAACCGCGCTCGCCGGCCTCCCAATTGCCCGGCGGCGCATTGAACAGCGCCGGAGCAAGGCGATGGCGCGTCAGACGCTCCGCGATCACCTCCGGCGGATAGGCGTAGGGAAACAGGAATTCCACGGCGTCGAAGCCGGCATCCGCCGCCGCGGCGAAGCGGTCGAGGAAGTCCCATTCGTTGAACATCATGGTGAGATTGGCGGCGAAGCGCGGCATCGCAACGAACTCCAGGGCGTAACGGGTCAGGTTTTCGGCTTCGGCAGATCGACGTCGGCGATCTGGGCATAGAGCCGCGCCACCGAGGAATCGTCGTCCTTGCCCATGCCCGCCGCCGCCGTCATCAGGAACATCTGCAATGCCGTCGCCGCGACCGGCGTCGGGAATTTCGCCGTCCGTGACATGTCGCTGATGATGCCGAGATCCTTGGTGAAGATTTCCACCGCGCTGCGCGGCGCGTAATCGCCATCGAGCACATGGGGCATGCGGTTCTCGAACATCCAGGAATTGCCGGCGGACGCCGTGATCACCTCGTAGACCTTGCGCAGATCGAGGCCGAGACGGCCGGCAAAGACCATGGCCTCGGACGCAGCGGCAATGTGCACCCCGGCGAGGAGCTGGTTGACCATCTTGAAGGCAGCTCCGATCCCGGCTTCGTCGCCAAGACGATAGACATTGGCCGCCACCGCGGCGAGCAGCGGCTCGGCCTTGGCCATGGCCTCCGGTTCGCCTGAGGCCAGCACGGTTAGCGCGCCTTCCGCCGCGCGCTGGGCGCCACCGCTGATCGGACTGTCGACATAATGCAGGCCAAGCTTCGCGGCAGCGGCCGCCAGCGCGCGGGCCCGCTCCGGCGCCATGGTCGCGCAGGACAGGATCACAGCGCCCTTCTTGAGCTCGGCCGCAATGCCCTCGGCGCCGAACAGCACCGCCTCGGTCTGGTCGGCATTGACGACGACGACCACCACGGCCGCGGCATCCCTGGCGGCCTCGCGCGCCGACGCGACGGCACGGCCACCATGCTCGGCGACGAAGCGCGCCGCGACTTCGGGCCTCAGGTCGAAGCCCGCGACGTCAAAGCCCTTGCGGCGAAGCGACGCCGCCATGCCGAAGCCCATCGAACCGAGGCCCAGCACAGCCACAGTCCCGTCAATTGCACCAAGTGAACGCGTTTCCATCGAACCTACAGCTTTATCTTGAACGGCGGCGCGGCGCCGGTGTTGCGGAATATTCATCTTAAGACACGACCTGCGGCGCAGGATACCGCTTTTCCGAAGCGGACGACCAGCACGAGGGCCAGCATCGCTCCGACGAAGAGGATTTTCATTTCCGGCGCTTGACTGCGGTGGCCGGGTTTCCCAAGTTGCAGGATGCCGCGCGCTGCGGTGCACCATCAGGACGCGATCAAGACGCGGCGGACAACAGGAGGCAGGACATGACTATGGACCAGAAGCCGATCGAGGCCCGCAACGGCAGCGACGCCTTCAGCCGCTTCCTCGGCGGTTCGCCGTTGTCGGTCGCCTTTCGACTGATCCTGCTGTCGATCCTGGTCGGCGTGGTGCTCGCGGCCATCGGCTTCGATCCGTGGAACATCCTGCGCTCGATCCAGCTGCTGGTCGAGCGGATCTGGGATCTCGGCTTCGATGCTGTCAATTGGCTGTGGCGCTATTTCCTGCTCGGCGCCGTGATCGTCATTCCGATCTGGCTGTTGTCGCGGGTCTTCGGCACGCCACGGCCGCACTGAGGACTACGCCATGCAGCTGCGGTTTGTCGGCTGCGGCGATGCCTTCGGTTCGGGCGGCCGCTTCAATACGTGCTTTCACGTCACCGGCGACACCGTCAATTTCCTGATCGATTGCGGCGCCTCGTCGCTGCCGGCGCTCAAGCGCTGCGGCACCGATCTCGGCGCCATCGATCTCGTCCTCATCACGCATTTCCACGGCGATCATTTTGCTGGCCTCCCCTTTCTGATTCTCGATGCCCAGTTCGGCCGCCGCGAGCGGCCACTGACCATCGCCGGACCCGCGGGGCTGCCGGCGCGGCTCACCGCGGTCATGGAAGCGCTGTTCGAGCATTCTTCCGCCACGCGCCAGCGCTTCGATCTCGATCTGATCGAGCTCGTGCCCGATCAGCCGCGGAACCTCGGCGCGATCCGGGTGACGCCCTGCACCGCGGTCCATGGCCAATCCGGCGGCCCGTTCCTCAGCTACCGCATCGAGGTCGAGGGCCGTACGATCGCCTATACCGGCGACACCGAATGGACCGACGCGCTGGTCGATGTCGGCCGTGGCGCCGACCTGTTCATCGCCGAGGCCTACACATTCGGCCGCGAGGTGCGAAATCACCTCGGCTATGATCGCCTTGCCGCCGAACTGCCACGGATCGGCGCCCGGCACGTGGTGCTCACCCATCTTGGCGAGACGATGCTTTCCCATGCCGACGAGGTGCCCTACACCGTCGCCAGCGATGGCCTTGTAGTGGACTTGTAATGGACGCGCGGGCCGACGACCTCCGCGACCGCGCCGCCCCGGTCACGATGACCACGCGCCGCGTCTTCGCGATCGCTGGCCCGGCGATGATCGCCAATCTAACGACGCCGCTGCTCGGCATCGTCGCGACCGCCGCCGTGGGACGGCTGGGCGATTCGACATTGCTGGGCGGTGTCGCCATGGCCGCCGTCGCCTTCGATTGCCTGTTCTGGCTGTTCGGCTTTCTGCGCATGGGCACCGTGGCGCTGACAGCGCAGGCCCAAGGCGCCGGCGATGACGGCGAAAGGCGCGCCGTGCTGGCGCGGGCAGTGGGGTTGGCGCTGGCCTTCGGCGCGGCGCTGGTGGTGCTCCAGCGGCCGCTCGGCGCGGCGATCTTCGCCATGATCGGCGGCAGCGACGCGGCGACCGCCGCCGCGCGCAGCTATTTCGACGTACGGCTATGGTCGGCGCCCCTGGTGCTCGGCAATTACGTGCTGCTCGGCTGGCTGGTCGGGCAGGCGCGCCCCGGCCTGGCGCTATTGCTGCAGGTTGTCGTCAACGCCGTCAACATCGCGGCGACCGCGTTCCTGGTGCTGGGGCTTGGCGCCGGTGTGGTTGGCGCCGCAGCCGCAGCAGTCCTTGCCGAGGGCACCGGCTTTGTGCTGGGCGCCGCCATTGCATGGCGCCTGCTGGGCGGCCAGCTCGCCGTTGCGCGCGCCGCATTGCTGCGAGGCGAGGAATGGCGGCGGCTCGTCGCCATCAATCGCGACATCCTGATCCGCACCGCGGCGCTGATTGCCGCTTTCCTGTTCTTCACCGCCCAGGGCGCCCGCGCGGGGGATGACGTTCTTGCGGCCAACGCGGTGCTGAACAATTTCATGCTGATCGGCTCGTTCTTTCTCGACGGCCTTGCAACCGCCGCGGAACAGCTCTGCGGCCACACCACCGGCGCCCATGACGGCGGTGGTTTCCGGCGCGCGGTGCGCCTCGTGGTGGGCTGGGGCATCGGCTTCGGCGCAGCGGTCAGCCTCGCCTTTCTCCTCGCCGGCGCAGTGCTGATCGACATCATCACCACCAGCGAGGCGGTCCGCGCCACCGCGCGCCTCTATCTGACGCTGGCGGCACTGGCACCGCTGTGCGGCGCCCTCGCCTACACCTTCGACGGCATCTTCATCGGCGCGACCTGGTCGCGCGACATGCGCAACCTGATGATCCTGTCGCTCGGCATCTATTTCGCCGCGTGGTGGCTGATGCAGGGCCTCGGCAACAGCGGACTGTGGCTCGCGCTGCTGGTCTTCCTGCTGGCGCGCGGCTTGTCCCAGTTGCTGCGCTATCCGGCGCTGGTCCGCAAGGCGTTCGGGTGACGACCCTCGCCTCAGGATGAGGGAAACGCTTCAGGTGAGGAAACGCTAAGCCGGCCAGTCTTCCGCGGTGATCGTTGCGGCATCGGCACCGACGATCTCGTCGAGGGATTCGCGCCCGGTCCGGCGCAGCACCGAGAGCAGATCGGTCTTGATCTCCTCGATCAGCCCCAGGCCCTTGAAAACCAGAGACGAATAGACCTGGATCAGGCTGGCGCCGGCGCGGATCTTCATCAGGGCGGCACCGCCGGAATCGATACCGCCAACGCCGATCAGCGGGAAAGCGCCTTCGGCGCGCACATAGGTCTCAGCCACCATGCGCGTCGACAGGCGGAACAATGGCCGGCCCGACAAGCCGCCCTGTTCGCGCGCGCGCAGGCTCTTGAGCGACGGCGGCCGCGACAGCGTGGTGTTGGAGACGATCATGCCGTCGACCTTGCGCGAGCGGGCGACGTGAACGACGTCGTCGAGTTCGGCGAGCGACAGATCAGGCGCGATCTTGAGCAGCACCGGGCTCTCGCCGGCGTTGCGCCGCACGCGTTCGCGCGCATCGATCACGCGCGCCAGGAGATCGTCGAGCTGCGCCGCCTGCTGCAGGTTGCGCAGGCCGGGGGTATTCGGCGAGGAGACATTGACGGTGAAATAGCTCGCCACCGGCGCGAACAGTTCGATCAGCCGGACATAATCCGCGGTGCGATCCGGCGAATCCTTGTTGGCGCCGATATTGACGCCGACGATGCCGCCGCGGCTCGCACGCGCGGCGAGGCGCCTCAGCACCATGTCGGCGCCGTCATTGTTGAAACCAAGCCGATTGATGACGCCCTCGTCTTCCGACAGGCGGAACATGCGCGGCCGGGGATTCCCCGACTGCGGCCGCGGCGTCACCGTACCGATTTCGACGAAGCCGAAGCCGAGGCGCAATAATTCATCCGGGACCTCGGCATTCTTGTCGAAGCCGGCAGCCATGCCGACGGGATTGGGAAAGTTCAGACCGAAGGCGCGGACCGCCAGCATCGGGCTGTCGGCGCGAGACCGCGCCGGCGGAAAAAGCTTGAGCCCCTGAATCGCCAGGCGATGGGCGTCCTCCGGATCGAACCAGCGCAGCAGCGGCAGCGAAATGGTGTCAAAGGCGCGGATCACGGCGCAAGCTCCGGAATGTCATGGCCGCCATCGGCACGGTCGCGCAATTCGAGCACGTCCGTCACAGCCGCGAGATCGAGTTCACCATAAAGATGGGGGAATAGTTCGCCGCCGCGCGAGGGTTCCAGGCGCAGGGCATCGCCCAGCTGATCGGGATCGACGGCGACCAGGAACAAGCCGGTCTGGCCGTGGAAGTGCTTCCGCGCAGTTTCCGCCACCTGCCCAGCCGTGGAAAAATGGATGAAGCCGTCCCGCAGGTCATCGGCGCTGCCACGGTAGACCCCGAGCCGCTCGGCCTCCCGCCATGCGGAAGCAGGACAGATTTTGTAGATGGTGGACACGCGCGTTCAGAGTCCGTTTTGAGGTCTCGAGCCGTCCGGCGAGGCCGATGATCGATGATGGCGGGGACGGTAGCCCCCGTCCTGACCTGCATCAAGGCCGCACCGCCGAAAGCCGTCGAATCACGCCGCGGCTCTCGCCAGGGCGCCGTCGATCATGGCGATGGCGTTATTGAGGCCGTAGACAGCGACGAAGGAGCCAAACCGCGGGCCCTTCTCCTGGCCGAGCAGCACCTGATAGAGCATGTTGAACCATTCGAGCGACACGCCCGGACGACCGTCCTTGCCCTTCTTGGCCGTATCGAGGAACGGCTCACGACGGCCGATCTCGTAGACGACGTTCTGGATGTCCTCGGCCGTTGCGGTCGGGGCAAGCTGCGACAGGGCATCGCGCAGGTCGAGCAGCGCGCCGCGCTCGCTCTCGGTGGGATGCCGGAAGCGCTTCTCGGGCGCGACGAAGTCGCGATAGTAGTTGATGGCGTAGCCGACCATGGCATCGAGCTTGGGGTGGGTCTGTGGCGTCACCCCGGGCCGATAGCGGCCGATAAAGCCCCACAGCGTCTCGGCGTTCTCGGCATTGGACGACGACACCAGGGTCAGGAGGAGCTGGAAGGTCACCGGCATCTCGGCGGCCGGCGGCTGACCGGAATGGATGTGCCAGACCGGATTGGCGAGACGCTGCTTCATGTCCTGACGGCCATAGCCGTCGAGGAACTGGTGGTAGTCGTCGACGTTGCGCGGAATGACGTCGAAGAACAGCCGCTTGGCCGCCTTCGGCTCGCGGTACATGAACAACGACAGCGATTCCGGCGAGGCGTAGCGCAGCCATTCGTCGATGGTCAGGCCGTTACCCTTGGACTTGGAGATCTTCTGGCCCTTCTCGTCGAGGAACAGCTCATAGTTGAAGCCTTCCGGCGGCACCCCGCCGAGCGCGGCGCAGATCTTGCCGGACAGCTTGACCGAATCGATCAGGTCCTTACCGGCCATCTCGTAATCGACGCCGAGCGCGACCCAGCGCATCGCCCAATCCGGCTTCCATTGCAGCTTGCAGTGGCCGCCGGTCACCCGCACCGTCACCCGCTCCCTGGTCTCCGGATCGTCATAGGACACCGTCCCGGCTGCGACATCGTGGGCGACGATCGGCACCTGCAGCACGACGCCGGTGCGCGGGCAGATCGGCAGGAAAGGCGAATAGCTCGCCGCCCGTTCCTCGCGCAGCGACGGCAGCATGATCGCCATCACCTTCTCGAAATTTGCGAGCATCTTGAGCAGCGCCTGATCGAATCGGCCGGAGGTGTAGTAGTCCGTCGAGGAGGCGAATTCGTAGTCGAAGCTGAAGGCATCGAGGAATTTGCGCAGCCGAGCATTGTTATGAGCGCCGAAGCTCGGATGCGTGCCGAAAGGATCCGGCACCCGCGTCAGCGGTTTGCCGAGATGGGGAACGATGATCTCCTTGTTGGGGATGTTGTCCGGCACCTTGCGCAGCCCGTCCATGTCGTCCGAAAAGGCGAGCAGGCGGGTCTTGATCTTGTCCTCGGTGAGGACGCGGAAGGCGTGGCGCACCATGGTGGTGCGCGCCACTTCGCCGAAGGTGCCGATATGAGGCAGGCCGGACGGGCCGTAGCCGGTCTCGAACAGCACCTCGTCCTTCGGGTTCTTTTTCAACCGCGCGACAATCTGCTTCGCCTGCTCGAACGGCCAGGCGTTGGATTGTTCAGCCAGCGCCCGCAGGTCGCCGGGGCTCAGCGCAGTCTCATCGGCCATCATTTCATCTCCATCCAGCCGAGCGCCGCCCACGGGTCGAGGCAGCCGGCCGGGTCATCACGTAACAGGATCGCCCGCCTCGCTCGCGCGAGGTCCCATCCCAGGCCACCGGCATCGATGAAGGGATCAGAGGCGCTACCGGGCGGCATTGGCACGCTGCCCGCTATCGTGCCGCACTAGTGTGGCGTCTCGCAATTGCCTACCGCCTTTGCGGCAAGCCTCTCGTAGGCAATTGCGAGACATAAGCCACACTAGCACTTTGATTTTGCTAGTGTCCTTATGTCTCCGAATGACCGTGCGAGCATGAGGCAAATGGAGCGGTAATTCGGAGACAGGACACTAGCGCGGTGGATCGGACGCCCGTATCGGCGAGGCCTTCATACGAGCGCCAGATCCCAAACCGCACCAGACCAATCGGCGGCGGCTTATACCATCCCCCGGCGGCTCTGCGCACCCCGGAATATGCTCAGAACGGGCTCACCGAAAAATACCGCAGCCACAGGTCGGTATAGCGGCCTTTCTCCCAGATCCTGAACATCGCCCAGTTCAGCGCCTGGCGCAGCACATCGTTGCCCTTGCGCACCGCAATGCCGATGCCTTCGCCGAAGTAGCGGCTCTCGACGAAGGGACCGCCGCTGAACACGCAGCACTCGGCGGAATCGGTGCCGTTGATCCAGAAGGCCAGCGCGATGGCATCGCCGAAGATGAAATCAACCTCGCCGCGGCGGAGAGCCTGGCGCAGAGCGTCGTCGTTCGGATAGCCGACGATCTGGGCATCGGTGAACTGTGCCTTGAGGAAGGCTTCATGGGCGGAGCCGGCAATCGCCCCGACCTTCTTGCCCTCGAGATATTCCGGACGCACCTCGCTCATCACCGAATCCCGCCGAGAAACGAACCGCGCCGGTGCCCGGTAATAGGGGTCGGTGAAATCGACCCGGCTGCGGAGCTGCGGCGTCACCGCCAGCGAGGCGATGATGGCGTCGCCGCGATTGGCGAGCAGCGAGTCCACCAGGGTTTCGAAGCGTCGCATCTGGATAGTGCAGCTCGCCTTGATCTCCTCGCAAAGCAGCCGGGCCAGATCGACATTGAAACCCGCCGGGTTGCCGTCGGGACCGGTGAAATTGAACGGCGGATAATCGGTCTCGGTCAGGAAACGAATGACGGTGAGGCGCGACAGATCAGGACGGTCCGGCCGGCGCCGCGGGTCCCAGAACCCGGGCACCGCCTGGGGCGCGGCCTGGGCGCCTGGCGCCGCGGCTCCTGGCCGGTTAGCCTGGGGTGGCGGCGCCACCGCGGCCGGCTCTGCCTGCCGGGGGCCGGGCAGCTGGACTTGGGCGGGAGCCATGCCAGGCAGCATCGCCAGCGCCGCGACAAAGCCGGCGCGGAACATCCAGCGGGCGATCGGGGCGGACATGACAGGCATCGACACGGACATCCGGCGGAGGGCGCGGCCCACCGAAGCGATGGACTGATCTGCGGACGTTTCTGGACCAAAGCCGGGCCGGACGCAAAGCCCGCGTGAGGCCGGCCAGAGTTCCATTTACAGGTCGCTACAGGTAACGCTTGAGGTCCGAGGCGGCCTCTTCCGGCTTGCGCTTGATGTTGAAGGGGGCCACGAACCGCCCGTTCCGGTCCATCAGATAGATCAGGGCGGTATGATCCATGGTGTAGTCGCCGTCCTTGAGCGGTACTTTCTTGGCATAGACGCGATACGCCGAAATCACCTTGGCGACCGCTTCGGGATCACCGGTCAGTCCGCGCAGATGTGGATCGAAGCTCGACAGGTAGTCCTTCATCACCGAAGGCGTGTCGCGCTCGGGATCGACCGAGACGAAGACGGCATTGACCTTGTCGGCATCGGAGCCCAGGGCGCGGAGCAGCTCCGACATTTCGAACAGCGACGTCGGGCAAATGTCCGGGCAATGGGTGAAACCGAAGAAGATCAGGCTGGGCTTGCCGGCGAGACTGGCCTCGGTGACGGCCCGGCCATTCTGGTCGGTGAGACGAAACGAGCCGCCGATTGCAGCCGGCGCAGTGGCCGCGCTGAAGCCTCCCAAGGCCCATAACGTGGCGCCAAGGCCGACGGCGAGGCTCACGGCAAATGCCGCGATGATCACCAGAGGGCGCGTCGTCCGAGAAGCCATGTCACTTCAATCCCATCAAAAACAGGCCGCAAAGCCCGCGGCCAGTATCTGGAAGAACACCGCGGTCCCGTAATGCAGCCAGAGGACGCCGGCCCCGGCGAGAGCGATGCCGGCGGCGATCGCCACGGCGATCAGCACCATGGCACCGAGGCGTCCGTCGCCCGTTGCGGTCCTGTCTGTTGCGATCAACGACTGCCGCGACATACCGTCTGCGCCCTTATCCGGTCCGAGTAGCTTCCAAGGCTGAGATAGGCCCGGTTCCGGCTGTCGGCAAGCGCCAAGCCGAACGCGCCGATCACGTCTGCGGAAGGCCGTAGAAGAAGGCTCTAGTGGCGCATCGCGGCGCGAGATGACGAGCCGCGAACCGCAGCATCGTACAACGGTGCGGTGCGGGAAGATGCCTGGGCGTCGAGGTAACAGGGCCGGTACATGCTGGCGAGCTGACGGCCGCGCAGGAAAATCATCCGCGGCGTCAGTCCGCCCCGGGTCGCGATCCAGCGTTTGATCTGCGCCGGATACATCGAATAGAGCATCTGGGTCGCTTCCGGATTGGTAATTGTGCGGCCATTGGCGCCGAAATCCCAAGCGGCATGGAAGCCGAGATTGGCCCGCGGCGTGACGCAGATGCGGTCACGAGGGACGGCGCCCAGCACGATGGTGCAGGCCGAGGCGCACAGACCATCGATCATCACCTGATCGCCCGACGAGCGCAGCTCCTGGTACTTATCCACATAGGTGCCAATCCGGCCCCCGCGGTCTTCTGAAATCCGGACCAGCGCATGACTGGCGCCCACGCCTGCGATCAGCAGCACGGCCGCGAGCAAAACCGTAACGACCTTCATACCCTGCCCCGTTCCGTCCCGTCAGATCCGGCAGACTGCATTCGCCGCATCAAGGGTCATGCGAAGTGACGCCTTTGTCCAGTCCCAGCGCGATCGTCGGCGCGTTTTCGAAGCGGGTGTTGCGCAGAAGATGCACCGCTTCGCCGCCACTAACGACATTCGCCATGCAGCCAGACAAATCTCTATTTTTCGTTGACCCACTGTTCCGGACCGGTTCTGGTTCTGGGAACCACGAGGGCCGACAAGCTCGGCGTCCGCGCCTGAGGGAACAGGGCTGCAGCCCAGCGCCGCAGTTCGTCCTCAAGTTACCGGACGACTTCGCTGCAACCGTTGCAAGCAGCTTCGGCCGGCGGTCACGATAGGGCGGGGGATCGAAAGAATGGCCGAGCAAGTCGACGTCATCATCGTGGGGTCAGGCCTCGCCGGTCTCGTCGCCGCCACCGAAATCGCCAACGCGGGCAAACGGGCCATGGTGATCGATCAGGAAGGCGAACAGAACCTCGGCGGCCAGGCATTCTGGTCGTTCGGCGGTCTGTTCCTCATCGATTCGCCCGAACAGCGGCGCCTCGGTGTTCGCGACTCCCGCGCGCTCGCCTGGGACGACTGGCTCGGCGCCGCCGGCTTCGATCGCGACGAGGACCACTGGCCGAAGCGATGGGCCGAGGCCTATGTCGATTTCGCCGCCGGCGAAAAGCGTGCCTGGCTGCGCGCGATGGGTCATCGCTTCTTTCCCGTGGTGGGCTGGGCCGAGCGCGGCGGCTATGACGCGACCGGCCACGGCAATTCGGTGCCGCGCTTTCACGTCACTTGGGGCACCGGACCGGGCCTCGTCGAGCCCTTCGCCCGCCGCGCCCAGGCGGCACGCGCCGCCGGCCTGATCATGTTCAAGTTCCGCCATCGGGTCGACGCCCTGACCACCACCGCTGGCGCGGTCACCGGTGTCAGCGGAGCCATTCTCGAGCCGACCAGCGGCGGCCGCGGCGAGGAATCCTCGCGGGTCGAAACCGGCAGCTTCGCCTACTCCGCCCAGGCGGTGATCGTCGCCAGCGGCGGCATCGGCGGCAATCATGAGCTGGTGCGGCAAAACTGGCCGAAGCGGCTCGGCCATGCGCCGCGGCATATGGTGTCTGGTGTGCCCGCCCATGTCGACGGCCGCATGATCGGAATCACCGAGGCGGCCGGAGGCCGCGTCATCAACCGCGACCGGATGTGGCACTATGTCGAAGGGCTGCAGAACTTCGATCCGATCTGGCCGAAGCACGGCATCCGCATCCTCCCCGGCCCATCCTCGATGTGGTTCGATGCACGCGGCCGGCGCCTGCCTTCGCCGCTCTATCCCGGCTACGACACCCTCGGCCAGCTCGCCCACATCATGGCGACCGGCTACGACTACTCCTGGTTCATCCTTACCCAGAGCATCATCAAGAAGGAATTTGCGCTGTCCGGCAGCGAGCAAAATCCGGACTTGACCGGAAAGAGCTGGCGCAAGACGCTGGGGCGCGTCACCAACAAGGGCGCGCCGGCGCCGGTCGAGGCATTCAAAAAAAACGGGATCGATTTCATCGTCCGCAACAATCTGGAGGACCTTGTCGCCGGCATGAATGCGCTGAGCGGCGACAACCTCCTGTCCATCGACGCCATCCGCTACCAGATCGAAGCGCGCGACCGGCAGATCGACAATCCCTATTGCAAGGACACGCAGGTGCAGGGGATCCACAATGCGCGGCGCTATATCGGCGACCGCCTGATCCGCACCGCCAAGCCCCACCGTATCCTCGACCCGGCCCACGGTCCCCTGATCGCCGTGCGCCTCAACATTCTCACCCGCAAAACCCTCGGTGGCTTCGAGACCGACCTCGACGGCCGGGTCTTCGGCACCGATGGCCGCATCATCGGCGGGCTCTATGCTGTGGGCGAAGCGGCCGGTTTCGGCGGCGGCGGCATGCACGGCTATCGCGCCCTGGAAGGCACATTTCTCGGCGGCTGCCTGTTCTCTGGCCGCAATGCCGGACGCGCGGCCGCGCGGACAGTCGCGTGAACGAGCCAACTACGAGCGCAGCGCCCGCACCAGAGCGGCGGCGACGCTCGCCTGCCACAGCGTGAACAGCAATGAGACGGCATCGAGCCGCAGGACGAGATCGGCCTCGAGCAAGGCGCCGGCCAGCGTGCCGGCGGCCAACATCGGCAACCATGGCGCAAGCTCAAGCCGCCCGAGGCGCAGCACGCGGAAGCCGATGGCCATGACGGCGGCGCCCGTGAAACCGCCAGCCAATCCGGCGAGAACGTTGCGAACGGCCTCGCTCGTCGACAGAGGAGCGTCGACAATCAGGCACCGCCCTGGGCGAACTTGCCGAGGTGAACGAGATGCCAGTCATCGGCGACGCCTTCCTCGGCAGAATACTGGCACATCGGCGAGTTGATGACGCGGTTTCGCGCGATCACATCGCGCAGCCTCAGCGGCGTGAGCAGAGCTGGTTGTCGCAGGATCCCCTGTTTCCATTGCGGCAGAGGCGTGTTGTTCAGCGCCTGTCGTTTGCGCGTCTCAGCTCTTCAACCGATAGCCAGTCCGGAAGATCCACCAGATCGCGACCAGGCAGATCAGCAGGAAGATCCCGGCCACCGCGGCGCTGATGGCGACATGGACGTCGGCAACGCTGTAAAAGCTCCAGCGGAAGCCGCTGATCAGGTAGACGACCGGATTGAACAGCGACAGCGTGTGCCAGGTCGGCGGCAGCACCTCGACGGAATAGAAGGTGCCGCCGAGAAAGGTCAGCGGCGTCACCACCAGGAGCGGGATCACCTGGAGCTGCTCGAAACCCTGCGCCCAGATGCCAATGACGAAGCCGAGCAGGCTGAAGGACACCGCGGTGAGCAGCAGAAAGCTCAGCATCCAGACCGGATGATCGATCCGCAGATCGACGAACAACGCCGCAGTGCCGAGCACGATGAGGCCGAGGATGACCGATTTTGTCGCCGCCGCGCCGACATAGCCGATCACCACCTCGAGATAGGAGATCGGCGCCGACAGCAGCTCGTAGATGGTGCCGGTGAATTTCGGAAAGTAGATGCCGAACGAGGCGTTGGACACGCTCTGGGTCATCAGCATCAGCATAATCAGCCCCGGCACGATGAACTCGCCGTAACTGACGCCCTGGATTTCGGTGATGCGCGAGCCGATGGCCGCGCCGAAAACGACGAAATAGAGCGAGGTCGACAGCACCGGCGAGACAACGCTCTGGAACACCGTGCGTCGGGTCCGCGCCATTTCAAAGCGATAAATTGCAAGCACGCCGTGGAGATTCACCGTCATTTCCGCACCAGCCCGACGAAGATGTCCTCGAGCGAACTCTCCCTCGTCTGCAGATCCTTGAAATTGACGCCCGCCGCACGCAAGTCGCTGAGCAGCGAAGTGATGCCGGTACGCTCGGCCTGGGTGTCGTAGTTGTAGACGATTTCGTGCCCTTCGGCACCGAGCGTCAACCCGTAGGGTGCCAGGGCATCGGGAACCGCATCGATCGGCGACTGCAGATGCAAAGTGAGCTGCTTCTGGCCGAGCTTGCGCATCAGCTCGGCCTTGTCCTCGACCAGGATGATCTCGCCCCTGCGGATGATGCCGATGCGATCGGCCATCTGCTCGGCTTCTTCGATGTAATGCGTGGTCAGGATGATGGTCACCCCTCGCTCCCGCAGGAAGCGGACGACCTCCCACATGCCCTTGCGCAGCTCGACGTCGACCCCGGCGGTCGGCTCGTCCAGGAACAGCACCTTGGGCTCATGCGACAGCGCTTTGGCGATCAGGACGCGACGCTTCATGCCGCCCGACAGCGTCATCAGCATGCTGTCCTTCTTGTCCCACAGCGACAGGGCCTTGAGCACCCGCTCGACATGCGCCGGGTCCGGCGCCTTGCCGAACAGGCCGCGGGAAAAGCTTACAGTTGCCAAGACGGTTTCGAACGCGTCGGTGGTGAGTTCCTGTGGAACCAGACCGATGCAAGCGCGGGCGGCGCGATAGTCGGTAATGATATCATGGCCATCGACGACCACATTGCCGCTGGTCGGATTGACGATGCCGCAGATGACGCTGATCAAGGTCGTTTTGCCGGCCCCATTGGGACCGAGCAGCGCGAAAATCTCGCCGCGCCGGATCTCCAGATTGACGTTGTCGAGCGCCTTGAACCCCGAAGCATAGACCTTCGACAGGTTCGCGACGGAGATGATTGGCTGCATCTGACGCTGCGGTTCGGGGAGCTGGAGCGGGCGATGAGAATCGAACTCACGACATACAGCTTGGGAAGCTGTCGTTCTACCACTGAACTACGCCCGCATCGGCGCGACCATACCCGCACCACCGGGGCGGCGGCAAGCGCAAGATCGCTGCGCCGACAACAAAAAACGCTTGAATTTCAACGCCACACCGAACCGCATTCGGATCGGAGGCGCACCTTTACAATCAGTTTACATCAAAACTGCTGCACATTGGAGGCTTTAACCCTACCACCGCAAAATGGTGAAAAGCCCCGCGCCCGCCCTCATTCGAGAATGCACGAACGTTAGGAAGATGGCCGCATTGCACGACCGTTCGGTGACAGAGGGTGAACCGATGGAAGAACTCAACCAGACCACCTCCGCTCACTTCGTCGCCTTCGGGCGCCGCAAGATCCTGGCGTGCGTTTGCGTCGTCGACGCCAAACAGCACCTGCGGCAGTTTCTCAGCGATGCCGTCGAGGAGTTCGGGCTGCTGACGGCCGATTGCGCCGGCGCCGACGATATCGACGAGCGGCTCGAGCGCCAGCCGACGGACCTCGTCGTCCTCGGGCTTTCCGCCGGTGGACAGGAGGCAGCGCGCGTGCTGACGCGCCTCGCCGCCCGCGGCTTCGCCGGCCAGGTTCTGTTGTGGGGGCCGAAGGATTCGTCGGCTTTAGCCGCATTACGCCAGCTCGGGGAGGAACTCGATCTGGCGCTACTGCCGGATCTGACGACGCCGTTCGGCACCGAGGCGCTTCGCAACCGGCTCGCCCCCCTGCTGCCGGTCGATGGCCCGCCGCGCGCGCCTGTCGATGTCGCCGAGGCGCTCAAAGCCGGTTGGCTGGAACTCTGGTACCAACATAAGGTCGACGTCCATTCGCTGGCACCGCGCGGCGCCGAAGCGACGCTACGGATGCGGCACCCGTCGTGGGGTGTGGTGGCGCCGAGCTCCCTGCTCGCGGACGAGCGGGACCCGCAATCGCACGCGTTGTCCTCCTTCGTGCTGCAAACGGCCATGGACGACTGGCATTTTTTCCTCGGTCGCAGCGGACCGCTCGATTTGTCGATCAATCTTCCTGCCGCCTTCCTCACCAATGCGACGGGGGTCGATGATCTGTGCCGGCTGCTGCCGGCGCATCCTGCCTTCCCCGGGCTGACGGTGGAAGTCGACGGGGCGGACATCGCCGCGCATTTCGAACCGCTGCGCGAGGTCGCCCGACGCGTCCGTTTCCATAACGTCGCGGTGACAGTCGACAATCTCGGCGTCGACTGGCCGGCGCTGATGGACCTTGAGCGCTTCCCCTTCGTCGAGATCAAGGTCGACCGCAACTTCGTCAACGGCTGCGCCGACGATCGTCTCAAGCGAAACGTCTGCCGCAGCATCGCCGAACTCGCGGCGGGTTATGGCGCACGCGCCATTGCCGAGGGTGTCGACAGCCGCGCCGATCTGCTTACGATCCGCGAACTGGGCTTCGATCTTGCCCAGGGCAGCCTGTTCGGCCAACCGGTGCAGGCGCGCAAATTCGCCCGGGCCCGCTTCAACCGGGCGCTGCCGCAGTAAGCGCGGTCGAAACAAACCGCTGCCGTATGAGGCCGCGATCACGCTGTCAGGGCGCGCGGAAATGCTTGGAGAGCTTCAGGCCCTGGCCCTGATAGTTGGAATTGATGCGCTGGCCGTAAAGCGCCGAGGGCCGCGCCAGCATATGCTCATAGACAAGGCGCCCGACGACCTGGTTATGCTCGAGGATGAACGGCACCTCGCGCGAGCGCACTTCGAGCACCGCGCGCGAGCCTTGGCCGCCGGCGCCCGCGTAACCGAAGCCTGGATCGAAGAAGCCGGCGTAGTGGACGCGAAACTCGCCGACCAGGGGATCGAAGGGCACCATTTCGGCGGCGAAATCCGGCGGCACCTGCACCGCCTCCTTGGAAGCGAGGATATAGAATTCGCCGGGATCGAGGATCAGGCTGAGGTCGTCGCGCGCGCGGATCGGCTCCCAGAATTCCTCCACCGCATAGCCACCGCGCCGGTCGATATCGACGACGCCGGTATGGCGCTTGGCGCGGTAGCCGACGAAGCCGCCCGAGCCCTCGCCAGACAAATCCACGCTCAGCGCGAGACCGTTGGAGAGATCGGGATCGTCAATGTCGACCAGTCGTTCCTTGGCGTGCAGCGCCTGCAGCGCCGTGCTGCCGAGCACGGCGTCACCGACGCGAAACCGGATCTGTGACAGGCGTGAGCCCTCGCGCAGCAACACCGGAAAGGTTTTCGGGCTGATCTCGGCGTACAGCGGGCCGTGATAGCCGGGATGGATCATGTCGAAGCGGCTGGTGCCGTCGGCGATCACGCGGGTGAAAACGTCGAGCCGGCCGGTCGAGCTCTTGGGATTGGCGGCGGCGCAGATCGACGGCGGCAGCGCCAGGCTCTCGAGCAGCGGCACCACATAGACGCAATTGGTCTCCAGCACCGCATCGCCGGTCAGATCGATCTCGTGCAGCTTGAGGTCTTCGATGCGCTCGGCCACGGTAGCGCCGGGACCGGGCAGGAAACTGGCGCGAACGCGGAAGGCGGTGGCGCCGAGCCGCAGATCGAGGCTTGCCGGCTGGATCTGGCTTTCGACGAAGGGCTGATCCGGCAGGATCAGGCCGGCATCGGCCATCGCCGCGATCATGCGATCGGGCAGGATTCCCCTGGCATCGGGTGGCAGCGGCAGCGGCACGGTCGACGGTTCCTGAAGGCTCTCCATAGCCCTCCTTCGGTTAACCGAAGCCCAGCTTGACGAAAAGCCTGACGCGGACTAAGAGCGTGACTTATCCCGTGGTCATTTGAGCCGGCCGGCTTGCAGCCACGTTAAACAACTCGCTAAACAGGCCGGGGACATCCGTGATCCCGGCCGAACGTCTTGTTCAGGCCGGTTTTTTTATTGGCCGATTGCCGTCGGTCCGTCTGGAGTCTCGCGATGTCCGAAAATACCCGCAATTATCGTCCCGAAACCCGCCTGGTCCACGGCGGAACGCTGCGCTCGCAATATGGCGAGACCTCCGAGGCGCTCTTCCTGACCCAGGGATTCGTCTATGAGAGCGCCGAACAGTGCGAGGCGCGCTTCACCGGTCACGACCCCGGCTTCCTCTATTCACGTTTTTCCAACCCCACGGTGGCAATGTTCGAGCGGCGCATGACCGAACTCGAAGGCGCCGAAGCGGCGCGCGCCACCGCCACCGGCATGGCGGCGGTCACCACCGCCATTCTTGCGCCGCTGCGCAGCGGGGATCACGTGGTCGCCGCCAAGGCCCTGTTCGGGTCCTGCCGCTATATCCTCGAGGACCTGCTGCCGCGCTATGGCATCACCTCGACGCTGGTCGACGGCATGGATCTCGACCAGTGGCGCAAGGCAATGCGGCCCAACACCCGCACCTGTTTCCTGGAGAGCCCGACCAATCCGACCCTCGATGTCGTCGACATCGCCGCTGTCGCTGACATTGCTCATTCCGGTGGTGCAAGGCTCGTGGTCGACAATGTGTTCGCCACCCCGATCTGGCAGAGTCCGCTCGCGCTCGGTGCCGATGTCGTGGTTTATTCGGCAACCAAGCATATCGATGGCCAGGGCCGCTGTCTCGGCGGCGTGATCCTGTCGTCCGAGCAATTCATCCAGGAACACATCCACACATTCCTGCGCCAGACCGGCCCCTCGATATCCCCGTTCAACGCCTGGGTTCTGCTCAAGGGGCTCGAGACCCTGGCAATCCGCGTTCGCCAGCAGACCGAGACAGCGACGGCCATCGCCGACACCCTTGCCAGTCACCCGAAGATCCCGCGCCTGGTCTATCCCGGGCGCGACGATCATCCGCAGGCGGCAGTCGTCAAGAAGCAGATGCGCGGCGGCTCGACGCTGGTCGGGTTCGAGGTGAAGGGCGGCAAGGCAGCGGCGTTCCGCATGCTCAATGCCCTCAGGATCGCCTGCATCAGCAACAATCTCGGCGACTCCAAGAGCATCGTCACTCATCCGGCGACCACAACCCATCAGCGGCTGACGCCGGAAGCGCGCGCTGAACTCGGGATCTCCGAGGGCTTCATCCGCTTCTCGGCGGGACTAGAGCACCGCGACGACCTCATCGAGGACCTGCAAGCGGCGCTGGAAAAGGCTTGAGGTGATTGCTGCTGGCGGCCACCCGCGCAAAGCGGGTGACCCAGAATGCTGCGCCAGATCGCAGAGGGGCCGGCAAGCGGAAGAGCCGGGAAGCCGGCACACCCTGCAGAAGCGAGAGCCTTACGCCTACAGCGGCCGGAACGTCAGAATGTTGGGCTCAGCCTCGATGCCGGCCTTAACCTGGTCGACCGACTGGATGATGCAGTCGCCCAGCAACTGGGCGAAGCAGGCATAGCCCCAGTCGTTCATGTGCAGCCCGTCATTGATGACGAAATCGTCAAACGGCAGCCGCTGGTCGTTGTGCCACTCCTTCATCACCTCGAAGCGCGGGAACAGTCCCACCTTCATGGCGCGCGCCGCGCGACTGATCAGGCTGACCATACGATTGGTCTCGGCCTCCTTCGCGGTGGTTGCCGGCACGTATTGCGGATCGACCAGCACAATATCGACGCCAGTGGCCTGCAGCTTGCGAATACCGTCCTCGAGCAGGTCGCGCGTGCCTTCGATGTCGCCGCCCTTGACCACCGTATTGGTGCCGAGTTGCCAGATCACCAGATCCGGCTTGAGATCGATGACGCTGCTCTTGAGCCGCTTGACCATCTCCGGCGTATCCTCGCCGCCGACTCCCTGATTGACCACGGTGATGTCAGCGTTGCGGTAATGCCGGCGCAACTGGTCGGCAAGACGGTTGGGATACTGGAAGGCCGGCGTACTCGCCCCATAGCTCGCGGTCGAGGACGAGCCGAGGGCGACGATGGTCACCGGCAAGCCCGCGGCGAGCCTGCGCGCGACATGCGGCAGCGACACCTCGAACTTGACTTTGCGCGACGAGGCGCAAGGCACGCGCTTGAAAACACCGCCGGCACTCTGCGCTGCCGATCGTACGGCGTCGAGCGCCTTGGCCGCGGCAACATGGGATGGATTCTGCCCGGTGGATTCGCCACTCACGTCGGTCGGCGTGGCGGCATTCGCGCTCTGGGCCGCGGCGGGGCCAGCGCCGGCCATGACAGACGCCACCAGCGCTGCAGCGACGACAGTACGGAGATCGCACAAGCGACGGGTCAGGACGGCGGCGCACATCAACGCTGGGTCCGCAATTCGGCAGGATCGATGTGCGCGGCGCCGATGATGAAGCCGGCCAGCGCATGGCCGAGGCAATCATGGACGCTCCGCGCCAACGCGAGGCCATGGGTGGAATTGAACAGGTCGAAGCGGCCGGTATCGTTCCAGTGCCGCATGATGGCGAAACGGTCGAACAAGGGAATGTTATGCTCCTGAGCGTCAACACGCATGTTATCGATATAAGGTGCGACTGCGATCATGGTCTCCATACGCGGGCTATACTGCAAATTCATCAGCAAAACGTCTGATCCAACTTCCTGCAGCGCTTTGATACCGTCGTCCAGGGCGGCTCGAAAATCGTCTGGATCGGTCGAACGCAAGGCATCGACCGTTCCGGTCTGCCAGACCACCAGGGTCGGCTTGCGATCCTTTAGCAGCCCCTCCAGCGCCTCGGCCGTCTCCGCTGCGGTCTTCTTGACCTGCAGGAGAGTACCGACGCTGATAGCCGCGCCGGGCAACGTTTCCTTGAGCGCGGCCTCAAGCCGCGCCGGATAAGAACCGCTGGTACCGTCCGGCCCCGGCAAGGCCGAGGATGCACTACCGACCACCAGGATGTCGAGTTTTTGCCGCGTCTTGAGCGCCTCGGCAACCTTGGGCAGCGGACTCTCTGTGGCTAGAAGGTATGATGGCACCTCACAAGCACCCGCCTCAGACACCACGGTTGCCGGCGCCGCATCGTCGGCGCGCGCGAACGCGACGACGCCAACGCCCGCGAGGGCGATCGCCAGGACCAGCGCTGCGACGGCTGCCAAGCCGGCTTTCACAATTCCCCTCCTGCCACGTCGGCGTCTTCGTCCGCGACCTTGCCACGGGATCCGCTCTTATCCGCAACCCGCTTGTACCACGCCAACAGCCAGGCGGCGGCAGACATCACCAGGATGCCCGCCATGCTGATGCCGAAATGCATCCAGGCGCCGCCCGCGATTTCGGCCAGCACGAAATGACCGGCAAAGGCAAGAAAGACCCCGATACAGAAGATCTCCAGTGAATGCTGGCCGCACAGGATCAGTGGCCGCAACCACACGGACTTGAGACCGGGCCAGTCCTTATGCAGGAAGCGTACCGTAATCGCCGCCAGAGCCAGGAAGTGGGCGAAACGCAGGACGTCGAGGTCGGTCTTGTTGATCGGATACATCCACTGCTCAAGGGCGCGCGGCATGAAGTGGCTGAGCTGCGGAATGTGCCAGGTCAGCGTGACGGCGAAGGCGAATAGCAGATAGGCGATCGAAATCCACAGCGTCGCCGGTGAGGACAGGACACTCGCCATCCGCTTGGCGCCGCCGAGGGCGCACCAGGCGCCGAACACGAACAGGAGCTGCCAGGCGAACGGATTGAAGAACCAGACTCCGCCCGGATAGGCCGGCAGCGTCAAATCGTACTGCCACGTGAAGGCATAGAGCGCCACCGACAGCGCCAGTGCAACGTCGGCCTTGCGCTGCATCAACCACAGGATCGGCGGCAGGAAGATCATCAGCACGATGTAGAGCGGCAGCACGTCCATGTTGACGGGCCGGAATTTCAGGATCAGCGCCTGGACGATGGTGACATCCGGCTGCTTCAGAAAATCGAGGATGCCCATTTCTTCCGCATAGAGCGGATTGTCGAACCGTGTTGCCACATAGGCGATTTCGGCGAGGTAGATGGTGAACAGGAAGACGTGGGCGACATAGATCTGCCAGACTCGCTTGAGAATTCGCGCGCTGGCGACCACGAAGCCGCGGTCGTGCATCGCCCGGCCGTAGACAAAGGCCGCGGTGTAACCGGAAATGAAGATGAAGATCTCGGTGGCGTCGCTGAAGCCGTAATTGCGGATCGTGAACCAAGTCAGGATGTTCGTCGGCAGATGGTCGATGAAGATCAGCCACAGAGCGATGCCCCGGAACAGATCCAGCCGCAATTCGCGTTCGCCGGCTGAGCTGCGGGATTTCGGCTTCGCCTGCTTCGGCGTCGCCTCATCGTGCTGGGCAGGCCGGCCAAGCGAAGCGTCATTGACCTGAGCAACGGAAGCCATATTGACGAGCGCCCTGCTGGGTCGAGCCTGCTGTTCCGCCCACGGCCCGGCCGTGCCGGTCCTTTGGACGCGATGCCGCACCACGCGGCAGCCCGGATGATTCAAGCCGGAATCGGAGCGCGAAAACAACCTGATTTCGTCGGTCGAGACTGTGAGCCCTTCGCCGTTACATGCCGCCCTCGGGACCGGTTGTCACGACCAAAAACCAACAATGTGAGTTCACCTCTGGTTCAGCAGGGTAGGTGCCGATAGTGGCGCGGGCGACGCCTTCAAATCAGCGGCACAAGGCTGACACTGCGACAAAAATAGCGCACCATGGCGGGACGATGACGATTGCCGATCCTTCCGGGTCGGAGATACAAGGAACTGGTCGGAGACGAAGGAAAAGATGTACCGCGCCGTAACCCGCCAGATCGTGGTAACCGTGCAGCCGAACTTCATGCCGGAGCGTTCGTCCACGGACAAGGGCCAGTATTTCTGGTCCTACACCATCGTCATCGTCAACTCCGGCCCCGAAACCGTCCAGCTCAAGACCCGCCACTGGGTGATCACGGACGGCAACGGCCGCCGGCAGGAGGTGCGCGGCGAGGGCGTGGTTGGTGAACAGCCGGTGCTGGGACCCGGCGAGCGCTTCGAATACACCAGCGGAGTTCCGCTGCCGACGCCCTCCGGCTTCATGTCCGGACAGTACGAGATGATGAGCGAAAACGGCGATCGCTTCGACATCGACATCCCGCTGTTCTCGCTCGACAGCCCCGACGACAGGCGGACGCTCAACTAGTGTGGCGTCTCGCAATTGCCTACCGCCTTTGCGGCCAATCTGTTGTAGGCAATTGCGAGACATAAGCCACATTAGCGCTTTGATTTTGCTAGTGTCCTTTATGTCTCCGAATTACCGTGCGAGCGTGAGGCAAATGGGGCGGTCATTGGCTTATGTCTTGCACTTGCCTACAGGAGCCTGCCACAGGAAGGGTAGGCAATTGCGCGACGTCGCACGAGCTGGATGCCGATTGCCGACGGGACCATGCTCCCATCCGAGAGCCGAAGCGCCCGGAGACCGCAGCCCTGTACGGCTTTACGGCTGGGGATCCTCGCCCGCGCCTTCGACGCCGGCCTCCTGGGGGGTGAATTCGTAGACGGTGCTGCAGAACTCGCAGGTGACCACCACCTTGCCGTCTTCCACCATCTGCGCCCGATCCGGCAGCTCGAAGCTGTTGAGCATGGAGGCGACTGCCTGGCGCGAACATGAGCATTGCGCCAGCACGGGCTGCAGCGGAAACACCCGCACGCCGCGTTCGTGAAAGAGGCGGAAGGCGAGCCGCTCACCGGACAGATCGGGGTCGATCAGCTCGACATCCTCGAGGGTGCCGATCAACGACTGACCTTCCGTCCAGGCGTCGTCTTCGGAGACCTGATGAGGCTCCGTGCCTTCCGGCGCATCGCCAGGATGCAGGTCCGCCTGCCGCGCCCGCTCCGGCGCCTTGGGCAGGAACTGCAGCAGCATGCCGCCGCCACGCCAACGATGGCGCGGACCTTCACCCGAGCGAAACTCCTCGCCAACGGCAAGCCGGACCTTGGTCGGGATCTGCTCCGATCGCAGAAAATATTCATGGGCGGCGTCCTCCAGCGTACCGCCGTCGAGCGCCACGAGTCCCTGGTAGCGCCGCATATCGGAGCCCTGATCGATGGTCATCGCCAGATGGCCGTGACCGAGCAGTTCGCCGGCGCCGAGCCCCGGCTTCAGCCGCGCACTATCGAAACGCGCGTAGCCGCGCAGCCGATCCGGCAATACATAATCGACGACGATCATCGACACCGGCCCGTCGGTCTGGGTCTGCAGCAGGAACCTGCCGTCGAATTTCAGCGACGAACCCAGCAAGGTAGCGAGCACGATGGCTTCGCCAAGCAGCTTGGCTACCGGTTCGGGATAAGCGTGCTTGGTGAGGATCTCGTCGAGCGCGGGGCCGAGCCGGGTCAGACGACCACGAAGGTCCAGTGCCGACACTTCGAACGGCAGCACGGCGTCGTCGACCGGAGTCGCCGAAGGCGCCCGCACCGTTCCATTGTCCTGCGTGCCGTCGTCCTTGATATCGCGATCTGCCATGCCTTGCTCTGCCACGCTCAGGCGACTGCGTCAAAGCACCAGGCGAGGATTCCCTTTTGCGCGTGCAGACGGTTTTCCGCCTCGTCGAACACCACCGACTGGGGACCGTCGATCACCTCGTCGGTCACTTCGTCGCCGCGATGCGCCGGCAGGCAATGCATGAACAGCGCATCCGGTTTGGCCAGCGCCATCAACTCGGCGTTGACCTGATAGGGGCGCAGCAGGTTGTGGCGGTGCTCGCCGTCCTTGTCCCCCATCGACACCCAGGTGTCCGTGACGACGCAGTCGACGCCGCGCACCATCTCCTCGGCATTGGTGCCGGCCACGATGTCCGCGCCGCTCGCCTTGATCCAGTCGCGGAACGCCTTCTTGGGCGCGAGCTCCGGGGGCGTGGCGATCCGGAGCTGAAACTTGAAGCGCTCTGCCGCATGGGCCCAGGAGGCCAGCACGTTGTTGTCGTCGCCGGTCCAGGCGACGGCGCGCCCGGTGATCGGGCCGCGACGCTCCTCGAACGTCATGAGATCGGCCATGACCTGACAAGGATGCGAACGCCGGGTCAGCCCATTGATCACCGGCACCGTGGCATGCGCAGCAAGCTCGAGCAGCGCATCATGGTTGAGGATGCGGATCATGATGGCATCGACGAAGCGCGACAGCACCCGCGCGGTGTCCGCGATGGTCTCGCCGCGCCCGAGCTGCATCTCCTGGCCGGTCAGCATGATCGGCTCGCCGCCAAGCTGACGCATGCCGACGTCGAACGACACGCGGGTCCGCGTCGACGGCTTCTCGAAGATCATCGCCAGCGTCTTGTTGCGGAGCGGCCGATCCGGCGACGCTTCGTCCCGGGCCTGAGCGGCCTTGAGGCGCGCCTTCATGGCCGCGCCAGCGTCGAGCATCGCACGCAGTTCTTCAACCGGCAGTTCGTTGAGATCGAGGAAATGACGCGGCTTGCTCATCAGACGGCTTTCCGCTTCAGCTGTTCGGACAACGACGTGCAGGCGCGCTCCAGGCGCCCCATGGCATCATCGATCTCGGCTTCGGTCACGATCAGCGGCGGCAGCAGCCTGACCACATTGTCGCCCGCGCCGACGGTGAGGAGCTTCTCGTTGCGTAGCGCCGCGACGACATCGCCGGCGGGAACGACCGCCTTGAGGCCGATCAGCAAGCCGTCGCCGCGGACTTCGCTGACGATATCGGGATAACGATCCACCAGCGAGCCGAGCTTCTGCTTCAACAGGCCCGAGATCCGCCGCACGCGGTCCATGAAGCCGGGCGCGAGCATGACGTCGAGCACCGCGCCGGCGGCGGCGATCGCCAGCGGATTGCCGCCAAATGTCGATCCATGGGTGCCGGCGGTCATGCCGGCAGCCGCCTTGGCCGTGGCGAGGCAGGCGCCGATCGGGAAGCCGCCGCCAAGTGCCTTGGCGAGCGCCATCACGTCGGGGATCACGCCGGTGTGCATATACGCGAACAGATCGCCGGTGCGCCCCATGCCGGTCTGCACTTCGTCGAACACCAGCAGCACGTCATTGTCGTCACAGAGCTGGCGCAGTGCCTTGAAGAAGCCCTGCGGCGGCGAACGCACCCCGCCCTCCCCCTGCAGTGGCTCGATCAGGATCCCGGCGGTATGCGGGCCAATGGCGCGCTTGACGGCATCGAGATCGCCGAGCGCCACCTGGTCGAAGCCGTCCACCGGCGGGCCAAACCCTTCGAGGTATTTCTGCTGGCCGCCCGCGGCGAGCGTCGCCAGGGTGCGGCCGTGGAAAGCGCCCTCGAAGGTAATGATGCGATACCGCTCCGGCTTGCCCTTGGCCGCCTGATATTTGCGCGTGACCTTGATCGCCGCTTCCATGGCCTCGGCGCCGGAATTGGCGAAGAAGACGTAATCGGCGAAGGTCGCAGCACACAGCCGGGCCGCGACCTTGTCGCCATCGGGGCTACGGAACAGATTGGACATATGCCACAGCCGCGCCGCCTGGGCCTGCAGCGCCGCGACCAAATGCGGGTGGGCATGGCCGAGCGCGTTCACCGCCACGCCGCTGGTAAAATCGAGATAGCGCTGACCGTCGGTGCCGTAGAGCCAGACGCCTTCGCCACGTTCGAAGGCGAGGTCCACCCGTGCGAAGACCGGCATCAGATGCGAGGTGGCGTTCGTGCTCATGGCGACGTCCGAGTACCCAATTCGGGCAGAAAATACCGACAGACCCGGTGGGCCGGTGGCGGCCAAACCGCGAGATCAGACGATAAGCCTGCCCCTGAAACAAAACGTGCCGCCTCCGCGGGCAGCACGTGATGAACATTCTATTGGCGGCAGGGAGGGTGTCAACTCGGCAGTGATGCCCAAAAGCCGCAGAAAAAACCGATTCGCGCATTTGTCACGGAGAAGGTGTGGACGCCGAGTCCAGCGACTCTTGCGCGTGAGTCACGCCATATTGTAGCGTTTTGGGCGTCGGATACGACATCTCGTTGTAGGCGGTTCAGATCCCTATTGGTCTTGGTCAAGGCGTAAGCGCCCGGTTGCGAAACAGCGACCGGCGAGGGTCAAGGGATTCTGCCGTCAGGGATTTTGACAACTGCAGTCGCCCCGGGCCCGGGGTGCGCACGAAGGGATTAATGCGATGACGGTAATGGGTTGGACCGACGATCGCGTGGAACAGTTGAAGAAGCTGTGGGAGGCCGGCCTGTCGGCCAGCCAGATCGCGGCGGAACTCGGCAACATCACCCGCAACGCCGTGATCGGCAAGGTGCACCGGCTCGGGCTGTCGGGCCGGGCCAAAAGCCCGTCCTCGGCGGCGCCGCGGCAGCGTAAGGCGCGTCCCGCCCAGCACATGATGCGGATCTCGCGCCCGATCGCCCGCGGCAACACCGCGCTCGCCCATGCTTTCGAGGTCGAAGCCGAGCCCGATCCCGTGGCTATCGACAACGTGGTGCCAATGAGCCAGCGCCGATCGCTGCTGGAGCTGACGGAAGCCACCTGTCACTGGCCGGTGGGCGACCCGGGCAGCACCGACTTCTTTTTCTGCGGCGGCAAATCATTGAACGGCCTGCCCTACTGCGCCCATCATTCGCGCGTCGCCTATCAGCCGGCGAGCGACCGGCGGCGCGACCGCCGGCCGAGCGGGAAGTGAGATAACGTACAGCGCGGCGCGGACCTCGAGGCCGAGTGCGAGACATGAGCCGCACTCGCTTTTTATTTTTTTGCGAGTGTCCCTCTGCGAATGACTGTCGCAGCCTGGGGTCCCTCGGAGAAGACGACAACGGCGCCCGCGGGCGCCGTTTTTGTTTTGCTATGTCTTATTTTGCTCACCTGCTCAGACGATTTGTCGAGCAGCGCTCCGGCGTGGCCTGACGCCCCGCCTCACTCGACCTTGGCGAAACGATCGTCCAGGGCATAGCCGGCACCGCGAACCGTGCGGATCGGATCCTGCTCGCGGCCGACATTGAGCAGCTTGCGCAGCCGGCCGATATGCACGTCGACCGTACGCTCGTCGATATAGATATCGCGACCCCAGACGCCGTCGAGCAACTGCTCGCGGCTGAAGACGCGGCCTGGATGCTCGAGGAAGAACTCGAGCAGGCGATATTCGGTCGGTCCAAGATCTATCGGCTGGCCGGAGCGGGCGACGCGGCGCTTGTCGCGATCGAGTTCGATGTCGCCAAAGGTCAGCACCGTGGCCAGCCGCTCGGGGCTCGCTCGCCGCAGCAGACCACGGACCCGCGCCAGCAGTTCCGGCACCGAGAACGGCTTGACGATGTAGTCGTCAGCGCCGGTGGCGAGGCCGCGCACGCGCTCGCTCTCCTCGCCGCGCGCGGTCAGCATGATGATCGGAAGCTGTTTGGTCTCCGGCCGTGCGCGCAGGCGCCGGCAGAGCTCGATGCCCGACAATCCCGGCAGCATCCAGTCCAGCACCACGAGATCGGGGATACGCTCCTTCAGGCGGGTGTCCGCCTCGTCGCCGCGCGCGACCGTCTCGACCTCATAGCCTTCGGCGTCCAGATTGTAGCGCAGGAGCGTGGCCAAGGCCTCTTCGTCTTCAACCACCAGAATTCGAGCGCCCATGTCGTCTCCGTCGATCAGTTGCCGGGAGCCGAGGGAACAAAGGCGGTCATGTCGCCCTTCGGGCGCTGATCCACCATCTGCTGCCCCTCGACCATGTAGAAAACCGTTTCGGCGATATTGGTCGCGTGGTCGCCCATTCGCTCGATGTTCTTGGCGCAGAACATCAGATGCATGCAGAAGCTGATGTTGCGCGGATCTTCCATCATGTAGGTGAGCAGTTCGCGGAACAGCGAAGTGCAAATCGCATCCACCTCCTCATCGCCCTTCCATACAGCCATGGCGGCGGGAAGATCATGGGCGGCATAGGCATCGAGCACCGCCTTGAGCTGCGACTGCACCAGATTGGCCATGTGCTCGAAGCCCCGGATCAGCTTGAGCGGGTGGAAATCGCTGTCGAGCGCGCTGACGCGTTTTCCGATGTTCTTGGCAAGATCACCGATCCGCTCCAGATCCGTGGCGACACGCATGGCGCCGACGATCTCGCGCAGGTCCACCGCCATCGGCTGGCGACGGGCGATGGTCAGGACCGCGCGCTCCTCGATCTCACGCTGCATCCGATCGAGTTCGCCGTCATTGACGACCACTCGCTGGCCGAGAACGACGTCACGCCGGACCAGGGCATCGACCGAATCGACAATCTGGCGTTCGGCGAGACCTCCCATCTCGGCGACCTGCCGCGTCAGTTCCTGCAGATCCTGGTCGAAGGCTTTGCTGGTATGTTCGAAGGCCATAATGTTCTCCTGCGCCTTGCGGCGCCTCAGCCGAAACGGCCGGTGATGTAATCCTGTGTCCGGCGGTCCGACGGCGTGGTGAAGATCTTGGTGGTCGGGCCGAACTCGATCAACTCGCCGAGATACATGAACGCCGTGAAATCGGAGACCCGCGCCGCCTGCTGCATGTTGTGGGTGACGATCACGATTGTGTAGTCGTCCTTCAATTCGTCGATGAGTTCCTCGATCTTGGCGGTCGAGATCGGATCGAGCGCCGAGCAAGGTTCGTCGAACAGGATGACCTCCGGCCGCACCGCCACGGTGCGGGCGATACAGAGCCGCTGCTGCTGACCGCCCGACAGGCTGAGGCCGTTGGCGGAAAGCTTGTCCTTGACCTCCTCCCACAGCGCTGCGCGCCGCAGCGACTGCTCGACCCGCTCGTCGAGATCGCTCTTGGAGAGCTTCTCGTAAAGGCGGATGCCGAAGGCGACGTTCTCATAGATCGACATCGGGAACGGCGTCGGCTTCTGGAACACCATGCCGATCCGGGCACGCAGCAGGTTGAGGTCGAGCCCCGGCTGCAGGATATCGATACCGTCGAAGTCGACGTGCCCGGCTGCGCGCTGGTTCGGATAGAGATCGTACATCCGGTTCAGGATACGCAGCAACGTCGACTTGCCGCAGCCCGACGGGCCGATGAAGGCCGTGACCTTGTTCTCGTACAGAGACATCGAGATGCTCTTGAGCGCCCGCGCCTCACCGTAGAAGAAATCGAGGTCGCGCAGCGCGATCTTGGGCTTGAGCGCGCTCAGGTCCAGCGGCGGTTGCGCCGGGTTCGGGGCGGAGGATGATGACGGCGTCGCTGTGGCGAGGTTCATGACGACTTCCTTGCTCCGGTCAGCGCCCGCGCAACGATGCTGAGCGCGAGCACGGACAGCGTGATGATCAGGGCGCCGGTCCAGGCCAGTTTCTGCCAGTCCTTGTAGGGACTGAGGGCAAACTGGAAGATGACGGCCGGCAGGCTCGCCATCGGCGCGTTGAGGTTGGTGCTGTAGAACTGGTTGTTGAGGGCTGTGAAGAGCAGCGGCGCGGTCTCGCCGCTGACGCGGGCGATCGCCAGCAGAATGCCGGTGATGATGCCGGAACGCGCCGCGCGATAAGCGATCTTCTGGATCATCAGCGAGCGCGGCAGACCGATCGAGGCGGCGGCCTCGCGCATGGTGTTGGGGACCAGCAGCAGCATGTCCTCGGTCGTCCGCACCACCACCGGAATGACGATGACGGCGAGCGCGACGGCACCGGCGATCCCGGAGAAATGTCCCATGGGCCGCACCATCACCTCGTAGATGAAGAGGCCGATGACGATCGAGGGTGCGCTGAGCAGAATGTCGTTGATGAAGCGCACGACGCTCGTCAGCTTATCGTGACGGCCATACTCGGCCATGTAGGTGCCGGCGAGAATGCCGATCGGAGTGCCGATCGCGACGGCGAGGACGGTGGCGATCAGGCTACCGATAATGGCATTGAGCAGCCCGCCATCGGAACCGGGCGGTGGCGTGTTCTCGGTGAAGACCCGCAGCGACAAGCCACTGAAACCTTCCCAGAACAAGGCGCCCAGGATCAGGGCCAGCCAGGACAGTCCGATCAGCGTCGCGCCGACCGACGCCACCATGGCGATGACGTTGCGACGACGTCTCGTGCTGTAGAGCGAAGCATCCATCAGCCGATCCTCCGCTCGATGCGCAGCAGCAGGTAGCGCGCGATCGCCAGCACCACGAACGTAATGAAGAACAGGATGAGGCCGAGCGCGATCAGCGACGAGGTGTAGAGATCGCCGACCGCTTCGGTGAATTCGTTGGCGATGGTCGCCGAGATCGTGGTGCCTGGCGCCAGCAGCGAGGACGAGATCTTGTGGGCATTGCCGATCACGAAGGTCACAGCCATGGTCTCGCCGAGAGCACGACCGAGGCCGAGCATGACCCCGCCGATGACGCCGACCCGGGTGTAGGGCAGCACCACATAGCGCATCACTTCCCAGGTGCTGCAGCCGAGGCCGTAGGCCGCTTCCTTGAGCACCGGCGGCACCGCTTCGAAAACGTCGCGCGAAATCGACGTGACGAACGGCAGGACCATGATGGCAAGGATCAGACCGGCGGTGAAGATGCCGATGCCGTAAGGCGGTCCGGCGAACAGGGCCGACAGGCCGGGCACATTGGCGAAAGTCGCGATCACACCGGGCTGAACATGCTGCTGCAGGAAGGGGGCGAGTACGAACAGCCCCCAGATGCCGTAGATGATGCTGGGAATGCCCGCGAGCAGTTCGATGGCAATGCCGATCGGACGACGCAGCCACATCGGGCAAAGTTCGGTGAGGAACATTGCGATCAAGAGGCCGAACGGCACCGCGATCATCATGGCGATCAGCGACGTGACCAGGGTGCCGTAGATCGGCGCCAGCGCGCCGAATTTCTCAGTAACCGGATTCCAGCTCTGCGACAGAAAGAAATCGAGGCCAAACTCGTTCAGCGCGGGCAACGAGCCGAGAAAGAGCGCAAGCATGACGCCACCGAGCAGCGCGAGCACGAAGATCGCGGCGCTGCGAGTCATCAGCTTGAAGATATTGTCGCTGAGCCGAAGCCGGTCGAGCGCCTTGGCGCGCTCCTCGACATCCTGCCGCGCTCCCACAACCTGCCCTTCCCAAGCCACTTCAACCACGGGCGCCTCCTCGTCCCGCCGCTCGCGGGTCATTACGGCATGCGCTGACATCTTTGCAGCTCCGGCAGACAGGCGCCGATAAACTGCTCGGCGATTCGGCGCTTCGTGCGGATAGTCACGTCGAGATCGAGATGGGCGCGACCCGGAGGCCGCGCCCTCCATTGGCGTTATCAGTTGGAGGCGGCGAACAGCGGCTTGCCGCTGGAGTCCTTGACCTCGGACGACCACACCTTCTGCACCACCTTGACGACGCTGTCGGGCATCGGGATGTAGTCGAGGTCCTGCGCCATCTGATCACCCTTGGCGTAGGCCCAGGCGAAGAACTTGAGCGCTTCGGTGGCCGCGGCGGCGTCCTGCGGCTGCTTCGGCAACAGGATGAAGGTCGCACCTGCGATCGGCCAGGCTTCCGCACCCTTCTCGTCGGTCAGGATCATGTAGAAGCCGGGAGCATGGGCCCAGTCGGCACCGGCGGCGGCAGCCTGGAAGGCACCCGGGGCCGGCGCGACGGTCTTGCCGTCCTTGTTGATCATCTTGGTGGTGGTCAGCTTGTTCTGCTTGGCATAAGCCGACTCGACATAGCCGATCGCGCCCTTGGTCTGGACCACGTTGTTGGCGACGCCTTCGTTGCCCTTGGCGCCGATGCCGGTAGGCCATTCAACCGCGGTGTTGCTGCCGACCTTGCTCTTCCAGTCGGCGCTGACCTTCGCGAGATAGTTGGTGAAGATGAACGTGGTGCCGGAGCCATCGGACCGATGAGCCACGACGATAGCCTGCGACGGCAGCTTGGTGCTCGGGTTGAGCTTTTTGATCGCCGGATCGTCCCAGGCCTTGATCTCGCCGAGATAGATCTTGGCGAGGGTCGGACCGTCGATGGTCAGCTCGCCGCTCTGAATGCCGTCGAGATTCACCACGGGGACGATGCCGCCCATCACCGTGGGGAACTGAATCAGGCCGGCCTTTTCGAGCTCTTCCGGCTTCAGCGGCATGTCGGAGGCGCCGAAGGTCACGGTGCGAGCGGTGATCTGCTTGATGCCGCCGCCGGAGCCGATGGACTGATAATTCAAGCCGTTGCCGGTCTCCTTCTTATAGGCATCAGCCCATTTGGCGTAGATCGGGTAGGGGAAGGTCGCGCCAGCACCGGAAATATCGGCGGCGCGCGCCGGCAGGGTCGCAGCGGCCAGCAGGCCCGCGGCGACGATTGTCTTGATGAAATTCACGGGTTCTCTCCATCTGTGAGCCGGAGCCGGGTCGCTCTCGATCAGGCCCCTGCGGCTTCCTTTAGAAGCCCGCGTTAGAGCTTTTATGAGAGTTCAGTGACACTCATGTGACACAAGCAAGCCATTGTAAAAACTTGGCTTTATGCGCTTTCAGGAGGCTTCGGCTGGGGAAAACAGGCGGTAAAAGTAGCGCCCTGTTTGAGCACGCTCTCGATCACTAGGCGGCCTCGATGGCGGCCAATGATGTGCTTGACCAGCGACAGGCCGAGGCCGGTCCCGCCCTGGGCGCGGCTGTCGCCGACGTCGACCCGGTAGAACCTCTCGGTGAGCCGCGGCAGATGCTCCGGCGCGATACCGGGACCGAAATCCCGTACCATGACCCGCACTTCGGGAGCACCGTCGGTCGCCGGGGCGACCGTCAGGGCGACCATCACCCTGCCGCCCGACGCACCATATTTCAGGGCGTTCTCGATCAGATTCTCGAAGACCCGCAGCAACTCCTCGCGGTCGCCGGCAATGGTCACCGCTCCCGCCGGAAGATCAGTCTCGATCACCACCTGACGTTCCTTGGCCAGCAGCTCGAGTCCGTCGATCACCTCTCGGATGATCGGCACCACATCGACCAGGGTATCCGGTCTAACATGCGCGCTGAGCTCGACACGGGACAGCGACAAGAGATCGTCGATCAGCCGCGCCATGCGCGAGGCCTGGGTATGCATGATGGCGAGAAAGCGCTCACGCGCCTTGGCATCATCCCGCGCCGGCCCCTGCAGCGTATCGATGAAACCCGACAGCGCCGCCAATGGCGTGCGCAGCTCGTGGCTCGCATTGGCAACGAAATCCGCGCGCATTTCCTCGACCCGGCGCAGCGGCGTCTGGTCGTGGAACGTCATCAGCATGCAGTAGTCGGTGCCGCCGAAGGCGGTCGGCACCGCGATCGGCTTGACCACCAGCTCCATCCAGCGGTCAACCGGGACATGATCGACGTAGCTCGTCCGCCGCGGCTGGGCATAGGTGATCGCCTCGCGCAGGGCGGTGATGATCTCCGGCGAACGCAGCGCGAACTGCGCCAGCTCGTTGCGGCGCAGCGCCGGCGCAAGCTGACCTGCCGCGATATTGAAATGAAGCACGCGACCGGCGCGGTCGAGCAGTACGGCGGGATCCGGCATGCCTTCGATCAGGGCCCGCACCACCGGCGTCTCCACCGGCGCCGCCCCGATCGCCTCGCCGCGCGACTGTTGGGCATCATGCAGCTGCCAAGGGATCAAAGCCGCGCCGACGATACAGACGAAGACGGCGATAGCCCGGGCGAACGGCACTCCGCCGAGTACCACCAAAGCGACGAGGGCGAGCGCCGCCACCAGCAGCACCACCGCGGATCGGCGCAGCCGATCCGACCACGGCGCCACCGGCGGTGGCGCCGGCGCGAGGCCGGGCAAAGCCGCACCCGTGGACTGTCCGCTCCGGTCAGATGCCGCCATCACCCTGGTCCCGTAAAATCGTGGGAGGCTGCGCGGTGCTCTCGTCAAGCTTCGCAAGCGCTTCGCGCAGCCGCTTGTTGCGGGCGCCAACGATGACCTCACGAAGCGTCAGGAGCGTGACAGAGAGCACGAACGGCGTGAGATAATAGAGAACCCGGAACAGGAGCATCCCGGCCAGCAGGTCCTCCTTGTCGAACTGCCACAAGCCGACCAGCATGGCGGCGTCGAATACGCCGAGACCACCGGGCGAGTGCGATGCGAAACCGAGCAGCGTCGCCGACACGAAGATGACCGCGACCACGACGAATCCGACATGCGGCTCCTCGGGGATCAGGATGAACATCGCCAGGGCACAGAATCCCAGGTCGATGATGCCGATGGCGATCTGTAGCAGCGTCAGCGGACCATCCGGCAGCCTGACAGTCCACGTCCCGCGGCCCACCTGGCGAGGACGGCGCCAGACATGAACGACGTAGCCGACCAGGATGATCAGTACCAGGATGGCGATTCCGCGGTTCAGCCAGGGCGGCAGCTTGTCCACGGCGGAGGCAGCCTCGGGATGATAGGTGACCCCGAGGCCGAGCACGGCGGCATTGCCGAGCCAGAAGGTCAGTCCAGCGATGAAGCAGACCTTGGCGACATCGACGGCCGTAAGCCCCCAGGCCGAATAGATCCGGTAGCGGACAGCCCCACCGGTGAAAACGCTGGCGCCGACATTGTGACCGATCGAGTAGCTGGTGAAGCCGGCCAGCGCTGCAATGCGATAGGGCACGTCGGCCTTGCCAATGCTGCGCAACGCAAACAGATCATAGAAGGTCAGGGTGAAATAGCCCGCGGCGACACAGAGGCCGGCGAGCACGATGGCCTTGCGATCAGTTTCCCGGATCGCCTCCATCAGATCTGCGACCTTGAGGTCGCGCAGCATGTGAAACAGAATGTAGCATGCGGTCGCGATGATCGTGATGCTGATCACAATGCCAAGCTTGTGGAGGATTTGCCGTTCGCGCAGGACCGCAACGGTCCTGCGTATGGATGCCAGCATCTAGACCTCGACTGCCCTGCTCAGGCCTGCCATGGATTGGTTCGGCCGTGGATTCCGGACCGGGCCGAGGCGCGCCCCCGGCGCCGACGATGCCGTTCCGGTTCCCGATTGGTAGCAGAACCGGACCGAGGTCGCGAGGCTCGCGACACGGGCCAACCGCCGCAGCAGCAACTGCCGGAATGCCAACTTCCACCTGAGGGACAAGGTCCGCCGGCGAGCCAGATCCGGCCGAAGGGATCGTGCCGAGCTCACTTGGCCGCGACATGGCGGCTGATGACCCAATCGCGCAATGCACTGCCCACGGCGCAGCCGACGAGATAGAGCGCAAACATGACAAGACCAAGATCAAACCAGTAGCCGACCCGCCCTGGGATCATCCGCGCCACCGTCACGCCGACGAAAACCGCCAGCACGACCGCAATCCGGCGCAACATCTCCGCCGACAAGGGGCGGCCGCGGTGCACCACGGCGATCCAGCCCATGGCCAGGCCGAGCAGCAGGGCGGCGGCCAGCCATCCCCATAGAAACGACGCAAGATGAGCCATGTTATTGCTTCACCGTGAATTCGATGCGGCGATTCTGGGCTTTGCCGTCTTCGGTCTCATTGGACGCCATCGGCTGGCTGCTGCCGTAGCCGACAGCGGTCAGGCGCTCGCGCGGCAGGCCGGCCTTCACCATGTAGTCCACCACCGCCTGCGCCCGCTTTTCCGACAGCGCCTGGTTGCCTGCGTCGTCGCCGCTCGCATCGGTATGGCCGGCGACTTCGACGCCAGCGCCTGGGCAGCGCAGCGCCGCCTCGACCAGGCGGTCGAGCAGACCGACCGAATCAGGATCGATCGCGGCACGGCCGGTCTCGAAGCGGATCTTGCCCCGACGGAACAGGTCCGTGAACAGCTGCTGGCAGACCGTGGCATCGACCAGGGTCGCCGCCGGCCGCACCGAAATCTCCGCCACCGCTTTCCAGCCCTGGGGCAGATCGGTGGCCAGACTGGCGCGGATTTGGTCCGCGGCCACGCCATAAAGTGCATCCCCCGACAGCTTCACCTCGCGATCGGCGATCACAAGCGAACCGGTGGAGAGACGCGACAGCGCCCCAAGAGCGATCGTCGCCACGTTGACAAAGCCCGACGGCGCGCCGAGGCTGGCCTTGAGCTGATCGACCACCTTGCTGTCGAAGAATTTGCGGCCTGCTGCGCCGATCAGCGCCGCATGCGCGCTGTTGTCCGGCACATAGCCCGTGAACGTGACGGTCACCGCCACCGGATCCTTGTTGGCCTGAAAGACGTAGGGCGGCGCCTTCACTGCATTTTCGGCGACGACAAAACCCTCTGGCAGGTTCTTCAGAGCGGCAGCGATGGCTTCGCGGCCGCCGAGCTCACGGGCCATGCCGGCGAGCTGGACGCCGGTATCGGAAATGGTGACCTTGCCGTCCTTGAGCCGTCCGACCTGCTCCAACAAGAGCTGGGCAGCGACGTCGAAGCGCGGTGGCGCGCCACGCGCCAGCGTTGTCTGGTCGACGACCTCGGTCCCGGGCACCGCGGCGCGCGCCGCGTCGAAAAGTCGCGCCTTGATCGCCGGCAGCGGCGCATTGCCCCAAAGCGTCACCCGAACCACAACCCGCTCGGCAATCCAGACGAACGGCCGTGCCTCCGGCACCAGGCGGGTCTCGTCGTTGACGAGACGAACGCCGGGAACGGTTTCAGCCGTAGCCAGCGCACTCTGCCGTCCCTGCTCGGAGAACGCCTCCGCCGCCAGCGACACATCGCGACCAGCGGCGGTAATCCGGACCTTGCTGAGTACGCTGCCCTTGAGCGCAGCGGCAGTCTCGGCCGTAAGATCGGCCTCCAGCGGCCCAGTGGTGTTCCAAGCCGCAGCGATCCACAGCACAATGAGCGGCAAAAGTCCCGGCCACCATTTGCGCGCCCACCTGAAAAAGCCTCGCATTCCCATACCTTAGAGCATGATCCGGGAAAGTTGACAGGGCTTTTCCGCGGAGACAGACCAGGCTCGTCGAAGAATCCGAGAGCGTGATCGCGGGAGTGAAACCAAGCGAACGCGGGCCTGTCAACGCGAACCTGCCAATTGGCTTTATTCAGGCCAGACGGAGGCGTCCGGCGCACCGACCTGCCGGGCAGCCGGGGCGGGAAGCCTGGCTGACACGCCCCGAACGTCATATGGCCTGAGAAGACGAAGGCTGTTCGGGGACATGGGTCGCTGTCTCACCGAGGGCCTTTTCGCAAGTCGACGCATGCGGTTTGGTACGCCGAACTGCCGATTTGTGGCGGGCGGCCAGAAAGTCAAAGTCTCGCCGCATAAACCGTGACTGCACGTCACATCAAAAAGGAGGAAGAATGTTCACGGATCTGTTCTCGCTGAAGGGCCGCATCGCCCTGGTCACCGGCGGCTCGCGCGGCATTGGCAAGATGATTGCGGCGGGCTTCCTCGCCCAAGGCGCGGCGAAGGTCTACATCACCGCACGCAAGGCCGGTCCCTGCGAGACGACGGCGAAGGAACTGACCGAGCGCTATGGCGGGGAATGCATCGCCCTGCCGATCGACATTTCCACGATGCCCGGGATCGAAACTCTGGCGACCGAGATCGAGAAGCGGGAATCGAAGCTCGACATCCTAGTCAACAATGCCGGGGCAGCCTGGGGAGCCGATTTCGACGAGTTTCCCGAGAGCGGCTGGGATAAAGTGATGAATCTCAACGTCAAGACGCCGTTCTTCCTGACCAAGGCGCTGGCGCCGCTGCTGCGCGCCGCAGCGACCGCCCCACGCCCAGCCAAGGTCATCAACATCGCCTCAATCGACGGCATCTTCGTCAACCCGCTCGAGACCTATTCCTATGCGGCGAGCAAATCGGGCCTGATCCACCTGACGCGCCGCCTCGCGGTGCGCCTGATCAAGGACCATGTGGTGGTCACGGCGATTGCGCCGGGCGCGTTTGCCTCCGACATGAACCGCGCCGCGCGCGACAACGCCGATACCGTGGCGGAACGGATTCCGGCAGGCCGCATCGGCAACGACGAGGACATGGCAGGCACGGCGATCTATCTCGCCTCGCGCGCCGGCGATTACGTGGTCGGCGCCACGGTCGTGGTCGACGGGGGCGTCGTCTATGCCAATCCTGGCATCGCCGGCGCCGGCTGGGATTGAAGGCGAAGCTGTGACAGCCGTTATCCATGGCATCCTGAGATAGGCGCAGCTCGCGCGCACCTCAGCGTGACGCGGCGGAGAGGGGCCGGAATCCCTCTCGCCGTCACCGGAGAGCCGGCCTCAAGCCCTCAATATGTCTCGACGTGATAGCGCCCGTTGTCGCGCATTTCGGATTTGAGGACCGCCCAGTCGATCGCCGCGAACCGGCAGATGTCGGCGAAAGCCTCGTCGACCCCGGTCTCCATGCCGCGCAAGCCGCAGATATAGACATGGGTATTGGCGTCCTGGAGCAGTTCGGTGACGCCTGCGCCCTCGCTGCGGATCCGATCCTGCACATAGCTGCGCGGCTCGCCAGGCACCCGCGAGTAACAGAAGTGCCGGGTCAGGAGTTTCTCCGGCACCTTCTGCAGGGGGCCGAAATAGGGCAATTCCTGCGGCCGCCGGGCGCCGAAGAACAGCAACAGATGCCCCGGCGCATCGGGCATGGCGCGCCGGCGTCGCTCGGTGAAGCCGCGGAATGGCGCTGAGCCCGTTCCGGTACAGATCATGACGATGTTGGCGGCTGGATCATTCGGCATCAGGAAGGTGGCGCCGAACGGTCCGGTGACCTCGACCTTGGCGCCGCGCGGCAGATCGCAGAGATAATTGGAGCAGATCCCGCCGGGCTCTCGCTTGATGGTCAATGCCAGATTGTTCGAATTCGGCTTCTCGCCATCGCGGGGACTGGCAACTGAATAGAGTCGCGGCGCATGCGGCTTACCCGCGGCGTCGACGCCGGGCGGGATGATGCCGATGCTCTGGCCTTCGAGCACCGGAAAAGGCTGGTCGCCGAAATCGAGGATGACATGGCGGACGTCCGAATCGGCAGCGGCATCGGTCAGGCGCCGATTACCGGCGATGGTAGCGGTGGCCGGCTTGCCGCGATTGTAGAGATTGACGGTCGGCTTGCTGGCCGAATGCGGTGCAACCGCCTTGCCGCCGAGACCCTTGCGCGCCTCGGCGAGCAGCGCACCGACCTCGTCCTCCAGCGCTTCGATAGCCGAGCCGCCTTCAACCACCTCCACTTCCTGCTGCGCCGGCAACTCGCTCCAGGAGAACTGGTCGGCGAGCGAATAGGCCTCGCGCACCACGCGCCAGTTGTCGATGGCCCCGGTGGGACAAGGGGAAATGCAGTCCATGCAGTAATTGCAGATCAATGCGTCGACGACATAGTTGTTGTCGTCGTGGGTGATCGCATCGATCGGACAGGTTTCCTCGCAGGTGTTGCAGCGGATGCAGATCTCCGGATCGATCACGTGCTGCTTGAGGAGGCCTTCGACATGCATGGTGGCGGCTTACGCGGCGATTTTCACGTATTCGAAGTCGCCGGGCTTGTTGTCGATGCCGACCTTGGGCGCCGCGATCCAGGGCGCATATTCGCCCGGCGCGGACACCGGCTGCATCAGCGAGGCGATGAAATCGCCGTCGGCTGCCGAGGGCAGATAATCGTCGCGGACTTTGGCCCATTCGGCGCCGCTCAGCAGCACGCCCTTCGGCGTCGCTTCGACATTGGCGAATTCACCGATCTGACGATGGAAGGCGGTGTGCGGCAGATCGAGGCGGAAATCGACCCCGGCCTTCTCGATGACCTTGTTCCAGCGCTCGACGCCCTTGGCGCAATCGGTCGTGTAGTCGTCGCGCAGCCGCATATTGAGCGCCGTGAGCGCCGGCTCGTCGACGAGGCGGATTTCGCCCTCGACCAGTTTGAGCACCTTGTAGATGTCGCCGGTGAGACGGTGATCATCGTCGATCTTGGTTTCCTGGAAGCGGCCCTTGAGACCGGCGTTGTAGAAGTTGGCGGCGTTGGTCGAGACCTCCGAGCCGAACAGATCGAGCGACAGCGAGTAATGCAGGTTCAGCTTCTTCTGGATCGTCGGCAGGTCGATGACGCCGAGCGCGCGCACCCGTTCGATGTCGGCGGGATCATCGATGCCGGCCTTCTTCATCGCCTCGCAGGTCCGTTGCAGCACACGCCCGATGCCGGTCTCGCCGACGAACATATGATGCGCTTCCTCGGTCAGCATGAAGCGGCAGGTGCGCGACAGCGGATCGAAGCCGGACTGCGCCAGGCTTTCGAGCTGCATCTTGCCGTCGCGATCGGTGAAGAAAGTGAACATGAAAAAGGACAGCCAGTCCGGCGTCGCCTCGTTGAAGGCGCCGAGCATGCGCGGCGCGTCGGCATCGCCGGAGCGGCGGCGCAGCAGTTCGTCGGCCTCCTCGCGACCGTCGCGGCCGAAATATTTCTGCAGCAGGTAGACCATGGCCCAGAGGTGGCGGCCCTCCTCGACATTGACCTGGAACAGGTTGCGCATGTCGTAAAGCGAGGGTGCAGTCTTGCCGAGATAGCGCTGCTGCTCCACTGACGCCGGTTCGGTATCACCCTGGATCACCACCAGGCGACGCAGCATGGCGCGATATTCGCCGGGCACCTCCTGCCAGGCCTTCTCGCCCTTGTGCTGCCCGAAGTTGACGAGGCGGCCTTCTTCCTGCGGCGCCAGCAGCACGCCCCAGCGATATTCCGGCATGCGCACGTAGTCGAATTTCGCCCAGCCCTTGGGATCGACGCTCACCGCGGTGCGCAGATAGACCAGCGATTCCTGGAAGCCCTCCGGCCCCATGTCGCTCCACCAGTCGAGATAGCCCGGATGCCAGCCCTCGAGCGCCTTGAGCACCTGACGGTCCTCGGCGAGATTGACGTTATTGGGGATCTTGGTGGTGTAGTCGACATTGATGATGGACATGGCCAACTCCCTTTCTCGCGTTTCCTCCGGAGCGCCGGTTGACCCGGCACGCCCTTTCGCGGTCAGACCCGCGTCATGTCGAATTGCGCGCGCTCGCCGGTGCCGTAGCGGCGCAGCGCGCCGTGCTGGCCGACCGCGTTGGGCCGCTGAAAGATCCAGTTCTGCCAGGCGGTGAGACGGGCGAAGATCTTCGATTCCATGGTCTCCGGCCCGACGAAGCGCAGATTGGCTTCCATGCCGGTGAGACTGTCGGGCGAGAAGCTGGCGCGCTCCTCCATGAAGACGCGCACCTCGTCGTTCCAGTCGATGTCATCGAGCGCGAAGGTGATGAGACCGAGCCCTTCGGCGGCTTCTGCGTCGAGCGGCTCGCCGATGCGCGCCCGCGCCGTCTCGAGATCGGTCGGATCGGCCTGGAAACGCGAGGCAAGGCGTGTCAGGCCATGGCTCATGGGATAGGCGCCGAAATTCGCTGCGGTCAGCACCAGCTCGGCGGGCGGGCGGTTGTCGCCCTGTTTCTCGCCGATCAGCATGTAGGAGCGGTCGGCGGCGAAAACGAGTTCGGCGAGGGTCCCGACGAAGCAGGAGCCGGGCTCGACCAGCGTCACCAGCGTGCGCGAGGTGACGTCGACGCGCTTGAGAACCCGCTTCCAGAAATGGCGGATCTCGCTGGCGAGCCAGTGGTCGCGATGGGCCTCGAGGAAGGCATCATACGCCAGCACCAGGTCGCGGTCGCCGTGGGACTTGAACACCAGCATCGCGGTGTCGAGTTCGTTGATGCGCAGATGCAGGATGGCGTCATCGAGCTCGCGGGCGAGCTGCAACGGCCAGAAGGAGGCGCCCTGCGCCACCATGGCGTCGGCATCGGCCGGCGGCGACACGATCGGCGCCGCGATCGAAATCGTGGCGATGCGCGCGGCACGATCGATCTCGACATCGACGAAGCCGTAGTGGACGCCGCTCTCGTCGATCCGACGTGCCAGCGGAGCCAGCGCCACGCCAGGACCTTTGCCCTGGCGCTTTGAGCTCGCGGCGAAGGCGTTCGCCCGCTCCACCACCTTGGCATCGATCTTCGAATTGGGCGCGATCTCGTCGACGAGGCGCCACTGCACCGCCCGCTTGCCCTTGATGCCTTCCTCGATGGTGCAGAAGTAGTCGGCGTGGTCACGGCGCACCTTGCGCTTGTCGACGACGCGGGTGAGACCGCCGGTGCCGGGCAGCACCGCGAGCAACGGCACTTCCGGCAAGGCGACCGCCGCCGAGCCGTCGTCGGCCAGCACGATGTGATCGGCCGCGAGCGCGAGCTCGTAGCCGCCGCCCGCAGCGGTGCCGTTGATGACGCAGATGAAGCGCTGGCCGGAATTCTCGCTGGAATCCTCAATGCCGTTGCGCGTCTCATTGGTGAATTTGCAGAAGTTGACCTTGTGGGCGTGGCTCGCCCCGGCCAGCATGCGGATATTGGCGCCGGCGCAGAACACCCGGTTCTTGCCGGACCGCAGGATCACCGCCTTGACCTCAGGATATTCGAAGCGCAGCCGCTGCACGGCGTCGGCGAGTTCAATATCGACGCCGAGGTCGTAGGAATTGAGCTTGAGCTGGTAGCCCTCGAACATTCCGCCATTCTCGTCGACGTCGAGCGTAAGCGTGGCGATCTCGCCATCGACCGCGAGCTGCCAATGGCGGTAGCGCGACGGATCGGTCTGGAAGTCGATGAAGGTCGCCCCGTTGGCGAGCCTGCGCTCCTCACCTGCCATGAATCCACCCTTGCTCTGGTCTCGGCGCAACGCCGATGTCCGACCGATCGTCGGCAAGGACCTCGCCCCGCCGCTGAATATGCATAATAATGCATGTTATCGGCATGTCCAGCGCTAAAGTGCAGGAATCATGCAGTTTGGTTCATGTCAATGCCGGTTCGATCAAGATGGGACCGGGTCGGCCAAAACCGGCGGCGATCCGCGTCAAGTCGATCCGGCCGGCGAAACTGTCCGTCGGTGCCGGACCACGGCGGCCCAGTTCGGCGAAATCCGCAGCCGCCTCGGCCATCAGCCGCGCCGCCGCGGCCGGGCGGCTCATACGGCGCTTGAGATTGGCGTTGGCAATCTGGATGCAGCCGCGCAACACGAGGCGATCAAGGCCGGCCGGCGGCGCCGCCCGCCACACGGCCTCGAGCACCTCGTGCGCCTCCCAGAAGAAGCCCTCGTCGTTGAGCGCGATGCCGTAACCCACCGCCGCATCGTCCGCCGGAACGCGGTCCGCGTAGCTCGGCGATAGCAGCGCCAGGCCGCACGCCATGGCCTCGCGATCGACGCCACCGCCCTCGCCAGGGACATAAGCCCAGCGCGGCCGGGCAATGGTCGCGACCGCGGTCACGCCGCCCGGACCGCGCCCTCACCGTGCAGGCGCAGGAGGCGGTTGGCGAAATCGGCCAGCGTCGACAGCGTCACCTCGGCGGCCTCGCGGTGTGGGGCATGGGCGGCGCCGGGAATCACGCTGACGTCGACCGGGCAGTAGCACTCTTCTTGTGCGATCTCGACCTGGCGCAGCGTACCATACTGATCCTGCGCGCCCTGGATGACGGCAACCGGCACGCGGATATAGGCAAGCACGTCGGATATATCCCAGGCGCGGAATGCCGGATCGAGCCAGGCGCCGTTCCAGCCATAGAAGGCATTGTCGACATCGCGATGCCAGCGCGCGAGCTTGACCCGCAGTTCGGTGCCCTCGTAATCCTGCTTGATCCTCGCGATCGAGGCGATCGAGACGTCTTCGACGATGAAATGCGGAGCGATCAGCGCGATGCCGCGCACGCGATGATCCTGGACGCTTCCGGCATAGATCGCCGCGATCGAGGCGCCGTCGGAATGACCGATCAGCAGCCCGCGGCGGAAGCCGATGGCATCGAGCACCCTGGGCAGCACCTCAATGGCTTCGCGCTGCATGTAATCGAGCGGCCGCGGCAGCGTGACCGGGCTTGAGCCGCCATAGCCAGCGCGAGAATAGGTGAAGACGCCGGCGCCGGTCGCGGCGGCGAGGCGCTGCGGCAATTCGCCCCACAGCGCCGCCGACCCGAGCCCCTCATGCAGCAGAACCAGCGTCGGCGCCTCCGCCGGCGAGGGGCCGGTGAAGCGGTATTCGAGTTCGCCGTCGCCGATGGGGAGAAAGCCGGTGGACTGAAGTGCAGTCATCTTCAGAAGACCTCCTGCGTCAGCCGCATCCTTTGACGAGACCGCATCGCGCGCAACAATGCACACGGCACTTCCTCGCGGTGTGGCGGCAGGCCGCGGGCTCAAACACGCGCGCTCCTCACGCCGCATCCTCGCGCAGCTTGAAGCGCTGGATCTTGCCGGTCGCCGTCTTCGGCAGTGCATCAACCACTTCGATCCAGCGCGGATATTTCCACGGCCCGACCTTCTGCTTGACGTGCTCTTTCAGGCTCTCGCGCAGGTCCGCGAGGTCGGCCGCGGATTTCAGCACGACGTAGGCCTTGGGCTTGAAAAGTCCGTCGGCATCGGCGGCGGGGACCACGGCCGCCTCGAGCACCGCGGGGTGGCTGATCAGGGCGCTCTCCACCTCGAAGGGCGAGACCCAGATGCCGGACACCTTGAACATGTCGTCGGCGCGTCCGCAGTAGGTGTAACGACCCTCGGCGTCGCGGATGTATTTGTCGCCGGTGCGGGTCCAGCACCCCTCGAAAGTCTGCCGGCTCTTGCTGCGCTGGTTCCAATAGCCGTCGCCCGCCGACGGCGCATGCACCACCAATTCGCCGACCTCGCCATCGGGAACGTCCTGTCCGGCTTCGTTGACGAGACGCACTTCATAGCCCGGCACCGGACGCCCGGACGTGCCGTAACGAACATCGCCCGGCGCATTGGAGAGGAAGATGTGCAGAAGCTCGGTCGAGCCGACACCGTCGAGAATATCGATGCCGAAGCGTCGCTTCCAACTCTCACCCACCTGTTCAGGCAGCGCCTCGCCCGCGGAGACGCAGACCCGCAGCCGCTTGCCTCGCGGCTCGGCCTTGCACGCCTCGTCGTTGAGCATCGCGGCGAACAGCGTCGGCACACCATAGAAGACGCTGGGCTGATGGCGCCGGATCAGATCGAACATCACCGCCGGCGTCGGCCGCTCCGGGTTGAGGATGGTCGAGGCGCCGACCGACATCGGAAAGGTCAGGGCGTTGCCGAGCCCATAGGCGAAGAACAGCTTGGCCGCCGACAGCGCCACGTCGTTTTCCTGGATGCCGAGCACCTGCCGACCGTAGGTTTCGGCGGTGGCCTCCAGGCTGGAATGACAGTGGCGAACGCCCTTGGGCATTCCGGTCGAGCCGGAGGAATAGAGCCAGAAGGCCGGCTCGTCCGGATGGGTCGCAACGGTGTCGAACTCGTCGGGCGCGTCGGCGAGAATATCCGACAGACGATGGCTGGGCTTGTCGAGTGTCGGCGCGTCATCTCCCGTCACCACCACATGCATCAGATCGGGCAGCAACTTGAGACGATCGGCCACCGCGGGCAGCAAGGCCTTGGACACGACCAGCACACGCGCCCGGCAGTCCGCCAGGATGTAGCCGTAGGTCTCGGCGGTGAGCAGCGTGTTGAGCGGCACCGGCACCACGCCGGCGCGCATGGCGCCGAGAAACACCGTGGGAAAGTCGACGGTGTCGAGCATGATCATCGCAACCCGTTCCTCGCGACGCACGCCGAGGCGCGTCAGCGCGCCGGCAAGCCGGCGGGTGCGGCTCTGCAGTTGGCGATAGGTCACCGCAGCGGTGGGATCGGTGAAGACGACCTTGTCGCCGCGCCCCGCCGCGACATTGCGGTCGAGGAGATACGTCACCGCGTTGTAGGTGCTCGAAACGGTCAAGACCGGCCTCCTGCTAGAGAGTTCTCGCCAAGGCTTCGCTCCTGGCGACGCCTATGCATTATACTGCGCGCGACCGCGGTCCTGAGGATGCTCTCCACGACGCTCCCTCTCCTAGATTAAGAATTATAATTCATATTGAGGCATGAGCACGCCTTGCTGTCAACGATTTACGGCACTATGTTTCACATCAGATCGATGAATCAATCGGAATTCGCGTGATCGACCCCCCTGCTCCAGATCCGGCGCCTGCCGTGCCGGCCAGCGCCGAAACCGGACCCATCGAAGAGGGTTTCCTGCAGCAACTCGGGCAGCGGGTGCGCACCATGCGCGGGCTGCGCGGCATGTCGCGCAAGGTGCTGGCCCGCGTCTCCGGAATTTCCGAGCGCTACATCGCCCAGCTCGAGAGCGGCAAAGGCAATGTCTCCATTGTGCTGCTGCGCCGGGTCGCCCAGGCACTGGCCACGCCGCTCGAGGACATCCTTCCCGGCAGCGAGGTGCCAGCCGACTGGGCGGTGGTCCGCGATCTGATGCGCAAGGCTTCGCCGCTGCAGATCGCCCAGGCCAAGGAGATCCTCACCGGACATGTCGGCAGCCTGTCGCGCCGGCCCGGCTTTGCCGGCATCGCCCTGATCGGTTTGCGCGGCGCCGGCAAATCCACCTTGGGCAGAATTCTCGCCGAGCGGATCGGCTGGACCTTCGTCGAACTCAACAAGGAGATCGAGCGGCAGAACGGTCTGTCGGTCGCGGAGATCATCGCGCTCTACGGCCAGGAAGGCTTTCGGCGCATGGAGCAGGCCGCGCTCGGCCAGTTGCTGGCGCGCCGCAAACCGGTGGTGCTCGCCACAGGTGGCGGCATTGTCTCCGAGCCGCTCACCTTCGATCTCATCCTGTCGTCGTTCTACACCGTCTGGCTCAAGGCCGAGCCCGAGGAACACATGGCGCGCGTTCGCCACCAGGGCGACCTGCGGCCGATGGCAGACGACCGCTCGGCGATGGCCGAGCTGCGCACCATTCTGGCCAGCCGCGAACCGCTCTACGCGCGCGCCTCGGCCTGCGTCGACACCGCCAGGCTGAGCGTCAAGGAAGCCGCGGCGCGGCTGATCGAGACCGTGACCCCGGTGCTCGCCGACGAGCGCGTCGCCGCATCTGCGACGGCACGGTGATATCGCGGGCCAAGATGCCATGAGCCTGCCGACGCTCGCCGCCGCGCTGCGCAGCCGCGGCATCGCGCCCGAAGGTATCCTGGCCATCCGCAATGCGCTGTCGCCGGCGCTGGTCGGCGGTGATTTCACCGAGATTGCCGACCTCGAACGCGCCGGCGTACTCCATCTCTACGACCGGATGCAGGACGGTCCACGCCTCCCGCATGGCGCGCGCGTGCTATCCTTCGTTGCCCTGCCGGCCGGGCAGGCCCGCCTCACCGCGTTCAGGCGCTTCCTGATGCGGCGGCCCGGGATCGTGCCGGGCGATATCGTCTACGATCACGATGCGGCTCATCTGTTGCACGGCTTCATCGCGCATGCGCAGGAGCCAATATTCTGCGATGTCGAAGACGAAGATGGTGTCGGTGACCTGATCGGCACCCTGACGGTGCAATGGCCGGAGCCGTTGACGAACGACATCCTGCCGGCCGACGACGAGCGCATCGCATGCCTGTTCTGATCCGGGTCCGTCTTCGGTGGCGCTCCGCCCCGGCACATTCACGACCGAGCCGGCTACGCCGCGCTAGTGTCCTGTCTCCGAATTACCGCTTCGTTTGCCTCACCCTCGCACGGTCATTCGGAGACATCGGGACACTAGCAAAATCAAAAAGCTAGTGTGGCTTATGTCTCGCAATTGCCTACAGGGGCTTGCCGCAAAGGGCATAGGCAATTGCGAGACGCCACACTAGTGTCCTGTCTCCGAATTACCGCTCCATTTGCCTCATGCTCGCACGGTCATTCGGAGACATAGGGACACTAGCAAAATCAAAGTGCTAGTGTGGCTTATGTCTCGCAATTGCCTACAAGAGGCTTGCCGCAAAGGCGGTAGGCAATTGCGAGACGCCACACTAGTGTCCCGTTTCCAACGTCAGATCCACCGCACTAGGCGACGGCGGCGCTCGAGGTCGCTATCTGCGACCGCACTCGCGCGAAGTCCGGCTCCGCGGCGGGGCGCCCGAACAGATAGCCCTGCAGGAAATCGGCGCCGCAGCGCCGCAGCAACTCGGCCTGGTCCTCGCGCTCGATCCCCTCCGCCGTGACCGTCACGCCAAGTCGGCGGGCCAGCGTGATGATCGCCGCGACGATGGCCTCCGACTGCGGGTCGCAAGTGACGTTCCGCACGAAGCTGCGGTCGATCTTGATCTTGCTGAACGGAAATTTCGTCAGATAGCTCAGCGAGGAATAGCCGGTGCCGAAATCGTCCAGCGCCAGCGACATGCCGCTGTCCCGCAGCTCCTGCATCAAGGCCATCTTGTCCGGCGCGCTGTCCATCAGCACCGATTCGGTGATCTCGATTTCGAGCCGCTGCGGCGGCAGTCCCGCCTCGAACAGCGCGCCGCATATCACCCCGAACAGGTCCTTGTCGCGGAATTGGGCGGACGAGATGTTGACGGCAACTTTCAGCTGGTGCGGCCATGAAACCGCGTCGCTGCAGGCCTGGCGCAGAACCCATTCGCCGAGCGGGATAATGAGCCCGGTCTCCTCCGCCGCTGGAATGAACTCCTGTGGCGGCACCATCCCTCTGGTTGGATGGTGCCAACGCAGCAGCGCCTCGGCACCGCAAGTCACCCCGCTCGCCGCATCGACGATCGGCTGGTAGTACAGCTGGAACTGGCCGGCAGCAATCGCGCTACGCAGATCGGCTTCCAGCGAGCTGCGCGCGGCAATCTCCTCTGCCATGGATTTGCGGAAGGTCGTGAAGCAGCCGCGGCCGTCGGCCTTGGAGCGATAGAGGGCGACGTCCGCATTGCGCAGCAATTCCTGCGGGTCGCTGCCATGTTCCGGAGCCATGGCGACACCGACGCTGGCGCCGATCTCCACCTTCCGTCCCTGGATGGTGAAGGACGGCGTCAGAAGCTGGATGATCTTCATGGCGAGGAGCGCGCCCTCGCTATCCTGCTCGACTCCGACCGGCTGCAGAATGGCGAACTCGTCACCGCCGAGCCGCGCCAGCAGATCGTGACCGCGAAGGCCGGCTTTCAGGCGGTCGGCGGCCTCGCGCAGCAGACCGTCGCCGGCGCCGTGGCCAAGGGTGTCGTTGATTTCCTTGAAGTGGTCGATGTCGATCATGAACACGTTGAAATGCCGGCCTCCGGCCATCACCTGCCGTGCCGCCATGTCGAGCCGCTGCATGAAGAAGGCGCGGCTGGCGAGCCCGGTGAGGTTGTCGGTTTGCGCTACCTCGAGCACGCGCCGATGCGCCCGGCGCAGGGTCTCCTGGTTGCGGCCCGCGATCGTCAGGTAGGCGACGATCAGGAAGGTGAGGAAAAATCCACCCGCGGTCAGAGCCAGTGTGCGCGTGAACCGGACACCAAAGCGATCGGAAACGCGCGGCGCGGCGACCAGGGTCCAGACGCCGTCCCCGATCGGCAACCTGCCTGTCCACTGCAGCGGCGCCACGCTGTCGATGGTCGCGCCGCCAGCGGGATAGTCGACGACATCAATCGGAGCGCCAAATCGGTCCATGACGTGGCGGACCAGCTGGATAGACATGACCGAGCGGTCCTTGGCCCTGATGCTGTCGATCAAGGCGACAAAGTCGAACACCCCGACGACGAAGCCATTGATATTGCGTCGACGGTCCCGCACCGTATCGCGCGACGTGCCTTTGACGAAGACCGGCACTGTGACCAGCAGACCCTGCGCTCCGGGCCGGGCGCTCACCTGGAGTTCGGCGAGATGCACGGCGACCCGATCGAGGTCCCGCGCGCGGTCCAGCGTCGACATCCGGCCCGGATCGCTCGAATGGTCCAGCCCATAGACCATCGAGGTCTTCGGTTCGGTCGAGAAATACACCGGATAGAAATCCCGCCCGGCGTCCTCGTCCCGGCCAGGGGGCGCCATCGAACGGATACGATAATTCGGCACGCCGTCGGCCCGCGCCGCGTCCTCGAACACCCGACGCTCATGGGATCGAACCCGCGGCATCCACGCGACACGCAGCAACCCGCTGTGGCCGCTGAACAGGCGCCGGCTGAAGACGTCGAATTCGGAGCGCGTGACCTCCTCGCTCGCTTCGAACAGGGTCCGAAGGGTTTCGAGGCGCCGGATATACTCGTCGATGCCGTACGTCAGCGACCCGGCGTTGGCAGCGGCAGCGCTGTCGAACTCGACACGAATGACGCGCTGCTCCCATTGCGCCACGATCGATCCGACGACAAGGGTCAGGGCGATCCCCGACAATGCGGCAATCCAGGTCGGCCGGCGCAGGGGCGCGAGAACGCGCGACCGCCAACGCGACCGCGGGGTCGCATCGGCGTCACCTCGTGGATTGAAGACGTCGTCGGCCATGGACAGCCCTGGGAAAAACGGAGCTATTGTCGGAAGTAGACGTGAAATCTTCCCGTACGAAGCCAAAACCGCGCCGAAGTTTTCCCCGCTGGTGAAGAAATGGTTAAACATTTCGCTTCAATCGGCGGACTTTGTCCGGCGCGCAGCGCCCGTTAAAGGCCTTTCAATCCGGCAGAGGTAGCTTGAGTGTCCGCCTGCGAGATTTCGGACCATGAATCGCGCCATAATTGCCGTCTGGACGGCCCTCCTCTGCATCACCGGCGTTGCGCGCGCCGCCGCGGCAGCGGACGGCATCACCGAGCGCGAGATCGTGTTTGGTCAGGTGGCCCCGCTCAGTGGCCCGGCCTCGGCGCTCGGCCAGGGCATGCGACTCGGGATCGAGGCGGCCTTCGCCGAGATCAACGCGCAGGGCGGCATTCATGGCCGCCGGTTGCTGCTGGTCAGCCGCGACGACGGCTACGATCCGGACCGCTCATTGGCGGAAACCCGGCGATCCCTCGACGAGGACAAGGTGTTCGCGCTGATCGGCGCCGTCGGCACCCCGACCTCCATCGTCACGGCACCGCTCGCCGCCGCCGCCGGCGTGCCGTTCATTGCGCCCTTCACCGGCGCCAGCCTGTTGCACACCCCCGACCTTCCGACGGTGGTCAACCTGCGCGCGAGCTATGCCGCCGAAGCACAGGCCTGGGTGCGTTACCTGGTAGCGCAACGCCGAATGAGCCGTATCGCCATCTTCTATCAGGACGATGCCTTCGGCCGCGACGCCCTTGCCGGTCTCAAGGCGGCGCTCGATGCGCACGGCATTGATCTCGCCGCCGAAGCGACGTTCGAGCGGAATACCAGCGCCGTACGCTCGGCGTTGCGAACCCTGGCGCGGGCGGCGCCCGAAGCGGTGGTGATGGTCGGCTCCTACAAGCCCTGCGCGGAGTTCATCCATGAGGCGAGACGCACCGGCTTCAATCCGGTCTTCGTCAACATCTCGTTCGTCGGCGCCGACGCACTCGCCGACGACCTCGGAGCCGAGGGCCGAGGCGTGATCGTGTCCCAGGTCGTGCCGCTGCCCTGGGACACATCGATCAAGGCCGTGGCCGATTATCAACGGGCGCTGCGGGCCTTCGACTGGTCGGCCCGCCCGGGATTCGTTTCGTTGGAGGGCTACCTCGCCGGTCGCCTGGTCGGGCGGGCCCTGGACCGTCTCGGGCCGGCGCCGACCCGCCAGGCCTTGGTGAGCGAACTGCGGCAGGTCCGTTCACTGCTGCCGGCGCCGACGCCGGCGTCGAGCAACGAAAATACCGATCGCGATGCCGCGCCGGTCTTCATGACCGTGATCGGCACGAACGGCGCTTTCCGATCCCTGCCGCCCCCCGACGAAGCCGGCGCCCGGATCGAAGACCTGCGCGGCTCGCATCTCTAGAGCGCTTCCCACGAAGTGGACACCGGTTCGCGCGAAGAAAACGCGTCAAAACAAAAACTAGTGTCCCGTTTCCAACGTTCGTATCCCATTGCAGCAGGCGCTCATACGAACGTTGGAAACAAGGGGACACTAGCATCATTATAATTCTAGTGTGGTTTTGGATCTGACGCTCGTTTGAAGAACTCGCTCCAATGCTGATACGAGCGTCAAATCCACCGCACCAGACATTCGGCCCTGACGTTCCGGCGTCGCTGGCCGGTGCGATGTCGCGAACACGACGTCGATGTACCAATTTCAACATAACGAGCCGACATCGTTATAACCAGGACGAACTGGACAGCTCCATCCAGACCAGGTCCGGAGGCCTTGGCGCATCGTCGTCCATGCCGACCCGCGATGAGGGATCGTCGCCCTCGCTTTCGATGGTGCGGCTTGGCGGAAAGAGACAGGTCGCAAGCCTCCTGACCGCCGCGCGCCAGTCGGCGGGAAGACAGCCGCATTTTGCCGGAACATCGTCCATCGCGCACCTCTCCGCTGCCGGCGAACCGCCATGCAAGTCGGAGGCCAGCAGAAGGCGGATATATTCGGTTGAATATATCGCGTCGCTGGAGCAGACTAGAGGAGATCACTAGCGCCTGCTGGCTGGCGCGGGCGACGATCGAGATATTGAAGATTGATGTTGAAGACTTGCATTACGACGGGTGCGGAAGAGTGTCCCCTCGAGTCGTCATCGGCAGCCTGATCTGGATGTTGGCAGCCTCCCTGGCAACGGCGCGCGCCGACACGATCACTTTGGTGGCCGCCGGAAGCCTCAAAGAGCCGTTCGGACGGATCGCCGAGCGATTCACCGCGACACATCCATCGGTCGTCATCAATTTCGTTTGGGGCCCATCAGGCACCTTGCGCGACTCGATCGCGAAGGGCTCTGCTTTCGACATCTTCGCCTCGGCTGCGCTGCCTCACGCCCAGACCATCACTGACAGAGGACTCTCGGGCCCGACGGTCCTCTTCGTCCGCAATACCCTGTGCGGATTTGTCCGGGCGCCGTCCGAAGTCACCACCGACACGCTGGTGGACTATCTGCTGAAGCCGCAGATCCGCCTCGCCACCTCGACACCCGTCTCAGATCCCGGTGGCGACTATACCTGGCAGCTCTTCCGGTTGATCGAAAGGTCCCGGCCCGGAGCCTATGCGTTGCTGTCAGGCAAGGCGCAGCAGGTCTTTGGCGGCCCAGCGACGACGACCCCTCTCGATGGACGGCATCGGCTTGCGGTGGCGATGGCCGAGGACAAGGCGGACGCCGCGCTTTATTATTGTTCCGCCGGCAGCCAACTTGCTTCCCAGATCGGCATCAAGATCATTCCGCTGCCCTCTGACCTCGCCATTGGCCCCGAGTACGGCCTGACCATTGCGAGGACGGCACCGGCAATCGCGGCCGAACTCACGCTCTTCATTCTATCTCCCGACGGACAGACCATCCTGCAGGAAGCCGGCTTCATTCCGGTCACTCTTCCCGCCGGCACCAGATGAGCCCTCCGGGCGGCGGCGGTCGTCGCTCCAACAACCTCGACAACGGCAACAATTTCGGCAGCTTCCGATAGGACCGTTGCGACTTCGAAACAGCCGACCTCGCCGGTGTAATCAGGTCATCCTAAGCAGCTTGAACAGCATGCTCTTGGCGAGGTCGAGCACCAGGGCGAAGACGACCGCCCCGGCCAGCACGGCAGCGACGACCGCCGACGGCAATGGCGCCATCAGGAAGCCGCCCAGCGCCATGACGGGGATGATGAACAGATCGGCCGCCGAGCAGACGAGGACGATGTTGCTGGGACGGGACGACCATAGATGGCGGCGCTCCCGCACCGAGTAGAAAACCGCCTGGCCGTTGAACACCAGATTGACCATCGTAAGCGTGCGTAGCGTATCAAGGTCGAGATGGAGCCGCTGCTGTCCGGCCACGAGCACGACGACGCAAAACGCGAGATCGACCAGCCCGAGCAGCGCACCTGCGATCACCAGATTGCCGATCCGCCAGGCATTCGGCTTCTTCGAGGGACGCACGTTGTCGGTGGTCGCCGACATGGCAAAGAAATCGCCGGTGATCATGACGATAACCACCAGCATGGGCGTCAGTATCGCGTGCCCCGTGAGGACGAGGCCGACGCCGAGATAGGATACCTGGCGCACCTTGTGGATGATCGAGCGCAGCGTATAGGTCAGGATCCGCTGGAAGGCGATCCGGCCTTCGGTGACCGCGCTCAGCACGCCGAACAGTCCCGGTTCGGTAAGAACGAGCCCCGCCGCCGATTTGGCGACGTCGGTAGCCGTCGAAACCGCGATGCCGAGCTGAGCCTGACGCAGCGCCGGCGCATCGTTGGCCCCGTCACCACACATGCCGACAATGAAGCCGGCGCGCTGAAACGCCTGCACGATATGAAACTTGTCCTCGGGCAACACGGCGGCGAAGACGGCGACGTCCTCGGGACTGACACGCGGCGGCAAGGATCGTAATGAATGAATCGGGCCGTCGATGCCGACGGCGCGTGCCACTGCGGCTGCGGTCTTCGGCGCATCGCCCGTGACCATCACCACCTGGATGCCCATCTCCTTCAGCGCCGCGATGCACCCTGCCGCCTCGGGCCGCGGTGGATCGCTCAGGGCCAGCAGCCCGACCAGCTGCATGTCGTCCCCCACTCCGACGGCGACGCCGAGCACGCGCAGGCCGTCGTCCTCGAGCGCCGCCGCGGCGGCAGTTGCCGCCGGCAGTGGACGGCAGATCGCCATGACATGGGCGAAGGCTCCTTTGACGATTCGCCGATGCTCGCCATCGGCGAGCACCTCCGCCTCCGCCATTTTCAAGCCGGGATCGAACGGCGTAAAGGAGAGCAGAGCTGTGGCCGTCGGCGAAATCTGCCGCGCCGCAGCGGTACGGACCGCGGCATCCACCGTGTCGAGACCACCGTCGGAGCTCGCCAGCCGCGCCAGCACCAGCACCTCGCCCTCGTCGTGACCGGCCATGGCCAGGGTGCGGGTGACCACCAGTTCATTGCTGGTGAGGGTGCCGGTCTTGTCGACGCACAACAGATTCATCGCCGCCGCCTCGTCGACCGCGGACAACCGCGTCGGCAGCACGCCCTTCCGCCCAAGGGCCTGGGCGCCGACGGCGCCGGCCAGGGTGAAGGTGGCCGGCAGCGCCACCGGCACCGAGGCGAGCACGGCAATCAGTCCGAGCGGGATGACCTCCGCTGCGGGAAGACGCCGCACGATGGCGTAGCCGATCAGAGCCGCCGCCAACGCACCGTTGATGGCAGCAAGATAGACAACGACGCGCAGCACCGCCTTCTGCTGCGAGCTTGCCACCTTTGCGGCGCGCACCAATTCGGCGGTGCGGCCGAACTTCGTGCGTGCCCCGGTCGCCGTGACCTGCGCCACGGCTTCACCGCGCCGGATCAGCGCGCCGGCCGGCGCCTCGAAGCCCGATGCCGCCTCCACCGGCACAGATTCGCCGGTGAGCATGGAGAGGTCAACCAGAATGCTGCCCGAGATCAATTGCACGTCGGCAGGCACGATGGCGCCGAGTGACAACTTGACGATATCGCCGGGCACAAGCCGGGAGGCAGCAATCACCTGCCAGCGCCGGTCCCGCAACACGGCTGCATTGAGCGCCAGGCGCGACTTCAATGCCGCCACCGTCGCCTGCGCACGCCCTTCCTGAACGAGCCCAAGCACTGCATTGAAGACCAGCAGCACGGCGATGATACCGGCCTCGAGATATTCGCCGAGGATCAATTGCAGCACGATCGCCGCTTCCAGCAGGCACGGCACCGGCGCGAGGAATTTGCCCAGCAGCGCGCGCCACAGCGCCGGCGCGGCGTCGTCAACCGCATTGGGACCGAACTGCCGCAGTCGTGCCGCCACCTCGACCGATCCAAGGCCGACGAGCGCGGGGCCGGTGACAGAACCGGATGCGGAGTCGCTCATGACGTGTCCACGCCGGATCGACGGGATTTAATCCGCCTTACCGATTGCAACGCAGTCAGCATCGTGACGCGACAGGCGGATTGATCTTGGTCAAATATTACCGCCAATATTTGAATCGTGCCGCTTCACATCTGCGCGCCGCGCACCGTTCCGGTTCCATCACGGGCGCATCTGGAACCCGAGTCTTTTCCCAGCGGTGTGGCCGGACAGTAACAACCACGGCGTTGTGTTGTGATAGCCTTCTCGTGGTCGTTGCATCGCGAGGGGTCGTTGCATGAACCGCTCGACTCGGGGTACGCGGGTCTTGGCTCGCCTCGTCGCTTGGGGAATGGTCTGCAGCATCGGCGCCATCCTGCCCGGCGAAGCCGCGGCAGCGTCACGGCACAAGCTGGCGCATCGCGCCAAGCACAACGCTGCCCCTCATGCCAAGCACGAGACCGTCGCAGCGAAGCGAAACCAGGGTAAGTCCAGCGGCAAGACTGCCGCCGCGAAATCAAAGAAAGACAAATCCGGCACCGCCGCGAAACCTGTTGCACCCGCTGCACCGGCCCCGCCCGCGCTGACGGGCGACCTCGCCGTCCTCAAACAAACGCTGGAACTCGCGCGCAAGGGCAAGATCGGCGAGGCCACCGCGCTCAAGTCCTCCCTCGGCGAGGGCGTCGGCCGGACGCTGGCGGAATGGCTGATCCTGCGCAACGGCGGCGATGATATCAATTTCGCCCGCTACGCCGCCTTCGTTGCCGACCATCCGTCCTGGCCAGGTCAGCGCGTTTTTCGCGCCCGGGCCGAAGCGCGGCTATGGCACGCACGCAGCGACGGCGCCGTGGTGCGACACTTCATCGACGGCGCGCCGGTCAGCGCCAAGGGACGGCTGGCGCTCGCCCGCTCGCTCCTTGCCGCGGGCGAGAGGTCGGGCGCGGAAGCGCAAGTACGCGAGGCGTGGCGCACGCAGGAGATGCCCGAGCGCCTCGAGGCCGACGCTCTCGACAGCTTTCGCGATCTCCTGACCGCCGATGATCATCGCGCACGCATGGACCGGCGCCTCGGCGCCAAGGACTTCGCCGGCGCCATGCGTGCGGCGAAGCGCCTCGGCGAGGGTCAAGTGGCGATCGTCAAAGCCTGCATCGCCACCGCCGGCAATGCCAAGACCGCGCTCGGACTGCTCGATCAGGTCGGTGGTGCCGCGCGCGAGGATCTGGGCTTTGCGCTGTGCCGAGCCCAGGCGCTGATGCACCATGACCGCTTCGTGGACGCCGCGAATGTCATGCTGGCGGCATCGCCCAGGACCATGGCCGAGCAGGACACCGACGAATGGTGGCGGCAACGCCGCGTCATCGCGCGCAAGCTGCTCGACCTTGGCGACAGCGAGACCGCCTACAAAGTGGTGCGTGATGCGGCGATGCCGGCCAATCCGAACTACCGGGCCGAGGCGCATTTCATGGCGGGCTGGATCGCGCTGCGCTTCCGCAACGATGCCGCGACGGCCCAGACGCATTTCGCCCATGTCGACGACGGCTCGCGCAATCCCATCGTGCTGGCGCGGGCCAATTACTGGCGGGGGCGCGCCGCCGAGGCGCTGGGCGACACTGAAGCGATGCGGGCCAGCTACGAGGCGGCAGCCGCGCATCCGACCGCCTATTACGGCCAACTGGCGCGGGCGAAGCTCGGCCTGCCCCGCTTCGACCTGCGGCAGCAGCCGCCGCCGGAGGCGGCCGGAGCCGGCCTCGCGGCCGACGACCTCGTTCGCGCCGCGGACATGCTCTACGCCATCGGTGAGCGCGATCAGGTCCTTACCTTCGCCGCCGACCTCGCCGAGCGCAGCAACGATATCCGGGCACTGGTCGCACTCGGCGATCTCGCCCGGCGGCGGCGCGATGCCCGCGCCATGCTGGAAATCGGCAAGACCGCACTCGCCCGCGGCTTCGCCCTCGACACCTATGCCTTTCCCGATATCGGTGTGCCGGAGCATGCGCCGATCGGGCCGCCGGTCGAGCGCAGCCTGATCTTCTCGGTGGCGAGGACCGAGAGCGCCTTCGACCAGAAGGACATCTCGCCAGCCAAGGCGGTCGGCCTGATGCAGGTGACGCCTGAGGCGGGGCGCGACACCGCAAAGCGCTTCGGCGTCGCCTATGACTGGAACAGGCTGGTATCCGATCCGGTCTATAACACCCAGATGGGCGCCGCTGAACTCGCCGCACTGCTCAAGGAATATGGCGGCTGTCATGTCATGACCTTCGCGGGCTACAACGCCGGCCGTGGCCGCGTGCAACAGTGGGTCAGGCAATACGGCGATCCGCGCCGCGCCGATGTCGATCCGGTCGACTGGGTCGAGCGCATCCCCTTTGCCGAAACCCGCAACTACGTCCAGCGGGTCACGGAGAATCTCGCGGTCTATCGCGTGCGGCTGGACATGACGCCGCCGAAGGTATGGTCGGCGGCGAGCGCGAGCGTCGGCAGCTCCGATTAGAGCATTTTCCCGCGAAGTGGATACCGGTTCGTGCGAGGAAAACGCGCCAAAACAAAAATTTAGAGCCTCCGCTCCGATTCCATCGGAGTGGAGAAGGCTGTAGGCGAAAAGGGCAAATTTTTCGTCGACACAATCTTCCGCGGCCCCGACGCACGCATTAAGAGCTCCACCGCCGACAATCGCCCATAAGCTGAAGCGTGCAGGCGATTTGCGCTCACGGCGTGGTGGCCAGTTCGTCATAACCGATGACGCCCTCGGCCGGAGCGCCGGCGACGACGGCAGCGTCGAAGCGACCGGCACACCGACGTGCATCGCTCCGAGCGCCAGCAATGCATGGGCGATGCTGTTGTCGGAGAGAATGGCGAGCGGGCGATCCGCAGAAAGCCCGCGCGCCAGCAGCCAGGCGCCGATGGCGCGGATCTGACCGAGCGCCTCGCCATAGCTGACGCTGCGCCAGGGGGAAGCCGGATCATCGCGCTCAGCAGGAAGACGCGATCAGGGCGTCGCCGAGCCCACAGTTCCAGCCAGTCGCCGACACTTCGGGCGTGGTCGTTTCCCCCTTGATCCGCGTTGGCCGACGGATCGGCTCCCGCTGCGTCGGCGATCGGTGATCGTCGGCGCGCTGGCGTCGTTTGGTGCTCTACGTGATGCTGCATCTCGCTCGCAAGGAGGGGTAGGCCCTCGTACGGCAGCCTAGTTTTTGATCATTTCGGCCGCGACGATGGCGCGGAAAGAGTTCTGAAAATTTGCGATATATCTAGGCAACATATTGAAAATATAATTATTTTAAAAAACAGCCGCAGCCTTCGGCAAGTGTACACAATGGCATGCGGCTTGCTTCGATCAGACCCGGCAGCGACGCTCCGTCGCTGCCGGCGAACGGCTCGCGATCAGCCGGAGAGTGCGGCGGGAGTGGCGCCGGTGGATGGATCGGGACAGACCGACATGGTGTCAGCGGAACCGACTGCCATCGAGATCGCCTGGGCGCGCACCGCCCTTCTCGTCTTCGACATGCAGCGCGATTTCCTCGAGCCCGGCGAGATCGTCATCGACAAACCGGGCAAGGACGTCTTCTACGCCACAGCACTCGATGATGTACTGAAGCAGCGCGACATCGACACGCTCCTCGTCTGCGATGTCGCCACCGAAGTCTGCGTTAATACCACGGTGCGCGAAGCCAATGACCGCGGCTATCGCTGTGTCGTGCTCGGCGACTGCTGCGCCTCCTATTTCCAGGAATTCCACGACGCCGGCCTAGCCATGATCAAGGCTCAGGGCAGCATCTTTGGTTGGGTCAGCCACTCCAGGGCCGTGCTCGACGCGCTCGCCTGACCGCACCTTCCCTCCTCCAGACTGCAAGGACACCGCGTGCCTGAAACCATCCACCAAATCGTCGCCGCGCATCGCGAAGGCAGCATCACGCCGGCGCAGACGATTGCGCGCAGCTTCGCCCGCATCCGCGCCCGCGGCGACGACGCGGTCTTCATCAGCCTGCGCGCGGAGAACGAAGCAATCGCCGAGGCGGAGGCCCTGGCGTCGCGCAGCGATGCCGCGGCCCTGCCGCTCTTCGGCATCCCCGTGGCAGTGAAAGACAATATCGATGTTGCCGGGCTGCCCACCACTGCGGCCTGCCCCGCTTTTTCCTATCAGCCCGCAGCCGACGCCACGGTGGTGGCGCGGCTGCGCGCCGCCGGCGCCATCGTCGTCGGCAAGACCAATCTCGACCAGTTCGCCACCGGGCTTGTCGGCGTCCGCTCGCCATATGGCATCCCGAAGAACGCGCTGCGCGACGATCTGGTGCCCGGAGGATCGAGTTCGGGTTCGGCGGTCGCAGTCGGCGCCGGACTGGTGCCGCTCGCGCTTGGCACCGACACCGCGGGCTCCGGCCGCGTACCAGCCATGCTCAACAACATCGTCGGCCTCAAGCCCAGTCTCGGCATGATCCCGGCCACCGGCGTGGTGCCGGCCTGCCGCAGCCTCGATTGCGTCTCGATTTTCACGCTGACCACCGACGATGCGCTCGCCGCACTCGCGGCGATGGCTGGCCCCGACGCCGCCGACGCCTATAGCCGCGACCGGCCGCTGGGCGCGGTGGCGGCGCCGAATTCACCGCGGCTCGGCGTGCCGCGGCCCGACCAGCGACAGTTCTTCGATGACGCTGCTGCAGCGCGGGCCTATGACGCCGCGATCGAGCAACTCGTGCGTGCCGGCGCGCAGCTCGTCGAGATCGACATGACGCCGCTCTATGAGTGTGCGCAGCTGCTCTACGACGGCCCCTGGGTCGCCGAACGCTATTTCGTCATTCGCGATCTGCTTGCCTCAAATCCCGACGCAGTCCACCCGGTCACCCGCGCGATCACGCTCAAGGGCGAAAAGATCAGCGCTGCGGACACCTTTGCCGCCTTCTACCGGCTGGAAGCGCTGCGCGCCGGTGCGCACGCGCTGTTCGCCGCCGTGGACGCCCTGGTAGTGCCGACCGCGCCGACCACCTACACCGTCGCCGAGGTACTGGCCGATCCGATCACCCTCAACAGCCGGCTCGGCACCTATACCAATTTCGTCAATCTACTGGATCTCTGCGGCCTTGCCGTGCCGGCAGCGCTGAGCGACGAACGCCTGCCCTTCGGCATCACCTTTCTCGCCCCTGCCGGCGAGGATGCACAACTCGCAGCGCTTGGCCGCGCCTTCCACGCTGCCACCGGCCTGCCGCTGGGGGGCCGCGGACAAGCGCAACCGCCCCTGCCGGCGCTCGCGCCCTGTGCCGCCGACGAGATCGCCGTCGCGGTGGTCGGAGCGCATCTGTCCGGCATGGCACTCAACCATGAACTGACGACGCTCGGCGCGCGCCTCGTCGGCGCAACCATGACCGCGCCGCGCTACCGTCTCCATGCCCTGCCGGACACCACCCCGCCCAAACCCGGCATGCTGCGCGTGGGATCCGGCGGCGTCGCCATCGCCATTGAAGTGTGGTCATTCGCCACCGAGGCCTTCGGCCGCTTCGTCGCCGAAGTGCCGCCGCCGCTGTCGATCGGCACCATTGAACTCGCCGATGGCGCTACAGTGAAGGGCTTTCTGGTGGAGTCTTCGGCTCTGGAAGGTGCCCGCGACATTTCCAGCTTCGGCGGCTGGCGCGCCTTCATGGGGGCGCCGCGCCCTTGAGTGCGAACGACTCGGCGAGCAGGCTGTAGCTGCGCTTGCGCGCCTCGTGATCGAAAATCGCAGAGATGACCATCACCTCGTCGGCTTCACTTGCGGCGACCAACGGATCGATCTTCGCCCGCACCGTGGCGGGACTGCCCACGAACAGCCGCTCGCGATTGCGCGCGATCGAAGCGCGCCCGGCCGGCGCGTAGGGATAGGCCAGCGCCTCCTCCGGCGACGGCAGCGGCTCGTACTGGCCGCGATCCCGGCGCAGGCGGTTGAGATCCATCGAGGACGCAAGCCGTTCGGCGTCCTCGTCGGTGTCGGCCGCGACCACAGCGATGGCGAGGATCGCGTGCGGCCTCGCGCGCCAGCGCGAGGGGCGGAACTGGCGGCGGTAATGTGTCAGCGCCTCGACGGCATCGTAGCTCGCAAAATGATGGGCAAAAGCGAAGCCCATGCCCAGTTGCGCCGACAGCTGCGAGCTGTAGTCGCTCGAGCCGAGCAACCAGATCGGCGGCAACGGCGCGTCGTTGGGCATCGCCACCACTTTGTTGAACGGATGCCCCGACGGAAACTCGCGGGTTTCCCACAAGGTGAGCTCGTGCAATCGCTCGAGAAAATCGTCGCCGTCGCGGCCCTGCAGCCGCTGGCGCAGCGCATGGGAGGTAGCGGGGTCGGTGCCCGGGGCGCGGCCGAGACCGAGATCGATCCGGCCGGGAAATAGCGCCTCGAGCATCTTGAAGCGTTCGGCGACGACCAATGGGGCGTGGTTCGGCAGCATGATGCCGCCGGAGCCGATCCGGATGCTATTGGTCACGGCGGCAATCTGGCCAATCATCAGGTCCGGCGACGGGCTCGCCACCGAGGCAAGGTTGTGATGTTCGGCAAGCCAGTAGCGCTCATAGCCGAGCTGATCGGCATGGCGGGCAAGGTCGATGCTGTTGCGGAGCGCCGCGGATGGTGGTGCGGCAGTGGTGACGACCGAGAGGTCAAGGATAGACAGAAGGGGCATGGGCTCGCCTGAAGGAGCAGGCGTTAATCCCGGCAGTGAATTGCCGCACCGGCCTGCCGGCCAAAGATAGCTCCGCCGGCGTCGGCGACAATGGCCCCGCCGGCCGTCGCCCGGCGGGATTCGGACCACCGTCCGGGGAGCAGTGGGCGAAACTGAATGATTTCGATTATATATTACCTGCCCACAGCGAATACTTCATCCAAATCGTGCAATTATTTGCGAAAAACTGCCTGCCTTGCCCTTCCCACAAACGGCACATACGCCTACATCGGCTGAACTATTGTAGGGTGTTTGGGCAATTTCCCAAGTCGATCGCTGGATTTGTGGGCTGGGCGTCGACCTGCCAGCCCCTTATCTTCCGGCGAACCCGCTTGAACCCATCGTGGCGGCAAGCGCCCGATCCGAGGACGTCCATGACCGAGACCGCTTTCCCGGCCGGGGCCACTGCCCGGCGCCCGCAGATTTCCTTCGAGTTCTTTCCGCCCAAAACGGCGGACATGGAGGCAGGTCTGTGGCAGACGATCCAGCGCCTCGCGCCCCTGTGTCCCAGCTTCGTCTCGGTCACCTACGGCGCCGGCGGCTCGACGCGCGAGCGCACCCACGCCACGATTACGCGCATCCTGGCCGAGACCGACCTCCTACCCGCCGCGCACCTCACTTGCGTCGGCGCCGGCCGCGGCGAGATTGATGACGTCATCTCCCACTATCACCAAGCTGGCGTCCGACACATCGTAGCGCTGCGCGGCGATCCCGCTGGCGGTCCCGGCACCCCCTACGCCGCCCATCCCGACGGCTATCGCAGCTCCGCCGAGCTCGTCGCGGGGATCAAGCGCCTCCATCCGGATATCGAGGTCTCGGTCTCGGCCTATCCCGAGAAGCACCCCGAGAGCCGCGACTTCGACGCCGACATCGACGGGCTCAAGGCCAAGGTGGACGCCGGCGCGAGCCGTGCGATCACCCAGTTCTTCTTCGACAACGATCTCTACTGGCGCTACCTCGACCGCGTCCGCGCCCGGGGCATCGACATTCCGATCGTGCCGGGCATTCTGCCGGTGCAGAATTTCAAGCAGGCCAGGGGGTTTGCCGGCCGGGCCGGCGCTTCACTGCCGGACTGGCTGGCGGACAAGTTCGAGGGGCTCGACGACGATCCCGAGACCCGCAAGCTGGTGGCGGCGACGGTTGCCGCCGGCCAGGTCCAAAACCTCGCCAAGCACGGCGTCGACGCCTTCCACTTCTACACCATGAACCGCGCCGATCTGGTGTTCGCCATCAGCCACCTGCTGGGCCTGCGTCCGTCGGCCCAGCAGGCCGCATGAACGAGCAGCAGATCAGCATGACCTTCCGTTCCAGCACCGAAACCCGCCTCCGCCAGCTCGCCAGCGAGCGCATCCTTGTGCTCGACGGTGCCATGGGCACCATGATCCAGGCGCGGCAATTCGACGAGGCGGCCTTTCGGGGCACCCGCTTCACCGATTTCGCCCGCGACCTGCGCGGCAACAACGACCTCCTGATCCTGACCCAGCCGCAGGCGATCGAGGACATCCACGCCCAATATCTGCGCGCCGGCGCCGACATCGTCGCCACCAACACCTTTTCCTCCACCGCGATCGCCCAGGCCGATTACGATCTGTCGTCGCTGGCCTATGAGCTCAATCTCGAAGGCGCCAAACTCGCCCGCGCCGCCGCGACGCGCGTCGAAGCCGAGGACGGCAAGCCGCGCTTCGTCGCCGGAGCCGTCGGCCCGACCAATCGCACGGCCTCGATCTCGCCGGACGTGTCCAATCCCGGCTATCGCGCGGTCACCTTCGACGACCTGCGCCTGGCCTATGCCGAACAGATCCGCGGCCTGATCGACGGCGGCGTCGACCTCCTGCTGATCGAGACCATCTTCGATACGCTCAACGCCAAGGCGGCGCTCTATGCCGCTGCGGAAATTGCCGAGGCCACCGGAAGGCACGTGCCGGTGATGATCTCCGGGACCATCACCGACAAGTCGGGCCGGCTCCTGTCCGGCCAGACCCCGGAAGCCTTCTGGAATTCGGTACGGCATGCCGCGCCGTTCACCATCGGTTTCAATTGCGCACTCGGCGCCGCTGATCTGCGCGCTCACGTGGACGACATCGGCCGCGTCGCTGACAGCCTGATTTGTGCCTATCCCAATGCCGGCCTGCCCAACGAATTCGGTCAATACGACGAGAGCCCCGACTACATGGCCCGCCTGATCGGCGAATTCGCCGCGGCCGGCCTCGTCAACATCGTCGGCGGCTGCTGCGGCACCACGCCCGAACACATCGCGGCCATTGCCGCAGCCGTGGCGGGCCATACGCCGCGCAAGGTGCCACAGATCGCGCCCCGGCTGCGGCTGTCCGGCCTCGAGCCGTTCGAACTGACGCCGGAAATCCCCTTCGTCAACGTCGGAGAACGCACCAACGTCACCGGCTCGGCCCGCTTCCGCAAGCTGATCACCTCCGGCGACTATGCCGCTGCCCTGCAGGTGGCGCGAGACCAGGTCGAGAATGGCGCCCAGATCATCGACGTTAACATGGACGAGGGCCTGCTCGACTCCCAGCAGGCGATGACCACCTTCCTCAACCTCGTCGCCTCCGAGCCCGACATCGCCAGGGTGCCGGTGATGATCGATTCCTCCAAGTTCGAGGTGATCGAAGCCGGACTGAAATGCGTCCAGGGCAAACCGATCGTCAATTCGATTTCGATGAAGGAAGGCGAGGAGAAATTCATCCGCGAAGCGACCATCGCCCGCCGCTTCGGCGCGGCGGTGGTGGTGATGGCCTTCGACGAAGCCGGCCAAGCTGATACCTTCGCGCGCAAGACTGAGATCTGCAAGCGCGCCTACGACATCCTGGTGGGACGCCTGAACTTCCCGCCGGAAGACATCATCTTCGATCCCAACGTCTTCGCCATAGCCACCGGCATCGAGGAACACGACAATTACGGCGTCGACTTCATCGAGGCGACCCGCTGGATTCGCAGCCATCTGCCCCATGCCCACGTCTCGGGCGGCGTCTCGAACCTGTCATTCTCGTTCCGCGGCAACGAGCCGGTGCGCGAGGCGATGCATTCGGTCTTCCTCTATCATGCCATCAAGGCCGGCATGGACATGGGCATCGTCAATGCCGGTCAGATGGCGGTGTATGATGATCTCGATCCGGAACTGCGGCAGGTCTGTGAGGACGTTGTCCTCAACCGCGACAGCGGCGGCGCCGAACGGCTCTTGGCACTGGCCGAGAAATTCCGCGGCCAGGAGAAGCAGGCCAAGACTGTGGACCTCGCCTGGCGCGCCTGGCCGGTGGATAAGCGGCTCAGCCATGCCCTGGTCCATGGCATTACCGAATTCATCGAGGAGGATACCGAGGCGGCGCGCCTCGCCGCCGACCGGCCTCTGGCGGTGATCGAAGGCCCGCTGATGAGCGGCATGAATATCGTCGGCGACCTGTTCGGCGCCGGCAAGATGTTCCTGCCTCAGGTGGTGAAATCAGCCCGGGTGATGAAGCAGGCCGTCGCCTATCTCCTGCCCTTCATGGAAGAGGAGAAGGCGCGCAACCGTGCCGCCGGCAATGAGGACGAGCGCAGCAGCAGCGCCGGCAAGATCGTGCTCGCCACGGTCAAGGGCGATGTCCACGACATCGGCAAGAACATTGTCGGCGTCGTGCTTCAGTGCAACAATTTCGAGGTCATCGACCTCGGTGTCATGGTGCCCGCTACCCGGATCATCGAGACCGCCAAGGCCGAGGGCGCCGACATCATCGGCTTGTCCGGCCTGATCACGCCCTCGCTCGACGAGATGTGCCACCTCGCCGCCGAGATGGAGCGCAGCGGGCTCGATCTGCCGCTGCTGATCGGCGGCGCCACCACGAGCCGCGTCCACACCGCAGTCAAGATCGATCCGAACTACCGCCGCGGCCCCGTGGTCCACGTCAATGATGCCAGCCGCGCCGTCGGCGTCGCGTCCGCGCTGTTATCCCCGGAGCGGCGCCGCGGCTATGCCGACGGAGTCCGCCAGGAATATCTCAAGATCGCCACGGCCCATGCCCGCGCCCAATCCGACAAGGCACGGCTGACGCTCGAGCACGCTCGTGCCAACGCCTTCCCGATCGATTGGAGCAAGGCGGCGCCGATCAAGCCATCGTTCCTCGGCAGCCACAGCTTCAGCAACTACCCGCTGGCCGAACTCGTCGACTTCATCGATTGGACGCCGTTCTTCCAGACCTGGGAGCTCTCCGGACGTTTCCCCGCCATTCTCGACGACCCAACCGTCGGAGAGGTCGCGCGCTCGCTCTATGCCGACGCGCAGGCCATGATGAAGCGGATCATCGCGGAGAACTGGTTCAGTGCCAGCGCCACCATCGGATTCTGGCCGGCGAACGCCGTGGGCGACGACATCGTCGTCTACACCGATGAGCGGCGCACGGAGTCCCTCGCAACCTTCCATACGCTGCGCCAACAACTCCCCAAGCGCGAAGGTCGGCGCAACGTGGCCCTGTCCGATTTCATCGCGCCGGTGCAGAGCGGGGTCGCCGATTATATCGGCGGTTTTGTCGTCACCGCCGGCCTTGGCGAAGACGCCGTGGCCGACCGCTTCAAGAGGGCCAATGACGACTACTCGTCGATCCTCGTCAAGGCGCTCGCCGACCGTTTCGCCGAGGCTTTTGCCGAATGCATGCACCAGCGCGTGCGCACCGAATTCTGGGGCTACGCCCCTGGCGAGGCGCTGGACAATGCCGGCTTGATCGCCGAGGAGTATGCTGGCATCCGGCCGGCCCCCGGCTATCCGGCACAGCCCGACCATACCGAGAAGGCAACGCTGTTCCGCCTGCTCGACGCAGAGCGCTCGACCGGCGTCCAACTCACCGAAAGTTTCGCCATGTGGCCCGGCGCCTCGGTATCAGGCCTCTATTTGAGCCATGCTGACAGTTTTTATTTCGGTGTCGGCAAGATCGAGCGCGACCAGGTCGAGGATTATGCCGCACGCAAGGGCTGGACGGTGGCGGAAGCGGAACGTTGGCTCGCTCCAGTGCTGAACTATCTTCCGGCCGCCAATGCCAACAGCCCGGCTGAGTCGCCGGCCGATGATCCGGCGACTCACCCGGCGGGTTGTGCCTGCGCCATGCACCTGCGGCTGCGCAAGATGGCTAGCCGCGGTTGAGCCCGTCGCTCCGGCCACGGCGAAGAGGGCTGAAAAAGCCCTCGCCTATTGCCTGCGGTTTTGAGATTGTGCCCTCTCGATTCCGGCGACCGGTGCCGCGACATGGCCCGTACGACGAAATCCAATCCGTCCGTCCTGCGACGCCGTCACCGACTGGCGCCGCTCAATGGCTTTTCGGCCCGAGGCTGCCCATGCGTGCGACCGGCTTACCCGCGTTCCTCATTCTCGCCACTGCGCTCGGCGCCACTCCGAGCTACGCCCAGACCAGAAAAGACACCAAGGCTGCGCCGCCAGCCGACGAGGTCCGCTATATCACTTCGATCGGCGGCATCATGGACGACCAGGCCGACACCGTCCTTAAAGAGACGCGTACGGCCGGCAATGTCACGACCGCGGTCCTTGACGTGTGCTATCCAGCCGGCGCGGCTTCCGGCCGCAAGGACCGCTTTGTCGCCAACCTCACCATCGACGGCCAGAAGCTCACCGGCGCGACCGAGAGCATCGGAGCCAAGCAGCCGGTTACGGTCGCCCTGACCCGCAAGGTCTCGGCGAACGGTGTCAGCTTCGAGGGCAAGGTGACCGTCGGCGGCAGCGTCTCGACGATTTCGTCCGCTGACAACACCGACATCAGCGAAAAGGAATACAAAGCCGGCCAGGAAGCGGATGACGAGATCATCGTCGCGCCGGCCGATTACACCACCGCCTCCCCGGAGGCGGTCGCGGTGCGCCTCAAGCCGGAGAGCGTCGTCGACTTCGTCAACAGCCTGCGTGGCCAGAACGTCGAGGTCTCGCTGTCGAGCCTGCTGCCGTCCTGCACCGAATTGCGCAAAGGCGAGCAGGTGGTGCGGATGAACGTCGATCCGGAACGCGCCGCCGAATTTGTTGCCAAGCTTAAGTCCACCCCGGGAGTGCTTGCCACCGGCTGGACCAACGGCAAACTCGATATGGAGCGCACGCTTCGCATCGCGGCCGGAGATTTCCGCGAAGGCGGCCGTATCGCCAAGGACAAGCTCGCCGCCACCTTGTCGACGACCATCGCCAAGGCGCTCGGGGCGACTGCCACGTCAGCGCACTGGAACGGGGATAGCGGCGAGCTCAGGCTCGTCGTCCGACGACCAAATGCCGCCCTGCAGGGGCTCGCGCTCACCGAAACCCTCGAGTTCAGCGCAATGGTCGCGGCTGAGAAGCCCGCCGGCGGCGACCGCCTGGTGCTTTGGCTGAGTTATCCCTCGATCAGCAACGCTGACGAGAGTTCCGGCGCCAAGCTCAAGGTCGTCGATGCTTCCGACAGCAATGGCGAAGACAGCCTGGCCACGGACGAAGGCGATGCACTCACCGCAGTTGCGCGCGCGCTGAAGGCCCAGCGCTGGGATTCCGAGAACGCCACCTGGAAATAGCCCGTCTTTCGGGGTTTTGTTCGCCTCGGCGAGGCCATTCGAAGACTCGCTGTAGCGCAGGTACAAGCGTCAGACCCACCGCGCTAGTGTGGCGTCTCGCAATTGCCTATGCCCTTTGCGGCAAGCCCCTGTAGGCAATTGCGAGACATAGGCCACACTAGCACTTTGATTTTGCTAGTGTCCCTATGTCTCCGAATTACCGTGCGAGTGCGAGGCAAACGTAGCGGTAATTCGGAGACGGGACACTAGTTGCTGAGCAGATGGAAACGTAGCGGCTTCGGGCCGGTGAAGGTCACGCTTTCGCCCTGTCGCTTCCAGCTGGTGGCCTCGGTGAGCGCGGCGACCAGGGCATCATCAGCTGCGGCCCGCTCGGCTGGGCAGGAGCGCCGCTCCATCGCCCCGGGCATGAAGACGACGGTGTCGCCGGCGACCGAGAACTGGCCGCGACCACCCTTGCACCACAATTCCAGCCGGACCTCGCCCTTGTCGTCAATCTCCAGCGATGGAACGCGCTTCGACCCGGGCATCGGCAGCGCGTCGAGCGTCATCTCGAGACCGAAGGGAAACTCGTCTGCTGCGGCTGGTCCGGCGACACCAATCGCCAGCACCATGACCATTGCCATTCGTCGTCCGCCGCGCATCACGTTTCAACCGCTCCCATCCGAAATCCGGGCGCCGTTGTAGCCGCGGCGACTGGCATTGGCCAGTGCATGAGGGCAAAGACCCCGCGGCTCGCGCCGCGGGGTGATGGACCGGGACCGCTGCCGATCCGCGTTAATGCAGGACCATCGCGGTGAACGGATGGACATAGGCCTGCAACATCACCAGCACGCCGACCAGGCAGGCCAGCACGATGGAATGCCAGAACACGAAGCGCAGGATGGTACCCTCGTGACCGAACCAGTTGGTCGCGGTCGAGGCGACAACGATCGACTGGGCATCGATCATCTTGCCCATGACGCCGCCCGCCGAATTGGCGGCGGCCATCAAGACCGGCGACAGGCCGAGCTGCTCCGACGTGATCCGTTGCAGGTTGCCGAACAGCACGTTGGAGGCGGTATCCGATCCGGTCAGGGCGACGCCGAGCCAGCCGAGCAGGGTGCCGAAGAACGGATAGAGGATGCCGGTCGCGGCGAAGGCGAGGCCGAGTGTGGCATCGAGGCCGGACAGCCGCGTCAGCGTACCGATCGCCAGCATCGCCGAGATGGTGATCAGCGAATAGGCGCAGATGCGGATGGTGCGGCCGTATTCGGCGACCATCTTGGCCGGCGAGAACCCCATGACGAAGCCTGAGATGATCGCCGCGATCAGCATGCCGGAGCCGGTGAAGGACAGGTACTGGAACGCGAAGACCGCGCCTTCCGGCGTCGGCTTCGCCGCCACCGGCGGCACCTTGTTGATCATCTGGTGCAGGTCCGGCACGGCGTAGTTCCAGGTGAAGATCGGGTTGACGGCGTTTTTGAACCAGCCCGAGCCCCAGATCAGCAGCACGACGCAGACGATGATCCACGGCGTCAGGGCCGACCAGAATTCAGCAGAGGACAGCGGCCTTGTGTCCATCGGCTTCGGCGGCGGCACCGAACCGGCAGACTCGTCGCGACTGCGTAGCGCCGGCGAAAGCCAGAGCTGCTTGGGCGACCACACCTTCAGGAAACCGATCAGACAGGCCATGGAGATCAGCGAGGCGCCAATGTCGACGATCCACGGATTGACGTAGTTCGAGATCACGAATTGCGGAACGGCAAAGGTGATGCCCGTGACAAGAATCGCCGGCCAGACTTCCTTCATGCCCTTCCAGCCAGCGAAGGCCCACACCACCCAGAACGGCACGATCAGCGAGAACACCGGCAGTTGCCGGCCAACCATGGCGCCGAGGATGTAGGGATCGAGGCCGGTGACCGAAGCGAGTCCCTGGATCGGCGTGCCGAGCGCACCATAGGCGACCGGTGCGGTATTGGCGATCAGCGACAGGCCCGACGCGGCGAGCGGCGAGAAGCCGAGGCCGATCAGGATGGCGCCGGTCACCGCCACAGGCGTGCCGAAGCCGGAGGCCCCCTCGAAGAAGGCGCCGAAGGCGAAGGCGATCAGCAGCAACTGCAGGCGCCGATCCGGCGTGACGCCGCCCACCGCGCGCTGGAGTAGCTCGAACCGACCGGTCGCCACCGTCAGGCGGTACATGAAGATGACGTTGAGGACGATCCAGCCGATCGGAAAGAAGCCGGATACGGCGCCGAGAATGCTGGCGCGCACCGACATGCCGGCAGGCATGGTGAAGATGAAGACCGCCACCAGATTGGCGACCACAAGCGCAATCAGCGCGGCGATGTGGGCCTTGACCTTGTTGCTGGCGATCAATGCCAGCAGCGTGACCACCGGGATGGCGGCGGCGATGGTCGACAGCACTGGGCTGCCGAGCGGATTATAAACCTGGTTCCACATGGATCCTCCCCACGAAGTCTTGATTGGCCTGATTCGCTGATCGGGCCGACACGGTCCGGGGACAGGCGGGAATTCAGGAGGATGACGGCGGCGGGCGATTCGGTCCCGACGGCCTCGCAGTTTCCCGTGCTCTTGATGTAATGCGCCCCAGCAGTCTCAACATGGTAGGGTGTAGTCGAAGTGCACGACAAGATATTGTATACCAAACTGCTTGCGACTTTAGTCGTAGTTGGGGCGTTTTTGTCGTGTTTTGAATTACTTGCCAGCCCCTCTCCGGAGACAGCCATCTGTGAATAGCTTTCGTTCGACGCTCGCGACCGCCTGGCGCCTATCCGCCCCCTACTTCCGTTCCGAAGACCGCTGGGCCGGCCGCGGCCTGCTCGGGGCGGTGATCGCCATAGAGCTCGCGCTGGTCGGCATCGATGTCCTCATCAACCAGTGGAACAACCGCTTCTACAATGCGCTGCAGGAGCGCAACTGGGCGAACTTCGTCAGCGAGATCACCTACTTCTGTGTTCTGGCGGCCATCTTCATTCTGCTCGCGGTCTACCAGCTTTATCTGAACCAGTGGCTGCAGATCCGCTGGCGGCGCTGGCTCACCAATCACTATCTCGGTGCCTGGCTCGGCGACGGCAATCATTATCGGATGCAGCTGCTCGGCGACGCCGCCGATAACCCGGACCAGCGCATGACCGATGACGTCAAGCTGTTCGTCGAGAACACGCTCGCCATCGGCGTCGGCCTGTTGTCGTCAGTGGTAACCTTGGCATCTTTCATCGTCATCCTGTGGGGGTTATCCGCCGCCGCGCCACTGCATTTGTTCGGCTCCGAGTTCAATATTCCCGGCTATCTCGTCTGGGGCGCGTTGGTCTATGCGATCTTCGGCACCACGCTGACACATCTGATCGGCTGGCCGCTGGCCAGTTTGAATTTCCGCCAGCAGGCCTTCGAGGCCGACTTCCGCTTCAATCTGGTGCGGGTGCGGGAGAATTCCGAACAGATCGCATTGCTCAAGGGCGAGGCCGCTGAGCGCGAAAGATTGGCGGAACGCTTCGGCCATGTCGTCGAGAATTGGCTCGCCATCATGCGCCGCACCAAAAAGGTGACCGCCTTCACGGCCGGCTATTCCCAGGCTGCCGTCATATTTCCCTACATCCTGGTAGCGCCGGCCTATTTCGCCGAGAAGATCCAGCTTGGCGGCATGATGCAGACCGCCTCGGCTTTTTCCAGCGTGCAACGCGCGCTGTCCTTCTTCGTCTCGATCTATCGTCAGCTCGCCGAGTGGCGCGCGGTGGTCGATCGTCTTGGCGGCTTCGAGGCGGCCATCGCCAGCGGGCACGCGCTCACGGTGTCAGGCGACACCATCCGCATGGTCGAAGGCGAAGGCGAACTTGCGCTGCACGACCTGCTGGTGCAATTGCCCAAGGGACAGCCGCTGGTCAGTGCAAACGGCTTCGCTGTGCAGCCCGGCGAACGCGTGCTGGTGACCGGCCCGTCCGGATCGGGCAAGTCGACGCTGTTCCGCGCCATCGCCGGCACCTGGCCGTTCGGCTCCGGCACCATCCGCATTCCGGCGCACGCGAAGCTGATGGTGCTGCCGCAGCGGCCATACTTTCCGGTAGGAGCGCTGCGCGCAGCCATCGCCTATCCCTCTCCACCGCAGGCCTTCACCACCGAGCGGCTGCGCGAGGTGCTCGGCGACGTCGGCCTGCCCGCGCTCAGCGACCGCATCGACGAGGAGGCGCACTGGAATCGCCAGCTCTCGCTCGGCGAACAGCAGCGGCTCGGCATGGCGCGCGTTCTGCTCGAGCGGCCCGATTTCCTGTTCCTCGATGAGGCCACAGCTTCGCTCGACGAACCGTCCGAGGCCCTGCTCTACCGGCTGCTGCAGGATAGGATGCCGATGGCGACGATCGTTTCCATCGGCCACCGTTCCACCCTCGAAGCGTTCCACGACCGCACGGCGCGGATGGCACCCAACGGCAAGGAGTTCGCGCTCGGCGAGGGCCGGGAAACAGTGAAGGCGTGAGATGGCGCTACACGAACTGGGCCGCGGCTCAGCGCGTGATCGGTGCCTGGTCCGGATGGCGCTGGGCTGAAGCGCGCAGGAACAGCTTCGCCAGGGCGTGATAGAGCCCTTCAGGCACGATCACCTTGGAAGCACGGTTGGCGATCAGCGCCGCCGCCATCAGTGGAATCACCATGGCGTGGTCATTGGTCATCTCCGAGACAATCACGAAAGAGGTGATCGGGGCCTGCACCACGCCGGTGAGATAGGACTCCATTCCGATCAGCACGAGCGCGCCGATCGGCACATCGGTCAGCACCAGACTGAGGTCCGACGCGATACCTGCGCCGATGGCCAGCGACGGCGCGAAGATGCCGCCGGGTATGCCGCTGATCGCCGACAGCAGCGTGGCCACGAATTTCCAGGGACCATAGCCATAAGCCGGCCAATCGCTGGAATGGATGATGGCGCGCGCCTCGGCGTAACCGGTGCCGGCAATGGGGCTGCCGCTGGCCAACCCGGCGAGAGCGACGCCGATACCGCACAGCACCGCGAAGGCCACCGGGTGCCGCCGGATCCAACCACCCACCACCCCGGGCAGCCCGGCGGCGAACAGCAACACGACCCGGCTGAACAGTCCACCGGCAAACCCGCATGTCACCGCACAGACCGGCACCACGAGCCAGGCACGACCGAGCGGCAGGGCCGCCGAGGTCGAGCCGAAATAATGATAATCGCCGAGGATCGCGAGCGACGTCAGGCCGGCGGCGATGATCGCGCCGATGATCAGACCGCTGGTGCGCATTTCGAACGACCGGCTCAACTCCTCGATCCCGAACACGATGCCGGCGAGAGGCGTGTTGAACGCGGCGGCGACACCGGCGGTCGCGCCGGCGAGGAGAAATCCGGGCTGTCGGAACGGCGCCCATCTGCCGATGGCAAACATGATCGCGCCGCCGACCTGGACCGTTGGCCCTTCGCGGCCAGTGGATGCCCCGCAAATGAGACCGAGGGTCATGACGACGATCTTGCCGAGACCGACCTTGAGAGAGACGAGCGGCGCCCGCTGGCGTTGGTCGGGAAGCCGCAGCGCGGCAATCACCTGGGGGATGCCACTGCCTTGGGCGTTAGGAAAAACCTTGACGGCCAGCAGCATGGCGAAGCCGAAGCCGAGCGGCGTCAGGCCGAGAGCCACATATGGCGACGGAGCGGTCAGCCACCGGAACAGCAGCTGGGCCTGATCCGCCAGTTTCGCCATCAGGATCGCGGCCAGCCCGACCACGACGCCGCCGGCGACGAACAGCAGCCGCCGCAGCCAGCGCTTGAGCGCGATTTGCGAGCGGACGCCGAGATGCCGGGCGTAGCGATTGAGAATCAATGCTGAGCTTCCGAATGGCGATGTCGGGCCTGATGCGATGTTCGATACCCGATTCGGCACCCATACCGATGCCGCCACCGGCGCGGATACCCGTTGCACGAGCCCGGCCATGGCACGATCCGGCACACAGCAAAAGGGCGGCAGATTGCTCTGCCGCCCAGGTCGTCGTCGTCCGGGAGGACGAAGATTTACTTGATGTTGTTGATCAGGCTGAGATCGGCCGACAGCTTGGCGATGAAGGTCGCACCGCACCAGTTGGAGCCGGCGAACGGAGCCACGTTGTTGGCAGCCGTCGGGAAGCCGGTATCAGTGGTCCGGAAGTCGCTGGTGAAGGCGTTGCAATCACCCTTCGACAGGTTGGTGTCGGAGTAGCGCAGGTCCAGGGTGAAGACCTTCCACGTGAAGCCGAGGCCGACATTCCAAGTGTTGTAGTCGGCGAACTTGATGTTGCCGTAGAAGGCGTCGGTGGTGCCGAGCCACTGGCGACCAAACTCTCCCGACACATAGGCGCCGACACCCGAAGCGCCAAACCAGGCGGTCGGGGCGGTGACCTTGCCGATCACCGAAGCATAGGTGCCGTCGGCGCCGGAATTCAGGAACGACGGCGTCCAGTAGGCGGTGCCGCCGAGCTGGAAGTAGTCGTTAAAGGTATAGTTGGCCTTGCCGTAGATTTCGTAGAAGGAAACGTCCTTCTTCATGATGTTGCCGTTGGCAAGGGCACTCGAGCCAACGGGGCAGAGGTTGCCGCCACCCTGAACGGTGTCGATGCACTGGCCGCCCGGATAGAGATAGCCCCAAACGCCGACGTCGAGGGCGAGAGGGCCGAAGGTCGGGCGGATACCGCCGTAGATGTCGACCTCAGCCGCGGCGCGGTTGGCGAAAGAGATGCTCTCGAAGGACGAGCCTACATAGAGCTGGAGGTTCGGATTGATGTTGTAGCGCGGTTCGAAATAGGCGGTGACCGACGGCTTGTGGTTCGATTGGGTCACGCCGCGGAACATGTAGTCGCTCATGATCGCGCTGCCGAACGCGATGTCCCAGGCCGGCACGGCGGCCACGACCGGCGGCGCCTTGGTGTAGACCTTGGCCGGAAGGTCGGCTGCGGAGGCTGCTCCCGAAGTCAGCGCCAGAGCGGCTGCGACTGCCAAACCAATCTTCTTGTTCTTCATGTCCATCCCCATCATTGGTTGAAGTTCAGCCTCATTGCTGAGCGCCACCCAGCGGCAATCAACCGATCGACTGTCCGAAATTCATTCCGGAGGTACCTTCGCGGAAGACGCACGGAACCGTGAAGCAAAAAACGCGGGCATCTGCCGCCCTTTTAGGCAAATACTCCTCGTGCGATCGGTTTGGCTGATAAGTGTTGCAAGTTCACAACACTTAAGCCGGATAAAACGGTAGTCGGTCAGCCCAATCCTCCCAGACGCATCATCGTCGCCCAAGGATTCGGCAGGCTCTCGAATAGGTTGAAGAGGCGAAAACGATTCGCTCGTTGCCATTGGCACAGCGGCGCGCCCGATCCAGATCGCCTGATCGAAATGGAAACGGTAAAGGCCGCGCGGTCGCGCGGCCTTTGTTGGGTTCGTCGGACGCGTCTCGGGCCTCGTGGCGAACAGATTGTCACGAGACCGGAAAGCCACTCGCCGATCTGGTTACAGTGACGGGTCCAGGGATAGCGGATTCAGCCGTTGGCCTCGCCGGTCCCCTGCTCGGCCGGTTCACCCCAGACAGCCGTTTGAATTGGCGCTGGCGAAGCCTCGGGCTCCACCAACGGCGCGGGGGCGGCCGCGGCCCGTCGTGCTCGCACCTTGCGGGCCGGGGTCGCCTTCTTCGCCGATTTCTTCACTGACTTCTTGGCTGATTTCTTGGCCGACTTCTTCGCGGTCTTCTTGGCAGCCTTTTTGGCGGACTTCTTCGCCGCTTTCTTCGGCGCGGCCTTCCTGGCCGATTTCTTTGCGGCTCTCTTGGCCGACTTCTTAGCGGACTTCTTCGCCGCCCTGGTCACACGCGTCTGCTTCTTCGCCTTCTTGCTCTTCTTGGCCTTCTTCGCTTTCGCCATTGTCGTCCTCCTGTTGCCGCCAACGAAGTCAAAGATGAACCGCTAAAGATGACCCTCGACAGCCGAACTGGTCACCAAGGTCGCCACCAATGTCATTACCGACGTCGTCGCCGAAGTCATCGCCCCAAATGATAGCTCAAGGTGAGCACCAAGGCTGCCGCGACGCCTTTCGTCGGAATCGTCGAATTTGCTCAAACTGTCGAACCGGACTCAGCGCCCCCGCGCATGCTGACCGACCACCCCCCGAATTCAATCTCGCCGCGCCGCACCGCCGCGCCAGACACACTCGTCCGACCAACCTCGCCAGCTCGGAGCCCGGATAGCCCCGGCGATCAGATCCGGATGACCCCGACCAGCCCAACCTAGGTCATCCCTCACTCGTCACTCGCCGGCGTCACTCACGCCATCACTCGACTGGCACATCTCCCACCGCGCGGCTTAGTGCCCCACGGGCGTTGCCGACGGAGCCCGGGCCCCGCAGCGCCTCCGGCTGCGGACCGCCGGTCGCCCAGTCCAGCAGCTCGACCGTATGCACCACGGGAACCGAAGTGCCTCCGGCAATCTGCACCATGCACCCGATGTTGCCGGCGGCGATGACGTCCGGCTTCACCGAGGCGATGTTGGCGACCTTGCGCTCGCGGAGTCGATCCGCGAGATCGGGCTGCAGAATGTTGTAGGTGCCCGCTGAACCGCAACACAGGTGACTCTCGGGTACATCTTTCACCACGAATCCGCTCTTGAAAAGTAGTTCTTTCGGAGCCTGCGTGATTTTCTGCCCGTGCTGCAACGAGCATGCCGCATGATAGGCGACCACGAGGTCGCCCCGCGCCGTCGGCCACGCGACGTCGATCGACGCGAGATATTCGCTGATATCGCGCGCCAGACCCGATATACGCGCTGCCTTCTGCGCATAAGCAGCATCGGTACGCAGCATGTAGCCATAGTCCTTGATGGTCGTGCCGCAGCCCGAAGTCGTCACCAGGACGGCATCGAGGCCGTTGCGGTCAGCCTCCGCTGTCCAGCGATCAATGTTGTGCCGGGCGTTGGCCAGGGCCTCCTCGTCGCGGCCCATGTGATGGGTCAGCGAGCCGCAGCATTGCTCCTCGGCAACCAGCACCACCTCGATTCCCTGCCGGGTCAGGACGCGGATGGCGGCGGCATTGATCGTCGGCGACAGCACCTGCTGGGCGCATCCCTGCAGCAATGCCACGCGGCCACGCCGTGGCGTTTGAGCCGGAAACACGGTGCCGCCGCGCGGCCCGGGCTTCGGCAGACGGCCGGGCGCCAGCGCCAGCATGGCCCGCAGACGGCGCAAAAAGCCCGGCTTGGCGGCATCCCCCGCGCCGGGCAGCAGCGCGGCGAAGGGCCGCGCCAACCGCGCCACCAACAGGCTTGCGCGAAACAAGCCGGGACGCGGCAGCACCCTTGCAAGTACAGCGCGGAGCAATCGATCCGCCGCAGGGCGCTGCGCCTGCTGTTCGATGCGTACCCGCGCCTGGTCGACGAGATGCATGTAGTTCACGCCCGAGGGACAGGTCGTCATGCAGGCGAGACAGGACAGGCAGCGGTCGATGTGCTTGACGACCTGCGGGGTCGGCACCTGGTCCTTCTCCAGCATCTGCTTGATCAGGTAGATGCGGCCGCGCGGACTGTCGAGTTCATCGCCGAGCAACACGTAGGTCGGGCAGGTCGCGGTGCAAAAACCGCAATGCACGCAGGCCCGCAGGATCTTGTCGGCCTCGGCGATGTCGGGGTCGGCCAGTCGGGCGAGCGAGAATTCCGTCCTCATGCGCCCGTGCCTCTCGCCATCCGGTTGCGGTTGAAGATGTCCTTCGGATCAAAGCTGGCCTTGACCCGGCGGCTGAGCGCAGCGACCCCCGGCTCGAGCGGCTGAAAAACGTCAATTGCGGCGCGCAAGTCCTCACCGCCGCGGATCAGGACGGCATGACCGCCGATGGCCTTGAGCCGATCGCGCAAGCGCACCGCACAACCGTCTGCGGTGGGCGGCAGTGCCGCCCAGATCAGGCCGCCGCCCCAGTCGTAGATCAGGTCGCCGCCGGTCTCGCGGGCGAAAGCGTCGCCGAAGTGGCCGCCGCTCGCCGGCGGGCAGACGACGCGCCACACCGGCCAGGCGCCGACCGGCCCGGCTGCGGCAAAGGGGGTCACGTCGCGGATCGCGAGCCAGAGGCCGCGCGACTGGGCCTCGCCAGAAACGATCTCGGCGCGACCGAAGCCCGCGAGCGCGGCGGCGAGCGAGCGGGCGCGATCGGCGACCGATACGCCGATGCCTTCGAGCCGGATGAGCGTCAGCGCCTGCCCTGCGGCGCCGACTCCGTCCAGGCCCACGCCGTCGTCCCGCAGCGCCGAGGCCGGGATGTGGGCTGCGCCGGAGACATCGAACGGCGAGCCGAGCGCCGCGGTCATCGCCCGATTGGCGGTGATGTCGTCGAGGCCGCTCAGTACCAGCGTCGATACGGTTTCGGCCTTGGGCATCACCTTCAGGGTTACCTCGGTCATCACCGCCAGGGTGCCCCAGGACCCCGCCAACAGTTTGCAGAGGTCGTAGCCTGTGACGTTCTTCACCACCTTGCCCCCGGCGGCGAAAGCCTCGCCGAAGCCGGATACGGCCTTGGCGCCGAGGAGATGGTCGCGCACGCCGCCGGAACGGACCCGCCGCGGCCCGGCGAGACCCGCGGCGATCATGCCGCCAACGGTGCCTCGTCCACCAGACGTGCCCAGCAGCGCCGCGGGGTCCATCGGCTCGAAGGCGAATTCCTGGTTCTTGGCGTCGATCAGCGATTCGATGTCGGCAAGCGGCGCGCCCGACTCGACCGTGAGGATGAGTTCACTGGGCTCGTAGCCCTTCACGGCATTGAGCGCTGCCAGCTCGAGCACGGCATTGGCCGCCGCCGGCTGGCCGATGGCCCGCTTGGTGCCCTGGCCGACGATCTCAAGGGTTTGATCGGCGGCGAGCGCATCCCGCACCGACTGTTCGACGTCCTTGACGTCGCGAGGTCTCAGACTGTCCACGTCACCAGCCTTCAGAATCTTGGAATATCGGGAAAGACGAGCTTACCGCCATGGACGTGCATGCGGCCCAGTTCGGCGCAGCGATGCAGCGTCGGAAACACCTTTCCGGGATTGAGCAGTCCCTGCGAGTCGAAGGCGCATTTCAGGCGCTGCTGCTGCGCGAGATCGATCGCGCTGAACATCTCCGGCATCAGATCGCGCTTTTCAACCCCGACGCCGTGCTCACCGGTCAACACTCCGCCGAGTTCGACACAGGCGCGCAGAATGTCGGCGCCGAAGGCCTCCGCCTTGTCCATCTCGCCGGGCTTGTTGGCGTCGTAGAGGATCAGGGGATGCAGGTTGCCGTCACCGGCATGAAACACGTTGGCGCAGCCGAGGCCGTATTTTTCCGAAAGGGCTCGGATCCGGCGCAGCGCCTCCGGCAGCTTGCCGCGGGGAATCGTGCCATCCATGCAGAGGTAGTCGGGCGAGATCCGCCCGACTGCAGGGAAGGCCGCCTTGCGGCCGGCCCAGAACAGCAGCCGCTCCTGCTCGGAGGTCGAAATCTGCAACGTGGCCTGGCCGCAGGCTTTGGCGATGGTCTCCACACGCAGGATCAGTTCGTCGACCTCGACCCCGGGACCGTCGAGCTCGATGATCAGGAGCGCCTCGACGTCAAGCGGATAGCCGGCATGAACGAAGGCCTCGGCGGCATGGATCGCCGGCTTGTCCATCATCTCCATGCCGCCGGGAATGATGCCGGCGCCGATGATCCGCGCCACGCATTCACCCGCCGCTTCGACGCTGGTGAAACCGACCATCAGCGCCCGCGCCGTCTCCGGCTTCTGCAGGATACGCACCGTGACCTCCGTGATTACGCCGAGCAGCCCCTCGGAGCCGGTGATCACGCCCATCAGATCGTAGCCGGCGGACTCGGCGCATTTGCCGCCGATGCGCAGCACCTCGCCATCCATCAGCACGATCTCGCAGCCGAGAATGTTGTTGGTGGTCATGCCGTATTTGAGGCAGTGCACCCCACCCGAATTCTCCGCGACGTTGCCACCGATGCTGCAAGCGATCTGTGACGACGGATCGGGCGCGTAATAGAAGCCGGCATGCGCCACCGCCTGGCTGATGGCGAGGTTGGTGACGCCCGGCTCGGTGACCACGGCGCGGTTGTCGAAATCGATCTCGCGGATGCGCTTGAACTTGCCGAGCCCGAGCAGCACACCATCCGCCAGCGGCAGCGCGCCGCCGGACAGCGAGGTTCCGGATCCCCGCGGCACCACCTTGATGCCATTGGCATGACAGTAACGGAGCACCGCCGAAACTTGTCCGGTGGTGTCGGGCAGCACCACCACCATCGGCGTCTGGCGATAGGCGGTGACGCCATCGGATTCGTAAGGAAGCATTTCCTCGGCGCTGTCGATTACCCCCTCGCCGGCCACGATCCGTCGCAGGTCGGCGACAATGGCAGCACGACGGGCGAGGACCGCCTGATCGGGCTCCGGCATTTTGATCGACATCTCAATCCTCTGGCACTGAGCGGGGAGACACCTTCCTTCTCCTTCACCATTGCCTGCAAATCAAGCAGATAGGCTTTGCGGATGTCGGCCCGGCAGTTCCGACGAAAACACCAGGTTCCGTTCCACTTGTGCTGACCGCAACTGCAAGGCAATGTCCGCCACGCCAAAATCCATCCCTAGGGAGAAATGGAATGAAATTGCTGGGCCTGTCCGTCTCGATGCTGATCCTCGCTGCGACCTGCGGCGCTGCCACCGCCGGCGATGTTGCGGCCGGCGAGAACTCCTTCAAAAAGTGCCTCGCCTGCCATGCCATCGGTGAAGGCGCCAAGAACAAGGTCGGGCCGGAGTTGAACGGGCTCGACGGCCGCAAGTCCGGCACCGTCGCGGGCTACAGCTATTCTGATGCCAACAAGAACTCCGGCATCACCTGGAACGAAGCCCAGTTCAAGGAATACATCAAGGATCCCAAGGCCAAGGTCCCGGGCACCAAGATGGCCTTCGCGGGTATCAAGAACGAAAAAGAGACCGATGACCTCTGGTCGTACATTTCGCAGTTCGGACCGGACGGCAAGAAGAAGTAATCAGCCGCGCACAGCCGGCAATAGACGGGCGGTCTCCGGAAGGAGCCGCCCGTTTTGTTTGGGCCGCATTTGCTTGAGCAAGGCCCGACCGGCTTCGGTTGGAACCACGCGGCCGCGCTCGCGGACCACAAGACCGCGATCAACTGCGTCCTCCCACACCGTCAGCCGCGGGCAGGATGTGCGCCAGGCCTCCATGACTTCGGCATAGGACCGCGGCAAGCGCTCAACCCATTCCACGAGATCGAGTACAAGCGGGTCGAGACTCGAATGATCGGGTCGTTGTCCACTCCGCGTCGGGCGCGATCGGGTCATGACTCAGCCTCCCGCCCTCACACGCGCCCGCCAACCGGCGGGCGACGCGGCAATCCGCCCCATTCAGCCCGCCAGCACCGTGGTCGATTTCGCCGGCAGTGCCGCCTGGGCCGGCAGCACCGCCTGAACCACGAGGCCACGCGCCCGGGCGTCCATCACCCCGACGGCGCGCAGCGCCAGCAGCGAAACGGTCTGGACGGCATCGCGCAATTTGCCGCGATCGTCGAGATCGTTCGGCGCCAGAGGCCCAACCAGCGCCTCATGCAGAGCACCGAGCACGGCCGTAGCTGCGAGCTCCGTATCCTGCGCCGGCAGATGACCGGCGCGCACCGCGGCATCGATGCGCGATTTCAGCTCGGCGGCGATGGCACGCCGGCTGGCGAGACGCGATTCGGTCACGTCGACGTCCACCGGCTCGGCCAGAATGCCCCAGGCAAGCTTGCGGTGTGACACGACGTGGACGGCAATCGTGGTGACAGCCGCCGCCAGCGCCGAAGATGGCCCGGGCGCGGCGTCAGCGGCACGGCGAATCGCCGTCAGCTCATCCTGAGAGACGTCGGCGATCAGTTCGGAGATCAGATCGGCCTTGGAAGGAAAATAGCGATAGACCGTCCCCGCGGCGACATTAGCGCGGCTCGCCACAGGCGCGATCTGAACCGCTGCCATGCCGCCTTCCGAGGCTGCCTCACGGGCGGCGGTGAGAATGGCATGGCGTCGCGCCGCGAGGCGGCGCACGACCTGATGAGTTCGCCGATAAACCATTGAGCCAATGTCCCTTCTAAATCTGAACACTAATTCAGAAGGAGTGGCAAGGGTGTCGCTTCGCAACTGCAGCATCAGCGACTGACCTGGTCATCCACCCAATCCGGCAGCTCGCGCCAGGGCCGCAACCGCCATCCCGGTAAACACCGCGATGAAGTCGTTGCGCCGGACCACGGTCACGATCATCGCGGCGACGATGGCACCGACCACCACGACGCCGCCATCGACTGCGACCGGCAGGGCCGCGGCGACGATGATCGATCCGGGCAGCGCCTCGAGCATACGTCGCACCCGCGGGGTGATGGTGACGTAGCGCATCAGCCAGAAGCCGCCTAGCCGCGATGCAACGGTAACTGCCATCATCACGACAAAGGCGAACATCACTTCGGGACGCAGCATCTCAGTCATCGGGCATAAGTCCCGCGCTGACGCTACCCGCGACCGCGCCGAGGATGATGAACCAGTAGCCCGGCACTGTGTAGTAGACGAGCAGCGCCACCGCCCCTGCGATCACCCATGGCACCGCCCGCCCAACGCCCTTCCAGGCCGGCACCAGCATCGCTGCGTAGAAGGCCGGCATCACCAAGTCGACGCCGTATTTTTTCGGATCGGAAAGTTGTTCCGCCAGCAGGAACCCCGGAATCGACGACAACAGCCACACCACATAGAGCACGATGCCGCCGCCGACGAAGAACCAGGCATTGGCACCGCCGTGCTCGCGATAGCGCATCGCCGCGAGCCAGCCGCCATCGGTCACCAGCAGCATGGAGGGATAGGCCTGCCATGGCGGCAGCGTGCCGAACCAAGGCCGCAGGCTGGCGCTCATCAACGCGAAGCGGATGTTCACCGTCGTGATGAGCAGGGCCAGCGTCGCTATGGAGGAGATCGTGAGCTGGTCGGGCCACGATTGCACCGCCACGAATTGCGACAGCCCGCCATAGACGATGGCCATCATCACCTCGACTTCGGCGAGCGAGAATTTCTTCTGGGCACAGAGTGCACCGAAGGCGAGGCCGAATGCCAGGGTCCCCGGCAGCATCGGCGCGATCGCGTAGATGCCGGGCACGATGGCTTCGCCCGACCAGTAGGCCGACGCATGAAGTTGATCGGGACGATGGGGAGAGGTCATCGATGACGCCCGCTGCGGAGCATAACGATTGAGGCACGCGTGCGCCCCGGTCAAGCACGGAGGCGCGCCGACAGGTGCTGCACAGGCGACTGCATATGAGTCATGCGTCAGCGGCGGAGAGCCTACCGATGGTTGCAGCACCGAATGCCCGACCCAGCACCACGGCTCCGATCGCCAGTGCCGCGAAGGGACCGACCGGCGCGACCACGAAGGGAAATGCCACCAGCAGGCCGAGACCAACCCCGAGAAGCGCCAGCTCGCCTCCCTGCAGGGTTTCGCCGGCGGCGAGCCTGAGCAGCAGCGCCACGGGAATGACGAGCACCACAAGATCGTAGGCGTAGAGATAAGGGGTCGCCAGCGGCACCGCCGTGGCGAGTGCTGCCGCCTTCATCTCGAAGGATACGCGCCGGCGCCAGATCACGACGACTGCAACCGCGGCGCCGAGACTCATGACGACCTGCGCGCTACGCGCCAGCAAGTCGGACCCGCCGAGATAACGCACCAGTGACAACACACTTTGCATCCGGCCGAACTCGGCCCGGCCCTCCACCAGGAAGCTACTGGAGGTGCGCGGGAGCCAGTCGATGAAGGCTGTCCAGGCGTCGGCGCCGAAGGCGAGGAACGACATGGCAACCAGCACGATCGCCGTCACCGCCGCTGCGGCAAAGCTCCGCCAAAAGCCGCCGGCGACAAGGGCCAGCGGCAGCAGCAGGCCAAATTGCGGCTTGTAGAGCAGACAGCCGATCAGCGCGCCAGCGATCCAGGGCCGCCTCAGCAACGCCAGCAGCCCCCCGCCGAGCAGCGCCGCAGTGAGAAAACCGTTCTGGCCGATCAGCACATTATGCAGCGTGAGCGGCCAGGCGAATGCGAGCAGCCAGCCGAGCGGCGATCCGAGCAGGCGACGGATCACCATCGTGTAGATCGCAAAGCTCGTCGCCACCCAGACGACAAAAGCAAGGACATAGGGCAGCCGCGCCAGCTCCCTCGCGACCAGCAGATAGGGCGGCGGATAATGCCAGGCGATGAATCCGTCGAACGGCCCGCCAAGCACGGCTTCCTCGACAAGCTTGTGAGCGTTCCAGTCATAGGCCGCTGCCGGCCGGCCCTCAAGCACCATCCGGCCGGCCGCATAGACGTTGACGAAGTCGGTAGGGATGCCGATGCCGCGGGAATCGGTGATCCACTGCCCGGTGAGCGCGGCCAGTAGCCACCACAGCGCATTCATGGCGGCGAGTGCCAGCATCATCACGACGACAAAGCGCTGCGGATCGAAGGTAAGCAGCGCGTGAGGAAGCGGCGCGGCGGACCTCGCCATGGTCAGGCGCCGATTTCGGCGGCTTGCCGGCGCGGCTCCGCCACGGTCGCGGCAGCGTAGCGCAGACCGAGCAGCACAGCGACGAGCACCGTCGCCGCAAACCCGGTGGGCACGCCGGTGACGATATAGATCGCAAGCAGCAAAAAAACGCCGCCGAGCGCCGGCAGTTCGTGGCCGAGAAATCCCTCGGCGAGACCGGTCCGCACCAGCAGCGCCACCGGGATAGCGAGCGCCATCAGGTCGTAGATGAAGATGTAGGGCGTCACCAGCAGGGTACCGGTGGCGAGCGCGGCGGCCTTGAGCCAATAGGCGGCGCAGCCACGCCACAGCGTGACGAGCGCGACCACCACCAGTGCGTCGAGACCCAGTTGCGCAACCCAGGCCATGGCCTCACTGCCTTGGAACAGGCGGACGGTGGTATAGAGGCTCTGCATCTTGCCCCAATAGGCCTTGCCGTCGGACAGGAAGGCCTGGGAGAATTTTGGTAGCGCGTGAAAAAAAGCGACCCAGCTCTCGGTGCCGAAGACCAACCATGCCGCCGCGGCCAGGGTGAGGGTCACTGCCACCGCCGCGAAGAAAGCCCGCCACTCGCCGGCGACCATCAGAAGAAGTGGAAACAGCAGGCCATATTGCGGCTTGTAGCTGAGCAGGCCGAGGCAGATGCCGGCTGCCACTTTGCGGCTCGGCAGCAGATAGAGCGTCGCGCCGATCAGCGCCGCCGTGAGAAAACCGTTCTGGCCGATGGTGACATTGACGAGAAACGCCGGAAACGCGCCTGCCAGCAGCCAGCCAAACGGCCGGCCGACCAGAAGACGCATGGTCAATCCGAACGGGACGAAACTGACGAGCGGCCAAAGAATGAAGGCGGCGACATAAGGAAGACTCGCCAGCGCCGCCGCAACGAACAAATATGTCGGCGGGTATTGCCAGGCAAAATGTCCGTCGTAGCCTTGGCCGAGGGTTGCGACCTGAAGCGCCTTGTTGAAGTCCCAGTCATAAGCCCAGGACGGGTGCCCTTCGAGCGCCAGGCGTCCCGACGCCCAGACGTGGACGAAATCGGCGGGGATCCCGAGCCCCTTGCCGTCGATGATCCACAGATGGCCATAAGCCAACGGGAAGAACAGCGCATGCGCGATGCACAGCACGACGCACATCTTGACCGGCCAGGGCGGCAACGGATCGACCGGACTGAGGGGCGGCAGGGGCTCGGACACGCTCATGGATCAACTCAGCTTGAGCAACCCGCGACAGCATCCGCGGGTGGCCGCAAGCGGCGAATGGAAAAGGCGGATCGAACTGGCGCGTGTCGCGGGCGGGCCGACGGCTGCCCGACCATGCGTGGTTGGCAGGCTAAGGAGGGCGCATTGAGAAAGCCTTAAGCTTTTGGCCGACGGGTAAACGACATCGCCTTAGCTGTCCCGAAACGTTCTCGCTCTATGCATGGCCCTCTCGCCGCGAGCGACGAATGCGATCCCGATGATGGCGCCCTTCACTCTCATGTCCAACGGCCACGCCCCCAAGTCCACGACGCCGCGCCGCCAGCGCCGATCGCCTCTCCGATGAGCCGTATCGCGATCACCGGGGCGCGGGGCTTCATCGGCCAGCGGCTGACGGCCGTGCTGCGCGGCCAGAGCCACGAGGTCATCGCGCTCGGTCGCACGCCGACAGCGAACGGGACGATCCGCACCTGGCATCTCGGCGACGAGTTGCCGGCCGACTGCAGCACTGCCGATATTGTCATTCATCTGGCCAGTGCCGCGCTGACCGGCAGCGCCTCGGTGCAGCGCGCGGCCGAGCTGGACATCGAAGGATCCCGGAAGCTCGTCGCTCAGCTCCGCCGTTGGCGCCGTGACGGACACCGTTGCCGCTTCATTTTCGTGTCGAGCCAGTCCGCCCGACCGGATGCCCGCAACGTCTATGGCCGGAGCAAATGGACGATCGAGCGCCTGCTGACTGAACCCGACGAGATCATTGTTCGGCCCGGGCTGGTCTACGGCGATCCGCCAGCCAGCGTCTTTGCCAGTTTCGCTCGCCTGGCCCGGCTGCCCGCGGTACCGATCGTCGGCGCACGGCGAAGCATCCAGCCGATAGAGGCGGGTGAGCTCTGCGACTGTCTCTCCCAGATCGCGACTATGGAGCAGCCCCCGAAACTGGTGCAGCTCGGCGCCGTCGAACCGCTCAGCTTCGCCGAAGTTCTGAGCCTGACGGCGCTACGCGCCGGCCGGCGACCGCCGCTGATGATCCCGCTGCCAAGCGCGCCGCTCCGCCTGCTGACGAACTTCATCGACGGCCTCTTCCGCAGCAGGCTCACCGAACGGCTCGATGGCCTGATCGGCCTGCAGCCGCTCGACACCGCACCTTCGCTCGCATCGCTCGGCAGGACGCTGGCCCCGCTCGGCACCCGTCCTGCCGCACCGGGAGCAGCACCGTGACGGGAGCCGCCGCCGTGCGCTACGACCTTGTCATCATTGGATCGGGGCCCGCGGCGATCGCTGCCCTCGACGGAATGTCCGGTCCTCTGCGCATTGCCATCGTCACCGGGGAGACCTTGCCGGCGGACCGTCGCACCTGGCTGCACCCGAAGGTTCGTGCAGTGGCCGCCGAACGCGGCGAACACGCCGGCGTCGCCGATCTGCTCGGCGGTGGCAAGCAAGGATCGAAGTCGCTGTGGGCCACGGCAGCGATCGGCGGGCTCGCCAATTATTGGGGGCAACAGTTCGTCGCCGTCGACGCCGGCGATGCCTGGCCGGCCGACACCTTCCGCAGCCACGCCGATTACCTGACCGAGGTCGACGCGATCGAAAGCCTGTTCAGAGTGGGGGGCGGCGAGGCGCTCGACGGCATCCTGCCACGCCCGGGCTATCGCCTCGCCCTGCCGAGGCTGCTGACGGGCTCGACCGACGTGCCAGCCGCTGGCCTTTCTGCCATGCGCGAGGTTTTCGCGACGGCCGCTGGCAAATTTTCCAGCGACATCGTCGCCGGCCGCGCTCACTCCATCGCGCCCGACCGAGACGGTTGGATGGTGAGGCTGATAAGCGGCGGCGCCATTGCGGCGAAACGCGTGCTGCTCGCCGCCGGCGTCATTGGTAATGCGCAACTCCTCCTGCGGTCCTTCACCGATCTCGAAGCGGCATCTTTCGCCGATCACGCGCCGTGGATGCTCTACGCATCCGGTCTGAGGCCGCTCTTACGTTCGCGTCCGGACTTCGCGCCAAACCATTTCAACGCGCTCACTATCGAGCAGCATGACGGGGCGACATGCACCTCCTTCGCCTCGCTCTACGATATGTCGCTGGCCGATTTGAACCTGCTGTCTGCCGCCATCGTTGGCCGATGTTTCTCCGTGCTACGGGGCCGCGTCGCGCCGCGGGCCGCGTCGCTCGTCACCCCCATTCAGCTCTGGACCCGGCGGAGCATCGTGCGAATCGAGATCGCCTCGATGGGCACCGGCATCGTCGCGCGGTCCGGCGGGGCCATGCGCTCCGGCAGGGATCCAGCCCTGGCCGACATGACGGCGCTGCTGCGCGCCGTCGGCGGACGGGTGCTGCGGACGAGCCTCACCGCGCCCGGCCTTGGCTTCCATTACCACGACCTGCAGGTCAGGCCCCGCGGCGGTGCGTGGCGCGGCATCGCTGATTTCCTCGAAGACCGGACCGGGCCTGGCGTGATCTGCGTCGATGGCGCCGTGCTCGATGCGGTCGGCTGCTGCCCGCCCACCTTGACCGCCATGGCCAAGGCGAGACGCCTTGCCGCAAGGCTTTGCGATGGGGGCGCTGACATCCTTCGCTCCGAGCCCGAACAAACTAAACGGCCCCCCGACCGGACAGCCGGGAGGACAGGATGAGCGAGCTGACCTATGCGACCGCGCCGGAACAGGCGGCAGCGCTGCCGCAGCCGGAACATCTCCGCGCGTGAATTGTGCGAGCAAGCGATCGCACGGATCGAACGCCTCCCCCCATTACGAGGACCGGACGCCACTCGCGTTCGCAGCGCTCGTCGAGCAGGCTCTCGGCGGCTTCACGCCGCGCCCGGATAGCCGTGAACGGCCGGCAAGGCACGCCTGCTTCGACACGTCGAATTCGCCGTGCAGGGCCAGTCGAACCTCGGCCTTGCCACGCTATTTGGTCGAGCGCACGTCGCCGAAACGTTCCCACTGCTTGCCGGTGAAGCGCATGAATTGGACCTGCTCGACGGGCAAGTGATCGCCTGGGCCAGTATTCACCTTGATGCCGGGCAGCAGCATCGGCAATTCGAGATCCTTGATCGACAACGCCTGCTCCATGATGTTGTCGCGGCTGAGATCGTCGCCGGCGGCCTTGAGGACGTGCTCGAGGACCATGCCATTGTTGTAGCCATTGACGAAATTGGAGTCGCGGATATCGCCGTCGGGCACGTATTTCGCCATGTAGTCGCGCCAGCCTTTGACGCCCGGATCGTCCTTCCAGGCCGGATCGAGCGGATCCTTGACATAGGCGGTCGAAATGATGCCCACACCGGCATCGAGGCCGGCGGGCTCCATCACCGATGAGATCCAGACCGAAACATTGGTCAGGAATCTCATCGGCGTCCAGCTGATCTCGGAGGTCTTGCGGATGGCCTGTGCGGCGAATTTCGGCGTCGCCGCGATCACCAGGACATTGGCGCCGGAGGCTTTCAGCCTGACGATCTGGGAATCGATTGTCGGGTCGGTCGCTTCATAGGTAGCAACGGTGACGGCATGATCGAATCGTTCGCCGAGCACATCCTTGAGGCCGGCGAGGTAGTCTCGGCCGAAGTCGTCATTTTGGGCAAGCACCGCGAACGTCGCGTCAGGCTTCTGCTCCAGGGCGTAGCGGGCATACATCCGCGCCTCGTTGCGGAAGGGGGCCATCACTCCCATGATCGCCAACGGAAACTGGGCGGGATCACCGAACTTCGATGCCCCGGAGGCGACGAAGAGCTGCGGCACCTTCTTGCTCTGGAGATATTTGGAGATCGCGGTGTTGTGGGCTGTGCCCATTGAGGAGAAGATGAAAGAGACCTCGTCGCTTTCGACCAGACGGCGAGTCTGCTCCACCGTCTTGGGCGGCACGTAGCCATCATCCAGCGAAATCAGATTGACCTTGCGGCCGTTGATGCCGCCGCGGTCGTTGACCATCTTGAAATATGCGACCTCGCCCTTTCCCAGAATGCCGAAAGCGGAGACCGGACCGCTGTAGGGCATAGTCTGACCGATGCGGATTTCGGCAGATGTCACGCCGGGCTGGTTCTGCGCCGCGGCCGGCTCAACGACGGCGGCCATGAGCGCAAAGGCTGCGGCGGCGATGCGGGATCTCATGGGGCTTTCCTCCTCAGAGCAATCGCCGGCCTGTCGTTCTCGTTGTCGCTGCCGGTCCGGCGCCGATCATAGGGGCCGGCCGAGGCGACGCAACGAAAAAATCTATTTTTTCTATGAAGTAGATTTTCGTCCGTGCCCGACCTAGGCTCACCATCATGTCAGGCCGTCCAATACCCTCCAGCACCACCCAGTCCGTCTATGAGCGGCTACGCGCCGAAGTGCTCAGTGGCCAGCACCGCCCCGAGCAGCGCCTCAAGATCAGCGAGATCGGCGCCAACCTGAACGTCAGTATCGGCGCCGTGCGGGAGGCGCTGTCCCGCCTTACCTCGGAGGGCCTCGTCACCGCCGAGCCGCAACGCGGCTTCCGAGTCGCTCCGGTCTCGGTCGCCGACCTGCGCGACCTCTGTGCGGTACGGATCGATCTGGAAATCTCTTGTCTGCGCCGCTCCATCGCCAATGGCGACGTCGCCTGGGAGGCAGCGGTGCTGGCGAGCCATCACCGGCTTGCCGGCACACCGATGATGAGCGAGACGGGCGGCTTCGATCAGGGCTGGAGCGCCGCCCATACCGAGTTTCATCGCATCCTTGCCTCTGCCTGCGGCAGCCCGTGGCTGATGAAGCTGCGCCAGATGCTGTTCGTCCACAACGAACGCTACCTCGACCTCGCGCTGGCGGCGGACAAGGGCGACCGCGACATTGGCCCGGAACATCGGGAGCTGATGGAAGCAGCCCTGGCGCGCGACGCCGAGCGGGCAGCACAGCTGATGACCAAACACATCACCCGAACCGCGGCCTCGATCGAGCATGGCCTCGCACGGCCGCCAGCCAACGACCGCGCCTGATCGGGCGATCAAGGCTGCACCAATGAAAACCGCCGGATGCGGGCGCATCCGGCGGTTCGAGAGTTCACTTCGAGAGAGCAACGAGAGGCATCAAGCCTGAGGCTGGGGCTCAGTGCCGATGTCCGGCTCCGGCCGTGGCCGCGGCCGGCCGGCCGGCGGGACCGCGGAAGTTCGCGGCGTCGTCGGCTCCAGCACCGATTCCCGATTCGGCTTCTTGCCGTTGAGCAGATCGTTGATCTCGTCGCCAGACAGCGTCTCGAATTCGAGAAGGCCCTTGGCGAGAGTCTCGAGCTGGTCGCGCTTGGTGGTCAGGATATGGGTCGCCTCCTGATAGCCCTCCTCGACCAGACGGCGGATTTCCACATCGATCTTCTGCGCCGTGGCTTCGGAGACGTTCTGCGTGCGCGACACCGACATGCCGAGGAACACCTCGTCCTGGTTCTCGCCGTAGGACACCGTGCCGAGCTCGTCCGACAGACCCCAGCGCGTCACCATCATGCGCGCGAGACGCGTCGCCTGCTCGATGTCAGAGGCGGCACCGGAGGTCACCTTCTCCTTGCCGAAGATCAGCTCCTCGGCAACGCGGCCGCCCATCATGATGGCGAGACGCGAGGTCATCTGCTCCAGGGACATCGACAGCTTGTCGCGCTCCGGCAGCTGCATCACCATGCCCAACGCGCGACCACGCGGGATGATGGTGGCCTTGTGCACCGGGTCGGTAGCTTTGACGTTGAGCGCGACGATGGCGTGACCGCCCTCGTGATACGCAGTGAGGAGCTTTTCCTCTTCGGTCATGACGAGCGACTTGCGCTCGGCCCCCATCATCACCTTGTCCTTGGCGTCCTCGAATTCGTTCTGGGTGACCATGCGCTTGTTGCGCCGGGCGGCCATTAAGGCGGCTTCGTTGACGAGGTTCATCAGGTCGGCGCCCGAGAAGCCCGGGGTGCCGCGCGCGATCGTCTTGAGATTGATGTCCGGCGCCAGCGGCACCTTGCGGACGTGAACCTTGAGGATCTGCTCGCGGCCGACCACGTCGGGATTGGGCACGATCACCTGGCGGTCGAAACGGCCCGGGCGCAGCAGCGCCGGGTCGAGAACGTCGGGCCGGTTGGTCGCAGCGATCAGGATGACGCCTTCATTGGCCTCGAAGCCGTCCATCTCGACCAGCAGCTGGTTCAACGTCTGCTCGCGCTCGTCATTGCCACCACCGAGGCCGGCACCGCGATGGCGGCCCACGGCGTCGATTTCGTCAATGAAGATGATGCACGGCGCGTTCTTCTTGGCCTGTTCGAACATGTCGCGGACGCGCGAGGCGCCGACGCCGACGAACATTTCGACGAAGTCCGAGCCGGAAATGGTGAAGAAAGGCACGTTGGCCTCGCCGGCCACGGCGCGGGCGATGAGGGTCTTGCCGGTGCCCGGAGGACCAACCAGCAGCAGACCGCGCGGGATGCGGCCGCCGAGACGCTGGAACTTGCCCGGGTCACGCAGGAATTCGACGATCTCCTGGAGGTCCTGCTTGGCCTCGTCGACGCCGGCGACGTCCTCGAACGTGACGCGGCCGTGCGCTTCGGTCAGCATCTTGGCGCGCGACTTGCCGAAGCCCATAGCCTTGCCGGCACCGCCCTGCATCTGGCGACTCAGGAAGATCCAGACGCCGATCAGGGCGATGAAGGGCAGCCACGACACCAACAGCGACACGAACCACGGGACATTGTCGCCCGGCGGACGCGCGGTGATCGACACCTTACCGTCATAGAGGCGTTTCACCAGGGTCGGATCGTTGGGCGCGTAGGTCTGGAAGCTGCCACCATTGGTGAAGGTGCCATGGATCTCCTGGCCCTGGATCACCACGTCGCGGACGTGAGCCTGGTCGACCTCGGACAACAGCTGCGAGAAGGAAATATCCTGCGATGAGGCGCGCTGAGCCGGATTCTGGAACAGCGTGAACAACGCCAACAGCAGCAAGACGATGATGACCCAGAGGGCAAAATTGCGCAGATTGGCGTTCATTCGGATTCCTTCGTGGCCGGCATCAGCACGGCCGATTTTCTCATCACCCCAGCCTCTCCATTGCCGCCTGAACCCCCCGAGGGGCGTCGAAATGGCAGATGGTCGGGACCGGTCGTCATACGCACTCGTGCTGCCGGCCGATTTCGGGCCAAGTGAGCCAAGTGAGCTGGAGAGAAGTATGCTTTCCAACCAAGGCTAAATTTGAACCAAGCCTCTGAACCAAGCTTCCGGCCAAATCGTATCCTCCCTTCGGCGGATCACCGATTTGAACACGAGCTTTCGGCTCGGACACGGCGACGGCTACAGCCCTACAATCTAGGTGTCCCCTCGGCCACTGCCAAGGGAACCCCTTGAGACTATTTAGCGCATTTTGCCGCTGCTCCGCGACAAATCGGGGCCTTGCCCCCACCCGTCGGTCGCTTGGTTAAAGTTCGTTCTCTGGTACCGCCGACCGCGGCGCGCGTCGCGGCGGTGCCGGCGCCACCGAGACACCTTTTGTCCCCAGACTGACGACGGCTCCCGCCAGGGTCTGCTTGACCCGGGCAGGCGGCCGAGCCCAGGCCTGCTCCAGGGCTGCCAGCAGCTGTTCGGCCTTGGCCAGTTCGGCGGGTCCCTCATCGCCGGCCCGATTGATGGCCCGGATCAACAGCCGTAACCGGATCTCGCCGGGCGCGGCAAAGAAGGTGGCAACATCGATGAACGAGCGGCGCGCCGCATCGTCGACCGCCACGCAGGCCCGCTCGGCCGCATCGGTCACCTGCTCCAGCGCCAGATGAGCTCGCGACAGCCGGCCGGCAAGCCGCGCCAGATTGCGCGCGTCTCCGCCCTCACGGGCGAGGACCGGCAATAGCGCGCGCAGCCGCGCCCGGGTGAATGTCAGATCAAAATTCGTCGGGTCGACGGCGTAGCCGATGCCGGCGACGTCGAGCGTCGCCAGCAGACGTGATTTCGGCACATCGAGGAATGGTCGCGCCAGCACGAAGCCGTCACGGATGCTATGTGGCGCCATCGCCGAGAGTCCGGCGATGCCGCTGCCCCGCAGCAGACGCATCAGGACGGTCTCGGCCTGATCGTCGCGGGTATGGGCGGTAACGACATGGACACTGCCGAACTGGCGCGCCAGCCGCGCAAGCAGCGCATAACGGGCCGAGCGCGCTGCTGCCGGGATGCCTTGCGCGGGCTTGGCGCCGCGCCAGCGCAGGACGTGGTGTTCGACCCCGAGCGACTTGGCCAGTCGTCTGACGGCGCGAGCCTCGGCAACTGCCTCCGGCCGCAGACCATGATCGACCGTCACTGCGATCAGGCGGGGCCCGCGCTCGCGCGCCGCGCGCCAACGCGCCGCGAGCCAGAGCAGGGCGACCGAATCAGGGCCGCCGGAGACGGCCAGAACCAGTGCGGGCAAATCGCGAAAGCCGCCGAACAGGAGGTCCGCCTCGGCCGGCGAGACCGGCGCGTCCTCGTCCCCGGCTCGGGACTGTCCCTCCCCTGACTGCCTCCTCATCCGATCGCCCCATCGTCACGGCACGCCGTCTGACCGGCGCGGCGACAGTAACGCCGCCGATTCGAACTGCCTACCGCCAAGCTGATGCTCGGTGCCGAGGTGCAAATCGCGACGCGACAGGAGGTTCAAGGACTTCCGGATGCGTTCAGGCTCACCAGTCGCCGATGCTCGGCAACCGAACGCTCAGCACTTGATCCGCTTCTGTTCGCGATCGACGCCCTGGCGCACGCCGGCCGAGGCCTTGGGATATTTGCGCGCGACCTCGCCAAGCGCGGCACAGGCGGCTTCCTTCTCCTTGAGGGCCGCGAGCGACTGACCGAGCCGCAACAGCGCGTCAGGCGCCTTGACGGACGTCTCGAATTTGGTGGTGACGCCAAGGAATGCCTCTGCCGCATCACGGTAGCGCTGGCGCTGAAAGAGACTCTCGCCGAGCCAGTATTGCGCATCGGCCACCAGATGATCCGAAGGGTATTTCTGCATGAAATTACGCATCGTTTCCTCGGCCAGAGCGTAATCCTTGCGCTGAACATAGCCGATACCGAGGTCGAACTCGTCGCGCGGCGTCGCGGCGGGCGGCAGGGTCGTCAAGCCGCCGCCGGATGAGGGCGCGGCAGTGTTGGCGAGATCGAGTGGCTCTCCGGCTCCCCGCCCACCGGGAGCGCCCACTGCCGGCCCGCCGCCCAGCGCGCGCGGTGCTCCCGGCGCATTGGGATTGAGCGCCGGATCAAAGGCATCGCCGCGACGGCGCCCGGCGGCAGCCGGCTGATCGGCCACGACCGGCGCCGCCGCCTGCGCGGAAGACTGCTGCTGATAGACCGGGGCCGGGCCCGGTTGCTGATAGGCCGGCTCGGATGGCGGATTGGTCGCGACCGGGCCCGGCGCTGCGGCGCGCCCCGCGCCGGCAGCCGGCTGTCCGGCCTGGAACTGCCTGATCTGATCCTCGAGCACACGATTGCGGTGCTGAAGCTCCTCGTTCTGTCCCGTGAGCTGCCGGATCTGGCTTTCGAGCCGCTCGATCCGCTGCGGATCGTCCGCATCGTCCATCTGCGCGAAGGCCCGTACGGGCAACACGGCGACCGCCGCGAGCGCCAGCGCCGCGCAGGCCGAAAGATGAAGTCTGGATGACATGGCCTCAGGTCCGGAATTCGAGATCGCGAGCTGCAAGCTAGACGTCGCATCGACTGCGCCGCGTAGCGCGTGGCGGCCGCTTAATGAGGGATGCAGTACGCCGAAAATGTGGCTTTGACAAAGTGCCGCGCAAAACAATACCGGCGCCCTCCCGGGCGCCGGCTGAAGACGCTTCCGCCCGAGGCGGCGGCCGGTGGAGGCTTACGAGCTGGCGTTCAGCACCGTGACCGCGCGTCGATTCTGCGACCAGCACGAGATGTCGTTGCAGACCGCAACTGGACGCTCCTTACCGTAAGAGATCGTGCGCATGCGACCCGGATCGATGCCGCGCGAGGAGAGATAAGCCTTGACCGACTGGGCGCGACGGGCGCCGAGCGCAATATTGTATTCGCGGGTCCCGCGCTCGTCGGCGTGGCCTTCAATGGTGAAGGAATAGCGGCTGTAGCTCTGCAGCCACTGCGCCTGCTTGTCGAGCGTCGCCATCGCCTGCGGCGACAGATCGGTCTGGTCGCTCTCGAAGAACACGCGGTCACCGACGTTGACGACGAAATCCTGCTGGCTGCCCGGGGTCGCGGCGTTCGCCATCGCGCCATCCGCGCCCAGACCGTTCTTGTTGGCGCAAGCACCCATCGACAGCGCCACAGCCAGCACCGCGGCCAGCTTGAACCCCTGGAGGATACGCACTCGACTGCTCATTCCGGAGCCTCCACGCTCACGTTTATTCCGACTTGAACGGGTCTACAGGGCGATGGTTAAACGAACGTTCCGTCAACCTTGATGAGACCTTGCCGGACTCGTTCAAATGCCGGAATTCGCATGAAAGCCGGCGCGATGGTTAATGCGTCGTAAATGTGGCGCGATGGTGAAGGCCGACCGCGAATGCTCCGGAAGATTCAGTTCCGACTTTCGGCCAAGGACTTAGCGGCCAGATCAGGCCTCGCTGAGATCAACCTCGAGCTCGCCGTCGAGCACCTTGCGGGCGGTGTCGCGATCGAGGTCGCGCTCCCAAGCGGCGATCACCACCGTCGCCACGCAATTGCCGATCAGATTGCCGACCGCCCGCGCCATGCCAACGAACCAGTCAACCGACAGCACCAGAACGAGGCCGATGGCGGGAATGGCCGGCACCGCGCTGAGCGTCGCGGCCAGGATGACGATGGCTGAGCCGGGCACACCATGGGCGCCTTTGGAGGTGACGAGAGAAATGCCGAGCACCACCAGGAGGTCGGTCAGCGACAGCGGCGTGTTGGTGGCCTGGGCGATGAACACGGTAGCCAGCGTCAGATAGATCGAAAAGGCGTCGAGGTTGAAGGAATAGCCGGTCGGCACCACGAGCCCGACCACCGAGTCCTTGATGCCCAGTCGCTCGAGCTTGCGCATGACCTGCGGCAGCACGGCGTCCGACGATGCGGTAGCCAGCACGATGGTCAATTCCTCGCGGAGGTAGCGCAGGAACTTCAACAGACTGAACCCGACCAACCGCATCACCGTCCCGAGCACGACCAGCACGAACAAGATCACGGCGCCATAGAACAGCAGCACCAGGGAGACGAGTTGCTTGAGCGAGCCGACGCCGTAGCGGCCGACCGTGTAGGCGACCGCGCCGAGCACGCCGAGAGGCGCCAGCCGCACGACGAGCGCCATCGCCTTGAAGAGCACGGTCGAGACAGCACTGATCATCGCGGTCACCGGCGCACCGCGGTCCCCCACCAGCGCCAGACTGACGCCGAAGATCACCGCGAAGAACAGCACCTGGAGCACGTCGTTGCGTGCCAGAGCGTCGAAGGCGGTGGAGGGGATGACATTGAGAATGAAGCCACCCAGCCCGCTACCCTGAAGCCGGTGGGCCGATTCGGCGTAGCTGCCGAGGGCCTTCGGGTCGAGACTTGCCGGATTGACATTCATGCCATGACCGGGACCGAAGACGAACGCGAGCACGATCCCGAGCGCCAAGGCAATGGTCGTCATCACCTCGAAATAGACCAGCGCCTTGACGCCGACCCGGCCCACTTTGGTGAGGTCGCCCGCGCCGGCGATTCCGTGGACGACGACGCAGAACACCACCGGCGCCACGATCATCGAGATCAGCTTGAGAAAGACATCGCTGAAGAATTTCAAGCCGACGGCAAAGTCCGGCGCCGCGACGCCGAGAATGACCCCGAGCGCGAGGCCGGCCAGCACCTGGACGAAAAGCGATTTATAGAGCGGGGTCGAGGCCTTGGCCGCCGCCGGTAAAACCATATCGCCAGTCGTCATTTCGTCTGCTCCTGCTCGCTTTTGCCGGAATATCCCAGATATCGAGCAGAAATTCAAAGCAAGGCGCATGCCATGATAATGTGCCGGCCAGCGATCGTATCAGCCGAGCGGCGCGATCGTGGCCTCACCGGTATCGGGCTCGCCGAGCTCCATCAACGAAGGATGGGGACGTCCCGCCCGGCGGGTAAAGAGCTGCCGCCGCTCCGCCGGAGTCGAGCGGAAAATCGGATAACGCCCGAACACCTTCTCGCGGTTTTGATGGAAATCGACGGCCATCAGGGACAGTGGCTTAGTCAGAGTCGGATAGGGACGCGGCTGGCAAAGCTCTCGGTGAAGAAAAACACGCCGGTAGAAGGCCTGATGCTCCAGCCGGACCGTCGCTGTTCCGACGTCGGCAGCGAAATGTTCGCAGGCCACATAAGCGAGTCGCAGCGTGATGTACGGCAGTTCCGACAGCTTCCGCTCGCGCAAGGGATCAGCCACAAATCGATTTGGATCGACGATGACCTTTCCAGCGGCGAGCACCGGCTCCAACACATCCGGAAAGGCGTCGACCGCAGGCGTGTCGGGCATAGCCGCCGTCGCGACGCTGATCCTGACCGAACTCGCCAATACGCCGTCATGATAGATGCCAAAGATCCAGGAATTCGGCAGATCGTCAAAGCGATCGGCGAGACGCTGGTCCGCCCGTGGCGTGATTGCGCCCTCGTGCAGGTAGGCGCGGTATCTCAGGTGGTAGATCTGCTCCTTTTCAGTATCTGTCTGCATCAGTCTGTAACTGAAGGCGGACGGCACTTCTTGTCTGCTCGAACGGGGGTGTTGATGAACCTGCACCACAGAACTCACAGAATTCCCCACGAACGTAACTTCGACCAATCAGTCACATATTGATTCAAGTTAATCTGACATTAACGCAACTGCAAAGCAGTCATTTCATTAGGGTTAACCGTCGAGTTTTGCGCAGAAATGATGCGCCGGCGGTCAGAGCAGCGACCGTACCGGCGGCTGGTTACGGCGTTCGTCTTTGACGCGACGGCCATGGGACGCGTTCAACAGTTGGCGGATTTGCGCCGAAGGGACCGGCGGGCTGAAAAGATAGCCCTGCGCCTCGATGATAGTGCCGTCGGCACTGATCAACTCGAGCTGCTGGTTGGTTTCAACCCCCTCCACCACCACGCTCATGCCGAGATCGACGCTGAGCCTCGCCACCCCGCGCAGCAGGGTTCGCGGCCGCTCCTGATCGATGCCTTCGAGGAATGAGCGATCGATCTTGACCTTCTGCAGCGGAAAATTGTTGAGATAACTGAGGCTCGAATAGCCGGTGCCGAAATCGTCGAGGGAAATCCGCACGCCTGAGCTGCGCAACTGGCCGAGTACGTCGAGGGTCCACTGCGAGTTGCGCAGCAGCGACGATTCGGTGATCTCCACTTCCAGCCGGTCGGCAAGCAGACCGGAAACCTCCAGCGCCTCGCGAATATCGGTCAGGACGTCGCGGCGGTGGAATTGCTGGGACGAGAAATTGACGGCAACGCTGACCCCTGCCGGCCATTCCATGCATTCCATGCAGGCCTTGCGCAGGATCCAGCGACCGAGATCGACGATCAGCCCCATGTCCTCGGCGACCGGAATGATTTCCGAAGGCGGCACATAGCCGCGCTCGGGGTGGTACCAGCGCAGCAGCGCCTCGCAGGTCGAGATGCGCCCGGTCTTCAGATTGACCAGCGGCTGATAGAAGATCTCGAATTCGTCGTTGGCGAGAGCCCGCCGCAATTCGAGCTCGAGGGTGCGGCGCGTCTCGACCACCTGGGCCATTTCCTCGCGGAAGAAGCAAAAGGTGCCGCGGCCTTCGCTCTTGGCGCGATAGAGGGCCATGTCCGAATTCTTGAGCAGCACATCGACATTGGCGCCGCTCGACGAAGTGGTGGCGATCCCGATGCTGGCGCCGATTTCGACGAGGTGATGATCGACCTCGTAGCGCTCGCTGAGCTGGTGGACGATCCGGCTCGCCAGCGCCGCGGCGTCGTCGATCGTCCTGATCTTGTGCTGGAAGACGACGAATTCGTCACCGCCGAATCGGGCGACGAAATCTTCCGGCCGCAGCATGTCCCGCAACCGCCGGGCGACGGCGCGCAGCAGGCGGTCGCCGCAGGGATGGCCGAGCGTGTCGTTGACCTGCTTGAACTGGTCGAGGTCGATGAACAGCACGGCCGAGAACTCGCGGCGGCCGTGACCCGTGGCGAGCAGGCGATCGATCTCGTCGCGGAAATACAGCCGGTTCGGCAGCCCGGTGAGCTCGTCGAACCGCGCCATGTGATTGATCCGAGCCTGGGCGTTACGCCGCTCGGTGATATCCTCGACCAGCACGACGGTGCCGCCGCCGGGCATCGGCTGGAATACCCATTCCAGCGCGCGTTCCGATTCAAGACCAGGGTCCGTCGTGGTGAGATCGGCCAGGTGATGGGCTTCGATCTCGCTGACGATGCCCTCGGCGCTTGTCGGTGACAGCGTGCCAGCGGTCACGCAGGCTGATGCAACCTCGCCAACATTCGCGCCGCGCTCGACCAGATCGCTCGACACCTTCAGCATCGTCGCGAAGCAATTATTCATGACGGCGAGCCGGCCATCGGCCCCGAACATACAGAGCCCGTTCGGCATATTGTTGAGCGCGGTATCGAACTGCGCTGCAATGGCCGCCTCCCTCTCGGTGGCGGTCAGCGCCTTCACGAAGATCCTGTGCAGGTTCAGATTGATATATTTCAGTCCGATGAAGAACAGCACCAGCAGGAAGGCAAGACCCGCATAGTAGATGTCCCCGTTCAGCGCTAGCCCCAACGACATCGGTGCCGAGGTCAGCAAGATGTGTCGCTGGATGATCGAGGGGCGGCCGTAATTGCGACCGACGCTGGCGGCCGTGTAACCGATGGTCACCCCTGTAGCCAGCATGTGCGCGACACTGTCGTCGCTGCCCATCAGGACGACGAAGCACCACAGACCCAGAGCCGCGGCATAAAGATCAGCTCCGATGGTGTAGCGCGGCTCCCACCATTTCGCCCGCTCCGGCGTCAATGGCGATTCGTGGCGCTCCCGCTCGTAGCCTCGCATCTGAACCGATCGCGCCGCGCCAACGACGACGATCAGCCCTGCACAGGGCCACAGCCATGGATTTCCGGTCTTGATGGCGGTCATCACCGCGGCAACAGCCGCCGATGCGAAGCCCGCGAACGTCGCAGGGAAGTTCTGGAACAGCGAATCGACGAGCGCCGTCGAGATTGACGGCGGCAGATCTTGTTCGTTCGGTACCTGCTTGGGATCCGCCAGCTGCATGAACACATGTCTCGAAAGCGACGCGCTTTCTTAGCCGCAGCTCATGAAATATTCCTAAGTCAACAGGGTTACCGGGATATGAATGCGCCTTCCGGCTGGCGAAATTTGCTCACTAAGTCAGCAGGCTAGGCAAGATATGCCGACTCTTCCGGGAACTTACACGGCTTTGTCCCGTGTCAGGACAGCAATGGCGACCACGATGGATCGGATGCGAACCCCGGCGTCGGCAGACGTTGTTCGTTGCGCCCGGAGACGTCGATGGTGAACAGCGATGGCCCCGAATTGCCGCCGGGATCACGGAAGAACATCAGGACACGACCGTTCGGCGCGAAAGTCGGCCCCTCGTTATGAAAGCCCGATGTCAGAATCCGCTCCCCGGAGCCATCCGGCTTGATGATGCCGATGGCGAACTGGCCCCCACCCTGCCGGGTGAATGCAATGTAGTCGCCCCGCGGCGACCAGACCGGTGTCGAGTAGCTCCCGCCGTCGCCGAACGAGATCCGCTGCGCCGGACCGCCATTGGCCGGCATCACGTAAATCTGCGGCTTGCCGCCACGGTCGGACTCGAAGCAGATCCGGCTGCCGTCGGGCGAATAGGACGGCGAGGTGTCGATGGCCGGCGAGTCCGTCAGGCGCGTGGTCGACTTCGACCGCAGGTCCATCACGAACAGGTTGGAATTTCCGCCCTGCTGCAGGCTCATGATGATGCGCTGGCCGTCCGGCGAGAACCGCGGCGAGAAGGACATTCCGGGGAAGTTGCCGACGATCTCGCGCTGCCCGGTCTCGACATTGAACAGGTAGACCTTCGGGTCGCCCTGGCCGAATTCCATATAGGTGATTTCCTGGGTGGTCGGCGAGAAGCGCGGGGTCAACACGAGATCGCTGCCACGGGTCAGATAGCGCACATTGGCGCCGTCCTGGTCCATCAGCGCGAGCCGCTTGATGCGGCGCTGCGCCGGTCCGCTCTCGTCGACGAAGACGATGCGGCTGTCGAAATAGCCTTTCTCGCCGGTCAGGCGCTCATAGATCTGATCGGAGATGATGTGGGCGATCCGGCGCCAGTATTCCGGCGAGGTGAAGTATTGCTGACCGGTGAGCTGCTGGCCCGAAACCACGTCCCACAGTCGGAATTCGGCCTTGAGGCGGCCATCCGACTGACGCGTCATGCGACCGGTGACCAGCGCCTGGGCGTTGACCGCGCGCCAGCTCGCGAACTGCGGCGCTGAATCGATATTGGTGACCTTCTCGACGAAGGCGGCGGGATCGACCGGCGCGAACAGGCCGCTGCGCTTGAGATTGTTGGTGATGACCTGGGCGACGCCGTTGCCGACCTCGCCATCGGATGGCGAGCCGGCGACGAAATTGGGAATGGCGATCGGGATCGGCTGAAAGGTGCCTTCGGTGATCTGCACCCGCGCCTGCGCCAGGGCACGACGGGCGAGCATCGGCGTGGCGAGGAGCGCCGCCCCGGCGGCAAGCACCTGCCGTCGCGTCGCCAGGCGCTTCACGGGAACCCTGCTGGAGAAAATCGTCATGATATCAATATACTCGTTTGCGATCGATGAAGGGGAGGGTCACGAACGGTCCTCGAAGGTGGGCATGAACCACTTCCACTCGTCGAAGAACTGCGCCGGGAGCTTGTAGGGCTGGCATTCGATGATCGCCCGCAAGGCGCTCTCCTGATAGACGCGGAAATAGGGCGAGCCGTCACCTGGCTTGGCGATGGGCGGCGCTTCCAGCGTACCGTCACGGCGCAGCCGGATCTCGAAATCGACGGCAAGGTTCGGCTTCTCGATGCCGCCATATGGCTTCTTCCAGCAACGCTCGACCTGGGATTTGAACATGGCGCCCCAGGTCGCGGAATTGTCGGCGTCCCGTCCACGCGCCGCGCCCAGCGCGGAGGTGCTGTTCAGCGTCGCGCCGGTGATCGCCTGGCGGGTCGGGTCACGCTTGTCGAGCAGGGCCGCGATCTTGCTCTGGTCAAAGATGCGCTCCTGCTTCGGCTTGGCCGGCTGCGGCGGCGCCGCCTTGGCTTCGGGTTTCGGCGGCGGCTTCTTGCTCGGCTCTTTCTTCAGCGCCTCGGCGATCGGATCAGGCTTCTGCTCAGGCGTCTTCTCTGCGGGCTTCTCCGCAGGCTTCTGCTCTTCCTTCTTCTCCGCGGGCTTCGGCGGATCGGGTTTCTTCTCGGCCTGCTTTTCCACCGGCTTTGGAGGATCGGGCTTCTTCTCGACCGGCTTCTCGACCGGCTTCGGCGGCGGCTCGGGCGCGGCCGAGGTCACGATCTCCTTCTTGTCGGTGACCTTGCCGATCGGATCGTCGGCCGGATTGGCGTCGGCGACCTTCTCCACCAGCGGCTTTGGCTTGTCCTTCTCGCCGGACTTCGTGCCGGCACTGAGCTTGGCGAGCTGATCGGCCGAAATCACGTCGACCGCGATGGTGTCCGGCGGGGTCGCTTCCAGGCGCGGCGGCGCAAACGAGAAGATGCACCAGCCGAGCGCGACAACGTGCAGCGCGACCGACGCCACGAGCGTCTTGTCGAGCCTGGCCCAGATCTCCCTGAGCCGTCCCGCCTCCATACCGCCGTGTGCCAATTCAGCCTGCAAACCCGCCCCGGCGTCTCAACTGCCCTGCTCGGGCACGATCACGATATTGGCCTTGAAGCCGGCGTTCCGGACATAGCCGAGCAGCTTCATCATGTCGGTGTAGCAGACGTCGCGATCGCCGCGCAGAAACACCACGCGTTCAGCCTCTGACCTTGCCTCACCGATTGCTTTCACCTTGGCCTCCAGCTCAGATTCCTGGATCTGGGTGTCGCCCAGATAGAGATCGACTTTGGAATTGCAGGTCCCGCCCGTCCGCTTGACCGAGACCGTCAGAGGCGGCGCGTTTGAGGGCGTCGACGATCCGCCCCGCGCCACCGGCAGATCAATGTCGATGCTGGTGGTCATCAGCGGCGCCGACACCATAAAGATGATCAGCAGCACCAGCATGACATCGACCATCGGGGTGACGTTGATCTCGGCCATGACGCCGGCGCGACGGCCGCCTCGGCCCCGTCGCCGCCCGCCTCCCGAGGCCCCCGCTGCGCTCATTCCCACTTGGCGATCTCCGTCAAAACCCGTTCCCGCCCGCCGCCGGTCACGTCCGCTCGTCGATCTGGCGCGACAGGATGGCCGAAAACTCGTCTGCGAAGCCCTCCAGGCGTTGGGCCTGGCGGTTCACCTCCGACGAGAACTTGTTGTAGAAAATTGTCGCCGGAATTGCGGCGATCAGGCCGATCGCGGTGGCGAACAATGCCTCGGCGATGCCCGGCGCCACCACCGCCAGCGAGGTGTTCTTCGAGGCGGCGATCGACTGAAAGCTCGACATGATGCCCCAGACCGTGCCGAACAGCCCGACGAAGGGGCCGGCCGAACCGACGGTGGCAAGGACCAGGAGCCGACGTTCCAGCCGCTCCACCTCGCGGGCGATCGAGACATCCATCACCTTCTCGATGCGCATCTGCAGGCCGGCAAAGGACCGCGCCTGACTCTCGAACGAGCGTTTCCATTCGCGCATGGCGGCGACGAACAGGGCGGCCATGGAATGGGTCGGCTTGGCCGAGAGCCCGCGATAGAGCTCCTCGATCGACTGGCCAGACCAGAACGCCTGCTCGAAACGGTCCATCGCCCGGCGGGTGCGGGCGAACAGGAAGACCTTGTCGATGGCGATGGCCCAGACCCAGACCGAGCAGCCCAGCAGCCCCAGCATCACGCCCTTCACGATCCAGTGAGCCTGCCAGAACAGGGTGATCAGCGACACGTCGGCCGAGACCGTCGGTAGCGCCGACTGTGCGACGTCGGCAGGATTCATCGGCTTGGTTCCCTCAGATTTGCGACAGAATTTAACAGCCAGATCGGGCCGCGCCGCGGCGCTGCCGCCCGACAAGTCCTTCATTTGCGGAGGAAAGCCCGTCCCTGGGCGGCCCCTTTTGTCCCCCGTAGATGTCAAAACAAGGGCTGCCGGCACGTGCCGGCCACCCTGACCAAACGCTAAGCATGGTTAAGATCGGGTTACCTCGACCGCCGCGGCGGGGGCGCATTCGGCCGCAGGCGCGGCCGCCAGGCGCCGGGCGAGTGGCCGAAGCAACAGGGGCGAGAGGTAAATGGGTAGCTGGCTAAGGGCGAAATAGAGCCAGGTCGACGACGGCAGGACGCCGTCAGTCGCCGCCAACATCAATCCCATATTGCGCTGGCAGACCATCAGCGCCAAGGCCAGCGCAACGGCCGCGCCCATTCCGCGGAAGACGATGATGGTGGCGGCGAGCATCAGTGCGAACACGGCGAACGCCAGGAGCGTCATTGCCGATACCCCGAGCGGATCGTGCAAGGTCGCCACGCCGACATTCTCCATCACGCCGGAGACGAAAACCAGCAGCACGACGATGTTGATGCCGTCGATCGGCGCCTTGTGGCGAGCGATCCGCGTTGCGCCGATCAGCCGGCGCAGCACCATGGCGACGAGGATGGCGCCGACGAGAATGGCGCCGAGCTTGAGCCCGAGGGCCTGCGGCGACAAATCCAGCATGCCGCCGAAGAAGACCGCCGCGAAAAGCGGCGCCGTGAAGGGCACCAGCGCGGTGCTGGTGACCAGCGTGATCAGCACCAGCGTCGCATCCAAGCCCATCAGCGCCGCGAGCGCTGGCGCCGCCATCATCGGTGAGGCCACGCTCTGCAGCATCAAGCCGAGATGCAGCCCGGGCGCAAAAGCCGGCAGGCCAACGGCCGAGGACGACAGCCCCACAGCCAGGGGAACCACAAGCACGGTCCACAGCGTCGCGGCGACCACAAGACCAGGCCGGCGCAAATGACTGCGTAGCGCGGCGACATCGAGCCTCATGAAGGACAGGCAGAGGAGGATGAAGATCGCCGGCGTGACATGGGGTTTGAGCACCGCGCCGAGCGGTGGGCAGGCGATGCCGATGACCACCAATGCCACGAGCGCCCGCGTTCCCTGGCGGCCGATGGCGGACAGCAGCGCCAGCAACGGCGAACATATGCGGGCAATGAAGGAGGACATCACCAATTCCGCGTGAGGCCTGCTCCTGCCATCCCGTCCCGGCGACGGCAATCGCCGGCCCGGCATGGCCGCCATTCGCTGAACAGAACGCCAGCACCGCATGCGGCACCGGCCTGCCTCAACCCTGTTCCTTGCAGCACGCAGCCATATCGGCGAAATGCTGCTCCTTGCCTTCGACCGGTCCGCCGGTCGCAGGCACAATAGCGGTCTCGATGATCGCGCCGCGCTCCAGCGTGCGGTGGACCGGACACTTGTCGGCGATCTCCTGCAGCCGCAGCCGCTGCGCCTCATCGAGTTCGCCATGCAGGGCGATGGCCCGGCTGAAGGTATCGCGGCGCTCCTGTCCTGTCTTGGCGTGAGCTACCTCCACCGCGGCGCGCTTCAGAGGCCAGCGCTTCTGCTCGGCATAGAGCCGCAACGTCATCGCAGTGCAGGCACCGAGCGCGGCGCCCAACAATTGATAAGGGGACGGGCCCGAACCGAGCCCACCGACGGCGACCGGCTCGTCCGCCGAAAAGCGCACACCCGCGGCCTCCACCTCGACCTGAAATTTGCCGGCGCCGGTCTCGGTCACTGTCACGCTATCGTCGCCGGCCGCGGGCGCCACCGCGCGCTGTAGCGCCAGATAGCGGAACGCCCAGGCCGCGATCACCTGGGCGACGAACGAGGCGTCGCGCGGATCGGAGAGAAGATGGTCGGCCTGGTCGAGCGATACGAAGCTCTTGGGATGCCGCGCCGCGAGGAAAGTCGCCGACGCGTTGTCGATGCCCACCACACTGTCGATCGGCGAATGCAAGACCATCAGCGGGCGGTGCAGCGCTGCTAGAACTCTGGCCGGATCATGGGTGCGCAGGTCGTCAAGAAACGAGCGGCGAATGGTGAACGAACGACCGCCAAGGTCGATCTCCGCCTCGCCTGCTTGCGCGATGGAGTCGAGTTTGTCGCCGAACAACTTCGTCACATGCGCGGCATCATAGGGCGCACCGATGGTCGCCACCGCCGCGACCGCCGGAAGTCGCGCCGCTGCCGCAAGTGCCGCGGTGCCGCCGAGGCTATGGCCAATCAGCAGACTCGGCTCTCGGCCGGAAGCCACCATGGCCTGCGCCGCGGCGACGATGTCGTCGACATCGCCACTGAAGCCGCGCCCAGCGAACTCGCCCTCGCTGTCGCCGATCCCGGCGAAATCGAAGCGCAGGACCGCGATGCCGCAGCCCGCAAGTGCGCGCGTGATCCGGGTCGCTGCGAGCGAGGTCCGGCTGCAGCTGAAGCAATGGGCGAACAGGGCATAGGCACGGGGCGAGCCCTGCGGCAAGTCGATCTGCCCGGCGAGTTGCTGGCCGTCGCCGCCAGCGAATGCGAAGAGTTCGGTCATGATGGCCACCTGGTGTGCCGTCTCCGAATGACCGCCCCATCATGCCGGGGCCACGCCCTTCCGGCCAGCCATTGATGGCCAGCACCGCAACGGAACCGCGGTTCTCTTGTCTCAGGGATCGCGTTCGACGAAAGCAAACGCCCAGCTGCGGGGGATCAGCCGGGCGTCGGTAAAGCAGGTTGAGGCGAAATCAGCGCTGCGTCTGATCCGTCTCGGGCGGCGCCTGCGGGCGTGAGCGGTGCTCGGCCATGAATTGATCGAACTCGGCCTTGTCCTTCGCCTGGCGCAGACGCTCGAGGAAACTCTTGAATTCGGTCTGCTCGTCCTCAAGCCGTCGCAAGGTCTCCTGGCGATATTCGTCGAAGGCGCGATTACCGCTCGAGGGCCCGGCGTAGGGACCGCGATCGAAGTCACGCCCTTCCATGCGCGCCCGCATGCGATCGAGATTCCACTGCATGCGCTCCATCTTGCTCTGCCAGCGGTTGTGACCGTGATAGCTCCAGCAACCCATTTTTCTGCTCCAGAGGGTGAAGAAGAGAAGTGCAAGACCGATCGGCCACCAGAAGATGAAGCCGAGCACCGTCAGCGCGATCCACGCCGGGTGCCAGGGCGATTCGAGAAACCGCGGGCGGCGGTCGTCCCATTCGGCGCGACCCCAGCGGCTGCCTTGAGCGGTGTCGGACATAGGCTTCTCCCATAATGGCAGATTTGCCGGCGTGAATGTAAATAACATTTACATAGATAATCCAGCCAGTAGCTTTGTCAAGTCGCGGTCTCGTGCTCTGCGACAAATCGCTGGCGCGCCGGTTCCCGCCGCCGGTTCGCTGGCGATCAGGCCTTGGCGGCGGCGCCACGTTCCGTAGGGAAACCCAAGCCGCGCAGATAGATCAGCACGCCGGCCTCCAGAAGCTCTTCGGCCGCCATCGGCAGCTTGCGGCGGGCGCCGTCGCCACGGTTGAACAGCGAAGCAATGCCATGGGCGAGCGACCAGATGTGCAGTGCCATCATCGTGGCCGGTGGCCGCATTACCCCCGGCGGGGTCAGCGCCGCGATGCGCTCGGCAGTCATACGGATCACAGCGAAGGCGCGCTCGCTCGCGGCTCGCAGCGCCGGATTGGAGTCGATCGGCAGGCCCGATTCGAACATCGCCGAATAAAACGCCGGCTCCTCACGCGCGAAGGTCAGATAAGCGCGGCCAAGACGCTCGAACGCGGAGATGGTATCGGGACGGCCGTCGTCCCAAGCTTCGGCCAATGCCTTTTCGAACTCCTCAAAACCGCGCTGGGCAACATTCGCCAGGAGTTCGTCGCGGTCGCGGAAATGACGATAAGGCGCCGCAGGACTGACACCGGCAGACCGCGCGGCTTCGGCAAACGTGAAGCCGCCCGGACCTTTCTCCGCAATCAGGCCGAGGGCAGCCTGCAGCAGCGCTTCCTTGAGATTGCCGTGATGATAGCCGCGCTCGGCGCGGCGACGGTCCTTTCGCCAGCTCATGTAAAGGGCTTTAACATGGTTCGCGGCGGCGCGTCACGCGTCGCGCAACGCTCCGGCACAGGCAAGATCAACCGTGCGGCGGGTGATCGCTTCGAGTTCGGCGCGCGGGAAGCGGGCCCGGGCCCGCAGCGCGATGGTATGGATAGTCGAGCCGACGAGTTGAACCAGAGCCGGCACGTCGCTATCGGCCGTCAATTCGCCGCGTGCAACGGCGGCGCTGAACAGGCCGGTCAGGGCCTTGTCCGTACCGCTGATGGCCCGCTGCACGGTCGCGCGGATCTCCGCGTCGGTCATGGCCTCGGAGCCCGCAGTCATCACCGTGAAGCATCCGCGCGGACCGTTGTCGCCCTCGAGATAGAAATCGAGCGCCGTGGCGAACAACAGCTCCAATGCCTCGCGCAGCGATCGCTGCGGCTCGAACACCGGCGCGAAACGCGCTTCGGCCTCCTCGCGATAACGGGCATAGGCCTTGAGGAAAAGTTCGCGCTTGTCGCCAAAGGCACCATAGAGGCTCGGGCGGTTGATGCCCATGGCAGCGCTGAGATCGTCGAGCGTGGTGGCGGCAAACCCGCTGTCGCGGAAGGTGTCGAGCGCGCGGCCAAGCGCCACCTCCGCGGCGAAGGCTCGCGGCCTGCCGCGCTTCCTGGCCGCCGGCGCTTCACCGGCAGGCTGTGGCGCGACCTCAGGCGGCCTGCCGATTCTTTTTTGTACCATCTCGCAATAAAATCCTTGACCGGCATTAATTTATGCGAAAAGGTACATAAATCAATCCCGCCGCGGGATCGATGAGACTGAGGAGAAGGAAGCGTCCCATGGATCTCTATTTCTCACCGCTTGCCTGCTCGATGGCCACCAGGATTGCTCTCTACGAAGCCAGCGTCGAGGCCAATTTCCTCGAAGTCGACCCCAAGACCAAGCGGCTCCTGGCCGATGGTGCCGACTATTTCGCGATCAACCCGGTTGGTCTCGTGCCGGCGTTGCGCGGCGACGACGGCGAATTGCTGACCGAGAATGCGGCCATCCTGCAATACGTCGCCGACCATCTGCCCGAAGTCGAACTCGCGCCGGCCTCGGGGCTCGCGCGCAGCCGCCTGCAGCAATGGCTGTGCTTCATCGGCACCGAACTGCACAAGGGGCTGTTCGTGCCGCTGCTGGACCGTCAAGCGCCCGAGGGGATGAAGGCATATGTGCTGGAAAAGAACCTGCCGCGGCTGGCCTATCTCGATCGCTACCTCGAGGGCCGCGAATTCCTGCTCGACCGCTTCACCGTTGCCGACGCTTACCTCGCCACGGTGCTGAACTGGAGCACAGCCACGCCGATGATCGACTTCGACCTCTACCCGGCGGTGCAGGCCTATCTCGCCCGCATGCGTCAGCGCCCGAGCGTCGCCCGGGCGCTGACGGAGGAAACGGCGCTCTACAAGGCGGAGATCGCCCGCCACAAGGCGGCGTGATCGTCAGGGAAACCGGGATGGGACGACGGCCGTCTTCGGGCGGCCGTCCGCGGCCATCAACCCAGCAGTCTCTGCTCGGCAGCGGCAAGCGCGCGGGCGAACACCCCTGAGTCGTCGAGCGCCCGCGTCAGCACCAGCGCGCCCTGGATCTCCAGCACCGCCGCTTCGGCCTTGCGCCGCGCCAGGGCCTTGCCGTCACCGCGCCGGCGCAGGGAGGCGGCAAGCGCCTCGATCCAGGCCGCGAAATAGCTCCTCACCGCATCTGCAAAGAGATCGCGCGCGGCGCCGAGCGCAACCACCCCGACGAGGCAAACTCGCTCCCCGGAGCGGAAATAACCGTCGACGGCGGCGAACATGGCCCGAATGCCGCGCACCGGATCCTCGGCGTCGCGCAGCGGCGCAAAGATCTCGGCCGTGAACCAGGCGTCGAGATGGGCGAGCACCTCGCGCGCCATCTCCTCCTTGCCGCCGGGAAAGCAGTTGTAGAGGCTGCCCTTGCCGAGGCCGGTCGCTTCGATCATCAGAGCCAGAGTCGCGCCTTCATAGCCATGGGCGCGAAATACTTCCGCCAACTGCGGCAGAAGCTCGGCACGCTGGCGCTGCCGCGTCATCGCGGCTCCGGTCCAAGGCCAGGGACATCGGCAGGACGCGGTCCCGGGGCGGCCCAGTGGAAGCGCCGCTCCGCTTCGGTGATGGCGACATCGTTGATGCTGGCTTCTCGCCGCCGCATCAGGCCAGCCTCGTCGAATTCCCACTGTTCGTTGCCATAGGAGCGAAACCAACGGCCGGCGTCATCGTGCCATTCGTACTGGAAACGCACCGCGATGCGGTTGCCGTCGAACGCCCACAGATCCTTGATCAGGCGATAGTCGCGCTCCGTCTGCCATTTGCGGGCGAGAAAGGCGACGATGGCGTCGCGCCCCTGGATGAATTCCGAGCGGTTACGCCAGCTGCTGTCCTCGGTATAGGCGAGCGAAATCCGCTGCGGATCGCGCGAATTCCAGGCGTCTTCCGCCATCCGCACCTTCTGCGCAGCGGTCTCGCGGGTGAACGGGGGCAACGGCGGACGGGACATCGGGAAACTCCAAAGGCTGGACCGATTGGTACAAATTTGGACCGACCGGTACAGCGAGTCAAGCGCCACATCGTCGAGGACGCCTTCCGCTCTCTTTCCGCTCGTCATGCCCGCGGCTGTCGTCGGCTGTCGCGGGCATCCGCGTGTTGCGGCCGCTCAGCAAGAAAGACGCGGCGGCCGGAACACACGCCCCCGGCCATGATGCCCAACACAACTCCTGCCCGGAGGAACGAGCGCAGCCGGCGCCAATTACTCCGACGCGCCCCGGTCGGTCGACATGGCGACACGGAGCGGCTTCGGAATGGGCCGCGCCCGGCCGGCCGAGACGAAGGCTACACGCACTTTCGCCGTGACCAGGAGATCGGCGCCACGGCGCACCTCCTGCGCCAAGGTGATCGAGGCGCCCTTCACCTCCTCGGGCAGCGTGATCACCTCGAGCAGATCATCCATGCGCGCCGGCTTGAGGTAGTCGATCTGCATCGACCGAACCACGAAAGCGAAGCCAGGGGCTTCGGCCTCCGCAGCTGCGAACAACGCATGCTGATCGGCGCCGAGCAGGCGCAGGTAATTGGTACGGCCGCGCTCCATGAAGCGCAGATAGTTGGCGTGATAGACGATGCCGGTGAAATCGGTATCCTCGTAATAGATCCGAACCGCCAGGCGGTGACGGCCAGCATCGATAACGCCGTCAAGCACGGCCATATTCTTCGGCGCCGGCTCAGACATCGCTCTGCTCCAATGCGGCGAGCGGCAACAGATGATCGCGCGTGAGCGGCGCGAGCTCGATCGCACCGGGCCGCGCCGGATCGACCCAGATCGCTTCGGCGATCTCCGCCTGCGGCTCGATCGGGCCCTGGACCGCCACCGCATACACCGCGGCGTCGACCACCCAGCCGGGCTCGTTGGCAGCGACTGCCGAGAATCGCCCGAGCGGCCGCTGCGAGCCGTCGACGAGCGTGCAACCGAGTTCCTCGCGCAGCTCCCGCCGCAGCGCGACGAGATCGCTCTCGCCGGCGTCAAGCTTGCCGCCCGGCTGCATGAAGGCCGTGGTGCCGCGCTTGCGCACCAGCAGCACCCGCTTCGTCTCGTCGCGGATCATCGCCGCGACGATGGAAATCGTCTGCGGGGCGGTCATTCGTCGGCGCCCCCGAACAGCCCGAACTGGGCCGGATCGCGGTTGGGTTCGGCAAGGCCGAGATGGCGGAAGGCGTGCGAGGTAAGCAGGCGGCCGCGCGGCGTGCGCTGGATCAGACCGCATTGCAGGAGAAACGGCTCGATGATGTCCTCGATGGCATCGCGCGGCTCCGACAGCGCCGCGGCGAGGGTCTCGACCCCGACCGGGCCACCGCCGTAATTGAGCGCGATGGTCGAGAGATAACGGCGGTCCATGGCATCGAGCCCGGCGGCATCGACTTCGAGCGCCCGCAGCGCCTTGTCGGCGAGGGCACGGTCGATGGCGGCGGCGCTGGCGACGGAAGCGAAATCACGCACCCGCCGCAACAGGCGGCCGGCGATGCGCGGCGTGCCGCGGGCGCGCCGCGCGATCTCGTTGGCGCCGTCCTCGGTCATGCCGATGCCGAGCACCCGCGCGCCGCGGCTGACGATCTTCTCGAGTTCTTCCTCGGTGTAGAAATTCAGCCGCACCGGAATGCCGAACCGGTCGCGCAACGGATTGGTCAGAAGACCGGCCCGGGTGGTGGCGCCAACCAGCGTGAATTTCGCCAGATCAATCTTGACCGAGCGGGCCGCGGGCCCCTCGCCGATGATCAGATCGAGCTGAAAGTCCTCCATCGCCGGATAGAGCACCTCCTCCACCGCCGGATTGAGGCGATGGATCTCGTCAATGAACAGAACGTCACGCTCCTCGAGATTGGTGAGCAGAGCGGCAAGATCGCCGGCCTTGGCGATCACCGGGCCCGAGGTGGCGCGGAAACCGACGCCAAGCTCGCGGGCGACGATCTGGGCGAGCGTCGTCTTGCCGAGTCCCGGCGGGCCGACGAACAGCACGTGATCGAGCGCCTCACCGCGCTTGCGGGCGGCATCGATGAAGATCTGCAGATTGGCCCGGGCCTGCTGCTGGCCAACGAAATCGGTCAGCGACTGCGGCCGCAGCGAAGTGTCGCCGATGTCATCGGCGCGCCGTTCCGGTGTGACGAGGCGTCTCTCGCCGCTCACTCGCTGCCCCGCTTGTACTTGTTCGGCAGCAATTCGCCGATCGTGACGACCTTGGGCTCGCGGCCCTGATCGGGCACGATCACCCGCGCCTTGGCATCATAGTCGTGGATCAATTCACGACAAATGCCACAGGGCGATACCACGGCGATGCGGCCGGGCTCGTCGGGCTTGGGATGGCGCACCGCGACGATGGTGTCGATGCCGTGATCGCCAGTCTCGGTAATGGCCCGGCCGATGGCGATGGCCTCGGCGCAGACCGCGATGCGGCCGATATAGGCGTCGATATTGACCCCGGTAACGATGCGCCCATCACGGGTGCGCAGGGCGGCGCCGACCTCCTGCCAGTCGTTGCGGTAGCGCCGGCTGATCACCTCGGTGGCGGCGGTGATCAGCTCCTTCTCCTGGTCGGTCAGCATGGCGGGTGACTGGTCCTCAACGACTAAGCCTCGAACTTACTTCGACAGTTCCTTCAACCCCAGCCTGATCAGCTGGGCGGTTTCAGCACCCTCGCCGGCGCCGCGCACCGCACTGGCGACCGCGGCGGCCGCCTGGGGCTGCCCATAGCCGAGATTGACCAGCGCGGAAATGGCATCGCTGACCGGCTGCGGTGCCCGCCGCTCCTCGATGGCGCCGGAGAGCTGGATCACCGCGGGATCGACGGCGGCAAAAGCCGGTGCCTTGTCCTTGAGTTCCGTCACGATCCGTTCGGCGACCTTGGGGCCCACCCCGGGTGTGCGAGCCACCGCCGCGCGATCCCGCAAGGCAATGGCGTTGGCAAGATCGGCCGGCGGCAGCGTGCTCAGGACCGCCAAGGCCACCTTGGCGCCAACCCCCTGCACGGTCTGCAGCAGGCGGAACCACTCCCGCTCGGTATCGGAGCGGAAACCGAACAGCCGGATCTGATCCTCCCGCACGTGGGTCTCGATCGACAGCACTGCGGCCTCGCCCGGCGTGGGCAGCGCCTGCAGGGTGCGCGCGGCGCAATGCACCTGATAGCCGACGCCACCGACATCGAGGATCACGTAGTCCTCGCCATAGGAATCGATCACGCCGCGCAGCTTGCCGATCATGACGCCGCGATCCTCAGCACCACGCTCTGGCGATGGTGGGCATGGGTGATCGCGATGGCGAGCGCATCGGCGGCATCGGCGCTTTTGGGCGCGGCCTTCGGCAGGAGAATTCCGAGCATGACGCGGATCTGGTTCTTGTCGGCGTGGCCGGCGCCGACCACGGTCTTCTTCACTTGATTGGGCGCATATTCGGCCACCGTCAGGCCGAAGCGCGCCGGTACCAGCATGGCAACGCCCCTCGCCTGGCCGAGCTTCAGGGTCGCCGCGCCGTCCTTGTTGACGAAGGTTTGCTCGACGGCCGCTTCGACCGGCGCAAATTCGTCGAGCACCTTGGCAAGGCCGTCGTGAATGACACAGAGCCGGTCGGAGAGCGGCAGCGTCTCCTTCGCCTCGATCGAGCCGCAGCCGACATAGATCAGGCGGTTGCCGTCGCTGTCGATCACGCCCCAGCCGGTGCGGCGCAGGCCGGGGTCGATGCCGAGAATCCGAATCGCACGCGATGTCATGGCGCCATGTTAGCCTAAAACCGGCCGCAACGGGCGCTCACAGCAGCGTGCCGCGCAGGATCAGGAGCGCGACGCTGAAATAGATCATCAGACCGGTGACGTCGACCAATGTGGCGACGAAGGGGGCGGAGGCGCTGGCGGGGTCGAGCCCGAGCCGCTGCAGGGCGAACGGCAGCATCGAGCCGGCCACTGAGCCGAAAGTAACGATGCCGACCAGCGCCGCCGCCACCGTGAGCGCCACCAGGCCCCAATGCTCGCCGTAGTCGTAGAAGCCGAGCTTCTGCCAGAGAATGATGCGGACCATGCCGATGACGCCGAGCCCGCCGCCGAGAATCACCCCGGTGGGCAGTTCGCGCAAGGCAACGCGCCACCAGTCGGACAGGCGGACGTCCTGCAAGGCCAGCGAGCGAATCAGCAGCGAGGTCGCCTGCGAGCCGGAGTTGCCGCCCGAGCTCATGATCAGCGGGATAAAGAGAGTGAGCACCAGGGCCTTCTGCAACTCTCCCTCGAAATACTGCATGGCACTCGCCGTCAGCATCTCGCTCAAGAACAGCAAACAGAGCCAGACGCCGCGCTTGCGGATCATGTCGGGCAGGCGGATCTGCAGGTACGGCTCCTCGATCGCCGCCATGCCGCCGAATTTCTGCACGTCTTCGGTGTTTTCCTCGATGATCGCGTCGATGATGTCGTCGACCGTGACGATGCCGCGCAGATGCCCGGCCTTGTCCACCACGGGCACTGCCAACAGGTCGTATTTGGTGATCAGCCGCGCCACCTCTTCGCGATCGGTCAGCGGCGAGGTGGTGATCGGGGCGCGGCTCGGCGCCAGGGACAGGATGTTCGCCGACGGTTCGCCGGAGATCAGCCGGCGCAGCGTCACCGCGCCGACGAGGCGCCGGGTCACCGGGTCGAGCACATAGATGGCATAGACCGTCTCACGTGTACGCTCGACCTGGCGGATGTGGGTCAGCGTCTGACCGACCGTCCAACTCGCCGGCACGCTGACGAACTCCGTCGTCATCATCGCGCCCGCGGTATTCTCCGGGTATTGGAGCAGCGAGGCGATCGTAGCGCGCGTCAGCTCGTCGAGGCGAGCCATCAGCTCAGCACGCACGTCCTCGTCGAGCAGTTCGACGATGTCCGCCGCCATGTCGGCGGACATGCCCGTCAGCAGGGCCGCCGCGGTCGGACGCGACAGCGCCTCGATGATCTGGGCGCCGAAATCGAGTTCGGGCTTGTCGAGGATTTCGACGGCGGTTTCGGCGGGCAGCCGCCCCAGCACGGCCGCGGCGTCCTCGGGCGCCAGCTTGTTGAGGACGTCGACACTATCGGCGACGTCGTTGTGGGCCAGCCGCTCCGCCAGCGCGGCAGCATCGAAGCCGGCTTCGGCAAGGTCTTGAGTGTCGGTCATCGCTCACCTTCCGGGTCTGCCGGCAGCGGCAGGGGCGGCGAGCGGCAATTGCTGCTCAGATCCCTCTGACCGCTGTCGGCAAACGACTTGGACTGTCGCTGGGCATGGTTGGAGGTTTCCATTCACGCCGCCCGACCCGGTGTCTCCCGGCTCGCGCGGGCGTAGTGGCTGCATGATGCGCTGAGCGCCGCCCGATGGCCCATCTCCCGCTTGGCGCAGGCGATGCCCGATCGTCGATGGCGGAGATCCGCGCGGGGCGGCGGGCCGGCCGAAGCCGGTCGCCAGTTGTTGACATGATCCCTCGGCCTGCGCCCGTCAACCCCAAAGAGGAGATCGGGCGCGCTTCACTAGTGCGGCGTATCGCAATTGCCTATGCCCTTTGCGGCGAGCCCTGTAGGCAATTGCGAGACGTAAGCCTCACTAGCCCGCCATCTTGGCCATGAGCGCGTCGGACACTTCGAAATTGGAATAGACGTTCTGGACGTCATCGTGCTCGTTCAGCGCGTCGATCAGTCTGAGGAGCTTCTCGCCGGCTTCGTCATCGACAGCCACGGTGTTCTGCGGCTTCCAGGTCAGCGCCGCCTTGTGCGGTTCGCCGAACTTGGCCTCGAGCGCCTTGGCGACCTGCTGAAAGCTGTCCGGCGCGGCATAAATTTCATGACCGCTCTCGCTCGACACGACATCGTCGGCGCCGGCGTCGATCGCCGCTTCGAGCACTGCATCGGCGGAGGCAACGGACGCGTCGTATTCAACGATGCCGACGCGATCGAACATGAAGGACACGGCGCCGGTTTCGGCGAGGTTGCCGCCCGATTTGGTGAAGAAGGAGCGGATGTCGGAGGCTGCGCGATTGCGGTTGTCGGTCAGGGCTTCGACGATGACGGCGACGCCGCCCGGACCATAGCCCTCGTAGCGGATCTCGTCATAGTTCTCGGCATCGCCGCCGGTCGCCTTCTTGATGGCGCGCTCGATATTGTCCTTGGGCATATTCTCGGCGCGGGCCGCCAGCACCGCAGCACGCAGGCGCGGGTTCATCGCCGGATCGGGAGTGCCGAGCTTCGCCGCCACGGTGATTTCGCGGGCCAGCTTGCCGAACAGCTTGGACTTCTGCGCGTCCTGCCGGCCCTTGCGGTGCATGATGTTCTTGAATTGGGAATGTCCGGCCATGCGGGTTCTCTTCGGGAAACTGATCTACGGGGGATTCGGCGGTGGATTCGCGGCGCGGGTTATAATCTCGAAAGCCGCCGGATCAAAGGGTTGCTCCGGTTGATGGTATTATATTACGTCCGCGAGTGCGTCATCATCTCCGTCTCGCGGAAATTAACGTCGGGGTTACGCCGCGATGGAATAATCCGCGGCAAATCACGGGGCGGAGGAGCCATGGGTCTGCGGGCGGCACTGACGGCCATCTGGAAGAGGCCGGCCGAAGCGGGCGGACCAGCTGCAGCCGAAGCTGCGCCGTGTCCGATGCGCGGCGACGCGCCGGCTGCTGCGACCCTTCTCGCCGACGCCCCACAAGCGGACGCTGCCGCCCAGATCCTCGACCTGCTTGATGTCGAGTTGCAGGCCCTGGTGCGCCAGCTCGAGCGCGCGGCGACATCGGTCGCCGGTGGCGCCCACGCCACCTCGAAGACCTTGAGTGAAATCCGCGGCCGGGCCGACGCCCTGACCGCCCGCAGCCGTGATGCCGGCACCACCGCCGAGACCTTCGCCACAGCCACCGCACATTTCAGCCAGTCGACGAACGGTATCGGCGCCCATGTCGCCGACGCCGGCAAACTCGCCGATCAAGCCGGCGCCGCAGCCGAGGAGGCCAGCGCCAGCGTCGAGCGACTGCGCCAGTCGTCAGCGGCGATCGGCAACGTCGTCGACATGATCGCCAGCATCGCGCGCCAGACGACGCTGCTCGCCCTCAACTCGACCATCGAAGCCGCCCGTGCCGGCGAGGCCGGCCGCGGCTTCGCCGTGGTCGCTTCGGAGGTCAAGGCGCTCTCCGTCGCGACCCGTGACGCCACCGAGGAAATCAAGCAGAAGATCGACGCCTTGCAGAGCGATGCGGCCGCCTCGATCGACGCGGTGCATCGCATCTCCGCGGCGATCGGCGCCATTCGCCCCGTGTTCGAGAACGTCAACAGCGCGGTTGCGACCCAGGGCGCGACCACGGGTGACCTCGCCCGGAGCGCCACCGCCACCTCGCAATTCATCGCCTCGGTCGGGGATGGCGCCAACGACATCGATGCCGCCACCAAGGAGGCCGAACTGCATGGCCGCGACATGGCGGCGGCCGGCGCCGGCGTCACCGCACTGGTGGACAAGCTCAAGGCGCGCTGTGCGGTGCTGCTGCAGAACGAGGAACGCACGGCTCGCAAGGACGAGCGCCTGCCTTGCAACCTCGCCGTGACTATCCGGGGCCACCGCGGCGAGCTCACCGCCAACGTCTATGAATTGTCGCGCGAGACGGTGCTGGTGTCGGGCACGGGCGTAGCCGCCCTGCCGCTGTCAGAACCGCTACAGGCGACGATGGACGGCATTGGCGCCTGCCGTCTCGCAGCGATCAGCCATGGCGACCTTGGCAGCGAGATGCGCCTCGTCGCCGCCGACGCCGCCGTCAAGGAGCGCATCGAAGACAAACTGTTCCTGCTGCACGATGCAAATACCGAATGCATCGCGCGGGCGATGGAGGCCGGCAAGAAGATCGCGCGGCTTCTCGAAGACGCACTCGCCGCCGGCAGGCTCACGGTCGACGACCTGTTTGACGCTGACTACGTGCCGATCGCCGGCTCCAACCCGCCGCAGTTCCGCACCCGCTATCTCGACTGGCTCGATCGCGCCCTGCCCGCGATCCAGGAGCCGGTGTTGAAGATGGATCCGTCGATGACCTTCTGCGCCGCGGTGGATCGCAACGGCTATCTGCCGGTACACAACGCGATCTACTCCCATCCGCAGCGACCGGACGACGCGGCCTGGAACACCGCCAATTGCCGCAACAGGCGCATCTTCAGTGACCCCGCCGGCCTCGCCGCCGCGCACAACACCCGCGCCTATCTGGTGCAGGGCTATCCCCGCGACATGGGCGATGGCGTCCGGATCAGGATGCGCGAGATCGACGTGCCGATCAGGGTTCGCGGCAAGCACTGGGGCGCCTTCCGCACGGCCTACAAGCTGTAAGGCGACCACGTCGCGAGGAGCAGCACCGGCGCTGGCGGCCAGGGGGCCGAAGCGGTGCCGAAGACCGGCCCGAGCGTCCGATCCAAAACCGCACTAGAATCATGATCATTGCTAGTGTGGTGGATCTGACGCTCGTTTCAGTATTGCAGCGAGTTCTTCGAACGAGCGTCAGATCCAAAACCACACGAGAATCATAATGATGCTAGTGTCCCCTTGTTTCCAACGTTCGTATGAGCGCCTGCTGCAATGGGATACGAACGTTGGAAACAGGACACTAGCCCCAGAACCCCGGCAGCGCCGGCTCGAGACGACCGCCGAGCCGCACCGGGGCGACGCGCTGCGCGAGGCCCGTGGCATTGTCGGTCTCCACGGCGACGCCGCTCAGCGTCGCCTCGCCGTTCGCCGGCTCGAAGCGCGAGGTCGGAATGCCGGTGAGAAAGCGCTGCAGCGGCTCCTCCTTCTGCATGCCGATGACGGAATCATAATCGCCGGTCATGCCGGCGTCGGTCATATAGGCGGTGCCGCCGGGGAGAATGCGGTGATCGCCGGTCGGCACATGGGTGTGGGTGCCGACGACAAGGCTGGCGCGCCCATCGCAGAAATGGCCAGCGGCCTGCTTCTCGCTGGAGGCCTCGGCGTGGAAATCGACCACCACGGCATCCGCCATCTCGCCAAGCGGGCAGGCCTCGAGTTCGCGGTCGATGGCGGCGAAAGGATCGTTGAGGGGCTCCATGAAAACGCGGCCCATGGCGTTGATGACGAGAACCCGCGCGCCGCCGCGGGTCTCCACGAGGGCCGCACCGCGGCCCGGTGTGCTGCGCGGGAAATTCAGCGGCCGGACAAGGCGCGGCGCCCGCTCGATGAAGACCAGCGCCTCTTTCTGATTCCAGGCGTGATTGCCGAGCGTCACCGCATCGACGCCGGCATCGATGAAGTCGTTGTAGATCGCCTCGGTGATGCCGAAACCGCCGGCGGCATTTTCGCCGTTGAGGACGACAAGGTCGAGACTCCAGTCGCGGATCAGCCCCGGGAGACGTTCGGTGACTGCGGTGCGTCCAGCCTTGCCGACCACGTCACCGATAAAGAGAATCCGCAACTTGTGTGCTCCTGGTTTCGATCAATTCACGTTCGGTCGCAATATAGTCGAGCGACGCATCGTGCGGCAATGCAGGAACCCGGCCGATTTCCTGGACCGCGGCGGCGATGCCGATAGTGATCGGCCTCAGCCCCTGCGTGTGCAGGCCCGCGAGCGTGCGATCGTAATATCCGGCGCCGTAGCCGATCCGGTGGCCGCCGCGATCGAACGCGGCGAGCGGAAGGAGGATGATCTGAGGCACGAGGAGAGGCGCATCGGCGGCGGGCTCGGCGATCCCGAACCGGCCGAGGAAGCTCGGCGCTCCCACCGACCAGGCGCGAAAGACAAGCGATGCGTCGGACGCAACAACCGCGGGCAAGGCGAGGCACGCGCCGCGCGCGGCCAGCAGCTGCATGAGCGGCGCCGGATCGATTTCGCTGCGGATCGCGGCGTAGCCGGCGACGATCGTTCCGACGTCGAGCGCAACGGGCAGGCCGCGCGCAGCGATCGCCTGCGCCGCAGCCGCGCGCTCGGCCGCACTCAGGCTGTCACGACGCGCCAGCGCGACCTTGCGGAGAAATGACTTGGCGTCGGCAACGGTCATCGGGGAAGCTTATCGCATACAGGGGAGAAACATCGAGGCCCGGGCGCCTGGAGACGCAAGGCGCGCTGGCCGATCACGCCGCAGGGGACAAGGCGCCATCAGGGCGTCGGAGACGAGACCTGCGAGACGAGACTTAGAAGCCGAGACTTGGGAGACGAGACTTGGGAGACGAGACTTGGGAGACGAGACTTGGGAGACGAGACTTGGGAGACGAGACTTGGGAGACGAGACTTGGGAGACGAGACTTGGGAGTGAAGTCTTGGGAGCGACGAACAAGCCGTCAGAAAGAAGTGCGAAGCCGCGGTAACCGTTGAAGCGCTCGATCCCGGAGTTCCCTACGAAAGTAGGTGGGCGCCATATGACCGGGCCCACGGGCCCGGCCAGGGACAGCTCCCTGAAGGATCGATAAGGCCCCGGGGATATATGGCTCCTGACGAGAGACGCAGCTTCGCCTTGTCAATGTAGCGACGAACCGACCGTCTTGCCAGCCCGCCCGAACGATGAAATCGCCCCGCCCATGGCATGACCGCATCATCGCCGACAGGCCAGACCGAAACTGGCCACGCGCCCCTTGCCTTACCGTGCTGCAAACGAGCAACGTGCGCCTCGCGCCAGACGTCACCGATGATGCTCCACTCACGACATCAACCCATGGCACATCAGCCCATGGCGATGCCGTTGCCGACCGTGCGATTGAGTGTCTGGGTCATTTTCTCGAGGCGCTCGGCCGCCGAATTGAGTGCCGCCGAGATCGCCGACTGCGTTGCCTTGACGCGTTCGGCCGCAGCATAGCGCGCGTCCTGAAGCGCGGTGAGTTGCTCTTCAAGCCGCACGATTCGCTGATTGGCGTCGAGCAGCTCATCGGCGATCATCAGCGCTGACATCACGGTCAGGCGGGCGTCGCCGATCTCGCCGAACTTGCCGCGCAGCGCGGTGATCCGGCTTTCCAGGCTCTCGGCGAGCTGCAGCAGCTGCCGCTCCTGCCCCTCTTCGCAGGCCATACGGTATTGACGGCCATTGATGGTGACATTGACATGGCTCATGTCGCCTCTCCGCTGTCGAGCACGGCGCGAATGGTTTCGATCGCACCGTCGAGCCGCTGCGACACCTCACGATTGATCCGCTCGAGTTCGCGGGCCCGCACCAGAGCGCCGTCGAGTTCGTTGGCAAGCCGCGAGCGGTCGGTCCCGAGCGCGTGGATGCGCGATGCGAGCTCGTCCTCGTCGCGATCGGCGTCACGCCTGCGCTCCACCGCCGCGTCCAACGCGTCGAGGGCCGCGGCGAGACGACGCGTCGCCGCCTCGACTTCACTTGGCGCGCCATGCACCGGCTCGCCGGCCATCACACCGAGAGAGGAGCGTTCGATCATCAAAGGCCTTTGCGCTCACCTTCCACAGCTTCGAACCATAGCCCCGAGGGCGCGCCGAACAGGCGCTGTTCCATTCAAAAGATCCACCTCGGCAACGATTTAGCGACCGAAACTTACAAACTGCGGCAACGGAGCGCAATGTCGCGCAGCGACTATGCACCGTTAAGGCGGCCGCCGGAACACGGCGAAAGAGTTCACTCCTGGACAAGCGGCTCCCGCCGACAGGTCGTAGGAGGAAAGGCCCGACTCGGCTTGGACTTGGGGAATGCAGATGCTATTCCCCGCCTCTGCGCACCCCCTCATCCGGCAGCCGCGGCCCGCGGCCTTGCGCGCCATTTCAGACAGGCTGGTAGACCATGACTGCACGCGTCGATCACTCCCAGATGGCCAATGCGATCCGCGCGCTGGCCATGGATGCGGTTGAAAAGGCCAAGAGCGGCCATCCCGGCCTCCCGATGGGCGCCGCCGATATTGCCACCGTGCTGTTCAGCCGCTTCCTGAAATTCGACGCCGCCGATCCGCGCTGGCCGGACCGTGACCGCTTCATCCTCTCCGCCGGCCACGGTTCGATGCTGCTCTACGCGCTGCTATATCTTACCGGCAACCCGTCGATGACCCTCAACCAGATCAAGAACTTCCGCCAACTCGATTCGCTGACCCCCGGCCATCCGGAGAATTTCATGACCCCGGGGGTCGAGACCACCACCGGTCCGCTCGGTCAGGGGGTTGCCTGCTCCGTGGGTTTCGCGCTTGCCGAGCGGCTGCTCGCCGCGCAATTCGGCTCGGATCTCGTCGATCACTACACCTACGTGCTGTGCTCGGATGGCGACCTGATGGAGGGCATCAGCCACGAGGCCATCGCCTTGGCTGGCCACCTCAAACTATCGCGCCTGATCTTCCTGTATGACGACAACGGCATTTCCATCGACGGCCCGCTGTCGCTGTCGGACAGCGTCGACCAGGTGGCGCGCTTCAAGGCTCACGGCTGGAACGCCGTGCAGATCGACGGCCATGATCAGGAGGCTATTGCCGCCGCCATCACTGCAGCGCAGACGTCCGATCGCCCGTCGCTGATCGCCTGCAAGACCGTTATCGGCTACGGCGCGCCGAAAAAGGCCGGCACTTCCAAGGCCCATGGCGAACCCCTCGGCGCCGAGGAACTCGCCGGCGCCAAGGCCGCGCTGGGCTGGAGCGGCGGTCCCTTCGAGGTGCCGGATGAAGTGCTGGCCGCCTGGCGGGCCTGCGGCACGCGCGGCGACGTTGAGCGCGCGGCCTGGCAAAAGCGGCTTGCTGCAGTGCCGAACGAAATCCGCGCCGAGTTCCAGCGCCGCGTGATCGATCGCAAGCGGCCGGCCAATCTCGATACCGTCGTGGCGAAACTCAAGGACAAGCTCGCGACCGATGCCCCGACCGTGGCCACCCGCAAGGCCAGCGAAATGGCCCTGGAAATCCTGGTGAAGGAGGTGCCGGAGCTGCTTCTTGGATCCGCCGACCTGACGCCCTCGAATAACACCCGCACCAAGGATCTCAAGGAGATTGCCCCGGGCGATTTCGAGGGCCGCTACATCCACTACGGCATCCGCGAGCTCGGCATGGCAGCCGCCATGAACGGCCTGTCCGGCCATGGCGGCTTCGTACCGGCCGGCGGCACCTTCCTCTGCTTCTCGGATTATGCCCGGCCGGCGATGCGTGTGGCGGCCCTGTCCCGCACCGCCGCGATCTACGTGATGACCCACGATTCGATCGGCCTCGGCGAGGACGGCCCCACCCACCAGCCGGTGGAACACATCGCATCGCTGCGGGCGATGCCGAATATGCGGGTGTTCCGCCCCGCCGACGCGGTCGAAACGCTTGAATGCTGGCAACTGGCGCTAGAGCGGACCGCGGGTCCGACGGTACTGGCGCTGTCGCGCCAGAACCTGCCGCCGCTGCGCACCACCGGCGGCGACGCCAATCTCTGCACCGCGGGCGGCTATGAGCTGGTCCCGGCGGAGGGCGAGGCCCAGGTGTCCTTGTTCGCCACCGGTTCTGAGGTGTCGCTGGCCGTGGAGGCCCGCAAGCTTCTCGCTGCCCGCGGCATCCGCGCCCGCGTCGTCTCGGTGCCGAGCCTCGAGGCCCTGCTCGAGGCCAAGGCGGCCGACCGCGCCGCCGTGATCGGCACGGCACCGGTCAAGGTAGCGATCGAAGCCGGCGTGCGGTTCGGCTGGGATGCCGTGATCGGCCCGGACGGAATCTTCATCGGCATGCATTCGTTCGGCGCCAGCGCCCCGGCCAAGGACCTCTATCGCCACTTCGGCATTACGGCTGAAGCGGCGGCGGAGGCCGCCGCGGCGCGACTGGCCGGCCGCAAATGAGCAGGGTTCCGACCGGTGCCGGGCGCTCGGTAACCGTTTCGGGCGCCACCTTGCTGCCCAAGCGCTCATGCACGTTGCAACCACGCCACATTCAAGGCAAAACGCAGCCCACAGTGTCAGCATTCCAACCGCGAGGAGATCAGTGAATGGCAGTCCGCGTCGCGATCAACGGGTTTGGCCGCATCGGCCGCAACGTCCTGCGCGCCATCTTCGAGGCCAAGCGCACCGATATCGAAGTCGTTGCCATCAATGATCTCGGGCCGGTGGAAACCAATGCCCATCTGCTGCGCTACGATTCCGTCCACGGCCGCTTCCCGGGCGAAGTGACGGTGGAGGGCGACTCGCTCGATCTCGGCACCGGCAAGATCAAGGTCACCGCGGTGAAGGATCCTTCGACCTTGCCGTGGAAGGATCTCGGGGTCGACATCGCGCTGGAATGCACCGGCATCTTCACGGCCAAGGAGAAGGCCTCGGCCCATCTCACCGCGGGCGCCAAACGCGTGCTGGTCTCCGCCCCGGCCGACGGCGCGGACGCCACCATCGTCTACGGCGTCAATCACCAGACCCTCAAGCGCGACCATCTCGTCGTGTCGAACGGTTCCTGCACCACCAATTGTCTTGCCCCGGTGGTCAAGGTGCTCAACGACACCATCGGCATCGAGACCGGCTTCATGACCACGGTGCACGCCTATACCGGCGACCAGCCGACCCTCGACACCCTGCACAAGGACCTCTACCGCGGCCGCGCCGCAGCGATGTCGATGATCCCGACCTCGACCGGCGCCGCCAAGGCCATCGGTCTCGTGCTGCCGGAACTGAACGGCAAGCTCGACGGAGTCTCCATCCGCGTGCCGGTTCCGAACGTCTCGGTGATCGATCTCAAGATCGTCGCCAAGAGGAGCACCACCAAGGACGAGGTCAACGAGGCCGTCAAACGCGCTGCCGCCCAGGAGCTCAAGGGTATCCTTGGATTCACCAGCGCGCCCAACGTCTCCATCGACTTCAACCACGACGCCCACTCATCGACCTTCGCTCTTGACCAGACCAAGGTCCAGAACGGCACTTTGGTGCGGGTGATGTCCTGGTACGACAACGAATGGGGCTTCTCGAACCGCATGGCCGACACCGCGGTTGCGATCGGCAAGCTGATCTGATCACCTCAAGGTGCCGAACCGCCCGGTCCGGCACCTTTTTGATGCAGTTCTTGATACCGTCGATGCCCCTCCGGCCCGGCCTCGCCTCGCAGGACGGCCGCCGGTCAGGGGCCTGACCAGCACCGCGGTTCCCGAACGTCGTGACAGCTGCGACGTACGGAACTTCGGAAGAGCCTTCGGCCTGCTCCGGCCCGGCGCCTCGCCGTGGCCTCACGACAACAATCCGGGTTGCGCCATGACCAAGACATTCAAGACCCTCGACGACGTCAACGTTGCCGGCAAACGCGTGCTGCTGCGCGTCGACCTCAACGTCCCGATGGACAACGGCAAGGTCACCGACGTGACGCGGCTCGAGCGCGTCGCGCCGACCATCAACGAGATCGCCGATAAGGGTGGCCGCGCGATCCTGCTGGCCCATTTCGGCCGGCCCAAGGGTCGCGACACCAAGAATTCGCTCAAGCCCATCGTGGAGGTTCTCGCCTCCGTGCTCAAGCGCAAGGTCGGTTTCGCTGAAGACTGCATCGGCGAGGCGGCGGAGCGGGCCGTCGCCGCAATGAAGGACGGTGACGTCCTGTGCCTGGAGAACACCCGTTTCCACGCCGGCGAGGAGTCCAATGATCCGGCCTTCGTCGACGCGCTGGCGAAGCTCGGCGACATCTGGGTCAACGACGCCTTTTCCGCCGCGCACCGCGCCCATGCGTCCACCGAGGGCCTCGGCCACAAGCTGCCAGCCTATGCCGGCCGCACCATGCAGGCCGAACTCGAGGCTCTGTCGAAGGCCCTGGAGCGCCCCGCCCGGCCGGTGATCGCCATCGTCGGCGGCGCCAAGGTCTCCACCAAGCTCGAACTCCTGGAAAATCTGGTCACCAGGGTCGATGCCCTGGTGATCGGCGGCGGCATGGCCAATACCTTCCTGCACGCCGAAGGCGTGAACATCGGCAAATCGCTGGCCGAGAAGGAGATGGCGCCGACCGCGCAGCGCATTGTCGCCAAGGCCGAAGCGTCCAACTGTGCCATCATCCTGCCGGTCGACGCGGTCGTCGCCTATCACTTCCAGGCCAATGCGCCGTCGCAGGCCTATGGCCTCGACGCCATCCCTGAAGATGGCATGATCCTCGACATCGGCCCGCGTTCCATCGATCGCGTCAACGCCGCCATCGAAGACGCCGCCACGCTGGTGTGGAATGGGCCGCTCGGCGCCTTCGAGCTGGCGCCCTTCGACGCCGGCACCGTTGCCGCCGCCAAGCATGCTGCGGCGCGCACCAAGGCGAAGAAGCTGGTGTCGGTGGCCGGCGGCGGCGACACCGTTGCCGCGCTGAACCAGGCCGGCGTCGCCGATGCGTTCACCTACGTGTCCACCGCCGGCGGCGCCTTCCTCGAATGGATGGAAGGCAAGCCGCTGCCCGGAGTGGACGTGCTGAAGAAATCCTAAAGACCGGCGTCGACGCCTCGCCATGCTCGAGAACACGTTGCTCACGAACAAGGCGTTCACGGACAAAGTGACGCGCCGCTTTGTGAAGGCCGCGCCGGCGTTGTAAAATCAGCTCGATCCGGCCGGGCCGCCCCGGAATCACCGAAATCTCGCTTCAGATCGCATCGTTTAGTCAGGAGACCCCGATGAACCTCGCAGACCTCAACAAGGTGGCCCTCGCCATGGTGGCACCGGGCAAGGGCATTCTTGCCGCTGACGAATCCTCGGGCACCATCAAGAAGCGCTTCGACGTCATCGGCGTCGAATCCACCGAGGACAGTCGGCGCGACTATCGCGAACTGCTGTTCCGCTCGAAAGAGGCGATGACCCAATTCATTTCCGGCGTCATCCTCTATGATGAGACCATCTGGCAGAAGGCCAAGGACGGCACGCCGCTCGTCAAGCTGATCGAGCAGGCCGGATCGATCCCCGGCATCAAGGTCGACGAAGGCACCCAGGCGCTGCCCGGCTGCCCGGGCGAAACGATCACGGTCGGCCTCGACCGCCTCGCCGAGCGCCTGAAAAAATACTACGAGCAGGGCGCCCGCTTCGCCAAATGGCGTGCAGTGATCGATATCGGCCAAGGCATTCCGAGCTACACTGCGGTCATGACCAACGCCCACGCGCTGGCGCGTTACGCCGCTCTGTGCCAGGCGGCGCAGATCGTGCCGATCGTGGAGCCTGAGGTCCTGATGGACGGCGACCATGACATCGACCGCTGCTACGAGGTCACCGAATTCGTCCTCAAAGAGGTGTTCCAGCAACTCTACTACCAGCGCGTCGCGCTGGAAGGCATGATCCTCAAGCCGAACATGGCGATCGCCGGCAAGAAGAGCGCAAAGAAGGCCTCGGTCAACGAAGTCGCCAGCAAGACCGTGAAGCTGCTCAAGGCCTGCGTGCCGAGCGCGGTACCGGGCATCGCCTTCCTGTCGGGCGGCCAGTCGGACGAGGAAGCGACCGCGCATCTCGACGGCATGAGCCGCATCGGCGGCCTGCCCTGGGGCCTGACCTTCTCCTACGGTCGCGCACTTCAGGCGGCGCCGCAGAAGACCTGGTCGGGCAAGACCGACAATGTCGCTGCCGCGCAGCAGGCCTTCACCCACCGGGCCCGCATGAACAGCCTCGCCTCCAAGGGCGAGTGGAAGGCCGACCTGGAAAAGAAGCAGGCGGCGTGAGCGGCAAGTCGAAACCGGCTTCATCCCGACCGGCGCCGCGACTCTATCTCGCGACGCCGGTCATGGACGACCCTGCCTCTCTGGCGGCTCGCCTGCCCGACCTGCTTGCCGGCTTGGACATTGCCGCGGTTCTGGTGCGGCTCGCGCCGAGCGATCCCCGCAGCTTGATCGAACGCGCCAAATTGCTGGCGAAGCCGATCCAGGCGGCGGGTGCGGCCTGCCTGCTGGACAATCTGCCCGATCTCGTCGCCCGCGCCGGTGCCGACGGCGCGCATCTGCGTGGCATTGAGGCGCTCAAGGAGGCGCTGCCGAGCCTCAAGCCCGACCGCATCGCCGGCTGCGGCCATCTTGCGATGCGACACGAAGCCATGACCGCCGGCGAAATCGGCGCCGATTATGTCCTGTTCGGCGAACCCGACGACAAGGGCCATCGCCCGGCACCGGACGCCATCGCCGAAAGGCTGGGATGGTGGGCCGAGTTGTTTGAGCCGCCCTGCGTCGGCTATGCGGCGAACCTTACGGAAGCGGCCGGCTTCGCTGCCGCTGGAGCCGACTTCATCCTTGCCGACGACCTCGTCTGGTCCGATGATCGCGGCGCCCGTGCCGCGCTCGAAGGTCTGCAGGCGGCGATCGGCCCCAACGCGGACGGCGGCTTCGGCACAGCGCTCGCGGAAGGCGCGGGAATCACGGCATGACACTGCGCCATGAGCGGCGCCTAACGACATATTCGGCGCTGTCGGCTTCGCGGTTTACGTCGTTGTTCGCCCTAGCACTCGCTGGCGCACTGCTCGGCGTCTTGCCTGCATCGGCCCAGATCTCGCTGACGCCACCCGGCGTGCAGCAGCCGACTGCAGCGGAAAAAAAGCCGCCGACCAAGCCGGCATCGAAGAAGCCCGCCGAAGCCAAACCCACAGAGTCGAAGCCCGGGGCGCCAAAACCCACGACCAGGCCAACCGAGACCAAGCCGGCAAAATCGCCCCCTTCGGCCAGCAGCACCGCCCCCGCCGCATCCCCGCCAGACGACCCCAGGGTCGACCTCGCCTTTGGCGCGTATCAGCGCGGCCAGTACAGCCAGGCCCTCAAGATCGCGACCCAGCGCGCCAACGAGAAGGGCGATATCCACGCCATGACCTTGCTGGGCGAGCTTTATGCCAACGGTTTCGGCACCAATCGCGACGATGCCAAGGCCGCGCTGTGGTACAAGGCGGCCGCCGATCGCGGCGACCGCGAGGCGATGTTCGCGCTGGCCATGTTTCGCATCGCCGGCCGTGGCGGCGCCGCAGACCGCAGCGAAGGCGCCAAACTGCTCGCTTCGGCGGCCAAGCTCGGCAAGGCGGCGGCCGCCTACAATCTCGGCCTGCTCTATCTCGAAGGCCAGACCTTTCCCCAGGACGTCAAGCGTGCCGCCGAGCTGTTCCGGCAGGCCGCCGACGTCGGCAGTCCGGAGGCACAATATGCGCTCGCGACCTTCTACAAGGAGGGGCGGGGCGTCGAGAAGAACCTAACCGAGGCGGCGCGCCTGCTGCAGCAGGCGACGCTCGCCAACAATCTCGACGCCGAAGTCGAATATGCCATCGCGCTGTTCAACGGCGCCGGCATTCCCAAGGACGAGGACGCGGCGATCAAGTTGTTGTGGCGGGCCGCGCGCCAGGGCAGCCCGATCGCCCAGAACCGCCTCGCCCGCGTCCTGGTCACCGGCATCGGCGCGCCCCAGGACAAGGTCGAGGGACTGAAATGGCACCTGATCGCCAAGGCAGGGGGCGACGGCGACCTGACGCTGGATACCGAATTGGGGAAGCTGTCAGCGGAAGACCGCGCCAAGGCCGAAGCCGGCGCACGCCGCTGGTTTGGCGGCAAATGACCCTGGTGCGGCGGACCGGACGCTCATATCAGCATTGGGAGTGGGTTCTCTGTACGCGCGCTAGAACCAAAACCGCACTAGAATCATCATGATGCTAGTGTCCTGTCTCCGAATTACCGCTTCATTTGCCTCACCCTCGCACGGTAATTCGGAGACATCAGGACACTAGCAAAATCAAAAAGCTAGTGCGGCTTATGTCTCGCAATTGCCTACAGGGGCTTGCCGCGAAGGGCATAGGCAATTGCGAGACGCCACACTAGTGTCCCTTTGGTTCTAACGTTCGTAGAAGTGCTCGCTGCAAGGGAATACGAACGTTAGAACTGGGACACTCGCCACTTAGGCGATCCGCCACGCTCACGTTCGGCTCTTGACGCGCCGCCCGCCGCAGGGCACCCAACCTTCTCCAACCGTTCACGCCACCAGAACGCCCCCAACCAGCGCTACCGCGAAAGCCTGCCATGATCCATTCCGCCCTCATGAACGTCATGGTGAAAGCCGCGCGCCGCGCCGGCCGCAGCCTCAAACGCGACCTCGGCGAGATCGAGAATCTGCAGGTCTCGATGAAGGGCCCGGCCAACTTCGTCAGCGCAGCGGACAAGCGCGCCGAGGAGATGCTGTACGCCGATCTATCCAAGGCGCGGCCGGGCTACGGCTTTGTCGGCGAGGAAGGCGGGGTGCGCGAGGGCACCGACAAAACCCATACCTGGATCGTCGATCCGCTCGACGGCACCACCAATTTCCTCCACGGCATCCCACAATTCGCGATCTCCATCGGCCTGAAGCGCGACGATGCCGTGATCGCCGGCGTGATCTACAATCCCGCCAATGACGAGCTCTATATCGCCGAGCGCGGCAAGGGCGCCTTCCTCAATGACCACCGGTTGCGCGTCGCCGGTCGCAAGCAGCTCAACGAAAGCGTGATCGCCTGCGGCCTGCCCCATCTCGGTCGCGGCGACCTCGTCCTTGCCCACAAGGAGCTGGGAACGGTGATGCCGCGCGTGGCCGGCCTGCGTCGCTTCGGCTCCGCGGCGCTCGATCTCGCCGCCGTCGCTGCCGGTCGCTTCGACGGCTATTGGGAGCGTGATTTGCAGCCCTGGGACATCGCGGCTGGCATCCTGATGGTCCGGGAAGCAGGCGGCACCGTCTCGGGCATGCTCGGCAACGACGATCCGCTCGCCACCGGTGACGTCATCTGTGGCAACGAGATGATCCACCGCGAACTGGTGAAGCTGCTCAAGATCGTCAACTGAAGCGGCGGCACTTCGTGGAGTCTAACATTGGCAGCCACGTAGCCCAAAATGGGATGCGAATGTCGGAATCGGACCACTCGTGCGCGCGAAGAAAACGCGTCAAAACAAAAATCTAGAGCCTCCGCTCCGATTCCATCGGAACGGAGGCTCTAGTGTCCTGTCTCCGAATTACCGCTCCATTTGCCTCACGCTCGCACGGTAATTCGGAGACATAAGGACACTAGAAAAATCAAAGCGCTAGTGTGGCTTATGTCTCGCAATTGCCTACGAGAGACTGGCCGCAAAGGCGGTAGGCAATTGCGAGACGCCACACTAGGGCGCAAACCCTGCGAAGCTGCCGGTATAGGCTTTTGTCAGCGGCATCGCGTATCCGCCGAGCTTGGACGTTCTTGCTCCGACACGCGCCAGGGCCTCCACCAATGCGGTGGCGCTGGCGACGCCATCGATGACCGGCAGGCCATGCTCTTTAGACAATTCGGCGGCGAGATCGGCCATCCCGGCACAGCCGAGCACGATCGCCTCGGCACGATCCTCGGCGACAGCCGCCGCGATCTCAGCAGAAACCCGCGCCGCCGCAGCTAAGCCCGCGTTTTCCAGCGCCAGCACCTCGACCTCAGCAGCGCGGACGCGCGCGCAACGGGCGGCCAGCCCATAGCGATGAAGGTTGTGCTCAAGCGCGGGAATTGATCGCGACAGCGTCGTCACGACCGAGAACCGTCCCGCCACGAGGCTGGCGACGTGATAGGCGGCCTCGCCGATGCCGATCACCGGCGTCGTGCAGACCGAGCGGGCGGCATCGAGTCCGGTGTCGTCGAAGCATGCGATCACATGGCCGGCGACACCCTGGGATTCGGCGGCACGAATGCACGCCAGCATGCCGGGAATGGCGAAGGCCTCGTCATAATAGCCCTCGATCGAGGCCGGCCCCATGGCCGGCTGATCAGCCAGGATTTCGACCCCGGGGCCGGCGACCGCCCGGGCGGCAGCCGCGACCTTGTCGGTCATCGACCGCGTCGTGTTCGGGTTGACGATATGGATTCTCATGGCTCCCCCTGACGGGAACGTCGCCGCTGCAGGAAGACAATCACGAACAGCGCGAGCCCGATCGCGACCAGCGAGACCCCGGTGGTCGCCGTTCCCAACGCGTAGATGTCGGGATTTGTCACCGTGGTGGTCAGCCCCTGCAGATCGAGCGGCAGCGTGTTCACCGGACCGATGGCCTGGCTGGAGCGGGCGATCTCGTCCCATGACAGCGTGAAGCCGAACAGGCCGATGCCGACGACCGAGGGCAGGATGATCGGCAGCACCACATGCCGGAACGTCTGCCAGGGCGTCGCGCCGAGATCGCGCGCCGCTTCCTCGTAGCGCCGATCGAAGCGATTGAAGACGGCGAACATGATCAGGAGCCCGAATGGCAGGGTCCAGGTCAGATGCGCCGCAAGCCCGGAGGTCAGCAGTCCCATGGACGTCGAGAAATCCTGCCCGACGAATGCCGGCAGCGCCGCGGCGTGGGCCTTGATCCAGTCGTCGAACAGCCGGAACTCGAGCGCGATGCCGAGCGAGGTGATGATCGAGGGCACGATCAAAGACGCAATCGCAAGGTAGAACACCAGCGCCTGGCCGCGAAAGCCCTTGCGAAAAGCCATGCCCGCCGCGACCGAAATCACCATCGTCAGCAGCGCGACCACGAGACCTAGTTTGGCCGAACGCACGAACGAGGCGCCGATGTCGACGATGCCGGTGCCGGCGAAGAACAGATGCTCGAACCAGTGCAGCGAGATTCCGTTCATCGGAAAGGTCAGCCCGCCGTCCGGTCCCTGGAAGGAGAGCGTGAAAATTGCGATCATCGGTCCGTAGAGAAACAGCACATAAGCGGCGAAAAATGCCGCCAAGACGTAGAACGCGCGCGAGCGCCCTTCCCTCATGTGTCTCAGAGCTCCTTGCGGATGTCGACCAGCCGGGTCATGGCGGCAATGATCATCATGGTGGCGGCGAGCAGGATCACCGCGTTGGCGGCGGCCGCCGGAAACTGAATGGCGTCCAATCGCGTCTGGATGATCTTGCCGGCCGACGCGATCTGCTGGCCGCCCATCACCCCGATGGTGATGAAGTCGCCCATGACGATCGTGATGACAAAGATCGAGCCGATGACGATGCCGGGCTTCGACAACGGGATGACGACGTTGACGAGTGTCTGGAAGCCGCTGGCGCCTGAGTCATAGGCCGCCTCGATCAACGCCTTGTCGATGCGGATCATGGAATTGAAGATCGGCACCACCATGAAGAACGTGAACAGGTGGACGAAGGCGAGAACGACCGAGAACTCCGAGAACAGAAGCCACTCAAGCGGTCGATCGACGATCTTCAGACCCACCAGCGCGTTGTTGACAAGGCCGTTGCGTCCCAGGAGCGGAATCCAGGCGATCATGCGGATCACGTTCGAGGTCCAGAACGGAATGGTGCACAGAAGCGACAAACCGATCTGCCAGGTCCTGGACCGCACGTGGAAGGCAAGAAAATAGGCGACGGTGAACCCGATCACCAGCGTGAGCGACCAGACGATGAGACAGAACTTCAGGGTCGAACCATAGGTTCTCAAGATAGTGCAGAACTGCGGCAATTGATCGAGGCAGCTCTCGAACGTGTCGGTATAGCCGCGCCCGGAGAAGACCGGGAGCATCTCGTAGTCATTGTAATCCCAGAAACTGACGACGATGACGAACAGGAGCGGGATCAGGAAGAATCCAACGAAGATGATCACCATCGGCCCGGCCTGCAGCCAGCCGATGGCCCTCTGACGAAACGAAGTCTCTAACATTCCCGACTCAGTCGAACGGAGGAGGCGAACGGGCGGCAAGACCGCCCGCGATCAGGTGCGCGGGCGGGACTGCTCGCACTATGCCGCGATGAATTCATTCCACTTGCGGACCATGTAGTCGTTTTCGTCCATCACCGCGTTCCAGCAGGCGACGTTGCCCATCCGCTCGTCGTAGGATCCGCCGTCCCGTACCGTGCCGGCCTTTTCCAGCAGCGAGCCATCGGGCGCCTTGATATCCCTTTCGGCGGGTTTGCCCTCCATCCAGTAAGCCCATTCGTAGGGCTCCATGTTCTTCTGCGCGGTGGAGAGCACCGCCGAATAGTAACCCTGGCGATTGAGATAGGCGCCCGGCCAGCCGGAGAGGAACCAATTGACAAATTCATAGGCCCATTCGAGCTTGGCGCCGCTGACGCCTTTTGACACGCAGAAGCCGGATGCCCAGCTGCGATAGCCCTCCTTGAGCGGCTGGAAGACGCAGGGCACGCCCTTCTTGCGGACCGCGGTCACGGCCGGCGACCACATCGACTGGATCACCGTCTCGCCCGATGCCATCAGATTGACCGACTGGTTGAAGTCGGTCCAGAAGGCGCGGAACTGGCCGGCTTTCTTCGCTTCGGTCAGGATCTTCATGGTGAGATCGATCTCGGCCCGGGTCATGTTGCCCTTGTCGGCATATTTGTACTGGCCGGTGGCCTCCACCACCATTGCTGCGTCCATGATGCCGATCGAAGGGATGTTGAGGATCGACGCCCTGCCCTTGAATTCAGGGTTCAGCAGCTCGGCCCAGGAATTGATCGGACGCTTGATCAGGTCGGGGCGGATACCCAGCGTGTCGGCATTGTAGACCGTCGGAATCAAGGTCACGTATTCCGTCGGCGTCTTGGAGAAGACCTTCGAATCCTTGCCCTCGAGATAGAGCACCTTCCACGGCGCCGTGCCCTGGCCGCCGATCTTCTTGCCATTCGGCAGCTGGCCCTTGGTGAAGACCGGGGTGATATTGTCGAATTCCTTGATCTTCCTGGCGTCGAGCGCGAGGATATTGCCCGACGGCACCAGCTTCTTCAGAGAGAAGTATTCAGTGTCCAGGACGTCGAAGGAATTCGGCTGGGTGATGACGCGCTTGGTGACGTCATCGGTCGTTGCGGTGACGTACTCGAGCTTGATGCCGGTGTCCTTCAGGCATTGCGTACCGATCAGATCGCCTTCGTTGACCGCCGTGCCAAGATACCGCAGCACTTTCGGTTCGGCGGCCCTGACATAGGGGAAGCCGGTGATCGCACCGGATCCGGCGGCGATCCCGGCAATTCCAGCGGCTCCCTTCAGAACATTGCGCCGACTGATGCCCGCCTTGATATCGGACCTCTTGCTCATCTTGCCTGTCTCCTTGTTGTATTCTTGAGCTGGATATTCTCGAACTGCGGGGCGGAAGCGGAACGGGATCACGATAGCAGCTACCGCTGTCTTCAGACGTCATGGCGGACGATGCTTCCGCTTCGGCGCCATTTGCTTCGAACCGGCCTCGATCGCTTCATCCGAGAACATGCACCGCGCCCGGCTCCCAGTCGGCCAGCACACGCGTCCCGATCTCGACCGGGCTCCTGTCGAAATCCTCTTCGCTCAGTTGCACCGTCAGGTCGGCGCCGTCGCCGGCCTTCAACATGACGAGCACGGAGGTGCCCTGATATTCGATCTCGGCGACCGAGGCGACGACCGACAGACCCTCGCGTGCGCTCCCGGCATGGTTGAGGCGCACCTGATCAGCGCGCACCGCGATCTTGCCTGATGCCGTGGCGATCACATTGTGGCTGCCGATGAAACGCGCCACGAATTCGGTGCGTGGTCGATTGAACACCTCGCGCGGCGTGCCCATCTGCTCGATCTTGCCGCCCTTCATCAGCACGACCAGATCCGCCAGCGCCATGGCCTCGTCCTGGCCATGGGTGACGTGGATGAAGCTGATTCCGAGCTCACGCTGCAGGCGCTTGAGTTCGCTGCGCATCCTGACCCGCAAGAAGGGATCGAGCGCCGACAGCGGCTCGTCCAGGAGCAGGATCTGCGGCTCGGTGATCAGTGCGCGAGCGAGCGCGACACGCTGTTGCTGCCCACCTGACAGTTGCGCCGGCAGGCGCCCCGCATAACCATCCATGGCGACCAGACGCAGAAGCTCCATGGCCTTGGCGTGGCGCGTGCGCCGATCGACGCCGCGCATCTTCAGGGCGAAGGCAACGTTGTCGAGAACCGAGAGATGCGGGAACAGCGCGTAGGACTGAAACATCATCGCCGTGCCGCGGCGGGCCGGAGTCAGATCGGTGACGTTCGCCGGTCCCAGCAAGATGTCACCTTCGGACACCGCCTCGTGACCGGCAATCATCCGCAGCGTTGAGGTCTTGCCACACCCTGACGGACCGAGCAGGCAACAATAGGTCCCGGCAGGAATCTTGAGATCAATCCGATCCACCGCAATCGTTTCACCGTAGCGCTTCGTGACGCATACGAGCTCCAGTGCTGCCGGCCGCGCCATCTTCTCTCCCCAAGTCAAGTTCGCTCCCGATTGGCTTCGTGCGACGTCCGGCCGGCCTCCCGGCGGTCGCGCGTCCCCTGGGGCAATCCAAATTCCATGCCATTGGTTGGAACCGGCCAGTTCCTCGCCGGGTCCGGGATTTGACGACTTTCAATGGAAACAGGGCGTACCGACGCCGCAGATTCGGGCAAGCCGAGCAGAATGTAGGCAGCGGAGAAGCGGGCTTGGCCGCAAATCCTGCAGCCAGCAGTCCGTCGACAGAGAACCGCTCGCAAGTAGCAACGCAAACACGTTCGCCTCGATCGGGTCAGCACATTTGCTGCACTGCGCAAGCGCCTTGTTGTGACGACGCCGGAACCACGATGGCGCAGCGGCGAACCGGCATCACACGGCCGATATATCCGCCCGTTACCAAATCACGAAGCGCCGGATCGGCCTTCCGATTCGCGCGCTTTCGAGGCAAGGCTTTCGACCTTTCCTCCCGCCGCCGCTATGCCATATTGGGAGCCCACAGCCCTCTCGCGCAAGGAACTCAAGACCCCGCCATGGCGTCTCCCTCCCCGGCCCGCATCGCGGACGACATCGCCCCGACAAAACTGTCAGCGCCGCGGATCTTTGTGGTCCGCATGCTGGTCTTCCTGATTCTCTGCGCCCTCGTGGTGGTCGTTCTCTACAAGCAGATCTGGACCGCATTCCTCGCCAATCCCGGCCTCAATGCCCTGATCGGTGCGGTGCTGCTGATCGGCACCATCCTCGCCTTCCGCCAGGTGATCCGGCTGTTCCCCGAAGTGCGGTGGGTCAATAGTTTCCGCATCGCCGATCCCGGCCTTGCCATCGACCGCCGGCCGACGCTGCTCGCCCCGATGGCCGCCATCCTCGGCGACCGGATTGGCCGCATGAGCATCACCCAGCAGACCATGCGGCACCTGCTCGATTCGATCGCCACGCGCCTCGACGAGGCCCGCGACATCTCGCGTTATATGACGGGACTGCTGGTGTTTCTCGGCCTGCTCGGCACCTTCTGGGGGCTGATCGAAACGGTCGGGTCGGTCGGGCGCGTGATCGACGGACTCAAGGTTGGCGGCGAAGCCGGCGCCATGTTCGATACGCTGAAGGAGGGTCTTGCCGCCCCGCTCGGCGGCATGGGCATCTCATTCTCGTCGTCGCTGTTCGGCCTCGCCGGCTCGCTGATCCTCGGCTTCCTCGACCTGCAATCGAGCCAGGCCCAGAACCGGTTCTATACCGAGCTCGAAGACTGGCTCGCCGGCACCGTGCGGGAATACTCCGATCAGGGCTCCCCGCCTGCGGTCGCAACGCGCCAGGGTCTTGAGATGCGCGATGCCATCGAACGATTGCGCGGCACCGTCGAGGAGATGGGCTCGAACCGCGCCTCCACCAGCGCCATGGCCAATCTCGCCGACGCGATCCAGGGCCTGGTGCAGCACATGCGCACCGAACAGCAGATGATTCGTGAATGGGCCGACGGCCAGGGCGAGCAGAACCGCGAGATCAAAAAGCTGCTCGAGCGGCTCGCGCGCCAGCCCGAGCAGAACTAAAGGAACCGCTATGGCGCTGGCTCGCCGCCGGTCGGAGACCGGCTTCAATTACTGGCCCGGTTTCGTCGATGCGCTGTCGACACTGGTGCTGGCCATCGTCTTCCTGCTCTCTGTCTTCCTTGTGGTGCAGTTCTATTTGTCCCAGGAAGTCAGCGGCAAGGATAAGGCACTGGAGAAGCTCAACGCCCAGATCGCCCAGCTCAACGAACTGTTGTCGCTGGAGAAGACCGGCAAATCCAATCTGGAAGACGCGCTCAGCCAGATGCGCGCCAGCCTCGCCGCGGCCGAAACCGAGCGCGACCGGGTGAAGGGCCTTTATGAGGGGCTCGCCAGCGCCGGCAACGACGCAGCCGGCCGCACCGCCGAACTCGGCAAGGCGCTCGATTCCGAGAAGCAGGTTTCGGCCCGCGCGCTGGCCCAGATCGAAGTGCTGAACCAGCAGATCAGTGCATTGCGCCGCCAGCTCGCGGCGCTGGAACAGGCGCTCGATGCGTCCGAACGCAAGGACAAGGAATCCCAGACCCGCATCGCCGATCTTGGCCAGCGGCTCAATGTCGCCCTGGCACAACGGGTCCAGGAATTGTCGCGCTACCGTTCCGAATTCTTCGGCCGGCTGCGCGCCATCCTGGGCAACCGGCCAGACATCCGCGTCGTCGGCGACCGCTTCGTGTTCCAGTCGGAAGTTTTCTTCGACTCTGGCCAGGCGCAGCTGCTGCCTGAAGGCCGCGCCGAACTCGATCAACTCGCCGGCGCGCTCACCGATCTGGAGGCGAAGATCCCGTCCGAGATTGCCTGGGTGCTGCGGGTCGACGGCCATACCGACGTGCGGCCGATCGCCAGTTCGCAATTCAAGTCGAACTGGGAGCTGTCGTCGGCCCGCGCCATTTCGGTGGTGCAGTATCTGATCTCCAAGGGCGTGTCGCCGCAACGTCTCGTCGCCGCCGGCTTTGCTGAATTCCAGCCGCTCGATACCGGCACGACGGAAGACGCCTACCGCCGCAACCGCCGCATCGAACTCAAGCTGACCGAACGTTGATGACCTCCTCCCTCGGCGCGGTCACGCTGCGCCCCTATCAGGCCGCCGACGAAGAGGCCGCCATCACCCTGTGGCGCCACACCTGGCAGGTCGCCTATCCCGCCATCGACTTCGCCGCCCGCGAGGCCTGGTGGCGCGCCCGCTGGGCGACCGAACTGGTGCCGCGCGCCCGCATCGTCGTGGCGGAACGCGGCACCGCGATGCTGGGGTTCGTCACCATCGATGGTTCCGGCTATCTCGACCAACTCGTGGTCGGGCCCGAAGCCTGGGGCACCGAGGTCGCGGCGAACCTGATGGACGAGGCCAAGCGTCTGTCACCGGCCGGGATCACGCTGCTGGTGAATGCCGACAATGGCCGCGCCATCGGCTTCTACCGCAAGCACGGCTTTGCCGACGACGGCGCCGACGTCAATCCGACCTCCGGGCGGCCGGTGAAACGGATGCGCTGGACGCTGTAACCTCCGACGCCGCTCGTTCAGACGCCCTCGAACTGCAGCCGCGCCAGCTTGGCATAGAGGCCGCCGGCGGCAACCAGGGAGGCGTGGGTGCCTTCCTCGACGATGCGGCCCTGGTCCATCACCAGGATGCGGTCGCAGGACAGCACCGTGGCCAGACGATGCGCGATCACCAGCGTGGTACGCTGGCGCATCAGGTCTTCCAGCGCGGTTTGCACCAGCGTCTCGCTTTCGGCGTCGAGGGCCGAGGTTGCCTCGTCCAACAGCAGCAATGGGGCGTCGCGCAGGATGGCGCGGGCAATGGCGATACGCTGGCGCTGGCCGCCGGACAATGTCACGCCGCGCTCGCCGAGTTCGGTGTCGAAGCCCTTGGGCAGGCGGCGGATGAACTCGGTGGCGTGGGCCTGCTCGGCGGCGCGCTCGACCTCGGCGTCGCTGGCATCGGGGCGGCCGAAACGGATGTTCTCGCGGGCACTGCCGGTGAAGACCACCGCATCCTGCGCCACCAGGGCGATGCGCGCCCGCAAATCCTGGGGCGTCACCTCGCGCACCGGCACCCCGTCGAAGCCGATGCTACCGGAGTTCGGATCGTAAAAGCGCAGCAGGAGGTGAAACAGCGTGCTCTTGCCGGCGCCCGATGGGCCGACCACCGCGATGCGCTCGCCGGCGCGTACCGATAACGACACATTATCGACCGCCACGTGGTCGGGCCGCGTCGGATAGGCGAAGCGGACGTGATCGAAGGCGATGTCGCCGCGGGCAGGCACCGGTAACTGGCGCGGCGCGGCCGGCGCGGCGACCGCCGGCTTCACGCCCAGCAGTTCGAACAACCGCTCCGAAGCGCCGGAGGCGGCCGAAATTTCGCCCCAGACCTGACTGAGTTCGCCGAGACCGCCGGCGGCAAAGGCGGCGTAAAGCACGAACTGGCTGAGCCGGCCGGCGGTGATGTGACCACTCAGCACATCGTGGGATCCGACCCAGAGGATCGCCACCACGCTGGAGAAGATCAGGAAGATGACGATCGCGGTGAGCACCGCCCGCGCCAAGGTGGATTGGCGGGCCGCATCATAGGCGCGACTGACTTCGGCGCCGAACCGGGTCTTGGCGAGGCCCTCGTTGGTGAATGCCTGCAGGGTACGGATGCCGCCGATCAGCTCTGACGCATAGGACGATGCATCGGCCAGCGTGTCCTGGGCGCCGCGCGACAGCTTGCGCACCCGACGGCCGAAGGCGACCAGCGGCAGAACGATCAGCGGGATCACCGCCAGCACGAAGCCCGACAGTCGCGGGCTCGTCACCACCATCATGGTGGAAGCGCCGATGAACAGCACCATGTTGCGCAACGCGATCGACACCGAGGCGCCGACGGCGGATTTGATCTGGGTGGTGTCGGCGGTCAGGCGGGACACCAGCTCGCCGGAATGGCTGACGTCGAAAAAAGCCGGCGACAGCGAGGTGAGGTGACTGAAGACGTCGCGGCGCAGGTCGGCGACGATCCGCTCACCGAGGGTGATCACGAGGTAGTAGCGGGAGGCACTGGCCAGAGCCAGAACCGCGACCACGACAATCATCAGGCCAAAATAGCTATTGATCAGGGCGACGCCCGACGGGCTGAAGCCGAGATCGATCATCCGCCGGACCGCGATCGGCACGGCGAGGGTCGCCAGCGAAGCGATGATCAGGGCGATCAGGGCGGCAACGGCCTGGCCGCGATAACGCGCCACGTAGGGTGCCAGGGCCAGCAACGGCCGCAACCGCAAGCCCCGGCGTCGCCGGGTTTCAGTCTCGACTTCGGTTGTCCCGACGGCAGCGGGGGCCGCCTCATGTTCAAGCGCACTCATATCTGTTCGACCGCCGTCCTGATGGCCCACGCGCCGCCTCAGATAAGCGGGGCCGGTCGTGGAAGCAAACGGAATGCCATGCCTCGCCGTTACCGGCCGCCCCCGGTCGGCCCCCAGCTTGTCTCCGCAGCCATCCTGCGATATAGAGCGGCCCAAATTCGTCCCCGACAAACCGAAAAACGACTGGCTGCGCTTTTCGCGCGCATTGAGGATTTGCCATGAAAGCCGAAATTCACCCGAATTATCATACGATTAAGGTCGTCATGACCGACGGAACCGAATTCCTGACCCGCTCGACCTACGGCAAGGAAGGCGACACGCTGAACCTCGATATCGACTCCAAGTCGCACCCGGCCTGGACCGGCGGTCAGCAGCAGATCCTCGACCGCGGCGGCCGCGTCTCGCGGTTCCAGAAGAAGTTCTCCGGCCTTATGAAGTAAGGAAGCCCGGCCGACACCCAGCGCCGCCGTCGCATCCTCGACAGACCGGTCGCGCCGGGGACATCGTCCGAGACCACCCTGATCACGAACGCCTCAAACACGAAACGCCCCGGCTCGGCCGGGGCGTTTTTCGTTGGTGCGGTGCGGGCAGCGGCACTCCACCATTACTGCTCGAAGGCCGCCTTGAGCGCGTTGAGCTGGGGCACCAGAGGATTGCCCATGACCGCAGCATCGGGCGCGGGAGCATGCATGGTCTGATCGAGCCGGCGGACCTTCGCCTGCAACGCCATCGAGCGCTCGATGAGGTCCTGCAGCGCAGCGGGCAGCTTCTCGATCAAGTCGCGCGCGCCCGGATCGGATGCAGTGAGTTTGACCTTGGTCTTCTCGCGATTGGCCTGGGCCAGCGACATCTCGCCTTCCTTCACCGCGCGGTGCAGCAGCAACCACGAAGCGAGCTGCATCAGCCGTGTGGTCAGGCGCATGCTCTCGGTAGCGTAGGTCAGGCTGACGGCGCGCTCCAGCTCCTTGGCCTCGCTGCGGCCGGCGCCGTCGAGATAGGCTGCGGTCTCCTCCACGAGATCCATGCCTTCGCGAAACAGCGTATTGAAAGCCGCGGAATTGGCCAGCCGCTCGCTGAACATCACGAGATCGGCCTCGCTGCGCACGGTACCCGACATGGTTAACGCCTCACTCAACTGCACGCCAAAATATGATGAACAAATCATTGCGCGGCCGGACCGCGGAGTCCAGCAGGGACAAATGTAAACATGAGATATGGTTTCCGGCGGCGTGACGGCACCGGCGAAAAAACAAAAAAGAGCCGCCGTTTCCGGCGGCTTTGAAAAGTTGATAACAGGGAGGCGTCAAACAGAGTGGACAGGAGCCACTCGGTGTCCACGAAGGACGGCGCCAGTAATGACTGGGAAAGCTTAATTCGTCGTAAATGAATAATTTCGTTCAGGCTTTTTTAGCATTGCAGCGAGCTCTTCGTACGAGCGTCAGATCCACCGCGCTAGCCGGACGGATTGCAGTCACCTCGCGGCCGGTCGATCAGGATTTGAAGAAGCGATCGGCGGCATCGCGCGAGGCGCGCTTGCCGCCCAGCGCCGTCTCGAGACGGGCGATCTCCTCACGCAGGAGCCCTATCCGCGCCTCGATCTCGCCGACCGACAACAGCGATATATCCTGGCCGATGTCGTGGGTGACCTTGCGCCTGGGCGCCTCGTCGTCGTCGCGTGCCATCCGATTTCCTCCTGTCTGCCGGCTCTCCCGTCGGCCGCCTGGACCGGTTCCGCCCATTGAGCGGGGCTAACTCCCGGTCCCTGGCTACGACCGATGGCCCCGCGGAAAAGGCCGCGCCGGCTCTGTTGCCAGTGCCGATCTGGCTGACTAAGCAGGCGGACGGGACCATAGCCGCAGACAGACCCAACACAAACCAAGACAGATACAAGCCAAGACAGACCCCTCCGGAAGCCTAAGGATATCGCCATGGACAAGCTGCCCGCCCAAATGACCGCCGTCGGCATCAGCAAGCCCGGTGGCCCGGAGGTGTTGATTCCGGAGACCCGGCCGCTGCCGCAGCCGGGGCCTCACGATATTCTGATCAAGGTCGCCGCGGCGGGGGTCAACCGGCCCGACGTCGCCCAGCGCAGCGGCGTCTACCCGCCGCCGCCGGGGGCCAGCGATCTGCCCGGGCTGGAAGTGGCCGGCGAGGTCGTGTCGCTCGGCTCGGAGGTTATTCGTCACAAGCTCGGCGACAAGGTGATGTCGCTGGTCGCCGGCGGCGGCTACGCCCAGTACTGCCTCGCCCCCGACAGCCACGCCATGCCGGTGCCGGAGGCCTTCTCCATGGCCGAGGCCGGCGCCACGCCGGAGACCCTGATGACGGTGTGGCACAACGTCTTCGAGCGCGGCGGCCTTAAAGCCGGCGAGACCCTGCTCGTGCATGGCGGATCATCCGGCATCGGCACCATGGCGATCCAGCTCGGAAAGGCATTTGGAGCCAGGGTCGTCGTCACCGTCGGCTCTGCAGAGAAGGCCGAGGCCTGCCTCAAGCTCGGAGCCGATCGCGCCGTCAACTACAAGACCGAGGATTTCGTCGCGGTGACGCGGGAATTCACCAGCAAGGCCGGTGTCGACGTCATCCTCGACATGGTCGGCGGTGACTACATCGAGCGCAATTACGATGCCGCCGCCGTCGGCGGCCGCATCGTCCAGATCGCCTTCCTCGGCTCACCGAAAGCGACGGTCAACTTCACCAAGCTGATGATCAAGCGGCTGGTCCATACCGGCTCGACATTGCGGCCGCGGTCCGTCGCCGACAAGGCCGCGATGGTGGAAGCGATTACCACCAAAGTCTTGCCCTTGCTTCGCGATGGCCGGGTCAAGCCATTGATGGACAGCAGTTTCCCTCTGGAAAGGGCAGCAGATGCCCATCGCCGGATGGAGACAAGTCAACATGTTGGCAAAATTGTGCTCACGGTCTGACGCGAGGATTCGGCGAACCCCTTGGTTTTGCATCGGTTTCATGCCATTGATCACTCACTTCGGTGCGGCTGATTTCGCGCTCGCATTCCCACGCTGATGGGGTCTTCGATGCGCATGCCGGCTCGGCGCCGAAATCATCATGATGCTGGCGTCTTTCAGGTTCTGATCTTCGTATGAGGGTTCGCTTCGACAATCGGCGAAGTTGAGGACACCGGGCACAGAAACGCGGAGAGCTTTCCATTGCGACTGATCAGGTGCCTGGCGCTTGCCGCGCTCGGCCTCATGATGCTCGCCGTTGCGCCTGCCGCGCACGCCGTTGACGCCGTCAGCGTCCGCGGCGACGCGCCCGCGATCGACCTCACCGGCATTCTCGACTACCAGCACAGCGATACCGACCGCATCCAGGTCTCCACGGCGCCGGGGCCCGACGGCATCGTTCGCCGCATCGAGGTCCGCGCCCGCGAGGGCGGCCAGAGCTGGGTAGTGTTCGCGCTCGCCAACAACTCTGACGACCAGCTCGACCGACTGATCGTCGCGCCGCATTACCGGATCGTCTCCTCGGGCCTGCTGTGGCCCGATCTCGGCACCTCGCGGATCGCCACCATCACCCCATCGACGGGTGACCGGCCCGAACGCCAGGAGAGCGCCACCGCGGACATCTTCCGCGTCACCCTCGACCCGGGCTCGGTGATCACCTTCGTCGCCGAACTGCGCACCGACAAGCTGCCCCAGCTCTATCTGTGGGAGCCCGATGCCTACAAGGACAAGGTCAACTCCTTCACGCTCTATCAGGGCATCATCATCGGCATTTCCGGCCTGCTGGCGCTGGTGCTGACTATCCTGTTCGTGGTCAAGGGCAGCATCATGTTCCCGGCCGCGGCGGCGCTGGCCTGGGCGGTGCTGGTCTATATCGGCGTCGATTTCGGCTTCTGGGGCAAGGTGCTCGACATGTCGGCCGGCGCCGAGCGGGTGTGGCGCGCCTCGGGCGAGGCAATCCTCGCGGCGACGCTGCTGGTCTTCCTGTTCGCCTATTTGAACCTGTCGCGCTGGCACGTACGCTATTCGCATATCACCATCGGCTGGCTGGTCTTTCTCGGCTCGCTGGTCGCCTTGGCGCTATTCGATCCTGCCGTCGCCTCGGGCATCGCGCGAATATCGCTGGTGCTGATCGCCTTCGCCGGATTCGCCCTGATCGTCTATCTCTCGACCCACAGCTTCGATCGCGCAGTGCTGCTGATCCCGACCTGGTTCCTGCTGGTGGTCTGGGTGGTGGCTGCGGGCATGACCGTGGCGGGCAGCGTCACCAACGACATCGTCGGCCCGGCCCTGCTCGGCGGCCTGGTGCTGATCGTGATGCTGATCGGCTTCACGGTGATGCAGCATGCCTTCGCCGGCGGAGGCGCCAGCCAGGGTATCGTGTCGGATGTCGAACGCCGGGCACTGGCGCTGGTCGGCTCCGGCGACCTGATCTGGGACTGGGACGTCTCCGCGGACAAGGTCTTCACCAGCCCCGAAACCGAGAGCTTGCTCGGCCTCAAGCGCGGTACGCTGGAAGGCCCGGCCGCGAAATGGCTCGAAGTGCTGCATCCGCTCGATCAGGACCGCTTCCGCGCCGCCCTCGACAGCGTGCTCGACCAGCGCCGCGGCCGCCTTGTGCAGGATTTCCGCCTTCGCACCCCGGACGGGCATTACATGTGCTTCGCGCTGAAGGCGCGGCCAGTCGTCGGCTCCGACGGCGAGGTCTCCCGTGTCGTCGGCACCCTCACCGACGTCACCGAGACCAAGAACGCCGAAGAGCGCATGCTGCACGATTCCGTGCACGACAATCTCACCGGCCTGCCCAACCGCAAGCTGTTCATGGACCGGCTCAATGCGGTCGCGACCTTTGCCAAGACCATGCCGAGCCTGCGGCCGACGGTGATGGTGATCGATCTCGACCGGTTCAAGCAGGTCAATGATTCAGTCGGCATCGCGGTCGGCGATTCCATCCTGCTGACGCTGGCCCGCCGCCTGACCCGCATCCTCAAGCCGCAGGATACCCTCGCTCGCCTCGCCGGCGACCAGTTCGGCTTGATCGTCTTGTCCGAGCAGGACGCCGGCCGCATCACCGCCTTCGCCGAGACCATCCGCAAGACGATCCGCGCCCCGATCGCCTTCAATGACCGTGAGATCTTCCTGACCGCCTCGATCGGCCTGGCGCTCAGCGACCCGCAGGCCCCGCTCACCGATGAGATCATCAAAGACGCCGAACTGGCGATGTATCACTCCAAGCGGATCGGCGGCGACCGCATCGACGTCTACAAGCAGGCGATGCGGTCCCGGAAGACCGACCGGCTGACGCTGGAAGGCGAGTTGCGCCGCGCGATCGAGCGCGAGGAGATCACTATCCTTTACCAGCCCATCGTGCGGCTGGAAGACCGCGCAGTCGCCGGTTTCGAGGCTCTGGCGCGCTGGGATCATCCCAAGCTCGGCCGCATGTCACCGAGCGAATTCATCAGCATCGCCGAGGAGATCGGACTGATCGTCGATCTCGGGCTGTTCGTGATGGACCGCACTGCCCGCCAGCTCGCGCTCTGGCAGCGGGCGATCCGCTCCCGCAATGGAGTCTTCGCCAGCGTCAATGTCTCGTCCCGCCAGCTCCTTCGACACGACCTGATCCACGACATCCGCACGGTCCTGTCGCGTTCGGCGGTCGCCCGCGGCACACTCAAGCTCGAACTCACCGAATCGCTGGTGATGGAAAATCCCGAGCATGCGGCACAGATGCTCCAGCGGATCCGCGAGCTCGGCACCGGGCTGTCGCTGGACGACTTCGGCACCGGCCATTCATCGCTGGCTTACCTGCAGAAATTCCCGTTCGACACGATCAAGATCGACCAGTCCTTCGTCCGCACCACGAGCCGCGGCACACGGCCGGTAATCCTCAAGTCGATCGTGGCCATGGCCCATGACCTCGGCATGGATGTGGTGGCGGAAGGCGCTGAAACCGACTCCGACGCGGTGGAGCTCTATCAGCTCGGCTGCGAATACGCCCAGGGCTTCGCCTTCGGCGAGCCGATGGATGCGGATGCGGCGACGCGCATCCTCACCGAGGAACGGCTGGAAGCGGCGCAGTAAGGGCAGCTCTTGAATCGAAACTCTTGGATCGAACTCGGGAATGGCCGCGATAAGCGAGGACTGGCCTCAGGCGTGGCCGGCTTCGCTGGAGAGCATGGCGAGATCGATGCCGAGCTTCTGGAGTGCGCGCTCATATTTGATGTTGGCATCGCGGCCGAAGATCAGCTCCGGGTCGGCCTGGCAGTGCAACCAGCCATTCTCCTGGATTTCGTTCTCGAGCTGGCCCGGTGCCCAACCGGCATAGCCGAGGGCCAGAATGGCGTGGCGCGGCCCCTCTCCCTTGGCGATGGCCTTGAGGATGTCGAGGGTCGCGGTCAGACAGACGCCATCGTCGATCGAAAGTGTCGCATTCTTGATGAAGAAGTCACTCGAATGCAGCACGAAGCCACGACCGGTCTCGACCGGACCGCCCTTCATCACCTTCATCGCCTCGGTATTTGCCGGCAACACGATCTGGTCCGGCTTGTCGATGATATCGAGTTGCACCAGCAGTTCGGGGAAGTCGATACTACCGGCGGGACGATTGAGGATGATGCCCATGGCGCCTTCGGCGGAATGGGCGCAGATATAGATCACCGAACGCGCGAAACGCTCGTCTTCCATCACGGGCATGGCAATCAGGATCTGGCCGTCGAGATAGCTGCGCCGGCCGCCCTCATCGCCGTTTTCGCCCCCGCGCCCCGGCAGGCCTATTCCATCGGACTTCGGCCCTTTTTCGATTCGATCCATCGCTGACGGACTTTCACTGCTAATACCATCCTGATATTGGGCTCGGATTCTGTCAATCAAGCGGCGCGGGTATCGATCACAACCTGTTCAGGTGTGCGCTGCGCCGCTAACGCCTAGAAGACGCTGGTGCGGTCGATCTGACGCTCGTATCAGCATTGCAGCGAATTCGTCGTACGCGCGTCAGATCCAAAACCACACTAGAATCATAATGATGCTAGTGTCCCCTTGTTTCCAACGTTCGTATGAGCGCCTGCTGCAATGGGATACGAACGTTGGAAACAGGACACTAGTGTCCCTTTGGTTCTAACGTTCGTATGAGCGCTCGCTGCAAAGGGATACGAACGTTAGAACCGGGACACTAGATGATTCAGTTGGTTCCCCGCCTCCCCCGCTTCGCTCTGCTGGCTTTTACGGCGCCGCTCCTGCTCTGCGGCGAAGTCCGCGCGCAATCGGCCGACGCTTCGGCCTGGGTCAAGGACGCCCATTCGGCGCTGCGGCTCGTCGCCGGCTCGCGGAATGGCGCGATCTTGCTCGGCGGGCTCGCGCTCAAGCTGGACAGCGGCTGGAAGACCTATTGGCGCACGCCTGGCGATTCAGGTGTGCCGCCCCGGTTCGATTTTTCCCGCTCAGACAATGTCGCCTCGGTGACGGTCCTGTGGCCGGCTCCGACCAAATTTCCCGATGGGGCGGGCGGCACCTCCTACGGCTACCGCAACGATGTGTTGCTGCCGCTGCGGATCACGCCGGTCAAGCCCGAGAGGCCGGTCGTTCTGCGCGCCGAGGTCAGTTATGCGGTCTGCGAGAAGCTCTGTGTGCCAGTGGACGCCAAGGCCGAGGTCGGCTTCGCCAACGAGGCCAGCAGCGAGGACGGCGCGCTGATGACCGCGCTCGCCGCAGTGCCGCAGCCGGCGAAGCTCGGCGATCCAAACGCACTGACGATCCGTGACGTCAGGCGCGACGGCAACCAGGTCGTGGTGGACACATCCGCACCGGACGGCGTCACCGTCGACCTGTTCGCCGAAGGACCAACGGCGGACTGGTCGCTGCCGTCGCCGGAACCGCTCGAGCGCCTGCCTGGCGGCAACCAACGATTCCGGTTTGCGCTCGACGGCCTGCCGCTTGGCATCAAGCCGGACGGTGCGGCGCTGAAACTGACGCTGACCGGCGGTGGACGCGCGCGGGAGTTCGAGGTCCGTCTGAACTGAGCCCGAAGCGGCAATTGCGCCCTCGCGCCACCGTGCTATGACTCCCTCGACGGCGACGCGCACTTCATAATCTCGCAATGTCGAGCGCCGCATTCGAAGCGGCGCAGGGGGGGCCTGGCAGAACCGCGTCTGACACCAAAAAGATCAGAACATGCCAACACGGGAGTTTCCGCGATGACCATCAAGATCGGCGACCGCCTGCCTCTGACCAAATTCCGCGTCATGACTGAGGAAGGACCGCAGGTGCGCACCACCGACGATATCTTCAAGGGGAAGAAGGTCGCCCTGTTCGCGGTCCCCGGCGCCTTCACCAACACTTGCCACAAGATGCACCTGCCGAGCATCACCATCAACGCCGAGAACATGAAGGCCAAGGGCGTCGACACCATCGCGGTCACCTCCGTCAACGATGTCTTTGTCATGAAAGCCTGGCAGCGCGACACCGACCCGAGCACCAAGACGGTGTTTCTTGCCGATGGCAATGCCGAATTCGCCAAGGCGATCGGCCTTGATCTCGATGCCTCGGCCAACGGCCTTGGCGTTCGTTCCAGGCGTTATTCGATGCTGGTCGACGACGGCGTGGTGAAGAAGCTCAATATCGAGGAAAATCCCGGCACCGTCGAAAAGTCGGGCGGCGACACGCTTCTCAGCCAACTCTGAGGCGGCGGGGTCGAATTTTCGCAATTGAGGCTATCAAAGATGGCGATACGGTTAGCACCGGATCGCCATCGGCACCCTATCCGCGATGAACGTTATCAGCGATGAGGTGAATGGCACGGTTGCGTGACAACCCACTCGCGCCCAGTTGTTCGATATCAACCCGCGGTCTCGGCCACCACCATATAATTGACGTCCATATCCGCCGACAGGCTCCATTTGTCGGCAAACGGACTGTAGGCCACACCGGTCTCTTCAGTGATGACGAGACCGTTGTTCTCCAGATGGCGGGCAAGCTCGGCCGGCGTGACGAACTTGTTCCAGGAATGGGTGCCAGGAGGCAGCCAACGCAGCACATATTCGGCGCCGACGATGGCAAGCGCGAAGCTCTTCCAGTTCCGGTTCAAGGTCGAAACCACCATGATGCCATTCGGCTTCATCAGCGCTGTGCAGCGGGCGAGGAAAGCGCCGACATCCACCACATGTTCGACCACCTCCATGGCAAGCACGACGTCGAAACGCTCGCGCGGATCCATCTCCTCCACGGTGGTACAGCGATAGTCGATCAGCAGGCCGGACCTATCGGCATGCAGACGGGCGGCGGCAATGTTGGTCTGCGACGGATCGATGCCGATCACCTCGGCGCCAAGCCGGGTGAAGGGCTCGCACAGCAGGCCCGCGCCGCAACCGATGTCGAGCAGGCGCAACCCGGACAGGCAGCTCAGGCTGCGGACGTTGCGACCGAACTTTCGGCACGCAGCGTCACGGATGAAGCCGAGGCGCAGCGGATTGATCTTGTGGAGCGGTGCCATCCGGCCTTTCGGGTCCCACCACTCGTCGGACAGACGCGAGAATTTCGCGATCTCGGCAGGGTCGACGGTGGAGGTGGTGGGGGTCGACGACAGCGGATTGGGGGCGGCCATGTTGTCCGAAGGTCAGCTAGCGGAATGATGCGATGCAGGAGAGTCTATCACGCGAGCGCGATTGTGCTTGAGAAATCGGCCGGCGCCAAGCTGCCCATCCACGCCTGTCGTGATCAGCGCGCCGTGATGTTGTTACGAAATTGCAGTGGCGCTGCCATCATCCTGATGGTCACGACGCCTTCGCCGACCCCGCGAATCGTCACATCACCATAGCCGATCAGGCGGCCGGGGATGCTCTGATCGACATCGACGCGTTCGACTTTATCGAGGTTCATCTCGAAGGTACGGCGCTGGATGAAGCCGGTCTTGTGCACGACCCGCAAGGTGGTGACATCCGTTTCGGTGGTCCAGCGCCGAAACCAGGCCCGTACGGTCCAGACCAGCGCGACCAGGGCGGCGGCCGCCGCCAGGACCAGCCAAACCACGCCGACGCCACCCCCCTCGGCCCGGCGGCTCAAAACGAAGCAGGCAGCGGCGACGATCCAGATCAGCGCCGCCGGCAGATAGATAATGCCGTGGAGGGTGGTGGAGTACTGCACCCGCTCGCCGGGCCGCAGAATCTGATCGATATAACGCCCCATGCTTTCCGCTCCCCCCTGCACCGCATTGGCCCACCAACGCTGCCGGCAACCCTCGGGTCCCCCCTTTCCGGGCTGTCCACGGGCGCTTGCCCCCCCGCGCCCCGTTATGTATACGCGCGTTTTCGGCCCGCGCATCTGCCTTTCGCGGCGCCATCCAGCAAAGCTTGTCAGGGACTGCGCCAGGGTAAATGGGCCGGCTTGTCATGAAATTCGGCGGCACTTCGGTCGCCAATATCGAACGCATCCGCAACGTTGCCCGCCACGTCAAGCGCGAGGTCGACGCTGGGCACGAGGTCGCAGTGGTGGTCTCGGCGATGTCCGGCAAGACCAACGAGCTGGTGGGATGGACCAGCGACGCCGCGGCGATGACCGGCACCGCCAACGAGGAGCTCCTTGCCCTCGCCAGGGCCGACTCGACCCGCGAATACGACGCCGTGGTCGCCTCCGGCGAGCAGGTCACCTCCGGGCTGCTCGCGATCTCGCTGCAGGCGCTCGGCATCAATGCCCGCTCCTGGCAGGGCTGGCAGATTCCGGTCCTCACCAGCGACGCGCATAGTTCGGCCCGCATTCTCGACATCGACGGCAGCGCGCTCGTCAAGGGCTTCGCAGAGCGGAAGGAAGTCGCGGTGATTGCCGGCTTCCAGGGCATCCACGCCGAGAGCGGCCGGATCACCACGCTGGGCCGCGGCGGCTCGGACACTTCGGCGGTGGCGATCGCCGCTGCGATCCGCGCCGACCGTTGCGATATCTACACGGACGTCGACGGCGTCTATACGACCGATCCGCGGGTGGTGCCGAAGGCGCGACGGCTCGACCGTGTCGCGTTCGAGGAGATGCTCGAACTGGCGTCACAGGGCGCCAAGGTCCTGCAGGTGCGCTCCGTCGAACTCGGCATGGTGCACAATGTGCGGGTCTTCGTGCGCTCCAGTTTCGACAAACCCGAAGACATCGATCCGCACGCCGCCCAACCGCCGGGCACGCTGATCTGCAACGAGGAGGAGATCATGGAAAATCACGTCGTGACCGGCATCGCCTTTTCCAAGGATGAGGCCCAGATCTCCGTGCGTCAGATCGAGGACAAGCCCGGTGTCGCCGCCGCGATTTTCGGGCCGCTGGCTGACGCCAATATCAACGTCGACATGATCGTGCAGAGCGTCTCCTCCGATGGCGCGACGACCGACCTCACCTTCACGGTGCCTGCCTCGGAATACTCGCGGGCCAAGGACACCATCGAGAAGGCCCGGGAGAAGATCGGCTACAAGGCCATGGACAGCGCCACCGACCTCGCAAAGGTCTCGGTCATAGGCATCGGCATGCGCAGCCATGCCGGCGTCGCCGCCCAGGCGTTCAAGGCGCTGGCGGACCGCAACATCAACATCCGTGCGATCACCACGTCCGAGATCAAATTCTCGCTGCTGATCGATACCGCCTATACCGAGCTCGCCGTGCGTTCGCTGCACACGCTCTACGGTCTCGACAAGGTCTGAATGCAACCATGTCCTGGCTTCGGTTTCGCCGGACCCGAGAGCCCGAACTAAAACACCACGGCCGACGGCAACCGCGATGCTCCGTCTGCTGGGGCGCAAGCAGGTCTTGCTGCTGGCCCGTTCGCAGCGAATCCGGTGCCCCGCCGCACGGGGGACCCGGGGCGACCGCGCTCAGCGCGCCGGCTTAAAACTCAAGATATAATTCTACGCAATCTGCAACTATAAATACCCCATGCGAACTCCCGCGGCTGAACGCTCCTGGCGGGCCGGCCGGGGCGGTGGACACAGGACGGCAATCGTTCCGTCTGGCAGGCGTTTTGCTTGGCAAAGCAAAGGCATTTTCGCTATACGGCCTAAGGATCAGGCAGCAGCAGTCGAGGCGAGATCGAACGATCCTGATTTGGCCGGCAGTACCGTTGCAACCTTTTCGGGGCAGACGGAAAGCTCTTATAGTTCAATTATTTACCGGCCCCGTCGCGGGGCTGGCGTGACAGGCGGAGGTGTCGAATCAATGCGGAGCACGCTGGGAGGCCCCCGCGTCTTGTTGCGACGGCTCCGCGAGGTCATGGCCGAGCCGGTCAGCGCCCAGGAGCGGTTGGACAAGATCGTGGTGCTGATCGCTGCCAACATGGTGGCGGAAGTGTGCTCGGTTTACGTCCTGCGCATCGACAACACCCTCGAACTCTACGCCACCGAAGGTCTGAACCGCGATGCGGTGCACCAGACGGTGCTGCACGCCCACGAGGGTCTGGTCGGCCTTGTCGCCAGCGAGGCGACCCCGCTCAACCTCTCCAACGCCCAGAACCACCCAGCCTTCGCCTATCGCCCGGAAACCGGCGAAGAGATCTATCACTCGTTCCTCGGCGTGCCGATCCTGCGCGCCGGCAATACGCTCGGCGTCCTGGTGGTGCAGAACCGTGCCCACCGCACCTATGTCGAGGAGGAGGTCGAGGCTCTGCAGACCACGGCGATGGTGCTCGCCGAGATGATCGCCTCGGGCGAGCTGGCGGCGCTGGCCAAGCCCGGCGCCGAGCCCGCGGCCCGCCATTCGCTGCACAAGACCGGCACGATCCTGTCCGAGGGCATCGCGCTCGGCCATGTGGTGCTGCACGAGCCGCGCGTCGTCATCACCAATTACATCGCCGAGGACCTGCCCAAGGAGATCAAGCGCCTCGAGACCTCCCTGACCAAATTGCGTGCCGATCTCGACCGAATGCTGGAACGGGGCGATGTCGCCGACGGCGGCGAGCACCGCGACGTGCTCGAGGCCTATCGGATGTTCGCCAACGACCATGGCTGGTCGCACCGGCTCCACGAGGCGGTGGCCACCGGCCTGACCGCCGAAGCCGCCGTCGAGCGTGTCCAATCGGACACCCGCGCCCGCATGCTCCGCTCCACCGATCCTTACCTGCGCGAGCGGCTGCATGATCTGGAGGATCTCGGCCATCGCCTGATGCGCCAGTTGCTCGGCCAGGATCACGCCCCCTCACGCGAACTGCTGCCCGACAATGCCATCCTGGTCGCCCGCGCCATGGGCCCGGCGGCGCTGCTCGACTACGACCGCAAGCGCCTGCGCGGTCTGATCCTGGAAGAAGGCACCTCGCAGTCGCACGTGGCCATCGTCGCGCGGGCGCTCGGCATTCCGGCCGTCGGCGAGGTCGACAATGCGGCCGGCATCGCCGACCCCGGCGACGCGGTGATCGTCGACGGTACGTCGGGCTCGATCTATTTCCGCCCCTCCGCCGAGATCGAATCGGCCTACGCCGAACGGGTTCGCTTCCGTGCCCGACGCCAGGCGCAATATCTGGCGCTGCGCGACAAGCCGACCGTGACCAGGGACGGCGAGCCCGTCGAGTTGATGATCAATGCCGGGCTCGTCATCGACCTGCCGCACATCGACGACACCAACTGCTCGGGCATCGGACTGTTTCGCACCGAATTGCAGTTCATGGTCAGCCAGAACCTGCCGCGCTCCAACGAGCAGCTTGCGCTCTATCGGACGGTGCTCGATGCCGCCGGTGACAAGCCGGTGACCTTCCGCACCCTCGATATTGGCGGTGACAAGGCGCTTCCCTACATGGAGACCATCACCGAGGAGAACCCGGCGCTCGGCTGGCGGGCGATCCGCCTCGGTCTCGACAGGCCCGGCCTGCTGCGCGGCCAGGTCCGCGCGCTGCTGCGTGCCGGTGGTGGGCGTTCGCTGAAGATCATGTTCCCGATGGTGTCCGACGTCGCCGAATTCGACCAAGCAAAGCATATCGTCGAGCGCGAACTGACCTATCTGCGTCAGCACGGCCACACGCTGCCCGAGCGCATCGACATCGGCACCATGATCGAGGTGCCGGCCCTGCTCTATCAGCTCGACGAACTGTTCAAGCGAGTCGACTTCGTCTCGGTGGGCTCCAACGACCTGTTCCAGTTCCTGTTCGCCGTCGATCGCGGCAATCCCAAGGTTGCCGACCGGTTCGACATGCTGTCGGCACCGTCGCTGCGGGCATTGCGTGACATCGTCATCAAGGCGAAAGCGGCCGACAAGGTGGCCTCGCTGTGCGGCGAGATGGCTTCCCAGCCCCTCGGCGCGCTGGCGCTGCTTGCGATGGGCTACCGTTCCTTGTCGGTGTCGGCGACCGCGCACGGCCCGGTCAAGGCGATGATCCTGGAACTGGACGTCGGCAAGGCCGCGGCGATGATCAAGCCGCTGCTGGAGGCGCCCACCGGCACTGTTTCGATCCGCGAACGCCTCAAGGAGTTCGCGGACAAGGAAGGGTTGCCGCTGTGACCGGGCCGACCCCCTCCTGAGGCCGTCATGCTGCCGCAAACCAAACTCGACGCGCTGCTCGCGCGCCACGCCGGGCTGGAAGCCGAGCTCACCGGACAATTGAGCTCGGAGGCATTCGTGCGCGCCAGCCGCGAGTTGAGCGAGCTTGCCCCTGTGGTCGAGGCGGTCAAGGCGTATCGCACGGCCGAGCAAGAACTCGCCGACATCGAGGCCATGATCGGCGACGCGACCTCCGACCCCGAGATGCGGGCCATGGCCGAAGCCGAACGGCCGCAGTTGATGGCCCGCCGCGACGAACTCGCCCAGGCGATCCGGATTGCGCTCCTGCCCAAGGACGCCATGGACGATCGCAACGTGGTGCTGGAAATCCGCGCCGGCACCGGCGGCGACGAGGCGTCGCTGTTCGCCGGTGACCTGTTCCGGATGTATGAACGTTTCGCCGCACTTCACGGCTGGAGCGTCGAAGTCATTTCGGCCAGCGAAGGCACCATGGGCGGCTACAAGGAGATCATCGCCGAAATCCGCGGCCGCGGCGCCTTCGCCAAGCTGAAATTCGAGTCCGGCGCGCATCGCGTGCAGCGGGTGCCGGACACCGAGGCCTCCGGCCGTATCCATACCTCCGCGGCCACCGTGGCCGTGCTGCCCGAGGCCGAGGAAGTCGATGTCGACATCAAGGACACCGACCTGCGGATCGAAACCATGCGCTCCCAGGGCGCCGGCGGCCAGCACGTCAACAAGACCGAATCGGCGATCCGCATCACCCATCTGCCGACCGGCATCGTGGTCAGCATGCAGGACAGCCGGTCCCAGCATAAAAACCGCGCCAAGGCCATGACGCTGCTGCGCGCCCGCCTCTACGACGCCGAGGCGCAGAAGCTTCATGCCGAGCGCTCCGCCGACCGACGTGGCCAGGTCGGTAGCGGCGACCGCTCCGAGCGTATCCGCACCTACAATTTCCCGCAGGGCCGGGTCACCGACCACCGCATCAACCTCACGCTCTACAAGCTGCCGCAGGTGATCGCAGGCGAGGCGCTCGGCGAGCTCGTCGACGCTCTCACCACCGAGCACCAGGCGGCGCAGCTCGCCGCCGAAGGCGCCGCAGCGTGAGCTGCGATTTCGCCGGCCTCAGCATCGAGGCAGCGCGGCGGCGGCTGACTTCCCTGCTGCGGGACGCTGCCCTCGACACACCGGAGCTCGACGCCCGGCTGCTGGTCGGCCATGCCACCGGCCTCGATCTCACCGGCCTTGCCGTCGCGGCGCAAAGGACGCTCGGGCCTGATGAGGCCGCGCGCCTCAGCGAAGCCGCATGGCGGCGCCTTGCCGGCGAACCGGTGGCGCGGATCCTGGGTGAGAAGGAGTTCTGGGGACTGTCGTTGCGGCTGTCCCCGACCACGCTGGTGCCCCGGCCGGATACCGAAACGGTGGTCGAAGCCGCCCTCGCCGCCATGGCCGGCCGAACACCGGCGCGCATCGCCGATCTCGGCACCGGTAGCGGAGCGCTGCTTCTGGCGCTGGCCAGCGAATGGCCGCAAGCGCTTTGCATCGGCACCGACATCGACGAGGATGCCCTGCGCACCGCTCGCGCCAATGCCCGTCGGCTCAATCTTGCGGAGCGCGCAAAGTTCGCGCGGTGCAACTTCGCAGCGGCGCTCGCCGGCCCCTTCGATTTGATCGTGTCCAATCCGCCCTATATCCCCTCCGCGGAGATCGCCATGCTTGCACCCGAAGTACGTGAGCACGATCCCAGGCGGGCGCTCGATGGCGGCGAAGATGGCCTCGTTGCCTACCGCACCCTCATTCCGCAAGCGGCCGCATTGCTGGCGGCGGCAGGGGTTCTGATCGTCGAAGTCGGAGCCGGCCAGAGCGAACCAGTCGCACGGTTGATGAGCGATGCCGGATTAACCGGCCAGCCGACACGTCTGGATCTAGGCGGTATTCCGCGGGCGGTGGTGGGACGAAATTGCGAACCGCAAGCCCCCGAAATAGAATAAAAATCACTTGGAATATGCCCGCGGAGCGACTAGGTTCCGAATACAACATCGGTCTAGAAGTCGTCCCGTTGGCGCACGCATTGGATGCGAATGGCTCGCGACTGGAGGCTCGGATCCTTTTCCGGCGGGACTTGGTCCTCGGGAAGGGCGGACTGGTAGAGCGGTTCCAAACAAGTGGTCCCAGGAAAGTGGTTCCAAGAAAGTCTGCCGAGCGCGAGCCCAAGGGTGCTGCGCCGCTCGCGACTACCACGCGAATGAAAGCCGGATCGTTGCGCAGACGAGGCCAGTCCCGATCGTCCAGTTCCGTTGCAGCGCGCTCCGCTTGAGCGCCGCGTCCGGTCGGCATTTCAGCGAATTGGCACTTCCGGAGAGCGCTCGCGGGCGGATCTCTTTGAGCGAGTCTTCTTTGGGCGCCGATTCGAATCGCGGCTTTAAAATCGGGCTCAAGGCCGGAACTTCAGGCATCACCGGCGCAGCGAGGGCGCTTCGAGCTGGAGAATAAGATTCCAGAAATTGATCATGATCCAAAAAGGCGGCCGGCGGTTGTCCATCAGGATCATGGTCACGACGACGGAGTTCGGCGAGAGCCGGCCCGACCGAGACCAGAGCTCGGCAGGCGCCGCCTCCCTCCGCCTTCGAGACCAGACGGGCGCATTTGCCCGTTCTTTCACTACGGCCGACGCGTCTCGTGAGACACGTCTCGTGAACAAGGCTCATAGACCCGCCGGGCGAGCGGAACTCGCTGGCGGATCTTGCGGGCTCATCGTACGGGCTTCGACCTTGCGAGCTTAACGGTCGGCAAAATTCAGGGTTGGCGAAAAGGCACCTCATGCGAAACGGTCAGAATAAACAGCGGATGCGTAACCGGAATAACGGTCACAACCCGAATCGCCGCGGCCAGAACCCGATGACCCGGGTCTACGAATCCAACGGGCCCGACATCAAGATTCGCGGCACCGCCGCCCATGTCGCCGAGAAATATCTGCAACTCGCCCGTGATTCGCAGAGCTCCGGCGACCCAGTCGCCGCCGAGAACTATTACCAGCATGCCGAGCATTATTTCCGCCTGATTGCGGCAGCCCAGGAACAGTTCCGGCAAAACCTCCCGCAGCATCAGCAGCAGCCGCAGCCACGAGTCGAAGATGACGAAGGCGAGGACTTCAGCAATTTCGGTGCTGAACCCGGTTTCGTGCGCGATCCGCAGCCGCAGCCGCAATACCAGCAGCGCGATCAGCAGCCGCGAGAGCCGCGCGAACAGCCCTACCCCCAGCGCGACCGCGAGCAGCCGCGTGAGCAGGGCACGCGTGACCGCGACTCAGGCTTCCGCGACCAGCCGCGCGAGCAGCCCTATCGCGAGAACCGGGCGCAGCCCGCCGCCCAGCCCGAAACCGGCGACGTTGATCGCCTGCCGTCCTTCATCACCGGCACCCAGCCCGGTGCCGGCTTCGAAGCCGGTGGACACCAGGAAGGAGGCGGCCGCTTCCCGCCGCGCCGCCGCCGGCGGCCGCATGCACCGCGTCCCGAGGGCCGCGGGCCACAGGCGACGCCGAGCGAGGATTTCTCCTCGGGCGAGTGAGCAATCCGCCAGGCCGGTTGCAAAACAAAAATGATCAAGGCCCGCTCCTCTCAAGCGGGCCTTTCTGCTTTCTTCCGGCGCGTGGTCTGAACGCAGATGAAGGCAGCGCTTCACCCGCCGCGGGACGGATGCGGCGGCTGCGCCACGCAATCGCGCCGCGGCGCGGCCGACGGCACCAGCACCGGATCGAGCGACGGAATGAGGCGCGTGCGCGGCCGCCGAGCGGGAATAGCCCGATAGACCTGCTTGGTGGCCTCGACGATGTGTACGCCGGCGAAGGGCGAGGATACCGCCGCGCCGATGCGCTCCCAGGCCGCCGCCGAACGCAGGAACCAGCCGCCGTCGAGTGGCGGCACGAACAGCGCCTCGCTCCAGGCCGAGGGCGTGAACCAGGTCTGCCGCAGCAATTCGGTGATCTGACTGCGCGAATAGGGCCGGCCGTGGCCAAACGGCGTCTTGTCCGTGCGCGCCCACACGCTGCGCCGATTGGGGATCACCGCCATCATCCGTCCGGACGGTGCCAGGATCCGCCAGACCTCGCGCAGCAGCCCGGCCGGATCGTCGGACATCTCAAGGGCATGCACCAGCAGCACGCGATCGATCGCCGCATCGGGCAGCGGCAGCGAGAACTCGTCGACCAGCGCCGACAGGGTCGGACGCGCGGTCGGCCATTTCAGCACCCCCTGCGCGGCGGGCATGAAGGCGATGCAGCGCTCCGAATCGTCGCGAAACAGGCCTAGATAGGGCGTCGGATAGCCGATGCCGAGCACGCGCAGCCCGCGCGTATGCGGCCACTGTTCGCGAATGCCGCGATTGATCAGCCGTCGCGCCACGATGCCGAGGCGCTGCGAATAGAAATTGCGCAGGTCAATCACGTCCATGGTCATAAGGGTAATTTTAACCGATCCTGGCGGTCTAGTGTCCTGTCTCCGAATTACCGCTTCATTTGCCTCACCCTCGCACGGTAATTCGGAGACATAAAGGACACTAGCAAAATCAAAGCGCTAGTGTGGCTTATGTCTCGCAATTGCCTACGAGAGACTGGCCGCAAAGGCGGTAGGCAATTGCGAGACGCCACACTAGAGCAGACTCCGATCAAGGTGGATCATACCCGCATGCGGCGAAGTAGTTTGCGCATTGGGCGGGCTTGAAGATGTCGGCGCAGAATCTGACGCTCGTATGAAGAACTCGCTGCAATGCTGAAACGAGCGTCAGATCCACCGCACTAGCGCCATGATTTTGGCTGCGGCTTGGTTAATGCCGTGATCCGCCGCGTTGCCGCCAGCCAGCGGCGGTGCTCCGTACCGCGTCCGGGCCGGGACTCAAAGGCGCTCAAATGATCAGGCGTCCCGCGATGCCGGGTTGAACCTGGCGGCGCATCGCTCCAAAGTCGGCGCTTCTGCCAATGGAGCCGTCATGCCCGCCGAGATCCGCCTGTTCCCCTGTCTTTCGGACAATTTCGGCTATCTGATCCATGACCCCGCCAGCAAGGCGACGGCCTCGATCGATGCGCCGGAAGCCGCACCGATCATCAAGGCGCTGCAGCACGAAGGCTGGACCCTCACCGATATTCTCATCACCCACCATCATGCTGACCATGTCGGCGCCGTTGCGGAGCTGAAGGCGAAATACGACTGCCGCGTCGTCGCGCCGCACGACAAGGCCGTGGCCATCGCCGACGCCGACGAGCGCGTCCGCGAGGGCGACATCGTCCAGATCGGCACTATCGCGGCACGGGTGCTCGAGACTCCCGGCCACACCCTCGAACACGTCTCCTACATTCTCGACGCCGACCACGCCCTGTTCTGCGCCGACACGCTGTTCTCGGTCGGCTGCGGCCGGGTATTCGAAGGCACCTATCCGATGATGTGGGACTCGCTCAAGAAGCTCCGGGCCTTGCCGGACGCGACGAAGGTCTATTGCGGCCACGAATACACCCAGTCGAACGTCAAATTCGCACTCTCTGTGGAGCGCGATAACGAGGCGCTCGAGGCGCGCGCCGTGCAAGCTGCGCGGCTGCGCGCCCAGCACCTGCCGACGGTGCCCACCACTATCGGCGAGGAGAAGCAGACCAACGTTTTCCTGCGCGCCGACGTACCGTCGGTCGCGGCGGCGCTCGGCCTCACGGGGCGAAGCGCCGCAGAGGTGTTCGGCGAACTGCGCGAGCGCAAGAACAAGGCGTAAGCTTATGATCTCGGCCGCGCAGATCATCGCCGAACTCGGGCTGCTGCCGCACCCTGAGGGTGGTCACTACCGCGAGACATTTCGCGACCGCCGGGTCGATCACAGCGGCCGCGCCGCCTCGACCGCGATCTATTTCCTGCTGGCGCGCGGCCAACGCTCGCACTGGCACCGGGTCGACGCGGTCGAGATTTGGCATTTCCATGCCGGCGCGCCCCTGGCGCTGTCGATCGCCGACGAGCGCGGCCGGCGCAACTTGCGCCTCGGCGCCGAGCTGGCCGCCGGCGAGGCGCCCCAGGCGGTGGTGCCCGCCCGCGCCTGGCAGGCGGCGGAGAGTCTCGGCGACTGGACGCTGGTCGGCTGCACTGTAGCGCCGGGATTCGATTTCGCCGGCTTCGAACTGGCGCCGCCGGACTTTGTACCCGAGGGCTAGTGTGGTGGATCTGACGCTCGTTTCAGTATTGCAGCGAGTTCTTCGAACGAGCGTCAGATCCAAAACCACACTAGAATCATAATGATGCTAGTGCCCCCTTGTTTCCAACGTTCGTATGAGCGCCTGCTGCAATGGGATACGAGTTGGAAACAGGACACTAGTGTCCTGTCTCCGAATTACCGCTTCGTTTGCCTCTCGCTCGCACGGTAATTCGGAGACATAAGGGACACTAGCAAAATCAAAGTGCTAGTGTGGCTTATGTCTCGCAATTGCCTACAGGGGCTTGCCGCAAAGGGCATAGGCAATTGCGAGACGCCACACTAGCGTCCCTTTAGTCTCAGAATGATCGCTTCACTTGCCGCACGCTCAGACGGTCAGTCGCCACCGCGCGACCGATTGCCTTCGATCACGTCGGCTGCCGCCGCTGCAGACGCCACAGATCGCGCGCGGCGACGAGGCCGCCACCGCCAATGAGCAGCGCGGCGAGCGCGAGCTGCGATGTCGGCGTGGCGAAGCCGGCGGCAATCAGAAACCCGGTGGAGAACAACGGCGTCGCGTAGGACAGGGCACCGATCAGACGAATGTCGCCGCGTTTCATGCCGATGTCCCAGGCATAGAAGGCGAGGCCAACCGGGCCCAATCCCAGCGCGACGACACAGCCCCAGGCCAGCGCACCCTGCGGCCAGACAGTGGTCTCGAAAGCGAGATGACACAGCGCGGCGAGCACCGCGGTGGCAAGACAGAAGCCCGCCACGGCGTCGGTCGGCACCGCCTTGAACCGGCGGGACAGCACCGAATAGCCGGCCCAGACAAAGGCCGCACAGAACGCAGCCGCAAAACCCGGTGCCGCGCCGTCCGGCAGGGCCGCTCCGCCACCTGCCAGCAGCAGCACCGTGCCGGCGAGCCCGAGCAGCGCACCGAGGATGTGATGGAACGCCAGCCGCTCTCCGGGCAACAGCGCCGAGAACAGTACGATCAGCAGCGGCCACAGGTAATTGAACAACCCGGCTTCGGCCGGCGGCGCGAGGCGCAGCGCCAGGAAATACAGCGCGTGATAGCCGAACAGCCCGCCGGTGCCGATCAGCCACACCAGCGACGGCTGGACCAGCGCACGAGCGGCCTGCGGCCGCCACAGCCAGGTCACCGGACCGACGCAGCCGCCGATCGCAAAGGTCATGGCGGCGAGCTGAAACGGCGGGATCGGGCCGCTGGCTACGGTCAATGTCGACAGCAGCGACCACATCAGGATGGCCGAGAGTCCGATCAGGGTCGCTGTTGCCGCTGTCATGGAAAGGGAATCATTTGAATCGAGCGCCGCAATGCCACGCTGGCTCGCACGACCGCGCTGAAAGTCGGCAAGCGAGGTCGGGAGATCGGTATCAGACCAGGTACTGACCGCCGTTGATGGTGAGCGTCGAACCGGTGACGAAGCCGGCATCGTCGGAGGCGAGGAATACCACTCCGCGCGCGATCTCCTCGGGCTCGCCGAGACGATTTACCGGAATCATCGGCAGGATGCTCTTCTCGACGACGTCCTTCGGCACCGCCTGGACCATTTCGGTATTGATGTAACCCGGGCAGATGGCGTTGACGGTGATGCCGGTCTTGGCGTTTTCCAGCGCCAGCGCCTTGGTGAAGCCGATGTCGCCGGCCTTCGCCGCCGAGTAATTGACCTGGCCGAATTGCCCCTTCTGGCCGTTGATCGAGGAAATGTTGACGATGCGGCCAAATTTCCGCGCCCGCATGCCTTCGATGACATGCCTCGTCATATTGAACAACGAACCGAGATTGGTGTTGATCACCGCACTCCATTGTTCGAGCGTCATCTTGTGAAAGGCGGTGTCGCGGGTAATCCCGGCATTGTTGACCAGCACCTCGATGGGGCCGAGGTCGACTTCCACCTTCCTGATGCCTTCACCGCAGGCCTCGAAGGAGGCGACGTCCCACTTGAAGACCGGGATGCCGGTCTCGGACTTGAACTTGCTGGCAGCGTCATCATTGCCGGCATAACTCGCCGCCACGTTGTAACCGGCCAACTTGAGGGCCTTGCTGATCGCCGCGCCAATGCCGCGCGTGCCTCCCGTCACCAATGCCACTCGTGTCATTCCGACGTCTCCCTCGCAAGCCTTGTCGTCTGCTCCGGCAGACAAAGTATTCCGACACGCGCCACGAACTGCAAGACCAAATCGCTTGTGGGAATGAAAACAAAAATGCCCGGCAACAGGCCGGGCATTTTTCACACGTCGCGCCTTCGTCACGCGTGACTTGTATCACGCGCCGATTGTGCAGTGCGCTCTCAACGCTCGACGCAGAGCGCGATGCCCATACCGCCGCCGATGCACAGCGTGGCGAGGCCCTTCTTAGCGTCGCGCTTCTGCATCTCGTGCAGCAGCGTCACAAGGACGCGGGCGCCCGATGCGCCGATGGGATGACCGATCGCGATTGCGCCGCCGTTGACGTTCACCTTCGACGTATCCCAGCCGAGGTCCTTGTTGACGGCGCAGGCCTGGGCCGCGAAGGCCTCGTTGGCCTCGATGAGGTCGAGATCGTCGACCTTCCAGCCGGCCTTCTTGAGCGCCGCGCGCGATGCCGGAATCGGGCCGGTGCCCATGATCGAAGGGTCGACGCCTGCCTGGCCCCAGGAGACGATGCGCGCGATCGGCGAGCGGCCTTCCTTGGCGGCCTGTTTGGCGCTCATCAGCACCAGGGCGGCGGCGCCGTCATTGATGCCCGACGCGTTGCCGGCGGTCACGGTGCCCTCTTTCTCGAACGCCGGGCGCAGCTTGGCCATGGCCTCGATCGTGGCGCCATGGCGCGGATATTCGTCGGTGTCGACCACGACGTCGCCCTTGCGCGACTTGATGGTGACCGGGACGATCTCATCCTTGAAGCGCCCGGACTTCTGCGCCGCTTCCGCCTTGTTTTGCGACGACACCGCGAATTCGTCCTGCTGCAGACGCGTGATCTGGAACTGGCGGGCAACATTCTCGGCGGTGTTACCCATGTGATAGCCGTTGAAGGCGTCCCACAGACCGTCCTTGATCATGGTGTCGATGAAATCGACTGGGCCCATTTTAACGCCGCTGCGCAGATGCTGGGCATGGGTCGCCATGCTCATGGACTCCTGGCCGCCGGCCACCACGATCTCGGAATCACCATTGACGATGGCCTGGTAACCCAGCGCCACCGAACGAAGACCGGAGCCGCAGAGCTGGTTGACGCCCCAGGCCGGACTTTCCACCGGGATGCCGGCGGCGATCGACGCCTGCCGCGCCGGATTCTGGCCCTGAGCGGCGGTAAGAATCTGGCCCAGGATGACCTCGGAGATCCGGCCGGGTTCGATGCCGGCGCGCTGCAGGGCCGCCCTGATCGCCACGGCCCCGAGTTCATGGGCAGGCGTATTGGCGAAAGCGCCGTTGAACGACCCCACAGGGGTGCGGGCAGCGCTGACGATGACGACATCGTCGGACATGGACATCTCCTTAGGCTTCTGGGTTCGGAAGGAACGGGAACGAGGTCGTGCCGGGGGCCGGCTTGTCACGCGGTCTCGCAGCTATCCTGTTAACCAGACGAAGATGTGTCAATGCCATTCCCGCAAAGCAGCAATCGTGGCCCGGCGCAGCATTGCCGTGCACACCGGCGGTCGCCGTGCTGCACCGCACGCACCTGCTAGGGTATTAACTGTGCTGCATAAAACGGTAGCCGAGCGGTGCCGGACATGCTTTCCTGTTTTCGTTGCGATGCATTGACTGACCCCGGTTCCTGCCAGCGACCGTCCTTAAGCTCCCGTCCCGAACTCTCTTAGCGTGTGAGACCCATGGCGAAGTCAGAAACCCCAATCACCATCAAGAAATACGCCAATCGCAGGCTCTACAACACGGGCACCAGCACCTACGTCACGCTGGAAGACCTCGCCGCCATGGTCAAGGAGGGCGAGGATTTTCTCGTCTATGACGCGAAGACAGGCGACGACATCACGCGATCCGTGCTGGCGCAGATCATCTTCGAGCAGGAAAACAAGGCAGGACAGAATCTGCTGCCGACTACTTTCCTGCGGCAGCTCATCCGGTTCTACGGCGACAGCATGCAAATGGTGGTGCCGAAATATCTCGAAGCCTCGATCGAGACGCTGACGCGCGAACAGGAAAAATTTCGCAAGCAGATGACGAGTGCCTTCGGCAGCGGCGCCTTCGCACCACTCGAGGAGCAGGTCCGCCGAAATATGGAACTGTTCGAGCGGACCTTCTCGATGTTCAAGCCGTTCGGCATCGGCACGCTGCGCAAGGAAAGCACAATCGAACCGTCGCCCGAAACCGAAACCCCGCCGGAGAGCGGTGACATCGACGAACTGCGGCGACAGATGAAGGAAATGCAGGAGCGCCTCGACAAGATGTCGAAGGAACCGCCGAAGGAACCTTTAAAGGAATAAAAACCGACAGCGGATCGACGTAATTCATGCGAAAGGCGCTTCCGTGGTGGGAGCGCTTTTTTGTTGCGGCGAATTCGGTGCCAGCCGCCGCTGAAACCCATTCCAAAGCACATCGGACAACGTGTTCGGACACCTGACGTAAGTAGCAAAGTCAAAAAAATCCAGTGCGGCCGATGTCCTGGCGCATATGGGGACAGGCAATCGAAAGACGCAGCACGAGAGCCTTCTCCGCTCCGATCTTTGTTTGACGCGTTTTCTTCACGCTAACCGGTATCCACTTCGCGGGAAAACGCTCTAGTGTCCCGTCTCCGAATTACCGCTACGTTTGCCTCGCGCTCGCACGGTCATTCGGAGACATAGGGACACTAGCAAAATCAAAGTGCTAGTGTGGCTTATGTCTCGCAATTGCCTACAGGGGCTTGCCGCAAAGGGCATAGGCAATTGCGAGACGCCACACTAGGGTTCTGGCCCGATGGCTGATGTGCCGGACGCAGACTGCTGCCAAGGCCGCTCCGCCGCAGCGAGACCTATCAACCGCCCCTGCAGGTAGTCGCAACCCCAATCGCGCAGCAGCGCCGCGGATTCTTCGTCCTGCACCCATTCGGCCACGGTCTTGATACCGAGCCGCCGCGCGAGATCGAGCAGCGTCTGCACGAAAGCGCGATCGTCAGCCGAATGGACAATATTCTGCACGAAGGCGCCGTCGATCTTGACGAGATCAACGCCGAGCCGGCGCAGGTTGCGGAAAGAGGTATTGCCGGCGCCGAAATCATCGATGGCGATCCGCGCCCCGAATTTCTTCAAGCGCATGACGAAGCCGCGCACGTCATCGACGTCCTGAATGGCGGCGGTCTCGGTGATTTCGACCGTCAATCGATCGGCAACGCCGGGATGGGCGAGAAGCAACGCCTCGATGCGCGCCCACCATTCCGGGTCGGTGGTGGTGTCCGGCGAGATATTGAGGCTGAGCCGGGCCTGCGGCGCTGCAGCGAGATCCGCAATCACAAGTTCGAGTACACGCTGGTCGACGAGGCGAATGAGCCCGAGGCGCTCGGCGACCGGCACGATGTCCGGCGCCAGCATCAGCGTGCCGTCGTCCTGGCGCATCCGCACCAGACACTCGTGAAATGCGACTTTACGCTCCTTCGCGTCGGCGATCGGCTCGTAGGCGACCACGAGGCGTCGATCGTTCAGCGCGCTGATGATCTCGTCGGTGACCCGGATATTCACTCGACGCTGGGCCTCGCGCTCGGCGTTGGGCCGCCAGGCATGATAGGAGCCGCGGCGGCGCTTGGCGATCGCCAAGGACTCCTGGGCACGCGTCACGACGTCATCGGCGGTCCGAGCGTAGCGCGGCGCGGCAATAGCGCCGATCGATGCCGTCACCGCGACCGGCCCGGAGCTCGTCGGAATTACTTCGTTGCGGATCGCGGAGAGAAATCGTTCGGCGGCCACAGCCATCTCCTCCGCGGTGCAATTCTTCAAGACAACGCCGAACTTGTTGCCGGAAGCACGAGCGAGGACGTCGCCACCGCGCAGTCTCACGCGAATGCGTCGGGCCACCTCGATGATGACCTCATCGGCGACATCGAAGCCGAAAGCGTCATTGACGTGGTCGAGGTCATCGATGCCGAGCAGCAGAAAGGCTGCAGAGGTGTGGAAGCGCGCGGCTTCCTCGAGCGTCTCGGCGATCGCCGCGAGCAGATGGCTGCGATTGAGCTCGCCGGTCAGCGGGTCGTGGCTTGCGAGCCGGCGCAATTGTTCATCGCGCGCATGACGCTCGCTGATCACCCGGACAAACCCTTCGACACGTGCCGGACGGCCATCGCGGCCAGCAAACCAGCAGCCGGCCTCCTCCACCCAGAGGAGTTCGGTCGAGGAAGCAGTGCGGATGCCATATTCGATGGCGTAACGCACCCCGGCTCCGCCATCGCTGGCAGGCGAATTCAGCACGGCGTCGGAGCGGACGCCGGGCGTGGGCTCGATCTGACGGGCATAGGCTGCGCCGCTGGCGCGAGCCTCGGGTGCAAGATGTGGCAGTACGTCGGCGACGGCGTCCCCCCAGACCATGGCATCAGTGGCAAGATCCCAGGCAAAACCCACCGCGCCCACCCGCCCCAGCAAAGCGCCAGGCTCGGGCAGATCAGGCGACGTCCCGCTTGCCGACGAGCCGTTCATCGAAGTCCCACTTCTCGCGGTCGTGGGCTGTGCGCCTGTGGAAGCCTTGCTCACGATTGCCTCTTACCGGGGACAGCGCCTGCGATTCGCGTCAAGAAAGGTAAATGGCCCGATCAGCTCGGGCTATGACGCCATCCTAAAGAACTGCCGAATTCGCGCCAGTGAGCTTTTTCGGGCGGAAGCGGATCCGGCACGGCTGTTGCGAGGTTGATTTCGTCGACGCCACGCGCGTCCCGGAAAGAGACATTATCATGGGCAAGATCGAGGATATCGCTCCGCAAGGAGCCGGCAGCGAGACACGTGCCCTGGTATTGCGTTTTCCGACCCTCGAGGCTGAGGGTACGCAAGAGGCGCGGCGGCTGGTTCAGGTGCGGCCGGACGCGGGCTTCATCGCCCAATTGATCGCGACCGCCGAGCATCTGCCGCAGACCCGCAGTCTTCGCCGGGCCGACCCCGCGGACGCGCAGCTGAGCTACCGCTGTGTCGCCAACCAGGAGCGGCCTGCGCCGCAGACGAAAGCAAGGACCAGCCGGATGGCCTGACCGTCACCGCGGCCCCGGCCCGATCGAAGGCGGGGTTAGCGCGGCGGCTCTGTCGGCGCGCCCGGACGAACGTCGAGAACCGAGCGAGCCTGATCGGCGGCCGATGCCGACGGTGAGGAATGCGCGGGCTCGATGGTGGCGAGCGGCGGCGGCGCCACCGGCTCGGGCCGCGGCTGCGGGGCATTGTCCTGGACCGGGAGCGGCGCAGGCTGGGCAGACGCCGGCTGCGAGGCGGGCGCTTCCGCCACGACGATAGCACTGCGGCCGGCCGTTGCTGCGCGCAGACGCCGCTGGCGCAGCCGCAGCATCACGCCGCCGAGAAAATCGACCAGCGTCATCAACACCAGCAGGAAAAAGACCGAATTGCCGAAGCGCGGCAGCAGCAGGAATTCCGCGGCCGCGCCGCCGCAGACCAGCAGCGCCAGGGCGTGATCCATGAAATATTTTCCGCCCGGCCGCGAGCCTTTGACGACTTCGAGCAGCAGGAGCAGGAGGCCGAGTGCGAGCAGCGCGTCGCCGAAGGTTACCGTCCAGGCGGCACGCGACATCAGCGACAGGGTGACGATCGGATCGGTGAAGGACACCCCCGGCATCAGAAAGACGAGGATGTTGACGATCGCGATGGGGATCAGCAGCAGCGGGAAACCGATCATGCAGCTCGGCCAGGCATTCGTTGTCGGCTCCGACGTCCCGCTTCCTGAAGTTCAGCGATCTTCAGGCGCGATGGGCACCGGCCGTCAGCCGGTGCTCCTTAAGGCGCGCCGCCGCCCTGGAAGCCTCAGGCTTCCTTCTTCGGCTTGAGAACCTGACGGCCCTTGTACATGCCGGTCTTGAGATCGAGGTGGTGCGGACGGCGCAATTCGCCGGAGTCCTTGTCCTCGACATAGGTCGGCGACTTGAGCGCGTCGGCGGAACGACGCATGCCACGCCGCGAGGGCGAAGTCTTTCTACGGGGAACGGCCATCGGAGGTATCCTTGCAAGGTCTTCGCCGCTCGCCATCCCTGACGTCAGGACGGGCCCGGCTCGCTGTAAATTCGGGATTATGGCGGGGCTTATAGTGGAAGGGTTCGGCCAAATCTAGTGTGCGACCCAGAAATTCCCCTCAAGGCGGGTGCCGTCCGGGGTGCGGACGGTAAATAGGGCCGAAACGGAACAATTGCACTCGCGGTCCGCTCACCTCAGACAGGACCGCGATCCTTCGGCTTGCGCCCGAGCGGCGTATTTACCGGCGAGCCGCCGCACCCCTGCGCCAGGATTGCGGGCGCTGCGGGTAACCGGATTGGGCAGGATCGCCGCCATCAGCGCCGCCTCGCGGGGGCCAAGGTCGGCGGCGGAGCGGCCGAAAGCGTAGCGGGCCCCGGCTTCGGCCCCGAACTGGCCGACGGGGCCCCATTCAGCAACATTGAGATAGAGTTCCATGACGCGCCGTTTCGGCAGCACCAGATCGATCCAGAGCGCCAGCGGTAGTTCCAAGCCCTTGCGGACGATGCTGCGCCCCGGCCACAGGAACAGATTCTTGGCGACCTGCTGGGTGATGGTCGAGCCGCCGCGGCTCACTTCACCCTCCTGGGCGTCGTCGATGACGTCCTGCAGGGCATCCCAGTCGATGCCATGATGGCTGCAGAATTTGGCGTCTTCCGAGGCGATCACGGTGCGCGGCAGTATCGGGGCGACCTCGGCGAGGTCGACCCAGGTTCGCGCCACCGGCGCCCCGACGAGCTTTCGCCACAGCATCAGCGTCGAGACCGGATGGCCGGAGCCGTAGAACGGCACCAGGCCATAGGGCAGCGCCAGCGCGATAACCACGATCAGGAGAAGGCTGCGGACAACGCGCAAGGGCTGTGCTACCCGGCTCACCGAAACTGCGACATATGGAACGGGTCCCCGCTCCCCATAACCCGGATTGCCGCTGCGCTCCAGTTCACGGCCGCCCGGCGGAAACCCGTACGTCGCCCCCATATTTTGCTTTGGAGCCAGTTTATATGACGCAAGCGCCTTTCTCGCAGGATTTCGCCCGCCGGCTCGACAAGACGGCCGAGGACACCGAGGCCCTGCTCGGCCGCGTCCTCTCGGACGAGATCCTCGAGAACGAGATCGCCCGCCCGAGGCGGCTGCTCGAGGCAATGCGCTATGGCAGCCTCAACGGCGGCAAGCGGCTGCGCCCCTTCCTCGTGGTCGAGAGTGCTGCACTGTTCGACGTGCCCCCAGCAGGCGCCCTGCTGGCCGGCGCAGCGCTGGAATGCATTCATTGCTATTCGCTGATCCACGACGATCTGCCCGCCATGGACAACAGCGACCTACGGCGCGGCCGACCAACGACGCATAAGGCCTATGACGATGCCACCGCCATTCTCGCCGGTGACGCTCTGCTGACCATCGCCTTCGACATCACCACGCGCGACGAAATCCATCCCGAGGCCGGCGTGCGCCTGGCGCTGACGCGGGCGCTGGCCCGGGCCGCCGGCATCGGCGGCATGGCTGGCGGCCAAATTCTCGATCTCGCCGGCGAAGGCCGCTTCGGCGACCGCGAGCCGGTCGACGTGGCACGGCTGCAGCAGATGAAGACTGGCGCGCTACTGCGTTTCGGCTGCCAAGCCGGCGCGATCCTCGGCAAGGCGTCGCCGTCGAACTACAAGGCCCTCGACGATTACGGCCGCGCCTTCGGCGAAGCCTTCCAGATCGCCGACGACCTGCTCGACGTCGAGGGCGATGCCGCGGCGCTCGGCAAGCCCGCCGGCCAGGATGCCGCCCTTGGCAAGACCACTTTCGTGACGCGGCTCGGCATCGACGGCGCCAAGCGCCGCCTGCAAAATCTGCTCGCCACCGCCGACACGGCGCTCGCTCCGTTTGGCGAGCGCGCCGACATCCTGCGCGCCGCGGCCCGTTTCGTGGCCGAGCGCAAGAACTGACGCGGCGGTGCCGGGTCCGATGAGCGATCCCCAAATGCTGGAGCGCAGGGCGAGGCGGATCCGGGCCTATCCGAGAATGCTGCGCATCTTCGTGGTCCGGCCGCGCTTCTTCCTGTCGATCGCGATCGGGCTTGTCGCTCTCGCGCTGATGCCGCAGACGCTACGCCTGGTGGTGCGGCTGCTGTTCGCCTGGGATATCGCCATCGCGCTCTATCTCATCCTCGCCTATACGATGGTGATGACCACCGGCCTCACCCACATCCGACACAACGCCAGATTGCAGGACGACGGCCGCTTCGCGATCCTGATCCTGACCGCAGTGGCTGCGTTCGCCACCCTGGGCGCAATCGTCGGCGAACTCGGCCCCGCGCACCGCACTCCGTTCGCCCTCGGCTTCGCGCTCGTCACCATCGCCCTGTCCTGGTCGGCTATCCACACCACCTTCGCGCTCCATTACGCCCACGAATATTATCGCGGCAGCAAGGAAGGCGGCCTCGCTTTTCCGGGCGACGGCGAGCCGCCGGACTACTGGGACTTCGTCTATTTCTCGTTCGTCATCGGCATGACCGCGCAGGTCTCCGACGTCGGGGTCACCGACAAACTGATCCGCCGCACCGCCACGGCGCACGGCATCACCTCATTCGTGTTCAATACGGCCCTGCTGGCGCTCACGGTCAATATCGCCGCCAGCGCATTGTAGAGCCTGACGCGTCGATCGCAGGGAACCCCACGGGTCGATTGACGCACCGCCACGGCGCAGCCAATTTGGCCGAGCAATGACCCACGATTTCCTCCTTCTGCTATTCCTGCTCACCGCCATGGCCGCTACCGCCGCCGTGGCGCGGCGTTTCGACCTGACCCCGGCCATCGCCTTCCTCGTCAGCGGCCTCGCTCTCGCCTTCATTCCCGGGCTGCCCCGTTTCGAACTCGCGCCCGAGGTGGTGCTGCTGATCGTGCTGCCGCCCCTGATCTACTCCAGCGGCGTCGCCATGAGCTGGCGCGAATTCCACGCCAATTTGCGCCCGATCGCGCTGCTCGCGATCGGCTGCGTCGTCTTCACCACCTTCGCGGTGGCCGCCGCGGTGCACTGGGCGCTCGGAGCGCCCTGGACCATCGGCTTCGTGCTCGGCGCCATCGTCTCGCCGCCGGATGTGGTGGCGCCACTGGCGATCGCCCGGCGCTTGCATCTGCCACGACGTATTCTCGTCATCCTCGAAGGCGAGGGCCTCGCCAACGATGCCACCGCGCTGATCCTCTACCGGTTCGCCGTGCTGGCGGTGAGCACCGGCGCCTTCTCGCTGATGAAGGCCTCGGGCTATTTCGTCCTGATAGTCGCCTGCGAACTGTTCTTCGGCATCGCCGTCGGCTGGCTGAGCCTGCGGCTGCGGCACTGGGCCCATGACGAGCGCGTCGAGATCGCGCTGTCGCTGCTCACGCCCTATCTCGCCTATTGGGTGCCCGAGCATCTCGGCGGCTCGGGCGTCATTGCCACCGTGGCTGCCGGCCTCTATGTCAGCTGGAACGGTCCGCTGCTGATCTCGGCGGCGACGCGGCTGCAGGGCGTCTTCTTTTGGGATCTCGTCACCTGGCTGATTGAAGGCACGCTGTTCCTGTTGATGGGCTTCCAGATGCGCATCGCCATGGAAAAGACCAAGGCGGTGCCGCTGCACAATGTGGTCACAGCAGTGGCAGTGACCACGGTGATGGTGATCGCCGCGCGTTTCGTGTGGGTCTTCGCCGGCACCTATCTCGAGCGCTTCCTCACCCCGAAGCTGCGCGCGCTCGACGAGCTCCCGGACTGGCGCCATGTCACCGTCGTCGGCTTCACCGGCATTCGCGGCGTGGTGTCGCTGGCGGTTGCCCTCGCGGTGCCCTTGAGCTTGCCGAATGGCGAGGAATTTCCCTATCGCGACATGATCCAATTCACGACTTTCGGCGTCGTGTTTTTCACGCTGGTCGGAATCGGCACGATCTTGCCGCCGCTGGTGCGGCTGCTCGGCCTGCCCCATCACGGCCGGAGCGAGGAGGTGCATGAGCGCGAAATGGAGATCGCCGCGCGGCGCGAGATCCTGCAGGCAGCGCGGCATAGGCTCGAGTCGATCGGCAGCCGGGACGATGTCTCGGAGAGCGTCATGAAGTTCCTCGAGGCCCGCCAGGAGACCCGCCGCCGAGCCATTCCCGATCCGCCGGCCAGGGATGGCCAACCCCACGCCGCCACTCATGGAGCACGACTGGTGCGCGAATTGATCAACGAGGAACGCAAGTTCCTCCACGACCTGTTGCGCGACGGCAAGATCACCGACGAGACGCGACGCCGGATCGAGCGCGACCTTGATCTCGAGGAGGCCGTGGTCAACAACCGCGAGAAGAACACGCCGCTGTAGCGCGCGCGTTTTTCTCCAGGCGGCAGTTATTCAGCCCAAAATGCAAATGGCCGGAGCGAGCCCGGCCATCGGCAAGAACACCCGACCCGTGCGCGGCTTATTCCGCCGCGGTCTGACCGGTGACGCCGTAACGGCGATCGATGTATTCGATCACCATGGCTTTGAAGTCGCTGGCGATCGACGGACCGCGTAGGGTGGTGAACTTCTTGCCGTCGACGAACACGGGCGCCGCCGGCGTTTCGCCGGTGCCCGGCAGCGAAATGCCGATATCGGCATGCTTGGACTCGCCAGGTCCGTTGACGATGCAGCCCATCACCGCGACGTTCAGGGTTTCGACGCCGGGATAGCGCGTCTTCCAGTTCGGCATTTCGTCGCGGATGAAGTCCTGGATGTCGCGCGCCAACTCCTGGAACACGGTCGATGTCGTGCGGCCACAGCCCGGGCAGGCGGCGACCAGAGGCACGAAAGTGCGGAAGCCCATGGTCTGCAGGATTTCCTGCGCCACCTTGACTTCGAGGGTGCGGTCGCCGTTCGGCTCGGGCGTGAGCGAGACGCGGATGGTGTCGCCGATGCCGTCCTGCAGCAGCACGCTGAGCGCGGCCGCGGAAGCGACGATGCCCTTGGAGCCCATGCCTGCCTCGGTCAATCCGAGATGGACGGCATAATCCGAGCGTGCGGCCAGGTCGCGATAGACCGCGATCAGGTCCTGCACCGCGGAAACCTTGGCCGAAAGGATGATACGGTCTTTCGGCAAGCCGATCTCGATCGCGCGCTGCGCCGACAATAGCGCCGACTGCACCAGTGCCTCGCGAGTCACTGCGCGGGCATCACGCGGCACCGCCGAAGCGGCATTCCTTTCCATCAGGCGCGTCAGCAGCTCCTGATCGAGCGAACCCCAATTGGCGCCGATGCGCACGGCCTTGCCGTGCTTGATCGCCATTTCAACAATGGCGCTGAACTGGGTATCACGCTTGTCCTTGAAGCCGACATTGCCCGGATTGATCCGGTACTTGGCCAGCGCCTCGGCGCAGGCCGGATGATCGGCAAGCAGCTTGTGACCGATGTAGTGGAAATCGCCGACCAGCGGCACGTTGACGCCGCGCTTGTCGAGCTGCTCGCGGATTTGCGGCACCGCCGCAGCGGCCTCGTCGCGATCCACCGTGATCCGCACCAGTTCCGACCCGGCGCGGGCCAACGCCGCAACCTGAGCCACGGTCGATGCGATATCGGCCGTATCGGTGTTGGTCATCGACTGGACCACGATCGGCGCCCCGCCACCGACGGTGACGTGGCCGACCTTGACGGCAGCGGTAGTGTGGCGCGGGGCAGGCCCGGCAACGTCGACGGCAGACAAATTCGTTTCTGGCTTGTTCATGGCGCTCAGATATCAGGTTTTGGTGACGGTCAACAACGGATCGACGGGAACGCGTACCGGGCGGTTAACGAGCATCAGCCCGGCGATGACCAGCACCGCAGCGGCCACGAAGGCTGGGCTCAAAGGGTCGTGCAGCACGAAGTGTCCGGCAGTCACGCCAAACAGCGGGGTCATGAAGGTAAATGCCGACAATTTGCTGGCAGAAAAACTTCGCACGAGCATGAACCAGAACAAAAAGGTCAGGCCGACGACCCAAAACGTCTGATAGACCAACGACATAGAGGCGACGACACCGGGCCAGCCGGTGATCCGCTCGCCGAACGCGAGAGATCCCAGTCCCAGTATGGGGATCGACACCGCCAATTGGTAGGCCAGGGTCTTCTCCGCCGGGGCGCTGAGCAAAGGCGACAGTTTCACCACGATGGTGGTAGCGGCCCACAATACGCCTCCGGCGACGACCATCAGATCGCCGATCATCACTGTGGCGTCGACATCTGTCTGGGGAACCCCGATTGCCAGCGCCACCCCGGCGAAGGACAGGGCCAGTCCGCCCCACTGCATCGGCCCCAGCCGCTCACCGAGGCGGAACGAGGCCAGTGCGACGACAAAAGGCGCGACATAAAGAAACACAACCGCGCGCGTCGCCGTAGTCCACAGCAGCCCGCGATAGATCACGATGAATTCAAGACCGAACAGCAGTCCGGCCAGCATCCCCGCCTTGAGAGTGTCATCGCGCTCGAAGATGTCGACGCCGCGCAGCCGCGCCACAAGCATCACCATGAGCAAGCCGCCGGTGGAGCGCAATGTCGCCATCATCAGCGGAGGGATGTCGGGCAATGCCAGCTTGATCGCCACCTGATTGAGTCCCCACGACAGGCAGAGGACCACCATCACCGCCGCCGCGCCGAGGGTCAGCGGACGGCCGGCGGGGGCCGGTGCGGTAGCGGGTGAGGACATGATGGTAGAATCCGATCGCTTTGGCGTTATGTCTTGGCTTGGCAATGGGCGCAGGTGCCAGTGACCTCGACGACAGCGAGCCGGGGCGCGAATCCATCGGCGCGCGCCGCCTCGTTCAGCTTCGCGGCGATGGGCGCCGCGGGAATTTCGCCGACCTGCCCGCAGCTTTCGCAGATCAGAAAGGCCACCGTCGCCGTATCGTCGTGGCGGTGGGCGCAAGCGATGAAAGCATTCCGGCTTTCGATGCGATGGACAAGGCCGTTGTCGATGAGAAAATCGAGCACACGATAGACGGTGATCGGCGCGGGTCGAGGGCCCTCGCGCGCCAGCAATTCGATGATGTCGTAGGCGCCAAGGGCGCGATGTTCCTGCAGCATAGCCTGCAGCACCTGGCGGCGCTGCGGCGTGAATTTCTGCCCCCGGTTGCGGCACACGGTTTCGGCGTGGCTCAGCGCATCCGCGGCACAGAGACCGTGGTCATGGTCGGGATGCGGGAAAACAGGCGGCGCGATCGACATCGTCCATTCATGTAGCGTCTTTGCGGCATTCGCGCCCCAATTTTTGCGATGCCCGGCTCTGCAATTCCGGATGAACATCGCGAATGACATTTTTGCGATGCCGCCGTCTTGGGTTGCACTGCAGCAAATCGGCCCCAGATTATTAGGAGTCCGACCAGCCGTGCAGCGCGACGGCGGTTTCCCTGAATATCCCGCGAGGTCTCGCCGTGGCCGGCAATCTCAAATCCTATCTCGATGGCCTCACCAGTTGGACAAAACGGGCTGGGACCCGGCCGCAACGGCCAGCGACCAAGAAGATCAATCTCGCTCTCCAGGGCGGCGGCGCTCACGGTGCTTTCACCTGGGGCGTGGTCGATCAGATCCTTGCCGACGGGCGGCTGGAGATCACGGGAATCTCCGGCGCCTCGGCCGGCGCCGTCAACGCGGTGATGATCGCCGACGGCTTTGCCCGCGGCGGTAGCGAAGAAGCGCGGCGGCGCCTCGCGATGTTCTGGCGCGCAGCCAGTACTGGCGGCTCGCTCCCTCCCGTGCAGCGCGCGGTGACCGACCGCATGCTGTCGATGATGCCCTTTGCCACCACGCCGGTGCAGAACTGGTTCGAGACCATGGCGCATTACTTTTCGCCCTATGAGCTCAACCCGTTCGACTTCAATCCGCTCAACGACCTGATCGCACGCTCGGTGGATTTCGAAGCGGTGCGCAACGGCGATATCGAACTCTTCATCTCGGCTACCAACGTCCATACTGGGCGGCTGCGCCTCTTTCCGCGCGAGAAGATCACCGCGGACGTGGTGATGGCCTCGGCCGCCCTGCCCTTCATGTTCCGCGCCGTCGAGATCGATGGCATCCCCTTCTGGGACGGCGGCTATTTGGGCAATCCGGCCATCTTCCCGTTCCTGCAGGCGACCGAGACCGACGACGTGCTGGTGGTGCAGATCAACCCGGTGACGCGGCCGTCGACGCCGAAGCGATCCTCCGAGATCATCGGCCGGCTCAACGAGATCACATTCAACTCGGCGCTGATTTCGGAGCTACGGGCCATGGACTTTATTACCCAGCTCATCGACGACGGTCACCTGCCGCCGGGCCGCTACCGTCGGCTGAACTTCCACCGCATCGATCTCGGCGTGCTCGCCACCCGCCTCGCCGGCGCCAGCAAGCTGAAGACGGATTTCGAGTTCCTGGATCTGCTGCGCCGGGCTGGCCAGCGCGCTGCCCGGCGGTTCCTCGACCAGCATTTCGATGACATCGGCCAGCGCAGCACCCTGGACCTCGCCGAAGCCTCCGGGGTGGAATGGGCCTGATCCGGGGCAGGTCCTGGCGGGGTTTTTCCCGGCCATGCAGTTTTGCGTATCTGGATGGCCGGATCTGGACTCGCCGAGATCGTAAGCAAGCTTATTATATTTTCTGCTTACGAAGGCGATATAGGTACTATGATGCCTCAGCACAACCGCGACTTCCTCTTCGTGCTGTTCGAGACCCAGCGCATGCTGCGGCTCTATGCCGACAAGCTGGCGGTACGCCATGGCATTACCCGGGCGCAGTGGGCGGTGCTGGCCAAGCTCGAACGCTATGAAGGGCTGAAGCAGTCGGAACTCGCCGATCTGATGGAGATGCAGCCGATCACCCTGACCCGGCTGATCGACCGCCTCTGCGAGCACGGCCTGATCGAGCGCCGGGCCGACGCGAATGACCGTCGCGTCAACCGCCTCTACCTGCTGGCGGAAGCCAGACCGCTGCTCGACCAGCTCGCCGAACTGCGCGCCGAAATCACCGCCACCGCCCTCGCCCACATGGACAAACACAGGGCCGAGGGCCTTGTCGCCGAACTCACCACCATCAAGGACAATGTGCGCGACGCACTCCACGCCGTCGCGGACTGCAAGCCGAAGGTCCCGCGCTATGGCTGATCCCGTATTGAAATTCCCGCCTGACCAGCAGCGCGCCGACAAGGCGGAGGCGGCGCCGCGGCGTCGCTCGCTGTGGCAGCGGCTGCGCAACCGCCGGCGCCTCCTGCTGCTCGTGGTGCTGCCGGCTTTCGCCGCGATCGGCGGCATCGGCTTCTATCTCTCGGGCGGCCGCTATGCAACCACCGACGACGCCTATGTCGGCGCCCAGAAGGTGCTGATCACGCCCGACATCTCCGGCAAGATCGAAAAGGTGGTCGTCAAGGAAGGCCAGCACGTCAAGGCCGGAGACGAGCTGTTCGAGATCGATCCGGTGCCATTCCGCCTCGCGCTGCAGCAGGCCCAGGCCGGCGTCGAGACCGCCAGGACCAATTTCAACACGCTGAAATCGAACTACAAGGCCTATACCCAGATGCTGGCGCTCGCCCAGCAGGGTGTCGAGCTCAAGCAGCGCGACGTCGAACGCAAGGCCGCTCTGGTGAAGAACAGCTTCGGCTCGCAGCTTGATCTCGACACCAGCACCACCAATCTGGTGACCGCCCAGGCGCAGCTGCAATATTTGCAGCAGCAGCTCGCGACCAGCCAGAACCAGCTGCTCGACAATCCCGACCTGCCACTGGACGAGTTTCCGCCCTATAGCCAGGCGAAGGCGCAGCTCGCCGAGGCCCAGCGCAATCTCGACCACACCGTGCTGTGCGCCCCGATCGACGGCGTCGCCACCCAGGTCGACAGCATCCAGCTCGGCCGTTTCATGCCCGCCGGCTCGCCGGTGTTCAGCCTGATCGACGACGGCCATCCCTGGGTCGACGCCAATCTCAAGGAATCTGACTTCACCTATGTGGCCCGCGGCCAGACGGTGACGCTCTCGGTCGACGCGTTTCCGGACCACGAATTCCATGGCTCGATCGGCGCCCTCAGCCCCGGCACCGGCTCACAATTCTCGATCCTGCCGCCGCAGAACGCGACCGGCAATTTCGTCAAGGTCGTGCAGCGCGTGCCGGTGCGGATCTATTTTGACGACAATGATCCGATGGTGAGCAGGCTCAAGGCGGGCATGAGCACTTATGTCTGGATCGACACCCACCATCGCCGCACGCTCGCCGGACTGTTCGGCCTCTCCTCCACCTCCGCGCAGGAGCAGAACCAGTGACCGCCGCCGCCACCTCCACGGCGGCGGTCCCTGGGCTTCGCCGAAACATGGTGACGATCTGCGCCATGACGGCGACTATCATGCAGGCGCTGGACACCACCATCGCCAACGTCGCCCTTCCCTATATGCAAGGCACGCTGTCGGCATCCCAGGATCAGATCAACTGGGTGCTGACGTCCTATATCGTCGCCGCGGCGATCATGACCGCTCCGGTCGGCTGGATTGCCAACCGCTTCGGCCGCAAGCGGATCTTCATCCTGTGCTCCGCTGGTTTCACGGTAGCGTCGGTGATGTGCGGCCTCGCCCAGGACATTACCCAGATGGTGCTGTTCCGTCTGCTGCAGGGCGTGTTCGGCGCAGCGCTGGTGCCGCTGTCGCAGGCCGTCATGCTGGATTCCTACACGCTCCAGGAGCGCGCCAAGGCGATGTCGATCTGGGGCATGGGCGTGATGATGGGACCGATCATGGGCCCCTCGCTCGGCGCCTGGCTGACTGAAACCTACTCCTGGCACTGGGTGTTCTTCGTCAACCTGCCGTTTGGTGCCATTACCGTGCTCGGCCTCGCCGTGTTCATGGATGAGACCTCGCCCAACACCGACCTGCGCTTCGACTGGTTCGGCTTCGGCGCGCTGGCGCTCGGGATCGGCGCCATGCAGATCGCGCTCGACCGCGGCGAACAGCTCGCTTGGCTCGAATCGCCGGAAATCATCGTCGAGATCCTTCTCGCCATCGTCGGATTCTACTATTTCTTCGCCCATTCGCTGACGACGAAACAGCCCTTCATCCAGTTCGCGATCTTCAAGGACCGCAACTTCATCGGCGGCTGCGTCTTCATGGCGGTGATGGGGCTCGTGCTGTTCTCGACCATGGCGCTGGCCTCTCCCTATCTGCAGAACGTCGTCGGCTATCCGATCATGACTGCGGGCCTGCTGCTCGCCACCCGTGGCTGCGGCACATTCGTCGCCATGATGCTGGTCGGCCGCATCATGCGCCACATCGAGGCGCGCACGCTGATCGTGGCCGGCCTCGCCCTGATGTCGCTTTCGCTCTTCGTGATGACCGGCTGGACCGATCTCACCGGCGTCCCGATGATCATTGTCACCAGCATCGCCCAGGGTTTCGGCCTCGGGCTCGTGTTCGTGCCGCTGAGCACGGTGGCCTTTCTCACCCTGGCGCCGCAACTGCGCACCGACGGCACCTCGATGTTGACCCTGGTCCGCAATGTCGCCAGCTCGATCGGGATTTCGGTGGTCATCGCCGAACTGACCGAAGGCGGTCGGCGCGCCTATGCGGTCATTAACGAAAATGTCACGCCGTTCAACGATGCGCTGAAGATGCCCGACGTCGCCCGGCTGCTCAATCTCGGCACCGACAGCGGACGGGCGCTGATGGATGCGATCCTGCAGGTGCAGGCGCAGATCGTCGCATTTTCACGCGACTACCAGCTGGTGATGGTGGTGACGCTCTGCGCCATCCCGCTGGCGATCCTGATCGGCTCGACCAAGACCACGCTGCGCCAGCAGGCGCAAGGCCCGGACCACGCGGCGGTGATCGATTAAAGCGAGCGGCTAGTGCGATGGATCGGACGCTCATATCAGCATTGCAGCGAATTCGTCGTACGCGCGTCAGATCCAGAATTGCACTAGAATCATAACTATACTCGTGTCCCTTTGGTTCTAACGTTCGTATGAGTGCTCGCTGCAAAGGGATACGAACGTTAGAATCGGGACACTAGAACAAGGCCAGTCCCGACACTCCGACGTTATGCCCGGGCTCGTGCGGACAAGCCCGGCCACGACAAGCAGACTGTCGCGGCCGAGCGCACCTCAGCTCACCTTTTCCAGCGCCATCGACACACCCTGGCCGACGCCGACGCACATGGTGGCGAGCGCGAGCTTGCCGCCACGCTTCTCAAGGCCATGGATCGCCGTAAGCGCGAGGCGCGCGCCGCTCATGCCGAGCGGGTGACCGAGCGCGATGGCGCCGCCGTGCGGATTGACGAAATCGGCATCTTCCTTGACGCCGAGCTGGCGCAGCACCGCGATGCCCTGAGAGGCGAAGGCCTCGTTGAGTTCGATCAGGTCAAAATCATCGATGTTGAGCTTGAGCCGCTCCATCAACTTGCGCGTCGAAGGCACCGGACCGATGCCCATGATCCGAGGCGGCACGCCAGCCGACGCAAGACCGAGCACGCGGGCGCGCGGGGTGAGGCCGTGGGCCTTCACCGCCGCTTCCGAGGCGAGGATCATGGCGGCCGCGCCGTCATTGACGCCCGAAGCGTTGCCGGCCGTCACCGTGCCGGGATTGCGGAATGGCGCTTTCAACTTGGCGAGCGCTTCGAGCGTGGTCTCGGGGCGCGGATGCTCGTCCTTGTCGACCACGGTCGGGCCGGCCTTGCCGCCCGGGATGGTCACCGGGGTGATCTCCTCGGCGAAATAGCCCGCGGCGATGGCGTTGCCGGCGCGCTGCTGGGAGCGGATGGCGAAAGCATCCTGGTCGGCACGCGAGATCTCGAACTCCGCGGCGACATTCTCGCCGGTTTCGGGCATGGAATCGACGCCGTATTGCTGCTTCATCAGCGGATTGACGAAGCGCCAACCAATGGTGGTGTCGAAGATCTCGGCGCTGCGCTGGAAGGCCTCGGCCGCCTTGCCCATGACGAAGGGCGCGCGGGTCATGGATTCGACGCCGCCGGCAATGGCAAGATCGATTTCGCCGGCGCGGATCGCCCGCGCCGCGGCGCCCACGGCATCAAGGCCCGACGCGCAGAGCCGGTTCAACGTGATGCCGGGCACCGTCTCCGGCAGGCCGGCGAGCAACAGCGCCATGCGGGCGACATTGCGGTTGTCCTCGCCCGCCTGATTGGCGCAGCCGTAATAGACCTCGTCCAGGGCGGCCCAATCGAGCTTGGGATGGCGCGCGATCAATGCCTTGATCGGGGTGGCGGCGAGGTCATCAGCGCGAGCCTTGGCGAGCACACCACCGAACCGGCCGATTGGGGTCCGCACGGCATCGCAAATGAACACGTCACGCATGAGCTAAACTCCTTGGGGGCCGGCTATTGCTTTGGTCGGCAGTCTTAGAAAGTGGCGACACGGAAAGCAAATGCGACCAGGGACGGGACGCCATGCATGGGTTTTCTGGCCCGATTTCCTGCAGGGAAACGGGGAAAACCCTACGCTCCGGCGGGATTGGCCGGCCGAAACTTGCTAATTTCGCCCCATGACAATCCATGCCGTACCCGCACCGCCGTCCGATCCCGCGTCCGAAGCAGCTGCCGAGGCCCCCGGCCGCCTGACGCCGATGATGGAGCAGTATCTGGAGATCAAGGCGGCCCATCCCGGCCTGCTCTTGTTCTACCGGATGGGCGATTTCTACGAGCTGTTCTTCGAGGACGCGGAGATCGCCTCCCAGGCGCTTGGCATCGTGCTGACCAAACGCGGCAAGCATCTCGGCCAGGACATCCCGATGTGCGGCGTGCCGGTAGAACGCTCGGACGACTACCTCCACCGCCTGATCGCCAAGGGGCACCGGGTCGCGGTCTGCGAGCAGATGGAGGACCCCGCTGCGGCGCGCAAGCGCGGCAACAAGAGCGTGGTCAAGCGCGATGTGGTCCGCGTCGTCACGCCCGGCACGCTCACCGAAGAGAACCTGCTCGACGCCCGCGCCAACAACTATCTGCTTGCCATCGGCCGCGCCCGTGGCTCCTCCGGCAGCGACCGGCTCGGCCTCGCCTGGATCGACATCTCGACCGCAGAATTCTCCATCGGCGAGTGCGCCCCGGCGGAACTCGGCGCCACGCTGGCACGCATCAACCCCAATGAAGTGATCGTCAGCGACGCGCTTTATGGCGACGCCGAGATCGGCGATATGCTGCGCAGCCTGCCTGCGGTGACGCCACTGACCCGTGACGTGTTCGACGGCGCCACTGCCGAACGGCGGCTATGCGACTACTTCGCCGTCGCCACGGTCGATGGGTTCGGCACTATGACCCGGCTCGAGGCGACGGCCGCCGCCGCGGCGCTGACTTATATCGACCGCACCCAGGTCGGCAAACGACCGCCGCTGGCGCCTCCGGCGCGGGAATCCTCCGGCGCGACGCTCGCGATCGACCCGGCCACGCGCGCCAATCTCGAGCTGACCCGCACGCTGTCCGGCGAGCGGCGCGGTTCGCTGCTCGACGCCCTCGACTGCACCGTCACCGCAGCCGGTTCGCGGCTTCTGGCGCAGCGCCTCGCCGCGCCGCTGACCGATGTCGGGACGATCACCCGGCGACTGGACGCCGTCTCGGCCTTCGTCGCCGAAGCTGCCCTGCGCGAGGGCCTGCGTGCCACCTTGCGCGCGGCACCGGACATGGCGCGAGCACTGGCGCGTCTCGCGGTCGGCCGCGGCGGTCCGCGCGATCTCGCGAGCCTTCGTGACGGCGTCGCGGCTGCCGATAGTGCGCTGGCGATCCTCACCGGGATGCCGTCGCCGCCAACAGAGATCGACGAGATCATGGCGGCACTTCACCGGCCCTCGCGCGTGCTGAAGGACGAATTTTCCCGCGCGCTCGCTGACGACCTGCCGCTGTCGCGACGTGACGGCGGCTTCGTGCGGGAAGGGTATGATGCCGATCTCGACGAGACCCGCGCGCTGCGCGACCAGTCACGCCAGGTGGTCGCGGCCATGCAGGCGCGCTACGCCGAAGAGACCACGATCAAGACCCTGAAGATCCGTCACAACAACGTGCTCGGCTATTTCGTCGAGGTCACGGCTCAGCACGGCGAGCGGCTGATGGCGCCGCCGCTCAATGCGCTGTTCATTCACCGCCAGACTCTGGCCGGCCAGGTGCGCTTCACCACAGCCGAGCTCGGCGAGGTCGAAGCCCGAATCGCCAACGCCGGCGAGCGCGCCCTGGGACTCGAGCTCGAGATCTTCGATCGCCTCACCCAGCAGGCCGCCGCCGCCGGAGACGACCTGCGCACGGCCGCCCACGCGTTCGCCCGCCTCGATGTCGCCAACGCGCTGGCGAAACTCGCGGTCGATCACGACTATGCCCGGCCCGAGGTGGATGACAGCCTCGCCTTCGCCATCGAAGGCGGCAGACACCCGGTGGTGGAGCAGGCGCTCAAGCGCGATGGCCAGTCATTCATCGCCAATGCCAGCGACCTCTCTCCAGTGCCGGGCCAGAGCAAGGGCCAGATCTGGCTGATCACCGGCCCCAACATGGCCGGCAAATCGACCTTCCTGCGCCAGAACGCCTTGATCGCGCTGATGGCGCAGATGGGCGGCTTCGTGCCGGCCCGCCGCGCCCGCATCGGCGTGGTCGACCGTCTGTTCTCGCGGGTGGGCGCCGCCGACGACCTCGCCCGCGGCCGCTCAACTTTCATGGTGGAGATGGTGGAGACCGCGGCCATCCTGAACCAGGCCAGCGAGCGGGCGCTCGTCATTCTCGACGAAATCGGTCGCGGCACCGCGACCTTCGACGGCCTGTCAATCGCCTGGGCAACGATCGAGCACTTGCACGATGCCAACGGCTGCCGCTCACTGTTCGCCACCCATTATCATGAGCTCACCGCTCTCTCGGCGCGGCTGCCGCGGCTGTTCAACGCCACCGTGCGGGTGAAGGAGTGGCACGGCGACGTGGTCTTCCTGCACGAAGTGCTGCCTGGCTCGGCGGACCGCTCCTACGGCATCCAGGTGGCGCGCCTCGCCGGCCTGCCGCCGGCGGTGATCACGCGCGCCAAGAGCGTGCTGGCGAAACTGGAGGCGCAGGATCGAAGCGACACCGCCCGCGCGCTGATCGACGACCTGCCGCTGTTCGCGGTGCCCTCGCGCGCACCAGCCGCCGAACCGCCGCCGCCCGGTCCCGGCGAGCAGTTGCTCGCTGAACTGGATAAGCTGCAGCCCGACGAAATGTCGCCGCGCGAAGCGCTCGATGCGCTCTATGCGCTGAAGAAGGCCGCGGCGGAAGAAAACTAGAGCTGGAGAGGCCGTTACTCTCGGCATCTCCTTTTTCGTCACGCCCGGGCTTGTGCTGGTCGAGCCCCGCTATGACGAATTGAGCCAATTAGCGTTTCACCCCCGCTCCATCGTCACGATCGTCTTCGCGCCGTGGCGGACGGTCTGATAGACGACGCAGAAGCGCTCGGTGAGCTTGAGCAACTGGTCGAGCTTCTCCTGCGGCGCATCGGTGTCGACCGCAAAATGCAGCCGGATCTCGGCGAAGCCGACCGGCGCCTCCTTGTCGACACCGAGCGTCCCGCGGAAATCGAGATCGCCTTCGGCGCTGACCTCGCCGGAGCGCAACGGTAGTTCGATGGCTGTCGCAACCGATTTGAGGGTCACGCCCGCGCAAGCGACCAGGGCTTCCAGCAGCATGTCGCCGGAACACAGCTCCAGCCCGGAGCCGCCGGCGCCGGGATGCAATCCCGCCGCCGCCATCGCCCGCCCGGTCTCGAGGCGGCAGGCGATGCCGTCCTCATCGAGGCTGCCGCTGGCCCGCAACGTGATCCGCGCGCTCTGCGGATCGGCCCGATAGCGCTCCTTGAACGGCGCCTGCAGGGCGCGCAACTCGGCGGCATCCATCCCGGTCTCCTGTTGTTTCGATCGCTGCGGGCAGGCCGGCGGGCCGCCCCAGGAGGGGGTTGTAGCACCGCCGCCGCGGTCGGTGTAGCCGCCGCCCGGCACCGGCGGGGCGAGGATCACCCGGCCGTGAAGGCGCCCGCCCGGGGCCCGGTGCCCGGCCGCGAAACGCGTGACAGCGAGAGCTCCGTCCGATATCCCGATGTCATGGACAGCGCCGTGATCGCCGAACCTGCCCCGCCGCCCGCCTTCGACACGGCGCGGATCGAGGGTGCCATCGCAGACCTCGCCAAGACCCATGCCGGCCGGGAGGATGCGTTCCGCGCTGCCCTCGCCCAGCTCCTGAAGATCGAGACGGCGCAGGCGCGCGAGACAGTGCAGGCGCAGCTTCTCAAGGACCGTCACGGCCGGCGCTGCGCCGAGCAGCTTTGCGATATCCAGGACGCCGTGATCCGTCTCCTCTTCAATGCGGCGACGCGTTACCTCTACCGCTCCGAAACGCCATCGGAGGCCGAACGGATGTCCGTCGTCGCCACCGGCGGCTATGGCCGCGGCTTGATGGCGCCACAATCCGACATCGATCTATTGTTCCTGCTGCCTTACAAGCAGACCGCCTGGGGCGAACAGGTGGCCGAGGCCATCCTCTATTGCCTTTGGGACATGGGGCTGAAGGTCGGTCATGCCACGCGGTCCATCGACGAGAGCATCCGTCAGGCGCGCGCCGACATGACCATTCGCACCGCGCTGCTCGAGACACGCTTCCTGACCGGCGACCGGGCGCTCTACGACGAACTGGTGCTGCGCTTCGACAAGAATATCGTGCAGGGCACCGCGGCGGAATTTGTCGCCGCCAAGCTCGCTGAACGCGAAGAGCGCCATCGCCGCGCCGGCCAGTCCCGCTACCTGGTCGAGCCCAACGTCAAGGACGGCAAGGGCGGCCTACGCGACCTGCATACTCTGTTCTGGATGGCGAAATACGTCTACCAGGTGCGCGACGCAGAGGAACTGGTGAAGCGCGGCGTGTTCGACGCCCATGAATACCGGACCTTCAGGCGCTGCGAAGATTTCCTGTGGTCTGTCCGCTGCAACATTCATTTTTTCACCGGACGTGCGGAGGAGCGGCTGTCCTTCGACATGCAGCGCGAGATCGCGCAGCGCCTCGGCTACACCTCTCATCCGGGGATGCAGGATGTCGAGCGCTTCATGAAGCACTACTTCCTCGTCGCCAAAGAGGTCGGCAACCTCACCGCCATCCTCTGTGCCAAACTGGAGGACCAGCAGGCGAAGCCTGCACCGGTGCTGAGCCGGGTGATCGCGCGGCTGCGGCCCGGCGCCGGGCGGCACCGGCTGCGCGACAATCCGGATTTCATCGTCGACAATAACCGAATCAATCTCGCCTCACCCGACGTCTTCAAGCGCGCCCCGATCAATCTGATCCGCATCTTCCATCTGGCGCAGAAGAACAACCTCGCCTTTCATCCCGACGCCATGCGAACGGCGACGCGTTCGCTACCGCTGATCAACGAGAAGCTGCGGGAGAACCCCGAAGCCAACAAGCTGTTTCTCGAGATCCTGACCTCGAACGATGCCGAGATCGTGCTGCGAAGAATGAACGAGACCGGCGTGCTCGGTCACTTCATCCGCGCCTTCGGCAAGATCGTATCGATGATGCAGTTCAACATGTATCATCACTACACGGTCGACGAGCATCTGATCCGCTGCATCGGCATCCTCCAGGAGATCGAGCGCGGCGGCAATGACGAATTCGTCCTGTCCAGCGCCCTGATACGCAAGATCAGGCCGGAGCATCGCGTCGTGATCTACGTGGCGGTGTTCCTCCACGACATCGCCAAGGGCCGCCCGGAGGACCATTCGGTGGGCGGCGCCAAGGTGGCGCGACGGCTCTGTCCGCGGTTCGGCCTCAGCCCCGCCGACACCGAACTGGTGGCCTGGCTGATCGACGAGCATCTGACGATGTCGACGGTGGCGCAATCGCGCGACCTCTCGGACCGCAAGACCATCGAGAATTTCGCCGCAGTGGTGCAGACGTTGGAGCAGCTCAAGCTGCTCACCATCCTGACCACGGCCGACATCCGCGGCGTCGGACCCGGGGTGTGGAACGGCTGGAAAGCGCAGCTGCTACGCACCCTTTATTATGAAACCGAACCGGTGCTGACCGGCGGCTTTTCCGAGGTCAACCGTGCTCAGCGCATCGCTGCAGCCCAGGCGGAATTCCGCTCACAATTCACCGAATGGCCGGAGGCCGAAGTCTCCGCTTATGTGGCGCGGCATTATCCCGCCTACTGGCTCAAGGTCGATCTGGCGCACAAGATCCGTCACGCCCGCTTCGTGCGGACGAGCGAACAGGCCGGCCACAAGCTCGCGGTCAATGTCGGTTTCGACGAGGCGCGAGGCGTCACCGAGCTCACGATCCTGGCGCCCGACCACCCCTGGCTGTTGTCGGTGATTGCCGGCGCCTGCGCGTCGGCCGGAGCCAATATCGTCGATGCCCAGATCTATACCACCACTGACGGGCTGGCCCTCGACACCATCGCCATTTCCCGCGAATACGATCGCGACGAGGACGAAGCGCGTCGCGCCACGCGGATCGGCGAGATGATCGAGCAGGTGTTGGAAGGCAAGCTGCGGCTACCCGAGGTGGTGGCGAAGCGCGCGGCTGCCAAGCCGAAGCACCGCGCCTTCACCGTCGAGCCGGAAGTGACCCTCAACAATCAGTGGTCGGACCGCTACACGGTGGTCGAGGTTTCGGGCCTCGACCGGCCTGGCCTGCTCTATCAACTCACCACGGCCATTTCGAAGCTCAACCTCAATATCGCCTCGGCCCACGTGGCGACCTTCGGCGAGCGTGCCCGCGACGTGTTTTACGTGACCGACCTGCTCGGCGCCCAGATCACTGCGCCGACCCGCCAGGCCGCGATCAAGCGTGCACTGGTGCATCTGCTCGCCAACGGCGAGGCCGCTCAGCCGGCAGCTTGATTTCAGGGCGGACAAGCAGCCCAATCATCGACTATCATGCTTGGCCCTGTGCCGGGCATTCGCGTCCGACCGTCAGTCGCAGACGCAAGGGACACTAAGCTAGTCCGGCTTAGGTCTCGCAATTGCCTAAGGAGCCTGCCGCAAGGGATAGGCAATTGCGAGACGCCACACTAGTCTGGGCGCCGGATCGAACGGGGGGGACTGATTTATGGTTGTGATCGCCGTAGTTCTCGTCGCGCTGGTCGCGCTGGAGCACGTCTACATCCTTGTGCTGGAGATGTTTCTCTGGACCAAGCCTGCCGGGCTGCGTGCCTTTGGACAGACCAAGGAGCAGGCCGAGGCGGGAAAGGTGCTGGCCGCCAATCAGGGTCTCTACAACGGTTTTCTTGCTGCCGGCCTGATCTGGGGCCTGCTCCATCCAGAGGCGACAACCGGTTTCCAGATCAAGGCGTTCTTCCTGATCTGCATTCTCCTCGCGGGGCTCTATGGCGGCTACTCGGTAAAGCCGAAGATCATCCTGGTGCAGGCGGTTCCGGCGCTGCTGGCGCTCGCGGCGCTGTGGTTTTCCTGAGCGCGCGCAGTTGTGAAGAGCTGCAGCCTGCCGCCGGCGCCGCGCCCGTAAACAGCCATTAACTTCTGCTTAACCCCGCTTTAAACCGCGCGTCGCTAGCATGCGGCGGGCGGGCATGCGCCGGAACAGCCGGGTTTCGGTTCTCCGCGACGGTCATGCTCGGAGAGGCGGGGTTGATGGAATCAGCACGGCGAAAAGGCGGCGTACGCCGCGAGCCAAGGTTCGGCCCGAGCTCCTCGCTCGGCGACCTGCGGCTCGGCGCCGACGATCGCGTGCCGACATCGGAGGACGACAAGCCAAGGCGCCGCCGCGCATCGTCCGACCAGGATGCGCCGCGGGAGCGCAAACCGCGCAAGCGCGGGAATGCTTCACGTTCACGCCCGTCGTGGCCGCGGCTTGGCCGGCTGGTCTACTGGGGCGCAGTGCTCGGCTTGTGGGGCATCATCGCGGTAGTCGGGCTCGTCGTCTATGTCGGCGCTCACCTGCCGCCGATCCAGTCGCTGGAAATCCCGAAGCGCCCACCGACCATCCAGATCACGGGCCTCGACGGCAGCGTGCTCGCCAGCCGCGGCGAGATGGCCGGCACCAATGTGGCGCTGAAGGAGCTGCCGCCATTCCTGCCGAAGGCGTTCATCGCCATCGAGGATCGCCGCTTCTATTCGCATTTCGGTATCGACCCCATGGGCATCGCCCGTGCGGCCGTCACCAACCTGCTTCATCGCGGCGTCTCTCAGGGCGGTTCGACCCTGACCCAGCAGCTCGCCAAGAATCTGTTCCTGACCCAGGAACGCACGATGCAGCGCAAGCTGCAGGAAGCCGAGCTCGCGATCTGGCTGGAGCGCAAATACTCCAAGGCCCAGATCCTCGAACTCTATCTCAATCGCGTCTATTTCGGCTCTGGCGCCTATGGCGTTGAGGCGGCGGCGCAGCGCTATTTCGGCAAGTCGGCGCGCAATGTCACCATCGCCGAGGCGGCCATGCTCGCCGGCCTCGTCAAATCGCCGTCGCGCCTTGCGCCCAACCGCAATCCCGACGGCGCCGAGCGGCGCGCCCAGACCGTACTCTCCGCCATGGCCGATGCCGGCTTCATCACCGAGGCCCAGGCCAAGGCCAATCTCGGCCATCCCGAATATGCGGTGAAACCGGTCGGCGCCGGCACCGTCAACTACGTCGCCGACTGGATCGGCGAGGAACTCGACGATCTGATCGGGCAGATCGACCAGGACGTCACGGTCGAAACCACGATCGATCCCCGACTGCAGTCCATCGCGGAAGCCGCGGTGATCGACGAGCTCGCCGCCAAGAGCGTCAAATTCAACGTCTCCCAGGGCGCGCTGGTGGCGATGACGCCGGACGGTGCGGTGCGGGCACTGATCGGCGGCCGCAATTACAGCGAAAGCCAGTTCAATCGCGCAGTCACCGCCAAGCGCCAGCCCGGCTCGGCGTTCAAGCCTTTCGTCTACCTCACCGCCATGGAGCAGGGTCTGACGCCCGAGACCGTGCGTCAGGACGCGCCGCTCGATCTCAAGGGCTGGAAACCGGAGAATTACACCCACCAGTATTTCGGCTCCGTCACCCTGACCCAGGCACTGGCCATGTCGCTCAATACGGTCTCGGTGCGGCTCGGCCTCGAGGTCGGACCCAAGAACGTCGTGCGCACCGCTCACCGTCTCGGCGTCGCCTCCAAGCTCGACCCCAATCCCTCGATCGCGCTCGGCACGTCTGAGGTGACGCTGCTGGAGCTGGTCGGCGCCTATGCCCCTTTCGCCAACGGCGGCCGCGGCGTTGCTCCCCACGTGATCGCGAAGATCCGCACCACCGAGGGCAACAAGCTGCTCTACGTACGCAACCCCGACCCGCCGAACCAGGTGATTGATCCGCGCAATGTGGCGCAGATGAACGCCATGATGCAGGAGACCCTGCTCAGCGGCACGGCGCGCAAAGCCGAGATCCCCGGCTGGCAGGCCGCCGGCAAGACCGGCACCAGCCAGGATTTCCGCGACGCCTGGTTCATCGGTTACACCGCCAATCTGGTCACCGGCGTCTGGCTCGGCAATGACGACAATTCCCCGACACGCAAGGCGACAGGCGGTGGCTTGCCGGTGGAAGTCTGGACCCGCTTCATGCGCGCGGCGCATCAGAATGTTCCGGTGGCCGCGCTTCCGGCCTCCGATCGCGGGCTGTTCGCCGGCGTCGCCAACGGCGTCAGCCAGGTGTTGGGGGGAAATCAAGGTGCGCCGGCCGAGCCGCGCGCGGCCGTGTCCATGGGGAATGGAGCGACACCGGCGGCCCCAGCGGGCGCGCCACGAGCTCCGGTCACCCGGGCTGCAGTCAGGCCCGAAGCGGATTCCGGCCTCGACGGCTGGCTGGTCGACCGATTGTTCGGTGGGCGTTGACACAACGGGCGAGAGTAACCGGTCCGACATCTTCTGACGCCGGCGCTGTCGTCAACTTTAAAACGCTGACGTCCAGGGGTGGCAAGCAGCAGCAGGCTCGGGGCCCCGATGCAGGCCGGGCTGATCATGGCCTCGGGAGCGAAGGATGCGGGCGGCCTACTTTTTCACCCCGTAGCGGTGCAGGTCGTTACCGTGATTATCGAGCCAGCTCTTGGACCGCTCCATGTGCGGGCAGATCCGCCCGACGACGCGCCAGAAACGGGGAGAATGGTTCATCTCGACGAGATGGGCCACTTCATGAGCCGCGAGATAGTCCAGGACATGACCAGGCCCGAGGATCAGTCGCCAGGAGAAGGACAGCACCCCGGCCGAAGTGCAGGAGCCCCAGCGGCTCGACTGATCGCGGATGCTGAGGCGCTTGATTTTGACGCCGAGCTTCTCGGCATAGTCATGGGCGGCCTTGGCGATATCGCGGCGCGCTTCGCGCTTCAGAAAATCGCGGATACGGCGGTCGACATGGGCGACGTCGCCGGCGGCACAGAGAATCCTCTCGCCCGAGTCCCTCACTTCCGTCCATACCGTGCCGCGCTCGCCAGCACGATGAACAATGCGATGGGGAGCGCCGCGCAGCGGTATGGTCATGCCCGGGGCGAAGGGCACTGCCTTGGCGAGGCCGCCGAGGCGCGCCGCGATCCAGGCCCCGTGACGATGGGCGAAGTCCTTGGCATCAGCGACGGTGCCACGTGGCGGCATCGTGAGGATCGCTTCCCGGTCGACCGGATGAATGCGCAAGGTGTAGCGCCGCGCTCGACGATGGCGGCGCAGGCGAACAGGGTAGATCGCCGAGCCGACATGCACCAAAATGGTCTTCGGCTCGGCTGGGCGGCGATAGAGGAGTGCGCGGAAGGCCATGTCGAGAGGTCCAGGGTCAGGCGATTGACCCTGAGTCTGCCACATCCTTGGCCAAGGGAATTTGGCGGCGGAAAAACAAATCATTTGCCCAAGATATAGAATTGTCGGCCGATTTGGCTCCCAAATGATGGGGCTCGGAACGGCATTTTAGATTCAGACCATGTAAGCAAGCGCCGGCTGATGGAATGATCTCATATTCACCCCATCGCCCGATGAGTTAACGAAAATCATCTTTCCTTATCAATGATTTACATGACGCGAGCGAAACGGTCCTGATCCGGACTAAAAGCAGTCCGAATTACATTTTCGGTACTATCCTACTCAGCGGCGTCTATGCTCGCCGGCCGCTGCTGGGCCGACGACACCATGAAATCCGAAATTCGTGGCAGGATTTCCGAGCGGAAGCGCGAACCATTGAACACGCCATAATGGCCGACGCCCTTCTGGACGTAATGCACGCGCCGATCCATGGGAATTGAACTGCAAAGGCGGTGGGTCGCTTCGGTCTGACCGAGACCGGAGATATCGTCCTTCTCGCCCTCCACGGTCATCAGCGCGATGCGCTCGATCTTCGCCGGCTCGACGAGGCGGCCGTGATGGCGCATCTCGCCCTTAGGCAGCAGATGGCGCACGAACACCTGATCGACGGTCTGCAGGTAGAACTCGGCAGTGAGATCCATGACGGCGAGATATTCGTCATAAAATTCCACATGCTTGTCGACGAGATCGCCGTCGCCCTTCACCAGATTGGCGAACAGGTTCTTGTGGGCATCGACATGACGATCGAGATTCATGCTGATGAAGCCATTCAGCTGCAGGAATCCCGGATAGACGTCGCGCATGACACCGGGGTGCGGCAGCGGCACCTTGGTGATGACGTGGTTGCGGAACCATTCGATACCGCGCTGCTCGGCGAGTTTGTTGACGGCCGTCGGATTGCTGCGGGTGTCGATGGGGCCACCCATGAGCGTCATCGACAGCGGCACCATAGGATCCTGACGCGCCTCCATCACCGAGGCGGCCATAAGGACCGGCACCGATGGCTGACAGACCGCGACGACGTGGACGTTGCCGCCGAGCGCATGGAGCATCTCGATGACGTAATCCACATAGTCATCGAGGTCGAAGCGGCCGGCCGACAGGGGCACCATGCGGGCATCGGCCCAATCGGTGATGTAGACGTCGTGACCGGGCAGGAATCCTTCCACCGTGCCACGCAGAAGAGTGGCGTAATGGCCCGACATCGGGGCGACGATCAGCACCCGCGGCTGTACCAGCCGCAGCGGCCGGTCGAACTGGCGCTCGAAATGCAGCAGGCGGCAGAACGGCTTCTCCCAGACCGTACGGACCTCCACCGGGGTGCGCACGCCGTTCACTTCGGTGTCTTCGATGCGCCATTCCGGCTTGCCGTAACGGCGCGTCGTTCGCTCGAACACCTGACAGGCGGCGGCGACCGACTTGCCGACCTGGGTGTGTGTCCATGGGTTGAGCGGGTGAGAAAACATCAACTTGGTGGCGTCGAACATGGCGCGCGCCGGATTGAGCGAGGCCTGGCCCAGCTCATACATCCAGTACATCGGCGTCGTGAGCGCGGAACTGTCCTCGGCCACAAACTCAGGTGCGCCGCCAAACTCGCCAATCGGCATGATATCCCTCAGCATTTTTTTGCACCGCGGAAGGTGTCGCCTTCGCGGCACCGCGTCAATGCTCAATTTGAAGCCCTCGCCGCAGCGGAGGCGGATATCACCGATATAATGATGGAATCACAGCGGCCACAGGGGCTTAGACGAAGAGTTCACTCACCGGTCTGCACCAGGGCACCGTTGATCCGGGCGCTGCGCAACAGAACAAGGAAAACCACCGTCGCAATCGCCAGAAATGCGACGTTGATGGCCAGCGCCTCGACCATCAGGTCCGCACGGAAGACATGGTCGGACAGGATGGCTCGCATGCCTTCGAACACGTAGGTGGGCGGCAGACTCCAGGCGAGCCACTGCAGCCAGACCGGCAGGATTGCAACCGGGTAATAGACACAGGTGATCGGCAACAGCACGAACATCAGCGTCCAGGCAAGGCCTTCAGCCCCTAATCCGTTGCGCAGCACAAGGCCGGAAGCGATCAGGCCGAAAGCCCAGCTCGTGAAGATCAGGTTGCAGAAGAAGGCCACCAGCGCGAAGCCGAGCCCGTAGAGGTTGAAGCCGAAGAAGGCGAGCGCCAGCAGTGTCATCGGAATAACGCCGATGGCGAGGCGAACGACGCTCATGATCATCAGCGACAGCACCAGCTCGCTGACCTTGAGCGGGCTCATCATCAGATTGCCGAGGTTCCGCGACCACATTTCTTCGAGGAAGGACATGGAGAAGCCAAGCTGCCCCCGAAACAGGATGTCCCACAGGATCACCGCGCCGATGAAGGTGCCGCCGGCGCGGGCGAAGAATCCGGCATTCTGCGAGATGTAGGCCTGAGAGAAGCCCCAGGTGATGAGCTGCAGTGCCGGCCAGTAGATCAGTTCCAGGAGCCGCGGCCACGACGAAGTCAAAAGATACCAGTGGCGCAACATCATGGCACCGATCCGGTGCAGGGCGATGCCGGTGTACGGGGGCACCTGCTTCATGATGCTGCAACCCCTCGCCCGCGCGCGACATCGAGGAAAACGTCCTCCAGCGTGTCGCGGTTGTAGCGCTGCATCATGGCGGCCGGGCTGCCATCGTCCTCGATTCGACCGCGCTTCATGATGATGACGCGATCGCACAGTCGCTCGACCTCCAGCATGTTGTGCGACGCCAGCAGGATGGTCGCCCCGGTTTCGCGGCGATAGGTTTCGAGCCGGCCACGGATCCAGTCTGCCGTGTCCGGATCGAGCGAGGCGGTCGGCTCGTCGAGCAGAAGCAGTTCCGGGCGATTGATCAGGGCCTTGGCCAAGGCCACGCGGGTCTTCTGACCCGAGGACAATTTCCCGCTCGGGCGGTCGAGAAATTCGCCGAGGTCGAACTCGGCCGCGATCTCGGCGAGCCGTGCCTGGAGATCGGGGACAGCATAGAGCCGGCCGAACACCGTCAGATTCTGCCGCACGGTGAGCCGCATCGGCATGTCCACATAGGGACTCTCGAAATTCATCCGGCCAAGCACCTGCTCGCTTTCCGCCGGCATGGCGCAGCCGAGCACCCGGATGCGGCCCGAGGTCGGCAGCACAAGCCCCATGATCATGGCGATGGTCGTGGTCTTGCCGGCACCATTGCCACCGAGCAGCCCGGTGACGCTGCCCCGCGCGATGCGAAATGAGATGCCATCCACCGCGCGCGTCGCCTTGTAGACCTTGACCAGGCCGTCAACGTCGATGGCCGGGTCAGGCAGCATTCCAGTAGGCTGGCGAGGGCGCACGGGCACAGGCATGATCGTTCATTGGTCCAATGCCGCCGCGAGCGCAAGATGCATTGCTGCGCCATTCATCGCGGCGGCATCCCGACAGCATTATTGCGGCGGCGTGCCCCCTTTGTGGCGGCGGCGCGCAACGATTAAACTGTCCACCATGATCGACAATGCCGAATCCGACATCCGCTACCGCCGCCGTTTCGTCCGGCTGGACACCATTCTGCGCCTGCGCTGGCTTGCGGTGCTGGGCCAGCTCGCCGCCATCTTCATCGTGGTCCAGGGTCTCGAATTCGACCTTCCGCTCATTCCCTGCGTGACCGTGATCGGGTTTTCCGCCCTACTCAACCTCGCGCTGCAGATCGCCTTCAACCCCCGCCGGCCGCTGGAGCCGCTCCATGCCGCCGGCCTCCTGGCCCTCAACATCATTGAGCTCGCCGCGCTGTTGTTCTTCACCGGCGGCCTGCAGAACCCCTTCTCCTTCCTGTTCCTCGCCCCGGTGCTGATTTCCGCCACGGCCCTGCCGACGCGACTGACGCTCGGCCTCGGCCTGCTCGCGATCGCCTGCGCCACGGCGCTCGGGTTCGTCCATCTGCCGCTCCCCTGGAACAGCGACGAACCGCTGGCGCTGCCGCCGATCTACATGACCGGCGTCTGGCTCTCGATCCTGCTCGCCATCGGCGTCACCAGTCTCTACACTTTCCAGGTCACCGAGCAGGCCCACAAGCTGTCCGACGCGCTCGCCGCCACCGAACTGGTGCTGGCGCGCGAGCAGCATCTCACCCAGCTCGATGGCCTCGCGGCCGCCGCCGCCCACGAGCTCGGCACCCCGCTCGCCACCATTTTTCTGATTTCCCGTGAACTCGAACGCAGCATCGAGCCGGACAACCCTATTGCCGGCGAGCTCAAAACGCTGAGTGAGCAGGCCAAGCGCTGCCGCGACATTCTGGCCAAGTTGACCCAGCTCTCGGCCAGCGATGCGCCCTTTGACCGCATGCCGCTCTCCACCCTGATCGAGGAGACGGTGGCGCCCCATCGCGATTTTGGCATTACCATCAAGGTGCGGATCGCAGTGGCTGGTAGCCAGGAGCCGGTCGGCAAGCGCAATCCCGCGATTATCTATGGGCTCGGCAATATCCTGGAGAACGCCGTCGATTTCGCCCGGACCGAGGTCGAGGTGAATGCCTGGTGGAATGCCGAAACGGTGGAAATCGTCGTCTCGGACGACGGCCCCGGCATCGCCCCGGACCTGCTCAAGCGGATCGGCGAGCCCTATCTGTCGCGGCGGCCGGCCGACGGCAATCACGGCGGGCTCGGGCTCGGCATCTTCATCGCCCGCACGCTGCTGGAGCGCACGGGAGCGCGGCTGTCCTTCACCAATCGGACCTTCCCCGACCACGGCGCGGTGGTGCATATCACCTGGCCGCGCGAGCGCTTCGAGACTGCTTCGAACCAGGAAAACGCCGCCGCGCCAGCAGCTTGAGGCGGATGCAATTTGCCGCATCCCCTTCCCGCTTGGCATCCCGGCCGATCATGACCATATTTCCCGCAGCGCCGAATGCGCCAATGAGGAACCCTGAGATGATTGCCGTGGCCGCCACTGCGGAACCGACCGACCGTTCGCTGCTGATCGTGGAAGACGACAAGGCCTTTCTCGAGCGGCTGGCGCGGGCGATGGAGAGCCGCGGCTTCGCCGTCACCTCCTGCGACACCGTCGCCGATGGTCTCGCCGAAATCGACCGCGCCGCGCCAGCCTTCGCCGTCGTCGACCTGCGACTGGGCGACGGCAATGGTCTCGACGTGGTGTCGGCGCTCAAGCGTCAGCGCCCCGATGCGCGCGCCATCGTGCTGACCGGCTACGGCAACATCGCCACCGCGGTGACCGCCGTGAAGATGGGCGCTGTCGACTACCTGTCGAAGCCTGCTGACGCCGACGACGTGGTCGCGGCGCTGCTCGCCGGCGGCAGCGAAAAGGTCGAGCCGCCGCAGAACCCGATGTCGGCCGATCGCGTCCGCTGGGAGCATATCCAGCGTATTTACGAGATGTGCAATCGCAACGTCTCGGAGACCGCACGGCGGCTCAACATGCACCGTCGCACCCTGCAGCGGATTCTCGCCAAGCGCGCGCCGCGCTGATTTTCCTGACGATTCACCTAGTGTGGCTTATGTCTCCGAATGACCGTGCGAGCATGAGGCAAATGGAGCGGTCATTCGGAGACAGGACACTGGTCTGACCGCAGCGCCCGACGGCGCTGAGCCAACGCACGCCGCGGAACTTTCCGCTCGCCGGAGTGTTCTCCCTGACGCAATTGACGGGAGCGGCGCGCGGCGCCGGTGCACCATGGGCAAGGCGCGCCATCTCGAGATCTCCACTCGACTCGAAATCACCAAGCGACATGGCCGCGTCGACGACTACCGCATCGACTGGTCCGGCGCCTTTCAGCCGCCTCACGTCACTGTGAAAGGCCGAACCACAGTGCCCGCCCAGGTGACGAAGAACTATGCTTCCGCACTGCTCGCGCCCGATCTCGTGCGATGGATCTGACGCTCCTATAGACGGGCAAGCTTTCGAGGACGGGCCATGACAGGCGCAGGCACAGGTCCCCGCGATTCAAGCAGTTCGATCGAGGACCTGATCCGCAGGGCGACCCGCCACGCCCACGACCGCATCGACACCGCCATGGCGCGCCTCGATCTCGGCCGTCCCGATTACTATGCCGGCTTCTTGCGCGGCCAGGCCGAAGCGCTGTTTCCGTTGGAGGCGGCCCTGGAGCAGCATGGCATCGACGTGGTGCTGCCGGACTGGCCGCTGCGCGTCCGCACCCCGGCGCTGGAGCACGATCTCGCCTCGCTGGACATCGCCTGCGAACCCCTCCCTGCCCCCGGGCTCGGCTCCGGCGACTGCGTGCCGGAGATGCTCGGCGTTGTCTATGTCCTCGAAGCGATGCGGCTTGCATGCCGCGCCATTCTGGCACGGCTCGCCGATCGTCCCGAAGCCGAGGTGCGCGGCGCCACCGCCTATCTGCGCCACGGTTTCGGGCGTCGCTTCTGGCCGTCCCTCCTCATCACGCTGGAAAACCATCCGGCCGCGCTCGCCCATCCGGAGCGCGTCGTCGACGGCGCCCGCCTCGCCTTCGGCATGTTCGACAGCGCGGTGACACCCACCATGGCCGGCGCGCTCGATCGTGCCCGCGACAGTCTGCGCCTGGTCCATTCGGCGCCAACCTGACGAACGATCGAGGCGAAATCGATTCAGCCGAGAAGATCGCCCTGATGACCCTGCGGGTCGGCGAGACGGTTGAGGCGCTGGGCGGCGGCGAGAGCAAAGCGCAGCAGCATCATCTTGCGGGTCGCTGCGGTGAGACGATGCTCCGGCGCCTCGCAATGCAGGTGGGCGCCGTAGGCATCGGCGACGATCTGGCCGGCATCGGCCGGGAATAGCTCGCAGGGCAGATGCTGCGGGAAGGCGAAGAACAAGCGGTCGCAATGCGCCCGGTACTCTTCCCATTTCTGGTCCGCCCGCAGATCCGCCTCGGACGACTTGATCTCGATGATCCAGACATCGCCGCGCGCGTTGAGCGCCGTGAGATCGGCGCGCCGGCCGGACGGCAGCGGCAGTTCGCTGACGCAGGAGAAGCCGAAGCTGCGCAATAGACGACCCGTTCCCCGGGCGACCGCCAGCGCGGTTTCCGATTGGCGGCCGTCGACGGGCAACGGCTGCGCAACAGGCATGAACTGGGAGGGCATGGCGGGTGTGTAGCACTTTCTCCTTGGCGCTGCCGCAAAAATACGCCATGGGAGCGCCATGAGCGAGACATCCGCCAGGGCCCGCGCGGCCATCATTCCGGTCACGGCGCTGCAGCAGAACTGCACGCTGTTGTGGTGCGAAACCACCAGGCGCGCTGTGGTATTCGACCCCGGCGGGGATGTGCCCAACATCCGCGCCGCAATCGATGAGGCCGGTGTCACCGTCGAGCAGATCTGGATTACCCACGGCCATTTCGACCATGTCGGCGGCGCCGACGAACTGCGCGAGGCGCTCGGCGTGCCGATCGTCGGCCCCCATATCGCCGACAAGTTCCTGCTCGATCATGTGGTCGACAGCGCCGCCACGTTCGGCTTCTCGGGCATGCGCAACGTGACGCCGGACCGCTGGCTCACCGAGGGCGAGACCCTCACCCTCGGCGAACTGACTTTCCAGATCCTGCACTGCCCGGGCCACTCGCCGGGCAGCGTGGTGTTCTTCAATCCGCAGATGCGCTTCGCCGTGGTCGGCGACGTGCTGTTCAACGGCTCGGTCGGCCGCACCGACCTGCCGGGCGGCAGCCACGCGGCACTGCTGCAGTCGATCACCGAGAAGCTGCTGCCGCTCGGCGACGATGTCGGCTTCATCTGCGGCCACGGCCCGGGCTCGACCTTCGGCGACGAACGCCGCACCAATCCCTTCCTCGCCGGCGCGGCGTAAGCCACGTCGTGATGCTGACGAAGGGCGACACCGTGACCGCCGCCCGCCGCATGGCGATGAGCCCGCCGGCGCTGGGCGACAGCGCCACGGCGACACAGCCGAGCGCGTCATCACGAGATAAAACGATGAGGCCGCGGCTGAACGGAGCGGCATCGAGCAGCACCTGCGCCGCCACCACGGTGGCGAGCACAAACCAGCGGCGGCGGGGGTCTACGGGCCAGGTGACGACGGCAGCCGGTTCAAGCGCAGGCGGGGAGGCCATCCTGTTCAGGGGGCACCTCGTTCGACAAGCTTCGGTGCCTTTAGGGAAGTGCAGACCGGCTGCCGCCGGTCGACTACCTCGGAGGTCATGCGAGCGCTCCTGACGGCTGGCTCCAGCGCGGCTATGATCGCGCCGGCAACACGCGGTTCCACATCGTTCGGTCGATCATGCCCGACATTCCCTTTCCCAGCTCGCTGCCGCGGCAATATCCCGCCGCGGTGACGCTGGTGCGCCGCGCGACCCGCGGCACGGCGGCCGCACCGGCCCAGACCGATCTTGCCGCCATCGAGCACTGGCTGCTGCACGAGGCTGGACGCGACCGCGACCTGCTCGCCTTCGTCGAGAGCTTCATCTGGCGTCTCGTCGCCGCCGGCATGCCCCTCGACCGGTTCAGCCTGCACATCGGCACGCTGCATCCGCAGCTGATCGGCTTTTCCTGGAACTGGGCGCACGCTGACGGCATTTGCGACGAGGTGCAGGTGGCCAATGCCGCCAACGACAGCGACAGCTATCGCCGCAACCCGTTACGGCTGATCTTCGAACTCGGCGAGACGGTGCGTTGCAATCCGCAGAGCGCCGAGGCCCAGGCGCGTTTCCCGCTGATGAACGACCTCGCGCCCGCCGGCATGACGGACTACATCGCCCTGCCGCTGAGCGGCGGCGGCGAACGCAACGCCCTGACCATCGCCACACGCCAGGCCGGCGGCTTCACCGACGATCAGCTGGCCCGGATGCGGCCGCTGCTGCGGCTGTTCGCCCTTCATGTCGAGCGGCATACGGCGCTGCGCATTTCCGATAATGCGCTCGGCGCCTATCTCGGCAGCGGTGCTGCGGCCAAGGTGCTCGCCGGCACCATCCGGCGTGGCGCCGGCGAATCCATCCGCGCGGTGATCTGGGTCTCCGACCTGCGCGGCTTCACCGATCTCTCCGACCGGCTCGATCCCACCGATCTGCTCAGCCTGCTCAACGCCTATTTCGAGGTCATGGCAGGCGCCGTGCTGGCGCAGGGCGGCGAAGTGCTGAAATTCATCGGCGACGGCCTGCTCGCGGTGTTTTCGCCGCAACAGGCCGACGGACTCGCAACTGCCGCGCGCGCCGCGCTGGAAGCGGCGCACATGGCGATCGCGGGGCTCGCGGCGATCAATGACGAGCCGCCGGAGCCACTCGCGCGGGTCGGCGGCTGGCGGCCGCTGCGCGCCGGCATCGCCCTGCACGAGGGCGAGGTGTTCTTCGGCAATATCGGTGCACCACAGCGGCTCGATTTCACGGTGATCGGTTCGGCGGTCAACGAGGCGAGCCGGGTCGAGGCGCTGCACAAGACCCTGAAGCGGCCGATTCTGGTGACCGACGCAGTGGCGCGCCACCTCGACACGCCACTCGACTTTCTCGGCGCTCATGCCCTGCGCGGCGTCGCCGCGCCGATGGCGATCTTCAGCCCGGCGAAAGTGGCTGCTGAGTGAGAGCTGAGACTTTACGAACTGAGAGACTCGAGAGCCGAGACTACGCTGCCGGCCGCAGATTGGAGACGCGCACTCATGGGGACGCAGCCAAACCCGGCTGTCACGCCCGAGTGCTCACACCTTGACGATGGTGCCACGCGCGGGGCGACGTTCGACCACCACCGGGCGACGGGTGACACGGCGCTCGACCACCACGGCGCGGGCGACGCCGCGCTCGTTGGCGATCATACGGGTGACCTGGGGCGCCGTCGGCTTCGACTTCAGCACCTGCTCGCGGACCTTTTCCGGCGGCAAACCGATCAGCGCGGACGCGATCTCGATCTGGCCCTGGACATCATCGGTGATGCCCTGGGCGGCGAATACCGCTTCCTCGAGGGTGGGCGGGTCCTTGCGGACGCGCCGCCGGCCGTACTTGGTTTGCCAGTCTTCGCTCATGGATCGACTCTATGTTGCAGTGCAATAGATATCGCATATCCGGAGGCGGACGTCGAGCGTTTCGCACGCGCCTGACGCATATCAGCCTTTCATGACTCGGCGAGGGTGATCCCGCCATGATCCGCATCAAACTGCCTCGCCAGCGCATCGATTCGAGGCAACCGGTGAATAAATCAGGCGCCGCTCGCCGATATCGCCGCCATCTCACCGGGGTGGTGACATTTCCGTGACGGCGCGCCCGAGGCTGCGACGTCGCGAGCGCGACCCGAGGCTGCGCAATCTTCCCGAAATGTCCATCACCGGATGGCCACAACGGCAGATGATGGAACTGTGTGTTACGATGATTCGAACATTACCACTTTCGCGTCATCAAGGACTTCAGAGCCATGTCACCCGTCTCGCTTCTTCTCAACATTCTCTGGATCGTGATTGGCGGCTTCTACATGGCGGTGGGCTGGGCGATTGCCGGCGTCATCATGGCGATCACCATCATTGGCCTGCCCTGGGCGCGCGCCGCCTTCAATATCGCCGTCTACACGCTGCTGCCGTTCGGCCAGAGAGCGGTATCGCGCGAGGAGTATTATGGGCGGTCGGATGTCGGCACCGGACCGCTCGGCGTCATCGGCAATATCATCTGGTTCGTGCTGGCCGGCTGGTGGCTCGCCATCGGCCATCTCGTCACCGCCCTGCTGCTCGCCATCACCATCATCGGCATCCCCTTCGCATGGGCCCATCTCAAGCTTGCCGGGCTGGCGCTGTGGCCGATCGGCAAGGTGATCGTGCCCGCCTGAGCTTCTCCACCGCCACGATGGTGGATATCACGCGGGCGAATTGATGCAGCTTGACCAAATCAGTTAGCGTCGCCCTTCAGGCGAATCACCGCAGCCTGCGGCGCATCGCCCGAACGAGGCGAGATCACGCGCGTGCTGTTCCGGGTCATCGATATCGAAACCACTGGCCTCGCGCTGCCGGCCGAGATCATCGAGATCGGCCGCGTCGATGTCACCGTCGACGACAGCGGCGTGCGGATCGACAAGCCGAAATCGCGGCTGTATCGGCCGCTGCATGGCATTCCGCCCGAGACCATGGCGGTGCATCACATCACCGAGGCGGATTTCAAGCCGGACACCCCGACCTGCACCGAGGAGTTGCTGCGCTCGGCGATCTGGAGCGGTGGAAAACCGGACGCCCTGGTGGCGCACAACTGCGAGTTCGAGCGGTCGTTCATTCCGGCCGAGATCACCGACGACCTGCCCTGGATCTGCACCTTGAAGACGGCGCTGCGGGTATGGCCGGAGGCGCCCCAGCACACCAACCAGGTGCTGCGCTACTGGCGCGGGCTCACCCTCGATGCCGAGCTGGCGATGCCGCCGCACCGCGCCGGTCCCGACGCCTGGGTGACCGCGCATCTGCTCGTCGAGCTGCTCAAGAGCGCCACGCCGGAGCAGATGATCGACTGGACCGCGCGACCGAAGGCGCTGCCGACCGTCACCTTCGGCAAGCACCGCGGGGCGAAATGGGCGGACGTGCCTCTCGACTACCTGCAATGGATGGCACGGCAGAGCGACATGAACGCCGACGCTGTCGCCTGTGCCCAGGAGGAGCTGGCGCGGCGTAACGGTCCGCGCGCCGCGGCCTGATTTTCATTGCCGATCTCGTTGCACGTCATTCCCGGCCGCTCCCGCCGGGAACCGGCCTCATCCGTGACGAAGATTCCGTGATTTGCGGCGACGCGACCGCCGGCTTAGGCTGGTTACCGAGCAGCGCGCGCGACAACTCGACGGAGCATTCATGAGTTGGCTTCCCTCCTCCGATCCGGTGCTCGGCGATCCGACCTCCTGCGATGCGCTGGAGCTCGTGGTGGTGCCGCGGGTGCGCGATCTCGGCGACGGCTTCTCGGTCCGCCGGGCGCTGCCCCACGGCCGGCGCCAGATGGTCGGCCCCTTCATCTTCTTCGATCACTTCGGTCCGATGCAGTTCATCGCCGGCAAGGGCATGGATGTGCGGCCGCATCCCCATATCGGCCTCGCCACCGTCACCTATCTGTTCGACGGTCACATCATGCACCGTGACAGCAACGGCAATATCCAGGAGATCATGCCCGGCGCCATGAACCTGATGACGGCTGGCCGCGGCATTGCCCATTCCGAGCGCACACCGGAGGTGCAGCGCGCCGTGGGCCAGAAGATGCTTGGCCTGCAGAGCTGGATCGCGCTGCCCGCCGACCGCGAGGAGATCGCCCCCGACTTCCAGCACTACGATGCGACGCGGCTGCCGGTGGTGACGGATACGGGGTTCAGCGCCCGCGTCATCGCCGGCTCCGCCTTCGGCGCGACCTCGCCGGTCGGCATGGTGTCGCCCTGGTTCTATGTGGAAGTGACTCTGGACGCCGGCCACACCGCGCCGCTCGATCCCGACCATGAGGAACGGGCGATCTATCTCGTTGACGGCACAGTCGAGATCACCGGCGAGCGCTTCGAGGGACCGCGCCTGCTCGTCTTCCGTCCCGGCGATCGCATCACCGTGCGCGCGGTCGAGCCGACGCGAATGATGTTTCTCGGCGGCACCGCGCTGGAAGGCCCACGCCACATCTGGTGGAATTTCGTCTCCTCGCGCAAGGAGCGCATCGAAGATGCCAAGGCGGACTGGAAGGCCGGCCGCTTCGCCCATGTGCCCGGCGAGCACGAATTCATTCCGCTGCCGGAGTAGAGGCGAGAGCGACCGCTCATGCGGCTATCGTATTCACACATCTGATCAGCCGTCGACGGTCGGAACCGGACAGTGGCAGCGGAGAAAGGATCACCCTTTCAGCCTTGGGCTCACGTGTTGCGGAATGACAAGCGCAATGCCACGTGTCGCATTACGGCAGCTCGCCCTTTCCGAAGTTCGTGAGTCGGTTGCGGCGTCGGATCCACCGCACTAGGCAGGGCGCCCGCGCATCGACGGAGATTTGAAGTGGACATCAACATGTCTCCGTCGACGGCGTTGCCCACGGCCGATGAACTCGAGCGCATGGACCGCTACTGGCGCGCCGCCAATTATCTGTCGGTCGGCCAGATCTATCTCCTGGACAATCCGCTGCTGCGCCAGCCGCTGCGGCCCGAGCACATCAAGCCCCGCCTGCTCGGCCACTGGGGCACGACGCCGGGCCTGAACTTCATCTATGTCCACCTCAATCGCCTGATCCGCCGGCACGATCTCGACATGATCTACATCTGCGGGCCCGGTCATGGCGGCCCTGGGATGGTCGCCAACACCTATCTTGAAGGTACCTACAGCGAAATCTATCCGCGGATCGGCCGCGACGCCGAAGGGCTGCGCAAACTGTTCCGGCAATTCTCCTTCCCCGGCGGCATCCCGAGCCACGCCGCGCCGGAGACGCCGGGCTCGATTCACGAAGGCGGCGAACTCGGCTACGCCCTCGTCCATGCCTTCGGCGCCGCCTTCGACAATCCGGACCTGATCGTCGCCTGCGTGGTCGGCGACGGCGAGGCGGAAACCGGCCCGCTCGCCGCATCCTGGCATTCGAACAAGTTCATCAATCCGGCGCGCGACGGCGCGGTGCTGCCCATCCTGCACCTCAACGGCTACAAGATCGCCAATCCCACCATCCTGGGGCGACTGCCCGACGATGAATTACGGCAGCTCTTCACCGGCTTCGGCTACGAACCGATTTTCGTCACCGGCGACGACCCGGCGCCGATGCATCATGCCATGGCGGCGGCGCTGGAGCAGGCGCTGAAGGCGATCCGCGCGGTCCAGTCTGCGGCGCGCGACGGCCGGGCCGGCGTCGAGCCGCCGCGCTGGCCGATGATCATTCTCAGGAGCCCCAAAGGCTGGACAGGTCCGAAAGAGGTCGACGGCAAGAAGGTCGAAGGCTTCTGGCGCGCCCACCAGGTACCGATCGTCGATCCCCGACAAAATCCCGAGCATCTTGCTTTGCTCGATCAGTGGATGCGCAGTTATCAGCCGGAGGCGCTGTTCGATTCCTCCGGCCGGTTCGATCCCGGGTTGCAGGCCCTGGCGCCGCAGGGCGCGCGGCGCATGGGCGCCAATCCCCATGCCAACGGCGGCGTGCTGCGCCGCGACCTCAAGCTGCCGGACTGGCGCGATCATGCCGTGACGGTGACGGAGCCCGGCACGAGCGAGGCGGAAGCGACCCGGGTGATGGGACAATATCTGGCGCAAGTGATGCGGCTCAACGCCGCGACGCGCAACTTCCGCCTGATGGGCCCCGACGAGACCGCCTCCAACCGGCTCGATGCCGTATTCGAGGCCACCGACCGCATCTGGATGGAGCCCATCGAGCCCTACGATGTCCACCTGTCACGGGACGGCCGGGTGATGGAGGTGCTGAGCGAGCATCTCTGCCAGGGCTGGCTCGAAGGCTACCTGCTGACCGGTCGCCACGCCTGTTCTCCTGCTACGAGGCCTTCGTCCACATCGTCGATTCGATGTTCAACCAGCACGCCAAATGGCTGAAGGTGTCGCGCGGCCTCGACTGGCGGGCGCCGATCGCCTCGCTGAACTATCTCCTGACCTCCCATGTCTGGCGCCAGGATCACAATGGCTTCAGCCATCAGGACCCGGGCTTCATCGATCTCGTCACCAACAAGAAGGCGGACATCGTCCGCGTCTATCTGCCGCCGGATGCCAACACCCTGCTCTGGATCACCGATCACTGCCTGCGCACCTATGACCGCGTCAATGTGATCGTCGCCGGCAAGCAGCCGGCGCCGCAATGGCTCGATGCGGACGCGGCCGCGGCCCATTGCGAGGCCGGCGCCGGGATCTGGCCCTGGGCCGGCACCGAGCGCGAACACCGCGAACCCGACGTGGTGATGGCCTGCGCCGGCGACGTCCCGACGCTCGAAACCCTCGCCGCCGTCGACCTCCTGCGCCAGCACCTGCCCGATCTCGCGATCCGGGTCGTCAATGTCATCGACCTGATGACGCTGCAGCCGACGCGCGAACATCCCCATGGCCTCAGCGACGTCGCGTTCGATCGGCTGTTCACCCGCAGCGCGCCGGTGATCTTCGCCTATCACGGCTATCCCTATCTCATTCACCGCCTGACTTATTCGCGCGCCAACCACGACGGCTTCCATGTCCGCGGCTTCATGGAGGAAGGCACCACAACGACACCCTTCGACATGGTCGTGCTCAACGGGCTCGACCGCTTCCACCTCGCCATCGCGGCGATCGAGCGGGTGCCCGGACTGAAGGACCGCGCCGGCGACGTCCTCGACCACCTGCGCGACCGGCTGCGCGCGCATCATGATTATATCCGCGCCCACGGCGACGACATGCCGGAGATCCGCGGCTGGGGCTGGCCCTATGGCACGGCGGCGAATGCGGGCGACTGAGGAGATGCGCGACGCCATTCTGGTTCTCAATGCCGGTTCTTCCACCATCAAGCTCGCTCTCTATGCCGTGCCGCAGCAGGGCGATGCCAAGCTGCTGTGCAAGGGCCTGCTCGACGCCCATTCGGCGGCGCCGCACCTGATCATTCACGACACCTCTGGCGCGGTGCTGTTCGATCACCGGCCCGATCAGGCCGGCCATCATGAACTGATCGCTGCGCTGCTCGACTGGACCGACGAATTCCTCCAAGGCGGCCGTCTCATCGCCACCGGCCACCGCATCGTTCACGGCGGCCGCCGCTTCGTCAGCCCGGTGCGGATCGATGCCGATGTGCTGCAGGCACTCGATGCGCTGACCCCTCTGGCGCCGCTGCACCAGCCGCGCGGCCTCGCCCCGATCCGCGCCATCGGCGCGTTGCGGCCGCAGCTTGCCCAGGTCGCCTGCTTCGACACGGCGTTCCACAGCGATCTCGCGCCGCCGGTCAGCCGCTTCGCCATTCCGCGGCGGTTCGAAGCGGAGGGCCTGCGCCGCTATGGCTTCCACGGCCTGTCCTATCAATTCATCGCCGGCCAGCTTGCCCGCCAGTCGCCGCCGTTGACCGGCAAGCGCAGCGTAGTGGCACATCTCGGTAATGGTGCCAGCCTCTGCGCCATGCGGAACGGCCGCAGCATCGACACCACCATGGGATTGACCGCGCTCGACGGGCTGGTGATGGGGACGCGCTGCGGCAATCTCGATCCCGGCGTGGTGCTCACCTTGCAGCGCCTTCACCGGTTCGGCCCCGACGAGGTCGAACGCCTGCTCTATTATGAGTCCGGCCTGCTCGGCGTCTCGGAGATCAGCGCCGATGTCCGCACATTGCTGGCGAGCGACGATCCGCGGGCCAAAGAGGCGATCGATCTGTTCGTGTATCGGGCCGGCGCCGGCGTCGCCGCCATGGCCCACGCCATGGCCGGCCTCGACGTGCTGGTCTTCACCGCCGGCATCGGCGAGAACAGCGCCGAGATCAGGGCGCGGATCGTCGCGGAACTGGGATGGCTCGGCGTGAGGATCGACGATCAGGCCAATGCCGCCGGGCGGCGCCGGATCAGCACCGAGGCAAGCGCGGTGACCGTGCTGGTGCTCAAAACCGACGAGGAAGCGGTGATCGTCGAGGGCTGCCGAAAGCTTTTCGGGTGAAGCCGGTGAACCGCCTCAGCCCGGCGTCCACCAGCAGTTCATCCGCGGCACGATGACCGTGCCGCTGACCCGGAACTCCTGCTCGTAGTGGGCGACGCATTCGCGCTTGGAGTTGGGGCCCGGATAAGGCCCTGGATAAGAACGGTAGATTCGCACGCGCGGCGGCCGGCGCCGGCTCTGGGCCGAGACTTCGTCGATCCGCGCCGCGGCCGCGACGCCTGGGGCGCTCTGGGCCGCAGCCGGACCATTGGCCAGCATCAGCGCTCCCACAAACCCTGCCGCCGCCAGCGTCAGCCAGACCGTCGCCCTCGTCATTTTGACTCACCCCTGAACGTGAACGGCGGCACGGTCCCCGATTGCCGCCGTTCCGTCAACCTCCCCGGCCATCTTGGCGGGGCGGCATCCCTTGCCTAAAACAGTCCTGATGTGGACCACTGCCAAAGCCCCCGGCCTCGCCGAACTCGAAGTCATGGCGCATGAGGAATTCGCCCGCCTGCCGGCGCGTTTCCGCACCCTGTGCGAGGGGCTGATCATCCGGGTCGACGATTTCCCGACCGACGAGGTGCTGGACGCCCTCAACGCCGAGAGCGAGTTCGCCCTGCTCGGCCTGTTCCAGGGGGTCGGGCTGCCGTTCCGCAGCGTCGAGGAGATCGCGCCGATGCCCAACATGATCTGGCTCTACCGGCGACCGATCCTCGACTACTGGGCCGAGCACGACGAGACCCTGGGCGGGATCGTCCGCCACGTGCTGGTCCACGAGATCGGCCATCATTTCGGCCTGTCGGACGACGACATGGCGGCGATCGAGACCCAGAGCCCCTGATGGGGCGGCCAGCCATGCGATTTCGGTCTTTGCGGTCAGCCTCAATCGGGCTAAAGCCTCTCATCGCGCTCCCGGCCGGGTGCGCCCGCTTTCGGACCTGAGGACCAGGCAATGGATAAGTTCACCGTGCTGGAAGGCGTCGCGGCGCCGCTGAAGATCATCAATGTCGACACCGACATGATCATCCCCAAGCAGTACCTCAAGACCATCAAGCGCACCGGCCTCGGCAAGGGCCTGTTCTCGGAGCAGCGCTACAAGGACGATGGCAGCGAAAATCCGGATTTCGTCCTCAACAAGCCATCCTACCGCAACGCCAAGGTCCTGGTCGCCGGCGACAATTTCGGCTGCGGCTCGAGCCGTGAGCATGCCCCCTGGGCGCTGGCCGATTTCGGCATCCGCTGCATCATTTCGACCTCGTTCGGCGACATCTTCTACAATAACTGCTTCAAGAACGGCCTCTTGCCGATCCGCGTCTCGCCGGAGGAACTGGACAAGCTGTTCGACGACGCCGAGCGCGGCGCCAATGCGACGCTGAGCATCGACCTCGCCAAGCAGGAGATCCGCGGCCCCGATGGCGGCGTGATTCATTTCGACATCGACCCGTTCCGCAAGCACTGCCTGATCAACGGCCTCGACGATATCGGCCTGACCATGGAAAAGAGCGCGGCGATCGCGAGCTTCGAGACCCGCGAGAAGGCCGAGCGCCCCTGGCTGTAAGGACGCGGCGGCAGCAATCACCGCCGCCGCTCCGGCTCTTGACGAGCTATCCGCCCAGTCTGCGTCATTGCCCGGCTTGTCGCCCGCAAGTCGGATGCGTCCGGCTTGCGGCGTTCAAACGCACGCGTCCTGGCCAGAGCCGTATCAGCTCCTGCTGAAGACCGTTTGCGATCCGCCGTACGTGCGATTTAACACTTACACTCGTTGCAGACCTGACCCGAGTTGACTGGCGCGGTGTTTACGCAACGACATGGCGAGACGCCGCAATCGGAGTTGTTGGTACACTGGCCGCAGAATGCGAACGCAGCGCTAGGCCTTAGGACCACGGGAAGTGAGGACACCGCTCCGATCGCTGCGCCCCGCAGCAAGACGCCAATTGCACTTCGGCGCCCCAACTCGTTCGGCGGCACATTCGTCCCCACCCTTCTGGCAGCCCGCTCATCCGTCACACGCGATCTGTTCAACGTTCGAGCGGCGTAAGTCGCCACATGGACAAGCCAAAGCACACTCAAGGCCGACGCAGCCATCTCGATCGCGACCAGAAGAGTGGCGCCTGGATAGTAAGTGACCGTGAGTGCGAAGAGAATCCAGGCGACGAGCGCGGCTTCCAGAGATTGCCTCATGCAAGTCGCACAACTTCCGACCTTGGCGGCCAAGTACATGAGCGGCTTCTGCACCAGATTAGGCATTGGAACCTCCCATCGAAGAGTCGCTGCTGACCTTCATAACAAATTACATCTACGGGCGGACGGCGCTGCATTGATATATATCAACCACTTTCAACCTGGAGTTATTGAACTAATTGACACTCACTTTCGTGAATGATCTTGTAACCACAACCTAAGCGCGGCCCCATCCGCCCGCGACAGTCAGCTATCAGCGCCCGTATTTGTCCGTGGTGGCGAGTGGGGCAGCGCCCCGCGCCGTCTCGACGCCCTGGAATACGGCGTTGCCCGATCGGCCCGGGCGAGGCCGCAGCGCCTCAGGCCACCCGCACCGCACCGCCGCCGCCAGCGCCTCGATCTCCTCCGCCGACAGGCCAGCCTCGCCGAGCACCTCGCGGCCATGCTCGCCGAGCCGCGCCGGCCGCGCGACCACGACCGTCTCGCCGTCGAAGCGCACCGGGTTTCGGCGGCGCGCCGCGGGCAGTGGCGAGGAGCTTCCAGCCCGCCCCGGCAAATGCAGTTTTATTTGCAAAAACAAACGGTTATTTCTGGCTCAGCAGCGCCTCGGTTCGCTCCGCCAGTTGACTTTGCCGCCCCGAGCGGCTTTAAGAGCGCCAACTTTCTCGGAAAGACGTTCTTTTCGACCCGCCGCCCGGTCCGAGAGACCGGAGGTCAACGCCCGACAGCGCTGTGCGCCCTCGGGCGCCACATTGTTTTGGCGCGTTGGAAAAGATGTCTCCACACAGCTCCGGTGACCGGAGCGAGAGGATCGGCTGACGTGTTCGACAACCTGTCGGAAAGGCTCGGGGGCATACTCGACCGGCTGACGCGGCGCGGTGCGCTGACCGAGGCCGATGTCGATGCCGCGATGCGCGAAGTCCGTCGGGCACTGCTCGAGGCCGATGTCGCGCTCGATGTGGTGCGCGAATTCACCGACAAGGTGCGTGAGCAGGCGATCGGCGCCACCGTCGTCAAGTCGGTGACGCCCGGCCAGATGGTGGTGAAGATCGTTCACGACCAGCTCGTCGCCACGCTCGGCGCCGACAGCCAGACCATCGATCTCAATGCCCCGGCGCCGGTTGCCATCATGATGGTCGGCCTGCAGGGCTCGGGCAAGACCACCACCACCGCCAAGCTCGCCCGCCGTCTCACCACGCGCGACAAGCGCAAGGTGCTGATGGCCTCCCTCGACGTTCGCCGTCCCGCCGCCATGGAACAGCTGGCGGTGCTCGGCCGTGACGTCGGCGTCGATACGTTGCCGATCGTCGCCGGCCAGATGCCGACCCAGATCGCCAGCCGCGCGCTGCAGGCGGCCAAGCTCGGCGGCTATGACGTCGTGCTGCTCGACACCGCCGGCCGCACCACCCTCGATGAAGAGATGATGGTGGAGGCGGCGCAGGTGAAGACCGCCGGCCAGCCGCACGAAGTGCTGCTGGTCGCCGACGCCCTCACCGGCCAGGACGCGGTCAATGTGGCGCGCGCCTTCAACGAGCGCGTCGGCCTCACCGGCATCGTGCTGACCCGCGTCGACGGCGACGGCCGCGGCGGCGCAGCGCTGTCCATGCGCGCGGTCACCGGCCGGCCGATCAAGCTGATCGGCACCGGCGAAAAGACCGACGCGCTGGAAGATTTCCACCCCGACCGCATCGCCGGCCGCATTCTCGGCATGGGCGACGTGGTCTCGCTGGTGGAGAAGGCCGCGGCCAATATCGACGCCGAAAAGGCCGCCCGCGCCGCCGAGAAGATGCGCAAGGGCCAGTTCGACCTGTCGGACCTGCGTGACCAGCTGCTGCAGATGCAGAACATGGGCGGGCTCAGCGGCCTGATGGGGCTGATGCCCGGCATCGCCAAGATGAAGAACCAGATCGCCGCCGCCAATCTCGACGAGAAGGTGGTCAAGCGTCAGGTCGCGATCATCGACTCGATGACGCGAGCCGAGCGCCGCAATCCCGATATCCTCAAGGCCAGCCGCAAGAAGCGCGTCGCCGCCGGCGCCGGGGTCAAGGTCGAGGAGATCAACAAGCTTCTGAAGATGCATCGCACCATGGCCGACATGATGAAGGCCATGAGCAGCGGCAAGCGCGGACCGCTCGCCGGTCTCGCCCAGGCCATGGGCTTCGGCGGCGGCATGCCGTCGCCGGAACAGATGAAGGCCATGGCCGAGAAGATGCCGGGCGGGTTGCCTCAGGGCATGCCGTCGCTGCCGAAGGATTTTCCGGGCGGCTCGCCGTCCGGACTGCCGGGCCTGCCGGGCCTCGGCAAACCGACTTTGCCGGGCCTCGGAGGTTTTCCGGGCTTCGGCAAGAAGAAGTGAGCTTACTGATTTTCACCCGTCAACCGATCATCGCCATTCCAAGGAGAACTTAAGAATGTCCGTCGTCATCCGCCTCGCCCGAGCCGGCACCAAGAAGCGTCCGGTCTATCACGTCGTCGTCGCCGACTCGCGCTTTCCCCGTGACGGCCGCTTCATCGAGCGCCTCGGCCATTTCAATCCGCTGCTGCCCAAGGACAACGAGGCGCGCCTCAAGCTCGACGTCGAGAAGGTGAAGGCGTGGCTCGCCAAGGGCGCCCAGCCGTCCGATCGCGTGCTGCGCTTCCTCGACGCCGCCGGCATTGCCAAACGCCCGTCGCGCAACAACCCGGAAAAGGCCGTGCCTCGCAAGGAGCGCAAGGCCGCCGCGGCGTAACCGCGGTCCGCCACTTTTCTTCGTCATGTCCGCGCTCGCCCGCCTTCGCTAAGAAGCTTCGGCGCGCCCAGCCATTGTGCCGGGTCGAAGCCGAAGGCGAAGACCGGTCGCGGGCATCCACGTCTTTGCAGTATTGACAGCAAGGAGCGACGTGGATGGCCGGGACAAGCCCGGCCATGACGGGCTCTTAAGATCGGCAATCAGCAAAACCGCGCGAGCAATGGCGAAGGATACCAAAATCTGTGTCGCCAGGATCGGCGCCGCGCATGGCGTGCGCGGCGAGGTCAAGCTGTGGCCGTTCACCGAGGACCCCTTCGCGGTGACCCAATACGGCCCGCTCTCCACCAGCGACGGCAGCCGCCAATTCGAGGTGACACGCGCCCGCGAAGGCAAGGGCTTCCTGGTCGCAACCCTCAAGGGCGTCGCCAGCCGAACCGATGCCGAGGGCCTCAACGGCCTCGAGCTCTACGTGCCGCGCGAGAGGCTGCCGGCACCGGAAGAGGGCGAGTATTACCATGCCGACCTGATCGGCCTCGAAGCCGTCAGCGACGCCGGCGCGCCGCTCGGCCGCGTCATCGCGATGCATAATTTCGGTGCCGGTGACATCATCGAGATCGCCCCGCCCCGCGGCGCCAGCCTGTTGCTGCCGTTTACGGACGCGGTGGTACCGACCGTGGACATCGCCGGCGGCCGTATCGTCGTGGTGCCACCCGGCGAGATCGAAGGCGATGAGCCGGGCGCGGCTTGACGATCACGCTGTTTGACGCCGCGCCTTTGACGCGCCAGTTTGCCGCGCCATGACGACGACTTCACCGACCACCGCACCCTGGCGCGCCACGGTGCTGACCCTGTTCCCGGAGATGTTTCCGGGACCATTAGGCCTAAGCCTCGCCGGCCGGGCGCTCGCCAGCGGCATCTGGGCGCTCGATGCCCACGACATCCGCGAATATGCCCTCGACCGCCACCGCAGCGTCGACGACACCCCGGCCGGCGGCGGCCCGGGCATGGTGCTGCGGGCCGATGTGCTGGCGCGGGCGATCGATGCAGTCGCCGCCCCCGGCCAGCCGCGCCTCCTGATGAGCCCGCGCGGCGCCCCCCTGACACAGAACCTGGTACGGGAACTGGCGCAGGGGCCCGCTCCGCTGATCGTCTGTGGCCGCTTCGAAGGCATCGACCAGCGGGTGATCGAGGCGAGGCACCTCAGCGAGGTCTCCATCGGCGATTATGTGCTGTCCGGCGGCGAAATCGCGGCCATGACGGTCCTGGACGCCTGCGTGCGCTTGCTGCCCGGCGTCATGGGGCGCTTAAGCTCTGGAGAAGACGAGAGTTTTTCCGACGGCCTGCTGGAATATCCGCAATATACCCGTCCCCAGGAGTTCGAAGGCCGGCTGATCCCGGCGGTACTCTTGTCCGGCGATCATGCCAAAATCGCGGCCTGGCGGCGCAGCGAGGCGGAAGCTTTAACCAAATCCCGCCGTCCCGACCTGTGGGCGCGGCGGAGCGACGAAGCGCCGGCCAAAAAGGGGCCAAAAAACACGACGGACGGGTGACAAAGGTCCCGCCATGCCGTATAGCAGCGCCCAATCCACCCAGATGAATGGATGATTGCGCCCCACCGACGGGAGCGCCGCCGATGGAGATTTCACAATGAACCTGATCCAGCAGCTCGAGAAAGAGCAGCTCGACAAGCTGTCCGCCGGTCGGGAGATTCCGGACTTCGGTCCGGGCGATACCGTGATCGTCAATGTCAAGGTCAAGGAAGGCGACCGCACCCGCGTGCAGGCCTACGAAGGCGTCTGCATCGGCCGTCAGGGCGGTGGCATTCACCAGAGCTTCACTGTCCGCAAGATTTCATACGGCGAGGGCGTCGAGCGCGTCTTCCCGCTGTATTCGCCGATGATCGACGCCATCAAGGTGGTGCGTCGCGGCAAGGTGCGTCGCGCCAAGCTCTACTACCTGCGCAACCTGCGCGGCAAATCGGCCCGCATCGTCGAGAAGCAGGATCGCCAGCAGGCCGTCGGCCAGTAACGCTCGCGACCCTGAGGAACGAAATCAGCGCGGCTCATCGAGCCGCGCTTTTTCTTTTTGCGCTTTCTGTTTACGGCGCACGGAACGGTGGAACACAGGCGATCGGGTCGGCGCAGCGGCTTCGGCCGGGCCCTCGGCCCGCCGCATGGCGGTGTCGTCGCTTTGATTGTCCGGCCGCTCGCCGCTGTGGTAGAAGACCAGATGCTTCACTATTCGGCACATCAGGTGGGTGGCGCGGCGGCACGGGTTGTGCTCGACGACCGCAGCCGTCTGCCCTGGCGGTTCTTCGGCCGCTTCACGACGTCGCTGCAGCTTCGACGCGCCTGACGTCGCCCGCCGGCGCGCGTGCCGGCCCTTTGTCCCGTTGATGATCTCCGCAATTTCCTCGAGGCCTGAACCATGTCCTCCGCCAAGAAGTCTTCCGCGCCGACCACGCTGTACGACAAGATCTGGAACGACCATCTGGTCGACGAACAGCCGGACGGCACCTGTCTCATCTATATCGACCGCCATCTCGTCCACGAGGTGACCTCGCCGCAGGCCTTCGAAGGCCTGCGCACCAGCGGCCGCAAGGTCCGCGCGCCGCAGAAGACGCTGGCGGTGGTCGATCACAATGTGCCGACCACCGACCGCACCAAGCCCAATCCTGATCCGGAAAGCGCCGAGCAGATCAGGACGCTGGCGGAGAACGCCCGCGACTTCGACATCGAATATTACAACGAGTTCGACAAGCGGCAGGGCATCGTCCACATCATCGGGCCCGAGCAGGGCTTCACGCTGCCCGGCTCGACCATCGTCTGCGGCGACAGCCACACCTCGACCCACGGCGCCTTCGGCGCGCTGGCGCACGGCATCGGCACGTCCGAGGTCGAACACGTACTGGCGACCCAGACCCTGATCCAGAAGAAGGCGAAGAACATGCGGGTCACCGTCGATGGCAAATTGCCGGACGGTGTCACCGCCAAGGACATCATCCTCGCCATCATCGGCGAGATCGGCACCGCCGGCGGCACCGGCCACGTGCTGGAATACGCCGGCGAAGCCATCCGCGCGCTGTCGATGGAAGGCCGCATGACCGTCTGCAACATGTCGATCGAGGGCGGCGCCCGCGCCGGTCTCATCGCCCCGGACGAGAAGGCTTTCGCCTGGCTCAAGGACCGGCCGAAGGCGCCGAAGGGCGCCGCCTGGGACGCGGCGCAGCGTTACTGGGAAACGCTGCGCACCGACGACGGCGCCTATTTCGACGCCGAGATCCGCCTCGACGCCGCCAAGCTGCCGCCGATCGTGACCTGGGGCACGTCGCCCGAGGACGTCGTCTCGGTGGCCGGCGTGGTGCCCAATCCGGACGAGATCGCCGAAGAGACCAAGCGCGCCTCCAAGCATCGGGCGCTGGCCTATATGGGCCTGACCGCCGGCACGAAGATCACCGACATCAAGCTCGACCGGGTCTTCATCGGCTCCTGCACCAATGGCCGCATCGAGGACCTGCGCGCCGCCGCGAAGATGATCGGCGACCGCAAGGTCAACGCCAACGTCAACGCCCTGGTGGTGCCGGGCTCCGGCCTCGTCAAGGAGCAGGCCGAGGCCGAAGGGCTCGACAAGATCTTCAAGAACGCCGGCTTCGAATGGCGCGAACCGGGCTGCTCGATGTGCCTCGCCATGAACCCGGACAAGCTGCGGCCGGAAGAGCGCTGCGCCTCGACCTCGAACCGCAATTTCGAGGGCCGCCAGGGCTTCAAGGGCCGCACCCATCTGGTGTCGCCGGCCATGGCCGCCGCGGCGGCGATCGCCGGGCATTTCGTCGACATCCGCGACTGGCGCTGAAGCCGCGACATCTCACTCCAGCAAAAGCGAAACAGGCGCCCCGCAAACCGGGGCGCCTTTTTTCACATCGTCTCTTTGTCACACCGTTTCTAACTGCCTCGCATCGCCGGCGCGAATGCCGCCGACGCGGAACGTCGCCGTCCGGACCTCGTCCTTCCTCAGCGGCAGATACGGCGCGGCCCGTAATCGGTCCACACGTCGCGGCAGCGACGCGGATAGGAATAATAACGGGGACCGCCGTCATAGTTCGGCTGATCGTAATAGCGCGGCCCATCGTAGTAGCTCGGCCGATCGTCATAGTACGGCCGAACGCGACGGCGCGGCCCATAGCCGCGATCCTCATCACGGTCGCGACGGCCATCATAGGACGGGGTCGCGCCGCCGCCAGCGCCAGCGCCAGCGCCATAGGGCTGGAAGCCATGGCCGATAACATCGCGAACGGGAATGATCGCCCCAGCGCCGCGATCTTTCGTCATCCCGGCGACGGCGACCGGCGATGCGGTCATGGCACCGGCCTGGCGCGGTGCGGCCGCGATCGTCATCAGGGCGGCAAACGCGAGCGCGCCCGGCCAGTTGATGTGCTGTCTCATAACTACCTCACGATTGGCAGAGCCGCGGAGGTCCGACCAACGCGGCTCGATGGATGATGGTCCAGTGGCTGATGAAAGGGCCGAAGCGCCAGTGATATTGACGCCAGCGACAGCGATCCGGTCGAACGATCCGGATAGGTGCTGGAACGCGAATGCGGCGGAAATGGCGCCGATGCGCCTGACTACGGAGAAGGTGACCGATGTGGGACGTGTTGTCGCAGCAGAGCGCAACGCGCAGTGGTGATAGGCGCTCGTCACACAACCATCGCAGGTCACCACCGCTGAGATCCTCACACTGGCTCACGAAGATTGGATGGGCACAGGCGCTTCGACTCTCAATGGCGGGGCAGCACGCGCGGCGCTCAGCCTGCGCGGGCCTTACCAGCCGAATTCGAAGCCAAAGCCGTAGAGCGGGATCACGGGACCATAATAGGGGTATGGCCGATAATATTCCGGCCGGGCTTCGTAATAGGGATACGGCGGATAGGGCGGACCCGGCGCCGCTTCGTCATAGACCTGCGCACCGCGCCACACCTGTCGATGAATTGCCCGCCGCGACCTTTTCTTCATGGCCGGCTTCTTCGTCTCGGGACTGCTCACGTCCGGCTTGTTGGCTTCCGGCTTTGCCGCATCCGGCTTGCGACTCTCCTGCAGCCGCGCGTCATAGCCCGGCGACGGTGTCGCCACCGGCGGCGCGGCCTGCGCCGGCTTCATCGCGACGGCCGCGGCGATCAGCGCCATGGCGCCAAGCGCACCCAATCTCCTGACCATGATCGAACTCCCTGCGAGTGATCCGACACGCGCCGACAGCACGACCGCGTTCAGGCGATCGTGCTGCGCGATGTTAGCATCGGAGCCGCGGCGCGAGGCCCTCACCAATACCAGGGACGGTGCCAGCGGCAGATGCGGCGCGGCCCGTAATATGTCCACACCACGCGGCAGCGCCGCGGATAGGGATAATAGCCCGATCCGTAGTAATAGCTCGGCCCATAGTAGAAGCTGCGACCGTAGTAGTGCGGCCGCCAGCGATAGCCGCCGCCGTAGAAGTGGCCGCCGCCTCCGTAATAGTGGCCGCCGCCACCATAGAAGTGGCCGCCACCGCCATATCCACCACCGCCGCCGCCATAGGTGTGAAAGCCATGGCCCATGACGACGCGGGCCGGAATGATCCCTCCCGCGCCGACCCGCTTCGCCGCGTTCACCAGACCCGCCGGGGAGGCCGTCATCGCCTCGGCCTGCCGAGGTGCAACCGCGAGCGTCATCAGAGCGGCAACCGCGACCAGGCCCAGCCAATCCACAAATGATTTCATCTCATCCCCACGGTTGAGGTTCGCCGCCAAGGAGCTCGGCTATTCACTCGCCGGGCAGCGCTCAGTAGTAGCGGTAATGACGATGGTGGTAGTAGTGGCGATAGGGATGCCAGTAATGCCGGTGATGGTAATAATAATGCCGCCGCCAGTGGCGATGATGGTAGTGGCGCCAATGCACCTGGGTCGTCATGCCGAGCGCTTCGGAGTCGTTCGAGGTCGCGATGCCGGGTGTGGCGAGCGACAGTGCCTGGGCGCGTTGCGTCGGCGCCGCCAGCAGCACGAGGGCAGCGACGGCGAAGAGAGCGGAGAGGTGTCTTATGCTGACGAGTTTCATGTCGCGGACTCCTTGCCTACGGAATTCCTGGTCGAGACACCGCAACGTCAAGGCCGATGCGATGCCGCAGTCGACAGTCTTGATGATCCTCGCCGCAGGCTATTGGTGAAAACGTGAATGCGCCATGAACGGCGCCGCCGCAATTGGGACGGCCATGCTCGATTGCAGGCAGTATGATTCATGCGGCACCAGTTTTCGCAGGACGATGCAACGCAAGGTGGTGCTCACGGCCGCCCACACAATATCGCCGACGCAATTCGGTTCATGAACGCAATTCGATCGGCGCAGACCTGGTTCCACCGCGACATTGCGACAATGAATCGCGCCGCAATGCAGCACCGCTCACGGCGGGCATTCCCCTTGCCGGCACGCAAACGCAGGGAGACAATCGCGCCAACCATAACCAGCACGCAGGGAGGCGCCCGATGTCGTCAGCGAGTCTCACCCCGACGGCGATCGACCAGGACTTTTCTCAGGCCACCGCCAGCGGCGCCGTCCCCGGCATCGTCGCGGTTGCGGCCAACGCCGAGGACATTCTCTATGAAGGCGCCTTCGGCAGCCGGGATCTCGGAACCGGCGCCGCGATGACGCCGGACAGCGTGTTCTGGATTGCCTCCATGACCAAGGCGGTGACCTGCGCCGGAGCAATGCAGCTCGTCGAGCAGGGCCGGCTATCGCTCGACGATCCGATCGGCGGCATCCTGCCCGAGCTCGCCGACATCAAGGTTCTCGACGGTTTCAACGCTGAGGGCAGACCGCAATTGCGGCCGGCGCGCTCGCCGATCACGCTGCGGCAACTCATGACCCACACCGCCGGATTCTGCTACGACATGTGGAACGGCGACATGGCGCGCTATCTCGAGGCGACGGGCACGCCGGGTATCATCAGCTGCCGCAATGCCGCGCTGCGGACGCCGCTGGCGAGCGATCCCGGCACGCGCTGGGAATACGGCAGCAACATCGACTTCGTCGGCAAGGCAGTGGAAGCGGTGAGCGGCCAGCGGCTCGACGCCCGTCTGCACGACAACATCCTCGCGCCGCTCGGGATGAGCGACACCGGATTCAGGATCACCGACAACATGCGCGCGCGTCTCGTCGGCATGCATGCCCGCCAGCCGGACGGCTCGCTGCAGCCGATGCCGTTCGAGCTGGAGCAGGATCCCGAATTCCACATGGGCGGCGGCGGCCTCTACGGCACCGCGCACGATTACATCGCCTTCACGCAAATGATCCTCAACCGCGGCCGCGGCAATGGCGAGCAGATCCTCAAGCCCGAAACCGTGGACCTGATGGGCCGGAACCATATCGGCGAACTGGAGATGACCCGGCTCAGTTCCGCGGTGGCCTTCGCCACCAACGATGTCGACCTCTATCCCGGCATGGTGAAGAAATGGGGCCTCGGCTTCATGATCAACACCGAGACGACAGCGGAGGGGCGCAGCCCCGGCAGCCTCGCCTGGGCCGGACTCGGCAACACCTATTTCTGGATCGATCCGGCGCGCAATGTCAGCGGCGTGATCCTGATGCAGGTGCTGCCGTTCGCCGACGACAAGTGTCTCGACGCCTTCGCCCGCTTCGAGCGCGGCGTCTATGCGGCGCTGGACGCGCCGCGCCAGGCGGCGTGAGGGGTTGAGAACACATCAGCGGCCCTCTCGATCGTCATGCCCGCGCTTGCCCGCCTTCGCCAAGACGCTTCGGCGCGCCCAGCCATTGGGCCGGATCGAAGCCGAAGGCGAAGACCGGTCGCGGGCATCTACGATTTGCGAGCTCATCTAGTGTGGCGTCTCGCAATTGCCTATGCCCTTTGCGGCAAGCCTCTCATAGGCAATTGCGAGACATAAGCCACACTAGTGTCCCGTTTCCAACGTTCGTATTCCTTTGCAGCAGGCGCTTCTACGAACGTTGGAAACAAAGGGACACTAGCATCATTATGATTCTAGTGTGGTTTTGGATCTGACGCTCGTTCGAAGAACTCGCTGCAATACTGAAACGAGCGTCAGATCCACCACACTAGCTTTTTGATTTTGCTAGTGTCCCGATGTCTCCGAATGACCGTGCGAGGGTGAGGCAAACGAAGCGGTAATTCGGAGACGGGACACTAGGGACAAAGACGTCGATGGCCGGGCCACGCCTGGCCCGGCCATGACGAGAGAACGCAGTAAGCTCCTTACACCGGCAACCCGTGCTGGCGCGCGAGGTCCTTGAGCGAAGTCTGCGGCCGCGCACCGATATGCTGAATCACCTCGGCCGCCGCCAGCGCGCCGAACCGGCCGCAGATCTCGTGGCTGGCGCCCCGCACCAGGCCGAACAGGAAGCCGGCGGCGAACAGATCGCCGGCGCCGGTGGTGTCGACAACCTTGGCGACCACAGAGGCGGGCACCGCCGTGGTCTCCTCGCCGCTGACGACGACGCAGCCTTTTTCGCTGCGCGTCACCACCGCGAAGCGGACGTCGCGGCGCAGCTGCGCCAGGCCGGCCTCGAAATCCGCCCCCTCGTAGAGCGACAGCAATTCGGCTTCGTTGGCGAAGACGATGTCGACGACGTGGCGACGCATCAGATCGAGAAACTCGTCGCGATAGCGGCCGATGCAGAACGCATCCGACAGCGTCAGCGCCACCTGGCGGCCGGCGCCGTGGGCGATCTCCGCAGCCTTGACGAATGCCTTCTTCGCCTCCGGCGGATCCCACAGGTAGCCTTCGAGATAGGTGATGCGCGCGGCCGAGATCTGGGCCGGGTCGATGTCGGCGGGCGTGAGGTTCTGCGCGGCGCCGAGATAGGTGTTCATGGTGCGCTCGCCGTCCGGCGTCACCAGGATGTAGGAGCAGCCCGTGGCCGGGCCATCGGCGGCGGTCGGCGTCGCGAACGTGACCTTGGCGGCGCGAATGTCATGGCTGTACATGCGGCCGATCTGGTCGTCCTTGACCTTGCCGACATAGGCGGCGCTGGCGCCGAGATCGGCGAGCCCGACGATGGTGTTCGCGGCCGAGCCGCCGGACATCTCCGTCGCCGGCCCCATGGCGGCATAGATCGCGGTCGCGCGGGCCTCGTCGATCAGCATCATGCCGCCCTTGCTCATGCCCTGGGCGGCGAGGAACGCATCGTCGGTGTGCACGAGCACGTCGAAGATCGCGTTGCCAATGCCGAGAACGTCAAAACGCGCTGTGGTCATCCCGTCCGCTCCGCGCCGAAACCCGGGCGGATGGCGCGCCGGCCGGCATTTGTGTTGCGATCCCGTTCATGCAGAATGGCCGACCTATCACGCCGCGGGCGGCGCCAGCAAGGCCCGCCCGCCGCCCGTCCATGCCGCGTTAAAACCTGCCGCCGCAAAGCAAGTGCGGTGGATCTGACGCTCGTATCAGCCTTGCAGCGAATTCGTCGTACGCGCGTCAGATCCAAAACCGCACTAAAATCATAACTATACTGGTGTCCCTTTGGTTCTAACGTTCGTATATGTGCTCGCTGCAAGGGTATACGAACGTTAAAACCGGGACACTTGCCGTCATGATCCGCCACGTCCTCACGGTTTCCTCCGGCACGATGACCTCGCGTCTGCTCGGCTTCGTCCGCGACTCGCTGGTCGCGGCGCTGCTCGGGGCCGGCCCGATCGCCGATGCCTTCCTGGTGGCGTTCCAGTTCATCAATGTGGCGCGGCGCTCCCTCACCGAGGGCGCGCTGAACGCGGCGCTGATTCCGTTTTACCTGCGCACGCGCGACAGTGCCGGTCCGGCGGCGGCGGCAGCATTTGCCGGACGGGCGATGGGCACCGTCAGCGTCATTCTGATCGTCATCGCCGCAACGCTGGCGCTGTTCATGCCGCAGGTGATGGGATTCCTGGCGCCGGGCTTTGTCGCCGACACCCTGACCCGCGCCGTGCACGACGCCCGCCTGATGCTGCCCTATTTCGCCTTCGTCGGCCCGGTGACGGTGATGATGGGTGTGCTCAACGCCGAGCATCGCTTCATGCTCAGCGCTTTTTCTCCGCTGCTGTTCAATGTCATCCTGATTGCAGCGATGCTGGTGCTGCTGCGGCAGGGGCGCGAAGCCCCGTTCGCCGCGCATGTGCTTGCCGGCACCGTCGGCATCGCCGGTCTCGCCCAGACCCTGGTGCTGGTGCAGCGCCGGCGCCATCGCACCGGCCTCGCCGCGCCCCTGCGCGTCTCCTTCGGCCCGGAGATGCGCGCGTTCCTGCGCAAGGGAATCCCCGGCATGATGGCCAATTCCGGCCCGCAGTTCCTGATCGTCGCCGGCGCCATTCTCGCCTCGTCGTCGCCGGCATCGGTCTCCTGGCTCTATTTCGCCAATCGCCTGATCGAACTGCCGCTCGGCGTCGTCGGCGTCGCCATGGGCACCGTGCTGGTGCCGTCGCTGACCCGCGCCGTCCATGACGGCGACCGCCCCTCACTGGTGAAGACCGAATCGCGCGGCGTCGAATTCGCCGTCGGCCTCGTCCTGCCGGCGACGCTCGGCCTGATGGTGCTGGCACAGATGATCGTGCGGGTGCTGTTCGAACATGGCGCCTTCACCGGCGCCGACGCCCGCGCCACGGCCGCGGCGCTCACCGTGCTGGCGCTCGCCCTGCCCGCCCATGTTCTCGTCAAGACATTGTCTCCCGCCTTCTTCGCCCGCGACGACACCGGCACACCGCTTCTCGCCATGCTGGCCGGGCTCGCCACCGCGGTGGTGACGGGCTCCATTTGCGAGCCACGATTCGGCGCCAATGGCGTTGCCGGCAGCATCGCACTCGGCGCCTGGACCGTGGCCGCGATCCTGTTATGGCGCGGCGCGCGCGCCTTCGGCCTGTCGCTCGACGCCCAGGCGAGACGCCGGCTGCCGCGGATCGTGGTGGCAGCGCTGACCATGGGCGCGGTTCTCTGGCTCGCCGAACATTTCGTCGCCCCGGTGACCGCGATGGCGCATTTCACCGCGCAGGCCACCATTCTCGGCGGCCTCGTCGCCGTCGGGCTCGCTTGTTACGCATTGCTGCTGGAATTGCTTGGCATCGTCAGCTGGGCCGAGGCGATCGGCGACTTGCGCGCCTGAGGCTGGCGTGGCAATGGACCCCGACGCGCGCTAGTGTGGCGTCTCGCAATTGCCTACCGCCTTTGCGGCAAGCCTCTCGTAGGCAATTGCGAGACATAAGCCACACTAGCACTTTGATTTTGCTAGTGTCCCGTTTCCAACGTTCGTATCCCATTGCAGCAGGCGCTCATACGAACGTTGGAAACAAGGGGACACTAGCATCATTATGATTCTAGTGTGGTTTTGGATGTGACGCGCGTTTGAAGAACTCGCTCCAATGCTGAAACGAGCGTCAGATCCACCACACTAGGCCGCGCGCCAGCCGGTGTCCCGAGTTGACGGACAACCTGGTGGACAAGATTTGCGGACAAGAAGAGCCTGCCAGGATCAGAGCAATGACGACACAGGAACTGGTGTTTTCGGGCGTGCAGCCGACCGGCAATCTGCACCTCGGCAACTACCTCGGCGCGATCGTGAATTTCGTCAAGCTGCAGGAGAGCCACAACTGCATCTATTGCGTCGTGGACATGCATGCGATCACAGTGTGGCAGGACCCGGCCGACCTCACCAAGGCGACGCGCGAAGTCGCCGCGGCCTTCATCGCCGCCGGCATCGACCCGAGAGAACACATCGTCTTCAACCAGAGCCAGGTCTCCGGCCACGCCGAGCTCGCCTGGGTGTTCAACTGCGTGGCGCGGCTCGGCTGGCTGAACCGCATGACCCAGTTCAAGGAGAAGGCCGGCAAGGACCGCGAGAACGCCTCGGTCGGGCTCTATGCCTATCCCAACCTGATGGCGGCGGACATTCTGGTCTATCGCGCCACCCACGTGCCGGTGGGCGAGGACCAGAAGCAGCATCTCGAACTGGCACGCGACATCGCGCAGAAGTTCAACAACGACTTCAGCAACGAGATTCGCGACAACGGCTTCGGCGCCGGACAGTTCTTTCCGCAGCCGGAGCCGCTGATCACCGGGCCGGCGACGCGGGTGATGAGCCTGCGCGACGGCACCAAGAAGATGTCGAAGTCCGATCCCTCGGATTACTCGCGCATCAACCTCAGCGACGATGCCGACGCCATCGCCCAGAAGATCCGCAAGGCCAAGACCGATCCGGAGCCGCTGCCCGGCGAGGAGAAGGGCCTGGAGAGCCGGCCCGAGGCCGACAACCTGGTCGGCATCTATGCGGCGCTGTCCGGCCGTTCCAAGGCCGACCTGCTGCGCGAATTCGGCGGCGGCCAGTTCTCCAACTTCAAGGCGAACCTCGTCGACCTCGCCGTCGAGAAGCTCGGTCCGGTCGGAGCCGAGATGAAGCGCCTGACGGCAGATCCCGGCTATGTGGATTCGGTGCTGATCGACGGCGCCGACCGCGCCCGCGTGCTCGCCGACCGCACCATGAATCACGTCAAGGACATCGTCGGCTTCATCCGCAGGCGCTAGTGTGGCGTCTCGCAATTGCCTACCGCCTTTGCGGCAAGCCTCTCGTAGGCAATTGCGAGACATAAGCCACACTAGCACTTTGATTTTTCTAGTGTCCTTATGTCTCCGAATTACCGTGCGAGGGTGAGGCAAACGAAGCGGTAATTCGGAGACAGGACACTAGCAGGTTGCGCATGATCTGATCGGAAAACCGGTTCCCACTTTTCCGGATCATGCGCTGGCGCCGCCGCGCGGAACCTCTTACTCTTTGCGCCGCTTCTGACCTCCGCCACGATGGCGAACCACCACACGGGCGCCCGATTGCGACGGCAAGCGGGGCCGGCATCAAGCGGGACTGGCATCAAGCGGGGCTGGCATGGGGACGACGCGACGCGCCTACGAATCCGGCCACATGCCGAAATGCCTCGTCGTGGTCGATGATACCGCCGAGGCCGACCGCGCGATCTATTACGCCAGCCGCTGGGCGGCGCGGCATCACGGCGGCATCGTCACGCTGCGGGTGATCGAAAACGAAGACCGCAATCAGCAATGGCTCGGCGTCGCCGATATCATGCGCGCCGAGGCGGAGGAAGAAGCCAATGTCGCGCTCGACAAGGCCGCGGCCCGCGCCGGCACGCTCGCCATCGTGCCGCAGCGGGTGATCCGGGAGGGTACGCCCAGCGAGCAGATCGTCGGCGCGATCGAGACCGACGCCGATATCGTCCTCCTGGTGCTGGCGGCCTCGACCGGCGCGGAGGGCCCCGGCCCGATCATCACTGCCATTGCCGCCATGGCGGGCGGCTTTCCGATCCCAGTCACCGTGGTACCGGGCGGGCTGAGCGATGCCGAAATCGACGCGCTGTCGTGAGCGCTGCCGCCAAGGGGCTGGGCTGACCAGCCGGCAAATCCCTTGATCCCCGCCGCCGGACGGTTATCTCAAGGACAGGCTGCGCCGGCATTTGAGCCGGTTCCGCCACGACTTTCCCTGCGGGAACCGCCCCGCTAGAATAGCTGCTTCCTTGAACCGCAGTCCCGCCGGCCTTGAACCGGCGCGTGGCCGGAGACCCTCATGTTCATCCAGACCGAAGCGACGCCCAATCCCGCCACCCTCAAGTTCTTGCCCGGCCGCAATGTGCTCGGCCAGGGCGCCATGGAATTCCTCGACCGCGACGCCGCCGCCCGCTCGCCGCTCGCCGCGCGGCTGTTCGAGGTGCCGGGCATCACCGCCGTGTTCTTTGGCTCCGACTTCGTCGCGGTGACCAAGGGCGAGAACGACTGGCTGCACCTCAAGCCGGCGGTGCTCGGCGCCATCATGGAGCACTATATGTCCGGCGAGCCGTTGCTGAGCGACGGCGAGGCGGCGGCCGATGCCGACGAGTTCTTCAGCGAGGCCGACGCCGAGACGGTGGCCATCATCAAGGACCTGATCGAGACGCGAGTGCGCCCGGCGGTCGCCAATGACGGCGGCGACATCACCTTCCGCGGCTTCAAGGAGGGGATCGTCTATCTCGACATGCGCGGCGCCTGCTCCGGCTGCCCGTCGTCGACGGCGACGCTCAAGCACGGCATCCAGAATCTGCTGCGGCATTTCGTTCCCGACGTGATCGAGGTTCGGCCGACCAACGGCTGACCCGGCCCGGGACATCGTCGCCGCAGGGCGGCCGCTTTATCTTTTGCCGCCGGCATGATCTTTTGCCGGCAAGGATCGTTCGCGAACGATCCTTGCCGATAACGCCCTCTCTCCAAGAACCCTTGATGCTCATCCTCGCCATCGATACCGCGCTGGAAGCCTGCGCCGCGGCGCTGCTGGACACCGACGCCAACGCCCTGCTCGCCCAGGAGACGAAGCCGATGGCGCGCGGCCATGCCGAGGCGCTGATGCCGCTGCTCGCGCGCGTCATGCAGGCGGCGGCCGTGCCTTTCACCGCGCTCGACCGTATCGCCGTCACCACCGGGCCCGGCAGTTTCACCGGCTTGCGCGTCGGCCTGTCGGCGGCGCGCGGGCTGGCGCTCGCCGCCAACAAGCCGGTGGTCGGCGTCACCACCCTGTCGGCCTTCGCCGCGCCGCTGGTGAGCGATAACGTCGCCGCGCCGGTGCTTTCAGTCATCGATGCGCGGCACGACCAGGTCTATTTCCAACTCGTCAGCGGCAACGGCGGCACCTTGGTGCGGCCGAGAATCGCGCCGATCGCAGAGGTGCTTGCGGCGGCCGAACACGGCGCGCCGCGCATCGTCGGCAACGCCGCGCGCCTCATCGCCGAGCGCTGGCCGGCGCCGGCGCCGATCGAGGTGCGGCAGGAGACAGCGCCCGATATCGGCTGGGTCGCCTGGCTGGGCGCGGCGGTGTCCCCCAGCATCGCGCCGGCGCGGCCCTATTATCTGCGCGCGCCCGATGCCAAACCACAGGCGATGCCGGCCGCCGGCCACGCCATCGTGTAGCCGCCGATGCGAGCCTTTCTGTCCAATCTGATGGGGACCGCGCCGATCGCGGTGGAAGCGGCGACGCTGCGCGACGCGCCACAGTTCGCGGCCATTCACGGCGCCTCGTTCCATCGCGGCTGGGACGCCGACGAATTCGAGCGCATGCTGCTCGACGACAGCATCCTCGCCCACCGGCTGCGCCGCGGCCGTGAGGTGATCGGCTTCTGCATTTCGCGCCTTGCCGCCGACGAGGCGGAGATCCTGTCGATCGCGCTCTCCGCGCGCAGCCGCGGCCGCGGTTACTCCCGCGACCTGCTGCAGACCCATCTGCGGCATCTGGCCGGGCGCGGCATCGCCCGCGTCTTCCTCGAGGTCGAGGAGAACAACCAGCCGGCCCGTCGTCTCTACGAGCGCGCCGGCTTTCGCGCCGTGGGCCGGCGCGAGCGTTATTATCGTGCCCCCGGCGGGGAACAATTGAATGCACTGGTCATGCAACGCGACTTGTCGTGAGGGGCGCGGGGTGGCAAAAACGGAACCCAGCGCACCGGCAAGTCTGCGCCGGCTGGTGTGGCGTCTCGCAATTGCCTACCGCCTTTGCGGGCGTTGCGGTGGATCTGACGGAAAGATGAGCATGAGCGCCTTGAAACCGGTCGCCGATGGCGGCCTCACCGATATCGAAAAACGCTGCGCAGCCACCGGTATGCGCATGACGGAGCAGCGGCGGGTGATCGCCCGGGTGCTGGCCCAGGCCATCGACCATCCCGACGTCGAGGAACTTTATCGCCGTTGCGTCGCCGTCGACGACAAGATCTCGATCTCCACCGTCTATCGCACGGTGAAGCTGTTCGAGGACGCCGGCATCATCGAGCGCCACGACTTCCGCGAGGGCCGCGCCCGCTACGAGCAGATGCGCGACAGTCATCACGATCACCTGATCAATCTGCGTGACGGCAAGGTGATCGAATTCACCTCCGAGGAGATCGAGAAACTCCAGGCGGAGATCGCCCGCAAGCTCGGCTACAAGCTCGTCGATCATCGGCTCGAGCTTTATTGCGTGCCGCTCGACGACACGGACAAGCCCTCCTGAGCACGTTGCATCCACGGCGAGCCGGCCTCGTCATCTTCGACTGCGACGGCGTGCTGGTCGACAGCGAGCCGATCTCCTGCCGCGTCCACGCGCAGGTGCTGTCGCGCCACGGCTATCCGATCACCGCCGAAGAGGTGCGGCAGCGTTTTCTCGGCCGCTCGGCGCGAGACGCCAATCGCGAGGTCGAGGCGGAACTCGGGCGGGCGCTGCCGGAGGCCTGCGACCGCGAACGGCGGCGCGAGCTGCTCGAGGCACTCGCCCGCGAGGTCACGGCCGTGCCGCACATCCACGATATTCTCGACAGGCTGACGCTGCCGGCCTGCGTCGCTTCGAGCGGCGCGCACGACAAGATCTTCACGACGCTGTCGCGCACCAACCTTCACGCCCGCTTTGCCCCGCACATCTTCTCGGCCTCGGAGGTCGCCCGCGGCAAGCCGGCGCCGGACCTGTTCCTGTTCGCCGCCGCCCGCATGGACCGCCGCCCGGAGGACTGCCTGGTGGTCGAGGACAGCGTCGCCGGGGTCACCGCCGCCGTGGCGGCGGGCATGGGGGTGATCGGCTATATCGGCGGCAGCCATTGCCGTCCGTCGGATGCCGGACGGCTCTCTGCCGCGGGCGCGCCGGTGGTGATCGACGACATGCGCGAACTGCCGGCGCTGGTGGCCAGCCACTTCGCTGGACCGTCGTCACTTCAATAATATGATACCGTTTGGGCGCGGGGCGATGGATTTCGGCGGTCATTGCCTATATCTCAGCGACCGTCGCCGGGTGGCGCCGAGGCCCGCCCGCGGCAAATGCGGGTCGGAAGCTGATGGCTTGAAGCAAGGCGCGACCGCACCGGTTTTCAGGACACCATGAACGAGCCGCGCAAGCTGCACATCAAGTCATACGGCTGTCAGATGAATGTCTACGATGCGCAGCGCATGGTGGACACGCTGGCCCCTGAGGGATTCGTCGAGACCGCGGCGGTCGACGACGCCGATCTCGTCATTCTCAATACCTGCCATATCCGGGAAAAGGCCGCCGAGAAGGTCTATTCGGAGCTCGGCCGGCTGCGCGAGGCGAAAGACGAGGCGCGGCGCGCCGGGCGGGCGCTGACCGTGGCCGTCGCCGGCTGCGTCGCCCAGGCCGAGGGCGAGGAGATCATCCGTCGCGCGCCGGTGGTGGACGTGGTGGTCGGGCCGCAGAGCTATCACCACCTGCCGCAGCTGCTCGCCCGCGCCCGCCAGGACGGCCGCGCCCTCGACACCGAATTCCCGCTCGACGACAAATTCCAGCATCTGCCGGCACCGCGGCCGGACACCATCCGCGCCCGCGGCGTCTCCGCCTTCGTCACCGTGCAGGAAGGCTGCGACAAGTTCTGCACCTTCTGCGTCGTGCCTTACACGCGCGGCGCCGAGGTGTCGCGGCCGGTCAAGCGCATCGTCGAGGACGTCCGACGGCTCGCCGACAACGGCGTGCGCGAGATCACGCTGATCGGCCAGAACGTCAATGCCTTTCACGGCGAGGGTCCGGATGGCCGGCCATGGCCGCTCGGACGTCTGCTGGAGCATCTTGCGACCATCGAAGGCATTGCACGGCTGCGCTATTCCACCAGCCACCCCCGCGACGTCGACGACAGCCTGATCGCCGCCCATCGCGACCTGCCGTCGCTGATGCCGTTCGTGCATCTGCCGGTGCAGTCGGGTTCGGATCGCATCCTCGCCGCCATGAACCGCAAGCACACCGCCGACGATTATCGGCGCGTGATCGACAGGTTCCGCGCCGCCTGCTCGCAGATCGCCTTCTCGTCGGACTTCATCGTCGGTTTTCCCGGCGAGAGCGAGGAAGATTTCGCCGCCACCCTCGCGCTGATTGAGCAAATCGGTTACGCTGGCGCCTATTCGTTCAAATACTCGCCGCGGCCGGGCACGCCGGCAGCGGAAATGCCGGAGATGGTTGCGACCGCAGTGATGGACGAGCGTTTGGCGCGGCTCCAGGACCTGATCGACCGCCAGCAAGCGGCGTTCAATGCGGCCATGGTCGGACAAACCGTCGACGTGCTGTTCGAGCGTGACGCCCGCTATCCCGGACAGATCGTCGGGCGCACCGCCTATTTGCAGCCCGCCCATGTCCTCGCCCCACCCGACATCATCGGCCAGGTTCTGCCGGTCGCCGTCGACCGCCTCGAACGCTACAGCCTGATCGGCCAATTGGCGGGGCCGCAGCAGATCCCGCCCCGGAGCGCGAGCGCGTCTCCGACCGTGTCAACCGGAGCCTGACATCCTTGGCAAAAAGCGCATCGGATTCGACGTCTCTCGCCCCTGGCCGCAAACCCGACCGAGACATCGCGCTGACGCCCGAAACCCAGGTTGTGGTGGCTTTCGACGATAATCGCGCAGCCTCCGCTCTGGTCGGTCCCTACGGCCAGAATCTGGCGCTGATCGAGCGCCGTCTCGGCGTCGTGGTGGATTCGCGCGGCAACCACATCACCATCGGCGGCTCGCGCGATTCCTGCGATGCGGCGCGGCGAGTGCTGGAGGGCCTCTACGATCAGGCGATCCGCGGCCATGACCTCGTCCAGGGCGACGTCGAGGGCGCGATCCGCGCGGTGATCGCCCAGGGCTCGCTGTTCGATTTCGACCCCAAGCTCGCCAAGACCGCCTTCGAGGAAATCAACCTGCGCAAACGGCCGGTGCGTGCCCGCACCGCCGCGCAGGATTCCTATATCCGCGCGCTCAAGCGCAACGAACTGGTATTCGGCATCGGTCCCGCCGGCACCGGCAAGACCTGGCTCGCGGTCGCCTATGCCTCGCAGCTGTTCGAGCGCAAGGAAGTCGACCGCATCATCCTGTCGCGACCGGCGGTCGAAGCCGGCGAGCGCCTCGGCTTCCTGCCGGGCGACATGCGCGAGAAGGTCGACCCCTATCTGCGGCCGATCTACGACGCACTCTACGACCTGATGGATGCCCGCATCGTCGAGCGCGCCCTGCAAAGCGGCGAGATCGAGATCGCGCCGCTGGCCTTCATGCGCGGCCGCACCCTGACCAACGCCGCGATCATCCTCGACGAGGCGCAGAACTCCACCTCGATGCAGATGAAGATGTTTCTCACCCGCCTCGGCGAGAACAGCCGGATGATCATCACCGGCGACCCCAGCCAGGTCGACCTGCCCAACGGCCAGACCTCTGGCCTGTCGGAAGCGGCACGGCTGCTCGACGGCGTCGAGGGCATTGCCCAGGTGCGGTTCACCGCCGAGGACGTTATCCGTCATGAACTGGTGGCGCGGATCGTCGCCGCCTATGAGGGTCCGCAGAAGAAGCCGGCCTCGTGATGCCAGGACCATCGACTGCGACAACGACCATGATGAGCGGCGCCCCACATCTGTCGACCGACATTCTCGTCAACGCCGAGAACTGGAAGGCGCATGCGGACAGCGGGGCCGTGGTCGAGCGCGCCATCACCGCCGCGGCCGCCGCCGCCAGGGCGCCGGCCGGCGCCGAGGTTGCGGTGATGCTGACCGATGACGCGACCATCCGCACCCTCAACCGCGACTGGCGCGGCATCGACAAGCCCACCAACGTGCTGTCCTTCCCGGCCGCGCCGCAGCCGGGTGCGGGCGCGGGCGCGGGCGCGCCGACAATGCTCGGCGACATCGCCATCGCCTACGAGACCACGGCCCGCGAGGCCGAGGCCGAGGGCAAGCCGTTCGCCGACCATCTCAGCCACCTCGCGGTGCACGGGTTGCTGCATCTCCTCGGCTACGACCACGAGACCGACGCCGAGGCCGAGGTCATGGAAGCGCTGGAGCGCGACATCCTGGCGGGTCTCGACATCGCCGACCCCTATGCGGAAGCAGACGAAAGGAACTGAGTGAAAGCGGTGGTCAAATCGACGGGAAGCGCCGATGCGCCCGACACTGCGGGCGAGGCCTCCCATGACCCGCGCAATCTGCCGGTGGCGCTGCCGCAGGCGGAGATCCTGCGTCCCTCCGACACCTGGCTGATCCGGATGATGCGCACGCTGTTCGGCTGGAAGCCGGGCTCGCTGCGCGCCAACCTGCAGGGCGTGCTCGATGCCTCGGCGCCGGACGAGACCAGCTTCTCGGCCATCGAGCGCATCTTGCTGCGCAACATCCTCGGCCTGCGCGAGCGCCGCATCGCCGACGTGATGGTGCCGCGGCCCGACATCGTCGCCGTCAAGAGCGACATCTCCCTCGGCGAACTGATCGCGGTGTTCGAAAGCGCCGGGCATTCGCGCCTCGTCGTCTACAATGAAACTCTCGATGACCCCGAAGGCATCGTCCATATCCGCGACCTCCTCGCCTATATCGCGGTTCACGCCAAGGTCGATCCCGAGATCAACGCCAAGCGCAAGAAGCCGTTTCCCGCCGGGCTCGACCTGCGCGCCGTCAACCTCAAGACACAACTGCGCGACGCCGGCATCATCCGCAAGCTGCTCTACGTGCCGCCGTCGATGCCGGCGCACGACCTGCTCGCCAAGATGCAGGCGAGCCGCATCCACCTCGCGCTGGTGGTCGATGAATACGGCGGCACCGACGGACTGGTGTCGATCGAGGACATCGTCGAGCAGATCGTCGGAGAGATCGACGACGAGCACGACAGCGACGAGCCGCCCGCCATCGTCCGCCAGGGCGAGAACACCTTCATCGCCGATGCCCGCGCCAGCCTCGACGATGTCCGCTCGGTGCTCGGCGACGCCTTCGTCAACGGCGAGGCGAGCGAGGATGTCGATACGCTGGGCGGCTACCTGGTCGCCCATGTCGGCCGGCTGCCGGTCCGTGGCGAGATCATTTCCGGACCGGGCGACTACGAGATCGAGGTGCTCGATGCCGATCCGCGCCGGGTGAAGCGGCTGCGCATCGGCCTGCGCAAGGACCGCACCGCGCTGCGCCGCGAGGCGAGGCGCCGGGACGGTGACGGCGGCGCCCCACCGAGTGAGGGGACCGCATCGTCGTGACGCTTGTGCATCGCCTGCGTGCCGCAGCGCTCGCCATCGTGCTGGCCTGGGGCTGGCGCCGCGCCCTGGTCGCGTTCACCGCCGGCGCGGCGTCGGCGCTCGCCATGGCGCCGTTCAACGCCTGGCCGATCCTGTTCCTCACCTTTCCGGTGATGGTCTGGCTGATCGACGGCGCCGGCGCCGGACGGCTCGGCGGGCTGCCGGCCGCGGCCATCGCCGGCTGGTGGTTCGGCTTCGGCTATTTCGTCGCGGGCCTCTACTGGATCGGCTACGCCTTTCTGGTCGATGCCGACATCTTCGGCTGGCTGCTGCCGGTTGCCGTCACCGGATTGCCCGCCTACCTGGCGATCTACACCGCGCTGGGCTTCGCCCTCGCCCGCCTGATCTGGACGACGGATGCGAGCCGCATCCTGGCGCTGGCGGCCGCCCTGACGTCGAGCGAATGGCTGCGCGGCCACCTCCTGACCGGCTTTCCCTGGAATGCCTTCGGCTATGCCCTGAGCGAACCGCTGGCGCTGGCGCAGACCGCCTCGGTGATCGGACTGTGGGGCCTGACCTTCCTTGCGGTGGCGATCTTCGCCACCCCGGCCGTGCTGGTCGATCCGGCCCCCAAATCGACGCCGGCGCGGCGCTTTGTCGCGCCGGCGCTCGGCCTCGCTGCGCTGATCGCCATGGGCGTCTTCGGCGCGGCGCGGCTCGCCCATCCGCCGGCAGGCCTCGTCGACAAGGTGCGGCTCCGCCTGATGCAGCCCAACCTGCAGCAGGACGTCAAATTCAACTACTCCGCCAAGGCGGCGGTGATGGCGAAATATCTGGCGCTGTCGGACCGCGCCACGGGACCCGGCACGAGCGGCGTCAAGGATGCCACCATCCTCGTCTGGCCCGAGTCGGCTTTCCCGTTCTTCCTGACGCGCGAAGCCGACGCCATGGCTCAGATCGCGGCCCTCTTGCCGCCCGGCACCAGCCTCATTACCGGCGCCGTGCGGGTCCCCGACATGCCCCGCCCCGCCCCCGTCGTCCGGGCCTATAACTCGATATATATTATTGGAGACGACGGCGGCGTTCGCAGCGTCTACGACAAGCTCCATCTCGTGCCGTTTGGCGAATACCTGCCCTTCCAGCAATTCATGGAAAAGCTCGGCTTTCTCCAACTGACGATGTTACGAGGCGGTTACATTCCCGGGCTGGTCCGACGGACGCTGGAAGTGCCGCAGGCGCCGCCCATGCTGCCCCTGATCTGCTACGAGGCGGTCTTTCCGAATGAGATCGTGCCGCCGGGCGAACGACCTGGCTGGATCGTCAACCTCACCAATGACGGCTGGTTCGGCATCAGCACAGGCCCCTATCAGCACCTGCAGCAGACGCGGATGCGCGCGATCGAGGAAGGCTTGCCGATCGTTCGTGCCGCCAACACCGGTATCTCCGCGGTAATCGACCCTTACGGCGCGGTTATCGCGCAACTCGGTTTGGGTCACGAAGGCGTGCTCGATTCCGGCCTGCCGTCGCCGATCGCGCCGCCGTTGTACACAAAGCTCAGAGACGTACCCGCAGCTGTCATGATTGCTGTCGCCGCCCTCATCGCCGCCCGGCAACGCCGGAAAAAGCCGCGGCTCTGATGCATTTTTCGGCACGCTGAACAGCGCGGCACGCGAGCAACACATCGTCACACAACATGGTGACAATGCAGGGTCACTGTGTCCCACGCGACACTGCCCGAGCCGCAAATCGATTGTCGCGACGATGAATTCCGACCAATCCGCGCGCGGCGCAGATTTTGAACATTTCTCAAAGCCGTTTTTTCCGCTAGTTAATCACCGTGTTGAGATTCCCCGACGATTCCTCTAACCGCACCTGTACCGGACCATGGAGATCGTTGTGTCTACCGCGTCCGCGTCAGGAGCTTGAAGAATGACAGCCAAGGCACCCAACCCGGTTGACAAGTATGTCGGCAGCCGTGTGCGGATGCGGCGCATCATGCTCGGCATGAGCCAGGAAAAACTTGGCGAGGCGCTCGACCTCACTTTCCAGCAAATTCAAAAATACGAAAAGGGCACGAACCGCATCGGCGCAAGCCGTCTGCAGCAGATCGCCGACATCCTACAGGTCCCGGTGTCGTTCCTGTTCGAGGGCGGGCCGACCGCCTCGACGCACAATCACAACGGCAGTGTCGCGGCGTCGCCGGCCTATGTGGCGGACTTCCTCGCCACCTCGGAGGGCCTCGCCCTGACCCGCGCCTTCACGCGGATCAGCGACCCGAAGCTGCGCCGCAGCGTCGTCGATCTCGTCGAGCAGATCGCGCTGCGCGAGTCGCCCGACACCTGAGCAGGCTGTTGGGGTGAAGCCGGGATGGGGCGCCTGCCGCGGCCGCTCCCGCCATTTTGCGCCCGCGACGGGGTTCACCTAGACGACGCGATCCTGTATCGCGATCCAATGATGCCGGATACCGACCAACGCTCTGACGGGCCCGCGCGGGCCTTCTTCGGTCGCCGCAAGGGCCACAAGCTGCGCAGCCACCAGGCCGGGCTGATCGCCGGGCTGCTGCCGCGCCTGTCGCTCGAGATCGCCGCGCCGCCACCGACCGGCCTTGCCGCGCTCTTCCCGGGCAAGGTCGCGACGGTGCGGGTCGAGATCGGCTTCGGCGGCGGCGAGCATCTGATCGCCGAGGCCGACGCCCATCCGGACACCGGCTTCATCGGCGTTGAGCCCTATGTGAACGGGATGGCCAAGATCCTCGCGCAGATCGAGGCGAAGCCGCGCGACAACATCAAGCTCCTCGCCGGCGACGCCGCCGAGCTGCTCGCCTGGGTGCCGCCGGGATCGCTGAGCCGGATCGACCTGATCCATCCCGACCCCTGGCCGAAGCGCCGGCATTGGAAGCGGCGCTTCGTGCAGGATGCGACCGTCGCCGCCATGGCGCGGGCATTGGCGAGTGGCGGCGAATTCCGCTTCGTCAGCGATATCGATCATTACTGCGCCTGGACGCTGGCGCATCTGCTGCGCAGCCCGGACTTCACCTGGACGGCGGAGCGGGCCGCCGACTGGCGCGCCCCGTGGCCGGGCTACACGATGACGCGTTACGGCCGCAAAGCCGAGCGCGAGGGCCGCAAGGCGGCCTATCTGATCTTCCGTCGGCGATGACAAGGCGCAAACACGCCCGCCGAAACCGAGTGCGATGGATCTGACGCTCGTATCAGCATTGCAGCGAATTCGTCGTACGCGCGTCGGGGCCAAAACCGCACTAGTGTGGCGTCTCGCAATTGCCTACGAGAGCCTTGCCGCAAAGACGGTAGGCAATTGCGAGACGCCACACTAGTTTTCGGCGCCGCCGCCGGTCCCGGGCCGCTTCTGCCAGAACTTGAGAACGCGCTGCGCCGTCGCCGACACCAGCCGTTCGTAGTTCTGCCGCGCCTCTTCCATTTCGGGCACCGTGGGCTGGGGCCGACCCGGGCCGACGCGAACGATGATGACCGCGCGCACCGTCGGCCATTGCAGCCCGAGCGACTTGCCCATGATCAGGATCGGATCATGACGATCGCCGCGCATCAGATTGTCGATGATGGTGAGGCTCACGCCTGTCATCACCGAGAGCGCCGCGACGGTTTCTTCGTATTTGTGCTCCTTGGCGAAAGCGAGCAGCGCCGATTCGTCGAGCTGTTCGGCCAGGCTCAAGGTGAGGATCTCGCGCTGGGCACGGGCGAAATCGCGGGCGCCGTTGCGCGATGCCGGTCCCGAGCCGATGCCGATCATGGCCTGGTTGATCGCAACCTTGCGTGTCGGCGACGCCATGTCGAACAGGCGACGGCGAACGATGTCGGCGGAGTGCTCGAGCAGCTCCTTGAGCTGCTGCTGATTGATGTCGTGTCGCCGGCCCACCGCCAGCGCCAGGACCCCGTCATCGCTCGCCCGGGTAATCAGCCCGGAGTAGCCGTTCGGCGAGAACCGCGCGCCGGAATTGCTGGCGACGCTGCGGACAACGTCCTGGTCGCCCCGGCGTATGATCACGTCGGTGACACCGGGCGCCAGGGAAGCGCGCTCGGTGATCGCGAACAGATGGCTCTGCCCCTTGGAGGACGCGATCTCGATCAGCGTCGGCTCGTCGACCTGCGGCGAGGCGCGCAGGATCGGACCGGCGATGGCAATTTCGTCTTCATGGACCAGCAGCCCGACCAGCGAAGGCGGCGCATTCGGGATCGGTGCGAGCTGCTCGGCAAGCCGGGCGCGGACGTCGACCTCGACCAGCGGCACCAGGCCGATCAGGATGCCGTCGAACAGCTCCACATGCTGCGGCTTGAAATGGGCTGCGCCCTCGGCAAACAGATCAGAGAGCTTGCGAACCACCTCGACCTGCCGGCGGACATCGCCGCTGCTGACGATCTCGTCGAGCTCCGGGAGGGCGGATACGGCTGCGGCCATGCGTTAACCTTGTCTACTCGCCAGCGCCGGGCGCACGGCGACCTCGATCCCGAGCGCCCCTTCGAATGTGGGGCACCAGTGTCCCGAATCCGAGATTCGCTTCATTCGCAGCGGCCCCATGAGCGAACGGCGCTCGCTGCAACGAGATACGAACTTTAGAACCGGGACACTAAGGCCTCGGTATGAATGAAGCGTTAGTCCGCTCGCTGAGGCGGCGGATCCGCCGGGTCGCAATTTTAGCGCCGTTACCGGCGCACGCGCCCTTGCCGCTGGGCGGCGAAGCCGCTATATTCCGCCTGTAAAGAACGTCTCATACGGTCGCGTATTGAGAGTGGGCCCTTCCGGGACCCGCTCTTTTTTATTACCCGCACGACCCGGTCCAAAGCCGGGGGCGCGGGCGACGCGCGACCGGGAACCGGAACTTCAGGACCGAGTGCGCCGCGACCTTGCCCGCTCCGGACCATCATACCGACCGGATTTGCATTTTAGGACATGACCGCACCGATCGAAACCGCCACGGACACCGAGCTGCTGGACGAGCCCCGTCTGGTGGTCGAGCCCGGCGTCGCCGCACGAGTGGCCGCCGTCGCCGAACCGGTGCTGCACGGAATGGGTTACCGCCTGGTCCGGATCCGGATCACCGGCGAAGCCGGGTGCACCGTCCAGATCATGGCCGAGCGGCCGGACGGCACCATGCTGATCGATGACTGCGAAGCCGTGTCCCGCGCCCTGTCGCCGGTACTCGACATCGCCGACCCGATCGAGCGGGCCTACCGCCTCGAGATCTCGTCGCCCGGGATCGACCGACCGCTGGTGCGCCGCACTGATTTCGCCCGCCATGCCGGCCATCTCGCCAAGATCGAGATGGCGGTGGCCCATGATAGCCGCAAGCGCTTCCGGGGCACCCTGACCGGCGTCGATGGCGACCGCGTCAAGCTGCGGCGGGACGATGTCCGCGCCGGCGAAGATCCCGACGTGTTGCTGCGCATGGAGGACATTGCCGATGCCCGGCTGGTCCTCACCGACGAGCTGATCGCCGAATCCATGCGGCGCGGCAAGGCGGCGGAGCGGGCGCTGCGGCGGGGCGAACCCGCCTCGGACGAGGAGGATCCGCCCGCGCCTGCAAAACCAACCAAGCCGGCGCCGAGCCGGGACAAGCCTGCTGGAACCAAGAAAGATCGCCTCGCCGCGCGTTCGCGCAGCGGGCACCACTAAGGAGAGTGAATCATGGCCGCTGTCAGCGCCAACAAGCTCGAACTGCTGCAGATCGCCGATGCCGTCGCTCGCGAGAAATCGATCGACCGCTCGATCGTGATCTCGGCGATGGAGGACGCCATCGCCAAGGCCGCCCGTGCCCGCTACGGCAGCGAGACCGACGTCCACGCCGAGATCGACAGCAAGAAGGGCGAGCTGCGGCTGTCCCGTCACATGCTGGTCGTCGACAAGGTGGAAAATCCCGCCAACCAGATTTCGCTCGAGGACGCGCGCCGCATGAACCCGGGCGCCCAGGTCGGCGACACCATCGCGGACACGCTGCCGCCGCTGGAGTACGGCCGTATCGCCGCCCAATCGGCCAAGCAGGTCATCGTGCAGAAGGTGCGCGAGGCTGAGCGCGACCGCCAGTACCAGGAATTCAAGGATCGCATCGGCGACATCGTCAACGGCACGGTCAAGCGCGTCGAATACGGCAGCGTGATCGTGGATCTGGGGCGCGGCGAGGCGATCATCCGCCGCGACGAAATGCTGCCGCGTGAAATGTTCCGCAACGGCGACCGCGTCCGCGCCTACCTGTTCGATGTCCGCCGCGAGACCCGCGGCCCGCAGATTTTCCTGTCGCGCACCCACCCGCAATTCATGGCGAAGCTGTTCGCGCAGGAAGTGCCGGAGATCTATGACGGCATCGTCGAGATCAAGGCGGTGGCCCGCGACCCGGGCTCCCGGGCCAAGATCGGCGTGGTGTCGCGGGATTCCTCGGTCGATCCGGTCGGCGCCTGCGTCGGCATGCGCGGCTCGCGCGTGCAGGCCGTGGTCAACGAGCTGCAGGGCGAAAAGATCGACATCATTCCGTGGTCGCCGGACATCGCCACCTTCGTGGTGAATGCGCTGGCGCCGGCTGAGGTCGCCAAGGTGGTGATCGACGAGGACCGCGAACGTATTGAAGTCGTGGTCCCGGATACCCAATTGTCGCTTGCGATCGGCCGTCGCGGCCAGAACGTGCGCCTCGCCTCCCAGCTCACCGGCTGGGACATCGACATCCTGACCGAACAGGAAGAGTCGGAGCGGCGTCAGGCCGATTTCGAGAATTCAACCCGGGTCTTCATGGAAGCGCTGAATGTCGACGAAGTGGTCGGCCAGCTGCTTGCGTCAGAAGGCTTTTCGTCGGTGGAGGAGCTGGCTTTGGTCGATCTAAAGGAACTTGCCAACATCGAGGGCTTCGACGAGGAAACCGCCGAGGAACTGCAGAGCCGCGCCAAGGAATATCTGGCGCAGCAGGAGGCCGAACTCGAGGCCAAGCTCAAGGAGCTCGGCGTCGAAGAGGCGCTCAAATCGGTGCCCGGCGCGAGCCTGAAGGTCCTGGTCAAGCTCGGTGAGAATGGCGTCAAGACGGTCGAGGATCTCGCCGACTGCGCCACCGACGACATCGCCGGCTGGACCGAGCGCAAGGATGGCGAAACCGTCAAGCATCCGGGCTTCCTCGATAGTTCCGATCTATCCCGTGAGGACGCCGAAGCCTTGATCATGCAGGCCCGCGTCGCCGCAGGCTGGATCACCGAGGCCGATCTCGCCAAGCCGGCGGCCGAGGAAGCCCCCGCTGAGGATACCCCTGCCGAACAACATCCGGCGTAAGGACGATGCCCACGCATGCTTGCCGCCGCCGACTGCGCAGAGCTTGATACCGGACCCCGGGCCGCAAAGCCCGGGACCGAACGGCTATGCGCAGTGACGCGGCAGGTCGAGCCGATCGAGCGGTTGCTCCGCTTCGTGGTCGCGCCGGACGGCGCTGTCACCGCTGATGTGAAACGCAAGCTGCCTGGCCGCGGGCTCTGGCTCACCGCCAGCCGCATCGTGGTGGCTGAGGCCATGCGCCGGGGGGTATTCGGCCGGGGCTTCCGTCGCGATGTCCGGGTTTCGCCCGAACTGGTCACCGAAACCGAAAAGCTGCTGGTGAGCGCCGCAATCGATGCCGTGGCAATCGCCGGCAAGGCCGGCGAGGTGGCGCCCGGCTGGGCCAAGGTCGAGGCCGCGCTGCGATCGGGCGAGGCCGTGGCGGTGCTCCATGCCTGCGACGGCGCTGCGGACGGGTTGCGCAAACTCGAGGCGATCGCGCGCGCGGCTTCCGTCCCGGTGCTGACGGCCCTCACTTCGGTAGAATTGGATTTGGCACTGGGCCGGACAAATGTGATACATGCTGCCCTGCGCCCGGGTGCGGCGGCCAAAACCGTCATGGCCCGCTGCGAGGGCATCGAGCGGTTTCGTGGTGGGCAGGCCGGCGACATGCCGGAACGCCGCGAGGCGACCAGAACGGCGACAGCGAAGCTGCCGGAGACGAAGCTGGCGGGAACAGGAGCGGTTCTCGACGCTCCGGTCGTCGCGCCTTCGGACCCCGGCCGAGACGATTTGAAGGGTGCTTGACAGGCACCTTGCGATAAGAGGCCCGGCGACGGGCGGCGAGCGAATGATAGAGGCGCGGGCGCGCCGAACGAGATTAGGACTGACTGAATGGCGGACACCAAGAATCCTGGCGACAAGACGTTGAGCGTCGGTACCAAAACTCTGTCGCTGAAACCGCGCGCGGAGACCGGCGTGGTGCGCCAGAGCTTCAGCCACGGCCGCAGCAAATCGGTCGTGGTGGAGAAGCGGACCAAGCGCCGCCTGCCCGGCGAGGGCCCTGCGCCCGCCGCCGAGGCCGCGCCCCGCGCTCCCGAGGCCGCGGCTCCCAGGCCCGCCGCCGCCCCGACCCGTCCGGGCGGCGCGCCCCCCCGTGCGCCCGCTCCGCAGCGCAGCGGCTCCGGCGTCGTGCTGCCCAAGCTGACCGAGGACGAGCGCAGTGCCCGCGCCATGGCGCTTGCCGACGCGCGCGTGCGCGAAGAAGAGGAGCGCCGCCGCGCCGAGGAAGAAGCAGCCCGCCGCAGCACCAAGGAATTCAAGGAACAGGCCGAACGCGAAGCCGCCGAAGCGCGGCAGCGCGAAGAGGCCAATCGCCGCCGCATCGAGGAAGAGGCCAAGCGCAAGGCCGAACTGGAAGCCAAGAAGCGTTTCGGCGAGGAAGCGGCCAAGCCGGCAGCTCCGGCCGCCGCGACGGCCCGCCCGTCGACCTCCGCCCGTCCGACCGCCAGTGCCGCCCGACCCTCGACCGGCGCCGCCCGACCGGTTGCCGGCGCCCCCCGTCCGGCCGGCGTGCCGGCCGAGGCCGAAGAGGACGAAGGTCCCCGTCAGGTGCGTCGCGGCCCGGGGGCAGCGCGCCCGGTCGCCGCACCCAAGACAACCGCCAAGCCGGCGCCCCAGAAGCAGCGCGGCCGTCTCACCGTCGTCACCGCATTCAGCGCCGATGACGTGCGCGAGCGCTCGGTGGCCTCGTTCCGCCGCCGCACCCAGCGCCTCAAGGGCCACCATGCCAACGAGCCGAAGGAAAAACTGATCCGCGAGGTGGTCATCCCCGAAGCGATCACGATCCAGGAACTCGCCAACCGCATGGCGGAGCGCGCCGTCGACGTCATCCGCCTGATGATGAAGCAGGGCCAGATGGTGAAGATCACCGACGTGATCGACGCCGATACCGCCCAGCTCATCGCCGAGGAAATGGGCCACAGCGTCAAGCGCGTCGCCGCCTCGGACGTCGAGGAAGGCCTGTTCGACGTCGCCGACGACAAGGAAAGCGATCAGGTGCAGCGCCCGCCGGTGGTCACCGTGATGGGCCATGTCGATCACGGCAAGACCTCGCTGCTCGACGCCCTGCGCCATGCCAACGTGGTCAGCGGCGAAGCCGGCGGCATCACCCAGCATATCGGCGCCTACCAGGTCGCCTCGCCGGACGGCAGGAAGATCACCTTCATCGATACCCCGGGCCACGCCGCCTTCACGGCGATGCGCGCCCGCGGCGCCAAGGTCACCGACATCGTGGTCCTGGTGGTTGCCGCCGACGACGGCGTGATGCCGCAAACCATCGAGGCGATCAATCACGCCAAGGCGGCCAGGGTGCCGATGATCGTCGCGATCAACAAGATCGACAAGCCGGACGCCAAGCCCGAGCGCGTGCGCACCGAACTGTTGCAGCATGAGGTGCAGGTCGAATCCTTCGGCGGCGACGTGGTCGATGTCGAGGTCTCGGCGAAGAACCACACCAATCTCGACAAGCTGCTGGAAATGATCTCGCTGCAGTCCGAACTGCTCGAGCTCAAGACCAATCCGGATCGTCCGGCCGAAGGCACCGTGATCGAGGCCAAGCTCGACCGCGGCCGCGGCCCGGTCGCCACCGTGCTGGTTCAGCGCGGCACGCTGCGGATCGGTGACATCATCGTCGCCGGCGCCGAAATGGGCCGCGTTCGCGCACTGATCTCCGACCAGGGCAAGACCCTGGAAGAGGCTGGTCCCTCGGTTCCGGTCGAGGTGCTCGGCTTCAACGGCCCGCCGGAGGCGGGCGACCGTCTCGCCGTGGTGCCGACCGAGGCCCGTGCCCGCGAAATCACCTCCTATCGCGCCCACCAGAAGCGCGAGAAATCGGCGGCGAGCCTGGCCGGCATGCGCGGCTCGCTCGAACAGATGATGTCGCAGCTCAAGACTTCGGGCCGCAAGGACTTCCCGCTGGTGATCAAGGCCGACGTGCAGGGCTCGCTGGAAGCGATCCTCGGCTCGCTGGAGAAGCTCGGCACCGAGGAGGTCGCGGCGCGGATCCTCCATGCCGGCGTCGGCGGCATCAGCGAATCCGACGTCACGCTGGCCGAAGGCTTCGGCGCCGCGATCATCGGCTTCAACGTGCGCGCGCACAAGGAAGCCGCCAATCTCGCCAAGCGCGACGGCATCGAGATCCGCTACTACAACATCATCTACGACCTCGTGGACGATGTGAAAAAGGCGATGTCCGGCCTGCTCGCGCCGACTTTGCGCGAGACCATGCTCGGCAATGCCCAGGTGCTGGAGGTGTTCAACATCTCCAAGGTCGGCAAGATCGCGGGTTGCCGCATCACCGACGGCACCGTGGAGCGCGGCGCCAATGTTCGCCTGATCCGCGACAATGTCGTCATCCACGAAGGCAAGCTCGCCCAGCTCAAGCGTTTCAAGGACGACGCCAAGGAAGTCACCGCCGGCCAGGAATGCGGCATGTCCTTCGAGAGCTACCAGGACATGCGGCCCGGCGATGTCATCGAGTGTTACCGCGTGGAGACGATCCAGCGCTCGCTGTAAGTCCAAACCTTACAGCCAGCACGGCTCGTCGGTACGGCGGCTGCTGTCCGGGCCTCGCCCTGTTTACCCCGTTTCCGAAACGCGAACTTCGGAACGCGGTACCAGCGGCGGGGACGCCGGCTCCGTCATTTGAGAAGAAGCAGGTCGGATTCGAGCGAACCGACGCGCTCTGCCGTTTGACAAAGCTAACGGACGATCTTCCGGGGCGCCGCGAGGCGCTCCGACCGTCGTCATCTCCTGTCTCGCGCCGTCGGCGCGTTCAGGAATTTTTGGAAGCGACACAGAAGCTGAACCGAACCTGATCAATACAGCGAAGAACCAGGATCTCATGTCACGTCATCAGCAACGCGGACAAGGCAAGCCGGCGGGCTCCAACTCGCAGCGACAGCTGCGCGTCGGCGAACTGGTGCGCCATGCCCTCGCCGATATTCTGGCGCAAGGCAGCGTGCACGACCCGGACCTCGAGGGTCTCATCATCACGGTTCCCGAAGTGCGCATGTCGCCGGACCTCAAGCTCGCGACCATTTACGTGATGCCCCTCGGCGGCGAGAGGATCGACGGCGTGGTCGCCGCCCTCGACCGCAACAAGCGCTTCCTGCGAGGCGAAATCGCCCACCGCATAAACCTAAAATTTGCACCGGATATTCGCTTCCGCGTTGACGAACGGTTCGACGAGGCGGAACGGATCGAGAAGCTTTTGAGAACACCCGCAGTGCAGCGGGACATCGCACAATCATCGGATGAAGAATGAGCGGCAATACAACCAATATTGAGATCGAAGCGCAGACGCTCGATCATTCGCCGGATACCGCTATCGCGCCCGACGGCCGCGAGGCGCAGCGCGGTCAGCGCCAACACGGCCGAGGCAAGCCCAAGCGCGATCGGCGCGATGTCCACGGCTGGGTTGTGCTGGACAAGCCGGTAGGCATGACCTCGACCCATGCGGTCGCCGTGGTCAAGCGACTGTTCCAGGCCAAGCGCGCCGGCCATGCCGGAACCCTCGACCCGCTCGCCTCCGGCGGTCTGCCGATCGCGCTCGGCGAGGCGACCAAGACCGTTCCCTTCGTCATGGACGGGCGCAAGCGCTACCGCTTCACCGTCCGGTGGGGTGAGGAGCGCGACACCGACGACAGCGAGGGCCAGCCGACAGCGACCTCGGCTGCCCGGCCGGACGCCGAGGCGATCCGGGCCCTGCTGCCGCGCTTCACCGGCCGGATCGAACAGACCCCGCCGCGGTTCTCCGCCGTCAAGATCCAGGGCGAACGCGCCTATGACCTGGCGCGGGACGGCGAGGTCGTCGAGCTGGCGCCGCGAATCGTCGAAATCCACGAATTAATCCTTGTCGATCAGCCGGATAGCGACCATTCGGTGTTCGAGGCCGAATGCGGCAAAGGAACCTATGTCAGGGCGCTCGCCCGGGACATGGGCCGCCTGCTCGGCTGCTACGGGCATATCAGCGCGCTGCGCCGGACCCTGGTCGGCCCGTTCGTCGAGAACGACATGATTCCGCTGGAACAGCTTGAGGCTTTGTGCGATAGAGCCGCGTCCGGCGAGGTCAGCCTCGCCGACGCACTGTTGCCCGTTGAGACCGCGCTGGACGACATCCCGGCACTGGCCGTCACACGGGCGGATGCGGCAAGGCTCCACCGGGGCCAGGCCGTTTTGTTGCGCGGACGGGATGCGCCCAATTCGAGCGGCACTGTCTATGTCACCGTCGGAGGCCGTCTCCTGGCCCTCGCCGAGATCGGCAATGGCGAACTCATCCCCAAGCGCGTGTTCAACCTAGCCGGACTGACAGCCAGCTCCGGTCGCAATGAAGGTGTTTGACGATGTCGATTACTGCTGAACGCAAAGCAGAAGTCATCAAGAAGAATGCTACCAAGGCCGGCGATACGGGTTCGCCGGAGGTGCAGGTCGCGATCCTGTCGGAGCGCATCAGCAACCTGACCGAACATTTCAAGACCCACGTCAAGGACAACCACTCCCGCCGGGGTCTGCTCAAGCTCGTCTCCACCCGCCGCTCGCTTCTCGATTACGTGAAGAAGACGGACGAGGCGCGCTACAAGGCGCTGCTCGAGCGGCACAACATCCGCCGCTGATGGCAAGTCCCGCGCGCATGACCTGCGCGCGTTTCGTCGTGCGGTTCGCCATCGTGCCGCCGCTTGTTCGCCAAGGCACGAGAACCGCATGAACCGCCGGGCGGCAATACAGCCGCCGGCGGCGGGCGATCAGGCCCGTGACCCGCGAAGGACGAATTTCATCTTCAGGATGAAGGCCAGACACACGAAAGCTATGGCAGGATCGCCGGACGCTGGCGGCGCGCGACGTGCGCGCCCAGCGTCTCGCCGTCTTGCGCATGGTTTTTGTGTTTCTGGCGGTTCGCCCGACGCAGAAACCATGAAAGACATTACCGATGTTCACTACGCATTCCGTCGAAATCGACTGGGGTGGTCGTCCCCTCAAGCTTGAAACCGGCAAGATCGCGCGCCAGGCCGACGGCGCTGTGCTCGCCACTTACGGCGAGACCATCGTGCTCGCCACGGTGGTGTCGGCCAAGACCCCGAAAGAGGGCATCGACTTCCTGCCGCTGACCTGCAACTACCAGGAAAAGGCCTATGCAGCCGGCCGCATTCCCGGCGGCTATTTCAAGCGCGAGGGCCGACCGACCGAGCGCGAGACGCTGATTTCGCGACTGATCGACCGCCCGGTCCGCCCGCTGTTCGCCGACGGCTATCGCTGCGACACCCAGGTCATCGTCAACACGCTCTCCCACGATCTCGAGAACGATCCCGACATCGTCGCCATGGTGGCTGCCTCGGCTGCGCTGACGCTGTCCGGCGTGCCGTTCATGGGCCCGATCGGCGCCGCCCGCGTCGCCTTCATCGAGAATGAATTCGTCCTCAACCCGCAGCTCGACGAGATGCCGGAGAGCCAGCTCGACCTCGTCGTCGCCGGCACCGCCGACGCCGTGCTGATGGTCGAGTCCGAGGCCAAGGAGCTCCCCGAAGAGGTGATGCTCGGCGCCGTGATGTTCGGCCACAAGCACCTCCAGCCGGTGATCAATGCGATCATCGAGCTCGCCGAAAAGGCGGCCAAGGAACCGCGCGACATCGCCGTCATCGACAATACGGCGATCGAGAACGAGATGCTCGCCCTGATCGAACAGGAGCTGCGCACCGCCTATGCCATCCCGGTCAAGCAGGAGCGCTACAAGGCCGTCGACGAGGCGAAGAAGAAGGTGATGGCCCACTTCTTCCCCGAAGGCCAGGAGCCGAAATTCGACAAGCTGCGCATCGCTGGCGTGTTCAAGGAGCTCGAGGCCAAGATCGTCCGCTGGAACATTCTCGACACCGGCAAGCGCATTGACGGCCGCGACGTCAAGACGGTGCGCAACATTGTCGCCGAAGTCGGCGTTCTGCCGCGCGCCCACGGCTCCGCGCTGTTCACCCGCGGCGAAACCCAGGCGCTGGTGGTCACCACGCTCGGCACCGGCGAGGACGAGCAGTACATCGACGCGCTGCCCGGGACCTACAAGGAAACCTTCCTGCTGCACTACAATTTCCCGCCCTTCTCGGTGGGCGAGACCGGCCGCATCGGCTCGCCGGGCCGCCGCGAGATCGGCCACGGCAAGCTCGCCTGGCGCGCCATCCACCCGGTGCTGCCGCTGCACCACGAGTTCCCCTATACGGTGCGCGTGGTGTCCGAGATCACCGAGTCCAACGGCTCATCGTCGATGGCGACCGTTTGCGGCTCGTCGCTGGCGCTGATGGATGCCGGCGTGCCGCTGAAGCGGCCGACCGCCGGCATCGCCATGGGCCTGATCCTCGAAGGCAGCCGCTATGCGGTGCTGTCCGACATTCTCGGCGACGAGGATCATCTCGGCGACATGGACTTCAAGGTGGCCGGCACCGAAAAGGGCGTCACCTCGCTGCAAATGGACATCAAGATCGCCGGCATCACCGAGGAGATCATGAAGGTGGCGCTGGGCCAGGCCCGCGAGGGCCGCGTCCATATCCTCGGCGAGATGGCCAAGGCACTGAACGCCGCGCGCGCCGAGCTCGGCGAGCACGCGCCGCGCATCGAGGTGTTCCAGATCCCGACCGACAAGATCCGCGAAGTGATCGGCACCGGCGGCAAGGTCATCCGCGAGATCGTGGAGAAGACCGGCGCCAAGGTGAACATCGAGGACGACGGCACCGTGAAGGTTGCCTCGGCCAACGGCGAAGCGATTCGCGCCGCCATCAAGTGGATCAAGTCGATCGCCTCCGATCCGGAGGTCGGCCAGATCTATGACGGTACCGTCGTCAAGGTGATGGAGTTCGGCGCCTTCGTGAACTTCTTCGGCCCGAAGGACGGCCTCGTCCACATCAGCCAGCTGGCGCCGAACCGGGTGCAGAAGACCTCCGACGTTGTCAAGGAAGGCGACAAGGTCAAGGTCAAGCTGCTCGGCCTCGACGATCGCGGCAAGGTTCGGCTGTCGATGAAGGCGGTCGACCAGGCCACCGGCGAGGATCTCGAGCCGAAGCAGAAGGCCGAAGGCGGCAATCAGCCGCGCGAAGCCGCCGGCGAGTGAGCCTCGATCTCCAGCAGCAATGCAAAAAGGCGGCCTCGCGGCCGCCTTTTTTGTTGTCCGGACAGACCAGCCGGCGTTGCAGACAGGTTTACGCCGTCTGCGCGAGGCAGACTGCTACGGCCGGGCATGACGAAAGAAAGGGTGCGACGAATGCGGTGCTGACGGCGGTTTTCAGCCTCCGACGAAATCGGCGCGCCGGCTGCGGATCAAATGTCTGAATGCGATAGGCTTCAAGCGGACGAACCAGTTCGCCGTGGCGGTGGCGAAGGGCAGAGCGTCCGCCCGCGACTTCGCTTCTGCGAACAGTTCCGACACCCTGAATGCCTCCGGCATCAGGAGAACAAGCCGGCCGATGCGACTGGTAGCGGCCTACTCCGCCTCGCCCTTGAGCGCCTCGATCCGTGGCATCAGGATGGTGTTGTAGCCGGCGTCGACATAATGGATCTCGCCGGTGACACCGCCGGACAGATCCGACAGCAGATAGAGCGCCGAGCCGCCGAGTTCGTCCAGCGTCACCGTGCGCCCGAGCGGCGAGTGCTTCTCCTGGAAAGCGAACATCGCCCGGGAATCGCCGATGCCGGCGCCCGCCAGCGTGCGCACCGGGCCGGCCGAGATCGCATTGATGCGGATATTCTGCGAGCCGTAATCGGACGCGAGATAGCGCACCGAGGCTTCGAGCGCCGCCTTGGCGAGACCCATGACGTTATAGTTCGGCATCGCCCGCATCGAGGCGCCGTAGGTCAGGGTGATCATCGCTCCGCCGTCCGGCATCATCTCGGCGGCGCGCTTGGCGACTTCAGTGAAGGAGAAGCAGGAGATCACCATGGTGCGCGAAAAGTTGGCGCGCGTGGTGTCGGCGTAACGGCCCTTGAGCTCGTTCTTGTCGGAGAAGCCGATGGCATGCACCAGGAAATCGAGCTTGCCCCATTTCGCCTTGAGGTCGGCAAAGACCGCATCGACGCTGGCGATATCCTCGACGTCGCAGGGCAGCACCAGGTCGCTGCCGAGCGATTGCGCCAGCGGCTTGACGCGGCGGGCCAGCGCATCGCCCTGATAGGTGAAGGCGAGTTCGGCACCCTGGGCGGCCAGGGTCCGGGCCATGCCCCAGGCGATAGAGTGATCATTGGCGACGCCCATGATCAGTCCGCGCTTGCCTTGCATCAGCGACGCCATGGCGCCTTCCTTTCGTTCGTGTACGGCCTCAGACGCGACGCGATCAGGCGTCGAGACGCTTGAACACCAGCGTGGCGTTGGTGCCGCCGAAGCCGAAGGAGTTCGACAGCACAGTGCCGAGCTTGGCGTTGTCGACGCGCTTGCGGACGATCGGCATGTCGGCGAATGCCGGATCGAGCTCCTGGATATTGGCGCTTTCGCAGATGAATCCGTTGTTCATCATCAGCAGCGAATAGATCGCCTCCTGCGCGCCGGTGGCGCCCAGGGAGTGGCCGGTCAGCGACTTCGTGGCCGAGATCGGCGGGCATTTCTCGCCGGCGCCGAAGACGTTGCGAATGGCGTTGATCTCGGGCCCATCGCCGGCCGGTGTCGAGGTGGCATGTGGATTGATGTAGTCGATCGGGGTCTTGACCGTCGACAGCGCCATCCGCATGCAGCGCTCGGCGCCCTCGCCCGAGGGCGCGACCATATCATAGCCGTCGGAGGTGGCGCCGTAGCCGACGATCTCGCCGTAGATCTTGGCGCCGCGCGCCTTGGCGACTTCGTACTCTTCCAGCACCACCACGCCGGCGCCACCGGCGATCACGAAGCCGTCGCGATTGACGTCATAGGCCCGCGACGCCAGCGTCGGGGTATCGTTGTACTTGGAGCTCATCGCGCCCATGGCGTCGAACAGCACCGACAGGGTCCAGTCCAGCTCCTCGCTGCCGCCGGCGAAGATGCGGTCCTGCTTGCCGATCTGGATCGTCTCGTAGGCGTTGCCGATGCAATGGTTGGACGTCGCGCAGGCCGACGAGATCGAATAATTCACGCCCTTGATCTTGAACCAGGTCGCGAGCGTCGCCGAGGCGGTCGACGACATCGCCTTGGGCACCGCGAACGGGCCGACCCGCTTCGGCCCCTTGGTGCGGGTGATGTCGGCGGCTTCGACCACGGTGCGGGTCGACGGGCCGCCGGAGCCCATGATGATTCCGGTGCGGATGTTGGAGACTTCGCCGGGCTCGAGCCCTCCGTCACGAATTGCCTGCTCCATGGCGACGTGGTTCCACGCCGCGCCCTCACCGAGGAAGCGCATCGCGCGGCGGTCGACCACTTCGGCCGGATTTAATGTCGGCGCGCCGTGCACCCGGCAGCGAAAACCGAGCTCGGCATATTTCTCGGCGCGCGAGATCCCCGACCGCGCCTCGTGCAGACTCGAAAGCACTTCCTGAGTGTTGTTTCCGATGGACGAGACAATTCCCATCCCCGTCACCACAACCCGCCTCATAATGCTCCCTCACTTAGTTCAAGATCACTCGCCGCAACGCCGCGGCGCATCGCCGTATCGCCCCGCACGACGGCGTCAGGCCGGCATGGCCGCGCCCTGCTGAAACAGGCCGACCTTGAGGTCCTTGGCGCGATAAATAATCTCGCCATCGGCCGAAAGCCACCCGTCAGCGATACCGAGCACGAGACGCGAGCGCATCACGCGCTTCATATCGATGTGGTAGTGCACCTTCTTGACGTTCGGCAGAACCTGACCGGAAAATTTCAGCTCGCCGATACCGAGCGCCCGCCCGCGTCCGGCGGCGCCGAGCCAACCGAGATAGAAGCCCACCATCTGCCAGAGGGCATCGAGGCCGAGACAGCCGGGCATCACCGGATCGCCCTTGAAGTGGCAACCGAAGAACCACAGGTCCGGCTTGACCTCGAGTTCGGCGCGGATCACGCCCCTGCCATATTCGCCGCCGTTGTCCGAAATCTCGGTGATCCGATCGAACATCAGCATCGGCGGTAGCGGAAGCTGGGCGTTGCCTGGCCCGAAGATCTCTCCACGACCGCAGGCGAGCAGGTCCTCGTAGTCGTAACTGCTTCGCTGCTCGTGCATGCTTGATCAACTCCGGGTGGGTCGGCCGAGGGGGAGGGTCTGGGCCGGGGATTGGCCCTTAACCCGGCAGATCGCCCCTATCCGGCGGATTTTGCTTACCTAACGCCGCCTGCAGGTGCCGACGGTTGGGCGCTCTCTAACATAGTGGCCGAAGGCGTCAAACGCTGGCACCGGCCATCCACGATTACGCGCGGCTTCATGATCCGAAACCCGGCGTAGTTGCGAAATACTTGCATGTGCAAGGCCGCTTCCTTATAGTTTCAACAGAATTTCCGGTTCAGGAGTGGGCGTCGCCCGTTGCGAGAATGAGCGAACTGAACATCGAGGAACGATCCGACAAGGCGGCCCGGCGTGGCCAGAAGCAGCAGGCCGCGCTGACCGGCTGTCCCTGGCACGACGTCAACGAGATGCTGCAGTCCGTAGGCCTGCGCCCGACACGCCAGCGCATGGCGCTGGGATGGCTGCTGTTCGGCAGGGGGGACCGCCACCTGACAGCGGAAATGCTCTACGAGGAGGCGATCCAGGCCAAGGTGCCGGTGTCGCTGGCGACGGTCTACAACACGCTGAACCAGCTTACCGAAGCCGGCCTGCTGCGGCAGGTGAGCGTCGACGGAACCAAGACCTACTTCGACACCAACATCAGCGACCACCACCATTTCTATCTCGAGGGCAACCACGAGCTGGTGGATATTCCCGATCCGCACCTGGTGCTGCAGAAGGTCCCGGAAGTGCCGGAAGGCTATGAGATCGCCCGCATCGACATGGTGGTGCGGTTGCGCAAGGTGCGCTGAATCGCCGCAGTTTTTCCTGCTGAATCAGGTTCCGACCACATCGAAACCCTGCCGGATGAGGCCTTTCCGGCGGTGGGCCGAAGTGCCGGCCTGCCGACGCCGACCGCGTGAGGAGGCCGGCCCGCGGTCAGTCGACCTTCTCGTCGGCGTAGACACCCCACAGCCGCTGCTGCTCGATCCAGCCGTCGAAGCCGCTTCCCGTGATCCGGCACCAGCCGCCAGCGCATTTCTTCACGTTGGCAACCACGCCGGCCTGCAGGCGCGCAGCCACGGCACTGGCCGAATCCGGGCTGTCGCGCAGCGGCGCCAGGTCGTCTTTCGATTTCAGCGTCACCACGGCGGTGCGGCGGCCTGACAGCAGCGAATGGTAAACCCAGCCCTCTGCCCCCTCGGAATCGCGCACCCGCCGCCAATTCTCATATTCGGCGGTCACTTCCACCGGCAGGCCCGCCTTGGTGTAAACCCAGCTGACATCATTGTCCTTGGTCGGACCGCCGCGGACATTCACGTGATCGGACTTGAGGCTGACATAGCGCGGAATGGGCAGACCGCTGACCGATCCCGCCGGACCGGCGACCGTCACCGCCGTCGTTACCATGCAGAAAAGTGCCGAAAGCAGCCACAGTCCCCGTATACGCCTGAACGCCATCGCCTCGTCCCTTGCCGAGATCTTCACTTCCCCGGCCACACGCCCCGCGGCAGCGAGGCCCCCACAACCATCATGCACCGCACCCACCGCACGCCCGGGACATCCTGGGTTCTTGTCTTGGGCCGGCCTTCTGCTAGAGAGGACCGGACTTTGAGGATCAGAAGCCGGCCAGAACTCACTGGCGGCGCGGGAAGCGGCAGTTTCGGACAGCCCGGTTAATGAGCCCTGAATCGGGCCGTGGACTTCGCGAAAACGCCGAGACTGGCGTGCGATTTGATCCGGAGAGGAACGCGGGAAACAGACGATGACTGTCCGAAAGAAGCCTTTGGTTGTGGTCACCCGCAAGCTGCCGGACAGCATCGAAACGCGCATGCGCGAATTGTTCGATGCCCGCCTCAATCTCGAGGACCAGCCACTGTCGCAGGAGCAGCTCGTCGATGCGGTCCGCACCGCCGACATCCTGGTGCCGACCGTCACCGACGAGTTGACCGAAGCGGTCCTCAACCAGCCTGACCGCAAGCTGCGGCTGATCGCCAATTTCGGCAATGGCGTCGACAATATCGACGTCACCGCCGCGCACGAGCTCGGCATCACCGTAACCAACACCCCGAAGGTGCTGACCGAGGACACCGCCGACATGACCATGGCGCTGATTCTCGCGGTGCCGCGCCGGCTGGCCGAGGGCGCCCGTTTCATCACCGAAGGCAAGGACTGGGCGGGCTGGTCGCCGACCTGGATGCTCGGCCATCGCATCGGCGGCAAACGCCTCGGCATCGTCGGCATGGGTCGGATCGGCCAGGCGGTGGCGCGCCGGGCCCGTGCCTTCGGCCTGCAGATCCACTACCACAACCGCCGGCCGGTCGCGCCGAAGATCGAGGAAGAGCTCGGCGCCACGTATTGGGAGAGCCTCGATCAGATGCTGGCGCGCATGGACATCATCTCGGTGAACTGTCCGCACACGCCGGCGACCTTCCATCTCCTGTCGGCGCGCCGCCTCAAGCTGATCCGCAAGGACGCCTATGTCGTCAACACCGCGCGCGGCGAGGTCATCGACGAAGAAACCCTGACCAAGCTGATCGAGGCCGGCGAAATTGCCGGTGCCGGGCTCGACGTGTTCGAGCACGAGCCGGCGGTCAGCCCCAAGCTGGTGCGCCTCGCCCGCAGCGGCAAGGCGGTGCTGCTGCCCCACATGGGTTCGGCCACCATCGAGGGCCGCGTCGAAATGGGCGAGAAGGTCATCATCAACATCCGCACCTTCCTCGACGGTCACAAGCCGCCGGACCGCGTGCTGCCGGGGATGCTGTAGGCGCGGCGCCGCTTCAGGGCAGTGCCGGCGCGCTAGTGTCCCGTCTCCGAATTACCGCTTCGTTTGCCTCTCGCTCGCACGGTAATTCGGAGACATAAGGGACACTAGCTCAGCGATGAATGCTCAGGTCGATGATGGTCGGGTGATCGCCATTGAGCGGATTGGCCGGATCGCGGCCATAGCGCAGCGTCTCGAAGCGCATCGCCCGGGCGTCGATCATCACCAGCCGACCGACCAGCCCCTCACCGAAGCCGACGATCTCGCGCAGCACTTCGAGGGCGACCATCGATCCGAGCACGCCGGCGAGCGCGCCGAGAATGCCGACCTCCTCGCAACTCGGCACCGTGCCCGGCGGCGGCGGATCCGGAAACAGGCAGCGATAGGTCGGGTTGGGTCGCCCTGCCGCATCGGTTTCGTGGGCGCGAATGGTCGTCAGCGAGCCGTCGAACATGCCGAGCGCGGCGCTGACCAGCGGCTTCTTCGCGAGATAGCACGCATCCGAGACGAGATAGCGGGTGGCGAAATTGTCCGAGCCGTCGGCGACGATGTCGTAACCGCCGATCAGGTCGAGGGCATTGGCTGCGGTGATCCGCACCGGATGGGTCTCGACGCCGACATGGGGATTGAGCGCGGCGATCCGCGCCGCGGCGCTGTCCACTTTCGGCCGGCCGACGTCGGGGGTGGCATGGATAATCTGCCGCTGGAGGTTGGACAGCGAGACGGCATCGTCGTCGACCACCCCGAGCGTGCCGACGCCGGCGGCGGCAAGATACATCAGCACCGGCGCGCCGAGACCGCCGGCGCCGACCACCAGCACCCGCGCCCGCTTCAAAGCCGCCTGCCCCGGCCCGCCAACCTCGCGCAGCACGATATGCCGCGCATAACGTTCGAGTTCGTCCGCGCCCAGCACCGTCATCATTGTCGCATCAGGCCTTCCGCTCGCGCCGCCGTGAACCGCTGGCGAACTGTTATCGACCAAGCAGATATGGTAGTTGCAGGCGCCGCACCAGCTGGAACAAAGCGCGAAGGACAGGTCATGAGGAGGATCGCCGCAGCGCTGATCGCCAGCCTTGCCGCCACCGCGGCGTTCGCGCAATCCGCCACGCCCAGATCCACCGCGCCGAAGCCGGTGCCCACGGTTGCGGTGCGCCCCGACGGCACCGTCGTGGCGAGGCCGGAGACTCCGGCGACACCCAATCCCGCGGCGGCGCAAGCCAATGCCGAGCGCACCGCCCTGCAGTCCGATCTCGCCTGGGTCGGGGCCTATAACGGCCTGATCAATGGCGAGGCGAGCGACCGCCTCACCGCCGCGGTCAAGGCCTTCCAGAAGGACAATGGCGGCACCCCGACCGGCACCCTGACGGCACCGGAACGCAGCGCCCTCGCCGCAGCGGCCAAGGCGCTGCAGGCCAATGCCGGCTGGAAGATCGTGCTCGACCCGATCAACGGCATCAAGCTCGGACTACCGACCAAGTTCGCGCCGGTGCAGGGCAATGCCGCGACCGGCTCGAAATGGAGCTCCGCCCAGGGCCAGATCCAGATCGAGACCTGGCGCCTCAATGATACCGGACTGACCATCGCTGCGGTCGCCGGCAAGGAGAAGAAGCAGCCGGCCGGCCGCAAGGTCGAATACAGCGTGGTCAAGCCCGACTTCTTCGTGCTGTCCGGCCTGCAGGGTCTCAAACGCTTCTATGTGAAGGGCCAGATCAAGGGGGCCGAGGTGCGCGGCTTCACCGTGCTCTACGATCAGGCCACCGAAGGCACCATGGCGCCGGTCGTGGTGGCGATGGCGAGCGCTTTTGTGCCGTTCGACGGCGGCACGGCATCGCCGGCGCCGCCGCCGCCGCGCAAGAAGGTGGAATATGCCAGCGGCGTGGTGGTCAGCCGCGACGGCCTGATCGCCACCGATGGCTATGCAGTCGCGGGCTGCGAGATCGTCGTGGTCGCCGGCCTCGGCAATGCCGAACGGCTGCGCGAGGACAAGTCCGCGAAGTCCAGCGATATTGCGCTGCTACGGCTCTATGGCGCTCCGCCGTTGACGCCGGCGACGCTCGCGCCCGAAGCGCCAAAAGGCGACGTCACCATCACCGGCATCGCCGAACCGGAGAGTCAGGCCGGCGGCCATGCGACCAGCACGGTGAGCGCCAAGCTCGCCGCCGCGGGCAACGAGGTGCGACTCGATCCGGCACCAGGCCTCGGTTTCGACGGCGCCGCCGTGAGCGATGCCGATGGGCACCTCATCGGACTGGCAAAACTTCGCCTCGATGTGGTGGCGGGCCCCGCTCCTGCCGCGATTAAAGCATCGCTGATCGGTGCCGAGGCGCTGCGCGCGCGTCTTGCCGCCGCCGACATCAGACTGGCGTCGCCCGCGGCCGGACGCAGCGATCCGAAGGCTTCGGTGGTGCGGCTGATCTGCGTGCGGAAGTAATCCGCCACGCAGGCTCGAGGGCCGAGCGCCGCAAGCATGCGCGCTCCATTGGTGCTCTTTGTTTCTACTTCTGGCAGCTCGGGCACCAGAAGGTCGAACGGCCATTCTGGGTGAAGCGCTTGACGATACCGCCGCAGCCGGACGTGCGGCATTTCTCGCCCTCGCGATCATAGACCCGAAAGCGATGCTGGAAATAACCGAGCTCGCCCGAAGTCTGGCGATGATCGCGCAGTGATGAGCCGCCGGCTTCGATCGCCTCGGCCAGCACCCCATGGATCGCCTCGACCAGACGCCCGGCATGGGGCGTCGGCCCGCCCTTGCGATCGGCCAGGGTGGATGCCCGCCGTTTCGGCGACAGATGGGCGCGATAGAGCGCCTCGCAGACATAGATGTTGCCGAGCCCTGCAACGACGCGCTGATCGAGCAGCGCCGCCTTCAGGCTGGTCGCCTTGCCGGCGCAGGCCGAGGCCAGGCATTGCGCGTCAAAGGCGTTGCCGAGCGGCTCGGGGCCGAGATGGCGCAACTGTGGTTCATCGGCGAGCTCGGCCCGCGGCACCACTTTCATCGAGCCGAAGCGGCGCGGATCATTGAACGAGACCACCGCGCCGGACGCCATGTGGAACACGACATGATCGTGGGTGCGACTCTCGCCGCGGGGATGATGGAAGACGCCCGGCATACCCGCGGCGGGGTCGCTTTCCACCCGGAAAGAACCCGACATGCCGAGATGCATCAGCAGCACGTCGCCGGAGCCGAGATCGGCCAGCAGGTATTTGGCCCTTCGGCCGAGGCCGCGCACGATCTGACCTTCGATCCGGGCGACGAAGTCCTTCTGCAGCGGGAAGCGCAGATCGCCGCGCCGCGCCTCGACCCGGGCAATGCGCTGCCCCTCCATCACCGGCTGCAGGCCGCGGCGGACGGTTTCGACCTCGGGCAGTTCAGGCATGGGATTCCAGGTGGCGGCGGACGACCGGCGGAGCTGGTGCGGTGGATGCCAAAATCCATGCTACAGCCACACCGGACGGGGTGATCGTTAACGATCATGACTTGTAGCGCGCCCCGGGGCGGCGCGCTATGTTCCGCCGCGAAAACAGGACCCCCGATGGATCAGCAGGACGCAACCACCCATTTCGGCTACCGCGACGTGCCGCTCGGCGACAAGCAGACGCTGGTCAACGACGTGTTCCACAGCGTCGCCTCGCGCTATGACCTGATGAACGACCTGATGTCGGGCGGGCTGCACCGGCTGTGGAAGGACGCCACGGTCACGGCGCTCGACCCGCCGCGCAGCGATGCGCCTTTCGCCCTGCTCGACGTCGCCGGCGGCACCGGCGACATCTCGTTTCGAGCCGCGCGCACCGCCGGTGCCGGCTTTCATGCCACCGTCTGCGACATCAACGGCGACATGCTGGAGGTGGGGCGTAACCGCGCGCTCGCCCTCGGCCTCGACGACCGCGTCGACTTCATCGAAGGCAATGCCGAAGACCTGCCGTTCGCCGACCGCAAATTCGACGCCTATACGATCGCCTTCGGCATCCGCAACGTGCCGCGCGTCGACCAGGCGCTCAAGGAGGCCTATCGCGTGCTGCGACCGGGCTCGCGCTTCCTCTGCCTGGAATTCTCGTCCGTCGACATGCCCGGCCTCGATCGCATCTACGACTTCTATTCCTTCAAGGTGATTCCGACGCTTGGCCGCACCGTCACCGGCGACGCCGAGTCGTATCGCTATCTCGTCGAATCGATTCGCCGCTTTCCCAAGCCCGCCGCCTTCGCCGAAATGATCGCCGCGGCCGGCTTCTCGCGCGTCAGCCATCGCGCCATGTCGGGCGGTATCGTCGCGCTGCATTCGGGCTGGCGTTTGTGATCTCCTCGATACCCCATGTCTTGCGGCTGACCCGCGCCGCCTTCGTGGTCGCACGCGAGGGCACCTTTGCCGTGGTCGACCCCAAGCCGCTGCCGGCGCCGTTGCGGCTGCTGCTTCGGCTTGCGCGCATCATCGAACGGAGGGACGCCAGGTCCGGCCCGCGGCTCGCCCGCGCCCTCACCCGGCTCGGCCCGACTTACGTCAAGCTCGGCCAGGTGCTGGCGACGCGACCCGACGTCGTCGGCGTCGCCATGGCGCGCGACCTCGAGCGCCTGCAGGACCGGCTGCCGCCCTTCTCGCAGAAAGAAGCCGAGGCCGTGGTGACGGCGTCGCTCGAACGGCCGCTGGCGCAGGCATTCCTGCACTTCGGGCCGGCGGTGGCCGCCGCCTCGATCGCCCAGGTGCACCGCGCCGAGGTGCTGCGTGACGGCCTGCCCCAGGAGGTCGCGGTCAAGGTCCTGCGGCCACACATCGCCGAACGCTTTCGGCGCGATCTCAGTGCGCTGATGTTCGCCGCCCGTACCGCCGAATCGCTGTCGGCGGAGGCGCGACGGCTGCGCAGCATCGAAATCGTCGAGACGCTGTCGCGCTCGGTCGCCATGGAAATGGACCTGCGGCTCGAGGCCGCCGCGCTGTCGGAGATGGCGGAGAACACCCGCGACGACGCCGACTTCCGTGTGCCCCACGTCGACTGGGACCGCACCAGCCATCATGTCCTCACCATGGAATGGATCGAGGGCATTCCGCTCAGCGACCGAGCACGACTCGAAGTCGCCGGCGTCGATCTGCCCGATCTCGGCCGCAAGATCATCCAGAGCTTCCTGCAGCAGGCGCTGCGCGACGGCCTGTTTCACGCCGACATGCACCCCGGCAACCTGTTCGTCGACGCCAGCGGGCGGCTGGTGGCGGTCGACTTCGGCATCATGGGCCGGCTCGGCCTGAAGGAACGGCGCTTTCTCGCCGAAATCCTGCTCGGCTTCATCACGCGGGATTATCGCCGCGTCGCCGAAGTGCATTTCGAGGCCGGCTACGTGCCGGCGCACCACTCGATCGAGAATTTCGCCCAGGCAATCCGTGCCATCGGCGAGCCGATCCACAATCGCCGCGCCGACGAGATCTCCATGGCGCGCCTGCTGACGCTGCTCCTCGAGGTAACCGCTCTGTTCGACATGCGGACGCGGCCCGAATTGATCCTGCTGCAGAAGACCATGGTGGTGGTCGAAGGCGTCGCCCGCAGTTACGACCCGCGGCTCGACATGTGGAAGACCGCCGAACCGGTGGTGCGGGCCTGGATCGAGCGCAATCTCGGCCCGGTGGGACGGATCGAGGGCGCGGTGGCCGGCGCCGGTCAGCTCGGCCGGGTGGCCGCGGGGCTGCCGGCGATCGCCGCGCGGACGGTGTCGACGCTGGAACAGCTCGATGCCATCACCCGCAACGGCCTGGTTCTGGCACCCGAAACGGTTCAGGCGATCGGCCGGGCCGAAGCCCGGCAGAACCGCTGGCAGACCTTGGCCCTGTGGGTCATCGCCGTCGCCTTCCTGGCCATCCTCTGGAAGCTGAGCTGATGTGCTAGCAATGCAATCATGGCATTGATTGCATTGCTGTCATTACGCTATCCTCCGGCACCTTTCAGCTCTGCCCCCCGCTTCAAGCGGGAGCCCCAGTATTCCGAGAGGCCGGGCGGCGACAACGGAATGACAAAGATGCCGGTGGCGCCACTCCTCACTCCGTCGTCATGCCCGGCCTTGGGCCGGGCATCCACGACTTTGGAGCCTCTCGACCTGAAAAACGTGGATGGCCGGGACAAGCCCGGCCATGACGAGAAACCGCTTCTCGCATTAACGAGAGAAGACGCTCCATGGCCAGCCTGACCATCCGCAAGCTCGACGAGGCCATCAAGGCCGAGCTGCGCCTGCGGGCCGCGCGCAACGGCCGCTCGGTCGAGGACGAGGTCCGGATGATCCTGCGCGCCGCCGCGGCCGAGGCGGATGCCGGCGCCCCCCCTGCGGCGGCACCGGCCGCCGATCAGGCGCCCTCGCCGACGGCGGGGAGCGGCCGCGGACGGATCACGCTGATCATCGGCGGCGGCATCGCCGCCTACAAATCCCTTGATCTGATCCGGCGCCTGAAGGAGCGCGGCCTTCAAGTCCGCTGCGTGCTGACCCGCGCCGCGCAGCAATTCATCACGCCGCTGAGCGTCAGCGCCATCGCCCACGAGCCCTGCTACACTGACCTGTTCGATCCCCGCAGCGAGTTCGACGTCGGCCACATTCGCCTGGCCCGCGACTGCGAGCTCATCGTGGTGGCTCCGGCCACCGCCGACCTGATGGCCAAGATCGCCAATGGCCACGCCGACGATCTCGCCAGCGCCATCCTGCTCGCTGCCAATCGCCCGATCCTGCTGGCGCCGGCGATGAATCCGCAGATGTGGAACAATCCTGCGACGCGGCGCAACGCCGCACAGTTGCAGCGCGACGGCATCCGCCTGATCGGTCCCATGAGCGGGGAGATGGCCGAGGCCGGTGAAGCCGGGGTCGGGCGCATGGCCGAACCGCTGCAGATCGCCGCGGCTGCACTTCTGCTGCTGCGCCCCGCCGTGCCGATGCCGCTCGCCGGACGGCATGTGCTGGTGACGGCGGGGCCGACCCACGAACCGATCGATCCGGTGCGCTATATCGCCAACCGCTCGTCAGGCAAGCAGGGTTTCGCCATCGCCGCGGCGGCGGCGGCAGCCGGCGCACGCGTCACGCTAGTGTCGGGCCCGGTCGGCCTGCCCGATCCGGCCGGCGTCACGGTGCAGCGGGTGGAGACTGCGCGCGACATGCTGGCGGCGGTGGAAGGCACCCTGCCGGCCGATGTCGCGATCTTCGCCGCCGCGGTCGCCGACTGGCGCGTCGCCAATGCCGGCGAGCAGAAGATCAAGAAGACGAAGGGCGGACTGCCGGCGCTGAGCTTCGCCGAAAATCCCGACATCCTCGCCACCATCGCCCACCGCAACAATGGACGCCCGGGACTGGTCATCGGCTTTGCCGCCGAGACCGAACACCTGATCGATCACGCCCGCGCCAAGCTCGCGCGCAAGGGCTGCGACTGGCTGGTGGCCAACGACGTCTCGCCGCAGACCGGCATCATGGGCGGCGACCGCAACACCATTCACCTGTTGAAACACGAGGGCGCCGATCCCGCCGCCTGGCCGATCGAATCCTGGCCTGCCATGTCCAAGGAGGAGGTCGCCTCCCAGCTCGTCGCGCGGATTGCCGCAGCTCTCGCCCCCAGCAACTGACGGCGGCCACCGCCATTCGAAGACCGTTACCGGAGATTGATCCCATGCGCCCCGTCACCGTCGAAATCCTACAGCTTCCCCACGGCCGCGACCTGCCTCTGCCCGCCTACCAGACCGCTCACGCGGCCGGCCTCGATCTGCTTGCGGCCGTCGCCGACGACGCGCCGGTGACGCTCGCCCCCGGTGCGCGCCTGCTGGTGCCCACCGGCCTCGCGATCGCGCTGCCGCCGGGATTCGAAGCGCAGATCCGGCCGCGCTCCGGCCTTGCCGCCAAGCACGGCATCACGGTGCTCAACGCACCCGGCACCATCGATGCGGATTATCGCGGCGAGGTCGCCGTGCTGCTGATCAACCACGGCGACGCTCCCTTCACCATCCGTCGCGGCGAACGCATCGCGCAGATGGTGATCGCCGAGGCGGCTCGGGCGCAACTGACCGCGGTGATCACGCTTTCGGAAACCGCGCGCGGCAGCGGCGGTTTCGGCTCGACCGGCGTGTGATCTCCGGCGCCGGCGCCCCGAAAAGGCTGAGGCGCCGCGGCGACATCCTGCTCAGCCTCGACGGCGTCGCCATCGGCGGCAGCGACGACCTGGCGCGGCTGCTCAACCGCGACCGCATCGGCCGACGTCTGCCCGCGACCGTGCTGCGCAAGGGCGAAGTGCTGCAGCTTAAGGTGACGGCGGCGGATGCCGGCGAGCGACGCAGCTGACTTACCTGGCAGGCTCCGGCGGCGGGCTTATGGGCTCGAGCGCTTCATCTGCGGGCGGGTCAGCCTGCCGAGGAGATGCTCGGACCGGCCGATCACATGGGAGGTCGAGCCGACGATCAGCGGATCGGCATGGCCGACCAGGTGCTCGTCCTTGTTGGGATAATCCAGCGTCGAGAGGAAGTGGCGCATGCAGTTGAGGCGGGCGCGCTTCTTGTCGTCGGATTTGACGATGACCCAGGGACAGTCGGCGGTGTCGGTGTAGAAGAACATCGCCTCCTTGGCCTCGGTGTAATCGTCCCACTTGTCGATCGAGGCGCGGTCGATAGGGGAGAGCTTCCACTGCTTGAGCGGGTCGGTCTCGCGCGCCTTGAAGCGACGAACCTGTTCCTTCTGCGTCACCGAGAACCAGTATTTGTAGATGCGGATACCCGAGCGCACCAGCATGGTTTCGACCTGCGGGCACTGGCGCATGAATTCGAGATACTCGCCGGCGGTGCAGAAGCCCATCACGCGTTCGACCCCGGCGCGGTTGTACCAGGACCGGTCGAACAGCACGATCTCGCCCGCCGAAGGCAGATGCTCCGCATACCGCTGGAAATACCACTGCGAGCGTTCGCGCTCGCTCGGCTTCTCCAGCGCGACGATGCCGGCACCGCGCGGATTGAGATGCTCCATGAAGCGTTTGATGGTGCCACCCTTGCCGGCGGCGTCGCGCCCCTCGAACAGGATCACGACCTTCTCGCCGCTCTGCTTGATCCAGCTCTGGGCCTTGAGCAGCTCCACCTGCAGCCGTGCCATCTGCTCCAGATAGATCTTGTTCGGAACCCGCGACTGATACGGATATTCGCCACTCTCGAAGGCATGACGGATTGCCTCCGGGTCGTGACGCAGCTGCGCGGGCGCCAGCGCGCTGCGTCCCCTGGCTCGCTTCGGCGCCGGTGCGCCGAGCGCCGCGGCGCTCCTGGCGATCAGCCCCGCGCCATCGCTGGCGCGGACGGCCTGCATCTTCGATGCCGACGACGGCTCTGTGCGCAGCGAGGTGTCGATCGCGATGGTGCTGGCGTCAGCCATGATCCTGTTGCTCCTTTGCGTCGGGCCACGTCAGTATGGCTCCGCCGTTAGCGATTGCGCCTCTGCGGGCACGCGCTGCGTGCCGGCGATCGTGTTTGCGGGACCATGACGCGATTGGCCTTAGCGCCGATCAAATCGCTGCGGGCAATCGATCGATGCGGTTAAGGCCGGGTTGACGCGGCGCGTCTCTGCGTCAGGCGAAATGACCTCGTCCAATGAACCGACGGTGGATGCCCGGGCCGGGCGATGAACCGGGCGGCGGCCCTCGGCGACGAAAGAAGGCGAGGCATGATCGCGTGGGGCGAACCCATGCCTGTCGGCCGGGCTGCACATGAGGGCCATCATGGAACGGAGAAAGTGGCGGGCGGCGGCGCTCGCGATCATCGTCGGCTCCACCGCCCAGGCCGCCTCGGCGCAGGACACCAGGATCGGCGTGATCGCCAACGCCGCACTGCGCGTCGCGCCCTACACCACGCCCTATACGATCGTGCCGCACGAGTAGACCGCGGCGGCAATCCCGTTCCGAGGCACCGCGTATGCTCGACGCCAGCCAACTGCTCTGGACCCGTGTCGGCGCCGCCGTCTGCCTGCTGCTCGCCGCCGGCTTCCTCCATAACTTCCTGCGCCGGCGCGGAACCGCGCAGGCCGCAAAGGGCTGGAGCCGTGTCGAAGGCGAAATCATCGCCTCGGGAGTCGACCTGCCGTCGACCCACACCTCCGACGACGCGACCGACGACGCCGCCGCCGCCGTGATCCGCTATCGCTATCACGCCAGCGGCACTCTCCACGAGTGCGACCGGATCGGCTTCGGCGGCCCCGCCCTGACGACGCCCATGCTCGCGGCCAAGCACGCGGCACGCTATCCGATCGGCGCCAAGGTCGACGTCTATGTCGACCCGCGCGATCCAGCCCGCGCCGTGCTGGAGGCAGGCCACGGCGGCAATGTCGCCGCGCTGGCGGTGTTCGCCCTCAGCTTCGCTGCGATCGCCGCCATCCTCGTCGCCCACGCCATCGCCGGCCACGTGCTCTATACCGCCAAGGGCGTGCCGCTGTTCGCGTTCGGCCTGCCACTAGCCTGTCTTGCGGTTGCAAGCGCAAGCGTCGTCTCGTTCTTTGGCGACCGCCGGCGCTCACGCGCCAGCGCCGCCTGGCCCAATGTCCCCGGCCGCATCACGCGCTGCGCGGTGGTCGAAGAAGACATCGAGGAGCGGCCCGACGATGGCGAACAGGCCGCCGCGCCGCGTCGGGTCCGCCGCTACCATGTCGATCTGCGCTATGCCTATCACGTCGGCGGACGCGACCTCACCGGCACCGCCATCGGCTTTGGCTGGACGCCGGTGTTCGGCCGCCGCGCCGATGCCGAAGCCGCCGCGGCGCGCTATCAAGAAGGCCAGCTGGTCAGCGTGCATTACGATCCCGCCGAGCCGTCTGCAGCGGTGCTCGAAGCTGGCGGCAGCCAGGCTGCCCTGGCGCCGCTCGTGTTCGCACTGATCTTCGCCGCCGGCGGCGCCGGCATGCTGGCCTTCTTCGTCAAGGTCGGCTTTACGTCCTGATCGGGACCATACCGTGCAACAGGGCGCCGTGCCGCCCGCGCCAGACGCCCTCGATCAGGCCGCACGCATGCTGGCGAGAAACTCCTCGACCTCGGCCTTCAGGCGCGCGCTCTCGCTCGTCAGCTCCTTCGCCGCCGCCAGCATCTCATTCGAGCTCGTCTGCGTCTCCCCGGCCCGCGCGGCGACGCCGCCGACCTCGTCGGCCACCGTCACCGTATCGCTGGAGGCGGCATTGACTGCGTCGGCGATGCTGTGGCTGGCCGCGCCCTGCTGCTCCACCGCGGCCGAGATCGAATTGGCAATGCCGCTGAGACGTCCGATAGTGGCGCCGATGGTGCCGATGGCCGCAACCGATTCGCCGGTGGCGCGCTGCATATTGACGATGTGGGCGCTGATTTCGTCGGTGGCGCGTGCGGTCTGGCCGGCGAGATTCTTCACTTCCTGCGCCACCACGGCGAAGCCGCGGCCGGCATCGCCGGCTCGCGCCGCCTCGATGGTGGCGTTGAGCGCCAACAGATTGGTCTGCTCGGCGATCGAGGTGATCAGCTTGACGACTTCGCCGATCCGGCTGCCGGCGCCGGCGAGCTCGGTCATGCGCTCGCCGGTGACGCCCGCCTGGCTGACCGCCTCGGCGGTGATGCCGCTGGATTCGCGAGCCCGACGATTGATCTCGGCGATGGAGCCGGACAGCTCGCTGGAGGCGCTGGCCGCGGCGCGGACATGATCGGATGCGCGGCGCGAGGCCTCGGCCGAACGCAGCGCGATGTCGGCGGTTGCCCGCGCGGTGCCGGAGAGCTGGACCGCGACTTCTTCGAAACGACTGGCCGAGCCGAGAACCCGCTCGATGATGCCGCCGACCCGGGCGCGGAAGTTGTCGACGAAACGGTTCATCTCCGCCTTGCGCGCCGCCATGGTGCACTGCTCGGTTTCGACGCGCTCCTGCTCGAGCCGATGGCGTTCGATCCGCGCCGCGCGGAAGACTTCCAGGGTGCGGGCGACGGCGCCGATCTCGTCGGCGCGGTCGACATGCCCGATCTCGACATCGGTGCGGCCCTCCGCGAGACGCGTCAGCGACTGAGTCACCGCCCTGAGAGGCCGCGTGACGCGGCGCACCAGCAACAGCGTCAGGCCGAGCACGAGCAGCACGGCGAAGACGGCGGCGATGGCCATGGCCGTCAGCGCCTGGCCGAGCATGGCATCGAGATCGGCGGTCGGCACCCCGACATAGATGATGCCGATGACCTGGTCCGCGGGATTCATCACCGGCTGATAGGCAGTGAAGAAGCGATGACCGAACAGCACCGCCGGACCGAGATAGGCCCCGCCGGCGCGTAGCCTCGCCTGGGCGGGATGATCGGGCGCGAGCGCGGTGCCGACGGCACGCGCGCCATCCTCCTTCTTCACATTGGTGGTGCGGCGGACGAACTGCTTCGCGGCCTGGTCGGCGACAAAGATCGTGGCGGTGCCGCCGACATAGGACACCGCGCGGTCGACCAGCTCGTGGCTTTTGAACTCCGGCATGCGCGGGATTTCGATCCGCTCCACCACGCCGTCATGCATCCGGATCCTGGCCTCCGGAAAAGCTTCGCCGAAGGCCAGCGTCAGGGTCCGCAGGTTGACCGCGATGTCGTGCTCGGCCCTCGCGGCGAAATCCCTCTCCAGCGACCAGTAGCCGGCGCCGATCACCAGGGCGGTATTGAGCACGATCAGCAGCGTCGCGCCGATCACCGCCTTGGGGCCCAAGGTGAGGCCGAATTTCCGCGAGCGAGAGAGCGCCATGCCGCCGTCTTACGAATGATTTGCAGAGGTAGCATCGTAAGCGGCGGGTTTAAGCAAATGGTAAACTTCGCCAAATTTTTCCATCTGGTGGCACGAGTCGGCGCCTATCCGCCAGCGAACAGGGCGAAGGGCTCGTCGAGGGTACGGCGGAGATGCCGCTGATAGAGCTCGTATGATCCCTCCCCCGGCTGAACCCGACCGAACCCGGGCGCCGGAACGGTTGCGACCGGCAGGAAAGCGATCGGTGCGGCGATCGGCGTCAGCAGCGAGCCTCGGCCGGCGAGCAGCGTGGTGATGATGCCGTACATCTCGCCGCTGATGGTCGGCCGCGACACCGTGATCAGCCGGTGCTGTCCGTTGCGGTTGGTGACGAGATAGACGTGGCCCGACTGGTTCGGCACCGCAACTTCCCCGAGCTGGGTGAAGGCGGCATCCAGCCGCTCACTCTCGCGGAACGCGAGGCAAGAGGCCGCAGCGTCCCAGGCGATCTCGGTGCGATAGGCGTAGATCGCGTCCTTGCCGCCGCCGAAGGACGGCCGCAGCGTGACGTAATTGCCCTCGATCCAGGCCACCGCGCGGCGCGAATAGGCCCCGAGAGCATCGGGCGCGATATCGCCCCCGTTCATCGGGGCTGCGTTCTGGCGCAACTCCCGCAGCGCGAGTCCGAGCGCCTGCTCAAGGCGCACCGTGGTGGCGAGGGTGAAGGGGCGCTGTCCGCCCAGCGCCTTTTCCAGAGTCGAGAGGCTGATGCGCGCCTCTTCGGCAAGCCGCTGGCGGGAGATGCGGCGCCGCGCCAGTTCCTCGCGAATCATCTCGGCGATGGCGCGGCTCTGCCCCGCCGAAAGCTGTTTGTCGGGCGCCGCCATGGCCTTGAGCGATCTCCGGTGGATTCGCGGAAATTGTAGCACCCGCACGTTTGCTCACAAACCCGCACAGCCCAGCCGCGCGGCGGGCGAACAATCCAGATCGTTACGCTCACCGCCAAGGCGGGGCGAGCCGACAATGGCGTGACCGATCGCCACCACAAAAGGGACCTTCACGCCATGACTGCCACCGCGACCGCCGCGATCCATCCCCTCACCGTGCTCCCAGGCTGGCGGCGCGCCTGGAATGTGCCGAAACTGCGGCGCGTAATCGGCGCGCTCATCGCCGGCCTCTGCACCGTCATGCTCGCACCGGCGGCGGGGCACTGCGCCGAAGGCCCGGTACCGATCGCCATGAAGCCCGGCGAGGTGCGCTCCGGCTCGCTGCTCCTCAGGCACGGCGAGAGTTATGCGGACGCGCCGCGGCTCGGCATCGATGTCGACCTCACGGTGTCCGGACCAACCATCCGCGCCCGCATCACGCAAGTTTTTCGCAATCCGGGTCCGGATTGGGCGGAGGCCGTCTACGCCTTTCCGCTGCCCGAAGGGGCCGCGGTCGACACCCTCAAGCTGATCGTCGGCGATCGCGTCATTCTCGGCGACATCAAGGAGCGAAAGGCGGCACGCCGGATCTATGACGATGCGAAGCGCAACGGCCGCACAGCTGCGCTGACCGAGCAGCAGCGGCCCAATCTCTTCACCAACGAAGTGGCCAATATCGCCCCGGGCGAGACCGTGCTGGTGCAGATCGAATATCAGGAGCCGGTGCGCCAGGCCGCCGACGGCTTTTCGCTGCGTGTGCCGCTGATCATCGGCCCGCGCTACAATCCGCAGCCGCTGGTCCAGAGCGCCGCTCTGCGCCCCGGCGGGGGCTGGGGCGACACGGTGACCGACCCGGTGCCGGATCGCGACCGCATCTCGCCGCCGGTGCTTGATCCCGCCGAACACGAACCGGTCAATCCGACGCGAATTTCGGTGAAGCTGCAGGCCGGCTTTCCGCTGGGCGAGGTCAGGAGTGCGCACCATGCGGTCAGCATGAGCGCTCCCGATGAGACCACGCGCATCATCACCCTTGCTGACGGCACCGTCCCCGCTGACCGCGACTTCGAGCTGACCTGGACGCAGGCCGCCGGCAAGATGCCGTCCGTCGGGCTGTTCCGCGAGCATGTCGGCGACGCCGACTATCTCCTCGCCACCGTGATACCGCCGGCGCTGAAGGAGGTCGGCGAGACGCGCATCCCGCGCGAAGTCATCTTTGTCATCGACAATTCCGGATCGATGGGCGGCACCTCGATCATCCAGGCCAAGGCCAGCCTGCTCTACGCTCTCGGCCGGCTGCGCGACGGTGACCGCTTCAACATCATTCGTTTCGATAACACCATGGACATGCTGTTTGCGGACCCCGTTGCCGCCGATGCCGCGCATCTCGACCGCGCCCGGGCCTTTGTCGAGGCTCTGCAGGCCAATGGCGGCACCGAGATGGTGCCGGCAATGCGCACCGCGCTCAGCGACCGCCGCTCCGACGACGTCGCCATGCTGCGGCAGGTGGTCTTCCTCACCGACGGCGCGATCGGCAACGAGCAGCAGCTGTTCGATACCATCGCCGCACTGCGCGGCCGCTCCCGCATCTTCATGATCGGCATCGGCTCGGCGCCGAACACCTATCTGATGACACGCGCGGCCGAACTCGGCCGCGGCGCCTTCACGCTGATCGGCTCGGTCGATCAGGTGGAGGAGCGCATGCGCTCGTTGTTCGCCAAGCTGGAAAATCCGATGGTCACCGGCCTTGCCGCGAAGTTCTCCGAGAGCGGTGCCGACCTCACTCCGGCGACGTTGCCGGACGTCTATCGCGGCGAGCCGCTGGTGATGGCGGCGCGGCTGGGACGCCTTGCCGGATCGGTGACCATCAACGGCCGGATCGGCGACCGGCCCTGGAGCGTCACGCTGCCGCTCGATCGCGCGGCCGAGGGCAAAGGATTGTCGAAAGTGTGGGCGCGGCGCAAGATCGCCGATGCCGAAGTCGCCCGCACACTTCGCCAGATGACGCCCGAGGACGCGGACAAGGCAATCCTCGCTCTTGCCCTGCAGCACCAGCTCGTCACCCGCCTCACCAGCCTCGTCGCTGTTGACGCCACGCCGCGCCGGCCCGATGGCGTGCCGCTCAAGGTCAGCGAGCTGCCGATCAATCTTCCGGCCGGCTGGGACTATGCCAAGCTGTTCGGCGAACGGCCATCGCAGCTTTCGCCGCCGCGCGAGCGCCGCGCCGAAGCGGACCTCGCGCCGGCACAGGCGCAAGCCATGGTGACGCTGCCGAAGACCGCGACCAATGCCGACCTCGCCATGATCGCCGGCGCCGTGCTGACGCTGCTCGGCCTCGTCACGTTCGCCTGCCGTCGACGCTTCGCCGCGTGACGTCATGGCCAACAGCGTCGTCGACGACAGCACAACCGATCGCGGGCGACGCCGCCGTGTCGTCGTCCGCGGCGCCGCGGCGGCTCTGGTCGCCGCCGGGCTGGCGCTCACCGGCCACGGGCTGTTGATCCACGCCAAGGCGGCGCTGGCCCAGGCGCTGCTGTCGCGCGCCTTTGCCGCGACCCTCGCGCACGGTGAACCGGTCAGGCCATGGCCATGGGCCGACACCTGGCCGGTGGCCCGCCTGAGCGTGCCCCGGCTGCGGGCCGAGGCCATCGTGCTTGCCGGCAGCCACGGCCAGGCGCTCGCCTTCGGACCGGGGCAGCTCGAAGGCACGCCGCCGGCAGGCGAACGCGGCGTGACGGTCTTCGCCGCCCATCGCGATACCCATTTCGACTTCCTGAAGAAGATCACGCCCGGCGATACGATCATCGTCACGCGCAGCGATGGCCGGACGATCCGCTATCGCGCCGGGGTCGGCGCGGTGGTGCGCTTCGACGCGGCCGGTATCGATCCGCTCGCTGCCGGATCGCATCTCGTGCTCGCGACCTGCTGGCCCTTCGATGCGGTGACGCCCGGGCCGCTGCGCTTTCTGTTGTGGGCGACGCCGACCGGCCATGACGGCGCAGAATGAGCCGGTTTCCCCCAGTCCCGCCGATCGAGCCCGACCTTCACCGGAAAACCGGGTGCCCGCTTTTCCGGTTCATGCTCTAATGCGGATGCGTCAGATGCAGGAGGGAACACCGATGAAGACTGTCCAGGCCATGATCGCCGAAGCCGACGCCCAGGTGCCCCGGATCAGCCCACAAGAGGCCAAGAGCCTGGTTGGGCGCCCCGACGTGGTGTTTCTCGACGTGCGCGAGCCAGCCGAGGTGGCGGCCTCCGGGAAGGTTCCCGGCGCGGTCGCAGTGCCGCGCGGCCTCGTGGAATTCCGTGCCGACCCGAACTCGCCACTGCACGACGCCGCCTTCGACCGCGCCAAGACCGTCGTGACCTATTGCGCCTCCGGCGGCCGCTCCGCCCTGGTCGGCAAGACGCTCAAGGAGATGGGTTACGGCAATGTCTACAACCTCGGCGGCTTCAAGGGCTGGCTCGATGCCGGCGGCGAAGCGGAGAAGGGGTGACAGGCTGATTGCAGCCGCAACCGCGCGACGACAACCAGGAGCGCCGCGCAGACGCCGCCGAGAAGCCGCCTTACGCCCACTCGCCCTTGCGCATCAGGGGCTCGACGCCGCCATCGGCGCGGACGCCGTCGACGTCGATCTCGCCCGAGCCGATCATCCAGTCGATGTGGATCAGGCTGGTGTTCGCGCCCTTCTCCGTGAGTTGTTGCGGCGTCAGTGAGCCACCGTCACGGATGCATTTGCTGTAGGCCTGGCCGAGCGCGATATGGCTCGCAGCGTTCTCGTCGAACAGCGTGTTGAAGAACAGGATGCCACTGTGGGAGATCGGCGAGGAATGCGGCACCAGCGCCACCTCGCCGAGACGCCGCGCCCCCTCGTCGGTCGACAGCACCTTGTTGAGGACCTCGATGCCGCGCTTCGCACTGGCATCGACGATCTTGCCCTCGGCGAAACGGACCGCAATGTCCTCGATCAGCGTGCCCTGGTAGGACAGCGGCTTGGTGCTGCGCACGGTACCGTCCACATGCAACCGGTGCGGTGTGGTGAAGACCTCCTCGGTCGGGATATTGGCGTTGCAGATCACGCCGTTCCTGGCGAGCGAGGCGCCGCCCTCCCACCAGTGATCGTCGGCGAGGCCGACGGTGAGATCGGTGCCCGGCCCGCGGAAGCGCAGCGCGGCATAGCGCTTGTCGTTGAGGAAGTCGGTGCGCGCCTTGAGCGCCGCATTGTGCCGATGCCAGCCGGCGATGGGGTCGTCACCGTCGACCCGCGAGGCCTTGAACAGCGCGTCCCACAACTTGGCCTGGGCGACCTCGGGCGGATCGTTGGGGAAGACCGCCTTGGCCCAGGCCGGCGTCGCATAGGAGACAATGCTCCAGTTGATGTTGAAATTGACGATGGCCTCGAGCGCCGGTTTGTAGGCCGCCGACCGGGCGCGATTGGCGCGCGCCACCTTCTCGGCATCCTGGCCTGAGAGCAGCGACGGATCCTCGCCGGAGATCGCGAGCCGCGCCGCGCCCTTGTTGAAGGCCGCCGCCATCGCGTCATAGAGCCAGCCGCTGGCGCGATCGAAAGTGGCATCATCGGCATAGCGGAAGCGCGACAATGTCGCCTCGTCGTCGCCATAGAGCGTGGTGACCAGCGAGGCGCCTTCCTTGTAGGCGTGTGCCGTGATCCGCCGCACCAGCGGCAGCGCCTCGATCGGCGCGGTCATCACCACCTCCTGGCCGCGCTGCAGCCTCAGGCCCACCTTGACGGCGATTTCGGCGAGGCGGTCGAGCCGGGTCTCGTGACTGAGGGCGGCGGGCGCTTTGGCATCCATGGGTTCGGCTTCTCGGTGGGGGTGGAACTGGCGTTGAAACGAATCTGGGGACCGCGCCCGCGCCGGTCAAGTGTTGCCGCTTCAAGCGTTCCCGATATCGCCGCGCTCACTGTCCGACATGTCGGCGGTGTTCGGCTCGAGATGGTAGCGCTTGATCAGCGGCATTTGCGCCATGGCGAAGATCATGGTCAGCGGAATCACTCCGAAGGCCTTGAAGCCGACCCAGAAATCGGTGCTCTGGGTGCGCCAGATCGCTTCGTTGAGCAACGCCATGAAGACGAAGAACAGCGCCCAGCGTAACGTCAGCTGCCGCCAGCCGACCGGCGTCAGGTTGAACATCTGATCGAACAGGACGGCGATGAAGGAGCGGTTGAAGAAAAGCCCGCCGCCGAGGATCGCGCCGAACAGCCCGTAGATGATGGTCGGCTTGATCTTGATGAAGGTCTCGTCGTGCAGCACCAGGGTGAGGGTGCCGAACACCAGCACGATGATGCCCGAAACGATCGCCATGATCGGCACATGCCGGGTCACCACATAGGACACCGCCATGGCCGCGACCACCGCGACCATGAATGCCGCGGTGGCGATGAACAAATTACCTTTGGCATTGGCAATGAAGAACACCACCAGAGGACCGAGTTCGGTGGCGAGCTTGAACAGCGGATGCGGGACTTTGCGGTCGCTGACGGATGAGAATGTCTTCATCTTTTGTCCGGGTTGATGGCGGTTCACGGGATGGGCCGCCCACGGCCCTCACTCGATCCCCGCGATGGCGCGGGCGAAATCACCGGCGGTGAAGGGAGCGAGATCGTCGATGCTTTCGCCGACACCGACGAAATGAACCGGCAGGCGATACTTCTCGGCGAGCGCCACCAGAATGCCGCCACGCGCGGTGCCGTCCAGCTTCGTCATGACGAGGCCGGTGACGCCAGCGGTCTTGCCGAAGGCGTCGACCTGCGACAGCGCGTTCTGGCCGACAGTGGCGTCGAGCACCAGAAGCACCGCATGGGGCGCCGAGGCGTCGAGCTTGCGCAGCACGCGCACCACCTTCTCCAGTTCGGTCATCAGCTCGGCCTTGTTCTGCAGCCGGCCGGCGGTATCGATCAGCAGCACGTCGCGGCCTTCTGCCGTCGCAGTGCTGAGCGCATCGAAGGCGAGGCCGGCGGCGTCGGAACCCTGGCTGCGCGCCACCACCGGCGCCCTGGTGCGCTCGCCCCAGACCTTGAGCTGCTCGATCGCCGCGGCACGGAAGGTATCGCCGGCGGCAAGCATGACGCTGCGGCCTTCGGCGGTGAATTTCGCCGCCAGCTTGCCGATGGTGGTGGTCTTGCCGGAGCCGTTGACGCCAACCATGAGGATGACGAAGGGCTTCTTGGCCGCGTCGATTTCGAGCGGCCGCGCCACCGGCGCCAGCACTTTCTCGACTTCCTCGGCGACCACCGCCTTGACTTCGTCGGCCGAGATCGACTTGTCGTAGCGACCGTGACCGACGGCCGAGGCGATCCGCGCCGCCACCTCGGTGCCCAGATCGGCGCGCAACAGCACGTCCTCGATGTCCTCGACCATGGCGCGGTCGAGCTTGCGCTTGGTGACGAGATCCGCCACCGCCGAGCCAAGCGAGGCCGAGGTACGCTTGAGCCCGCTGGACAGGCGTCGCCACCAGCTCTGTTTGGGTTGTTCCGCGGCGCTGTCGCTCATAAGAAGATCGCAGGTTCCGGCCGATCGCGGTCGGGAGGGGTCCCGCCGCCGGCCCTGTGTTAACGGGTCCGGCCGGGAAACGAAAGTCACCATTCGCTCATGGATACGCCGCAACCGACCGCCGACGAGATGCTCGCCCGTGTCCTGCACCGCGACGGCCTGATGCTGGTCATCGACAAGCCGGCCGGCATTCCGGTGCATCGCGGGCCGAAGGGCGGTCCCAATCTGGAAGCCTCCTTCGACGCCTTGCGTTTCGGCCTGCCGCGGCCGCCGGCGCTGGCGCATCGGCTCGACCGCGACACCTCCGGCTGCCTCGTGCTCGGTCGCCATTGCAAGGCGACGGCAACCCTTGGACTGCTTTTCAAGCACAGCAAGGTCGACAAGACCTATTGGGCGGTGGTCGAAGGCGGCCCGGCGGAGGACAGCGGCGAGATCAACCTGCCGCTTGCCCCGCGCAGCGCCGACCGCGGCTGGTGGCAGAAGGTCGATCCGGCAGGACTGCCGTCGCTGTCACGCTGGCGCGTGCTCGGCCGCGGCCACGGCGCAGCGGGCGAACCGCTGGCCTGGCTCGCACTCGAGCCGGTCACCGGCCGCACCCACCAGTTGCGGGTCCATTGCGCCGCCATGGGCTGGCCGATCGTCGGCGACAACATCTATGGCAACGGCCCGCGCTTCGGCGAGCCTTCGCTGCATCTGCATGCGCGCGAGATCGTCGTGCCGCTGTCGAAGAACAAGCCGCCGGTGTGCGTCACCGCGCCGGTGCCGCCGCATCTGCAGGAACGGCTGAAGGCCTGCGGATGGACCGGGCAAGCGTGAAGATTGCGCCGCGTCCCTCGCCGCGCGCAAGCGGCGAGAGGTCGGAGCGCGTCAGCGCTCCGGATGAGGGGCGCCAACAACTAGAGGATGCAAGTTTCGTTCGCCACCAGCCGCGCGCCGTCCTGACCGACGATGGTGACGTTGCGCACCTCGCCCGGCGTGCCGCCATGGAGTGCCACGGGGAGAAAATGCTCAGTGCGGCCCTGACGCGCATTCTCGACCAGCACCGCCCGCGTGGCGCCGACTTCGGCGAGCAGCCGGTGCTGCAGGCTTCGCTCGCCGACTGCGCGCAGCCGCGCGGCGCGCTCGCGAATGACATCGCTCTTGACCTGCGGCATGCGGGCCGCCGGCGTGCCCGGCCGCGGCGAATAGGGGAAAACGTGCAGCAGCGACAAGCCGCAATCGTCGACGAGAGCGAGACTGCGCCGGAACATCGCCTCGGTTTCGGTCGGAAAGCCGGCGATCAGATCGGCGCCGAGCACGATATCCGGTCGCAGCCGGCGCAATTGGGCACAGAAGGTCACAGCGTCGGCGCGGGAATGCCGGCGCTTCATCCGTTTGAGTACGAGATCATCGCCCGCCTGCAGCGACAGATGCAGATGCGGCATCAACCGTGACTCGGTAGCGACCAGGTCGATGAGATCGTGATCGGCCTCGATCGAATCGATCGACGACAGACGCAGCCGCGACAATTCTGGAACGTGGCGCAAGATCTGGCGAGCCAGGGCGCCGAGCCGCGGCGCACCCGGCAGATCGGCGCCGTAACTCGTCAGGTCGACGCCCGTCAGCACGATTTCGGCATGCCCCGTTGCGACCAGCGCGCGCACCTGATCGACCACGGCCCCCATCGGCATCGAACGCGATGGGCCGCGGCCATAGGGAATGATGCAGAACGTGCAGCGGTGATCGCAGCCGTTCTGCACCTGGACGAAAGCGCGCGGCTGCCGGCTGGCGGTGACGAGGTGAGGCACCATCCCGCGCACCGCCATGATATCGGAGACGGCGATCTTGGGCTGAGGCGCCACTGCGGCGAAAGCCTCTCGGGTGGCCCGCCAGGCATTGCCGGCGACCTTGTCGGCGTTGCCGAGCACGCGGTCGACCTCGGCCATGGCGGCGAATTCGGCGCCTTGCGTCTGCGCCGCGCAGCCGGTGACGACGATGCGGGCGTCCGGCCGCTCACGGCGCAGCCGGCGGATACGCTGACGGGCCTGCGCCACCGCCTCGCCGGTCACCGCGCAGGTGTTGACGACGATGGTCTCGCCGAGCCCCTCGGCTTCGGCCGCCTGCTTGATGATCTCCGCCTCGACGGCGTTGAGGCGGCAGCCGAAGGTGATGACTTCAACGGTCATGGCCCTGCTGTCCGCTGGCGTCGCTCCGTCATCCTGGCGTGGCGACGTGTCGTGTCGCCCATCACAGACCGGCGAACAGCGCCGGATCGAAACGGCCTTCGAATTCGAGCTCGGCCGGGCCGGTCATCAGCACATGGTCGTCGCCGTCGCGCCATTCGATCGCCAGATCGCCGCCCGGCAAGGTTACGTTCACCTTGCGGTTGGTGCGGCGCAGCCGCGCCGCCGCCACCGCGGTGGCGCAGGCGGCGGAGCCGCAGGCCCGCGTCAGCCCGACGCCGCGCTCCCAGGTGCGCATGGTGATGTGATCGCGATCGACGATATGGGCCAGAGTGATGTTGGCGCGCTCGGGAAAAATCGGATGGTTCTCGAGCAGCGGGCCGAAGCGGCCGAGGTCGTAGGCGTTGACGTCGTCGACCCAGAAGATCGCATGGGGATTGCCCATGCTCACCACTGACGGGGTGTGCAGCACCGGCGCATCGATCGGTCCGATCTGAAGTTCGATCGCACGGGTGTCGCGGAATTCCTCGGCGAGCGGGATGTCCTGCCAGCCGAACTTCGGCGCGCCCATATCCACCGTATAGAGACCGTCTTCGGGCTGCCAGCAATCGAGCAGGCCGGCCCTGGTCTCGAAGGTCAGCGCGCGCTTGCCGCTTGATTCGAACACCCGCCGCGCCACGCAGCGCATGCCATTGCCGCAGGCCGCGGCCTCCGACCCGTCATTGTTGTAGATACGGATGAAAGCCTCGGTGCCCGGCACCTGGGGTTGCTGCAACACCATCAGCTGGTCATAGGGCAGCGGCCCGGCCACGGCCCGCGCCTCCGCCGGCGTGACGACGCCTGCGCCGTCGCGCAGATCGACGACGACGATCTCGTTGCCGATCCCGTTCATCTTGGCATAGGCGTGGTTGGCGAGTGCGCTCATCGGCAGTCCCGAAGATCCTGTCCCGGAAGTTGTGACGAAGCTGCCCGTTTTTCGGTCAGGCCGGCATCCGTTGCGGCCTTATATGGCCAATCGCTGCGAATTGGCCAGAGCGGCATGCGCCGGCATGTTGCCGCCATGATGGAGTGAGATGTCTCCCCTTGAGCCAATGCGGGGACTGCGTGATAGGGTCGCGCCCGCCTGATCGAGACTGGGGAGACTTCAGTACATGCGCCGCGCCCGCCTTCTTCGCCTTGCCACCATGCCCCTGACTGCCGCCGCGCTGGCCCTGCCCCTGACCGCCGCCGTGCCGCCCGCCCTGGCCCAGGCGCCGGCGCCCGTGACCACGCCGGCACCCGCCCAGGGCCAGGCCCCGAGTGCGACGCCGGCCCCGGCCACCCCGCCAGCCGCCACCCCCGCGCCCGTCGGTTCCGACAAGGCGGCTGCGCCGCCGGCAGCCGCAGCCGGCACCCCAGCCACGCCCGCCCCGACGCCGCCGGCCACCGCCCAGACCCCGCCGCCTGCCGACCAGAAGGTGCAGACCGCCGACCCGTTCGGGGAGGAAACGACCCTCACCGCCAAGACCGTGGTGGCGATGAAGGGGACAGCCAACTGGGATTCCGCTTTCGACACCCTCGTCGACACGCTCAAGAGCCTCGGCGCCTTTCTCGACAAGCAGGGCATCAGGCCGGCCGGGCCGCAGATGATCGTCTACACCTCCACCGACGACACCGGCTTTACCTTCCAGGCCGAGATCCCGGTGGACCAGGAGCCGAAATCGCCGCCGAAGACCATCACGGTGATCAAGTCACCCGAGGGCAAGGCGCTGAAATTCGTCCATCGCGGCTCCTACGACAACATGGACAATACCTATGAGGCCATCACCAATCATCTCGACGACCGCAAGCTGGAAGCCAAGGACACCTTCATCGAGGAATACGTCACCGATCCGCTGAAGACCGAAGAAGACAAGCTGGTCATCAACGTTTTCGTGCCACTGAAATGAGATCGCCGATGCGCTGTGCGCTTATCCTTTGTGCCGCCGTCGCCGTCGCAACGCCCGGCGCGGCCAGGGCCGAAACACCGCCACCGGCGGTGACCGTGACCGGCGAAGCCACCGTTTCGGCCGCACCCGACACCGCCACGATCGATGGCGGCGTCGCCACCGAGGCAAAGACCGCGAAGGAGGCCGCCGAGGCCAATAACAAGGCGATGGGCGCGGTGCTGCTGGCGCTCAAGGCTGCCGGCGTCGCCGAGAAGGATATGCAGACCTCACGGCTGTCCCTGCTGCCACAGAGCGCGCCTAATCGAGTCGGTGGCGGGCCCGTGCAGATCACCGGCTATCGCGCCAGCAATCATGTGGTGGTCACGCTCCATGAGGTGACCAAGGCCGCGGCGGTGATCGACACGCTGGTCGGTGCCGGGGCCAACGAGATCGGCGGCATCGCGTTTTCGGTGTCGCAGGCCTCCAAGCTGCTCGACGACGCCAGGGGCCAGGCGATTGCGGATGCAAGGCGCAAGGCGGAACTGCTGGCCAAGGCCGCCGGCATCAGCCTCGGCGCGCCGCTCAGCATCACCGAGGAGACCACGGCGGGCCCGATGCCCTACCAGCGCAGGCTCAGCGCGCCGATGGTGACGGCCGCGCCGGTGGCGGTTGGCGAGGAGACGCTACGTGTCGTCGTCACCGTCGCCTACGGCATCAAGCAACCGTAACCTGTTTCGTCGTCGCGGCATCCGCCTCTTGACGACAATTCAGCGAGACAGACGCAGATCGCCGGGACAAGCCGGACAAGCCCGGCCATGATGACCGAGAAGAGCTCGAATCGGCCTCCTCACCCCTGCATCGTCGCGATCGCGTCGGCGATGGCGATCGTGCGCCGGGCCATGTCGGCATGGAGGCGTTCGACCATGCGGCCGTCGAGCTGGATCGCGCCGCGGCCGGCATTCTCCGGCAGCTCGAAGGCGGCGATGATCCTGCGCGCCTTAGCCACTTCCGCTTCCGGGGGGGTGAAGGCGGCGTTGCAGGCCTCGATCTGGCTGGGATGGATCAGCGTCTTGCCGTCGAAGCCCATGTCGCGGCTCTGATCGCATTCCGCCGCAAAGCCCGCCGCATCGCTGAAATCGCTGTAGGGCCCGTCGAGAACCTCGAGACCGTGGGCGTGGGCGGCGAGAATGCAGTTGATATAGAAGGGTAGCATGGTGGCTCGACCGCTGACCATGCGGATGCGCGTCTCGCGGGCGATGTCATTCGGCCCCATCACATAGCCGGCGAGGCGGCTGCCGACGTCGTGCGCCGTCGCCGAGATGGCCTCGACGCGCAGGATCGCGAAAGCAGTCTCGATCATCGCCCAGACCCGCACCTTGTCAGGCGCGTCGAGCGCGGCGAGACGCGCGCTCACGCCGGCGATATCCTCGACGCTGGAGATCTTCGGCACGAGAATGCCGTCCGGCGCAGCCTTCGCGGCCATGGCGAGATCCTCTTCCCACCACGGCGTGTCGAGACCGTTGATGCGGATGATGAGTTCGCGCCGACCGAAACCGCCGGCTGAAATCGTCGCGGCGATCTGGCTGCGCGCGATCGCCTTGGCGTCTGGCGCCACCGCGTCCTCAAGATCGAAGATGACACCGTCGGCCTCGAGCGTGCGCGCTTTCTCCAACGCGCGGGCATTGGAACCCGGCATGAACAGATGGCTGCGACGTGGGCGGATCATCGGTTCCCTCCAGAACGGTGTTTGATGCCGCGATAGCATTCCGGCTCTGCCGGCGAAAGCCTTGTCCCTGAACGCCCCCTGTGGTTTAGCCGGGACATTCTCAGGGAGACCGCCATGTCCGCGTTTCCGCAGCAGCTCATGTCCGGCTACCATGGCTTCGCCACCCAGCGCCTGCCGACCGAGCAATCCCGCTATCGCGAACTCGCCGAGCGCGGTCAGTCGCCGGAGATCATGGTGATCGGCTGCTGCGATTCCCGCGTCTCTCCGGAAGTCATTTTCGACGCCGGCCCGGGCGAATTGTTCGTGGTCCGCAATGTCGCCAACCTGGTGCCGCCCTACGCCCCCGACGAGGCCGCCCACGGCGTTTCCGCAGCACTGGAATTCGCGGTCCAGGTACTGCGCGTCAAGCATATCGTGGTGCTCGGCCATGCCCAGTGCGGCGGCATCAAGGCACTCGCCCAGGACAGCGCCCCGCTGTCGCCGGGCGACTTCATCGGCCGCTGGATGGCGCTGCTCGAGCCGACGCTGAAACAATCGCCGCGCCACGCCGACGAGGCGTTCCAGGACTTCATCACCCGGCTGGAAAAGCGGGCGGTCTGCACCAGCCTGCAGAACCTGATGACCTTCCCCTGCGTGCGCATCCTCGTCGAGCGGGGCAAGCTTCACCTCCATGGCGCCTATTTCGGCGTCGCTCACGGCTCGCTGGCGGTGCTCGATGATGCCACCGGCGAATTCAGGAATGTCGGCCCGACCGCCGCCGACACAACAGTGGAGGCATGACATGCGCCTGCTCGCTGCGCTGATAATGATCGCAATCGGAGCGCCGGCGCTCGCCGCACCGCGCCATCGCCCGGCACCACCGGCCGGACCGCCGCCGTTCTGCATCGAGCGCGGCGGCCCCGACGGTCCGGGAAGCACACTGCAGGACTGCCGCTATTACGATTATCAAAGCTGCCTCGCAGCGGCGGCAAGCCGCGGCAATTGCGTGCGCAACATCGACGCGAAATAGGCCGTGGCGACGGCGGCTGACACCGCGGCCGCTTCGGGCTCTTGCCGCTTGCGGGCTGCGGCATGATCTGTCCTCGGCGCGGTGGTTCGAGATTTCAATCCGCCATAAGCAAAAAGGCCCGGCTTTCGCCGGGCCTTTTTGTCTCGCAGCAGGAAGAGCTCAAGCCGCCTTCTTCTTGGCGCTGATCAGCTTGCGGTTGATCAGCACTTCGGCGATCTGCACGGCATTGAGCGCCGCGCCCTTGCGCAGGTTGTCGGACACACACCAGAACGACAGACCGTTCTCCACCGTCGCATCGTCACGGATGCGGCTGATATAGGTGGCATCCTCGCCGGCGGCCTCGTACGGCGTGACGTAACCGCCGGGTTCACGCTTGTCGATCACGAGACAACCGGGCGACCTGCGCAGGATGTCGCGCGCCTCGTCGGCGCTGATCGGATTCTCGAACTCGACATTGACCGCTTCCGAATGGCTGACGAACACCGGCACCCGCACGCAAGTGGCGGTGAGCTTGATCTTCGGATCGAGAATCTTCTTGGTCTCGACCATCATCTTCCATTCTTCCTTGGTGTAGCCGTCCTCCATGAAGACGTCGATCTCGGGGATGACGTTGAAGGCGATACGCTTCGGGAATTTCTTAACGACGAGGTCGTCCGCGGTGTAGACGGACTTGGTCTGCGAGAACAATTCGTCCATCGCATCCTTGCCGGCGCCCGACACCGACTGATAGGTCGCAACCACCACGCGCTTGATCACCGCCTTGTCGTGCAGCGGCTTGAGCGCCACCACGAGCTGCGCGGTCGAGCAGTTCGGATTGGCGATGATGTTCTTCTTGGCGAAGCCCGCCACCGCGTCGGCATTGACCTCGGGCACGACCAGCGGCACGTCCGGATCCATGCGCCAGGCCGACGAATTGTCGATGACGACGGCGCCCTGGGCGCCGATCTTCGGCGACCATTCCTTGGACACGCTGCCGCCCGCCGACATCAGGCAGATGTCGACGTCGCTGAAATCGTAGTTCTCGAGCGCTTTGACTTTGAGGGTCTTGTCGCCGAAGGAGACCTCCACGCCCTGGCTGCGCCGGGACGCGATGGCAACCACCTCGTCGGCCGGAAAGCTGCGTTCGGCGAGAATGTCGAGCATCTCCCGGCCCACATTGCCGGTCGCGCCCACCACTGCAACCTTGTAACCCATCGTTGACTCTCCGCTCAAAAATGCCTGCGCCGTCGCACTCGGGATAACGCAGGCGTGGGCGCTTCTATGCGAGAAATGCCGCAAAGACAACGCCGGCCGGGCCACCGCGGGTGCATCGAGGCACCTGCGGCGACGGCGAGCCGGCCACCTCCGCCGTCACGCCCCAGCAAGCGACCACCCGCCGCACGATGCATTCCTTCCTCCATCCCGGCCCCCCCCTGCCCCGCGCCGGCCTATTGAGCGGCCTCGCCATCGAGGGCCGCGTCGTCACCGTTCGCCTGCTCGCCTATTTTTGCGGCCTCGGCATGCTGGCCACGATCGCCACCGACCTCTACCAGCGCCAGGGCGAGATGGCCGCGCGCGAGGTGGCAACGTTGCCCCATGCGGCCGCGCCGGCGGCGGACTGGGTGGCGGCCGCCAGGCCGCACCCGGCGTTCGCCGTGAAATCAAATGATTTCCCCGGCAGAACAGAGACTTACACCATCACTCGCCATCGGGAAGGAGGCCGCAAGGACACCCTGAGCTGGCGCACCGATGCCGGATCGCGCCCGGTGGCCTCGATCGAAATCTATCGTGCCGGAGGCGAGACCACGGGGTTCCGCCCGGCCGCCGCCGAACTCGCGCGGCGCTTCGGCCTCGAATCCGCCGCCGAGCCGCAACCGGCCGGCGTCATCGCCACCAAGTTCGGCACGATCCCGCTCTGGAACCTGCCCGGGGCTGCGCCGGCCTGCCTCGGCTTCGCGCGCGCCTTCGAGGCGCCGAGGCTCCGAGTCAGCGGCTGGTCGTGCCAGGCCACGAGCCGCACGGACCAGCGCCGCCTGATCGGCTGCACCCTCGATCGTCTGGTCCTGCTGTCTGCCGGCAGCGATCCGCAGATTGCGGAACTATTTGCCCGGGCCGAGCTGCGCCGGACCGATTGCCCCTCGCCCAACATGCAAAACGACTGGGTCAGCGCCGCCGAAACGCCGCCGCTGCGCGGCCCGCTCTGATGCAGCACAGAGGTGAACCATACTGGGGCGTCCGAAACATTCCGTCACACCGGCGTGCCCGGACCGGAAGGGGAATTTCTGAACCACTACAGGAGATCATTATTGTCCTCGGTGTGGCGCAAATTACCTTGTGGCCCCCATGGCCCGGCGGGTAAATTGGTTCCGACTCTGCATTCGGACTGCCGATGAGGACAAGATGACCGTGAAATATCTCAGCCTTGGTATTGCCGCCGCCGTGCTGGTGTCGGCCTTCGCGACCGAGGCGGGCGCCGTCGAAAAGCGGCGCCTTCAGGCCCGCAACTCATCGGTGAATTATTCTTACCAGGCCGGCCCGCGCACCCGCGTCTTCGTGACGAGGCGTTCGTGGCTCGATGCCGGCACCGAGGTGCTGCCAGGCGAGCGCAAATTCACCGATTACGCCACCGGCGGGCCGAACCGCTTCGAGGATCTCGACCGGCTCAACTCGCATATGGATTTCCGCCGCCAGCCGCTGAGCACGCCGTATGATCTCGGCGGCTATCCGACCGCCTTCCCGATCTATCCGCCCTACTGAGCGCGGCCAGTTCCAGATACGAAAAAGCCCGGCATATGCCGGGCTTTTTTGTTGGTCCGCCCGGCCACTTGCCGGGGTCTCATGGATCAGCTCAGCTGCGCCTGCAGTTCGGCGAGGATCGCCTCGCCCATCTGCGAGGTCGACACCCGCGTCTTGCCTTCCGACATGATGTCGCCGGTGCGCAGGCCCTTGGCCAGCACTGCGGCCACCGCCGCCTCGATCTTGTCGGCGAGATCGCCGAGCTCGAGCGAATAGCGCAGCGCCATGGCGAAGGACGCGATCATCGCGATCGGATTTGCCGCGCCCTTGCCGGCGATGTCCGGCGCCGAACCGTGCACCGGCTCATACAGCGACTTGCGCTTGCGCGTCTTGGCATCGACCTCGCCCAGCGAGGCGGATGCCAGCATGCCGATCGAGCCGGTGAGCATCGCGGCGATGTCGGACAGCAGATCGCCGAACAGGTTGTCGGTCACGATCACATCGAACTGCTTGGGATTGCGCACGAGCTGCATGCCGCCGGAATCGGCGAGCTGATGCTCGAGCTGCACGTCCTTGTATTCGCGCTGGTGCACCGCCGTGACGACCTCGTTCCAGAGCACGCCGGTCTTCATGACGTTGCGTTTTTCCATCGACGTCACCTTGTTGCGCCGCTTGCGCGCGAGGTCGAAGGCAACGCGCGCGATGCGCTCGATCTCGTAGGTGTCGTAGACCTGGGTGTCGATGGCGCGCTTCTGGCCGTTGCCGAGATCGGTGATCGTCTTTGGCTCGCCGAAATAGACCCCGCCGGTGAGCTCGCGCACGATCATGATGTCGAGCCCCTCGACCACCTCGCGGCGCAGGCTCGACGAATCCGCCAGTGCCGGATAGCAGATCGCCGGACGCAGATTGGCAAACAGACCGAGGTCCTTGCGCAGCCGCAGCAGGCCGGCTTCGGGCCGCACGTCGTAAGCAACGCCGTCCCATTTCGGGCCGCCGACCGCACCGAAGATCACTGCGTCGGAAGCCTGCGCCAGCGCCATGGTGGCGTCGGTGATCGCGACGTTGTCGGCGTCGTAGCTGGCGCCGCCGACGAGGCCGCGCTCGATTTCGAAACGGGCGATGTTCGTGGTGTTGAGCCAGCCGATCAGGCGCTCGACCTCGGCCATTACCTCCGGTCCGATGCCGTCGCCGGGGAGCAGGAGCAGCTTGTGGGTCGCCATGGCCGTCGCCTCTTTAATTTAGTGCCGAAAGATTGGATCTCCGCGGGCCCCGCCAACTGAGTTTCCGGTCCCGCTTTTCGATGTCAGAAGCCCGAAACAGGCCTCTTCGGGACCACTAGTGGCCTGTTGCCGGATTTGCAAGACACCATTGCGCATCGGTCGGCTGCCTGGATCGCCTGCGGGACTTGCGCGATGACGCGGCGCCGCAAATGATGCGGTGGTCGCTCCGCAGCGCGGCGGATTGAGCCTTCATCCAAGTTCCGGCAGGTCGCCTTCGAGAATGCCGCGGTCCGCTCCCGATCGGAAAGTCGATGCCATGACACTCGTCGCCGCCGCGCCGGTCCGCAGCCCGGCCCACGCCATCCTTTTGCTGGCGCTCGCGCCGGCGATCGGCCTCGGGATCGGCCGCTTCGCCTACTCGCTGGTGCTGCCCGACATGCGCGACAGCCTGCACTGGTCCTATTCCGCGGCCGGATTCATGAACACCGTGAATGCCGCCGGCTACATGCTGGGCGCGCTCGGCGCCGCCCGCTTCACCCGTCGCTTCGGGCTGTTCAGCGCGGTCTGGATCGGCACCATCGCCTGCGTCGTCTCGCTGGCCCTGTGCGCCATCACGACGAATTTCACGCTGCTCGCCTTCGCGCGGCTGCTGGCGGGCGGCGGCGCAGCGCTCTCGTTCGTCGGTGGCGGGGCGCTCGGCGCCACCATCGCGCAATCGCAGCCGGCGCAGTCCGCCCTGCTGCTCGGCCTGTTCTACACCGGCCCCGCCATCGGGATCATCCTCTCGGGCCTGATCTCGCCTTTCCTGCTGCAGCATTTCGGCCCCGGCTCGTGGTGGATCGTCTGGGCGGTGCTGGCCGCGCTGGCCGCGGCGCTGACGCCGGCTCTGCTGCCGGCCCGCACCGAACCCCCGCCGCTGCGTGCCATGAAGGGCGAAGACCGTATCGCCCTGATGCCCACGGCGATCTACCTGTTCGGCTATTTCTGCTTCGGTGCCGGCTACATCGCCTACATGACCTTCATGATCGCCTATGTGCGCGATTCCGGCGGCGACGCCGCGGCCCAAAGCGCATTCTGGTGCCTGATCGGCGCCGGCGCCTTCGCCTCGCCCTGGGTGTGGCGCGGGCTGCTGGCCCGTGGCGCCAGCGGCGTCTCGACTGCCATCCTGATTTTCATCACCGCGCTGGGCGCTGCCCTGCCGCTCGTCGGCCATTCGCCGTTCTGGCTGGGGCTGTCGGCACTGGTGTTCGGCAGCGCCTTCTTCGCGGTGGTGGCGGCGACCACCGCCTTCGTCCGCTTCAACTATCCGCCCCAATCCTGGCCCAAGGCGATCGGCATCGTCACCATCGCCTTCAGCATCGGTCAGACGCTAGTGTCCCGTCTCCGAATTACCGCTACGTTTGCCTCGCACTCGCACGGTAATTCGGAGACATAGGGACACTAGCAAAATCAAAGTGCTAGTGTGGCTTATGTCTCGCAATTGCCTACGAGAGGGTTGCCGCGAAGGCGGTAGGCAATTGCGAGACGCCACACTAGGGCCGAGCTTCACCGGCGCCATTTCCGACGCCATGGGCAGCCTGGACTACGCGCTAATCGTCTCCGCACTGACGCTGTTCGCCGGCGTCGTCGCCTGCGCCTGCCAACGACCGCTGACGGCGGCCGGAACGTTCTGACCGGGCTCAAGGCCGGTAAAGCTCGGCGGGAAGCCATTCACGAAGCGGCGGATGCGCCCTTGCCGCGTCGCAGCAGGTTGCGCCAGCTCCAACGCGAGACGCCGGCTGCGCCCTGCCGTTCGCGGCCAAACAGTGACTGGATGAAGACGAACAGCACCGGCACCATCAACAGCGCCAGCACCACCACCGCGATCATGCCGCCCATCACCCCGGTGCCGAGCGCCTGCTGGCTCTTGGCGCCGGCGCCGGAGGCGATCACCATCGGCAGCACGCCGCTGACGAAAGCGAAGCCGGTCATCAGGATCGGGCGGAAGCGCAACTGACAGGCCAACAGCGTCGCCTCGCGCAAGGGCCGGCCCTGCGCCCGCAGATCCTTGGCGAATTCGATGATCAGGATGGCATCCTTGGCGGCGAGCCCGATGATGGTGACGAGACCGACGGTGAAATAAACGTCGTTGGGTAGCCCCCGCATCATGGCCGCGGCGACCGCACCGCAGATGCCGAGCGGCACCGTCATCAGCACCGCGAGCGGAATGGTCCAGCTCTCGTAGAGCGCCGCCAGGCAGAGGAAAACGACGAGCGCGGAGAGCGCCAGCAGAGCCGGCGCCTGTGATCCTGACAGCTTTTCCTGCAGCGACTGGCCGGTCCATTCATAGCCGAAGCCGCGCGGCAGCTGGGCGGCGAGCCGCTCCATCTCGGCGATGGCGTCGCCGCTGGTATAGCCGGGCTTCGCCGCGCCGGAGATGCGCACGGTGGGATAGTAGTTGAAGCCGACGGTCTGGGTCGGGCCCATCGCCCATTTCACCGACGCGAAGGACGACAGCGGCACGAGCTCGCCCCGGCGGTTCTTGACGTTGTAGGCGAGAATCTCGTCGGCACTCATACGGCCGGCGCGATCGGCCTGAACGATGACGCGCTGCATCCGGCCGCGGCTGGGATAGTCGTTGACGTAGTTCGAGCCGAGATTGGTCGAGATCGTGCTGTTGATGTCGGCGAAGGTGACGCCGAGCGCCTCGGCCTGCTCGCGATCGATCACGAGCTGGACCTGCGCAGCCTCGGGAAGGCCCTCGGCATAGACGTCCTGCAGCACCGGGCTGCGCCGCGCCGCCGCGAGCAGCTGGTCCTTGGCCTTCATCAGGGCATCGTAGCCGCGCTGGCCGCGATCCTGGAGGCGAAAGCTGAAGCCGGAGGAATTGCCGAGATTGTCGATGGGCGGCGGCTGCAGCGCCGAAATCTTGGCATCGCGCAGCGACGCCATCGAGCGATTGACGTCGGCGACGATCGCGGCAGCTGAATCGTTGGCCGCCCGTTCCTTCCAGTCCTTCAGCGTGACGAAGGCCTGGGCGGTGTTCTGGCCCTGGCCGAGGAAGCTGAAGCCGGTCAGGAAGGTCACCTCCTTGACGCCGGCGCGGTTCTGCAGAAACGCCTCAACCTGCTTCACCGCAGTGAGGGTGCGGTTGAAGGAGGATTCCGGCGGCGTCTGGACGTCGACGGTGAGGAAGCCCTGATCGTCCACAGGCAGGAAGCCGCCGGGCAGGCGCACGAAGGCGAAGCCGAGGCCCACCACGAGCGCCAGATAAATCACCATCAGCCGCCCGGTGCGGCCGATCGACCAGGCGACGGCCCGGCCGTAGCGGTTGCGCACCGCCTCGAGGGCGCGGTTGAAGGCGCCGAACACGCCGCGGTGCGAGGCATGGCCATGGGCCGCGGGCTTGAGCAGAGTGGCGCATAGCGCCGGGGTGAGCGACAGCGCCATCAGGGCGGAGAAGGAGATGGCGGCGACGATCGTCACCGAAAACTGGCGATAGATGATGCCGACCGACCCGGGGAAGAACGCCATGGGCACGAACACCGCGCAGAGCACCAGCGTGATGCCGATGATCGCGCCCGTGATCTGCGTCATTGCCTTGCGCGTCGCTTCGCGCGGCGGCAAGCCCTCCTCCGCCATGATCCGTTCGACATTTTCCACCACGACGATGGCATCGTCGACCAGGATGCCGATCGCCAGCACCATGCCGAACATCGTCAGCATGTTGATGGAGTAACCGAACAGCAGCAGCGTGGTGCAGGTGCCGAGCAGCGCCACCGGAACGACAATGGTCGGAATCAACGTGTAGCGAATGTTCTGCAGGAACAGGAACATCACCACGAAGACCAGCACCACCGCCTCCACCAGGGTCTCGATCACCTTGGTGATCGAGGCCTGCACCACGGGCGTGATGTTGTAGGGAATGTCATAGGTAATATTGGCCGGGAAGAACTTGGACAACTCGTCCATCTTCGCCTTGACCGCACCGGCGGTGGCGAGCGCATTGCCGGTCGGGGCGAGCAGTACCGACAGGCCGGCGCTGGGCTTGCCGTTCTGCCTGGTGGTGAACTGATAGCCCATGCCGCCAATCTCGATCCGGGCGACGTCGCGCAACCGCACCGTCGAGCCGTCGGGATTGGCGCGAAGCACGATAGCGCCGAATTCGTCGGCCGAGGTAAGCTGGCCCTTGACCAGCACCAGCGCCGAAATCTGCTGGCCCTCGCGGCTCGGTTCGGCACCGACGCTGCCGGAAGCGACCTGGGCGTTCTGCGCCGCGATCGCCCGGGTGACGTCGTCGGCGGTGAGATTGTAGCCGACCAGCTTGGCCGGATCGATCCAGATGCGCAGCGAGCGCTCCGTGGAATAGAGCGTGGCGCGCCCGACCCCGGGGATGCGGCGGATTTCGCCGAGCACGTTGCGGATCAGGAAGTCACCGAGCCCGACTTCATCAAGACTGCCATCGGTCGACTGCAAGGTGATGATCTGCAGCACCGCGCTCGAGGCTTCCTCGATCAGGATGCCCTGCTGGATCACCGCACGGGGCAGGCGCGCCTCGACACGCTTGATGCGGTTCTGCACCTCGACCGAGGCGAGGCTCGAATCGGTGCCGGGGACGAAATTGGCGGTGATTTCGACCTGGCCGAGGGAATCGCTGGTCGATTCGAAATTGAGGATGCCGGAGGCGCCGTTCAGCTCCTCTTCGATCAGCCTCGTTACGCTGTTGTAGAGATCCTCCGGCGAGGCGCCGGGATAGCTCGTGCTGATCGAAATCGAGGGCGGCGCGATGATCGGATATTGCGCCACCGCCAGCAGCGGAATCGAGATGGCGCCGATCAGGCAGATGAACAGCGCCACGACCCAGGCAAAAATCGGCCGGTCAATGAAGAATGAGGGCATGACGGGGCGTCAGCGCAGGGAGGACGATGCCGCCGAGCGGCCGACCGAAACAGGCTCGCTGTCGGCGACACGCCACGGTGCCGGCTTAACCACGTCGCCGGGCACGAATTTCTGGAACCCTTCGACCACGACCCGCTGCCCCGGATTGAGACCGGTGACGATGCGCCACATGCCGTCGACAAGGCCGCCGGTCACGACGGACTGCACCGCGACGCGATTGTCGTCCTTCACCACGTAGACCTCGGCCCCGCCGGCCGAATTGCGCTGGACGGCCTGGGGCGGCACCACGATGGCATCGGGATCGATGCCCTGTTCGATCTGCACACGCAGATACATGCCCGGCAGCAATTCGCGGTGAGGGTTCTTGAACTCGCCGCGCAAGGTGACCTGTCCGGTATTGGCATCGACCCGCGCATCGGAAAACAGGAGCTTGCCCACCAGCGGGTAATGCGAGCCGTCGGCCAGTACGAGGCGCACCTTGGCCCCCTCCACCCGATCGAGATCGCCGCGTTCGAACTCGCGGCGCAGCTGCGTCATTTCGTTCACCGACTGGGTGAAATCCGCATAGACCGAATCGAGCTGCAGGATCGAGGCGAGACTGGAACTGTCGTTCTGAGTGACCAGCGCGCCCTCGCTGAGCAACGCCGCGCCTATCACGCCGCTGATCGGCGCACGGATGGTGGCGTAACCAAGATTGAGGCGTGCCCGCGCAACCTCGGCGTTGCGCGCGGCGATATCGGCTTCCGCCTGGCGCAGATTGGCGATGGCCGTCTCATTGGCCACTGGCGTTGCCGCCTTGCTTTCGGTGAGGATGGCGATGCGGCGCGCCTGGTGCATGGCCTGCTCGCGAACCGCTTCGGCCTTGGCGAGGGCCGCCTCGGCGGCCTGCAGTTCGACCTCGAAGGGCTTGGGATCGATCTGATAAAGCGCATCGCCGACCTTGACCTCGCTGCCCTGTTCGAACAGCCGCGCCTCGATGATGCCGGAGACTCGCGAACGCACATCGGCCGTGCGCAATGCTGCGACCCGGCCGGGCAGCTCACGCACGATCGCCCGTGACGAGGGCTGCACAGTGACGGTGCTGACCTCCGGCGGCTCAGGCCGTGGCGCCGCCGCTACGCTCGCATCGTTGCAGCCGGCCAGAAGACCGCCCGCCAGCAGCAGAGCCGCGGCCGTCAGCATCGCTCGAAGAGCCAATCGCATGGTCATCCTTCACTTCGTCTGTCACGTCTCCGGGGGAGAAGCCGCACCGATCGGCACGCGCAGACGCCGCCCCGCCACAGGTCATTCCGTTGCAATGCAATATAGGATTGAATCGCAGCCGTGGTGTGCCCTGGCGGCGCATTGTCGCAGCGACATTTTGGTCAGCGGGAACCGGCGAGAGCGGCGCCTCGCCGTTGCCTACGACAGACTGGCCGCAAAGGCGGCAGGCAATTGCGAGACGCCACACTAGGCGCGCCCGGGCATCCCCCTTCGAGGCGGCTGCATCGCAACCGGGCTCGGGGCCAGCACGCGCTCAGAAGATCGCGTTCACTCGAGAGAACGGAGCTACTCGACCACCGCGCAGGCGATGCGCCCGCCGGCATTGCCGGCCGGGTCGGTCCTGTAGTCGTCGGCCGCGGCATGAATGACAAACGACGTGCCATCCGGCTTGTAGAGCGAATTCGGCTTGCCCTTCTCCAGGGTCACCGCGGCATTGAGGACTTCGACCGTCAGTTCGCCGGACGCCGGCACGGTGAGGTTCGGCATGTCGCCGGCGTGATGGCCCTCGCTCGCCATCAGACCATGCTTGTGATTATCGGGATTGAAATGACCGCCGGCGCTGGTGAACGGTGGCTCACACTTGCCGACCGCATGGACATGGAAGGCGTGCTCGCCCGGGGGCAGTCCCTTCACCGCGAGCTTGACCAGCACGCCACCGGAAACCTGGGTCAGATCGAGGTTGCCAATCGCGGCGCCATCAGCCGCCTTGACCACCGCCTTGGCCGTCTGCGCCGATGCCCCGCCCGAACTGAGAATGCCCAGTCCGGCGGTCACAATGGCCAAAGACGCGAGCGCGTAACGAACAGGCGCATGACGAACCTTCATGAACATTCACCTTGGATTGGAAGCGCGGCGGCCAATATGCCATGCGCGATTGTAGGCATGACCCGCAGTGGCGCAAGCCCATGCCGGTTGTGTTTCTCGATCAGCTGCCGCTGAAATCGTTGTAGCCCTGATCCTCCCAATACCCGCCTTTGTAGTCGTTGGTGACCTCCATGCCGACGACATATTTCGGATTCTTGAAGCCGAGCTTGGTAGGAACCCGGATCTTCATTGGGAAGCCATAGGCGCGCGGCAGAATCTCGTCGCCGAATTTAAAGGTCATCTGGGTCTGGGGATGCAGCGCTGTCGGCATGTCGAGGGAACTCGTGTAGCCTTCGGCACAGCGGAACCAACAGTATTTCGCCCGCGTATCGGCGCCGACGAGCTTGAGGAAGTCGCGCAGCGGCGCGCCGGTCCAACTCCCGACCGCGCTCCAGCCCTCGACGCAGATATGCCGGGTCACCTGCTTGACCTGCGGCAGCGCATGCAGCTCGTCCAGTGTCCAGGACTTCTTGCCGTCGACGAGGCCGGTGACCTCGAAACGATAGGTCTCGGGATCGACCTCCGGCGCCTCGTCGACCGAATAATAGGCGTTGAACGGGAACGGCCTGGTCACCGCACTATCGGGGAAAGTCGGCGCCATGCGCTCCGGGCTGAACAGCGCCGCCTGTACTGCATCGTTGAATTTCGAGACTTGGGCGAGGACCGACTCGGCCGAGAGGCTGTCGCTGACATCGCAGCCGGTGAGGAGAGTCAGCGCACCGAAGCTGGCGCCGCCGGCGACGAAACGGCGCCGTGTCAGGTCCGGCATCAGCCGCACCGCATCCTTGACCAGCAGCCGCTTGTCGACGCCGGGGATGACGAGCTCGCGGATCTTCTTCATGGCTCCCTCCCTTCAACGGCCGGTGATCATGGCGCGCAGGCTTTTCGGCACCAGCAGGGCGAGCGCGACATGCACGGCAAGGAAGGCGACGATGGCGGCCATGCAGGTGAAATGCACATAGCGAGCGAAATCGTAGCCGCCGAACAGGGCGGTCAGCCACTGCAGCTGCACCGGCTTCCAGATCGACAGCCCGGACAGCACCACGACGATGCCGACGACGATGATGCCGGCATAGAGCAGTTTCTGCACATGATTGTAGACAGTCAGGTCGCCGTGGGAGAGCCGGCCGGTCAACGCAGCGCCGGCATCCGCCAGCACGCCCGCCGGCGACAGCGGCAGCAACTTGCGGCGGAAGCGGCCGCTGACAAGGCCGAGGACGAGATAGAGCAGGCCATTCACCATCAGCACCCACATCGCGGCGAAGTGCCAGAGCAGCGCGCCGCCGAGCCAGCCGCCGAGGGTAATCATCGGCGAAAAGGTGAAATCGAACAGCGGCGAGGCATTGTAGATCTGCCAGCCCGACATGATCATCGCGATCATCGCTGCGGCATTGATCCAGTGCAGCACGCGCACCCAGGCCGGCTGGATCAGCGGGCGCGGCAGGGTGGCCGCGTCCTGCGCTGCGATGCTGCTGGTCATGGTCGTCTCGGACATTGTCAGGCGCCTCGTCGAATCCGTTCCTGCCTGGTGATACGCGGCAAACTAGCATCTGTTACAGGCCCGGACGGCATCAGTTTCACGCGAGGCATCACAGCTCCGAGATCGCCGGGCCGGAACTCGCCGGCCCGCCCCGTTTACCAGCTATCAGATTCACACATTAAAAGAGGTTCTGATTTCAATAGCTGGCTGAAGCAGATCCTGGGAGCGCGCCACGCTGGCGGTCTTCTGGAAGCGCTTCGACTGCCACTTCGTCGTCACCGGGCTTGTCATCGCAAGTTGCGATTTATCCACTTGCGACATTTAGGGCGGACGCAACTCGATCAGGAAGGCACTGCGCTCCTCATCGGGGTGGCCGGGACCGGCCTTCGCCTTCGGCTTCGACCCGGCACAATGGCTGGGCGCGCCGAAGCTTCTTAGCGAAGGCGGGCAAGCCCGGCCACGACGAAAAGAAATGTTGCGACGAATGCGGCCGGCGGTTTTCAGCCTCTGACGAAACCTGCGAGCTGGCTGCGGATCAGATCTGTGAATACGATAGCCGCTTACCAGGGAGACGACCGTCAGCCCGAAAGCAGCACGGTTTCGACCACGTCGATGACACCGACAGTGACGGCCTTCTCGCTCATCTTGCCTTCCGCGGCGTCCGCCGGCGAAGCGATCGCCAGTGCGGCGATAGCCGTAGCAGAGACCAGGGCAGCGGACCGCGAGATCGCCTTTGCAACCGGAACGGGGATGGAGGGTCTCGACACCAATGGACTCCCTTGATCGTCGCGCGGCGGACCAGCCGCTGCGCGTGGCGAGGGCGGCCCTTCGGCGCAAGGCTGCCAGGCCATTCCGTCGAGCGCTGTACGGAGAGTTTCGCGGGCCGGTTTCGGCTTTGGTTTTTCGCGGTTTTGAACCTTTCGGCGGCGCTTTTCGCCCCCGCTTCCGCTTGATCTCGCCTGCCAAATGGGCGATGGACATCGATGCTTTTTCGTGCGGCACGGCCTGCGCCGCAGCTTCGCAGCGGATTTTCCAGCCATGAATGCCAATCTGTTCTCGCGCCTGTTCGATACCGTCACCGATCCCGACCGGCTTGCGATCGAGACCGCCGATGGCGGCAGGATCAGCTACGGCAACCTGATCGAGCGCTCGGGCCGCCTCGCCAATTATCTGGCGGCGCGCGGGGTCAAGGTGGGCGATCGTGTCGCTGTTCAGGCCGAGAAGTCGGTGCAGGCGCTGGTGCTGTATCTTGCGACCGTGCGCGCCGGCGCGGTCTATCTGCCGCTGAACACCGCCTACACCCTCAATGAACTCGATTACTTCATCGGCGACGCGGAGCCGGCGCTGGTGGTCTGCGACCCCGCCAGACTCGAGGGCGTCAGCGCCCTGGCCGGGAAGGTTGGCGCTGTCGTCGAGACGCTCGACGCCGCCGGCGGCGGCACGCTCAGCGTGGGCGCCGCGCGCTGCGACGCCGATTTTTCGACGGTTCAGCGCAGCCCCGACGACCTCGCCGCCATCCTCTACACCTCCGGCACGACGGGGCGCTCCAAAGGCGCGATGCTCAGCCACGACAATCTGGCGTCGAATTCGCTGACGCTGGTCGATTACTGGCGCTTCACCGACAAGGACGTGCTGATCCACGCCCTGCCGATCTACCACACCCACGGGCTGTTCGTGGCCAGCAATGTCGTGCTGTTCGCCCGCGCCGCCATGATCTTCCTGCCCAAATTCGATCCCAACCAGGTGATCGATCTGATGGCGCGGGCCACGGTGCTGATGGGCGTTCCGACGTTCTATACGCGGCTGTTGCAGAATCCGCGGCTCGATCGCGAGACGACCGCCCGGATGCGGCTGTTCGTCTCCGGATCGGCGCCGCTGCTCGCCGACACCCATCGCGAATGGGCGGCGCGGACCGGGCATGCGGTGCTCGAGCGCTACGGCATGACCGAAACCAACATGAACACCTCGAACCCCTACGACGGCGACCGCGTCCCCGGCGCGGTCGGCCTGCCGCTGCCCGGCGTGACGGTGCGGGTCACCGAGCCCGAGACCGGCAAGGTGCTTCCCGCCGACGAGATCGGCGTGATCGAGGTCAAGGGCCCCAATGTGTTCAAGGGCTACTGGCGGATGCCGGAGAAGACCAGGACGGAGTTTCGCGACGACGGCTTCTTCATCACCGGCGATCTCGGCAAGATCGACGGTCGCGGCTACGTCCACATTCTCGGCCGCGGCAAGGACCTCGTGATCTCGGGCGGATTCAATGTCTATCCCAAGGAGGTCGAGAGCGAGATCGACGCCATGCCGGGCGTGGTGGAGAGCGCCGTGATCGGCGTGCCCCATGCCGATTTCGGCGAGGGTGTCACCGCGGTGGTCGTGGCCGACAAGGCCGCCGGCCTCACCGAGGACAGGGTCATCAAGGCGCTCGACGGCCGGCTCGCCAAGTTCAAGATGCCCAAACGGGTGTTGTTCGTCGACACCCTGCCGCGCAACACCATGGGCAAGATCCAGAAAAACGTGCTGCGTGATTCCTACGCCGAACTTTACGTCAAGGCGCAATGACCGCCTGTCCGCGGGCGGTGGAACTAATGAACTTGACTGCAATTGAAGTGGTCAAAGCGCGGACAAAGATCTGAATCTAACTTCATAATTCCGCCCTGCGATATGATGCCTGCAGGCAAAAGCCTCTGGTATACCAGCGAATGCATGAATGAACCGGCATTCGCAACATGATCATTTCCACATTGCGCTCGTTCCATCCGCTGCGTAAAAAGCGGTGCATTCCGACACCGCCCGCAGCGTCGCGGGGCCTTCCGCAACCGACGCCTCCGCAACCGCGAAACACCCCGATGACAGTGCAAACCAATCGTCCGCTTTCGCCATTTCTCAACTACCGCCGAACGCTGACGATGGCCCTGTCCTTCGTCCATCGCGTCACCGGCGTCGCCCTCTATGCCGGCACCCTGCTGATGGCGTGGTGGCTGATCGCCACCGCCTCCGGCCCCGCCGCCTACGCCAACATCCACGCTTTCACCTCGAGCTGGATCGGCCGCCTGGTGCTGTTCGGCTACACCTGGGCGCTGGTGCATCACATGCTCGGCGGCATCCGCCATTTCATCTGGGACCTCGGCTACGGCTTCGGCCCCAACGAACGTGAATGGCTGACGAGGGCCACGGTGATCGGCTCGATCACACTCACTCTGGTGATCTGGGTGATCGCCTATGCCGCGGGAGGCGCACGATGAGCCAGGGTCAACCGCGCAGCATGCGCACACCGATGGGCCGGGTCCGCGGGCTCGGCGCCGCTCATTCCGGCACCTCGGATTTCCTCCGTCAGCGCGTCACCGGCATCGGTCTCGTGCTGCTCTTCATTCCGGTCCTCGTCATCATCATGAGCCTGCTCGGCCGCAATCACGCGGCGGCGGCGCAGATCCTCGGTTCGCCGCTGGTCGCGGTCATCATGATCCTGTTCATCATTGCCAGCTGCTGGCACATGAAGATCGGCATGCAGGTGGTGCTGGAGGACTACGTCCACGACGAGAAGCTCAAGCTCGTCACCATCATCGCCAACAATTTCTTCGCCGCCGCGGTCGGCCTCGCATCGATCTACGCGATCATCAAACTATCATCTGGAGTGTAGCGCATGGCCGTCAACGGCAACGGCGCGAATGGCAATGCGGCTCCCGCCGCCAACGGCCACGCCTACCCGATCGAAGACCACACCTATGACGTCATCGTTGTCGGCGCCGGCGGCGCCGGCCTCAGAGCCGTCGTCGGCTGCAGCGAGGCCGGCCTGCGGACCGCCTGCATCACCAAGGTGTTTCCGACCCGCTCGCACACCGTGGCGGCACAGGGCGGCATTTCGGCCTCGCTCGGCAACATGCACAAGGACGACTGGCGCTGGCACATGTACGACACCGTCAAGGGGTCGGACTGGCTCGGTGACCAGGACTCGATCGAATATCTGGTGCGCAATGCCCCCAACGCGGTCTACGAGCTCGAGCACTGGGGCGTGCCGTTCTCGCGCACCGAGGACGGCCGCATCTACCAGCGGCCGTTCGGCGGCATGACCATCGACTACGGCAAGGGCCAGGCGCAACGCACCTGCGCCGCCGCCGACCGCACCGGCCACGCCATGCTGCACACCATGTACGGCCAGGCGCTGCGGCATTCGGCCGAATTCTTCATCGAGTTCTTCGCCATCGACCTGATCATGGACGATGAAGGCGCCTGTCGCGGCGTCATCGCGCTCAAGCTCGACGACGGCACGCTGCACCGCTTCCGCGCCCAGACCACCATCCTCGCCACCGGCGGCTACGGCCGCGCCTATGCCTCCTGCACCTCGGCGCATACCTGCACCGGCGACGGCAACGCCATGGTGCTGCGCGCCGGGCTGGCGCTGCAGGACATGGAATTCGTCCAGTTCCACCCGACCGGCATCTACGGCGCGGGCTGCCTCGTCACCGAGGGCGCTCGCGGCGAAGGCGGCTATCTGGTAAATTCCGAGGGCGAGCGCTTCATGGAGCGTTACGCGCCTTCGGCCAAGGACCTTGCTTCTCGCGACGTCGTGTCGCGCGCCATGACCATCGAAATCCGCGAGGGTCGCGGCGTCGGCAAGAACAAGGACCACATCTACCTGCACCTCGACCATCTCGATCCGAAGGTGCTGCAGGAGCGGCTGCCCGGCATTTCCGAGTCGGCGAAGATCTTCGCCAATGTCGATGTCACGCGCCAGCCGATCCCGATCGTGCCGACCACCCACTACAACATGGGCGGCATCCCGACCAACTTCCACGCCGAGGTCGTCATCAAGAAGAACGGCGACGACAACGCGGTGGTGCCCGGCCTGATGGCTGTGGGCGAAGCCGCCTGCGTCTCGGTGCACGGCGCCAATCGTCTCGGCTCGAACTCGCTGATCGACCTCGTGGTGTTCGGCCGCGCCGCAGCGCTGCGCTGCGCCGAAAAGCTGACGCCGAACGGCGAACAGCCCGACCTGCCGGCCGATTCGGCCGACCGCGCGCTGTCGCGCCTCGACCGCTTCCGCAATGCTTCGGGCGGCACGCCGACGGCGAAGCTGCGCGCCGGCATGCAGAAGGTGATGCAGAACAACTGCGCCGTGTTCCGCACCGGCGAAGTGCTGGACGAAGGCAAGAAGCTGATCCGCGACGTGTTCAGCGGCATTCCCGACATCGGCGTCAGCGACCGCTCGCTGGTGTGGAATTCCGACCTGATGGAGACGCTGGAGTTCGACAACCTGATCGTCCAGGCGATAGTGACGATGGACTCGGCGGCCAACCGCACCGAGAGCCGCGGCGCCCATGCCCGCGAGGACCATAGCCAGCGCGACGACGCCAACTGGATGAAGCACACCCTGACCTGGCTCGACGACAAGGCCAACGTCACGATCGATTACCGGCCGGTGCACAGCTACACCATGACCAACGACGTGCAGTACGTGCAACCGAAACCCCGCGTCTACTGACCGACGAGGCGGGTGCCGAGCGGCGCCCGCCTTGGCCCCTCCACTCATCGTCCTTGCGAAGGCGCCACACCATGGCCGAATTCAAACTCCCGCAGAACTCCAGGATCACCGGCGGCAAGACCTGGCCGAAGCCCAGCACCACCGGCGAACTGCGTGAGTTCCAGATCTATCGCTGGAATCCGGATGACGGAAAGAATCCGCGCGTCGACACCTATTACGTCGACACTTCCGACTGCGGCCCGATGGTTCTCGACGGCCTGATCTGGATCAAGAACAACATCGACCCGACCCTGACCTTCCGCCGCTCCTGCCGCGAAGGGGTCTGCGGCTCCTGCGCCATGAATATCGACGGCCAGAACACGCTCGCCTGCACCAAGTCGATGCACGACGTCGATGACGGCGCGGTCAAGGTCAACCCGCTGCCGCATCAGCCGGTGGTCAAGGACCTGGTGCCCGATCTCACCAACTTCTACGCCCAGTACGCTTCGATCGAGCCGTGGCTCCACACCACGAGCCCGACGCCGCAGAAGGAGTGGCGGCAGAGCCCCGAGGATCGCGGCAAGCTCGACGGCCTCTACGAGTGCATCCTGTGCGCCTGCTGCTCGACCTCGTGCCCGAGCTACTGGTGGAACAGCGACCGCTATCTCGGTCCCGCTGCGCTCCTGCAGGCGAGCCGCTGGGTCAAGGACAGCCGCGACGAGGCGACCGGCGAGCGCCTCGACAATCTCGAGGACCCGTTCCGGCTGTATCGCTGCCACACCATCATGAACTGCACCAAGGCCTGCCCGAAGGGCCTCAACCCGGCCGAAGCGATCGCCGACCTCAAGCTCAAGATGGTCGAGCGTCAAGTCTGATCGAGTTCCGAGAGAGTTCCTGACAGCCGTGGAAAGGCCGGGCTCGTCCCGGCCTTTTTTGTGCGCGTGCCGGGTTTAGCGCCGTTGCGGTTTTGGATCTGTCGCTCGTACGACAAATCCGCTGCAATGCCGATACGAGCGCCAGATCCACCGCACTGGCGAAACGCCGGCACTGCGCACCAACAGGCTAACGGCATCACTTCCCCCTTGGTCGAATGCCAAGCTTCTCGCGTAGCATCGCCCGGTTGCCGATCGCTTGGATCTCGACGGAACAAGACGTCTGCGCATCCGTTGTCATCCGAATCATGCTGGAGACATCGGCGATGCCAGTCACGCGCGACATCATGATGCGCGAGGTCCCAGAGCGATGATGCCGGAGCCGAGCGGCAATCCCAATCCATCAGGCGACCCGCCCGACGTGCCGCCGCCGACGCCAGGCACGCCGCAGGAGCCGCCGCGCGAGACACCGCCGGGCAGCCCGCGGCCAGAGATTCCACCGGTGATCGACGATCCGGCGGAAGAGCCCGAGCCACAGGAATTTCCGCCGCCGCAACCTGACGTCACACCGCCGACACCGCAGCAGCCGCCGCCGACGATGCGCGCGCACTGATCGGCTTCGTGCGCGACCCAGCGTGCGCGATGACGCCACTGGTGTGAATGCTGCCTGAATGAAGCGACGATGGCGCCGTGGAATGCGCAAAATAAAGTTCCGGCGCGGCGGCAACCGCGCCACAATCCAGCCGAATCGTTATTCGTTGATTGCCGCGGGGATGCTTCGCAGCCTCGCTCCTACCAAACGATTGTCGTGAATCATTTTCGCATGAAGACACTTCGCTTCGCCCTGCTGGCCACGACTGCGCTCTCGATCGCGCCAGGTCCTGCCTTGTTGCCCGCCCATGCGCAAAGCGCAGCGGCCGTTGCGCCGATCGTCGTCGCGCAACAGCAGGCACCTGAGCCGGCGGAGACCGAGAAGAAGCCGCACGAAGGCGCGCCTAAGGCCGAGCCGCCCGCGCCGCCCAAGGCTGCGCCGCCTCCGGCCGTTGCCCCGCCCCAGCATCCGACACCACCCGCACCGCCGCCCGCAGTTCATCCGGCGCCGCCAGCCGCGCCGCCTCATGCCGAGCCGCCCGCGCGTCCAGCACCTCCGCCTCCGCCGCCGGCACCGAAGGCTCCGCCGCCGCCGACCGCTGCTGCGCCGATGGAAGTGCCGAAAGCGCCGCCACCGCCGCCAGCCGCTGTCGCGCCGAAGGAGACTCCGAAGACACCGCCACCGCCGCCAATCGCCACTGCGCCTGCGCCATCGCATACATTGCCGGCTCCGGGCGTCCGCGATGTGACGCTGCCGCGGCAAGACACGCCAGTGCCGGCGCCGGCCACCCCGCCGACCGCCGCTGTCGCGCCGAAGGAGGCTCCGAAGGCGCCGCCACCGCCGCCAGCCGCTGTCGCGCCGAACGAGACTCCGAAGACACCGCCACCGCCGCCAATCGCCACGGCGCCTGCGCCATCGCATGCATTGCCGGCTCCGGGCGTCCGCGATGTGACGCTGCCGCGGCAAGGCACGCCAGTGCCGGCGCCGGCCACCCCGCCGACCGCCGCTGTCGCGCCGAAGGAGGCTCCGAAGACACCGCCACCGCCGCCAAACGCTACGGCGCCTGCACCATCGCATGCACTGCCGGCTCCGGGCGTCCGCGATGTGACGCCGCCGCGGCAAGGCACGCCAGTGCCGGCGCCGACTGCGCCGGCCGCTCCGGCGCAGCAGACCGCGCCAGCCCCGGGTGGCGCGCCGCATCAGGCGCCCACTGCGCCGAACGCCACCGCGCCCGGTGCTGCCCCCGTTCAGACTCCTGCGCCGGGCCAGCCACCCGCGCCCACCCAGCAGCGCAGCGAACATCTCGGTCCGCCCCCCGGGATGCCGCCGGGAACGCCGGCCGCTGCCCCGGTACCCGCAGTTGCCGCGCCGCTACCGGCGCTGGCTGCGCCGACCGCTGCGGCAACGCCGCTGCCGGCCAATGCACCGCAGATCGGAGGCAGGCTCGAGGACTTCCGCGCCCAGCGTCAGCAGACGCAGGAAGGCGGACGCACGGTCATCCGCGAACCCGGCCGGGTCATCATCATGGATCCGAACGGCCAGTCGTTCATCCGGCACAGCGACGTCGACCGCTTCCGTTATGGCGCCCGCGACGTCCAGGTACAGCAGCAAGGCGCCGACACCCGCACGGTGATCATCCGGCCCGACGGCACGCAGATCGTCACCGTCACGGATCCCGACGGCGGGCTTCTCCGTCGCATCCGCCGCGATCGCGACGGCCGCGAGGTGATCATCATCGACAACACCTATCGCGACCCGAACGCGATCGGCGGCTACTACGTCGACATGCCGCCGCCAGTGCTGCGGATTCCGCCGGATCGCTACATCGTCGAGGCGGAGGACGCGCCGCCGGAGGTGATCTACGACACGCTGATGGCGCCGCCGGTCGAGCGGCTCCAGCGCCGCTTCTCGCTGGACGAGATCCGCTATTCGCCATCGGTGCGCCAGCGCATGCCGAGCATCGATCTCGACACCGTCACCTTCGACACCGGCTCGGCGGACATCGCGCCGGACCAGGCCGCGAAGTTGCAGGTGATCGCCGACGGGCTCAACCGAGCGATCTCGCGCAACCCGCGCGAGGTGTTCCTGATCGAGGGGCACACCGACGCGGTCGGCAACGATGTCGACAATTTGTCGCTGTCGGATCGGCGGGCCGAATCGGTGGCAAACCTGCTGACGCAGCAATTCCAGGTACCGGCGGAGAACCTGACCTCGCAGGGCTACGGCGAGCAGTATCTCAAGGTTCCGACCGACGGGCCGGAACGGCGCAACCGCCGCGTCACCGTCCGGCGCATCACGCCGCTGCTGACCGGACAGACCAATCCGGTGGCGGCCCCGCCTCCGGGCGTCGCGCCGCCGCGCTGAGCCGGATCGGCAACATAACATCGCCAACATGACAATGGCCGGGACGATCGTCCCGGCCATTTCTTCACGCCGATTTCTTGATCCGAGAGGTGGGCTCATAGCCCACGCAGCTTACAGCTTCAGCTTGCGCTTACGCTGGCCGAGCGTGCGCAGCCGCAGCGCATTGAGCTTGATGAAGCCCGCCGCGTCGCGGTGGTCATAGGCCACCGCGCCCTCCTCGAAGGTGACGAGATCCTGGTCATACAGCGAATACTTGCTGTCGCGACCAACCAGGATGACATTGCCCTTGTAGAGCTTGAGCCGGACCTGCCCGGTGACGAATTCCTGGCTCTTGTCGATCGCCACCTGCAGCATCTCGCGTTCCGGCGAGAACCAGAAGCCGTTGTAGACCAGCTCGGCATATTTCGGCATCAACTCGTCCTTGAGATGCGCCGCGCCGCGATCGAGCGTGATCTGCTCGATGCCGCGATGCGCCACCAGGAGGATGGTGCCGCCGGGGGTCTCGTACATGCCGCGCGACTTCATGCCGACGAAGCGGTTCTCGACGAGATCGAGCCGGCCGATGCCGTTGGCGCGGCCGAGCTCGTTGAGCTTCGCCAGCAGGGCGGCGGGCGACAACTTCTTGCCGTCGATGGCCACCGCATCGCCTTTCTCGAAATCTACCGTGATGTAGGTCGCCTGGTCCGGCGCCTTCTCCGGATCGATGGTGCGGGAGTAGACGTAGTCCGGCACTTCCTGGGAGGGATCCTCCAGCACCTTGCCCTCGCTGGAGGCGTGCAGCAGGTTGGCGTCCACCGAGAAAGGCGCCTCGCCGCGCTTGTCCTTGGCGATCGGAATCTGATGCTGTTCGGCGAAGGCGATCAGCTGTTCGCGCGAGCGCAGGTCCCATTCGCGCCACGGCGCGATGATGGTGATGTCGGGCTTGAGGGCGTAATAGCCGAGTTCGAAGCGGACCTGGTCGTTGCCCTTGCCGGTGGCGCCGTGGGCGACGGCATCGGCGCCGACCTTCTCGGCGATCTCGATCTGCTTCTTGGCGATCAGCGGCCGGGCGATCGAGGTGCCGAGCAGATACTGGCCCTCATAGACCGCGTTGGCGCGGAACATCGGAAAGACGTAGTCGCGGACGAATTCCTCGCGCAGATCCTCGATGAAGATGTTTTCCGGCTTGATGCCGAGCAGCAGCGCCTTGTTGCGCGCCGGCTCGAGCTCCTCGCCCTGGCCGAGGTCGGCGGTGAAGGTGACGACCTCGCAGCCATAGGTGGTCTGCAGCCATTTCAGAATGATCGAGGTGTCGAGTCCGCCGGAATAGGCGAGCACAACCTTCTTCACGTGCTTGGTCATCGGGTCCCTGTGGTGCGAGGCGGGATGTCAGCCCGGGGCAGCGGCGCCGGGCGCGGATCTTGCGCTTCTGATAACGCAAAGGCGGGAGGGCCCGCAACAGATGCGCCACGAAACAGGAGGCCGAAGGCCACCGCCGGATAGCCGGTAAGATCCTGCCAGATTTTGGCTTTCGCCGGTCAGGGCGCTTCGGTGGAGCGGCCGAACAGACGGCGAAGCCGCCGCCAGCCGGGCAGCGCCAGGCGGGTCAGCGCGGCATCGACCGCCGCGTCGGTGAGCCTCGTCGCCGGCCAGCGATAGATCAGGGCATAGGTCAGCCAGATGACCAGGAAGCTCACCAGCCCCGAAGCCAGCACATCGCTGAGGAAATGACCGCCGAAGGCGATGCGCAGTCCGCCGGTGGCGAGGCCGAAGGTCGTCGCCGCCACATAGGCCAGCGGCCGCCAGGCCGGGGGCGCCAGGGCGGCTGGGGCGTAGGTCCAGAATGCGGTGGCGCCCTCGCCGGAGAAGAACGAGCAGTTCTTCGGGCAGGCGCCGCTCGGATCGTACCAGGGCTTGAAGGTCCAGGGGCCGCCGAATTCGGTGACCATGACCGGGCGCGGCCTGCCCCAATGAGCCTTGAAGCCGAGATTACTGATGAGAACGGCGGACAGGATGATGGTGATCAGGATGAAAGCGACGGTGCGGCCGGGCAGGAGCAGCGGCTTCAAGGGCCGGGCGAACTTCACCACCACCGCGACGATAAAAGGTGCGGCGAAGCCCCAGACGATCCACATCGCCGCGTCGCGGGCGAAGGCCGCCACCGCGCCCCTGGCCACAGGGAAGCTGACCGTCTTCGGATCGTAGAAATAGGACGCGACCTTCAGATCGAGGTCAGGATAGACCGCGAATAGAACGACGAAAAGGAGCGCCAGCGCCAACGCGATCAGAAGTCCGGTGCGATTCATTGCGGCCCCGTGGAGGTCGGCGGCAGCCGCCAGCGGCCGGCGTTGCGGCCTGCCACCAGCCAGTAGACGAGACCGCCGACGACGCCGGCACCGACCATCACTTCCAGTTCGCGGCGGATGACGCCGACGAAACGCATGGTCTCGGCATCGAAGGGAACGAGGCTCAGATAACACGCCGCGCCGATGGCGGCGCCGCCGATCGCATAGACGAGAATGCTGCGCAGACCGAAGGCCTCGGTGACCAGCGCCACCACCATCGCCGGCAGCAGCGAAAAACCGCTGATGAAGATGAAGCCGAAGGTGGCGATGATCGGCATCGTGTCCTCGTCGAAACCGAGCCGGACCCCGCTCCAGTCGGGATTGAGCACGGCGGCAATGACCACGGCTGCGGCGGCGAAGCTCGCCAGCAGGAAGCCGATCAGGATCACGACGATGCGGATGATGAGTGCCATTGGCCGCAGCTTCTAGTCCGTCATGGCCATGGCGCGCAGCGCCTGCCGCTCGCGCGCCGTAAGCTTCTCGGTCTCGGACTTGAGCTGGCCGCAGGCGGCGAGAATGTCGCGGCCACGCGGGGTGCGGACCGGCGAGGAGTAGCCGGCGTTGAAGACATATTCCGAGAAACGTTCGATCTGCGCCCAGTCGGAGCATTCATAGCGGCTGCCCGGCCAGGGATTGAACGGGATCAGGTTGATCTTGGCCGGAATGCCCTTGAGCAGTTTCACGAGCTGTCTGGCATCGTCGAGCGAATCGTTGACGCCCTTGAGCATCACATATTCGAAGGTGATCCGGCGCGCATTGGAGACGCCGGGATAGTTGCGGCAGGCCTCGAGCAGTTCGGCGATGGGATATTTGCGATTGAGCGGCACCAGCTCGTCGCGCAATTCGTCGCGCACGGCATGCAGCGAGATCGCCAGCATGCAGCCGATCTCATCGCCGGCGCGGGCGATGTTCGGCACCACGCCGGAGGTCGACAGCGTGATGCGACGCCGCGACAGGCCGATACCCTCGTTGTCCGAGACGATCAGCAGCGCGTCGCGCACCGCCTCGAAATTGTAGAGTGGCTCGCCCATGCCCATCATCACGACGTTGGTGACGAGGCGGTTGCCGTTGGGCGTCTCGCGATCTACCCAGTCGCCGAGGCGATCGCGTGCGATCATCACCTGGCCGACGATCTCGCCGGCGGTCAGGTTGCGCACCAGCCGCTGCGTACCGGTGTGGCAGAAGGAACAGTTCAGGGTGCAGCCGATCTGCGACGAGACACAGAGCGTCCCGCGATCGGTTTCAGGGATGTAGACGCACTCGACCTCGTGTGGTCGCTCGGAGGCGTGGCCGCTCGGCAGGCGCAGCAGCCACTTGCGGGTGCCGTCGGCGGAGATCTGCTCGGCCACGATCTCCGGACGCGCCAGCGTGAAATGGCGGTCCAGCTCGGCGCGCATCTCCTTCGCCATGTTGGACATGGCGGCGAAATCCTGGGCGCCGCGCACATAGATCCAGTGCCACAACTGCTGGGCCCGCATCTTGCGCTGCTTCTCGGGCACGCCGCGTTCGGCGAGGCGCTCCATCAGTTCGGCGCGCGACAGGCCGATCAGCGACGGCTTCGCCAGCGCCACGTAGCTCTCGAGCGGTGTCTTCTCCAGCGGCATGGCCGGGCGCCCGCTCTCAGGCGTCTGCAACGGGTGCGACAGCTCGGTCATCCGCTTTCGGGTTCCTGCACTCGGCGCTGCGGGAGGGCTCCACAGGGCGAAATTACTCAACGATATCAGAAGCCTGACTAAGGCCCTCGGGCACTGCCCACGCCGCCGGACCAGCGCCCGGCGCCGGCGGCTCGCCGGTTGCCCCTCAGATAACCGTTTTCCACGATCCTGCAACCGGATCGGGGCTGCGGAACCGGTCTTCCGCGCGCCGATCTCAGCGCCTGCAGTCCTGGGCGACGCGGTCGAGCGCCTGGGCGAGGCCCTTGAGCGCGAACACGTCGGTGCTCTCGGTGCCCTTCGCCGAGACGCCTTTGACCGTGGCTTCGGTGCCCCTGCGCATGGCTTCGACCATGCGCTCCTCCTCCGCGGCATTCTTGATCCACAACCCGTCGCCCTGGCTGTACATCGCAAAACGCGCGCCGCCGACCTCGAGGGTCGAGTCCGCGCCCGGCTTGAGCTGATAGCCGATCATCACCGAGACTTCGTTGGCGACTTTTTCCGCCGGACGGGTCGATAGGAAGATGTAGGCCGGATCGCGCGGACGGTTCGGCGGGGTGGTCTTGGACGACGACGGCTTGGCCAGCGCGAAACAAATCTTCTTGCCGCCGGGCATCGCGGTATAGGCGCCCCAGGTACCGAACTGGCCGCTGAGGCTGGCGCCGGCGGTCGGCGAGGGCTTGCTCTCTTCCGGCTTGGCGGCGGGTTTCGCCGGAGCAGTCTTCGCCGCCTTCTGCTTGGCGCTCTGCGCCGACGCCGGCACAGCGGCGAGCGGCAGCATGCATGCCAGCAGGAAAGCCGTTGCAGAGGCCGACGCGACAGCAGATGTGAAGACAGAAGTGAAGGACACCGCTCCTCTTCGCCACACGCTCGTCATCGCGCCTCGCTTTTCCCCGACGCCGTCCCGATCGAACGGCTGCAAATCAGTCGACGCGCTGGAATAACCGGGAAAGCCCTGTTTGAAAAGCGGCCCGCGCACCCCCCGGGGCGCACGTTGCCGCCACGCCGCGGCACACGATTCGGATTGTCGGCACGCCTCAAATCCGCCATGAAGGGGCCAGCGCGGCGTCTCGTCATTGCCTACCCCCGCGGCGGCGGGCCCCAGCAGGCAATTGCGCGACATAGGCCGCACTTTCGATCCTTCGAGATTCAGGTGCCTGCCATGAAAGCCATTCTGTGCTCGCAATATTGCGGCCCCGACGACCTCGTGCTCGCCGACATTCCCGATCCGGTCGCGGCTGCGGGCGAGATCGTGATCGCCATCAAGGCGGCGGCGCTCAATTTCTTCGACCTGCTGATGATCCAGGGCAAGTACCAGATCAAGCCGCCGTTTCCGTTTTCGCCTGCGGCCGAGGTCGCCGGCATGGTGGAAAGCGTTGGTGCCGGCGTCACCGAATTCAAGCCGGGTGACCGCGTCGTCGCCTCGGTCGGCTATAACGGCGCGCGCGAAAAGATCGCCGTGGCTGCGATGCAGGCGGTGAAGATCCCCGACAATCTCGACTATGACCGCGCCGCCGGCATCATCATCATTTACGGCACCGCGCTGCATGCGCTGGAAGACCGCGCCCGGCCGAAACCGGGCGAAACGCTGGCGGTGCTCGGCGCCGCCGGAGGTACCGGACTAGCCGCCTGCGAGCTCGGCAAATTGATGGGGCTGAAGGTCATTGCCTGCGCCTCGTCCGACGAGAAGCTCGCTTTCGCCAAGGCCCATGGCGCCGAGGTCGGCCTGAACTACGCCAAGGACGATCTCAAGGAAGGGCTGAAGCAGATCACCGGCGGCCGGGGCGTCGACATCGTTTTCGATCCCGTCGGCGGCGCCTATGCCGAGGCGGCGCTGCGCGCGGTCGCCTGGGAAGGCCGCTTCCTGGTCATCGGCTTCGCCGCCGGCGAGATTCCGAAAATCCCGCTCAATCTCGCGCTGCTCAAGGGCTGCGACATTCGCGGCGTGTTCTGGGGCGCCTGGGCGAAACAGAATCCGGATAAAAACCGCGCCAATCTGCAGAAGCTCGTGCAGTGGACCGCCGACGGCAAGATCTCGTCCCACGTCGACCGCACCTTCCCGCTGGCACAGACCGCCGACGCGCTGAATGTGCTGGCCGGCCGCCAGGCCATGGGCAAGGTGATCCTGCGTCCGTGAGGATACGCCGACCCCTCGGCGGCGGCAGGCGTCTTCAGGCCATTGCAGCGCGTGCAGCAAACGGGGGCGCCGGTCGGGCGAACAAGAACCGTATTGCCTGTCAGAGCTGTTGCGCAGCGTCCGACTGGTCCGGCGCAACCCGGCTCGCCTCGCCGCGCAGCTTCGCCAGCGCGGCCCCGGCCGCCTCGCGATGATCCGGACGAATATGGCTCGCCACCAGGCGAATCGCCGTTGCGAGGATCGCTGCGTCATCGGTGAAGCCGAGCACCGGCAACAGATCCGGCACGAAGTCGAACGGCAGAATGAAATAGGCAAGCGCGCCGAGCAGGCTCACCTGCACATGGCGTGGCGTCTGCCGGTCGAAGGCGCAGTAATAGGCCGCAAGCAGATCCTCGGCGAAGGGAATACGCGCGGCCAAGCGCTTCATCTTCGCCCAGAACGCGCGGCGCAGCCGCGGCGGATCTTCGGCGAGACGCCGCGCCGGCTCGAAATCGTCAGCCTGGAAGTCCGTGCTGGCGCCTGACATGCGCAATCAAACCCTCCCGCGACCTGCCCTTCAACGGCGGGACACGTCCTGCCGGGAAAAGTGGGAACAGGACCGCCGCGGCGCAAGGCCGCGATCGAGCCCGCCGCCGCTTATGGCGTGCCGGCGATGCGGTTGATTTCGTGGGCGAGATCGACGTCGAGTTCCGTAAGCCCGCCGGCATCGTGCGTCGAGAGCACCACCTCCACCGTCCGATAGACGTTGCGCCATTCCGGATGGTGATCGAGCTTCTCGGCGGCGAGGGCAACGCGCGTCATGAAGCCGAAGGCCTCGCTGAAATCGGTAAAGATACAAGTCCGCGTGATCGCGTCGCGGCCGGTCGCCTCGGACCAGCCGGACAGCGTCGCCAGCGCCTTGGCCCGAGCCTCACCCGTCAATCGTGTCCGCATGGGAACCTCCCGTTATCTCAAGAATTTAACATCTCGATGCCGTCCCGATCCAAGTCGCCCCAACGGGACTGGCCAAACCATCATCCGGTTCCGGGGGCTCCTCGCTAACCATGACGGAACCGTCACGTGCCCCAAATCTCAGATTTGCTATAGTTCTACATTCAACTGGGCGCCCCAAATGAATCCAAGGCTCCGCCAATTGTTCTCGCGTTCGCTGGCCTCGGGCGCGCCGGCCGAAGGCGAATCCGTTCCGCTCCGCGCCAAACGCCCGCCGAAGGGCGCCGGCATCTTCATGCCGCTGGCGGTCGCGCTGGCCGTTGTGCTGGTCGTGGTCGGGCTCATCTATGTCGAAATGCGCCCGGTGACACTGCGCATTGCCGTCGGCCCGGCCAACAGTGAAGACGTCAAGGTCATCCAGGCGATCGCCCACGCCTTCGCCCGCGAGCGCGGCTACATCCGGCTACGCACCATCGTCACCGACGGCGCCAAGGCGAGTGCAGCCGCGCTCGATGACAAGAGCGTCGATCTTGCCGTGATCCGCGGCGATCTCGACGTGCCGAAGGAGGCCGCCAGCGTCGCCGTGCTGCGCAAGAACCTCGTTGTGATCTGGGTGCCGCCGGGACCGAAGGGTAAGAAGGTCAAGAACCCGATCAAGAGCATCCAGAATCTCGCCGGCCGCCGCATCGGCGTGATCGGGCGGACACCAGCCAATGTCAGGATGCTCAATATCGTGCTGCGGCAATACGGCGTCGATCCGGCCAAGGTCGAGGTCGTGCAGTTCTCGACCAGCGAAGTCGGCGAGGCGACGCGCGGCCAGAAGGTCGATGCCTTCCTCGCCGCCGGGCCGCTCAACAGCAGGATCACCGCCGATGCAATCTCCGCCTCGCTGCGTGAGGGCGGCGAGCCGACGTTCCTGACGATCGATGCCGCCGATGCCATCGCGCAGAATTTCCCGGCCTACGACGCCGCCGAGATTACGGCCGGATCGCTGGGCGGCGTGCCGCCACGCCCCGACGACGACATCAAGACCATCAGCTTCGCACACGACATCGTAGTGCGCAAAAGCCTGTCGGACACGACCGTGGCGACACTCGCCCGGCAGCTCTTCGCCGTGCGGCAGAACGTGATGAGCGAGATGCCGGCGGCAGCCAAGATCGAGACGCCCGACACCGACAAGGACGCCGACATCCCGGCCCATCCGGGCGCCGCCGCCTATGTCGACGGCGAAGAGAAGACCTTCCTCGACCGCTACAGCGACTTCATCTGGTGGGGCATCATGGGACTGTCGGCCATGGGCTCGGCGGGCGCCTGGTTCGCCGGCTATTTGCGGCGAGACGAGCGGCAGAACAGCTCGTCCCTGCGCGTCCGGCTGCTGGAGATGCTGACGACCGCCCGGCGGGCGAGCAGCCACGAAGAACTCGACGAGATGCAGTCCGAGGCCGACGAGATCCTCAAGGAAACGCTGCATGCCTACGAGGACGGCGCGATCGACGAAGGCGGACTGACCGCCTTTAATATCGCCCTCGACCAGTTCCACGCCGCGGTCGCCGACCGCCGCAGCATGCTGATGGCCTTACCGCCGCGACCGTCCATGCAATTGCGGGCGTGAGGGAAGGCGATTCTGCCAAGGCATGACCATCAGCTGCCGCCTTCTGCCGGGTGCAGTTCTTCCGCCACGCCAGAACCGACGGATCGAGCGGCAAGCGAACGGCTAATGCAGCGTCTCGCAATTGCCTACAGGGGCTTGCCGCTACGTTCGTAGAAGCGCCTGCTGCAAAGGAATACGAACGTTGGAAACGGGACACTACGCGGCGCCCGAGGGGCCTCGCTTACGAGAACGCCTTCCGCGTCACGATCGTGCAGTTTCTCGACCGCTTCAATTTCTGCGTCGGCAACGTCAAGCGCTCCTGCATCCATTTCGTCACGCCCGAAGGACAGATCATTCCATTCGACCCCTACAACCTGTTTTACCGGGACGGCCGCATCCATGAGATCCGGGCCCGCCTGCAGGAGGAACTCCAGCCATGACGGCCCCCCGGAACCCCGCCACCGTCAGGGGTGCCGGAGCGGCGCAGCGGCGGCGGCCTGGTCGCCCTCATGGCCGTCGTCGGCGTCATTCTGACCATGTTTGCGGTCACATTCGCCATCGGCGCCCTTGGAATCTGGCTGATCCGGGCGGCTTTCCGGCCTCCGGGCCGCTGACGAGGGCCGGACGGGCCGATTTGAGACCACAGGCGCCCTCGCGCGACGTTCGTCAAAATCGGCCCTTCGAGCACCCCGCAGCCGTTGTTTTTCGGCGATTTGCCACTATATTGCGGCGCAACGCGTGAGAGTGCCCGGTTTGGACAGAGCCGGGCACCGCCTTTTTTCGGGCGACCTGCCGGCCCTTAAGGGACCGGCCCACCGGATCGCCTCCGACAGCTGTCGGCTCACGCCCCGCGATCCTCGAGCTGGAAGAACCGAACGCCCATGAGTTTGCGCAACGTCGCTATCATTGCCCACGTCGACCACGGCAAGACCACCCTCGTCGACAAGCTGCTGCAGCAGTCCGGCACCTTCCGCGAGAACCAGAAGGTCACCGAACGCGCCATGGACTCCAACGACCTGGAGCGTGAGCGCGGCATCACCATTCTCGCCAAGGCGGCGTCGGTGCAGTGGAAGGACATCCGCATCAATATCGTCGACACCCCCGGCCACGCCGATTTCGGCGGCGAGGTGGAACGCATCCTCAACATGGTGGACGGCGCCCTGGTGCTGGTCGACGCCGCCGAAGGCCCGCTGCCTCAGACCAAATTCGTGGTGTCCAAGGCGCTGAAGGTCGGGTTGAAGCCGATCGTCGTCATCAACAAGGTCGACCGGCCCGACGCCAGGCCGAGCGAAGTCATCAACGAGGTGTTCGACCTGTTCGCGGCGCTCGACGCCACCGAGGAGCAGCTCGACTTCCCGATCCTCTACGGTTCGGCCAAGCAGGGCTGGATGGCCGAAAGCTACGAGGGTCCGAAGGACCTCGGCATGCAGCCGCTGTTCGACCTGATCGTGCGCCACGTACCGCCGCCGACCGTGGAGGAGGGCCCGTTCCGGATGATCGGCACCATCCTCGAGGCCAACCCGTATCTCGGCCGCATCATCACCGGCCGCATCAGCTCGGGTACGCTCAAGCCCAACCAGACAGTCAAGGTGCTCAGCGGCGACGGCAAGGTCGTGGAGCAGGGGCGCGTCTCCAAGATTCTCGCCTTCCGCGGCCTGGAACGGGTGCCGCTCGACGAAGCCGAGGCCGGTGACATCGTCGCCATCGCCGGGCTGACCAAGGGCACCGTCGCCGACACCTTCTGCGATCCGCTCGTCGAGCAGCCGCTCAAGGCCCAGCCGATCGATCCGCCGACAGTCTCCATGTCCTTCATCGTCAACAACTCGCCGCTGGCGGGCACCGAAGGCGACAAGGTGACGAGCCGCATGATCCGCGACCGCCTGCTGCGTGAGGCCGAGGGCAATGTGGCGCTGCGGGTGGTCGAATCCGCCGAGAAGGACGCCATGGAGGTGTCCGGTCGCGGCGAATTGCAGCTCGCGATCCTGATCGAAACCATGCGCCGCGAGGGCTTCGAGCTGTCGGTGTCGCGGCCGCGCGTGGTGCTGAAGAAGGACGAGGCCACCGGCCAGTGGCAGGAGCCCATCGAAGAGGTCGTCATCGACGTCGACGAGGAGCATTCCGGCGTCGTCGTGCAGAAGATGAGCGAGCGCAAGGCCGAGATGATCGAGATGCGCCCGTCCGGCGGCAACCGGCTGCGCCTCGTGTTCTATGCTCCGACCCGCGGCCTGATCGGCTATCAGGGCGAACTGCTCACCGATACCCGCGGCACCGCCATCATGAACCGGCTGTTCCACGGCTACGCTTCCTACAAGGGCGAGATCGCCGGCCGCCGCAACGGCGTGCTGATCTCCAACGACCAGGGCGAGGCGGTGGCCTATGCCATGTTCAAGCTCGAGGACCGCGGCCCGATGATGATCGAGCCGGGCTGGAAGGTCTATCGCGGCATGATCGTCGGCGAGCACACCCGCGACAACGACCTCGAGATCAACGTGCTCAAGGGCAAGCAGCTCACCAACATTCGCACCACCTCCAAGGACGAGGCGGTGCGGCTGACGCCGCCGATCAGGATGACGCTGGAAAAGGCGCTGGCCTATATTGAGGACGACGAACTCGTCGAGGTGACGCCGAAGTCGATCCGGCTGCGCAAGAAGCTGCTCGATCCCACCGAGCGCAAGCGCGCCGAGAAGTCGAAGGAAGTCCTGGTCGGCTGATCCCATCGAGGCGCTGCCGTGACGTTGCCGCAACATGTCGACATCGCGATCATCGGTGCCGGCGCGGCCGGCATCGGCGCGGCGCGCACGGTGCAGGCGGCAGGCCGTTCAACTCTGCTGATCGAGGCGCGCGAGCGTCTCGGCGGCCGGAGCTGGACGGTGACACTCGAGGGCGGCATTCCGTTCGACGTCGGTTGCGAGTGGCTGCATTCGGCCGACCGCAACTCCCTGGTCCCGATCGCCCACCAGCTCGGCTTCGTCGTCGATACCAGCCGGCCGCGCTGGCGCGAGCAGACCTTCAATGTCGGCTTTCCGGCCGACGAGCGCGCCGCCTTCAGGGCGGCCATCGAAGCCTTCTACGCCCGGGCCGAGATCGCCTCCGGCGCGGACGAGGACGCGCCGGCAAGCCGCTGGCTCGAGCCCGGCAACCGCTGGAATCCGCTGATCGACGCGATTTCCACCTACATCAACGGCTGCGAGCTCCATGCCGTGTCGGTCCACGACATGGACGCGTATGAGGAAACCGACTTCAACTGGCGGATAAAACACGGTCTCGGCGCGCTGATCGCCGCCTATGGAGCACCTTGTCCAGCGGCTCTCGGCACCGTGGCGTCCGTCATCGACCACGCCGGGCCACGAATCACGATCGAGACCTCGCGCGGCACGCTGACCGCCGAGCGCGTGATCGTCACCATTCCCACCGATCTCCTCGCCGCCGAGGCCGTTCGGTTTTCGCCGTCGCTGCCGGACAAAGTCGCGGCCGCGGCCGGCCTGCCCCTCGGCCTCGCCGACAAGGTGATGCTGGCGGTGACGAGCCATCTCGATGACCTGCCGCCGGACGGCCACCTCTACGGCGCCACCGACCGGGCCGGCGTCGGCAGTTTTCACCTGCGGCCGCTCGGGCTGCCGTGCATCTCCGGCTTCTTCGGCGGCAGCCATGCGCGGCAACTCGCAGACGCCGGCGAGGGCGCGCTGGCAGCCCAGGCGATCGACGAGGTCGTCGCCCTGCTCGGTTCGGACTGGCGCAGGCGGCTCAGGCCGCTCACGGCCTCGCGCTGGTCGCACGATCCTTTCGCCCGCGGCTCCTACTCCCACGCGCTGCCTAGCCATGCCGGCGACCGCGCCATCCTCGCCGCGCCGGTGAATGACCGGCTGTTCTTCGCCGGCGAAGCGACCTCGCCCAACTTCTTCACCACCGCCCATGGCGCCCGCGATTCCGGTGAGCGTGCCGCGCGCGAGGCACTGGCGAGTTTCAGCCGTCGCTGACTGGCGACGGGTCATCGCCGCCCCTGCCGCGTGCGCGCGGGAGTGGAGCTGCGCCGAGCGCAAGGTCAAGGGCAGCGTCGTGCTCGGTCCGGCCGCCGAGGTCAGCGAGACCATGCCCCTCCACGGCGGTCGCAGGGAGAAGGTGGAAGTCCACCTGACCGCCGCCGGCGTGAAAGCTCGCCGCCAGCCGCTGCGAAAACCCCGGCGGAGAATAGCTGTCATTGGCCGCCACCAGCCAGGTCGCAGCAGCGCGCGACGCGCCCGAATGTGGCGGCCACGGACATCAACCGCTCTTCGGCGCAGACCTGTCGTGGCCGGTCGCCGGCGGCGGTGGCGCGGCCCTGGTCTTCGAGACAGTGCCCTCCGGTCACGCCATGCGCCGGCCGCTCCGGCACCAACACCGCAACGCCGAGGGCCACCAGAGCGCCGACAGCTGCGGATGATCCGGCTGCGGCAGTTCGGCGCGGCGCAGCGGGCTTTGGACCGAGGCATGGGCGATCACGGCGAGGGGAATCGGACCCGCGCCCGGGGGGGGGGGCGAAAGAGCACGGCTCGCGCTGCCATGACGGGGGCGGGCACGGGAATCGCCCAGGCCTGACGGCGGTCCGGCGCCGATTCGGTACCCTGCGGGCCGAATCGCACCGCCTCCTCGGCACCCGCGACGCAACCCTGTACGCCAAGCAGGACGCCGCAGAGGGCGAGCACGATGCCGATTCTGGTCACGAAACGCGCCTCCATCCCGGCAATTATGGCGCGCGGCTGCACAACACCGCGAGCGCGCCGCCGCAAACGTCCCGTTTCGGCACAAATCGCTGCCTGCATGATGCAGGAAATCCACATCTTAACTGATAATTAATGATGGACCTTGAAGGCGACCCGGCGACTTGCTTTGATTGCATCATGAGCACGGTCCTCATCGAAGTCAGGCATGCCAAGATCTCCGACGCTACCGCGGTGGCATCGACGCATGATGAAGCGTGGCGGTCTGCCTATCAGGGCATCATCCCGGGCGCCGAGCTGGAAAAGCTGATCAATCGTCGCGGCCCGCAGTGGTGGGATAGCGCAATTCGCAAGGGAAGCCGCGTCAGCGTGCTGGCTTTCGGCGATCAAATTGCCGGCTATGCCAATTACGGCCGCAACCGCGCCCGCAGCCTGCAGTTCGAGGGCGAGATCTACGAACTATATCTCCGCCCCGAGTTTCAAGGCCTTGGTTTCGGCCGACGGCTGTTCACCGCGGCCCGGCGCGACTTGGTGCAGAGCGGCCTCAAGAGCATGGTGATCTGGGCCCTGACGGACAACGAGCCGGCCGTGGATTTCTATCGCGCCCTGGGCGGCCGCATGGTGGCCCGCTCCTCCGAACAATTCGGCGCCAAGACTCTCGACAAGGTTGCATTCGCCTGGAACGCGTGATCCGCACACGCCGCTGGCGTATAAACCTCAGGCGTGGACAACCCTGAGGCGAACCTGATGCGGCGCCTTGCAAGAAGCTGCGGCGCGGGATGACGAGCTTCGGAAAGCATGCACTCGGCGCCTTCTTGCGCACCGCGCTGATGGTGCTGCTGGCGGTCGTGGTCGCCACGGCGGCCATTCTCACCTACAATACGGTGCGACTGACCTCGCGTCAGATCACGGTGGCGCCTCTAACGCCTGTCGACATCGACAAAGTCAAGGCCGCCGAACGTCTCGCCGCCGCGGTCCGCTTCAAGACCATCTCCGACGCCGCCAAGCCCAAACAGAATGCCGAAGCCTTCGCCGGCTTGCGCAGCTATATCCAGGCGAACTTTCCCGCCTTCCACGCCGCCGCGAAACGCGAGGTCATCGGCGACGGCGCGCTGCTCTATACCTGGGAGGGTAGCGATCCCAGGGCCGCCCCCATCGCCTTGCTCGCCCATCAGGACGTGGTGCCGATCGCGCCGGGCACCGAGGATGACTGGCAAGCACCGCCATTCGCCGGCGTCGTTCGCGACGGCTTCATCTGGGGCCGCGGCGCCTGGGACGACAAGGCAAGCCTGTTTGCGATTCTCGAGGCTGCCGAACTCCTGGCGAAGGAGGGCTTCAAGCCGCGCCAGACGGTCTATTTCGGCTTCGGCCAGGACGAAGAGGTCAGCGGCGAGCGCGGCGCGGCGGCGATCGCCGCGACGCTCGCGGAGCGCGGCATCAAGCTCGACTTCGTGCTGGACGAAGGCCTCCTCATCCTCAACGGCGTGATCAACGGCCTGAGCCGGCCGGCGGCCCTGATCGGGGTCGCCGAAAAGGGCTATGTCAGCCTCGAATTCAAGGCCACCGCCACCGGCGGCCACGCTTCGCTGCCGTCACATGACACCGCCATCGGCATGCTCGCCATGGCACTCGCCCGGCTCGAGCAGAACCCGATGCCGCGGCAATTGCGCCGCCCGACGCTGGAGATGTTCGACGTGCTGGCACCGGAAATGAACCTCGCCAGCCGCGTGGTGCTCTCCAACCTCTGGCTGTTCAAGCCGCTGGTGCTGCACAGCCTCGCCTCGGCCCCCACCACCGACGCGGCGATCCACACCACCGCAGCGCCGACCACCTTCCACGCCGGCCGCCAAGACAACGTGCTGCCGGCCTATGCCACCGCCACAGTGAATTTCCGCCTGCTGCCCGGCGACACCCGGCAGACCATGCTGGCCGAGGTTCGCCGCGCTATCCGCAACGACCGCATCGCCATATCAGCCCTGCCCGGCAGCAGCGATCCGCCGCCGATCACCGGCACCGCGAGCTTCGCCTATCGTGCGCTCAACCAGACAATCCGCGAGGTGTTTCCCGACGTCGTGGTGGCGCCGGGACTGATGGTCGCGACCACGGATTCGCGCCACTACACCGCAATCACGGACAAGATCTTCCGCTTCCAGCCGGTGCGCGCCACGACGGTCGACCTGAGCCGCCTCCATGGCACCAACGAGCGCCTGTCCGTGGACAATTACGCCGACATGATCCGCTTCTATCGCCGGCTGCTGCAGAACACCGCGTCGTGAGACAGGCGCGAGATGCCTTCTCAGACCGCAGGCTTGGGCAGGCCACGGATGGCGCAGGCGGCGCGCAACGTGTTGACGAGGAGGCAGGCGACCGTCATCTGGCCGACCCCACCCGGCACCGGCGTCACCGCACCGGCAACTTTCAACGCTTCCTCATAGGCGACGTCGCCGACGAGCCGCGTCTTGCCGTCAGCGGTCGGCAGGCGGTTGATGCCGACATCGATCACCGTGGCGCCCGGCTTGATCCAGTCGCCCCGCACCATTTCCGGCCGGCCCACCGCCGCGTAGACAAGGTCGGCCTGACGGCACAGCCCCGGCAAATCCACCGTGCGCGAATGGGCGATGGTCACCGTGGCGTTCTCGTTGAGCAGGAGCTGCACCAGCGGCCGGCCGACGAGATTGGAGCGGCCGACGATGAGAGCATTGAGCCCGCTGAGCGAGGACCGCACCGTCTTGGTGAGAATGATGCAGCCGAGCGGCGTGCAAGGCGTCAGCGCATCGAAGCCGCTGGCGAGGCGCCCGGCATTGACCGGATTGAGGCCGTCGACATCCTTGGCGGGATCGATCGCCGCGATCACCTTCTGGCTGTCGAGCCCCTTCGGCAGGGGCAATTGCACCAGGATGCCGTGCACCGAAGGATCGGCATTGAGCCTGCCGACCAGCGCCAGCAGGTCGACCTCGGCGACATCCGCCGGCAGCCTGTGCTCGAATGAGACCATGCCGGCGGCACGGGTCTGCTTGGCCTTGCTGCCGACATAGACCTCGCTTGCCGGATCATTGCCGACCAGCACCACCGCGAGCCCGGGAACGAGATCATGCTCGCGCCCCACGCGCGCCACTTCCGCGGCGACGCGCGCGCGCAGGTCAGCCGCGATGATCTTGCCGTCGATGATGGTTGCCGTCATGGCTTCTCCTCAGTGATCTTGACCGCACAGCCGCGCCAGCGCCTCGGCGAGGGCCGCGGCATCGCCGCGTAGCGCGATCTGCTTCAGCCGGGCGGTGGCGCCGGATTTCACGCTGACGTCGGCGCGGCGCAGCTTCAGGGCGCCGGCCAGCAACGCGACCACCGCCTCGTTGGCAGCACCTTCGTCGGGCGCGGCGCGGACCCGCAGCTTGAGCACCTTGCGGCCGTCCGAGAGCGCCTCAACGCCTTCGATGGCATCCCGACCGCCGCGCGGCGTCACCCGCACCGCGACCATCAGACCATCTGCGGCCGGACGCCAGGCGGTGGTCATTGCAGAACCCCACGCCGCATCGGCGGAGAATACATCGGCTTAGAACACGTTGGGATAGACGTAATAGGTGATCACCCGCTGGATCAGCATGATGATCAGGATGAGGATGATCGGCGAGATATCGAGCCCGCCGAGATCGGGCAGCACATTGCGGATCGGGCGCAATACCGGTTCGGTGATCCGGTACAGGAACTCGGCGACCGTCGAGACGAATTGGTTGCGCGTATTCACAACGTTGAAGGCGATCAGCCAGGACAGGATGGCCGAGGCGATCAGCAGCCACACATAGAGGTCGAGAACGATCAGGATGATATCGAGGATTGCGCGCATGTCAGGTCGGGCTCGCGGTCCGGACGCGGGAGGGGCTCGATCTCCGGGAGCCGCGAGGGAACCGGAAATGGCGCCCGTCCGGTGGGCGCGGCGGCAAATTACCGGTTCGCCCCGTGAGGAACAAGGGACGACCGGGGCAAAATACCTTTCAGAAACAGCCCGCTGTTTCAAATTCGAGCCGGCTTCCGCGCAACGGTCGCCGGCCGGACCTTCTTGTTGACTTGCGAAGGGGTGCGATTGTAAATGGCGCGCCTGTCGGCGCTTTTGCGCCGGAACAGCGGGGGGCCGTAGCTCAGCTGGGAGAGCGCCTCGTTCGCAATGAGGAGGTCAGGGGTTCGATTCCCCTCGGCTCCACCACCCCGCTCCCGTTTCGCTGCTTTTAGACTCTGCCCGCAGATTTGTAATCCAGCGCGCCAGCCGCCGACGCGGCGGGCGTGGCCGCGCCGCTGCGGCTATTCGGCGGCTTCAAGCAGCACCGGCTCCGAAGGAGCCGGCCGGCAATCGCCGGCGAACCATTGGTGCAGGAAGGCGCCAAACCAGGCGCGCTCGGCGAGGTCGTGCACCGCTCGGGCGGCAAAGTGGTCGGCCCGCGCGCGGGCACCCGGCGCCGCCATGCGCTCGCCACCGCCGGTCGTCCAGCGGTACATCATCGCCATCGTGACATCGGGATGAAACTGGACGCCGAAACAACTGCCGGTACGGAAAGCCTGGTTGGGAAACGCCTCGCCCTCCGCCAGCAACTCGCATCCCGCCGGCAGATCGAAGCCCTCGCCATGCCAGTGATAGACTTCATCCGGCCACGACGGCACCACGCGACGGCCCGCGGCGGTCGGCCGGATCGGGTAATAGCCGACTTCGACGTGGCCTTCGGGATGTGGCGCAACGCGCGCGCCGAGTTGGCGCGCCAGCATCTGGGCGCCGAGGCAGATGCCGAGGAAGGGGCGGCCTTCCTTCAGTGGGACGGCGATCCAATCGATCTCGCGGCGGATATAGTCCGCTTCGTCATTGGCGCTCATCGGGCCGCCGAAGATGATCGCGCCGGAATGGCCGGCCAGCGTCGTCGGCAGAGCGTCGCCGAAGCGCGGCCTGCGGATGTCCAGGGCGAAGCCGAGGGCACGCAAGGCGTTGCCGACCCGGCCGGGCGACGAACATTCCTGGTGCAGAATGATGAGGACCGGTAGGGCAGCGGCCGGCATCGGCGGGAGCTGCAGGGCGCGCGCCTGCGAACGGGAAGGCTGCAAACAGGAAGGCTGTAAACGGGTGGCCTGTGACGACATCGTTTCGCGACAATCAACCCCGGGAAGTCAGAGTAGTAGCGAATTCATTAACGAAACCGGAACAGATTTATTGGGCAAATGCTGCCCGCAAATGAGGCGATGGCCATCGATGTCGCGAGATGATCGGCCGCTCAGCGCTTGGTCTGGACCCGATGGGCCGCCGACAGCACCAGGCGTCGCGGCGCCAATCTCAAGAGCAGCGGAATGAGCCGCATGGCCAAGCCGGGCAGAACGACGCGCCGACCGGCCATCAGCCCGCGATAGCCGGCCATGGCCACCGCATAAGGGGGAATGTTGAGCAGGCGAGAATCGAAGCCAGGCTCAACCCCGGCGCGAAGCTGGAATTCTGTCGGCACCGGTCCCGGACACAGCGCGGTGACCCGCACACCCTTGGACCGCAGCTCCTGGTGCAAGGCTTCGGTGAAGGACAGCACATAGGCCTTGGTCGCATAATAGACCGCCATGCGCGGCCCCGGCAGATAGCTGGCGATGGAGGCGACGTTGAGAATGCCGCCCTTGCAGCGAATGACGCTGTCGGCGAAGCGTAGCGTCAGATCGGTGATGGCCCGCACGTTGAGATCGACCATGCCGAGCTGTTCGGCGCGATCCAGCTCCACCGCCTCGCCCATCAAGCCGAAGCCGGCATTGTTGACGACGTATTCGACCTCGACCTTCTCCGCGGCAAGGGTATCGGCAATGAGGTCGCAAGCATCGCTGCGCCCGAGATCGCAGATGATGGTGAGCGGCTTCGGGCCGCCCGCCTTGGTGATTTCCTCGGCGAGGGCATTCAGTCGGTCACCGCGTCGCGCCACCAGGGCCAACCGGTGCCCGTCCGCGGCGAAGATCCGCGCCAGTTCGGCGCCAATTCCAGCGGAGGCGCCGGTGAGCAGGGTCACCCGTTCGGCGACCGCCTGGGTCGATGCAGCCGCGCCGCAGACCGGCGCGACCTCGCCGGGCCGCGGCGACAGCAGCGCCTGATCGAGCATCTGGTTCATGGCCTGACTCACGAGGCGGCGTCGGTGGCGGTCATGCGCCCCTCAACGAGGTGCTTGAGATTGATCCGGTCGCGCGAGGAGATGCCGAGCAGGTCGGCAGCTCGCCAGACGACGTTATCCTCGAATTCGCTGGCGTGACCATCGGCAAAAACCAGCTCCCACATCATCTCGATGATTCGCAATCGCCCAACCTCGTCGACCGAACGCATGATTACGCTGGTGAAATGATAGAGGTCGACGGCCTCGCCCTCCACCACCATGGCGTCGCGGATCAAGCGGTCCGCAGTTCCCGGATCGAGATGGAAGCGATTTTCCAGCAGTTTGTGAAGCTTATCTTTCGTATTTTCGGACGGCGCGCCGTCGAGCGAAATGACGTGGATCAGCAGCGCGGTGGCCGCTAGGCGGTGATCGCTTTCGTCGAAATGACGTTCTCCCCGCCCATCGGGCACGATCACGTCCGCAATGAACTGGCGCAATTTATCAAGCATCGCATCGACCATCTGGCCCGCGGCCGCGGGCACCCTCGCAGCGTAAAAAAGCAGCACGAACCGTGCCAGCACGGAGGCTCCGTTCTATGGCGTGAAAGGGCTCGCCATGCAATTGGGAACCGGAACCAGTGCGGTCAGTCGCTGCGCCGCAGCGTCAGCATAGCGCACTGAAGACGTTGGGCTTGTTACAATTGGGTAATGGATCAGCCGGATTCGGACGGACGGCCTGCTGCAGCCACGCGATGGCGACATGGCTGCCCCCAGCCGCGCTGGTTTTCGTTGCCCGGCCCGCGCCGGCATGGGACAGGCCTTGGCTGATCCCCGCGAATCGCAATTCACGCCGCGGGGGGCCGGACCCCGCCGTGAAGCCATCGCCCGCCCCACAACAGCCAAGCCCCGCCGCCCCCTTCATCGAATCCGACCTCGAGGCGATCGAGGCCGCGCACCTGCGCCGCGCCGCTTACGATCGACCGCTGCGCGGCATCCTGCTGGTGATCGCCTCCACCATCTTCCTGGCAAGTTCCGACACCATGGCCAAGTACCTCGCGGTCCGCCTGCCGGCGATCGAGATCGGCTGGCTGCGCTATGTCGTTTTCGTCCTGATCATGGCCCCGGGCGTAATCGCCGCTCATCCCCGCAAGGCGCTGCGCACCGACCACGCGTTGGCGCAGATCGTCCGCGGCGCCACGCTGGTCGGCTCGTCGCTGCTGTTCGTCACGGCCCTGCGCTTCCTGCCCATTGCGGAAGCCACAACCACCAGTTTCGTCTCGCCTATTTTCGTCACCGTGCTGTCGATCATCTTTCTTTCCGAGCGCGTCGGCATGCGCCGTTGGCTCGCCACCCTCACCGGGCTGATCGGCGTCATCATCGTGGTGCGGCCGGGTACCAGCGCCTTCCATCCCGCGGCGCTGCTCGCGGTGAGCTCCGCCTTGTGCTGGGCCTGCTCGCTGGTGGTGACGCGCAACATCGCCGGCCGCGACCCTTCCGTGACCACCATGGCCTGGTCGGCGCTGGTCGGCTTCGTCGCGCTGTCGGTGCTCTCGCCCTTCGTCTGGATCACGCCGACCTGGACGGAGGTCGCTATCGGCGCCGGCATCGGCATTGCCGCGACCTCGGGCCACTGGCTGGTGGTGCTGGCCTATCGCTGGGGCGATGCGTCCGCGCTGGCGCCGTTCAGCTACACCCAGGCGATCTGGGCGACGCTGTTCGGCTACCTCGTCTTCGGCGACGTGCCGGACGCCTGGACGTTCGTGGGCGCGGCGGTAATCGTCGCCAGCGGTCTCTACACCGCCCATCGCGAACGAATGCGGCGCGCGGCGCTGGTGCCGCGGATGGCCCGGCAATCGTCGTGATGTCGACGACCCGCCGCCGGCGGTCAGCCGCGGAGGAAGGTGCTGAACTGGAAGCTCTGCACTGACGCCCAGGGCGTGACGTGCTCGTGGCGACGGCTGTCGATCAGCGTGAAGCCCGAGCCGAGCAGCGCGGCGATGCTGCCGGCGCTGTGCCGGACCACCGGCAAGCCGCTGCACTTCTCCGGTCCGTCGAGCGCGAAGGTGCCAATGATGGCATGGCCGCCTGGCTTAAGGGCACTCCGCAGCCGCTCCATGTAGACCGCCTGGTCCTCGCGGGCGGTGAGAAAATGAAAGGCGGCGCGGTCGTGCCAGATGTCGTAGCTCGCTTGCGGCTGCCAGGCGGTGACGTCGGCGGCGATCCAGTCGACCCGCGCGGCACGCTGGCCCAGCCTCTGGCGTGCACTCGCCAGCGCCGCTTCGGAGAGATCGAGCACGGTAAGGTTCTCGAAGCCGCGCGCCAGCAGCGCATCGACAAGCCGCGACGCGCCGCCGCCGACGTCGATGATGGCCGAGGACGGTCCGGCGCCGGTCAGCGCGATCAGCGACAGCGAGGGTTCGGGACTGTCCTGAAACCAGCTGACCTCCTGCTCGCCCTTGCTGGAATAGACCGCCTCCCAATGCCCCCGTCGGCTCGGATCCGTCATCTCACACTCCAGACTTGAGCTGGCACCAGCTGGCGCCGCCGCCTGGCGGTGGAGGCGCAGTCCGACGTCCCGCGCCGCCAGCGTCAGGACGAGGAAGAATAGCACGGTGCTGACGAACCCATAACGGTAGTCGGCGGCATTGATCAGCGGCAGCAGGAGAAGCTGGTAGACGATCGCAAGGGTAAGATAAACGCGCCATTCCGGCCGCCCCTCGCCGAGCTTGAAGCGCCAGAGGGCGAGGAGCAGCAGCGGCGCGCCGAGCAGCGGGAGCCAGTGCGCGAACAGGACCGGCGGCACCGCCCAGAGATAGGCGTTGACGAATTCGTGCAGGCGCGGCCAGAAGAGGTGGATCTCGTCGTTTGCGTCGATACGTGGATGAAAGCCCCAGTAGCCGCGCAGATAGGGCGCAACGACGCCAGCGCGGGTCTCGAGATAGGCGAGCGGATGAGCGAGGATCGCGCCGATCCAGCGACGCCGGACCTCGGCGAGATCGTCGCCGCGGACGAACCTGATCGTCTCGCTGTGGGGCTTGTCCCAGGCGATCGGCGCGATGGTCGCGGGCCGGTAATGGCGCCTGAGCACGTCTAGATCCTGTGCGGGAAAGCTCGCCGGCGTGAGCAGCAGCTCCCCGGTGCGCACCGAAATGCCGGCGAGATCGAACAGGAAGATCGCGCTTTCAGGCTGGCGGCGGTCCGGCTTCACGACTTCGTTGACCAGCCAGGTCAAGGCGAGCGCGGCAAAGGCGCAGGCGCCGAGCGCAACGGTGAGGCGCACGCCTTTGCGCGAGGCCAGCGCATATTCGCTCCAGACCCACACAGGGGCAAGCAGGATCGTCTCGGGCCGAATGAACGGCGCCAGCCCGGCGAGAAGCCCGCGGACCGATGCGGCGACCTCGCCTTTTGACGTCGAAGCCAGCGCGAACATCGCCACCAGAATGGCTGCTAGCCAGGTGTCCTTGGAGACCGCAGCCAGATAACCGAACACCGGCGGAAACAGCGCGAAGGCGGCCGCGGCGATCAGCGCCCGGAGCGGCGCAACCCCATTCGCCCGCAGGACCGCGACCACCGCATAGACCATGCAGAAGGCGACAAGGATCGTCTCCAGCGCGATCAGCTGCGGCGACGCCCCGAGCTGCCGCCACAGCCAGGGAATGATGACCGGATGCCAGTCGTGGAACGGCGCGCCCAAGCCCTCGCCATACATGTCGAGCGCATCGGCATTCATGCGCCCGGGAAGGGACGGCAGGACGATCAGGATCGATACGGCGAAACTCGCCGCAACCGGCAGCCACTGCCGGCTGGCAGGCATCGAGCAGGAACCGTGCGTCGAAGAGGGCGTCAAGGCGGCAACACTCGCAGGCCGGGTGTCACCTCTTGTAGTGCCATTATCGCGGACGGCCCAGACCTTCTGTGCGCCGCGCCGAGAGCCTCGGTCCCGCCATGCCGCGCAACGTCGCGCATCGCGCCGGCTGCGTCATCGCAGGAGATTTCAGGCGGCGGAACAGCGGCGGAGGCAGCGGCCGGTCAATCGTGAGCGCCAAGTCTTGAGAAAATGGGGCGCAAGAGGGAGCCGTACTCACGTACATAAGCTTACGAGATTTCAAGCGATAAATTTGCCCGTTCATGCCAACAAGCTCGCAAAGTCCGAAATCAGAACAATAGGCGGATGCCGCCCCGGCCGCTGATGACGGAGCTTGAGTCGGATAAAATGAGATATTCCGCCGAGCCGAACAGCGCGACCTGCCCGGTGCGGATATCCAAGCCCGCCCCGCCGAAGCCGGCCCACACATCGTTCTTGCCCAGTGTGGCGAAGGGCATTTCCTGACCGAGCAACATGGCGTCAACCGTGGTGCGGCCTGCGCGTTGCAAGCCCAGCACGCCGCCGTAGATGTTGGTCATGATTGCCTCGGTGGGCGCAAACATCTGCGTGCGCGTGAGCTTGAGCTGTCCGCGTTCCTCGAAGCCCTGCACCGCGCGAGTGCCGACGGTCACAGGCGCGCTCGTGCCGCTCTCGGTATAGCCGTCGAACGAGGCATAGAGATAACGCAGCTTCACGCTCGGTGTCAGCGTGTAGGAGGCGCCCGCCAGCCTACCGAGCCCGTAATGCAGGCCATAGCTCGCCTCCGGGCTGACGTACCAACCGTTATAGCTCGCCTTGGCGGTCTCGAGCCCGCCCAGGGCAAGGTTGTTGTTGATGTTGCGGCTGGTGTCGGTGCTGGAGTGGCCGCCCTGCACGGCGAGGCCAAGGAACGAGGCGCCCCAGGCGTAGCGTCCGAACAGCCCGCCAAAGACGAGGTCGCCCTCATTGCCGCCCATGGTGAGGTCTTCGCTGGAGCGCGTCCTGCCCGCGCCGATGAAGGCGCCGAGCCGCAGGTTGGCCTGCGCCTGCCAGTCGCCGCCGACCATGCCGCCATAAAACTGATTGACGGTGCGCAGCAGCGTATCCTCGGCCTGTTGCACGCGCTCGCCGGCGAAGCCGCGCCCCCACACGCTCGTGCCGTCGGAATATTGCACGGTCGGGTTCTTGAACACCGCTGCATCCGGGGCATAGGCCGACGAGCCGGGGATGTTGGCAAAGGCGTCAGCGATCCGTGCGTTCGCGCCGCTCTCGCCCGCAAAGGTGAGCGCCGGACCCGCTGCTCCGATGCCCATGTCGCCAAGGCGATCGCCCAGCAGCGAGGAGACGGCGCGCGTGACATCCATCAGGTTGCGGTCGGTCATCGCGAAGGGCGTGGGGTCGATCGTGGCGACCCGATTGCCCGAAACCGCGAACGGGACGTTGCTGGTGATGGTCGCGCCGGCGAGCGTATCGAAGGTAAGATTCTGATTGCCCACCCTGAAATTGACGGTGTCGCCGCCGCCGCCGAGGTTGATGGCGCCGATGATCTTCGAGCCGGGCAGCAGCGTCAGGGTGTCGGCCTTGTTGGTGAGGTTCAGCGCCGCCGTGCTGCCGGAGATTGTGCCGCAGTTGGTCACATGGGCGGTACCATAAGTGAAGATGCCGTAGCCGAGACCACCGCCTGCGCCGCCGGTTCCGGTAATGGTGCCGCAATTGAAAACGTTGGCGGTGGTGGCGAGGATGCCGTAGCCGTTGCCGCCGAAGGTGCCGCCCGCGCCGCCGGTTCCGGAGATGCTGCCCCAGTTGCTCACGTTGGCGGTGGTGGCGGAGATGCCGATGCCCCAGCCGCCGCTGCCGGAGGTGCCGGCGCCGCCGGTTCCGGTAATGGTGCCCCAGTTGCCGACGTAAGCGGAAGGGCCGGTGTCGATGCCGCGGCCGGAGCCGCCGTTTGTGCCGCCCGCACCGCCGGTTCCGGTAATGCCGCCCCAGTTGCTCGCGGTGGCAGCGCTGGCGGAAATGCCGCGGCCGTCGCCGCCCTCAAGAGGGCCGCCCGCGCCACCGGTTCCGCTAACGCTGCCCCAGTTGCTCACGGTGGCGGTGCCGGCGGAGATGCCGCGGCCGTCGTTGCCGTCAAAAGAGCCGCCCGCGCCACCGGTTCCGCTAATGCTGCCCCAGTTGCTCACGGTGGCGGTGCCATTGGCAGAGATGCCGTAGCCGTCGCCGAAAAAGCCGCCTGCGCCGCCGGTTCCGGAGATACTGCCCCAGTTGCTCACGTTAGCCGTGCCGGCGAGGATGCCGTAGCCAATTTCGTCAAAGCCGCCGGTTCCACTGACGCTGCCGGTGGACCTATTGGTGAGGGCGAGGGTGGCGGTGTCCGCAATACCAATGTTACCGCCTGAAATGGCGACCGAATTGGTGCAAGCCTGATTGGTGCCGCTCGTTATGCAGGCCTGCGCCTGCGCCTCGCCCGGAGATCCCAGCAGAGCCAGCGTCAGCGCAGCGCCCAAGCCAAGCGCCGCGCGCAGCATGCTGGTACGTTTCCGCGACCTCTGCCCGCGCGCAATCTGCAACGCCACGACCGACCCCTTTGTCACGGACCGCGACGACCCCGCACCTACCCGTTGCCCCGGAGACGCGGCGACCAGTCCAGAGACTGTGGGCCAGCGCCGAGCACCGCCCCTTCGGCACAACCGTTTTTGCTCCCGGCCCTCTATTTCGTCAATGAACAGCGGCCGCGACAGTTTCATTTCTCTCAACGAGCGCGGTGTTTCGGTGGCACGACTTTATTTCTAGCTATCGGGTCCCTTTATTTTTGCCTTATCGAGTCTTCGCGCAGGGTCGTTCACAGCCGTGCGGCCGGCTGTTCAGGATCTTTCAGGAGTTTTTTTCGGAAGACGTTTCCGCTCCACTGCCGATACATCACCGCGATACCTAAAGCTGACTGATGCCGAAGGGGTGACCAATCACCCCCCAATAGAACTACCAGCGATCTACGCGGCGCCCATGCCCATCGGAAACGACAGGACAGTTCCGCCCTGCCGCAACTGGTCGAGATAATCAGACCACTCCTGCATCATCCGAACGCGCTCCGACCAGTACTCAGTCGCATGAGTATACGAACCAAACGATCCGGCGGGCGCCATCAGTCGCGATCAAACGCGTCGGACGCTCGCACTGATGAGCACAAGCAGGACGCGGGGCATGAAACTCCCGACCAAGAGACTTAAGAACCTCACCGTTGGCTTGAAGGAGGTGGAGAAGTTCGCGCGACAGCCGAAGCTACTCCATACTGGAAAAAAGATTCTGAACTTCGGCAACATGCTCCCGCGTGAGCTTCTGACGAATTGGTTGTGTTCGCCGTTCTGGAGCACGCGAGAGGGTCGCCCGGTCGGATCACAGTCGCCGCGACGACCGATCCGAACGGCGGCGACGGAATCATCTACGACACCGTGACGGCAGACGCGTGGGTGACGGAACACATCATCGTGCCGGCGAACGACGGCGGCCCGGCGGTTGATCTTCAAGTACTGATCCTGACGCAGATTGACCACAAGCGGAAGAACGGTAAGTCTTACGCGCGCGGCAAGACGCTCGTGGTGTTCTTGAACGCGGGAGCGGGCGGCGAGTGGAAGCCAAATCTGGTCGCGCGGCCTTGCCCGATCCGCTGGAATTCGATGCGGTCCACGTCGCGTTCGAGAAATCCGAATGCTCGATCAGGAATTTTACGGTGAGGTTCTCGCGGCCAAGCGATTCAGCATTGTCGGTCAGCCGGCAAATATGAAGAACCAAATGCTCGATGAACATGTGGTTGAGATCATAGAAGAACGTATGAGCGGTGCTCTCCAAAAGCTCGCGCTGAAGGTCCGTACCCTCAAACAACGTTGTGAAGTGCACCCATTGAGATCGCAGCCACACGCACGACCCGGCGAACGCTTCCACGTCCTCTTTCGTCGCGATGATGCGAGATGCCGGTGCAGTTGCAATCATTGTCATCGGGCTACTCCAACGCCTTCTTTAGTCCCCCAACAGAGATACCGCATTGTCCCGCGTCATCTCGATTTGGACTTTTGCGGTGGTCCGCCAGTGAGCGAGACGCTGCACTTCTCCGGTCCGTCGAGCGCGAAGGTGCCAATAATGGCATGGCCGCCTGGCTTAAGGGCGCTCCGCAGCCGCTCCATGTAGACCGCCTGGTCCTCTGGCGCGGTGAGAAAATGAAAGGCGGCGCGGTCGTGCCAGATGTCGTAGCTCGCTTGCGGCAGCCAGGCGGTGACCTCGGCGGCGATCCAGTTGACAAGGGCGGCGCGCGGGCCGAGCCGCTGGCGCGCGCTGGTCAGAGCCCCCGCCGAGAGATCGAGCACGGTAAGGTTCTCGAAGCCGCGGGCCAGCAACGCATCGACAAGCCGCGAGGATCAGAACAAACAAGAGTAGCACGGTGGCGGGCTGTCGCGGCGGCGACAGTCCGGCATTTCTTGATCGGCAGCAAAGGAAGGATTCGGTGGACAGATCCGGCACGAGGCCCTCACCCATGTCTTGGGCACGGTCTGTTACCGATGAGTCCGGGCCGGACATTGGAAGAGTGGTGCCGCAAGAGGGATTCGAACCCCCGACCCCATCATTACGAATGATGTGCTCTACCAGCTGAGCTATTGCGGCGAACCTATGCGCTCTGGCGCGGCTCCTGATAAAGCCGAAGGCCCCGATTGGCAAGGAAGGAAAGGCGCCCGGCCGCAGGACGGCTCAGGCGCCCCAGCGGGCGAGGAAACCGCGCCAGCCGCCGCGCTGCTCCTGAGGCGGATACAGCGGATCGTAGCCGTCGTTCCGGCCGGCCTCATCGACCCCGGGATCGTCCGGCGGGCGCACCAGGGGGATGATCGGCGGCACCGCGGGCCTGGCCTCCGGCTTGATGTCGCCCCGCGGGCGGAACACCGGCGGGGCCGTCTCCGTGACCGGTACCGCGCCGGCGGAGGCCGCCGGCGTATCGGCGGGGGTCTGTTCGGTGCTCTCCGGCTCTGCCGCCGCCGCAGGCTCCCCGGTCGCCGGGGAAGCCTCGACCGGCTCCGGGACGGGATCGGCGGGCGCCGCTGCCGGCGCGGGTTCCGCCTCCGGCGCCGCCGCGGGCGCGAGGATTTCCGGCGGCGGCGGCGCGAGACGACCCGGGGCAGCCTCGTCCGCCGCAACGGCGTCGAGGTGCAGGGCTGCGTCGGAGGGGAGGGCGGCGACCGGGGTCTGCCACTGGAAGGCGTCGATCCGCCCGCTCACCGGCGAGACCGGCCGCCAGCGATCGGAGACATAGCCATCGGCGGTCCATGCCGGATCAAGCGCGGCGCGCACCGCGCGCAGGGTCCAGGCCCGGGCGCGGCCGGTATCGCCGTTCTCGGCGCGCTCGATCTCGGCCATCAGCATCGCGACGCGCTGGGTCGGCGCGCCGATGAACGGCGCCAGCGCCGCGCGAGCGCGGCCGAATTCGCCGGCGTCGATGGCGGCACGCGCCACCGCCAGCGCCCCCTCGATTTGACCGGGGGTCCTGGCGGCGAGCGTCTCAACCCGGGTCAGGCGCTGACGCGCCGAATCGCCGAGCCTGACATGGGCATAGGCATCGGCGAGATCGGGATGCGGCTGCGCCAGCCAGGCCGTCTCGATCACGCGCATGGCCCGGCGGATCTGATGCGCTTCGGACAGAAAGCGGGCGGCCAGCACCGCAGCAGGCACCAGCGTGGGCGCAAGCTTGACCGCCTCATAGGCGAACTCGCGGGCGCGGTCGCGATCGGCCGTCTCCGATTCAAGGGCGCGCGCCGTGAGCAGCACGCCTTTCTCGCGGTGATATTGCACCCGATCGATGCGGCCGGAGGTGAATTGCGCGGCGACGAGGGTGAGGGCGCCATCCCAGTCGCCCGATGCGCAGCGGAAGCCGAGCACCGCATGGCACGCCCAGGGCGAGGCCGGCGCGATCTTCAGCGCCTCCTCGGCGATGGCGAGCGCCGCAGCGGCGTCGTCGGCGCGCTGGGCCTCGACGAACAACCCGCGGAGGCCTAGCAGGCGGGTGTCCTCGCGCTGCGCCATGGCCTGAAAGGCGCGGCGGGCGCCGGCGCGGTCGCCGTCGAGCTGCGCCGCCTGGGCATGCAGCAGCAATGTCAACGGATCCTGATGGGCATCGCGCCGGGCGATCGCCGCATGGCGCCGCGCAGCGACCGAATCGCCGGTGCCGATGGCCAGAAGGCCATGGGTGATGGCATGGCGGGCACGGGCCTGACGACGCTCGTGATGCCAACGGCGCCAACGCGCCGGCGCGCGGAGCAGCACCGTGACGAGCGACCACACCAGCAGCGCCACGATCAGCGTTACCACCAGCGCCAGCACGAAGACAGGCACGCTCGTCTCAATGCGCCAGCCGCTCCAGTTCAGCACCACGTTGCCGCCCTGATCGGCGACCCAGGCGGCGCCGAGGGCGATGATGGCGACGGCGACGAGGAAGAGAATGAGACGGATCATGGATGAGCCTTACGGCGCGGATTTGGAAAGGGCGGAAAGCGCCTGCGCCGAGGCTTCGCGTGCGGCGGTGAGCGCGACCTCACGCGCAGCGACCTTGTCGAGCCAAGCCGGCAGCGACGGCTTGAGACGGTTGCGCTCGGCTGCGGGCAAGGCGACGATCTCGCGTCGGGCCGTATCGAGATCATTGGCGCGCGCAGCGGCGATGACCCGCGCCAGCGCAGGATTGTCCGACTGGGGAGCCGCTTCGTCGCTACGCCGGATGCTGACGAGACGCAGAGCGCTCGCTTTCAGCCGTTCGATCAGACCGCCGCTCGGCGGCGGCGCAACGGGGCTCGACGCCGTCGTAGCCGGACGGAGCAGCACCAGCAGCTCGCCGCACAACTCCGCGGCGGTGGGCACGCTGTGGGCGGCGAAGACCTCGAGCGGCGCCAGTTCATTGGCGTCGCCGCTCATCGCCTTCAGCTCTCGCAGACGGGCGACATAGGGCTCGCCATTGCGCACCGACGAATCGAGGGCGGCGGCGACGACGGCGCGTCGCAGCGCTTGATCCGCCGCGGGTCCCGATTTCAGCGTCTCCGCCGTCCGGTGCGAGGTCTCGTCCTGCGCCGTCTTGAGCTGCGTCAGTTGCACGTTCACGGTGGCAAGCGACTGCTCGAGCTGACTGACGCGGGACTCGAGCGGCGACAGGTCTGGCGTCGGTGCAGCGGGCGAGGGCACGGCGGCCGCGGGCGCGGCCTTGATATCGTTGACGGTCTGGGCGAGACGCTCGGTCTGGCCGCGCACCGCGGCGACGCCGTCGCGCAGCGGCAGCACCGCCTTTTCGAGTGCCTCGATGCGCTCGGCAAGGGCCGGATCGGTCCGCACCGAAGGCGCTTCCTCGAGCCGCGCAATGCGCGCAGCCATGGTTTCGATGGTGGCGACGGTGGAGGCACGCAGCGAATTGCCGGCGATCAGGCCGGACCACCACGCAAAAATGCCGACCAGCAGGGCTGCCCCCGCGCCGGACAATGCAGCAACGGCGATCAGGAGCGGCGACAGGCGCCGGCCGGGCACCTCCTGAGCGCCAATGACCGGCGTTTCGACAGATCCTTCGCCGGCCGCCTCGAACCCGGCCTCTGCGGTCGATTCCGGTGCCGAGGTTTCCACCCGTGACGGCTTCAGCTCGATGGTGGGCGGCGTGCGCGGACGACGGGACGGCTCTCCGGCGCCGCTCTCCGCCGCATCGCCACCACCCGGCGTATCGTCATCGGCCATTCGCTCGTGCTCCTGTTGCGTTCTGCTTGCGCATGATCCGTGACGTTCGCTGAAGCTTGCCGATCAGGCGCAGTGTAGTGCGGCGTCTCGCAATTGCCTACTCCCACTGCCGCCGCCTGTAGGCAATGGCAAGACTTGCATCCCACTTCGGCAGGTGACCCGGTTTTTCCGAAATATCATCATGCGCGGAGAGGTGCGTCGCGGAGGCTTAAGGTTCGGTTTCGGCGTGAGCTTTTAGCACGCCGGCGCCGGCAGCGCCCGCATCACCGCTTCGATCATTGCCGCCTCGTCGGCATTGCGCGCCACCACCACCCGGGCGGCACCGGCGTCACGCAGTACCTCGGCGACCGCATCGGAAAGACAACAATGCGGCAGCGCCAAGGCCGAGATCTCGACCCCTTCGATGCGCGCAGCCGTGAGAAACGCCCGGGCGCTGCGCCGAGAATAATGCATCACCGCCGCGATGCGTCCTGCGGCAAACGCATCGAGTGCCAGCTTCGGCAGATGCGCGAGCGGTGCCATGCGGTAGACCGTGCGGGTTACGACCGAGAAGCCGCGCGCCGCGAGATCGGCGCCGATGTCGCGGGTAACCTCGGCGCCGGCGAGATAGAGCAGCGGGAATGGCGGCGGCGCGCCCTTGGAATGGCGCGCCACGAGTTCGGCGAGCGCCGCCGCATTGCGCGCCGACTTCGATTTCGCGATCACCACTTTGTCAAAGCCGGCAGCCTTCGCCGCCGCGGCGGAATGCTCGCCGACCGTGAACAGCGGCAGCGCGAGCAGCCGCTGCCTGATCGGATGATCCTCGATGGCGCGTAGCGCATTGGCGCTGGTGACGATGACGCCGGCATAGTCGGCGCCGTCATCGGCAAACGCCACTGTCTCGCAGCGCATCAACGGCGCCAGGACGGCATCGATGCCTTTGTCGCGCAGGGCCGCCGCAGTCGCCTCGTGGTCAGGGGCCGGCCGCGTGACAAGGACAGCCATGGTCAAGCCCCGCCGAACAAGGTGAAAAATTTTTCCCCGGCGCGGTCGCGCAGTTCGCGCGCGGCATCGGCGCCGAGCTGGACCGCATCGCCGCGCGCACCTTCGCGCGCGGTCTCGTAAGATTCGCGACCATCGGGGGAGATAATCAGCCCGCGAAACGCGATGCGATCGCCCCTCACCTGGCAATGGCCGCCGATCGGGGTGCGGCAGGAGCCATCGAGCAGCGCAAGGAAACTGCGCTCGGCGGCGAGCGCAGTTTCGGCGTCGGCATCGCCGATCGCCGCCACCAGGGCATTGGTGCGATCGTCATCGCGGCGCGATTCGATCGCGATGGCGCCCTGGCCGACGGCGGGGAGGAATTCGTCGACCGACAGGATGCACGTCGCCTTGTCGGCCATGCCGAGACGGTTGAGCCCGGCGAGCGCCAGCAGCGTGGCATCAGCCTCGCCGGCAGCGAGCTTGCGCAGCCGCGTCTCGACATTGCCCCGGATGGACGCAACCTTGAGGTCCGGACGCAGCCTCAGCACCATGGCCTGACGGCGCAGCGAAGCGGTACCGACGATGCTGCCGGCGGGCAGGTCCTGCAGCGAGGCGGCCTTCGGGCTGATGAAGACGTCGCGGGGGTCCTCGCGCGTCAGGAAGACGGACAGCCACAATGCATCGGGCAGGAAGGTCGGCACGTCCTTGGAGGAATGGACCGCGAGATCGATGGTGCCGGCAAGCAGCGCTTCTTCGATTTCCTTGGTGAACAGTCCCTTGCCGCCCGCCTCGAGCAGGGGCCGGTCCTGAATCGCGTCGCCGGAGGTGCGGATGATGCGAATGGCGATGCGGTCCTCGTCGAGCCCATGCGCGCGCGCCAGCCGGCCGCGCACCTCGTGCGCCTGGGCGAGCGCCAGCGGGCTGCCGCGCGTTCCGATCGTGACCACGGTGTCCTGGCCGGCTGCGCTCACGACCTCTCCCTCATCAGCTGCACTGTTGTGTTCCCTACTGTCGCCGAGGCCGCGGTCATGATACAGCGCTGGCCTTGCGCCGGTTCTGGCAGAATTGCCGGGGACCTTCTATCGTTTTGATCAAACACGGTGTTTTGAGGCAACCCGGTCCCGACCGGGCCCCCGCCCGACCGTCGGACCCAGCTGGGAACGCCGCGGCCCGGCGAAGGGGAACGCCGGATCGGACGCAAAGGCAAGAGCCGAGACGGGCAAAGTTGGAACAAGGGCTGAAATTGACGACGGCGACCACGCTGACGGTGCTGGGAATCGAGACCACCTGCGACGAGACCGCCGCCGCAGTGGTGGAACGTGCGCCGGACGGAACCGGCAGGATCCTGTCCAATGTGGTGCGCTCCCAGATCGCCGAGCACGCCCCCTATGGCGGCGTGGTGCCGGAAATCGCCGCCCGCGCCCATGTCGAACTGCTCGACGGCATCATCGCGACCGCGATGAAGGATGCCGCCATGAGCTTTGACAAGCTCGACGGCATCGCCGCCGCCGCCGGCCCGGGGCTGATCGGCGGGGTCATCGTCGGCCTGACCACCGCCAAGGCGATCGCGCTGGTCCATGACACGCCGCTGATCGCGGTCAACCATCTCGAGGCCCATGCGCTGACACCGCGGCTGCTCGGCCCGCTCGACTTCCCCTATTGCCTGTTCCTCGCCTCGGGCGGTCACACCCAGATCGTCGCCGTGCTCGGTGTCGGCAATTATGTCCGGCTCGGCACCACGGTCGACGATGCGGTCGGCGAGGCTTTCGACAAGGTGGCGAAGATGCTCGGCCTGCCCTATCCTGGCGGGCCGCAGGTCGAGAGCCTGGCGGCGTCGGGGGACCCGACCCGCTTTGCGCTGCCGCGGCCGATGATGGGCCGCAAGGATGCCAACTTCTCGCTGTCCGGACTGAAGACGGCGGTTCGCAACGAGGCCGACCGCCTCGCGCCGCTCGGCGCCCAGGACACCCTCGATCTCTGCGCCAGCTTCCAGGCGGCGGTGACCGAATCGATCGCCGACCGGCTCGATGTCGGGCTCACGCTGTTCGCCGAGCGCTTCGGGAAGCCGCGGGCGCTGGTCGCGGCGGGCGGGGTCGCCGCCAATCAGGCGATCCGCGCCGCCCTGCAAGGGGTGGCATCGCGCGCGGGCACGCCGCTGATCGTGCCGCCGCCGGCGCTATGCACCGACAACGGCGCGATGATCGCATGGACCGGCGCGGAGCGGCTGGCGCTCGGCCTCGTCGACGGCCTCGATTCGGCACCGCGGGCCCGCTGGCGGCTCGACGCCGACGCGGTGGTGCCGGCGCAATTCGCCAATACCAAGGCCCAGCACTGAAATGACGGTGCCTCCATCCGCTTCCTCGTTCGCCTCCGTAGCTGTGGTCGGCGCCGGCGCCTGGGGCACGGCGCTCGCCAATGCCACCGCGCGCGCCGGCCGCGCCGTTATGCTGCTCGCCCGCGACGCGCGCCACATCGCGGCGAGCCGCCAGTCACCACGCCTGCCCGGCGTCACGCTCGATGCCGCGATCCGCATCAGCGCCGACGCCAGCGACGCAGCCGGCGCCGGGGTCGTGCTGCTGGCTGTGCCGGCACAAGCCTTGCGCACCGCGCTGCAGCCGCTCGCCGACGTCCTCGGCGACGGCACCGTGGTGGTCGCCTGCGCCAAGGGGATCGAACGCGGCAGCCATCGCTTCATGACGGAGGTGATCGCCGAGGAGGCACCGCGGACCATCCCGGCGATCCTGTCGGGGCCGAGCTTCGCCGACGACGTCGCCCGCGGCCTGCCGACCGCGGTGACGCTCGCCGCGGCGCGCGAGGAGGTGGCGGCGGCGCTGTGCCAGGCGTTGGGCTCGCCGACCTTCCGGCCCTATCACACCACCGATGTGCGCGGCGTCGAGATCGGCGGCGCCGCCAAGAATGTGCTGGCGATCGCCGCCGGCATCGTTGCCGGCCGCAGTCTCGGCGCCTCGGCGCTGGCGGCGCTGACGACCCGCGGTTTCGCCGAACTGCTGCGCTTCGGCCGCGCCTGCGGCGCCCAGATCGAAACGCTGTCGGGCCTGTCGGGGCTCGGCGATCTGATCCTGACCTGCTCGAGCCCGCAGTCGCGCAATTTCTCCTTCGGCGTGGCGCTGGGCCAGGGCGAGAGCGCCGCCACCGCGTCGCACGGCAAGCTCGCCGAGGGTGCCTTCACCGCGCAGGTACTGCTCGACATCGCCCGCGCGCGCGGCATCGACATGCCGATCACCGCCGCAGTGGCGGCGATTCTCGAGGGCCGCATCGACGTCGATGGCGCCATCCAGACCCTGCTGGCGCGGCCGTTCAAGGCGGAAGGATAGGAGTGAGAAATGGCCTATTGGCTGGTGAAATCGGAGCCGAGCGTATGGTCCTGGGACCAGCAGGCGGCCAAAGGCGCCAAGGGCGAAGCCTGGACCGGCGTGCGCAACCACACGGCCAAGCTCAACCTGATGAAGATGAAGAAGGGCGACAAGGCGTTCTACTATCATTCCAACGAGGGCAAGGAGATCGTCGGCATCGTCGAGATCATCCGCGAGCATTACGCCGATCCGACCGACGAGAGCGGCAAATTCGTCTGCGTCGACATCAAGGCGGACAGCAAGCTGCCGAAGCCTGTTCCGCTGACGGCGATCAAAGCCGACAAGGCGCTTGCCGACATGGAGCTCGTCAAGCTGTCGCGCCTATCGGTGCAATCGGTCACTGCCAGCCAGTGGAAACACGTCTGCAAGCTCGGCGGCTTGTGAACAACCTGATCACGGATCCGACCTCGTTCATCATCGCCAATACGCGGCTGCGCCCGGTTCCGCTTGTGCCGGAAATTTCGCTGCATGTCGCCGACGAGGCGGTGCCGCTATGGTCGAAGACCGAAGAAGAACTCGGCCAGGCCGGACTGCCGCCGCCGTTCTGGGCCTTCGCCTGGGCCGGCGGCCAGGCGCTCGCACGCTATGTGCTCGATCATCCGGACTGTGTCGCCGGCAGGAATGTCATCGATCTCGCCTCGGGTTCGGGCCTCGTCGCAATCGCCGCGATGAAAGCCGGCGCAAGGCGCGTGCTCGCCGCCGACGTCGACGCCTTCGCCGGCGCCGCCATCGCGCTCAACGCCGCCGCCAACAACGTGGCGGTCGCGACCACCGCCGCGGATCTGCTTGCCGGCGACGAAGCGCCGATGGCGCAAACTGTGCTGGCCGGCGACATCTTCTACGAGCACGGAACCGCCGCGCGGGCGCTGGCCTTTCTGGAGCGGATGCAGGCAGCCGGCGCCCTCGTGCTGATCGGTGATCCCGGTCGCAGCTATCTGCCCAAGGCGCGGCTAACGGAGTTCGCCCACTATCGCGTTCCGGTGACGCGAGAGCTCGAGGACTCCGAGATCAAGCACACGGTGGTGTGGGGGCTGCGTGGTGTGGAGGCGGTGGGAGATTAGGTCTGCGGCGATCCACTGATGTCCTCGTCTCCGAATAACGGCTCCATCTGCCGCACGCCCGAACGGTCATTCGCAGACATAAGGGAGCTGCGCCTCATCCCACCGCAGCGGCCACTACCTTCGCCAGCAACTGCTCGCGTCTTGCGATGGAGGTCAACAAGTTCACGCGGAGCACGGTGAGCGCCGCCGGATCGCCGATTTTCAGTCCCAGCTTGCGGGCGAGGCGATCGACCGACGGACCGCCCGGCGGCGCCGGCGTACTGCCATTGCCGCGATCTCCCGCCGCCTGCCGGGAGCACCTGCGCGAGGACGCAGGAGACGGTGACGACGGCCCGTGCAGATCCATGACGCAGCTCTCCGCCCAATGCCGCGATCGTTGAAAAACTGGAGCGGACGGACGGGTCGGATCAGGAATGCCAGGGCTTCCCCCTTTGTTCCGGCCTGGCAGGATCGGGCGGAAGGCGCCGCGGCGGCGCCGACAAAAGTCCTATTCCTTTCGACTTGAGATCGCCGTACACGGCAGCGCATAATCAATGAAACTCGCACTGCCCTCGATGGCGGCGAACAGGTGACGGGAGGACGCATGTCAGAGAAGGTTTACCCGGTTTCCCCTGAATGGGCGAAACGCGCCTATATCGACGATGCCGGCTATCGCGAGATGTACGCGCGGTCGATCAAGGATCCCGACGGGTTCTGGGGCGAGCACGGCAAGCGCATCGACTGGATCAAGCCCTATACCAAGGTCCAGAACGTCTCCTTCGCGCCCGGCAACGTATCGATCAAGTGGTACGAGGACGGCACGCTCAACGTTGCCTATAATTGTATCGATCGGCATCTGGCCAAGCGCGGCGATCAGGTCGCGATCATCTGGGAAGGCGACGATCCGACCAACGACCGCAAGATCACCTACAAGCAGCTCCATGCCGAAGTCTGCAAATTCGCCAATGTGCTGAAGGCGCACGGCGTCAGGAAGGGCGATCGAGTCACGATCTATCTGCCGATGATCCCCGAGGCGGCGTACGCCATGCTGGCCTGCGCCCGCATCGGTGCGATCCACTCGGTGGTGTTCGGCGGCTTCTCGCCGGATTCGCTCGCCGGCCGCATCAGGGACGCGAGCTCGACCGTGCTGATCACCGCCGATGAAGGCCTGCGCGGTGGCAAGAAGGTGCCGCTGAAGGCCAATGCCGACGCCGCGGCCGAGAAGGCCGGCGGCGTCGAGAGCATCGTCGTGGTGCGCCACACCGGCGGCGCCGTGCCCATGAAGGCCGGCCGCGACATCTATTATCACGACGCCGCCGCCAAGGTCGGTGCCGACTGCCCGTGCGAGGAGATAAATGCGGAAGATCCGCTGTTCATCCTCTACACCTCGGGCTCGACCGGCGCGCCCAAGGGCGTCGTCCACACCACCGGCGGCTACCTCGTCTTCGCCTCGATGACGCACCACTACGTCTTCGACTACCACGAGGGTGACATTTACTGGTGCACCGCGGACGTCGGCTGGGTCACCGGCCACAGCTACATTCTCTATGGCCCGCTCGCCAACGGCGCCACCACGCTGATGTTCGAAGGGGTGCCGAACTATCCGGACAATTCGCGGTTCTGGAACGTCATCGACAAGCACAAGGTCAACATCTTCTACACGGCGCCGACCGCGATCCGCGCCCTGATGCAATCCGGCGACGGCCCGGTGAAGAAGACCTCGCGCGCGTCGTTGCGCCTGCTCGGCTCGGTCGGCGAGCCGATCAATCCGGAAGCCTGGGAATGGTACTACCGCGTCGTCGGCGAGAGTCGCTGCCCGATCGTCGATACCTGGTGGCAGACCGAAACCGGCGGCATCCTGATCACGCCGCTGCCCGGCGCCACCGCCCTCAAGCCGGGCTCGGCAACGCAGCCGTTCTTCGGCGTCGTGCCGGAAATCGTCGACGCCGACGGCCAGGTGCTGGCGGGAGCGACCCAGGGCAATCTCTGCATCGCGCGGTCCTGGCCGGGACAGATGCGTACCGTGTTCGGCGACCACGAACGCTTCATGCAGACCTATTTCTCGGCCTATCCGAACAAGTACTTCACCGGCGACGGCTGCCGCCGCGACGAGGACGGCTATTACTGGATTACCGGGCGGGTCGATGACGTCATCAATGTCTCCGGGCACCGCATGGGCACCGCCGAGGTGGAAAGCTCGCTGGTCGCGCATGCCCTCGTCTCGGAGGCGGCGGTGGTCGGCTATCCGCACGACATCAAGGGCCAGGGCATCTATGCCTACGTCACCCTGATGACGGGCGTAGAGCCGACGGAAGACCTGCGCAAGGAGCTCGTGGCCTGGGTGCGCAAGGACATCGGTCCGATCGCCTCGCCCGACCTCATCCAATTCGCGCCCGGCCTGCCCAAGACCCGTTCCGGCAAGATCATGCGCCGCATCCTGCGCAAGATCGCCGAGGACGAGTTCGGCGCGCTCGGCGACACCTCGACCCTGGCCGATCCCACCGTGGTCGACGACCTGGTGCAGCACCGCCAGAACAAGCGGGACTGAAGGGCGCGCCCGCCGGCCCGAGAACCACCTCGGCGTTTTGGTGTGCCAGAACGTTTTCCCGCGAAGTGGATACCGGTTCGCGCGAAGAAAACGCACCAAAACAAAAACCTAGTGTCCTGTCTCCGAATTACCGCTTCGTTTGCCTCACCCTCGCACGGTCATTCGGAGACATCGGGACACTAGCAAAATCAAAGTGCGGAGGATCTGACGCTCGTACAGCATTGCAGCGAATTCGTCGGACGCGCGTCAGATCAACGCCAAATCCCCTCGCCCGGCGCTTTGCCGGCAGGTGTTGTTTTCACGTCATTTACTTTGCCACGCGAATTTTATTTCTGGCCGTTACGGCAGGGGGGCTTTGGTTACCGATACCGCCGATGATTGCGAATCATTGATGGCCGCGGCGGCCGGCAGGCCGAACGCCCGGATGACGGAAACTGGAGACGACAATGTCCGCGAAAGTCCTCGCGATGCTGGCGGCGGCCGGCACCCTGATGGCCTTCAGCCCGGCGCAGGCGCACTCCGATCTGGTCGCCTTTTCCCAAAGCTATGAGCCCGGCACCATTGTGATACGGACCGATCAGCGCAAACTCTATCTGGTGCTCGGCGAGGGCCGCGCGATGCGCTATCCGGTCGGCGTCGGCAAGGCCGGCAAGCAGTGGGCCGGCACCGCCCGGATCGACGGCAAATATCGTTATCCGGCCTGGTCCCCGCCGGCCGATGTGAAGCACGACAAGCCCTCGCTTCCCGACGTCATTCCCGGCGGCTCGCCCGCCAATCCCATGGGGGTTGCCGCAATGACGCTGTCGGGCGGCGGCCACTACGCCATCCACGGCACCAGCCGGAGCATGCGGTCATCGATCGGCGGCTATGTCTCCTATGGCTGCATCCGGATGTACAATGAGGACATCACCGACCTGTTCGAGCGCGTCTCGGTCGGCGCCCCCGTGGTGGTGACCGCACACTAGTGTGGCGTCTCGCAATTGCCTATGCCCTTCGCGGCAAGCCCCTGTAGGCAATTGCGAGACATAAGCCGCACTAGCTTTTGATTTTGCTAGTGTCCGTATGTCACCGAATTACCGTGCGAGGGTGAGGCAAATGAAGCGGTAATTCGGAGACAGGACACTAGTGCGGCCGATGTCGCTGGCCGGGCGTCAGCGCCCGAAGCTCCAGGCACCACCGCACCAGCCGCTGCGGTGGCCGCCGTCATAACCGCGGACCTGACCAGCGGCGAGCAACGCGGCGGAGATGTTGGCGGTGCTGGTCGTTGCCGCATCGGCCACCACCCGGCCGGCATATTTGTCAGGGCCGATATTGAAGATCGTGACGCCGCCCTGATCGAGCAGCGCGCGCAGCGACCGCGTCGCCGCTTCCGCCATGCGTAGCTCGCGCGCACATTGGGCCTTGAGCTCGGGCGCATCGATGCCGCGCAGCCGCACCCGCGTGACGACGCTGCGGTCCGGCAGGCGGACGCGGGCGACGAAAGTATCGCCGTCGACGGTGCGCAACACATCCACCTGATACCGCGCGTCGTGGCCGCCCTGCCACAACACCTCCTGGGCGCGGTCCGGCCAGGCCGGCGGCAGATGGAGAAGCCGGCGCAACGGCAACATGGTGCCGACAGCGATTCCGATCACGAAGACCCACGGCAAGGCCGCCGCGAAGCGATGGCGCCAGGGCGAATTCAGGCGAGGATGCAGCCACATGGGAGAAGAGCTCGGCGCGCTGGACCGTTGCGAATCTAGCACAAAACGAGAACGATTGTGAGGGTCGGTGGGGTATTTGAGGCAAAACAGAGCCGCGGGAGCGTCCGATGCGCACCGCGCTCGATTGATTCGCCCGATCTTGGAAAGCCAGAACTCCGAGAAAAGTCAGAAGTCCGAGGCGATGCCCTTGCGCTCCCAGTCGCCGTAACGAGTCGGTTCCGGACCGGACGGGCCCTGCATTTCCTTCGGCCGCGCCTGCGCCTCGCGCTCGGTCTTCGCGCGCCGTTCGGCGGCTTCGGCCAGAGCGCGCTGCGCCGCCGGCGGCAGCGGCCTCGCCGGAGCTTCGGTCTGCGGCTCGGCTTTGTCGTCCGGCGCGGCGTCGATCGTCATGACTTCTCCACTCGTGCAGCGTCTCGCAATTGCCTATGCCCTTTGCGGTGCGAATGACCGTCCGACCGTGCGGCAAATGAAGCGGTCATTCGCAGACAGGACACAAGCAGAACGCCATCATAGCGCCTCGCGGCAGCGATGACGACGCGGAATCGTGGTGGCAACTCCGTGATATAACGATGGCACTTCTTACATTTGGCATATTCGCATGCCAGGGTGATCATCCCGCCGCGACGAACCGTCGTGATATCTTTTCCCCCCACAGCAACGTTTCCTGACGCATGAGCCCTTCGCGATTCGTTCCGCCTTCCGAGGTTCCAGGCCTCGCCACGCGCCGGATCGCGGCGGATATTCTTGACGGCGTGCTGCACAAGCGGCGCATGCTCGACGACCAGCTCGACGGCGCCGCGGCCCATCCCGCACTGAGGACGCTGTCGGATCGCGACCGCGCCCTGATGCGGCGCCTCGTGGCCACCGTGCTGCGCCGCCTCGGCACGCTGCGCCATGTCCTCTCCCAGCTTCTTGACAAGGGCCTGCCGAGCGACGCGCCGCGCGCCCAGAGCGCGTTGATGATCGGCGCCGCGCAGATCCTGTGGATGGATGTCCCCGATCATGCCGCGGTCGATCTCTCGGTCCGACTTGTCCAGGCCGACCGTCGCGCGGCGCGTTACGCCGGTCTCGTCAATGCGGTGCTGCGCCGCTGCGCCCGTGAAGCACGTCCGTTGATCGCCGAGGTCGAATCCCAGTCGCTCGACGTTCCGGCCTGGCTGATGACGCGATGGATCGCCCATTACGGCGAGGATACTGCGCGCGCCATGGCGCGCGCACTCAGCCATGAACCTCCACTCGACCTGACGGTGAAAGGCGATGCTGCAGCCTGGGCCAGCCGCCTCCATGGCGAATTGCTGCCCACCGGCACGGTGCGGACGCTGCTGCAGGGACCGATCACTCTGCTGCCCGGCTTCACCGAGGGCCAGTGGTGGGTGCAGGATGCCGGCGCCGCGCTCCCGGCAAAACTGTTCGGCGACGTCAAAGGCAGGACGATTGCCGATCTCTGCGCCGCCCCGGGCGGCAAGACCGCCCAGCTCGCTCATGCAGGAGCCCTCGTCACCGCCGTCGACCGGTCACCCGCGCGGGTGGCGCGGCTGCGCGACAATCTTTCCCGCCTGTCGCTCACGGCGGATGCCGTGGTGGCGGACGCGGTCGAGTGGCAGGGCGGCCCGTTCGACGGCGTCCTGGTGGACGCGCCATGCACCGCCACCGGAACCCTGCGCCGCCACCCCGATGTCGCCTGGCTCAAGCAGGAGGCCGATATCGCGGCATTGGTCGGCTTGCAACGGCGCCTGTTGCAGAAGGCCGTCACCCTGCTCAAGCCCGGCGGCACCTTGGTCTATTGCACCTGCTCGCTCGAACCTGAGGAGGGCGAACAGGCGATCGCCGCGCTGCTGGCGGGCGAATCAGGGATGAGCCGCTCGCCGGTCGAGCCGAGCGAGGTCGGCGGCCGCGCCGAGCTGCTGACCGCGCTGGGCGAGATTCGCACCCTGCCCTGCCACCTGCCCCATGCCGACCCGCGGCTGGCCGGGATCGACGGCTTCTACGCCGCCCGGCTGGTCAAGAGCCCGGCAAGCCAAGAGATGACGTAAGGTCCCCGGCTGTCTGGCCCGGCCAGACTGATTCGGCCCGCCTGATTCGTCCCATGGTGTGCTCAGCGCGTTTCCAGACTAAAAGGATTCGCATCGATTCTCACCCCGGCAAAGGTGCGCGTGTCGGCCGCTCAACGAGGACAGATTTCGACGCTGCTGCTGGGGCGCTTCGCGCGCAAGACCGCGGCACGCCTCGGCGAAGGATCGGTGGCGCTGTCGCGACTCGTTCCCTCGCGGGCCGACCGCCTGATCATCGCCCCGCAGGACCTGCGCACCACCGACGCCACCCGCGCGGCCGAGATCTATGCCGGGCGCTTCGTCTTCGCCGGCAAGATCGTCACCTGTCACGGCCGATCGATCTTCGAGATCGCGCCGCCCTCGGAGGATTGGGCGGCCGCGCTGCTCGGATTCGGCTGGCTGCGCCACCTGCGGGCCGCGGATTCGGCGCTGACCCGGGCCAATGCCCGCTCGCTGATCGAGGACTGGCTCACCAATGGCCGCTACAGCAGCGACGTGGCCTGGCGCGCCGACGTGCTTGCAAGGCGCGTGATTTCGCTGCTGTCCCAGGCGCCTCTCGTGCTGTCGGACACCGACAGCAAATTCTATCGCCGTTACCTGCGCGGGCTGACTCGCGAGATCCGCTACCTGCGCTACACGATGATCGACATCGTCGACGGCGTGCCGCGGCTTCAGGTGCAGATCGCGCTGTGCTATGCGGCGCTGTGTCTTGCCAATCAGGGCCGCCATATTCGCGGCGCGACGCGGCGGCTGTCGGACGAACTGCTGCGCCAGATCCTCCCCGACGGCGGCCACATCTCGCGCAACCCCGGCGCCATGATCGAGCTGCTGCTCGATCTGTTGCCGTTGCGCCAGACCTTCGCGGCCCGCAACATCGCGCCGCCCTCCACCCTGCTCAACGCCATCGACCGCATGATGCCGATGCTGCGCTTCTTCCGCCACGGCGACGGCAGTTTCGCGCTGTTCAACGGCATGAGCGTGACGTCGGGCGACCTGGTGGCGACGCTGCTCGCCTATGACGATACCCACGGCACGCCGATGGCGAGCATGCCGCATAGCGGCTTCCAGCGTCTCGACGCCGCATCGATGACGCTGATCATGGACGCCGGCCCGCCGCCGCTGGCCAGCGTCAGCCTCGACGCCCATGCCGGCTGCCTGTCCTTCGAACTGTCGTCGGGCACGGCGCGGATCGTCACCAATTGCGGCATGCCGCCAACCGGTCGCGACAACTGGCGAAGTTTCGCCCGCAGCACCGCGGCGCATTCGACCCTGACCTATCACGAAACCTCGTCCTGCCAGTTCGTCGAGTTCGCGGCGATGAAGCGGATGCTGCACGGCTCGCCGATCAGCCGCGGACCGACCACGGTCGAGGCCTATCGCGAGACGGTGAGCAACGGCGTCATGCTCACGGCCTCCCATGACGGCTATCTGTCGCAGTTCGGGCTGGTGCACCGCCGGGTGCTGGTCATGGCCGACGACGGCAGCCGGCTCGACGGCGAAGATACGCTGACGAGCCCGCCCGGCCATCGCATCCGTTCCGGGTCGGACGATTTCGCCCTGCGCTTTCATCTGCACCCATCGGTCAAGGCGAGCCGCCTGAGCGATGCCCGCGGCGTCATGCTGGTTCTTCCCAACCGCGACGTGTGGACCTTCGAGGCGCTGGACGACCGGGTGGAACTCGAGGAAAGCGTTTTCCTCGCCGGCACCGACGGGCCGCGCCGCACCGTCCAGATCGTGATCCACCAGAACGCGCGGCACGCGGCCAGCGTCCGCTGGACCTTCGTGCGCTCGACGAGTTCGGCCTCCGCCACCGCGGCGCGGCGCAACATCCGCAAGGAGCCGGAACTACCGCTCTGAGTTGGGTTGCTGCGCGGGCGCTTCAGGACGACGGCGCGGCTGCCGGTTCCACGCCCCGCTTGCGACCTTGCATCAGCCGGCCTGTGAGGAGGCGCGGCACGAAGGTGCATTATCGGTCAATTCTTTCGTTTCGTGCCGGAAAGTCCGGTCCGGCGGTTTCTCGGCCGGCCAATTCGTGCTAGGCGGCGGGCAACATCATCCCCCTGGACCCATCGCCATGACCGATCATCCGCGCCGCGTGACCCGCGCCCTCATTTCCGTTTCCGACAAGTCGGGCCTGATCGAATTCGCCCGGGCCCTGGCCGGCCGCGGCGTCGAGTTGGTCTCCACCGGCGGCACCGCCAGGGCCATCGCCGAAGCCGGGCTCAAGGTGCTCGACGTCGCCGACCTCACCGGCTTTCCCGAGATGATGGACGGACGGGTCAAGACCCTGCATCCCAAGGTCCATGGCGGCCTGCTCGCCATCCGCGACAACGCCGAGCACGCCAAGTCGATGGCCGCCCATGGCATCGTTCCGATCGACCTTCTGGTGGTCAACCTCTACCCGTTCGAGGCCACCGTCGACAAAGGCGCCGGCGAAGAGGACTGCATCGAGAATATCGATATCGGCGGACCGGCCATGATCCGCGCCGCCGCCAAGAACCATGAGGATGTCGCCGTGGTGGTCGAGCCCGCCGACTACCAGGCGGTGCTCGATGAACTCACTGCCCATGACGGCGCCACCACGCGCGGCCTTCGTCGCCGTCTCGCGGCCAAGGCCTATGCCCGGACCGCCGCCTACGATGCTGCGATCTCCAACTGGTTCAACGCCCGCCTCGCCATCGACGCGCCGGATTTCCGCAGCTTCGGCGGACGCCTGATCGAGGCGCTGCGCTATGGCGAGAACCCGCATCAGAAGGCGGCGTTCTATGCGCTGCCGGACCGTCGCCCCGGTGTCGCCTCGGCGCGGCAGGTGCAGGGCAAGCAGCTCTCCTACAACAACATCAACGACACCGACGCCGCCTATGAATGCGTCGGCGAGTTCGATCCCAGGCGCACCGCCGCCTGCGTCATCGTCAAGCACGCCAATCCCTGCGGCGTCGCCGAGGGTCCCGATCTCGTCAGCGCCTATCGCCAGGCGCTGGCCTGCGATTCGACCTCGGCCTATGGCGGCATCGTCGCGCTCAACCGCACCCTGGACGCCGACGCCGCCCGCGCCATCACCGAGATCTTCACCGAGGTGATCATCGCGCCCGACGCCACCGAGGAGGCGATCGCCATCGTCGCGGCCAAGAAGGCCCTGCGGCTGCTGCTCGCCGGCGGCCTGCCCGACCCGCGCGCCAGCGGCCTGACCGCCAAGACCGTCGCCGGCGGCCTTCTGGTGCAGAGCCGTGACAATGCAGTGGTCGACGACATGACGCTGACCACGGTGACCAAGCGGGCGCCGACCGAGGCGGAACTGCGCGACCTGCGCTTCGCCTTCCGCGTCGCCAAGCATGTGAAGTCCAACACGATCATCTACGCCAAGGATCTCGCCACCGTCGGCATCGGCGCGGGACAGATGAGCCGGGTCGATTCGGCGCGGATCGCGGCGCGCAAGGCCCAGGATGCCGCCGCCGAATTGAAGCTGGCGACGCCGCTGACCAAGGGCTCGGTGGTGGCCTCCGACGCCTTCTTCCCCTTCGCCGACGGCCTGCTGGCAGCAATCGAGGCCGGCGCCACCGCGGTGATCCAGCCTGGCGGCTCGATCCGCGACGACCTGGTGATCAAGGCCGCCGACGAGCACGGCATCGCCATGGTATTCACCGGGACTCGCCACTTCCGGCATTGATGCGGGATATGCGTGACGGGCTGTCTCCCATCCCGTCGGCCCGACCGACCTCGCAAACTGGATCAGCCGCTCATTCAATCGCCGTGCCCGGCCATAGCAGTCTGCTTTGCGCAGACTGCGTAAACTTGTCTACGCTGCCGGGCATTCACGACTTAGCGACCGTTCTACAGACAAGACGTAGACGGCAGGATAAGCCCGGCCATGACGAAGGGCCGCGCTGGCGTCACGCCCGCTCCTTCACCCGCAGCAGCAGCAACAGCCCGGCGAGAAAGAACGCTATCAGCACCGCCATGCCCGCCTTCTGGCTCATGGTGATGCCGGTGACGAGACTGACGGCGAGCGGCGCCATGAACGACGTGACCTTTCCCGACAGCGCGAACAGGCCGAAATACTGGGTAATGCGCGCACGCGGCGCGAGACGGATCAGGAGCGTGCGCGAGGCCGCCTGCAGCGGGCCGGCCGCTAGGCCGATCAGCAGGCCGAGCGCCAGATAGGCCTTCTCGGCCGGCGCCGCGAACAGGCCGCCGCCGGGCTGCGGCGGCGTCACCGGAATGACCACGAACAAGCGGTCGCGATCGATCGTCAGGATCAACATGATTGAGACGAGCAGCACGGTCATGCTGCCGGCGATCACCCGCTTCGGCCCCAGCCAGTCATCGAGCTTGCCGCCCGACCATGCACCGAGCGTGCCTGAGCATGCGAGCAGGATGCCGAATACACCGATCTGGATGGTATGCCAGCCGAAGGTGCCGGCGGCGTAGATGCCGCCGAACGCGAACAGCGCCACCAGCGCGTCGGTGTAGACCATGTTGGCGATCAGGAAAGTCGCCATCACGCGGTTGCGCGGCAGCGTCGCCAGGGTATCGCGCAATTCGCGCAGGCCCTGGCGCACCGCGCGGCCGACCGGCAGCTTCGCCGCATGGTCCGGCGTGAACAGGAACATCGGCATCACGAAGATTACGAACCACACCGCGGTGAGCGGGCCGGTGATGCGGTCGCCTTCGTGGCTGACCGGATCGAGACCGAACAGCGGCGACAGGCCGAACAGCGTGCGCCCGGTCTCCGGACTTCCGGCGAGAAAGCCGAGCACCAGCACGAGACTGAGGATGCCGCCGACATAGCCCACCGCCCAGCCGGTGCCCGACAGCCGTCCGATCCGCTCCGGCGGCACGAGGGTGGGCATCATCGCATTGTTGAACACGGTGGCGAATTCGACCCCGATGGTGGCGACGGCGAAGGCGAGCAGCAGCGGCGCAATCACCGATGGATCTCCCGGCCGGCCGATCCACATCAGGCTCGCGCCCACCACCAGCAAGACGCCGAAGGCCGCGATCCACGGCTTGCGCCGACCCGCGGCATCGGCGATCGCCCCAAGGACCGGCGACAGCACGGCAATCGCAAGCCCGGCCGCGGCCGTGGCGAAGCCCCACAGCGACTGCCCGGTCGCCGGGTCCGGTGCGACGTGGGTGGCGAAATAGGGCGCGAAGACGAAGGTCGTGATCAGGCTGAAATAGGGCTGCGCCGCCCAGTCGAACAGAATCCAGCCGATCCGGGCCGCGCGCGGTGGATAGCTGTCGACGATGACTGGGTTGGCGGCGGCGACGGCGTCAGTCATGACGGACGCTCCGGCGATGGCGACGAGGTGAGATCAAGTGATTCGGCACGGGCGTGAGGAATGGTATTGAAGGAGGGCAGCGACATGGCCGACGATGCGTCAGCCGTCCGAATCGTCGAACTTTGGTTCGCCAAGTCATAGCATGCGCTGAGGATCTTCATATCAAGCGGCACCTCTCCGTGCCGCTAATCCGTGACTGCATTGTGTCGGGAACAGCGATAATGCGCCCCAATGTCTTGTTAACTGCCCGGACGGCCTGCGCCCTTGCGTTGGTGCTGGTGATGTTCATCGCATCGCCGCTGGCGGTGCGCGCCCAGGACGCCCGCATCGCGCTGCCGGCGACCCCGTCCCGCACCGTCGTCGCCGCCGGCGGGATGGTGGTGGCGCAGGAGAAGATGGCCGCCGAAGTCGGCGCTGCTGTCCTGGCGCACGGCGGCAACGCGGTGGATGCCGCGGTCGCCACCGGCTTCGCGCTGGCGGTGACCTATCCGCGCGCCGGCAATATCGGCGGCGGCGGCTTCATGGTCATCCACCGGGCCGGCGGCCCGGATGTCGCCATCGACTATCGCGAGACCGCGCCGGCGGCGACGACGAAGGACATCTTTCTCGGCGCAGACGGCAAACCTGATCCGGCGCGCTCGCGCGATTCCGCCCTTGGCATCGGCGTGCCAGGCACAGTCGCCGGCCTTGCACTGGCCCTGCGCGACTATGGTTCCGGCCGTTTCACCCTCGCCGACATCGTTGCGCCGGCGATCGCGCTGGCGCGCGACGGCTTCGTCGTCAGCGATGATCTCGCCGACACCTTGCCACAGTGGCATCGCCGGCTGAGCAAATGGCCTTCGACCGCGAAGATTCTGGCACGGCCGGACGGCACGTCCCTGCGTGAAGGCGACCGCCTGGTGCAGACCGATCTTGCGGCAACGCTCGAAATCATCGCCCAAAAGGGGCCCGAGGGCTTCTATCGCGGCGCCGTCGCCGACAAGCTCGTCGCGGCGGTCCGTGACGCCGGCGGCATCGTGAGCGCTGAGGACCTCGCCGGCTATCGCCCCGTGATACGCGAGCCGGTGCGCGGCAGCTATCGCGGCGCCGAGATCCTCTCCATGCCGCTGCCGTCCTCGGGCGGCATGGTCTTGATCGAAACTTTGAACATTCTCGAGGGCACGCGACTGGCCGCCGAGCCCCAGGGCTCGGTCGCCTCGCTCCATCTCCTGATCGAGGCGATGAAGCGCGCCTATGCCGATCGCGCCCGCTATCTCGGCGATCCGTCCTTCGCCGATGCGCCGGTGCAGCGGCTGCTGTCCAAGGATTACGCGGCGAAGCTGCGTGCCGCCATCTCTCCTGACCGTGCCGCCAGCGCGGCCGAGGTGGCGAATGTCGCACCGGCGCCGCGCGAGGGCAGCAACACCACCCATTTCTCGGTGGTCGATCGCGACGGCACCGCTGTGAGCAATACCACGACGCTTAATTTCAGTTACGGTGTCGGTCTGATCGCCGAGGGCACCGGCGTGCTGCTCAACAACGAACTCGACGACTTCACTGCCGCCCCCGGCGCGTCAAATGCCTATGGTCTCGTCGGCTTCGAGGCCAACCTCCCCGGCCCCGGCAAGCGTCCGCTGTCGTCGATGACGCCGACCATCGTGCTCAAGGACGGCAAGGTGGTGCTGGTGACCGGCTCGCCCGGCGGCAGCCGCATCATCTCCGCGGTGCTGCAGGTGGTCGTCGACGTGCTCGACTATGACCTCGATGCCGCGCGGGCCGTGGCCCTGCCGCGGCTGCATCAGCAATGGCTGCCTGACGAAGTGAGGGTCGAGCACGGCTTTGCCGCCGAGGTGCTCGACGGCCTGCGCGCCAAGGGTCATGTGGTGGTCGAACCGCTCGGCCAGACCTCGGCCAATTCGATCGGCCGCAGCCCTCGCGGCTGGCTCGGCGCGCCGGACCCGCGCAGCCGCGGCGCCACCGCGGCCGGGGCCGATTAGGGCATGATGCGGAAACCGCCGGGGACCGGCCTTCCGATCAGATCATGCTCGCCGAAGGAATTTCAGCGGCCGATCGTATAGGGGCCACCTCTCTCGAGCGCCCGTTGATAGGCCGGTCTGGCATGGATCCGCTTGAGGAAATCCATGCAGTGCGGGTGACCCTCGGCGAGGCCGGCACGCGCCTCCGCCGCTTCCAGCGGAAAGCTCATCTGGATGTCGGCAGCGGTGAATTCGTCGCCAGCGAACCATTGCGACCTGGACAGTTCGCCTTCCCAAAACGCCATGTGCTGCTTGAGCTGCGGCGTGATCATTGTTCGCAGCACCTGGCGTGAGATCATGGTCACCACGGGCCGCGTGACCAGGGGCGCACGCTTGGGCAGCAACGAGAAGATCAGCTTCTGCAGCAGCGGAAACATCGCCGAGCCTTCGGCATAGTGCAGAAAGTAGGTGTAGCGCAGCCGGTCCGGCGAACCGGCTGCGGGGATCAAGCGCCCTTCCCCGCAGGTCTCGACCAGATAGGTCAGGATCGCGCCCGATTCGGCGATGGTGTGGCCACGGTCGGTGATGACCGGCGATTTGCCGAGCGGATGAATGCGCTTGAGCTCGGGCGGCGCCAGCAGGTTGGCCTGCCGCTGATAGCGAACGATCTCATAGGGAACCCCGAGCTCTTCGAGCAGCCAGAGCACGCGCTGAGAACGGGAATTGTTGAGATGGTGCACGGTCAGCATGGCAGCTCCGGATCATCGGGCAGGGAATACCCCAAAGGGGGGTCTTCGGTATGCCCCACCCCTAGTGTCCTGTCTCCGAATTACCGCTTCATTTGCCTCACCCTCGCACGGTCATTCGGAGACAGCAGGACACTAGCAAAATCAAAAAGCTAGTGCGGCTTATGTCTCGCAATTGCCTACAGGGGCTTGCCGCGAAGGGCGTAGGCAATTGCGAGACGCCACACTAGCAAAGGGAGGCGGCTGACAAAACGAGGATAGACGGAGCGGAGATATTTAGCCTGGGTAATATTGACATAAGAAGTATTACCCGGATATAATTATCAAATGACCCACGGTCCCTTCCGTATCGTCTTTCCGAGCGACATGCCCGGCCAAAGGCGGCCGTCACGCCGTCACTGCAGCAGCGCACCTGCACGACCGCCGCCCCGAACTCGGCGCTCCGTCGCGTCGCCCAAGCTCGCCGACGATGCGCATCGCGCGAGTGCCGGCCAAGATGCAACCCGATCCATACGACCAGTATCGCTTCGCCGCTGGCGGCAACCGGCCGTATAACGTAGAGACATTGTGCGCGCTGTTGCCGCTGATCGGCCGCGTTTTGCGTCTATGATCATATCGTCGCCGATGTCCGCCATCTGACCCCGCTCGCCACCTCATCTTCGAAAGCGCGCCGCGCCGACACTTCCCAGGGATTTCCGACGTGACCAAGCCTCAACCGCTGTGGCGGTCTTTTCTCGTCTTTCTCGTGCCGATGTTTCTGAGCAACGTGCTGCAAGCGCTGTTCGGCACACTCAACAACATCTATCTCGGCCAGATGATCGGTGTGAACGCGCTCGCCGCGGTGTCGGTGTTCTTTCCGATCATGTTCTTCTTCATCGCCTTCATCATGGGGCTGAGCTCAGGCGCGACCGTGCTGATCGGCCAGGCCTATGGCGCCAAGGATCTCGTCAAGGTCAAGACCGTGGCCGGGGTCGCGTTGACGCTGGCACTGATCGGCGGCTCCATGATTGCCGTCGCGACGCCATTCGCGCGCGCCATGATGGTGGCGCTGGCGACCCCGGCCGACATTCTCGACGACGCCACCCTCTATGCCCAGATCATGATGGTGACGATGCCGGCGACTTTCGTCTTCGTCCTCGCCACCTCGATCAGTCGTGGCGTCAGCGACACCATGAGCCCGCTGCTGGCCCTTGTGCTCTCGACCGTGATCGGACTGGCGCTGACGCCGGCGCTGATCGCCGGCTGGTTCGGCCTGCCGCAATTCGGGGTCGCCAGCGCTGCCGTCGCCGCTCTGGTGTCCTCGGTGGCCACGCTGATTGCGCTCGGCTTCTATCTGCGCGCCCGCCGTCACCCACTGGCGCCGGACGCAGAGCTGCTGCGCCACATGCGGGTCGACCCGCAGGTGGCGCGCATGGTGATGCGGCTTGGTCTTCCCGCGGCGGTGCAGATCGCAGCCATGGCGCTGGCCGAACTGGTCCTGCTCGGGCTCGTCAACGGCTTCGGCTCGGATGCGACCGCGGCCTATGGCGCGGTCAACCAGGTCATGAGCTATGTCCAGTTTCCGGCGATCTCGATCGCCATCACAGCGTCGATCTTCGCCGCCCAGGCGATCGGCCGCGGCGATCTCGACCGCCTCTCCCACATCACCCGTACCGGGCTCGCCCTCAATCTGGTGCTGACCGGCGGTCTGGCCGCGCTCGCCTATGCGCTGTCGCGGCTGATCATCGAGATGTTCATCACCTCCGCGCCAGTGATCGAGCTTGCCCAGCAGCTTCTGCACATGGTGCTGTGGAGCATGGTCGTGTTCGGCATGTCCGGGGTGTTCACGGCCATCATGCGCGCCAGCGGCACCGTCTTCATGCCGATGGCGCTGTCGATCTGCGCGATCTTCGCCATCGAGGTGCCGACGGCGCAGATCCTGAGCCGCACGATCGGTGTCGAGGGCGTGTGGATCGCCTATCCGGTCACCTTCTGCGCCACCTTCCTGCTGCAGGCCGGCTTCTATCTGCTGGTCTGGCGGAAGCGGCCGATCGTGCGAATGGTGTGACGTTCAGGCCGTGGACCGCTCGCCGCCCGCTTCGACGATAAGCTCGAGCAGGAGTTCGATAAAGCTCTCCACCGCTTCCGGCAGGCGACGGCCGAGCATGGTCTCGACCACATAGCGGCGCTGATCGACGCCCGGTCCGGCGATCGGCACCGAGGCAAGCTTGCCTTTTCCCAGGGAGTGGACAGTGAAGCCGGAAGCAATGGCGATGCCGCCGCCGTGCTCGGCGAAGGCCCAAAGCGCGCCGACGTAATTCGACACCAGGGCCGGCTCGACGGCGACGCCGGCGAGGCCGCTGGCGATGTCGAACAATTGCCGCGCGGTGGTATCCTTCTCCGGCAATGCGAGCGGCTCGGAAGCAAGTTCGGGCAATGACAGTGCAAGGCGCGCTGCGAAGGGATGATCCGGCGCCACGACCGCGAGAATCGGGGCGCGGCCTTCGCCGGCCACCTTCACGCCCGGCTCCGGCGCGAGGGAGAAGGTGGCGCCAACATCGGTCTCGCCGTCGCGCACCATGCGCGTCACCGCCGCGGGCGCGGCGATCTTCAGCTCGAAACGAATGCCGGGACGGGTCTCGCGGAAGCGATGGATCGCCGCCGGCACAAGATTAAGTCCGAAGCCCTCGGTCGCCGCGATGCGCACGACGCCGGTGGTGAGCCCGCGCAGGCGCCGCAGCTCGGTGACCACGGCCTCCTCTTCGAGCAGGGCGCGGCGGGCGTGATTGGCCAGCAATTCGCCAGCAGCGCTCGGCACCATGCCGCGGGCACGACGCTCGAACAGCTCGACACCCAGTTCGCCTTCGATCTTGGCAATCTGCCGGCTGATGGCGGAGGCGGCGACATTGAGGCGGCTCGACGCCTCGGCGATCGAGCCGCTGCGCACCACCTCGAGGAAGTAGCGCAGTCCCGCGCCCCCCATACTGTCGCTCGCCTCCCACATCATTGCCGATCCGGCAACGCCAACCTCCAATTATTATAATTGTGGCAAGCAGAACTGCACAATACCGTGCCATGACCAATTTTGATGCATTGCATTTAAACGGAGCCTTGGCATGGCGGTAATACGAGGTGGGAAGTCGATCCTGTTGGCAGCGGCCGTAGCACTGGGCCTGCCGTCCGTCGCCCAGGCGGGAAAGGCCAATGACACCCTGGTCTATGCCTCGGATAGCGAACTGGAGAACATCAGCCCCTATCACAACAGTGTCCGCGAGGGTGTGATCATTGCCCGGCATGTCTGGGAGACCCTGATCTACCGCAACCCGACGACCGGCGCCTATGAGCCCTATCTGGCGACATCGTGGAACTGGGCCGATCCGCTCACCCTCGATCTCGACCTGCGCCGGGGCGTCACCTTTCACGACGGCTCGCCGTTCACCGCCGACGATGTCGTCTTCACCTTCAATTACGTTCTCACCCCCGAAGCGAAGGTGGTGACCAAGCAGAACGTCAACTGGATGCAGAGCGCCGAGAAGCTCGACGACTACAAGGTCCGCATCCATCTCAAGGGACCGTTCCCGGCGGCGCTTGAATATCTCTCCGGACCGACCCCGATCTTTCCGGCCGGCTATTTCAAGAAAGTCGGCCTCGACGGCTTTGCCAAGGCGCCGATCGGTACTGGTCCCTACCGCATCGTCGCGGTGGAGAGCGGCACGGGCGTCAAGCTCGAGAAGTCCAAGACCTACTGGAAGGGCAGCCCGATCGGAGAGGTCGCCATCGGCAAGGTCGAATTCCGCGTCATTCCCGACGCCGAGACCCGCATGGCCGAACTCATGACCGGCGGCGTCGACTGGATCTGGCGCGTGCCGGCCGATCAGGCCAAGCAGCTCGAAACGGTGCCGAACATCACGGTGCTGTCCGCCGAAACCATGCGTGTCGGCTTCCTGCAGTTCGACGCGGTCGGGCGCACCAATCCGAACACGCCGCTCAAGAACGCCAAGGTCCGCCAGGCGATCGCCTATGCGATCGACCGCGACGCGATGGTCAAGAGCCTGGTGCGTGGCGGCGCGCGAGTGATGCATTCCGCCTGCTTCATCGATCAGGCCGGCTGCACCGACCAGGGCGTGCCGCGCTATGCCTACGATCCAGCCAAGGCGAAGGCCCTCTTGGCCGAGGCCGGCTATGCCAACGGCTTCGACATCGAGATTTACGCTTATCGCGAGCGCGACTACGCCGAGGCTGTGATCGGCTATCTGCAGGCGGTCGGCATCCGGGCCCGGCTCAACTTCCAAAAATTTGCCGCGGTGCGCGAGCAGAGCCGCGCCGGCAAGGTGCCGATCTTCTTCCAGACCTGGGGCTCCTTCTCCATCAACGATGCTTCCGCCTTCACCGGCGTGTGGTTCAAGGGCGACGACGACGACATGAGCCGCGACGGCGAGGTCAAGAAGCTGCTCGACACCGCCGACACCACCATCGATCTCGACGCCCGCAAGAAGACCTATGCCGAAGCGCTGGCGATGATCGCGGACAGATCCTACCTGCTGCCGCTGTTCTCCTATCCGACCAACTACGCCTTCACCGCCGACCTCGCTTTCACCGCCCAGCCGGACGAGATGCCGAGGTTCTACGCCGCCCGTTGGAGGTAACCCGCCGACGGCGGCGCGCCAGCGCCCCGCCGTCCCCGTCCCGGGACCCAAGAGGCCGTCATGCTCGTATTCCTCCTGCGTCGGCTGGTGGTGGCGCTATCGGTGGCGCTGACCGTCTCGGCCGTCGCTTTCCTGCTGCTTCATCTCTCCGGTGACCTCGCCATGGCGATCGCGGGCCCCGAGGCCTCGCCCGGGCAGGTCGCGCAGATCCGCGTCCAGTACGGGCTCGACAAGCCGCTTCCGACCCAGTTTCTCGACTGGCTCGTCGGTGCGCTGCACTTCGATTTCGGCCGCTCATTCTATTTTCGCGATAGCGTGGCCTCGCTCGTCGTCCAACGCATGCCGGTAACGCTCATTCTCGGCGCGATCTCGCTTACGGTCGCGCTCCTGATCGCAATTCCGCTCGGCGTCGTCGCCGCGGTCCATCGCGGCGGCTGGATCGATCGCGCGGCCCTCGTCTTCTGCGTGCTCGGCCAGGCCATTCCGACCTTCTGGCTCGGACTGAGCCTGATCATCGTGTTCGCGGTGAACCTGCGCTGGCTGCCGGTCTCCGGCAGCTCGAGCTGGGCGCATTACGTGCTGCCGTCGATCGCGCTCGGCTGGTACGCCGTGCCAGCGGTGATGCGCCTGACCCGCAACGGCATGCTCGACGTGCTCGCCTCGGACTACATCCGCACCGCCCGCGCCAAGGGTCTGCGCTGGCCGTCGGTGCTGTTCAAGCACGCGCTTCGCAATGCGGTGGTGCCCGTGGTCGCGCTGGCGGCGGTGCAGTTCGGTTTCATGCTCGGCGGCTCGATCGTGGTCGAGGCCGTCTTCTCGATGCACGGGCTCGGACATCTCGCCTGGGAAGCGATCGGCCGCAAGGATTTCCCGGTGGTCCAGGCCATCGTGCTGTTGCTCGCCGGAATCTATATCGGCCTGACCTTGCTTGCCGATCTTCTCAATGCCTGGCTGGACCCGAGGATCCGCGTCGCATGACCGCATCGGCCCCTTCCATCACCGCGCTCGATGCGGCGCCGCTGCGTCGCTCGCCGCTCGCACGTTTCGGCAGGCGCGCGGCGCGTCATCCCGGCTTCATGGCTGGAGCGGTGGTGCTCGCCGCGATCCTGGTGCTCGCCCTCGCCGCACCGCTGTTCACCAGCCATGATCCGTACGCCCAGGATCTCGCCAAGCGCCTGATCCCGCCGATCTGGCAGGCCAAGGGCAATTGGGACCATTGGCTCGGCACCGACAAGCTCGGTCGCGACTATTTCAGCCGGCTGCTCTACGGGGCGCGGATCTCGCTTCTGATCGGTATCGCCACCGTAATGGTCTCCGGCGTCATCGGCACCGCGCTCGGCGTCGCCGCCGGCTTCTTCGGCGGCCGCGTCGACATGATGATCAGCTATATCATCAATGTCCGCCTCGCCCTTCCCGTCGTGCTGGTGGCGCTTGCCACCGCGGCGCTGGTGGGCAGCTCGCTGGGCACGGTGATCATCGTTCTCGGCCTGCTGCTGTGGGACCGCTTCGCGGTGGTGGCGAGATCGGCGACGCTGCAGGTCGTCCATGCCGACTATGTCGCCGCAGCGCGCGCCATCGGCTGCTCGACGCAGCGTATCGTCTTCTCCGAAGTTCTGCCGAACGTGCAGAATGCGCTGATCGTCGTCGCTACGCTGGAGATGGCCCATGCCATCCTGCTCGAGGCGGCGTTGTCCTTTCTCGGCCTCGGAGTCCAGCCGCCCCTGCCTTCGTGGGGGCTGATGATCTCGGAAGGCAAGCAATTCATGTTCTTCAGCCCGTGGGTGATCGCGATCCCCGGTGTGGCGCTGGCGCTGCTGGTGCTGGCCATCAACCTGCTCGGCGACGGTTTGCGCGACGTCACCGCGCCCGAGAACAGGAGCTGACAAACGATGGCCCTGCTCGAGGTCGACCATCTCACCGTCGACATTCCGACCGAGGCCGGCGTGCTGCACGCCGTCGGCGGCATTTCCTTCGCACTGGAGCGCGGCGAGACCCTCGCCATCGTCGGCGAGAGCGGTTCCGGCAAGTCGCTCACCTCGCTGGCCCTGATGGACCTCCTGCCGTCCAGCGCGGTGCGGCGAGCCACCGCGCTGCGCTTCGACGGCATCGACCTGCTCGCCGCGCCGCAGCGGCAGAAGGAGGATCTGCGCGGCAACCGCATGGCGATGATCTTCCAGGAGCCGATGACGTCGCTGAACCCCGCTTACACCATCGGCGATCAGCTCACCGAGGCGCTGCGCCGTCACCACGCCATCAGCCGGCAGCAGGCGCGGGAGCGCGCCATCCACCTGCTGGAGCGGGTCGGCGTCACCGCCGCGGCGTCGCGCCTCAGCCAGTATCCGCACCAGCTCTCCGGCGGCCTGCGTCAGCGCGTGATGATCGCCATGGGCCTGATGTGCGAGCCGGACCTGATGATCGCCGACGAGCCGACCACCGCCCTCGACGTGACAATCCAGGCGCAGATCCTGCGCCTGTTGCGTGACCTCCAGCAGGAGTTCGGCATGGCGCTGATCCTCGTCACTCACGATCTCGGCGTCGTGGCCCGGATCGCGACCAAGGTGGCGGTAATGTATGCGGGGCGACTGGTGGAGACCGGGCCGGTGGACGCCGTGTTCGGCTCGCCCAGCCACCCTTATACGCGCGGCCTGTTGCGCGCCATCCCGGTGCCCGGCCGGACGCGCCCCGGCGAACCGCTCGGCACCATCCCCGGCCAGGTGCCGAGCTTGATCGGCGACGTCGCCGGCTGCGCCTTCCGCAACCGCTGCGAACTGGCGAGCCCGTCCTGTGCCGGCGAAATCCCGGAACGCCGGCTCGGCGGCGATCACCGCATGGCCTGCGTTCGCGATGCTACCGCCGGAAGGGCCGCATGAGCGTCCCGGTTCTCGAACTGCGCAACGTCACGCGGACCTTCTCGGCCTCCCAGGGCCTATTCCGCAAGAACGCGACACTGACGGCCGTCGACCGCGTGTCCTTGAGCGTCGCACGCGGCGAGATCCACGCTCTTGTCGGCGAAAGCGGATCGGGCAAATCGACCATCGCCAAGATGCTGCTCGGCCTCACCCCGCCGAGCGCCGGCGAGATCCTGATCGATGGCGTGCCGATCGCCATGACCGACCGGCGCGAAGTGGCGCAGCGCATCCAGCCGGTGTTCCAGGATCCCTATTCCTCGCTCAATCCGCGCAAATCGGTGGCCGAGCTGATCGCGCTGCCGCTGCTCGCCCACCGGATCGGCACGACGAAAGACCGGCAGGCGAAGGTCGCCGAGATGCTGGATGCGGTCGGCCTGCCGCGTCGCGTCATCGATGCCTATCCGAACCAGCTCTCCGGTGGCCAGCGCCAGCGCGTGGCGATCGCCCGCGCCCTCATCATGCGCCCGGACGTGCTGATCTGCGACGAACCGACCTCGGCGCTGGACGTCTCGGTGCAAGCGCAGATCCTCAATCTGCTGATCGAATTGAAGCGCGAATTCCGCCTGACCTATTTCTTCATCAGCCATAATCTGGCTGTGGTCGAGCATCTCGCCGATCGCGTCGCCGTGATGTATCTCGGCCGTATCGTCGAGGAACGCAGCCGGTCCGGCCTGTTCGCGGCGCCGAGCCATCCCTACACGACGGCGCTGCTCGATTGCGTGCTTACCCCCGATCCCTCCCTCGGCATGCCCGAAATGTCGATCACCGGCGCATTCCCCAATCCGATCGCCCCACCGCGGGGCTGCACCTTTCATCCGCGCTGCCCGCGCGCCATGGACCGTTGCCGCAATGAGGCGCCCGCTGCCGCGCCGCTCGCCGACGGCTTTTCCGCCTGTCACCTCGATCACATGAACCAAAGCCGAGTGTCCCCATGACGAGCGTCCGCCCCCCCCACCCGCCCTCGCGCGATGGCGCCATCGCCCGCGCTGCCGCGCACTTCGCCTCCGGCGCCTTCCTCAAGGACCTCGATCGCCGCGTTGCCCTGCGAACTGAAAGCCAGATCACTGAACGCGACCGCGAATTGCGCGGCTACCTCACCGACGAAATGGTACCGACACTGGCGGCTCTCGGCTTTGCCTCCAGCATCGTCGACAACCCGGTGGCCGGGCGCGGCCCCTTCCTGATCGCCGAACGGCGCGAGGGCGACAATCTGCCGACGGCGCTGATCTACGGCCACGGCGACGTGGTGCGTGGCCACGAGGGCCAATGGCGCGACGGCCTTTCACCCTGGACCATCACCGTCGACGGCGAGCGCTGGTACGGGCGCGGCACCGCCGACAACAAGGGCCAGCACTCGATCAACATCGCCGCCCTGGCGCAGGTCATGGCCGAGCGCGGCGGCTCGCTCGGCTTCAATGCGAAGATCCTGATCGAAATGGGTGAGGAGGCGGGCTCGCCGGGCCTGCGCAAAATCGCGGAAATCCATCGCGAGGCTCTCGCCGCCGATGTGCTGATCGCGTCCGATGGGCCGCGGCTCAGCGCCGAGCGGCCGACGATCTTTCTCGGCTCGCGCGGCGCGCTCAACATCGACCTCAGCGTCGCGCTGCGCGTAGGCGCACATCATTCGGGGAACTGGGGCGGCCTGCTTGCCAATCCGGGCACGATCCTCGCCAATGCCATCGCTTCGCTGGTCGATCGCCGCGGGTGCATCCTGCTGGACGCCCTGCGGCCGAAAGAGATTCCGACCGCGGTGAAGCAGGCGCTTGCCGACGTCAAGGTCGGCGGCGGGCCGAACGATCCGCAGATCGATCGCGACTGGGGCGAGCCCGGCCTGACCCCGGAGGAACGGGTGTTCGGCTGGAATACGCTCGAAGTGCTCGCCTTCGAGACCGGCAATCCCTCGGCGCCGGTCAATGCCGTGCCGCCAAGTGCCAAGGCGACGCTGCAGCTGCGCTTCGTCGTCGGCACCGATCCAGTGGCCGCGCTCGAAGCGATCCGCGCTCACTTCGCCCGCAACGACTTCGCGCAGGTCGAGGTTTCGGCGAGCCGCAACGAGGTATTCGCTGCGACGCGGCTCGACCCCACCGATCCATGGGTCGGCTGGGCTCTCGCCTCGCTGGCGAAGACCAGCGGCAAGAAGCCGGCCTTGCTGCCCAATCTCGGCGGCTCTATTCCCAACGACGTCTTCGCCGAAGTGCTGGGATTGCCGACGATCTGGGTGCCGCATTCCTATCCGGCCTGTTCGCAGCACGCACCGGATGAGCATCTGCTCGGTCCGGTCGCCGAGGAAGGGCTGCGCATCATGGCGGGCCTGTTCTGGGATCTCGGCGAAGCCGACCGCATGATCGTGAAACCACCTCAGGAGACCCGCCGCCGATGACCCCGCTCGCCGCCCGCGCCACGGAGTGGCTCGCCTCCCGCCGGGGCGAGATGGAAGATTTTCTGCGCCGCCTCGTCGACATCGATTCCGGCAGCCGCGACAAGTCCGGCATCGATGCGGTCGGCGACGCCATGATCGAACTGCTCGCCGCTGACGGCATCACTGTCACCCGCATTCCGAACGAGACCTATGGCGACGTGCTGCGCGCCGAACTCCCTGGCCACGCCGGTGGGCCGCCCGTGCTGCTGATGGGCCACCGTGACACAGTCTTTCCCAAGGGCACGGTCGCGACGCGACCGTTCACCCGCGACGGCGACGTCGCCTATGGGCCGGGCGTCGCCGACATGAAGGGCGGACTCGTCGTCGATCTCTTCGTCATGCGTGCGCTCAGGGCCGCCGGCGGCACCGCCTTTCCGCTGATCGGCCTCTTCACCGCCGACGAGGAGATCGGCTCGCCGTCGGGCCGCGCGGTGATCGAGGCGACAGCGAAAGGCGCCCGCGCCGCCTTCAACACCGAGCCCGGCCGCGCCTCCGGCAACGTGGTGACTTCGCGCAAGGGCGGCATCACGCTGCACATCGCCGTCACCGGCCGCGCCGCGCATTCGGGGGTCAATCACGCCGAGGGCGCGAGCGCCATCGGCGCCCTCGCCGCCAAGATCACCGCGCTGCATGCCATGACCGATTACGCGACCGGCATCACCACCAATGTCGGGGTGATCAGGGGCGGGCGCACCCACAACACCGTGGCCGATCATGCCGAGGCCGAGCTCGACATCCGCTTCATGTCGGTCGACCAGCTCGACGGCATTCTTGCCCGCGTCGGCGCGATCCTCGCCGCGGAAGACGTCAAGGGGACAACCGCCACATTCGAGCGCGGCCAGCTCTTCATGCCGCTCGAGGCCAGCCACTCGGCCGAGCTATTCGCGCGGTACCGCACGGCAGCGGCGGTGGTCGGCTTCGCCGTCGATGGCGAATTCACCGGCGGCTGCGCCGATTCCGGCTTCACCGCCTCGCTCGGCGTGCCCTCGCTGTGCGGGCTCGGCCCGGTCGGCGGCAAGGCGCACACCGACGGCGAATATTGCCGCCTCGACACGCTGGTGCCGCGGGCGCAGGCGCTCGCCGTCACCATCGCGGATCTCGAGGTGTGACGGTCTGAGTCGAAAGACGCCGGCGAACTCACCATGGGTTCGTTCGTCATGCCCGCGGTTGCCGGCCTTCGCTAAGAAGCTTCGGCGCGCCCAGCGTTGTGCCGGGTGAAAGCCGAAGGCGAAGACCGGTCGCGGGACATCGACGCCATAACGGCGCCTCAGCAAGTAAAGCACGTAAGACGTGGATCGGCATAGCGATCCGGCCCTCGCCGGATCGCGTTCTTTAAGGTGCCGCAAGTCGGAAACATCCGACTTGCGGTGGCAAGCCCGGCCATGACGATGTGAAAGGCGCGATCGCGCGAAATTCACCCGTTGCGATAGGTGTAGCTGTAGCCGTTGATCGCCGGCGCACCACCGAGATGGGCATAGAGGACCTTCGAGCCGTCCGGGAAATGGCCCTTCTTGACGAGGTCAATCATGCCCTGCATCGATTTTCCCTCGTAGACCGGATCGGTGATCATCGCCTCGGTCCGCGCGGCGAGACGGATCGCCTCGTTGGTCTCGGCGCTCGGCACGCCATAGGCCGGATAGGCATAGTCCTCCAGGATGACGATCTCGTCATCGCGCACCTTGCGGCCGAGCTCGACGAGTTCGGCGGTGTTGTCGACGATCTGCCGCACCTGGGCGCGGGTCTGTGCCGGCGTGCCCGACGCATCGATACCGATGACGCGGTCGGCCCGGCCATCGGCGGCGAAGCCGACGATCATGCCGCCCTGGGTCGAGCCGGTGACCACGCAGACGATGATGTAGTCGAAGCGAAAGCCGAGCTCGGCCTCCTGCTTGCGGACCTCTTCGGCGAAGCCGACATAGCCGAGGCCGCCATATTTGTGGACCGACGCACCGGCCGGAATACCGTAGGGCTTGCCGCCGGCATCCTTGACCGACTGGATCGCGTCTTCCCAGCTCCTGCGGATGCCAATGTTAAAGCCGTCCGGAACGATGCGGCTGTCGGCGCCCATCAGGCGCGTCAGCAGAATGTTGCCGACCCGGTCGTAGACCGCGTCTTCGTGCGGCACCCAGCTTTCCTGCACGACGACACAGTTCATGCCGATCTTGGCGGCGGTGGCTGCCACCATGCGGGTGTGATTCGACTGCACGCCGCCGATCGAGACCAGCGTGTCGGCATTCGAGGCGATAGCGTCCGGGACGATGTATTCGAGCTTGCGCAGCTTGTTGCCGCCGAAGGCGAGACCGGAATTGCAGTCGTCGCGCTTGGCATAGATCTCGACCTTGCCGCCGAGAGCCGCGGTGAGCCGCGGCAGATGCTCGATGGGCGTCGGACCGAAGGTCAGGGGATAGCGTTCAAAACGGTCGAGGCGCAGCATGGAAGGCTCCGTTGAAAGGAGCTTTCAGCTACCACAGCCGCCGCGAAAGGTGCTCTCGAACTGATCCCTATTGTCCTGCTTACATTCGCAGCGATATGCTTTGATGTGAGATTATCTTCGTTATTGTTTGCGGTTTGCGGAAGAAACCTTCATGCCGGATCAGCTCGATCGCACCGACCGCCTCATTCTCAAGCATCTTCAGAAAGATGGGCGGATGACCAATGCCGACCTGGCGGCAGCCATCCATGTCAGCGCGGCGACCTGCCACCGCCGCACCCAGCGGCTGTTCGACGAAGGCTACATCCGCTCGGTCCGCGCCGAAATCGATCCGCACAAGGTTGGCCGCGGCGCTCTGGTCATCGTCGGGGTCGTGCTCGACCGCTCGACGCCGGAAAGCTTCGCCGCCTTCGAACGGGCGATCCGTAAACTGCCCTTCGTGCTCGACTGCCATCTCGTCGCTGGCGACTTCGACTTCTTCCTCAAGGTGCGCGTCCGCGACATGGCCGACTTCAATCGCCTGCACGGCGAGATGCTGATCGCGCTGCCGGGGGTGCGCCAGACCCGGACCTTCTTCGTCATGAAGGAAGTGATCGACAACGCGCCGCTGGATTTCTAGTGTCCCGTCTCCGAATTACCGCTTCGTTTGCCTCACCCTCGCACGGTCATTCGGAGACATCGGGACACTAGCAAAATCAAAAAGCTAGTGTCCCGTTTCCAACGTTCGTATCCCATTGCAGCAGGCGCTCATACGAACGTTGGAAACAAGGGGACACTAGCATCATTATGTTTCTAGTGTGGTTTCGGATCTGACGCTCGTTCGAAGAACTCGCTGCAATACTGAAACGAGCGTCAGATCCACCACACTAGTGTGGCTTATGTCTCGCAATTGCCTACAGGGGCTTGCCGCAAAGGGCATAGGCAATTGCGAGACGCCACACTAGAGCGCGGACGCGCCGATCGTACGGCGGCTACGCGGCCGCCGCCTGGACGTAGCGCGCCGCGGACAGATCCTCGGTGTCGATGTCGGGCGCACGGCCGCCGATCAGATCGGCGAGCACCCGCCCCGAGCCGCAGGCCATGGTCCAGCCGAGCGTGCCGTGCCCCGTATTCGTATAGAGGTTGGCGATCTTGGTCGGCCCGACGATCGGCGTGCCGTCCGGCGTCATCGGGCGCAGGCCGGTCCAGAAGCTGGCTTGCGAGAGATCGCCGCCAGCGGGGAACAGGTCGCCCACCGAGAAGGCGAGCGTCGCGCGCCGCGGCTCCCGCAGCCGCAGGCTGAAGCCGGCAAGCTCCGCCGTGCCGCCGACCCGGATGCGGTCGCCGAGGCGGGTGATGGCGATCTTGTAGGTCTCGTCCATTACGGTCGAGCGCGGCGCGGCGTCCGGATCGAGGATCGGCAGGGTGAGCGAATAGCCCTTCACCGGATAGACCGGCAGGCGAAGTCCGAGCGGCCGCAGCAAGGCCGGCGTGTAGCTGCCCATGGCCGCCACGTAGACGTCAGCCGTGAGGATCTCCCCCCCGGCAAGAGCGACCGCGGCAATGCGGCCGCCTTGTTCGCGCAGGGCCTCCACCGTCGCGCCGTAGCGGAAGGCGACCCCCTGCCGCACGCAGATCTCGGCGAGACGCTGGGTAAAGATGTGCGCATCGCCGGTCTGGTCGCCAGGCAGCCGAAGTCCGCCGACAAACTTCTGCCGTACCCGGGCGAGGGCCGGCTCGGCGCGGATGCAGCCCGCCGGATCGAGCACCTCGTAATGCACGCCGTGAGAGTCGAGCACCTCCGTATCGGCATGGACGTGATCGAGCTGCTTCCGGGTACGGAAAAGTTGCAGCGTGCCGAGCGTGCGCTCGTCGTAGGCGATGCCGGTCTCGGCTCTCAGGGCGTCGAGGGCGTTGCGACTGTATTCGGCAAGGCGGACCATCCGCGCCTTGTTGCGGCGATAGGCCTCGTCGGTGCAGTTGGCGAGCATCTTGGCGAGCCAGACATAGAGCCTGGGGTCGAGACTCGGCGCCAGCACGAGCGGACGGTGGTGCATCAGCAGCCACTTGATCGCTTTGAGCGGAATGTCGGGACCCGCCCAGGGCGCCGAATAGCCGGGCGAGACCTGGCCCGCATTGGCGAAGGAGGTCTCCATGCCAGCGGCGGGTTGGCGGTCGATCACCGTGACCTCATGACCGGCCTTCGCCAGATAATAGGCCGACGTGGTGCCGACCACGCCGCTGCCGAGAATTGCGATGCGCATGGATTGCCCTCAGTGGTGAACGTAACGGCGCAGGTAGCGGGCGCCGAGACTGGTGAGAATTTCGTAGCCGATGGTGCCGGCGGCGCGGGCGAGGGCGTCGACGTCCTGCTCGGGGCCGATGAGGTCCACCGCATCGCCGGGAGAGAGCGTGCCCTCGGGCAGCGCGCTGACGTCGATGACGATGCTGTCCATGGAGATGCGCCCGATGACGGGCAGGCGCACGCCGCCGCGCCAGGCCGCGCCGGCATTGGAGAGGCTGCGCAGAAATCCGTCGGCGTAACCGACACCCACGGTGGCGAGCCGGGCCTTCCCCGCAGTGCGCGCCGTATGGCCATAGCCCACGGCAGTCGCCGATGGCACCTCGCGCAGCTGCAGCACACGCCCTTCAAGGCGGACCACAGGACGCAGGGCATTGGCCATGCCCGGCTGCGGCGCGAGGCCGTAGAGCGCCGCGCCCGGCCGCACCAGATCGAAATGAAAGTCCGCCCCGAGAAAGATGCCCGAAGAGGCCGACAGGCTGGCTGGCACCCCGGGCAGCCGCGCCACGGCATCAAGGAAGACCTGCCGCTGCGCGGCATTGGCGCCGTGGCCGGGCTCGTCCGCACAAGCGAGATGGCTCATGTGGAGGACGAGGTCGAGCCCCTGCAGGGCGTCGCCGGCGAGAAGGCGCTCGAGCTCCGGCCGCGACAGGCCAAAGCGGGACATGCCGGAATCGGTCTGCACAATAGCCCGCAGCCGCCGTCCCAAAACTGCAGCGTGACGGGAGAAGCCCGCGACCTGTTCGGGCGAGTTCAGCACCGGCAGAATGTCGTGGGCGAGGAATTCGGCTTCCGTTCCCGGCAACGGCCCGTGCAGCACGGCGATGCGGAGGGGCCCGGGCAGAACGCGGCGCAGGGCGATCGCTTCATCGAGATGGGCGACGAAAAAGGTGTCGCAGCCGGCGGCGGCGAGAACCGGAGCGACGTGCTCAGCGCCGAGTCCGTAGGCATCGGCCTTGACGACGGCGCCGCAGCGCGACGGGCCGACGCGGGCGGCGAGCGCCCTCCAATTGGCTGCGATGGCGGCAAGGTCGATAGTGAGCACGGCGCCGGCGCGCGCCAAGCTGGAGTGCTCGCGGGCCTGCGGAAAGGAGGGCATGACCGTCATGGGGCGGTTCCGGTCGCGGTGGTTTGATACCCCATGCTAGACGCACAAGTTGCGAAATGTCCTGTTAATTACTCATATATTGTGCTGTTCGTCGGAACATTGACGGCAATTATATGCGAAATGCTCGCATAATATTCGAATGATGACCCTCGACGATATCGATGCGCATATCATTCGGCTGCTGCGCAGTGACGGCCGGATGCCAAATGCCGAGCTTGCCGAGAAAGTCGGACTGTCGCCCTCGGCCTGCCTGAGGCGGCTGCGGCTGCTCGAGCGCAGCGGCGTCATCCGGGGCTACACGGCGATCGTCGAGACGCCGGGGCCGGCCGAACGCCTCGTGGTCGTCACGCAGATCACGCTGGAGCGACAGACCGAGGATTTTCTCAACCGCTTCGAAGCGGCCGTGCGCCGCTGCCCGGAGATCACCGACTGCTACCTGATGACCGGCATGTCGGACTATCTGCTGAAGATCGAGGTGCGGAACGCCGCCGAATACGAACGCCTGCACAAGGAGGTGCTGTCGCGCCTGCCCGGGGTGGCGCGTATCCAGTCGTCTTTCGCCATCCGCACGGTGGTGAGCGGCGGATCGCGTTCGCTGGCCGGCGCATCGGAGCGCTGAGCGTCCGGCGCAGGCGCGCTCGCCCGGAGCTTTTCCGCCGCCCTTCGCGGCAGCGGATGCGGCACAGTTTGGTGGGTCCGAGGCAACTTGCACGCCGATGCGTCACCGTCTGCGCGTCGCCGGCGGGAAGCCGTGTTCCCGCGCAAAGAAGGCAACGGCGAAGGTGGCCGTGAGCAGGACGATCAGAACCCATGGGAACGCCGCTGTCCCGGCGTTTTCGAGCAGCGCGCCGCCGATCAGGCCGCCGCCGGCTATCGCTATATTCCAGACGGTTACGATCATCGACTGCGCCACATCCGCGGCTTCGCCCGCAGTCTTGGCCGAAGCGGTCTGGAACAGCGTCGCGACGCCGCCATAAGCGAGCCCCCACGCCCCGACACCGACATAGATCACCGGCGCATGGCCCGGCCAGAACATGAAGGCGAGCGCGACGAGGGCGAACAGCAGCGTGCTCGCCAGCACCAGTTCGCGCAGCCAGCGGTCGATCAGGAGGCCAGTGATCCAGATGCCGGCGAGCGCCGCCGCGCCGAAGATCAGCAGCACACGGTCGATCGCACCCGAGAGCCCAGCCGGCGCGGCGAAGGGGACAACGTAGGTGTAGAGGGTATTGTGAGCGAGCACATAGGCGAGGGTCACGAACAGCACCGAGCGGATACCAGGAAGACGAACCACGGCGCCGAGCGGCAGGCGCTCCCCGGCCTTCTGGCCCGGATAATCCGGAATACCCGCCAGCATCCAGGCGATCAGCACGAGCGTCAGCGCGCTCATGGTGCCAAAGGTGACCCGCCATCCAACCAGGCTGCCGATGAAGGTGCCCGCCGGAATACCGAGCGTGAGCGCGAGCGGAATGCCGATCATGGCGATCGCCATCGCCCGCCCCTGCAGGCGGCCGGGGGCCATGCGCGCCGCATAGCCCGCCACCAGCGCCCAGAGCAGCCCCGCGAAGACCCCCGCGAGGAAACGGACGGCAAGCGTCAACAGATAGCTCGACGACAACGCGGTGACGGTGTTGACGACGGCGAAGCCGGCGACAGCGACAAGCAGCACCGGCTTACGCCGAAATCCTTGCGTCGCGGCGGTGAGCGGGATCGCCGTCACCATCGTACCGAGCGCGTAGAGGGTCACGAGCTGACCGGCCATCGGCTCCGAAACTCCGAGGCTGTCGCCGAGCTGAGTCAATAACCCTGCCGGCAACGCTTCGGTCAGAACGGTGATGAAGGCCGCCAGCGCGAGCGCAAGCAGCCCGCCCATTGGCAGGAGGTCGTCAGTCCGCGTCGAAACGGCCTCCGGAGGGGCTCCGGGAGGATGGGTCGTGTCCAAGCAAGTCATGAGGTCGCCCGTGCTGATTGTGCCGAAACCGGCTGAAGAGCCGCTGTGGCGCAAGGCTTAGGCACTCGTTACATTTGGGAGAATTGAGATCGAATTCCGATTACTTCCGACAAAATCGGGAGGAATGGGAGCGCATGGACAGCATCCACTCTCTTCTCACCTTCGTCCGGGCTGCAGAAACGCGCAGCTTTACGCTTGCCGGTCGCCAGCTCGGCCTGTCGCCCTCGGCCGCCGGCAAGGCGGTGGCACGGCTGGAGGAGCGCCTCGGGGTGCGGCTTCTGCACCGGTCCACCCGCACGATTACTCTGACGGCGGAAGGCGCCCGCTTTCTCGAGCGCTGCCGGCGCATCCTCTGCGAGATCGAGGCGGCTGAACTCGAGATCGCCGCGACCCAGGCCGCACCGCGCGGCAGGCTGAAGGTGAGCCTGCCGCTCGCGGGCATGCTGATGATGCCGGCGATCACCGCCTTCATGCGCTCCTGGCCGGAAATCGAACTCGATCTCGATTTCAGCGACCGGCTGGTCGACATCATCGACGAGGGCTTCGACGCCGTTGTGCGCGCCGGCGGCCTTCGCGACTCCCGCCTGATGAGCCGCACGCTCGGCGAGTTCCGCCTCGTGCTTGTCGGCGCACCAGCTTATTTCACGCGGCGCGGCACACCCTTGGAGCCGGAGGACCTGCTCGTTCACGCCTGCTTGCATCACCGCTTCGCCACGAGCGGCAAACTGGAGCGCTGGCCGCTCCAGCGCGGCCGCAAGGACATGGACCTCGAGCTGCCGGAGACGGCGGTCGTCAACACGATCGAGCCGCTGATCCATCTTGCCGAACAGGGCCTCGGCATCGCCTGTCTGCCGGATTTCGCCCTGCGCCGGCAACTCGCCGAGGGAAACCTCGTGAAGGTGCTCGACGACTTCACCCACCATTCCGGGCCGTTCCGGCTGTTGTGGCCCGAGAGCCGTGGCGTCTCGCCCAAGCTGCGCGTGTTCATCGACCATATGGCCGAGCATCTGTTCGCATAGCCGAACGCCTGGCAAAGACAGAGCATCAACATGCCCCCCTCGACGGCGACTTCGGCCGCTTCAGTGCGGGCGCGGTCTAGCTGCCATTCACCCGTTCGTAAAACCGCCCGAGACGGTCGATGCGCCAGAGCTGGGCGATCACGATCAGGGCCGCACCGGACAGCGTCGGCCAGATCCGCAGCTGGACGAGGCCGATCAGCAGCAGCACAGCGCCGCAGAGCACCGGGATGACCAGCCAGCGCAGAAGGACACGATCATGGCCGGGCAGCCGCGCGTCCCTCGCTGATGGCGATAAACGTACGCCATCACACTGTGGGACTAAATACCTAGGGGACGTGCCGCCGATCGCACCATTCCGTCCACGCCAAAAGACGAAATGCGCCAATACGCTGATGACACGAGATTTTTCAGCACCATCCTGCCCCGCCCGGCACCACCAGGCACCAGAAGCCAAACTGCGTGACGTGTCGCGCAAAATCAATTATTGAATATTGGATCCAATTTCGGTAGCTTGCTAATTAAGCTATTGCGAATGGATCGGCCCCGCCTTGAAACGTCGGGATTTTGCGTCTCGCCCGCATGGTGCCACCTCGGACGGACGAAGCGTGCATCACCCTCTGCTCTAACTGCAATGTGGGCGCAACGTGGACGAAATTGTCTTGAAGACTGAAGGATTAACCAAGGTCTTTGGCGGATTTACGGCTGTTCGGAGCGTCGATCTCTCCGTAAGGCGGGGCGCGATTCACGCGCTGATAGGCGCGAATGGCGCGGGCAAGACAACGGTTTTCAATCTACTTACAAAGTTTCATCTACCAACCAGCGGACGCATTTCTTACGAAGGCGTGGACATTACTTTCGAGCGCCCGGCCGTGACCGCACGCCGGGGCATGGTGCGATCCTTCCAGATATCCGCGACTTTCCCGCACATGAGCGCGCTCGAGAACGTGCGCATCGCGCTGCAGCGCAAGCTCGGCGTCTCCTTCCAGTTCTGGAAGTCCGAACAGATTCTTGATCAGCTGAACGATAGGGCGCGGGCGCTGCTCAGCGACGTTGGGCTTTCCGATTATGCGGAGGCCCGGGCGGCGGATCTGCCCTACGGCCGCAAGCGCACGCTGGAAATCGCCACCACCCTGGCGCTCGAACCAAAGATGCTTCTGCTGGACGAGCCCACCCAGGGCATGGGCATCGATGATGTGGACCGCATCAAACGCCTGATCCGCAAGATCGCCGAAGGGCGCACCATCCTCATGGTGGAGCACAACATGTCCGTTGTTTCCGACATCTGCAGCACCATCACCGTGCTTCAGCACGGTGAGGTTCTCACTGAGGGAAGCTACGACGAAGTTGCAGCGAACCCGGCGGTGCGCGCTGCTTACATGGGAGGCGCTCATGGCTGACGCCAGCATCCCCCTCGTCATACGCAGCCTGAACGGCTGGTACGCTGAATCCCATGTTCTCCACGGCATCGATCTTGAGATCCGCGCCGGCGAATGTGTCACCTTGCTCGGCCGCAATGGCGCCGGCCGCACGTCGACCTTGAAGTCGATCCTGGGCCTCATCGGGCGCCGTACGGGTTCAATCCTCGTTAACGGCCGCGAGACTGTGCGCATGCCCCCGCACAAGATCGCACGGCTGGGCATCGGCTACTGCCCGGAAGAACGGGGCATCTACAAGACGCTGACGACGACGGAAAACCTCACACTGCTGCCGCGCCTGGCGCCCGATGGAATGTCCCTGGACGAAATCTACGCGATGTTCCCCAATCTGGCCGAGCGCGCGGGCAGCTACGGTGGCCAGCTTTCGGGCGGCGAGCAGCAGATGCTCGCGCTGGCCCGCATCCTGACCACCGGCGCGCGCTTCCTGCTGCTGGACGAGATCACCGAGGGCCTGGCCCCTGTCATCGTCGAGACGCTGGGTGCAGCGATCGCCGCCCTCAAGGCCAAGGGCTTCACCATCCTGCTGGTCGAGCAGAACTTTCATTTCGCACGCACGATTGCCGATCGGAACTACGTGATCGAGAACGGACGCGTCGCAACCGAGGTCGCTGCGCACGAACTCACCAAGCGCGAAGACGAATTAAACCAACTGCTCGGACTTTAGCGGGCGCCAATTAGAAGGGTATTCCATGAAGACCGCCGTTCGAGTTGCGATGTTGGGGACCGCTCTGGCGCTCCTCGGTTCCCCGGTGCTGGCCCAGTCAGCCGATCCCGCGAAGATCAGTGACGGCATCGTCAAGATCGGCATCATGAACGATCTGTCGGGCATCTATTCCGATTTCACCGGACGCGGATCGTCGGTGGCGGCACAGATCGCCATCGACGAGATGGGCGGCAAGGTGGCGGGTGCGCCCATCGAGCTGATCGCTGCCGATCACCAGAACAAGCCCGATATTGCCGCCAACCTCGCCCGTGAATGGTTCGACCAGGGCAAGGTCGACATGATCGCCGACTTCCCCACCTCTTCGACCGCTTTGGCCGTGATGGAGATTGCCAAGCAGAAGAACCGGGTGACCATGCTGTCTGCCGGTGTCGCCATGGCCGCGATCACCGACAAATGCTCGCCGGTCAATGCCCAGTGGATGGTCGACACCTACGCTCTGGCGGCTGGCACGGCCAAGGCGCTGCTCGCCGAGGGCCGCAAGACCTGGTACTTCGTGACCGCGGACTATACTTTCGGGCATTCGCTTGAGAAAGATGCCAGTGACATGGTCACGGCATCCGGCGGCAAGGTGCTCGGGAATTCGCGCCACCCCTTCCCCGGCGGCGACTTCTCTTCTTACATGCTGAAGGCCCAGGCGTCGGGCGCCCAGGTGATCGGGCTCGCCAATGCCGGCTCCGACACCATCAATGCCATCAAGCAGGCGGCCGAGTACGGCATTGGCCGCAACGACAAGCAAGTCATCGCCCCGCTTCTGGCCTATATCAATGACGTCAAGAGCCTCGGCCTAGAAAAGGCTCAGGGCATGTATCTGACGGAAGCCTTCTATTGGGATTTTGACGATCGCTCCCGTGCCTTTGCGGAAAAATTCTTCGCCAAGACCGGCAAGATGCCGAGCGCCTCGCAGGCGGCGGTCTATTCAGCGACCCTGTCCTATCTCAAAGCGATCCAGGCCATCGGCACCGATGAAGCCAAGGCGGTGATGAACCAGTTGCGCAGCATGACCATCGACGATGCGGTGATCCGCAACGGCAAGCTACGCGTGGATGGCGCGCTCGTGCACGACATGCTGCTGCTCCAGGTCAAGACGCCTTCGGAATCAAAGCGCGATTGGGACTTCTACAACGTCAAGGCCGTCCTTAAGGGCGACGACGTCTTCCCCAAGCCCAGCGCCGCCTGCCCTCTCGTGCAGTGACGCGCGACGCCGCAGCGCTGGCCCTCCGGCGCCGCGGCTCTCCCAATACGCCTTTCTCTCTCGCGGCCTGGCCGCCTCCGGGTGAACCATGTTTGATTTGCCAATCCAGGCCGTCCTCGCCCAGCTGACGGTCGGACTGATTAACGGCTGCTTCTACGCCATGCTCAGCATGGGACTGGCGATCATCTTCGGCCTCTTGAACATCATCAATTTCACCCATGGCGCCCAGTTCATGATGGCCGCCTTCATCGCCTGGATCGGCCTCGACCAACTGGCGCGCTGGCTCGATCAGCCCGGCTTTTCCTTCGGCTTCTGGGCGGCGCTGGTGATCGCCCCCGTCATCGTCGCCCTCTTCGGCATGGCCATCGAGCGCCTGCTGTTGCGGCGCCTGTATCACCTCGATCATCTCTACGGCCTTCTTCTCACCTTTGGTATAGCCTTGATGCTAGAAGGCGGCTTCCGCTATGCATTCGGCGCATCCGGCCAAGGCTATGAGCCGCCGCCGCTGCTGCGGGGCCCCATCGACATCGGCTTCATGATGCTGCCGAAGTATCGCGCCTTCGTGGTGGTGGCCTCACTGGTGGTCTGCTTCTTCACGTGGTGGCTGTTCGAGAAGACCAAGCTAGGCGCCTATCTGCGTGCCGGCACGGAAAACCCCAAGCTGCTGCAGGCCTTCGGCCTCAATGTACCGGTCATCGTCACATTGGCTTACGGCTTCGGCGTCGGCCTTGCAGGGCTGGCGGGCGTGCTGGCCGCTCCCATCATGCAGGTGACGCCGCTGATGGGCGGAAACCTGCTCAATGTCGTGTTCGCGGTGGTGGTGATCGGCGGCCTGGGATCGATCCTCGGGGCGATGGTAACCGGCCTGTCTCTGGGGCTGATCGAGGGACTGACGAAGGTCATCTACCCCGAAGCCTCCACCGTCGTCGTGTTCGTCATCATGGCCATCATGCTGATCTTGCGCCCGGCCGGCCTGTTCGGTCGCGAAAGCTGAAAGGCCCGCTCATGTCCGCTCTATTCCATACCCCGGCCATGCGCTACTTCGTGGTGATCGTCGCCGCGCTGGCGATCGTTCCCTTTGTTCCGTGGATCATCTATCCGGTCTTCGTGATGAAGGTGATGTGCTATGCGCTGTTCGCCTGCGCCTTCAATCTTCTTCTGGGCTATACCGGGCTCGTGTCCTTTGCCCACGCTGCTTTTCTCGGCGGTGCGGGATATGTCTGCGGCGCCGTGATGGTGCGCATGGGCCAATACTGGTTCGGCCTGCCGCTGGCGATCATCGCCGGCGTGGCGACCGCTGCCGGACTCGGGCTGGTGATCGGCGGGCTGGCCATCCGGCGGCGCGGCATTTACTTCGCGATGATCACCCTCGCCCTGTCGCAGATCGTCTACTTCCTGGCGTTGCAGTTCAGATGGACCGGCGGCGAGGACGGCATGCAGGGCATCCCACGCGGCACTCTGTTCGGGATCGATCTCCAGAACGACACGGCGATCTATTACTTCACCCTCGTGCTGTTCGTCGCTGGCTTCGTCTTCGTTCACCGCATCATCCATTCGCCCTTCGGCAAGGTGCTACAGGCGCTGCGCGACAACGATCAGCGCGCGACCTCGCTGGGCTATGAAGTGGATCATTTCAAGCTGGTGGCCTTTGTCTTGTCTGCCGCGATCGCCGGCCTGGCGGGGGTGATGAAGGCGCTGGTGTTTCAGTTGGTCTCGCTCAACGACGTCTCGCTGCATACATCGACCGAGGTGGTGCTGATGACGCTGCTGGGCGGTCTCGGCACCATCTTCGGCCCACTGGTGGGCGCTGCACTGGTGGTCGGACTGCAGAACTATCTCGCCACCATCGGCGATCTGGTGAGCGTCGTCATCGGCCTCGTCTTCGTCCTGTGCGTGTCGTTCTTCCGGCGGGGGCTGGTGGGGGAATTCATCGCCAGACGGAGCGGAACCGTGCCTCCGCCCGCAAGCGGAAGGACGGCGACGCCTCCCCCGCGGGATCACCACAGGCCGCGGCGCCCGGCGTCGCCGCCAAGGAGCGAACGCAAGATCGGCCGTGCCTGAATATCGCGACGGCCCAAGGACGGGCTACCGCCCCAAGCGCCCGAACTACATACCCAAGGAGTGTTCTATGACTGCGAATATTTTTTCCGGCTGCGTCCCGGCACTGATGACCCCCTGCAAAGCCGACCGCACGCCGGATTTCGATGCCCTGGTGAAGAAGGCGCAGCAGCTCATCGCCGCCGGCATGTCCGCCGTCGTGTATTGCGGCTCCATGGGCGATTGGCCGCTGCTCACCGATGCCCAGCGGATGGAAGGCGTGCAGCGCCTCACGCAAGCTGGCGTTCCAGTGATCGTCGGCACCGGCGCGGTCAACACCGCCTCTGCCGTCGCCCACGCCACCCATGCCCGCGAAGTGGGAGCCAAGGGCCTGATGGTGATCCCCCGCGTGCTGTCGCGCGGCACATCGCCGGCGGCGCAGCGGGCGCATTTCAAGGCCATCCTCTCGGCCGCCCCCGATTTGCCGGCGGTGATCTACAACAGCCCCTATTACGGCTTTGCCACTCGCGCCGATCTTTTCTTCGCCCTGCGCGAGGAGCATCCCAGCCTCGTCGGCTTCAAGGAGTTCGGCGGCGCGGCGGATCTTCGCTACGCTGCGGAGCACATCACCAGCCGCGACAAGGACGTGACGTTGATGGTGGGCGTGGACACCGCAGTGTTCCATGGCTTCGTCAATTGCGGCGCCTCGGGCGCGATCACCGGCATCGGCTGCGTGCTCCCCAAGGAAGTGCTGCACCTCCTGGCCTTGTGCCGGGCTGCGGCCGCGGGCGACGTTGAGGCCCGCGCCCGGGCGCTTGAGCTCGAAGCGGCCATGGGCGTGATCTGCTCCTTCGACGAGGGCTCGGATCTGGTCCTCTATTTCAAGCACATGATGGTGCTCAAGGGAGATGCCGAATACACCTTGCACTTCAACGAGACCGACGCTCTGTCGGCCAGCCAGCGCGGCTATGTGGAGGCGCAACTGGCCCAGTTCGAAACTTGGTATGCTTCCTGGTCGAAGCTGCCGGGTACGGTGCAAAAATACCGGATCTGAGCATCTATTCGGCCTCGGGCGAAGACCGGGCCGGCCTGTGACTCCAAGGCGCGCTGCCGCTCTACGCGCGCCTTGGACGGGCAGGCCTCCCGCGGTCGGGCCGTGTTCCGCTGTGGCGAGGGCATTGCGGTTCACGGCTTTGCGGCGTGTTGTGCGCGTTTTCACGCCCTGCTAGAGCAGCAGCGGCTAGAGATTGCCGTGGGATGATCAATACATATGCAAAGCACGAACCGCCATCGCGGCTGCATTTGCAGGGGATTGGAAGGTTGTACTGCGCGAAGAATCGCCTCCATACGAAGCCGAGAGCACTTATGCAGATCAAGACCCAAGACCTTGCCCAGCTGGCTTCGCCAGCCGACTTGATCTTCGACTCTCTGCGTGAAGCGATCACTGATGGCAGCCTCGCTGAGGGCGCAGTTCTGCGGCAGGATAACATTGCCAAAATGTTCAATGTCAGCCGCATACCGGTGCGGGAGGCCCTGACACGGCTGGAGGAACAGGGGCTGGTTACCACCCAGCGCTATCGTGGCTCCATTGTCGCCTCTCTATCCCTTGACGAGATCAAGGAGATTTTCGAGTTCCGCTCATTGATCGAGCCTGAGGTCGTTCGACACTCTGTCCACTCTGCCACCCGATACTCTCTCGAGCAGGCCAGCGATTATTGCCGGCGCTTTGGTAGTGAAGCTGACCCGAAGAAGTGGGGCATGCTCAATCGGCAATTTCACTACATGCTATATCGAGATTGCCAGCGTCCCTATTATCTGCAGGTGGTCAATTCGGCACTCGATCGGATCGAGCGATATCAACGGCTGCAGTTGACATTGACCAACGGCATGGATCGCGCCCGCCGTGAACACCAGGGGATGCTTGACGCCTGCATTGCGGGTGATGCTGATCGCGCGGCCGAACTGACGCGTCAGCACATACTTGGCGCGGGGCAATCGTTGATCCACTTTCTCATGAGCGTGCGCAAAGCCTGAACTGAGCCGCCCCGAGTTTTCTAGACGCCTTCGGCTTTGCTTTGTGCTGCCGTTCGAACTCGATTGGCGACAGCATCCCGTTCCGCGCGTGCTTCCGGGTGGGGTTGTAGAACATCTCGATGTAATCGAACACGTCCTGGCGTGCTTCATCCCGCGTGCGGTAACCTTGCGGCGGATGCGTTCGCGCATGAGTAGGTTGAGGAAGCTCTCGGCCACGGCGTTGTCATTGGCATTTGCCGCGACGGCTCATCGAAGGTCCAGATTGTGGTGTTTCAGGAACGAAGCCCGCTCCGTGCTCGTGAATTGGCTCCCCTGGTCCGAATGCACCAGCACGCGGCCCTTCGGCCGCTTCAGTGCGGGGTCGGCGAGCTAGCCGACCTCAATCGCCTGTACGGGACATACTGATCGTGCGGGCGCGGTCTAGTGTGATCTGACGCTCGTATCAGCGTTGCAGCGAATTCTCCGTACGCGCATCAGATCCAAAACCACACTAGAATCATAGCCATGCTAGTGTCCATTTGGTTCTAACGTTCGTACGAGCGCTCGCTGCAAAGTGATACGAACGTTAGAACCGGGACACTAGCTGCCATTCACCCGTTCGTAAAACCGCCCGAGACGGTCGATGCGCCAGAGCTGGGCGATCACGATCAGAGCCGCACCGGACAGCGTCGGCCAGATCCGCAGCTGGACGAGGCCGAACAGCAGCAGCACAGCGCCGCAGAGCACCGGGATGACCAGCCAGCGCAGAAGGACACGATCATGGCCGGGCAGCCGCGCGCGATCCTGCAGCCAGAGTTTCTCACCGAAGATCCCCTTCGCAGTCCAGCTCGACGGCTCCGTCACTGGGGCAAAGACATGCGGATTGAGGAAGAGCCAGAGAATGACGAGGGCCACAGGCACGAGCGCCCACCAGCCAATCCAGACCCGGCTCCAGATGGCGAGGATCATGGCCGGGATCGCGGCAAAACGCGTCCAGACGCTCCAGGGATTGGCATGGCGGCGCCAAGCCTCGTCCGTCATGCGAAACAGACGCGCGATGCCGTCCAGAGCTGTCATGAATTGAAGAGCATGGCTTGAAAAACCGCTGCCATCAGACCGACAAGCCAGCCCCTCGCAGTTCGAGAGGCATTGATCGACTGGTAAGAGCGAGAACTGGAGCGGGCGAAGGGATTCGAACCCTCGACCCCAACCTTGGCAAGGTTGTGCTCTACCCCTGAGCTACACCCGCATCACAGTGCCGGCCGTAGCGGCCGCCGGGCAGTCCTATGCCAAATGCCGCCCAACAATGCAACAGCCATGGACGGGTTTAATTTTTTTGTCGCGGACAGCCCGGGGAGGGGCCTGTCCGGCGGCCCGCGGACGCGGCCGGCCGGTTCCGCCCCGATTGAAAATCCCCGACCTGCCCGCCATGTAACGCCAGAAGCTGTGCTAGTGTGGCTTATGTCTCGCAATTGCCTACAGGGACTTGCCGCAAAGGGCATAGGCAATTGCGAGACGCCACACTAGGAAGGGACGCTTCCCGGCCGCGCCCCGGGACGTCATCGGTGCCGCGTTGCTGATGCGATCGGCGCTGATGCAATCACGGTAGCAGGACACGGCGCGACGGAACGGACAGTCCGGAACAGACTCTCTCGAAAGACTTCAAGGCCCGGCAATCGCATTGATTGCCTAACGAATTGATTGCCCAAGACATGTCGGACTGCCGGCCGGTGCATTTCGCTAGGCTGGCGCGGCGCGAAGCGAGGACCACGTGACCATCATCGACCAGGGCGGCGACGCGCAAGCGGCCAATCTCATCAAGGACACCACCACCCAGACCTTCGTGAAGGACGTCATTGAGGAATCGAAGCTTCAGCCCGTCCTTATCGACTTCTGGGCCCCGTGGTGCGGCCCATGCAAACAGCTGACGCCGATCCTTGAGAAGGCGGTGCGCGATGCCAAGGGCAAGGTCAAGCTGGTCAAGATGAACATCGACGAACATCCGGCGATTCCCGGCCAGATGGGCATCCAGTCGATCCCGGCCGTGATCGCCTTCGTCAACGGCCAGCCCGCCGACGGCTTCATGGGCGCGCAGCCCGAGGGCCAGATCGCCGCCTTCATCAATCGCCTGACCAAGGGCGCCCCGGGCGGCCCTGACGAATTGCTCGCCGAGGCGGATGCCGCACTCGGTGCCGGCGACCCCTCCACCGCGGCGGCGATCTATGCCGAGGTGCTGCGCGACGATGCCGCGAACATCAAGGCGATCGCCGGGCTGGCGCGCTGCTATGCCGAGACCGGCGCCACCGAACAGGCGCGCAAGACCCTGGCTCTGGTGCCGGAAGCCAGGCGCGAAGACGCCGCGGTCAAGGCCGTGCAGGCGATACTCGACCTTGCCGACCAGGCCCAGGCGGTGGGCCCCGTCGCCGAACTGGAGCGCAAAGTCGCCGCCGATCCGCTCGACCACCAGGTCCGGTTCGACCTCGCCACCGCGCTCAACGCCGCCGGCAAGCGCGCCGAGGCGACCGACCATCTGCTCGAGATCGTGCGGCGCGACCGCAAATGGAACGACGACGGCGCACGCAAGCAGCTCGTCCAGTTGTTCGAGGCCTGGGGGCCGGCCGACGAGGCAACGGTCGAGGGCCGCCGCCGGCTGTCCTCGATCCTGTTCGCCTGAGGAAGACACGCCCGCGACGTTCCAGTCCGAAGGACCAGCCGATGCCGATCAATGTGGAATATCGCGGGCCGATCGACCTTCCCAAAGTCATTCCGGTATTTCCGTTGTCCGGCGCGCTGCTGCTGCCGCGCGGCCAGATGCCTTTGAACATCTTCGAACCGCGTTACCTCGCCATGGTCGACGACGCGCTGCGCGATGGGCACCGCCTGATCGGCATGATCCAGCCCGATGAGGTGCATTCCCCGGGCAGCGAACACCCCGCGCTGTTTCAGGTCGGCTGCATCGGCCGCATCACCCAGCTCGCCGAATCCGGCGACGGGCGCTACATCCTCGAGCTCACCGGGGTGTCGCGCTTCAAGGTGATCGACGAAATCGCGGTGACGACGCCCTATCGGCAATGCCGCGTCGCCTACGACGAATTCATCGACGATTTCACCGCCCGCAAGGGCGAGGAGGAGGTCGACCGCGAAGGCCTGTTGGTCGCGCTGCGCCAGTTCCTCAAGGCCAACCGACTCAAGGTGGACTGGGAAGGCATCGATTCGGCCCCCAACGAGGCACTGGTCAACGCGCTGGCGATGATGTCGCCCTATGGCGTCGCCGAGAAACAGGCGCTGCTGGAGGCCCGCGATCTCAAGACCCGCGCCGAGATCCTGATCGCCGTGACCGAAATGGATCTCGCCAAGAAAAAGACCAGCGGCGATCCGCCCTTGCAGTAGGCCTGATCCGAGGAATACTCCCGCAAGCCGACGATTATTATCGGCAACCCGCGACCACCACGTTTCCTGAGGCATTCGTCATGACCACCCCTCCGCCGCGCCCCGACAGCGTCGATCCCAAGCTTCTCGATATCCTGGTCTGCCCGGTGACCAAAGGCCGCCTGGAATATGACGCTCAGCGACAGGAGCTGATCTCGCGCGCGGCGCATCTCGCCTATCCGATCCGCGACGGCATTCCGATCATGTTGCCGGAAGAGGCGCGCAAGATCGATTGAGCCGGACCGGGCGCAGCCGCAACACGACTCCCGCGCTGTGAAGCCTATAACGCCTCCCCGCGCAACAACCGCGGCACTTCGCCGGCGAGACCCGCCGCCTGGCGGACGAAGGCGCTCTTGAGCGGCGGCAGACGGTCGACGAGGCCGAGGCCGAGATCGCGGACGCCGCGCAGCAGCGTCGAGCGGTTGGAGAACAGGGCGTTCAGCGAATTGGTCGCGATACCCATGGCCACCGTGTCGAAGCGCCGCCAGCGCTGATAGCGATCGAGCACGTCGGCCTGACCGGGGTCGATGCCGAGCCGCGCGGCGTCGACGATGCATTCGGCGAGCGCCGCCACATCCTTCAGTCCGAGATTGAGACCCTGGCCGGCGATCGGGTGAATCTGATGGGCGGCATCGCCGACCAGCGCGAGCCGCGGACCGACGAATTCGCGGGCGACGAAATAGCCGAGCGGAAAGGCGCGCGGCTCATCGAGCACGGTGATCTCGCCGAGCTTGAGGCCGAAACGCTGCTCGAGCTCGCGATGAAAGTCCTCGGCCGGCAGGGCAACGAGACGGGCCGCATCCACCCGGCTCTCGGTCCAGACCAGGGAGGAGCGCCGCCCCTTCAGGGGCAGGATCGCAAAGGGGCCAGGCGGCAGAAAATGCTCCTCGGCCCGTCCTTCATGGTCGCGCTCGTGGGCGACGGTGACGACGATGCCGGACTGATCATAGTCCCAGCCGTGGGTGGCGATTCCGGCCCGCTCGCGCAAGCGCGAACGGGCGCCGTCGGCGGCGACGAGAAGGCTCGCCTCCATGGTGCTGCCGTCGCCCAGCGAGACGGTGATCGCCTCGGGCCTCGCGGCGAAATCGGTCACCGTCGTTGCCTTCAAGGCGACGCCGGCGGCTTCCGCCCGCGCCACCAGGACGTCGATCAGCCTGCGGTTTTCCACCATATGGGCAAAGGGTTCGCCCGGCTCGACATCGCCGCCGAAGGTGAGAAAGACCGGCCGCATGGCGTCTTCGAGACGGCTGTCGGTGACCACCATGTCGACGATCGGCTGTGCGCCGTCGGCGACCTCACCCCAGACCCCCAGGATTTCGAACAGCCGCCGGCAGGCGGCGACGATGGCCGAGGCCCGCGGATCGCGGCTCGGCCGGACCGCCAGCGCCGGGTCCGCCACAGTAATCGGCAGCTCCGAACCCAGGCCCTGGCGCAGTGCCAGGGCGAGGCCGAGACCGGCAAAGGCGCCGCCGGCGATGACAATACCCCGCGGGATTGCCTTGGTTTTTCCCGGAGGAATGGGCTCGCTTGCGGTCATGACGGGACTTTCAATTCTCGCCCTTGCTCCCCAACCGGCGTTAGGCACATGATTTGGGCAACATTGCTTGGGCAAACACCACTTGGGCAACATGGTTCGGCAGCTCACTTGCCGCGTTGCAAAATCGCCGATCGGGTTTTAGCGCATCGCCGTGCGAAGCGGAACGGCCCCTGAACCGGCGCCTGAGAGGTCCGGAGGATCGATGTCGAAGAGCCTGATTGACCTGATCGAAATTCTCGATCTCGAACCGCTCGAGGTAAACCTGTTTCGCGGCCGCAGCCCGCGCACCCGCTGGCAGCGGGTGTTCGGCGGCCAGGTGATCGGGCAGGCGCTGGTCGCCTCCTGCCGCACGGTGGAAGGCCGCATGCCGCATTCGCTGCACTGCTATTTCATCCTGCCGGGCGATCCGCAGATTCCGATCATCTATCAGGTGGAGCAGCTGCGCGACGGCAAGAGCTATGCGACGCGGCGCGTCTCGGCCATCCAGCACGGCCAGGTGATCTTTTCGATGATGGTGTCCTTCCATGCCGAGGAGGAAGGGGCATTCGACCACCAGGACGAGATGCCGAAGGTGCCCCATGCCGACGAGCTGACGCCGGAAGAGCTGATGAAGGCACCGATCATGGACGGCATGCCGGAATTCATCAAACGCTACTATGCATCCGATCGGCCGATCGAACTTCGTCCGGTGGAATATCAGCGCTATTTCGGCGAGAAGATCCCCTCCGGCCGCATCAATATCTGGATCCGAACCGCGGCCAAGCTGCCGGACGACCCGGCGCTGCACCAATGCGCCCTCGCCTACGCCTCCGACTTCTCGCTGCTCGATTCGGTGATGTCGCGCTACGGCCGCACCCTGTTCGACGGCCGCGTCATGGCCGCGAGCCTCGACCACGCCATGTGGTTTCACCGCCCCTTCCGGGCCGACGAATGGCTGCTCTACAGCCAGGACAGCCCCAATGCCCGCAACGGCCGTGGCCTCGCCCGCGGCTCGATCTTCAAACCCGACGGCACTCTGGTCGCCTCGGTGGCCCAGGAAGGCTCCTTGCGCGAGAAGCGCTGAGGTCGCCCGCGCCGCCATAACGCCACGTCAGGCTGCCGTAAAATTCTGCGGACAGCCTTTATCGAAGGCAGCAAACCTGCTTATTTGCCGAAATCTGTGCCGCTAAATGCGGCATGGTGCTGCCTGCGCGCGCGATGGCCCTGAGCCGCGGCGGTCGCGCGGGAGTCAGGGATAAATCAGGAAGGCCGCCGTTCATGAAACTCGTTGTCGCCATCATCAAGCCATTCAAGCTCGACGAGGTCCGTCAGGCGCTGACCGGGATCGGCGTCCACGGCATGACGGTGACCGAGGTCAAGGGTTATGGCCGCCAAAAGGGTCACACCGAGATCTATCGCGGCGCCGAATACGTCGTGAATTTCCTGCCCAAGCTGCGTATCGAGATCGCGGTCGCGACCGAGCTCGCCGACAAGGCTGTCGAGGCCATCACCGCCGGCGCCAGGACGGGCCAGATCGGCGACGGCAAGATCTTCGTCACGCCGCTCGACCACGCCCTGCGCATCCGCACCGGCGAAACCGACGCCGACGCGCTCTGAAGCTCTTTCGAGGGGGCGATCCGGGGCCGCAATCGCCGGCTGCCGGTCAGCTGCTGGGGACCATTCCATGACCAATCCGACCGGCCGCAGCGCCATCACCGCTGCTCTCGCCGCCGTGGCATCAATCGCCATCGCGCTTCCCGCCGCGGCCCAGCCGGTGGCGCCGGCCAACGCCATCAGCCCCGCTGACACCGGCTGGATGATCGTCGCGAGCGCGCTGGTGCTGATGATGACGATCCCTGGCCTCGCGCTGTTCTACGCCGGCATGGTGCGCAAGAAGAACGTGCTGGCGACCATGGCGCAGTCGCTGGCCGCGGTGGCGCTAATCTCCATCTTGTGGGTGATCTACGGCTACAGCCTTGCCTTCGTCGGCGACGGCGCGTGGATCGGCTCGCTCGATCGCAGCCTGCTCGCCGGCCTCGAGATCGACGGCGCCAATCCGCTCGCCAAAACCATTCCCGAAGCACTGTTCGCACTTTACCAGATGACTTTCGCTGTCATCACGGTGGCGCTGGTCGCGGGCGCGGTGGCCGACCGCCTTCGCTTCTCCGCCTATCTCGCTTTTTCGGTGTGCTGGTTCACCCTCGTCTACGTTCCGCTCGCCCATTGGATCTGGGGCGGTGGCTTCCTCGCCGAAGCCGGCGTGCTCGATTTCGCCGGCGGCCTCGTGGTCCATCTGAGCGCCGGCACCGCCGGACTCGTCGCCGCTCTGGTGATGGGACGGCGCCGGGGTTACGGCGCGGAGAACCTCGCGCCCTTCGATCTGACGCTGGCGATCATCGGCACCGGCCTGCTCTGGGTGGGCTGGTTCGGCTTCAACGGCGGCTCCGCCCTGCAGGCCGGCTCGCGGGCGGTGATGGCGATCTTCGCCACCCATCTCGCCGCCTGTGCCGGTGCCCTGACATGGACTGCGATCGAATGGCTGACCCGCCGCAAGCCCTCGGTGCTCGGCATGATCTCCGGCGCGGTGGCTGGCCTCGGCACCATCACTCCCGCATCGGGCTTCGTTGCGCCCTGGCACGGTATCGTCATCGGCGTGATCGCCGGCGGCGTCTGCTTCTGGTCCTGCACCAGCCTGAAGCAGCGCTTCAATTATGACGACTCCCTCGACGTCTTCGGCATCCATGGCATCGGCGGGTTGCTCGGCACCCTGCTGCTCGGCGTCTTCGCCAGTTCCGCCATCGGCGGCAGCGCCGGCCTGATCGAGGGCAATTCGCGCCTGTTGCTGAGCCAGCTCTACGGGGTGGCCGTCACCTTTGCCTGGACGGGCGGCATGACCTTCGTCCTGCTCAAGGCGATCGACGCCCTGGTGCCGCTTCGGGTCTCCGCCGATCAGGAGCTCGAGGGACTCGACATCACCCAGCATGGCGAGGCGCTGCAGTAGGCGCACGCCTCCCTCCGCACTCACAGAGTCGCTTTCGCGGGCAGTTCGCCCGCTCCGGGCGCGGTTGAATGGCCGCACCTGCTTCTTCCCTATGCAAAATTGTGTCGATTGTCTGTTTTGCTCGTCTAACGGGCAATCGTGATGATGTTTTAGGCGCGACCGTTTAGCGCACCTGCCGGCGCATCCGCTGCAATGCAAAAAACTCCACATTCAGAGACCGTTAGGCAGTGCCGCCCGGTTGGCACGGCATTTGATTCTAAGGGCGCGGCTGTGCCCGTGGAGTGTCTTCGCGCGGCGACATCAGCAATCGAGTCCGCCCGGTCAGCCTCGGCCGGGCCCAAGCGGGGAAATGAACCCATGAAAATTGTTATGGCCATTATCAAGCCATTCAAGCTGGAAGAGGTCCGTGACGCCCTGACCGCCATTGGCGTTCACGGTCTGACGGTCACCGAAGTGAAGGGTTATGGCCGCCAGAAGGGCCATACCGAAATCTATCGCGGGGCCGAATACGCCGTCAGCTTCCTGCCCAAGATCAAGCTCGAAGTCGCTGTTGCCTCGGACCAGGTCGACAAGACCATCGAAGCCATCACCGGTGCAGCCAAGACCGGCCAGATCGGCGACGGCAAGATCTTCGTCATCAACCTCGACCATGCGGTTCGCATCCGCACCGGCGAGGCCGACGCCGCCGCGCTGTGATCTCACGCTCTTTCATTTCAATCAGGAGTTAAACATATGACGTTCAAGCGTCCCACAAGAGCGGGACTTGCTGCGCTCGCTGTCGGCCTTCTCGCCGCCACTGCCGCCCATGCCGAACCGACGGTCAACAAGGGCGACAACGCCTGGATGATGACCTCGACCGTGCTGGTGCTGCTGATGACCATCCCGGGTCTCGCCCTGTTCTACGGCGGCCTGGTTCGCTCCAAGAACATGCTCTCGGTGCTGGCCCAGGTGTTCTACACCGTCTGCATCGTCTGCGTGTTGTGGGCGGTCTACGGCTACAGCCTCGCCTTCACCGGTGGCTCGCCCTATCTCGGCGGCCTCTCCAAGGCCTTCATGATCGGCATCACGCCGGACTCGATGGCGGCCACCTTCACCGCCGGCGCGAACATCTCGGAGCTCGTCTATTTCTGCTTCCAGATGACCTTTGCGGCGATCACTCCGGCGCTCATCGTCGGCGCCTTCGCCGAGCGCATGAAGTTCGCCGCCGTGGCGCTGTTCATCCCGCTGTGGGTCACCATCGTCTATTTCCCGATCGCCCACATGGTCTGGTACTGGGCCGGTCCGGACGCCATCACCGACGCAGCCAAGGCTCTCGCCGCGGCGGCGCCCGATGCCAAGGCGGCGGCGCAGGCCAAGCTTGACGAAGTCATGGCCGATGCCGGCCAGGTCTTCCTGTGGGGCGCGCTGGACTTCGCCGGCGGCACCGTGGTGCACATCAACGCCGGCATCGCCGGCCTGGTCGGCGCCCTGCTGATCGGCAAGCGCACCGGCTACGGCAAGGATCTGATGGCCCCGCACTCGCTCACCATGACCATGATCGGCGCTTCGCTGCTCTGGGTCGGCTGGTTCGGCTTCAACGCCGGCTCCAACCTCGAGGCCTCGGGCGGTGCCGCCCTGGCGATGACCAACTCGTTCCTCGCCACCGCGGCTGCGGCGCTCGCCTGGATGTTCGCGGAGTGGATCGTCAAGGGTCACCCCTCGCTCCTCGGCGCGCTGTCCGGCGCGGTTGCGGGTCTCGTCGCGGTCACCCCGGCGGCCGGCTATTCCGGCCCGATGGGCGCCCTGGTGCTCGGCCTCGTCGTCGGCATCGTCTGCCTGTTCTTCTGCACCGTCGTGAAGAACGCGCTCGGCTATGACGACTCCCTCGACGTCTTCGGCGTCCACTGCATCGGCGGCATCGTCGGCGCGCTGGGCACCGGCATCCTGGTGAACCCGGCTCTCGGCGGCACCGGCGTGATGGACTACGTGGCCGGCAAGATCGGCGACTACGACTTCGCCACCCAGATGATCGCCCAGGCCAAGGCCGTCCTCACCACGCTGGTGTGGTCGGGTGTCGTCTCGGCGATCCTCTACAAGGTGGTCGATGTGATCGTCGGCCTGCGAGTCAATGTCGAGAAGGAGCGCGAAGGCCTCGACGTCACCGAGCACACCGAGCGCGCCTACAACATGTAAGCGGATCGCGCGCCGGCCCCGGCCCTTACCGCGGCGGCGCGCCCCAACAACGGTTGGGGCACTAACCCGGCAATGCCCCCTCCGTCGAAGGGCCCCAGCGCAAGCTGGGGCCCTTCACTTTTTCAGGGTCATCTTGATGGTCGGATTTTGTTTCCTTTTTGTTCTCGCTGTTGATAGAGTGCTCTCTGATTGCAGACCGAATGATTTTCAATCGGAGTTGATTTGATGGCCAATGACGGTGCTCTCCATGTGGTCTTTGACCGTCAAGACAAGGGGATGCTGCGCGACGTCTTCGATTATGCCGGCCTCACGAACGCGATCGCCTGCTTCGACGACGACCTGAGCTTTGGTCCGATCGACAGCCCCGATTACGACCGGCGCATCGATTGGCTGGCCCAGAGCTTCGATTTCACTGGCTGGTACGCAGATTCCGACAGATCTTTTCAGAGTCGCCAGGAGCGCTTCGGCCAGCATCCCTGGAGCGGCGACCGCGACGCCGAGACGGCCTTCTGGCTGATGGCGCTGGCCCCCTATGCCCGCGTCGTCCTATGGCTGACGCAGCGCTCGGCGCGGCACCTCTGCGGTGCGATGGAATGGCTACGGCGCGCCGGCGGGCGCCCTTGCGAAATCATCGATTTCACAGAGCTCCACATCAGGCAAAGCCCCTACGCCAAGACGAAACGTCACGTCTTCGATCTTCTGGATCTGGACCGGTACAAGGTTTTCGATCTGCTGGACTGCGCGGTGCCGCTGAGCGACGAACTCCGCACGGCCTGGGGCCAGCGCTGGCAGCGGTTGCGGAGCGAGAATGCACCTTTGCGGATCGTCGGTCCTGACGGCCTGCAATCGGCGCCGATCAGCGAATTCGATCAGTCTTTGCTCGCAGGCTGCAAATATCGCTCCCAGAAAGTTGCAATGCTGGTCCACCGGACCATCGATGATCTCGGAAAACGCGATGTCCGGCCGCCCGACTTCCTTGTGCTGACCGCCCGGCTGCAGGCCATGGTCAAGGATGGTCGTCTGGAGATGCTAGGCAGGAGCTGCTTTGCACCGGGCGCCTGCGAGCTGCAATTGCCGTCAGCCGATGCGGCGGAAATCCGGCCGTGACCGCCGCCACCCTGCACGTGGCCTTCTGCCGCGGAGATTCGCAGACGCTGACCGAGGCCCTGGAAGCGTGTGGCCGGAGCGATGCGGTTGTCTGCCACGACGACGATCTCAGCATCGGCCCCATCGAACCGCCGGACTACCTGCGGCGGATCAACTGGATTGCCGAGGCGCTCGATTTCGAAGGCTGGCCTCCGACGCCCGATGAGCCGTTGCCGAGCCGGGAGGATCGCTTCCACTATCATCCCTGGTACGCCAGACCAGCCGACGAAACCGCGTTCTGGACGGCCGCTCTCGATCCCGCGAACAGGATCGTGCTGTGGCTGACCCGCCGCTCGCCACGCAATGTCGCCGGCGTCATGGAGTGGCTCCGGCGCGCGGGCGAGAGGCCATGCGAGATCGTCGACTTCACCGAGGTGCTGGCGACGCCGCAACCTCGTGACCGCAAGCCTTACCATGCCCTCGGATTGACTGCCCTGATGCCGGAGGAATTCAGGGTGCTGGAACTGCTCGCAGAAGCGAAGCCGCTGGCGGACGAACTGCGCCATTGCTGGACCACCCGTTGGGCGCAGCTGCGAGCAGAGAATGCGCCGTTCCGCATCATCGGCCCGGAAGGACTGCAATCCGCTCCCATCACCACCTTCGACGCCGGCCTCCTCGCCCAATGCAAGCCCGCCTGGCGCAAGGTCGCCAGAGTGGTCGGTGGGTGCCTGCTCGAAGGCGTCGAGGAGGAAGCCGTCCATCCGCCCAACGAGATGGTGCTGGCCGCCCGGCTGCACGCGCTGGTGAAGGCCGGACAGCTCGAGATGCTCGGCGAGGATGTCTTCGCCATGCGATTCTGCGACATCCGCCTGCCGCCGCCTCGGGTGCATGGTCGGTCGAGCTCGCCCGGGCTCGTTTGAGCTGGCCCGGTGTCGAGCATCGGCCGGCTCGTCTCTATCCCTGGCCCTATCGCAGACCGATGGTTAATCGCGTCTTAACCTCGCCGCATCTATGGTGATTTGATCCAAACTGTCCGACCGCGCCCGGTCGGGATCAGAAGTGCTGGCGTTTTCAAGATGATATCACCCGCCCCAGACAGCGAGCGTTCGCCCTTCGCCCGGCTCGCCGACCTGCTGAGCGGGCTCACGCCGCGCCGGCCGCTGATCAATCTGTCGCTGGGCGAACCGCAGCATCCGATGCCGGACTTCGTTGGCGAGGTGCTGGCGCGCCACACCGCCGAATTCTCCCGCTATCCCATCGCCAGGGGCATCGAGCCGTTCCGCCGCGCCGCCGCCGGCTGGATCGGCCGGCGCTTCGACCTGCCGCGACCGCTCGATCCGGACGGCGAAGTGCTGGTGCTGTCGGGCAGCCGCGAGGGCCTATTCTTCGCCGCGATCGCCGCCGCCCGCTTCGCCGGTCCGCGTCCGGGCCGGCCGGCAATCCTGCTGCCCAACCCGTTCTACCCGGCCTATGCCGCCGGCGCCGACGCCGCGGGCTGCGAACGCGTGCTGCTGCCCGCCCCGCCGGAGACCGGCTTCCTGCCCGATCTCGACGCCATCGACGAAGCAACACTGGCGCGTACGGCCGCATTCTACATCGCCTCGCCGGCCAACCCTCAGGGCGCCGTCGCCTCGCCCGACTATTTCCGCCGGCTGAAGATGCTCGCCGATCGCTATGGCTTCGTCGTCCTGAGCGATGAATGCTACTCGGAAATCTACACGCGACAGGCTCCGGGCAGCATGCTCGAACATGCCGGCGCGGATTTCGCCAATGTCGCAGTCTTCCAGTCGCTGTCCAAGCGCTCGAACCTGCCGGGCATGCGTGTCGGCTTCGTCGCCGGCGACCGCCGTTTCCTCACCCAACTGCATGAGTTGCGCAACGTCGCCGCGCCGACGGTGCCGGTACCGCTGCAGCACGTCGCCGTCGCCGCCTATGACGACGAGGCACATGTCGAGGATAACCGTGCACGCTACCGCACCAAGTTCGATCTCGCCGACCAGATCCTCGGCACGCGTTTCGGCTATCGCCGCCCGGCCGGCGGCTTCTGCCTGTGGCTCGACGTCTCCGCCCATGGCGGCGATGAGGCGGTGACGGTGCGGCTGTTTACCGAAGGCGGCGTGCGGGTCGTTCCCGGCAGTTATCTGGCGCGGCGGCAAAGCGACGGCAGCAATCCGGGCGCGGGCTATATCCGCGTCGCTCTGGTGCAGGACAGCGAGACCACCGCGGAGGCGCTTCACCGCATCGTGGACGCGCTCGGCGGCAACGGCGGACGTGAGGTTTGAAGGGCATGGCGGCAATCGAACGTGTCATTCCTTTGGTCAGCCAGCTTCCGGACCCGATCCGGGAGATGCTGGCGCGCCGCCTGCGCGAACTCGCCGGACTCGGCCTCGTCGGCCTCGCCGGCGTCATCGGCGCCGCACTGACAACCTGGTCGGTGCAGGACCCCAGCCTCAGCCATGCCACCGCCGGTCCGATCCGCAATCTGATGGGGTATCCCGGCGCGATCGGCGCCGATCTGCTGATGCAGATTACCGGTCTCGGCGCAACCATGCTGGTGTTGCCGATCGCGGTCTGGGGCTGGCGCATGATCACCCATCGCCCCTTCGACCGCGAACCGCTGAGGCTCGGCAGCTGGATCATCGCTGCCGCCTTGGCGGCGGGTTTCTTCAGCTGCTTCCCGCGCTCGGCGGCCTGGCCGCTGCCGACCGGCCTTGGCGGCGTGGTCGGTGACGCGCTGCTGCGGGCCCCCGCGGTGATTTTCGGACCCCCGGGACTGATCTACCGCCTGACGCTGGGCAGCCTGCTGCTGGCCGCGACCGTCGTGGCTTTTCTGTTTGCCTGCGGGCTCGGCGCCCGCGACGCGGACGCGTTTGCCAGTTTCGACGAGGACGACGATGATGCCGCCTGCGATGACGAGGACGAGCGCCGCTCCGTTTCGCTCGGCTGGCTGGTTCACGGCCTGCTGAGCCTCAAGACGCAAGTGTGGCTCGGCCTGCGACGCCTCTACGGCCTCTTCGTCGCCAGCCGCGAAGCGCCGCGCGCCGCAGCAACCTTCCAGCGCCGCGAGCCGCGGCTCTCCGCCGAGCGCAGCAGCCCGCCGATCGCACCCGAGCATGACGAGGACGACGAGCCGGCAGAGACCGTCGGCCTCGACGACGACGGGGCGGACGAGAAGGCTGATGAGGAAGAGGCGCCGCCGCCGCGAGCCGCCCGCAAACGCCAGCCTAAACAGCCGGTCCGGAAAGCGTCAGCGGCCTTCGCGCTGCCGGCGCTGGCGCTGCTCACGGCGTCCAAGGCTTCCGACCGCAAGACCCTCAGCAATGCCGAGTTGCAGGCCAATTCGCAGGCCCTGGAAGGCGTGCTGCAGGACTTCGGGGTCCGCGGCGAGATCACCAAGGCCCATCCCGGCCCGGTGGTGACGCTCTACGAACTCGAGCCCGCGCCCGGCATCAAATCATCGCGGGTGATCGGCCTCGCCGACGACATCGCCCGTTCCATGAGCGCGCTGTCGGCCCGCGTCGCCGTGGTGCCGGGACGCAACGCCATCGGCATCGAGCTGCCGAACCAACACCGCGAAAAGGTTCTGCTGCGCGAATTGCTCGCCACCAAGGAGACTGCCGAGTCTTCGGCCAAGCTGCCGCTGTGCCTCGGCAAGAATATCGGCGGCGATCCGGTGATCGTCGACCTTGCCCGCATGCCGCATCTCCTGATCGCCGGCACCACCGGCTCGGGCAAATCGGTCGCCATCAACACCATGATCCTCAGCCTGGTCTACCGGCTGCGGCCCGACCAGTGCCGACTGATCATGGTCGATCCGAAGATGCTCGAACTCTCGGTCTATGACGGTATCCCGCATCTGCTGACCCCGGTGGTCACCGATCCGAAAAAGGCGGTGGTCGCGCTCAAATGGGCGGTCCGCGAGATGGAGCAGCGCTACAAGAACATGGCGAAGCTCGGGGTTCGCAACATCGACGGCTACAACAACCGCCTCGCCGAAGCCCGGACCAGCGGCGAGGAGATCACGCGCACGGTGCACACCGGCTTCGACAAGGAGACCGGCAAGGCGATCTACGAGGAAGAGAAGCTCGCCCTCGACCCGCTGCCCTATATCGTCGTGATCGTCGACGAAATGGCCGACCTGATGATGGTAGCGGGCAAGGAGATCGAAGGCACGGTGCAGCGGCTGGCACAGATGGCGCGCGCCGCCGGCCTGCATGTCGTCCTGGCGACGCAACGTCCGTCAGTCGACGTCATCACCGGCACCATCAAAGCCAATTTCCCGACCCGCATCTCCTTCCAGGTCACGTCGAAAATCGACAGCCGCACCATTCTCGGCGAGATGGGCGCCGAACAGCTGCTCGGCCAGGGCGACATGCTCTACATGGCCGGCGGCGGCCGCATCAGCCGCGTCCATGGCCCCTTCGTCTCCGACGAGGAGGTCGAGAAGGTGGTGCGTCACCTCAAGACCCAAGGCTCGCCGGAGTATCTCGAGGAGGTCACCGCCGAGGAGGAGACCGACGAGGACGGAGCGGTATTCGACGCCACCGGCATGGGCGGCGGCGAAGGCAACGATTTGTTCCAGCAGGCCGTTCAGATCGTCAAGCGCGACCGCAAGGCCTCGACCAGCTACATCCAGCGGCGGTTGCAGATCGGCTACAACCGCGCTGCCTCACTGATGGAACGCATGGAACAGGAGGGCATCGTCGGGGCCGCCAATCACGCCGGCAAGCGCGAGATCCTGGTCGGCGAGGAAGAAGAGCGCTTCTGAGGCCCATGGCGACGACCGTTTCACCAGGGCTCGGGCCGCGAATTCGCCACAGCGGGGGGATAGGTGGAACCCTGAACACCACACTGGCGCAATCGGCGAAATTGGCTACTGTCCGCGAGCCGAAGCGCGCGCCGGACCGGCCGCATCGCCGTAGCGGCCGTTGCCGCAGCATTCTGGAAACCGACGGATCAAGTCCTTGCTCAGTTCCTTGCGCTTGAGTTCATTGCCGAATCGGGTGTTGGCGCGATCGCGCCAGCCGCGGCTGCGCTGCGGAGCACTGCTGCTGGCCACGACGCTCGTCGCCGGCATGCTGGTTCCCTCTGCCATGGCCCAGGCCATCCCGCTGCCGCGTCCAGCGCCGAAATCGCGCGATGCCGGGCGGGTTGTGACGCCGGAGCTGCGCCCGGTGGCCTCGGTCCCTGCCAATTCCCAGACACCGCCGACCCCGATCATCCCGGATCCGCGCAACCGGGCGCCCGCCAGCATTTTCACCACCTTCGACGCCAACCAACGCGCCCAGGCGGCAAAGATCAGCGCCTATCTGTCATCGCTGCAGAATTTGTCAGGCAACTTCGTTCAGGTCGGCCCGGACGGTTCACGCTCGACCGGCACCTTCTATATCCAGAAGCCGGGCAAGGTACGCTTCGAATATGATCCGCCGAGCCCGATTGCCATCGTCGCCGACGGCGCCTCGGTGGTGGTGCGCGATACCAAGCTCGCCACCCAGGATCTCTATCCTCTGTCGCAGACGCCCCTGCGGTTCCTGCTCTCGGACCGGCTCGACCTGATGCGCGACACCAATGTCGTTGGCGTCACGTCCGACGACCTCTACATCACGGTCACCATCGAGGAGAAGCAGCCGCTGGTCGGCACCAGCCGGCTGATGCTGATGCTGGGCGCCAAGGACAACCAGCTCAAGCAGTGGACCATCACCGATCCGCAGGGCTACGACACCACGATCGCGATCTACAATCTCGACAGCAGCAAGAAAATCGACCCCGGCCTGTTCAAGATCGATTATGCTGTCGACCAGTACCGCAACGGCAGCTCCCAGTAGCCGCTTGGCCGGTCCTTCGCCCTTCCCTGCTTTGCCCGACTCCAACGCTGCATATGGCGCGGGCTCGCCGCTGCGGACGTCATGCGCTTCACTCTCACCACCTGGAATATCAACTCGGTGCGGCTGCGCATCGATCTCGTGGCCAAATTCCTCAAGGCGACGCGCCCCGACGTGCTCTGCCTGCAGGAAACGAAATGTCCGGACGACGCCTTTCCCCTGAAACAACTGCGACGGCTGGGCTATGAGCACATCGCGCTCAATGGCCAGAAGGGCTATCACGGCGTCGCCGTGGTCTCGCGCATTCCCTTCGACTCCAGCGACATCCGCACGTTCTGCGACAAGGTCGACAGCCGCCACATCTCGGTATCATTCGGCGCCGCCGCCGGCCTCAAGGCGCCAGTGGTGCTGCACAATTTCTATGTCCCCGCCGGCGGCGACGTTCCCGATCCGACCGTCAACGAGAAATTCGCGCACAAGCTGTCGTTCCTCGACGAGATGAAGGCCTGCGATCCGCTCCATCCGATGCCGGATGATCGCCACATCCTGGTCGGCGATCTCAACGTCGCACCCCATGAGCACGACGTCTGGTCGCACAAGCAGATGCTCAAGGTCGTTTCGCATACGCCGATCGAATGCGACAAGCTGCTGGCCGTGCAGTCGCGCGGGCAATGGATCGACGTGGCGCGCCAACGCACCGCGGCCGCCGAGAAAATCTATACCTGGTGGAGCTACCGGGCCGCTGACTGGGCCGCAGCCGATCGCGGCCGCCGCCTCGACCATATCTGGGTCTCGCCTGCGCTCGGCGCTGCCGTCAGCGACCTCACCATCACCCGCGCCGCACGCGGCTGGGAGCGCCCTTCCGACCACGTTCCGGTGACCGCAGTGATCGAGGTCTGAGCCAGGCGGCCGGACAATCAGCCCGGCCGAGCGGCCTCACGAAGTCAAAAACAATCCGTCAGGATAACTTGCCGCCGACCCGCAGAATCTCGCTGGCGAGCCGGCTGGTGCGACTTGCGATCTCGTCACGCAGCCGCTGCGCGGCGTCGGGATGGCTTTCCAGCACACGCTGAAACAGACTGCGCGAAATGCGGATGGCGCTGGATGGTTCGATAGCGATGGCGGTTGAGGGTCGCTTCATCGGCACGATCAGCGCGAGCTCGCCGATCAGGTCGCCAGGCCGCGCGATCGTCTCCACGCCACTCTCGCTGTCGCTCGAGACGCGAAAGGCGCCGTGCTGGACCACGAAGCCGGCATCCGCCGTGTCACCGGTGCGAAACAGGATTTCGCCGCGCGCGACGTCGCGCTGCTCGGTGCCGAAGACGAGATTGCGCAAGGCTTCGCGCCCCAACAGCCGCAGCGTCGGAACGCGTTCGAGCAGGGCAACGTCATCCTCAATCGACATGCGAACAATCGGCCTGAGCGGCGCAGAAGCACTGCGCCGCGAATCGGTGGCCGAATCGTATCACGGCACCAGCTTGTAGCCGCCGGATTCCGTCACCAGGATCTCCGGATTGGCGGCGTCCTTCTCGATCTTCTGGCGCAGTCGGTAGATATGGGTCTCCAGGGTGTGGGTGGTAACCCCGGAATTGTAGCCCCAGACCTCCTGCAGCAGCGTCTCGCGCGACACCGGCTGCTGGCCGGCGCGGTAGAGGAAGCGCAGGATGGCGGTTTCCTTTTCGGTCAGCCGAACCTTCTTGGCGTTGGCTGCGGTGAGCATCTTTGATCCGGGCCGGAAGCTGTAGGGCCCGACCGAGAACACCGCGTCCTCGCTCGCCTCATGCTGGCGCAGCTGGGCGCGAATGCGCGCCAGCAGCACCGCGAAGCGGAACGGCTTGGCGATGTAATCATTGGCGCCGGATTCCAGCCCGAGAATGGTGTCGGAGTCGGTGTCATGGCCGGTCAGCATGATGATCGGCGCCTTGAAACCGCCCTTGCGCAGGCTGCGCACCACCTCGCGGCCGTCGGTGTCGGGCAAGCCGACATCCATCAGAACAAGGTCGGGGGTATTGGCCTTGGCCGCCTGGGCGCCTTTGGCGCCGGTATCGACTGCGGAAGCTTCGAACTCCTCGTGGAGAGAGAGTTGTTCCACCAGGGCGTCGCGGAGATCGCTATCGTCATCAACGATCAGGATCTTGCGGGCGTTGGCCATCGGGTACAATCCTTCGGAAAGGCAATGTCTGGGGAGTAGAGCATTTGCGGTTGAAAGCGCAAGGAAGAGTTGCGGGTCTTTTTAATAATGACAGATATTTCAGATAGTTACCTGATTCCCCGGCAACAGACGCCGCTCCTTGCGATCCACGTCCGAGCGGCGGCCGGCAATCCCTGTCGGGGCTGGCTGACCTTCGCCGGACGCGTCATCCCGGTCGCGCTGGGGCGCGGCGGAATTAAGGCCAACAAGCGCGAAGGTGATGGCGGCACGCCGCGCGGGCGTTTTCGTCCGCTGCGCCTGTGGTTTCGCGCCGACCGGGTCGTGCGGCCGCGCACGGCCTTGCCGATCCGACCGATCGGTCCGGCTGACGGCTGGGACGAGAACCCGTCGAGCCGGCACTATAACCGGCCGATCCGGCTGCGGTCCGGTGCCGGTGGCGACCGGCTGACCCGCGAGGACCATCTCTACGACTTCATCATCGAGATCGATCATAATACCCGGCCGAGGATCGCTGGACGCGGCAGCGCGGTATTCCTGCATCTGGCGCGTCCGGGCTTTGCGCCGACGGCGGGCTGCATTGCCATGACCGCGACGAATATGCGCCATCTGCTCGGCTGCATCGGCCCGCGGACCCAAATCATCATCGGCTGAGCGGAGCGTTTTCGAGCCGAAGACCCGCGCGCGCCTTACGGCGGCGAAGCCGCCGGGCGGTGGCCGAAGATGGCCGACCCGACCCGCACATGGGTCGCGCCGAACTGGATGGCGATGGCAAAATCAGCGCTCATGCCCATCGACAGCAGCGTGAGACCGTTGCGCGCCGCGATCTTCGCCGTCAGGGCAAAATGCGGCGCCGGCGGATCGTCGACCGGCGGGATGCACATCAGGCCTGAGATCGCCAGGCCATAACCGTCACGGCAGCGCTTGATGAAATCGTCGGCGTCCGCCGGCGCGACGCCCGCCTTCTGCGGCTCTTCGCCGGTATTGAGCTGCACGAACAGGAGCGGCGCCCGCCCCTGCCGCACAATTTCCTTCGCCAGCGCCTCACAGATGCTCGGTCGATCGATCGAATGAATTGCGTCGAACAGCGCCACCGCCTCCTTGGCCTTGTTCGACTGTAACGGCCCGATCAGGTGCAGCTCCGCCTCTGGATGCGCCGCCTTCAGCGCCGGCCATTTCGCCTTCGCTTCCTGGACGCGATTCTCGCCAAAGGCCTTCTGCCCCGCCGCCAGTACCGGTTCGATCGCCTCGGCGCCGAACGTCTTGGACACCGCGATCAGCGTCACCGTGTCGCGCTCGCGCCGGGCATCGCGGCAAGCCAGCGCGATCTCGCGCTCCACCGCGGCGAGCGCAATTGGTAAAGAATTGGTTTCGTCCGGGGCGTTCGGGTCGCTCATCGCGCGATCAATTCTCGCTTTTTTAAGGTCGTTTCAATCTCGTTTGGATTTTAGCAAAGGACGGAAAGTTTTTTTGAGTGCTCCTGCCCCATGGTTGCGGCGGACAGGGAATTTCAGCACCGATGCCACGCCTCAGTTTCCGCGACCTCGCGTCGAGACTCAAGTCGTCTTTCGGGATCCGTCAGCGCCTGGTGGTGCTGTCGCTGATCCTGGTTGTGCCATTGATGCTGGATCGCGTCATGGTCCTGGAACACACGCGCGCCAATCAGACGCGTATCGCCACCGAGGATCTGACCAAGCTGGCCCGCCAGACCGCCGCCGCGCAGCGCGACGTGATGTCCTCCGTGGAGGCCGTGTTGCACTCGGCGGCTTACATCCAGGTCGCGGCGGAACAAACCGGCCAGAGCTGCGCTATCCTGCGCGCCAGCATCCGAATCGAAATGCCATGGATCATCAGCCTTTCCGTGGTCGGCAAGAACGGTCGGATCTCGTGCTCCACAATGCCCAACTATATCGGGCTCGATATCAGCGACCGGCCTTATTACCGCCAGGCGATCGAGACCCATGGCTTCGTGCTCAGCGATCTCGTGATCAGCCGTCTCAACGGCCACCCTCTTCTGCTCGCGTCCTATCCGACCTCGGCCATCGCGGCCGGCTCGCCCTCCGTGATCCTGGTCGGCCTGAACATGGAATGGATTGGCGGCCTGATGACCAGCCTGGCGGAACGCCCTGGGGTTGAGGCCGCGTTGATCGACGGTCGAGATCTGGTGCTGGCGAGCCAGCCAGCCGACCCCGACACATTCGGCAAGCCCTATGCCGGCCTTGTCGCCGAAGCGACCAAATCCGCCGGCGACACCGGTTCGGCACTCATCGCGACGCCACGCGGCAAGAGACTGATCTCCTGGGCCCGGATCGCCGACACCGGAACGCGCATGATCGTCAGCATCGACTACGAATCCCTGATGGCGCCAATCAAGCGCGACATCCAGAAGGCCTATCTGCAGCTCGCCTTCGTCGCCATCCTGGCGCTGATCGGCGCCTGGTTCGTCGGCGAGCAATTCATCATCCGGCCGATCCGGCTGCTGACCGGCATGGCCAACCGCTTCGGCCAGGGCGACCGGGCGGCACGCGCCACCGCACGCGAACTTCCCGCCGAGTTCAAGCCGCTCGCCAACGCCTTCAACGCCATGGCCGCCCAACTCGCCGAACGCGAGCGCGAGCTCATCGCCAGCAACGACCACCTCACCGTGATGGCGTCGATCGACATGGTGTCCGGCCTCGCCAACCGCCGCGGGTTCCAGGCCCGCCTCGAATTCGAGTGGCTGAGGATGCACCAGCTTCAGGCTCCGCTGGCACTGATGATGATCGATGTGGATTATTTCAAGCTCTACAACGACAGTTACGGCCATCCCGAGGGCGATGCCTGCCTCGCCCGGATCGGCGACGCCCTCGCCCGGATCGCCAACGAGACCATGGGCTTTGCCGCGCGCTATGGCGGTGAGGAATTCTGCTTGCTGCTGCCCAATATCGACCGGCCGCGGGCGCTGGAAATCGGCGAGGCGTTGCGCCAGCGCATCGAGGACATGCTGATTCCGCACCTCACCAGCGATTTCGGCCGCGTCACCGTCAGCGTCGGCGTCAGCCTTGCCGTGCCGCAATCCGACCAGCGGCCTGAGGAGCTGGTGGAGGCGGCCGACGCCGCGCTTTATGCAGCCAAGCACCGCGGCCGCAACAGCGTGGTCGGCCATGGCCTGCCAGAGGCCCTCCCCGCTCCGGTGTCGCTTGCCGGCTGAAGCCGGCGTGTCCCGCAAACGACCACCGCGGCGCGCGCAATCCGTCTAAGCCATTGACCCCGCATCAACTTTCATGTTCCTAGTGTCCTGGTTCTAACGTTCGTATCACTTTGCAGCGAGCGCTCGTACGAACGTTAGAACCAAAGGGACACTAGCATGGCTATGATTCTAGTGTGGTTTTGGATCTGACGCGCGTACGGAGAATTCGCTGCAACGCTGATACGAGCGTCAGATCCACCACACTAGTGTGGTGGATCTGACATTCGCGACCACCCCATCCCACCGTTGCCGCGAAATAAGTGCTCGCTGCGACGGCAGGCGGACGCTAGAACCCAAAACACCAGTGCCCCGCTTTTCGAGCTGCGGGCGGGGGCGTGGCTCCCGGCCATGAAGTTCGGGAAGCAAAGGCGCCCTCAATCCTCGGAGCCGGTGCCGCCTTCCGCCGCCGAGGCCCCGTTTCGACCGCAAGACTGACAGCCATGAGCAGAGACCGATATAACGCCCGGGAAGCCGAGCCGCGCTGGCAGCGGCAGTGGGATGACCACGCGATCTTCACCACCCGGAACGACGATCCGCGGCCGAAATACTACGTGCTCGAGATGTTCCCCTACCCGTCGGGGCGCATCCATATGGGCCACGTCCGCAATTACACCATGGGCGACGTCGTGGCCCGCTACAAACGCGCGCGCGGCTTCAACGTGCTCCATCCCATGGGCTGGGACGCCTTCGGCATGCCGGCCGAAAACGCCGCCATGGCCAACAAGGTTCATCCCAAGGCGTGGACCTACGACAACATCGCCACCATGAAGGCCCAGCTCCGCTCGATGGGTCTGTCGCTCGACTGGTCGCGCGAGGTCGCCACCTGCGATCCGTCCTATTACAAACACCAGCAGCGGATGTTCCTGGATTTCCTTGCTGCCGGTCTCGTCGAGCGCAAGCAGTCCAAGGTCAATTGGGATCCGGTCGATCAGACGGTGCTCGCCAACGAACAGGTTATCGAGGGGCGCGGCTGGCGTTCCGGCGCCCTGGTTGAGCAGCGCGAACTGACCCAGTGGTTCTTCAAGATCAGCTCCTATTCGGAGGAGCTCCTGACAGCACTCGACCACCTTGATCGCTGGCCGGAGAAGGTGCGCATCATGCAGCGCAACTGGATCGGCCGCTCCGAGGGGCTTCTGATCCGCTTCGCCCTCGACGGCGCCACGACGCCGTCAGGCGAGAGCGAGGTGGAGGTCTTCACCACCCGGCCGGACACGCTGTTCGGCGCGAAATTCGTCGCCCTGTCGCCGGATCACCCGCTCGCCCAGGCGGCGGCGAAGACAAACCCGGCACTCGCTGCCTTCATCGAGGAATGTCGGCATCTCGGCACAGCCCAGGAGGCGATCGACACCGCCGAGAAGCGCGGCTTCGACACCGGCATCAAGGCGGTCCATCCGTTCGATCCGAATTGGCAACTGCCGGTCTACGTCGCCAATTTCGTGCTGATGGACTACGGCACCGGCGCCATCTTCGGCTGCCCGGCCCACGACCAGCGCGACCTCGACTTCGTCAACAAATACGGCCTCGGCAATACGCCAGTGGTGTGCCCCGAGGACCAGGACCCGAAAAGCTTCGTCATCACCGACACCGCCTATGACGGCGACGGCCGCATGATCAATTCGCGCTTCCTCGACAACATGACCATTGCGGATGCGAAGGAAGAGGTGGCGAAGCGCCTGGAATCAACCTCGCTCGGCAATCGGCCGGTAGCGCAGCGTCAGGTCAATTACCGCCTGCGCGACTGGGGAATCTCGCGGCAGCGCTATTGGGGCTGCCCGATTCCGATCATTCACTGCGAGGCCTGCGGCACCGTCCCGGTGCCGATCGCGGACCTGCCGGTGCAGTTGCCGGATGACATCGAGTTCGACCGGCCCGGCAATCCGCTGGACTGGCACCCGACCTGGCGAAATGTGCCCTGTCCGACCTGCGGCAAGCCGGCGCGACGTGAAACCGATACCATGGACACCTTCGTCGATTCGTCCTGGTACTATGTGCGGTTCACCGATCCGGCCAACACCACGGCGCCGACGACGCGCAGCGCTGCCGATGCCTGGCTGCCGGTCGATCAGTATATCGGCGGTGTCGAACACGCGATTCTGCATCTGCTCTACAGCCGGTTCTTCACCCGCGCGATGAAGGCGACCGGCCATGTCGGACTCGACGAGCCCTTCGCCGGCCTCTTCACCCAAGGCATGGTGGTCCACGAAACCTATCGCAAGCCAGACGGCACCTATGCGGCACCGGCAGAAATTCGCATCGATGTCGAAGGCGACGGCCGCCGTGCCGTGCTGCTGGCCGACGGCGAGCCGGTCGAGATCGGCCCCATTGAGAAGATGTCGAAGTCGAAGCGCAACACCGTCGACCCCGACGACATCATCGCCACTTATGGCGCCGACACCGCGCGCTGGTTCATGCTGTCGGATTCACCGCCAGATCGCGACGTGATCTGGAGCGAGGAGCGCGTTCAGGGCGCCGCGCGCTTCGTGCAACGATTGTGGCGGATCACGGCCGATGTCGCAGCGCTAAGCACCGGCCGGCCGGCCACCCGGCCGACGAACTTCGGTCCGGATGCACTGGCGGTACGCAAGGCTGCGCACGGCGCCCTCGACAAGGTCTCTTCGGGCATCGAAAAACTGCACTTCAACGTCTGCCTCGCCCAGATCCGGGAGTTCACCAATTCCCTGACCGAGGCCCTGGCCAGGGCCGAGGCCGCCAGACCTGGGACGCCGTCACCGGACCTCGCCTGGGCGTTCCACGAGGCAGGGGTGATTCTGATCAGCCTCTTCCACCCGATGATGCCGCACCTCGCCGAGGAGTGCTGGGCGGAACTCGGCCAGGACGGCCTGGTCTCCGAGGTCGCCTGGCCGCAGGTCGAACCGGAGCTGCTGGTTGAGGACACCATCACCCTCCCGGTCCAGGTCAACGGCCGCAAGCGCACCGATGTCACAGTGTCCCGAAATGCCGCGACGGCGGAAATTGAAGCTGCCGTTCTGGCCCTCGATGAGGTAAAACGGGCCTTGAACGGGGGCGCCCCGCGCAAGCTGATCGTCGTTCCCCAGAGGATCGTGAATGTCGTGGTTTGAACTGCGCAGTTTCGGGCTGCGCCGGCTTGGCGCGAACCAGGCCGGGATGAAAGTCGCGGGCCGGCTGGCGGTCATTGCGGCTCTGGCTGCCCTCACTGCGGGCTGTTTCCAGCCGATGTATGCCGAGCGCAGCGACGGCAAGCCCGCGCTGCGCGAGCGTCTGCAGGGCATCGAGATCCCGCAGCTCAATTATCCGAACGCCTCGCGGGAGGCCCGGGTCGGCCTCAACATCCGCAACGCCCTGATGTTCAGCCTTTATGGCGATGGCGTCGGCGGACCGCCGACCCACCGTCTGCTGATGCGGCTGACGACAAGCCGCAGCTCGATCATCGTCGATAACACCACCTCGCTCCCCGAAGTCGAGAATTACGGCATCGACGTCGTTTATGAGCTGAAGGACAACACCACCGACAAGACGGTATTGACGGGCCAGACCTTCGCCCGGGTGTCCTACAATATTCCCGGCCAGGAGCAGCGCTACGCCAAGTCGCGCGGCCTGCGTGATGCCGAGGATCGTGCCGCCAAGACCATCGCCGACAACATCACCACCCGGCTCGCCTCGTTCTTCTACGCCGGGACCTGAACCGGGGACCATCGCCCGTGGTCGCGCTGCGGGGCCGGGAGATCGACGCTTTTCTCGCGAAGCCCGATCCGAGCCGTCCCATCATCCTGCTCTATGGTCCCGACAGCGGCCTCGTGCGCGAACGCGCCGACGCCCTGATGGCGTCGGCCGTCGACAATCCCGAAGACCCATTTTCGCTGGTCCGCATCGACGGCGATGAACTGGCCGCCGAGCCCTCGCGCCTGGTCGACGAGGCCAATACCATTCCGCTGTTCGGCGGCCGCCGGGCGATCCGCATCCGCGCCGGCTCGAAGTCCTTCGCCAGCGGCATCGACGTCCTCGCCGAAAATCCACCGCGAGACTGCCGTATCGTCATCGAAGCCGGCGAACTGCGGCCGGACGCGCCGCTGCGCAAGTCCTGCGAACGCGCCAAGTCGGCGGTGGCGATCGCCTGTTATCCGGACACCGAGCGCGATATCGCCCGGCTGATCGAGGAAGAGCTGCGCAGCTTCGAGCTGCGCATCGCCTCCGACGCGCGCTCGGCGCTGATGCTGCTTCTCGGCGGCGACCGCCAAGCCTCGCGCAACGAGATCCGCAAGCTCGCGCTCTACGCCCGCGGCGCCGGCGAAGTGACGCTCGAGCACGTCATAGCCATCGTCACCGACGCCTCCGCCCTGACCCTCGACGCGGCGGTGGATGCGGCGTTTGCCGGGCGGCCCGCCGATGTTGACGCTGCCTTCGCCAAGGCCATTGCTGCCGGCACCTATCCGGGCAGCATCATTCTCGCAGCCCAGCGTCAGGCCGCGGCGCTGCACAAGGCGCGGCTGTCGGTCGAGGACGGCATGCCCGCTTCGGCCGCGGTCGAATCTGGTTTTCCCCGCCTGCATTTCTCGCGTCGGGGCGTGGTCGAAGCGGCGTTGCAGAATTCGTCCGCCGATCGGCTGGCGCGCATCATCGGCCAGCTCGCCGATGCCGCCTTCGACATCCGCCGGCAAGCGGACCTCGCCGCCGCCATCGCCCAGCGCGCTTTGATGGCGATCGCGGTGAATACGCGGCGGCGCGGATAGACGAGGAAAAGTCCGCAAAACTGCGCCCGGCTACGACGAAGCGAGTTCGGGCCAGCTCACCGTCCGGTTTCGAGCCGGTGCAGCACCTCGTCGAGCTGATCGAGGTCGGAATAGCGGATCTGGACGATACCGCCCGGATCACGATGTTCGACACTGACCTTGAGCCCGAGGGCGTCGCTGATCCGCTTCTCCAGCGCGATCGTGTCGGCATCCTTGCCCGGCTTGGCGGAGCGCGGCTTCTGCGGCTTGCGCGCCGGCACGCCCTCTTCATGGGCCAGCGCCTCGGCCTGACGCACACTCAGCCCCTCGGCGACGATTTGCTTTGCCGCGGCGACCGGATCCGGCACCCCGATCAGCGCACGGGCGTGGCCGGCGGACAAATCGCCGGAGGAGATCAGCGTCTGCACCTCTTCGGGCAGCTTGGTCAAACGCATCATGTTGGCGACATGGCTGCGGCTCTTGCCGACAACCCTGGCGATCTCGTCCTGGCTGCGCTTGAACTCGTCGACGAGGGCATGATAGCCGCGCGCCTCTTCGATCGCGTTGAGGTCTTCGCGCTGGACGTTCTCGATGATCATGATCTCGAGAGCATCGGTGTCGCTGACCTCGATCGGAACGATCGGCACCTCGTGCAGACCGGCGCGCTGCGAGGCGCGCCAGCGCCGTTCGCCGGCAATGATCTCGAAGCGGTCGTGCGCGCCCTTCACCGGGCGCACCACGATTGGCTGAATGACGCCGTGCTCCTTGATCGACGCGGCGAGCTCGTTGAGTTCCGTGTCGTCGAAGCTGCGGCGCGGGTTGCGCGGATTGGGCTTGAGATATTCGATCGGCACGCGACGCTGCGGACGCGGCCGATCGACATGAGCGGCTTCGCCGCCGACATCACCGATCAGACTTGCCAGTCCGCGTCCCAGCCGCGAGCGCGACTCATCGGCCATTACCGTCTCCCTCGGATTCAACTTCTCGCTCCACTTTCCGCATGGCGGGCCAGAGTCACACCGCGCGCGGCGTCATCGCCGCACGCATCGATTCGCGGGTTCAATGCGTCCGCAGCTGGCGTTCACGCTGAATCACTTCGGTCGCAAGCTTGAGGTAGGCTTCGCTGCCGACGCATTTGAGATCGTAGACCAGCACCGGCTTGCCGTGCGACGGCGCTTCGGAGATGCGCACATTGCGCGGGATCATCGTGTCGTAGACCTTGGCGCCCATGAATTGACGCACGTCGGCGACGACCTGGTTGGACAGGTTGTTGCGCGAGTCGAACATGGTCATGACGATGCCGTGGATCGACAGGTCGGGGTTCAGCGTCGAGCGCACCTGCTCGACCGTCTGCAGCAGTTGCGACAGACCCTCGAGGGCGAAGAACTCGCATTGCAGCGGCACCAGGATTGCGTCCGAGGCCGCCATGGCGTTGACCGTGAGCAGATTGAGCGACGGCGGGCAATCGACCAGCACATAGGTGTAGTCGCTGCCTGCGGGCTGCTGATCGTTCAGCGCGGCGATGGCGTCGCGCAGGCGGAAGGCTCGATCACGCGCGGCGCCGAGTTCGAGTTCGAGGCCGGACAGATCGAGCGTCGACGCGGCGATGTGCAGGCGCGGCACCGCGGTCGGCACGATGGCTTCGCGCAGGCTCGCCTCGCCGATCAGCACATCATAAGTCGAGCAGTCGCGGTTGCGCCGATCGATGCCCAGCCCGGTGGACGCATTGCCCTGGGGATCGAGATCAACGATCAACACCCGCTCGCCGATCGCGGCGAGCGCCGTGCCGAGATTGATCGCCGTCGTCGTTTTGCCGACGCCGCCCTTCTGGTTGGCGAGCGCGATGATGCGCGGCCGATCCAGCGGCTCGTCTGAATTATGTTCTTGATGTTCTTGAGACATTTCGCTCATTGCGGAGGATCCGGACGACGCGTGACGAATGGGCTTCAGCCCCGCCGCTCGATCTCGTCGATTTCGGCGACCCAGCCCTGCGCACTGGTGCGACTGGGATGCAAACGATAAGCTAGTTTCCAATATTTAGTAGCTTCAGTCAATTCAGACTCTACATCTTGACCTTTGAGAAACAACGCCTTAGCGCCGCGTTTCACCAAGGGTTCGGTAAAGCCGACCAGCACGTTAAGCGAAGCCAGGGCACGTGCCGTGACGCAATCGACCGGGCCATCGAAGCTATCCACAAAATCCTCGATATCCGCCAGATGGACCGAGCCGCGAGCGCCGGTCACCCGGATCGCCTCGCGCAGGAAGGCGGCTTTCTTGGCGTTGCGCTCGACCAGGTGGACCATGGCGCCATCAACCCCGGCGAGGGCGCAAGCGAGCACGACACCGGGAAAGCCGCCGCCGCTGCCGAGATCGACCCAGACCCTGGCGTCCGGCGCGAGCTCGAGCAGCTGGAGCGAATCGGCGATATGGCGCGTCCACAGGACCGGCAGCGTGGAAGGGGCGACCAGGTTGGTCTTGGCCTGCCATTGCTGCAGCAGTTCGGCATAGCGCGTCAGCCGCGTTGCCGTCTCACTTGAAATGTGAAAGGCCGCGAGCGCCTGACGGCGGTCGGCATCGATGGTGGAGACGTTGCTCACGACACCGCCATGGCTCGGGTGCGGGCCTGGCGCCGCAGATAGGCCGCGAGGATCGCCAGCGCGGCCGGGGTCATGCCGTCGATTCGACCCGCCTGCCCCACGGTATGGGGCTTGGCGGCCGACAGCTTCTGGCGCGCTTCATTGGAGAGGCCGGGGACGTCGCCGTAATCGATCCCGTTCAGCACCAGCCCCTCGTCGCGGCGGAAGGCATCGACGTCGGCGGCCTGTCGGTCGAGGTAGACGTCGTAGCGAGCGTCGATCTCGACATGGCCGGCGATCGTGGGATCGACCGCACCGAGCTGCGGCCAGATCGCCGCGAGCCGCGTCCAGTCGACCTCCGGGTAGGAGAGCAATTCGAAGGCGCTGCGGCGCTGGCCATCGCGGTTCAACATCAACCCGTGGCGGGCCGCTTCATTGGGCGTCAGGCTGAGCGCGCGGGCAAGCGCCTTGGCGTCCGCCAGAGCCGTCATCTTGCTGCGATGGGCTGCAGCCCGCCGCTCGCCGACACAGCCCAGCGCCATGCCGCGATCGGTCAGGCGCTGGTCGGCATTGTCGGCCCGCAGGGTCAGCCGGTATTCGGCCCGTGAGGTGAACATCCGATAGGGTTCGGTGACGCCGCGGGTGACGAGATCATCGATCATGACCCCGAGATAGCCGTCGGCGCGATCGAACACGATACCGTTTCCGCCGCCGGCGCGACGCGCGGCGTTGAGACCGGCCACGAGGCCCTGGGCAGCGGCTTCCTCGTAGCCGGTGGTGCCGTTGATCTGCCCGGCCAGGAACAGGCCGTGCATCACCTTGACCTCGAGCGTCGGCGTCAACTCCCGCGGATCGACATGATCGTATTCGATGGCATAGCCCGGCCGGACCATGCGCGCGCGCTCGCAGCCTGGAATGGTCGCCAGGATGCCGAGCTGGACCTCTTCCGGCAGCGAGGTGGATATGCCGTTGGGATAAACCGTGGTGTCGTCGAGCCCTTCGGGCTCGAGAAAGATCTGATGGCCGTCGCGGTCGCCGAAACGGACAATCTTGTCCTCGATCGACGGGCAGTAGCGCGGGCCACGACTCTGGATCTGGCCGGAATACATCGGCGAGCGATGGACATTGGCCCGGATCAGGGCATGGGTCGCCGGCGTCGTGCGGGTGATGCCGCATTCGATCTGGGGGGTCGTGATCCTCGAGGTCAGGACCGAGAATGGCTCGGGCGGATTATCGCCCGGCTGCATCTCGACCGCCGACCAGTCGATGGTACTGCCGTCGAGGCGCGGCGGGGTTCCAGTCTTGAGACGGCCAAGGCTGAGGCCGATCCGCTCGAACGCCTTGGACAAACCAAGCGACGGCGCCTCCCCGACCCTGCCCGCCGGCCAGGTGCGCTCGCCGAGGTGGATCAGGCCGCGCAGGAAGGTGCCGGTGGTGACGACCACCGCTGCGCAACAGAACTCCCTGCCGTCGGCGAGACGAATGCCGCTGACCCGCCTCTCGGCCACCAGAAGATCGTCCGCCTCACCCTCGACGACGCAGAGATTGGCCGTCTCGCGGATCGCGGCCTGCATCGCGGCGGCATAGAGCCGGCGATCAGCCTGGGCCCGGGGACCACGCACCGCCGGACCCTTGCGACGGTTGAGCAGGCGAAACTGGATGCCGCCGGCGTCCGCCACCCGCCCCATGACGCCATCGAGCGCATCGATCTCGCGAACCAGATGGCCCTTGCCCAGACCGCCGATCGCCGGATTGCAGGACATGGCGCCGATGGTGGCAAAGTGGTGGGTCAGCAGTATGGTCCGCGCGCCCATGCGGGCAGCCGCCGTCGCGGCTTCGCAGCCGGCGTGCCCGCCTCCGATGACGATGACATCTGCTGTGGTCGGCATGTCGCTCATCTAACCCGCGCTAACGAAACCTGGAAGACCTCTGGACAGAGATTCAGCTAGTGTCCTGTTTCCAACGTTCGTATCCCATTGCAGCAGGCGGTCATACGAACGTTGGAAACAAGGGGACACTAGCATCATTATGATTCTAGTGTGGTTTTGGATCTGGCGCTCGTTCGAAGAACTCGCTGCAATACTGAAACGAGCGTCAGATCCACCACACTAGTGTCCCGTCTCCGAATGACCGTGCGAGGGTGAGGCAAACGAAGAGGTAATTCGGAGACGGGACACTCGGCGGATGTTTCACGTGAAACGGCGGAACAACGGAACCACTATCCTGTTTCACGTGAAACACCCCTAGCCGCTACCGTTGTTTCACGTGAAACAGCTATTTGCCGATGCAGAACTCCCGGAAGATGACATCGAGGATGTCCTCGACGTCGATCCGCCCGGTCAGCCGACCAAGGGCGTCGGCCGCACGCCGCAGTTCCTCTGCGACCAGCTCCTCGCCCTGGTCGCCCACCACGGCAGCGGCCCCGAGCGCCTCGACGGTCGCTTTCAGCAGCTGGCGATGGCGGGTCCGGGTGATCAAGGCGCTTTCGGTCGCCCCTAAGGCGTCCTCGGCGAAACGGGCCAGGGCGACGCTGAGGTCCTCGACCCCCTCGCCCCCCAGGGCCGAGATCCGAAAACGGCGCGCCGCTTTTCCCGCGCTCGGCGGGCTGTCCGCATCGCTCTTGGTCTCGACGACCCAGACCGGCGCCGGGAAGTCCGGCGGCGGCTCTCCCCGGTCGGTCAGCCAGAGGACTAGGTCAGCGGCCTCCGCCCGATGCCGCGCCCGCCTGATCCCCTCCTGCTCCACCGGGTCCTCAGTGTCGCGCAAGCCTGCCGTGTCGAGCAGGGTCAGCGGATAGCCGTCGAGATCGAGATGGACCTCGATGACATCACGGGTCGTGCCGGCATAGGGCGAAACGATCGCGGCCTCGCGGCGCGCCAGTCGGTTGAGCAAGGTGGATTTGCCGGCATTGGGCGGGCCAGCAATCGCCACCACCAGGCCTTCGCGCAGCCGCTCGCCGTGGCGAGAGCTGGCCAGAACCCCGATAATCTCCGCCCGCAAAGCCGCGGCTTCATCGAGGGCCTGATCCAACAGGCCCGCAGGCACATCCGCCTCGTCGGCGAAGTCGATGGCGGCGGTCACCAATGCCATGGCGTCGATGATCCGCTTCCGCCAGGCTTCGGCCTGCTCGCCCAATACCCCCTGCATCTGCCGCAGGGCCTGGCGACGCTGCCGATCCGTATCGGCGTGGATCAGATCGTCGATGCCTTCGGCCGCAGTCAGGTCGATCTTGCCGTTCTCGAACGCGCGGCGGGTGAACTCGCCCGGTTCCGCCGGCCGCAGCCCCTCTATCGCCGAGAGGGCACCGAGCAGCGCCTCCAGCACCGCCCGGCCGCCATGGATGTGGAACTCGGCAACATCCTCGCCGGTGGCGCTCCGCGGCGCCGGGAACCATAAGGCGAGCGCGTCGTCGATGGCTTGACCGTGCCGATCACGCAACATCACCCGTTGCGCGGCCCGCGCCGGCGGAAGTCCGCCGGCCAGACTTTCGACCGCCATGGCAGCGCGCGGTCCCGAAAGGCGAACGACCGCAATCGCCGCCGGCGGCCGACCGGACGACAACGCAAAGATCGTCTGGCCCGTGCTGTGCATTGCCCTCGCCTTCATGGGGCCTATCTGTCAGGAGCACGACAGTTCGGCAAGTCAAGCTGCAATTGTGCGATGCAAACAGCTCAAACTCGCGAATATGTTGCACTGCAGCATAAAGGACGAAACTCATGACGGATCATGCCGCACCGCACACAAACCGGCTTGCCGGCGAAACCAGCCCCTATCTGCTCCAGCATTGCCATAACCCGGTCGACTGGTGGCCCTGGGGTCCGGACGCCCTGGCCGAAGCCCAGCGCAGCGCCAGGCCCATCCTGTTGTCGGTCGGCTATGCCGCCTGTCACTGGTGCCACGTCATGGCCCACGAGAGCTTCGAGGACGAAGCCACCGCGGCGGTGATGAACGAGCTGTTCGTCAACATCAAGGTCGACCGCGAGGAGCGGCCCGACATCGACCAGATCTATATGAGTGCCCTGCATCACCTCGGCGAGCAGGGCGGCTGGCCGCTGACGATGTTTCTCGCGCCCGACGGCCAGCCGTTCTGGGGTGGCACCTATTTTCCCGACCAACCGCGTTTCGGCCGTCCCGCCTTCACCGACCTGCTTCGCGAAGTCGCCCGCGTGTTTCGCGACGAGCCCGACAAGATCGCGCAGAACCGCAGCGCCCTGGTGGCACGCCTCGCCCAGCGCGCCCGGGCAAGCAATCCCGGCAATATCGGCGTCGCCGAACTCGACAAGGGCGCGGCGTCGATCGCCCGCGCCACCGATCCTGCGCATGGTGGCCTGCGCGGCGCGCCGAAATTCCCGCAATGCGCGATGCTCGAATATCTCTGGCGTGCCGGCGCCCGCAGCGGCGACAGCCGGTTCTTCGCCACCGCCAATCTGACGCTGACGCAGATGAGCGAAGGCGGCATCTACGATCATCTCGGCGGCGGCTACGCGCGCTACTCCGTCGACGAGCGCTGGCTGGTGCCGCATTTCGAAAAGATGCTCTACGACAACGCCCAGATCCTGGATCTGCTGGCGCTCGAACAGCAACGCATCGCCACACCGCTTTACGCACGGCGCGCCGAGGAGACAGTCGGCTGGCTGATGCGCGAGATGCAGCTTCCCGGCGGCGGCTTTGCCTCTTCCCTCGACGCCGATTCCGAAGGTGAGGAAGGCAAGTTCTATGTCTGGTCGGCGAGCGAGGTCGCCGCCCTGCTCGGCCCCGACGCCGCAGAATTTGCCGCGATCTACGACGTCACCCCCGACGGCAATTTCGAGGGCCATAATATTCTCAATCGTCTCAACAGCGCCGGGCAGGCCGAGGGCAAGGAAGCGCACCTCGCGGCGTCGCGCAACGTCTTGCTGGAAGCCCGCAGCAAACGTGTCCGGCCCGGCCTCGACGACAAGGTTCTGGCCGACTGGAACGGGTTGATGATCGCAGCGCTGGTCCACGCCGCCGATGCTTTCGAACGGCCGCACTGGCGGGATCTCGCTGACGCCGCATCTCGCTTCGTCGTCCGCGAGATGAGCCGCGGCGATCGCGTCGGACATTCCTGGCGCGAGGGCCGCCTGACCTGGCCCGGCCTCGCCTCCGATTATGCCGCGATGATTCGCGCCGCGCTGGCGCTGTTCGAATCCACCGGCGGATCAGATTGGCTCGCTCAGGCCGTGCGCTGGCAGGAGGCACTGGAAACCCATTACGCCGATCCCGATCATGGCGGCTACTACCTCACCGCCGATGACGCCGAAGGGCTGATCGTGCGGCCGCATTCGACCATCGATGACGCCATCCCCAATCACAACGGTCTGATCGCCCAGAACCTGGTGCGGCTTGCGGTCCTGACCGGCGATCCGCGCTGGGCGGCGCGCCGCGACGCGCTGTTCGCCGCGCTGCTGCCGGCCGCCGCTGAAAACGTCTTCGGTCATCTGTCGCTGCTCAACGGCCTCGACCTGCATCTCGCCGGCGCCGAGATCGTTGTTGCCGGCTCAGGCGATCGGGCAAAAGCGCTGCTCGCCGCCGCGCGACAGCTGCCCCATGCGACTGTCATCGTGCTTCATGCGCCGGACACAGCGGCGCTGCCGGCCGACCATCCGGTACGCGACAAGCTTGCGAGCGCCGCGGGCGCGGCCGCCGCTTTCGTCTGCCGCGGCCAGACCTGCTCGCTGCCGGTGACGACGGTGGAGAAGCTCGCCGAGCTTGCTCGCGTCAATGTCGTGAAGAGCTAGACCGTCCGGCTTCTCGTCGGCCCCACGCTGCCCACCCACAGCCGTCGTCGCCCGACTTGATCGGGCGACCCAGTACGCCGGGAGGCCGATGAAGGGCACTGCGTCAGCTGCCGCGCGCCCATCGCGACGTCACGCCGTACTGGGCCCTCCACTTTCGTGGAGGGCGACAGCAGAATATGCTGCGACGCAGTCGGCACCACACACGTCATCGAAAGACGTCTATGGAGATCACGGCGAACGCTATCTTCATCGGCATAGGGGGCGACCTTTTGGGTCGCTCCCCTGCCACACCACCCGGCATGCGGGTCCGCACCGGGCGGTTCGAGAAGTTGAGGTCATGAGAGACGGGGCAGTCCCAACCGGTCCGACCAGTTCAGGGTTAGCACGGCGTTGAGGAGCATGCCGCTGTTGCGCCACCAGCGACGGCTGTTGGCCGCCACCTGCCGTGCAACGTCAGGCTTGGCTCCCAGCGCCAGCAGTTCCCTGTGCATGGTCGTACCGCGCTTCCACTGCTTGAGCTGGATGGCGCGCAGCCGGTGACGCAGCCACTGGTCCAGCTCTCGCCAGACCCGTGGGGTTTGCGCCAGCCGGAAGTACGCCTTCCAACCCAGGACATAGGGCCGCAGACGATCCACCACATCCTGCATGCTGCGCCCGCCACTGCGGCAGGTCAGTTGCCGGATGCGCTGCTTGAACGTCCTCAGCGGCTTGTCGGCGACCTTGCGTTTGATCACGCCGCCCGGGGCTACCCAAAGGCTGTAGCCCAGGAACTTGCGACCAAACACGCTGGCCACTGTGCTTTTGGTCTCGTTGACCGTCAAGTGCAGCTTGCCGTAGAGCCGCCGAAGCAGCGCCATCACCCGGTCACCCGCCCGGCGGCTGCGAACGTAGACGTTCGCATCGTCGGCGTAGCGCACGAAGCAATGGCCCCGACGTTCCAGCGCCTTGTCCACTTCATCGAGCAGAACGTTGGCCAGCAGCGGCGATAGCGGCCCGCCTTGCGGCGTCCCCATCGTTCGCTTCCGGACCACGCCATCGCCCATGATCCCGCTGTTCAGATACGCCCGGATCAGCCGGATGACCCCGGTGTCCCCGATCCGTTTCTGAAGGCGGTCGATGAGGATGTCGTGATCGACCCGGTCAAAGAACTTTTCCAGGTCGACGTCCACCACGATCCGGCGGCCCGATTGCACGTATGACTGCGCCGCAAGGACGGCGTCATGCGCGCTTCGGCCCGGCCGGAAGCCGTAGCTGTGCTCGCTGAAGGTCGGATCAAGAATGGGCTGCAGCACTTGCAGCAGCGCCTGCTGGATCAGACGATCCGTCACCGTCGGGATGCCGAGCTCACGCTCGCCGCCCTCGGGCTTGGGGATCGCCACCCGTCGCACCGGACTGGGCCGGTACGCCCCCGACAACAGTTGCTCGCGGATCGCCGGCCACGCCGTACGCAGCTGCGCGGCGGTCTGGTCAATGTCCAGACCGTCCACACCGGCTACGCCTTTGTTGGCCCGCACCCGCTTCCACGCCCGTTGCAGGTTCTCTCTCGCCAGAGCCGCCAAAAGCAGCGCCGACCCTGTGCCCTTCGGTTCATGCCGCGGGCGACGAGCTTCATCGCTGCCCGAGCCACACGCGGCTTCACCGCGTCCTACCCCGGACCGCCCTGCTTGCGCAGGCATCTGATGCAATGCTCGCCACATCGACATGGCCTCGAACACTCCCTCTCGTTCGGCCCTTCGCCTGCGGGACGGCTTCGCAGCCTTCCCACCGGCTACTACGACCTCGGCTGACTTCTCGCTCCGGCTCGACACCGTCGCCCTTTCGGGCATGAGGCGAGACCTCCCCAGGTAAGAACGCACTCCTTCACTGCACGACCGCCGGATCTACGCCGCTTCCCCTTGATCACGAGAGCTTCGCGATTACTGGCCCGCTCGCCCTGGTCGGCAACGCCTTCTATCCGCTTCTTATTCATCGGCCCGCAGCTTCGCTCCACGCTTCCTCCCCACACTCGGTCGCCCTCATGCGGTTGCGCTTCGCTTCGCTCGTTGTGATCAACTCACGATGGGACTTGCACCCATAAGAGGGCGCCCATGCTGGGCGCACCAGCAAAAAGCCGGCGTGCATCGCTGCACACCGGCTTGTCATCCGAGACCGCGACGAGGCGCGATCAGGTGTTCATCGACTCGAAGAACTCGGCGTTGTTCTTGGTGTTGCGCAGCTTGTCGAGCAGGAAGTCGATGGCGTCCATCGTGCCCATCGGATTGAGGATGCGCCGCAGCACATACATCTTCTTGAGCTGCTGCGGATCGGTGAGCAGTTCTTCCTTGCGAGTGCCGGAGCGCGTGATGTCGATCGCCGGGAAGGTGCGCTTGTCGGACACCTTGCGGTCGAGGATCAGCTCGGAGTTGCCGGTGCCCTTGAACTCTTCGAAGATCACTTCGTCCATGCGGCTTCCGGTATCGACCAGCGCCGTGGCGATGATCGTCAGCGAGCCGCCTTCCTCGATGTTGCGCGCGGCACCGAAGAAGCGCTTGGGTCGCTGCAACGCGTTGGCATCGACACCGCCGGTCAGCACCTTGCCCGAGGACGGCACCACGGTGTTGTAGGCGCGGCCGAGACGGGTGATCGAATCCAGCAGGATGACGACGTCGCGGCCATGCTCGACGAGACGCTTGGCCTTTTCGATCACCATTTCGGCGACCTGAACGTGACGCACCGCCGGCTCGTCGAAGGTCGAGGACACCACCTCGCCTTTCACCGAGCGCTGCATGTCGGTGACTTCTTCCGGACGCTCGTCGATCAGCAGCACGATCAGGTAGCATTCCGGATGATTGGCCGTGATCGAATGAGCGATGTTCTGCATCAGCACGGTCTTACCCGTGCGCGGCGGCGCCACGATCAGTGCGCGCTGGCCCTTGCCGATCGGCGCGACGATGTCGATGACCCGGGCGGAGAGATCCTTGCGGGTCGGATCCTCGAGTTCGAGACGGAAGCGCTCGTCCGGGAACAACGGCGTCAGGTTGTCGAAATTGACCTTGTGCCGCGCCCTCTCCGGATCCTCGAAGTTCAGGGTATTGACCTTGAGCAGGGCGAAATAGCGCTCGCCTTCCTTCGGCGAACGAATATGGCCCTCGATGGTATCGCCGGTGCGCAGGCCGAAGCGGCGGATCTGCGACGGCGAGACATAGATATCGTCCGGGCCCGGCAGGTAATTGGCGTCGGGCGAGCGCAGGAAGCCGAAGCCGTCGGGCAGCACCTCGACGACGCCTTCGCCGATGATATCGATTTCCTGGATGGCGAGCTGCTTGAGAATGGCGAACATCAGCTCCTGCTTGCGCATGGTGCTGGCATTCTCGACTCCGAGCTCTTCCGCAAAGGACACGAGTTCGCCTGGAGTCTTGGACTTGAGGTCCTGTAGTTTCATTTCCCGCATTGGGATTGGTCCTGTGGAGAGCAAGGGGAGGCTGGCGATTGGGGGGTGTGACGACGTGCGGATCAGAACACGAAACGGAAAATCCGCAGGTCTTGGCAGCCAGGTTTGAAGATGGGGACCGTCGAGGGCCTGGAACCTGATGCGGCGGCCGGTTTATGGACCGACCGGATCACGACCACATCCGCCTGCGTTTGGGTGGGATAGCCAAAATATAGAAAACCGATTTTAGTTCCGCAAGGCGCTTTGCGCGGCAGCAGCTGCCCCCGCAAAGAGCGGGGATTGCCTCAGAACGGCTTCACGATCACCATGATCACGATTCCAATCATTAGAAAAGTAGGTATCTCATTGATAACGCGGTATAATTTTTGAGATCTGGTATTCCGGTCGAGGGCGAAATCGCGGACCCGCGAGGCGTAGTAGCCGTGCACGGCCGACATCAGCACGACCAGCACGAATTTCACATGGAACCAGCCGGCTCCATACCAGCGCCCCGCCCAGGCGAGGTACAGCCCGACCACCCAGGTCACGATCATCGCCGGATTGATGATCACCTTGAGCAGCCGCTGCTCCATCACCTTGAAGGTTTCCGACTGCTTGGAGCCGACCGGCGCCTCGCAGTGATAGACGAACAGCCGCGGCAGATACAGCATTCCCGCCATCCAGGCGATGACGGCAATGACGTGCAGGGCCTTCAGCCATTCGTACATCGGGATTTTCTTGGATGGATTTAGCGGACGGCGGGATGAAGCACGGGTTCTATTAGCCCAGCGCCCGCACCCGCGCCAGCATCCGCTCGACATGCGCCAGCGGGGTTTCCGGCAGAATGCCGTGGCCGAGATTGAAGATGAAACGGCCAGCCGAAAATGCCTCGAGGACCGCATCGACGCTGCGATCGAGCGCATCACCACCAGCAAGCAGGGCGAGAGGATCGAGATTGCCCTGGATGGCCACCTTCGGCTGGATCCGCTCGCGAATGACGGTTCTGTCCACCGCCCAGTCGACACTCACTGCATTGACCGGCACCTGCGCCACGTAATCGGCCAGACCGGCACCGGCACCGCGAGGAAATCCGATGATGCGGGCACCGGGAACCAGACGGCGCAGGCCCTCGGCGATACGCGCCGCCGGCTCGAGGCACCAGCGCCGGAACTCCTCCGGCGGCAGCACGCCCGCCCAGGTGTCGAACAGCTGCACCGCATCGGCGCCGGCCCGGATCTGGTTGTGGAGATAGGTGATCGAGCAGGTGACGAGACGGTCGATCAAGCGCTGAAACACCTCGGGCTCACGATAGGCCAACAGACGCGCCGGCGCCTGGTCGGGCGTGCCGTGGCCAGCGACCATGTAGGTTGCCACCGTCCAGGGGGCTCCGCAGAAACCGAGCAGCGCGACTTTCGGATCGAGCGCTGCCTTCGCCCGCCGCACGGTCTCGTACACCGGCGACAGCACATCGTCATCGACTGCCTCCGGCAGCCGATCGATGGCTGCCGCATCGCCGAGAGGTTCGAGCCGCGGTCCCTCGCCTGCCTCGAAACGCACGGTCTGACCGAGGGCATGGGGAATGACGAGAATGTCGGAAAACAGGATGGCAGCATCGAAGCCGAACCGCCGCACCGGCTGCAACGTCACTTCCGTTGCCATCTCCGGCGTGAAGCACAGCTCGAGAAACGATCCGGCCTTCGCACGCAGCTCGCGGTATTCCGGCAGATAGCGACCGGCCTGACGCATCATCCAGACGGGAGGTACCTCGGCCGGCTTGCCGTCGAGCACATCCAGGATCGAGTTCTTCACCGTCATCGCACCTGACCAGTCTTCTCTTAAACCATTCTTTAAGATTCTAGTTAGTAGTTATGTGACGGTGGATTGGACTCACGCAACGGCGTCGACTCCTTCTCCATCCCCCGTCCACATCGCCAGACTTTATGCCCGGCATCCGCCCCCGTTGCGCGGTGGAAAGAAAGTCTCATGACTTGAGGGGCTTGGCTCCGTCCTGGGGCCTGATTATCAAGAGACAAATCCACATGACCCCACTATCATCGGCCCTGTTCGCGGGCCTTCTCCCATATTGAGCCCTGTGAAGCAAAACCGCCCTTTTCCCGAGGCCAGCCGCGCTTGACCGAATCCCCCGCCGAAACTCCACAGCGATCCACAGGATATCCGGCCTGATGCCGCCCGCGACCGGCAGTTATTTTCACCTTCATATGGTGTCCGATTCCACCGGCGAGACGCTGATCACGGTGGCGCGCGCGGTGGCTGCACAATACTCCCATGTCACCCCCGTCGAGCACGTCTATCCGCTGGTGCGGAGCCAGAAGCAACTCGATCGCGTGTTGGCGGAGATCGAGGAATCCCCCGGCATCGTGCTGTTCACGCTGCTCGAGGAAGACCTGGTGTCGCGGCTCGAGACCAAGTGCAAGGACATGAATATTCCGAGCTTGTCGATCATCGGGCCGGTGCTTCAGCTGTTCCAAGCCTATCTCGGCACCGCCACGGCCCATCGGGTCGGCGCCCAGCACACGCTCAATGCGGAATATTTCAAGCGGATCGACGCCCTCAATTACACCATGATGCATGACGACGGGCAGCACGTTGAAGGCCTGGAAGAGGCCGATGTGGTACTGGTCGGCGTCTCCCGCACCTCGAAGACGCCGACCTCGATCTATCTCGCCAATCGCGGTGTGCGCACCGCCAATGTACCGCTGGTCCCGGGTATCCCGATTCCCTACCAGCTCGAAAACCTGAACAAGCCGCTGGTCGTCAGTCTCCACGCCTCGCCGGAGCGCCTGATCCAGATCCGCCAGAACCGTCTCCTGGGCCTTGGCGCCCACACCGACGATGCCGTCTATACCGATCGTCAGGCTGTCGCCGAGGAAGTGCTGTTTTCCCGTCGCCTCAGTGCCAGGCACAATTGGGCGCTGCTCGACGTCACGCGCCGATCGATCGAGGAAACCGCCGCGGCGATCCTCAAGCTGCTGGCCGACCGCCAGCGGCAACGGGGCTGAAACGATGACCTTGTGGTATGGTGAAAGGCCACCGATCCTCGCCTCGAGCAGCCGTTCTCGCCAGACCCTGCTGCATCATGCCGGCATTCCGTTCGAGGTGATTCCGGCCGATATCGACGAGCGTGCGGTGGAAAACGGCGCGGCTGTATCCGCACCGGGGGAGGTCGCGTCCCTGCTGGCAAAGGAAAAGGCCCTTGCGGTCGCTGCTCGCCATCCCGGCCGGATCGTGATCGGCGCCGACCAGACCCTGGCGCTCGGATCCCGTCGGTTCAGCAAGCCGAAGAATCGCGACCAGGCAGCCGAGCAGCTCGCCGCACTGGCCGGTGCCGTGCACGAATTGCATTCGGCGGTGGCGGTGGTCATCAATGACGAAGTGCGTTTTTCCCACGTAGCCGTGGCGCGTCTCGCCATGCGGCCGCTGAGCGAAGCCGCGATTGCCGCTTATCTCGATACTGCCGGCGACGTCGTCTGCACCAGTGTCGGCGCCTATCAGCTCGAAGGCCTCGGCGTGCATCTGTTCGATCGGGTCGAGGGCGATCACTTCACGGTTCTCGGCCTGCCCCTGCTGCCATTGTTTGCGTATTTGCGCGGCGCAGGGCTTCTGGCCTTTTAGAGGATCGGGAATGCTGCTGCTCGGGTTGACCGGTTCGATCGGGATGGGCAAGTCGACCACAGCCAGGCTGTTCGCCGAAGCGGGCGTGCCCGTCTATGATGCCGATGCCACGGTGCATGTTCTCTATGAAGGGGAGGCCGCGCCGGCGATCGAGGCCGCCTTTCCCGGCACCACCGTGGATGGCAAGGTCGATCGCCAGAAACTTTCGGCCTACGTCCTTCACGACAGCTCGGCGATGAAGCGGCTGGAGGGAATCGTGCATCCGATGCTGCGCGCCCACCAGCAGGCCTTTCTCGACGCGGCCGAGCGGTCGGGCGCGCCGGTCGCGGTGCTCGATATTCCGCTGCTGTTCGAAACCGCTGGCGAGAACCGGGTGGATGCCGTGGCAGTGGTCACGACGTCGCCGCAGGTGCAGCGCGAGCGGATCCTGGCCCGGCCGAACATGTCGGCGGAGAAGCTCGACGCCATCCTGGGGCGGCAGATACCCGACGCCGAAAAGCGCCGGCGGGCCGATTTCATCGTGGATACCTCCCACGGTCTTGACCCGGTACGGGCGCAGATCAAGGACATTCTTTACGCCATGGCTAAGATGCCGCGGCGCCGGCCGTGATTCGATGGCCCGCCCCGCCGCCTTGGCGCCCGGGATTTTGTCCTTGAGATCAGCTCGGTCTGCAAACCATGCGTGAAATCGTTCTCGATACCGAAACCACCGGCCTCGACCCGCTCCGCGGCGATCGGCTGGTCGAAATTGGTTGCATCGAGATCATCAACCGCATGCCCACCGGCCAGACCTTCCACCGCTACATCAATCCCGAGCGGGACATGCCCGCCGAGGCCTTTGCGGTACACGGGCTGTCGACCGAGTTTCTGGCCCAGAAGCCGCTGTTCGCCGAGGTCGTGGATGAATTCCTTGCCTTCATCGGCGAGGCGCCGCTCGTCATCCACAATGCCTCCTTCGACATCAGCTTCATCAACATGGAGCTCGAGCGGCTCAAGCGCGTGGCGATCCCGCGCGAGCGGCTGGTCGATACGCTGCTGCTGGCACGCCGCAAGCATCCGGGCGTGTCCAATCGGCTCGACGATCTCTGCTCGCGTTACTCGATCAACAATTCGCACCGCACCCTGCACGGCGCCCTGCTCGACGCCGAATTGCTGGCCGAAGTCTATATCGACCTGATTGGTGCCCGGCAGTCGCAGCTCATTCTCGCCGACACCCGCCAGTCCGAGATTCGGGTCGAAGCCGATGGTCCGCGGCGGCAACGTCCGGAGCCGCTGGCACCGCGCGTCACCGAGGCCGATCGCGAAGCCCATCGCGCCTTCATCGCTAAAATGGGCGACAAGGCGCTGTGGAAGGAATATCTCGGCGCTTGAGCCGGCGCCGATCGCTGGGTTCGTCGTGACGCGGTTTATTCGCGCGAACCGGTGCCCGCCTCGCCGGAAATTGCCCCAGGTCGATCGGCCGGGACACCGGTCCGAAGTCCGGCCAAAGAAGAGCCAGCCGAAGTAAAAAGAAAAAGGCCCGGCGCGCGTCACGCGCCGGGCCTTTGAATGTTGAATGACGTCTCTTGTTGTCGCGCTGTGGCTCAGGACGCCGTGCCGCGCCGCATCTGGTCGGCCTGCCGTTCGAGGTTCTGGCGGTAGAGGCCGACGAAATCGACCGGGTCCAGCATCAGCGGCGGGAAGCCGCCGTTGCGCACCGCGGTGGCGATGATCTCGCGGGCGAACGGGAACAGCAGCCGCGGACATTCGATCATGATCAGCGGGTGCAGGTTTTCCTGGGGTACATTCTGGACCCGGAAGACGCCGGCATAAGCAAGCTCGAAACCGAACAGCAGGGTGTCGGCGTTCTCGGCCTTGCCCTCGATCGACAGCGTCACTTCGAAATCGTGCTCGCCGATGTTCTGGGCGCCGACATTGATCTGGATGCTGATCGCGGGCTGATTCTGCTGCGGGGCGAGCGAGCCCGGTGCATTCGGATTCTCGAAAGAGAAGTCCTTGATGTACTGCGCAAGGACGTTGAGCTGCGGCGGAGGGGCGTTTTCGGGCGGTGCGCCGTTGCCGTTGGACATGGAAATCTCTCCTGACGCAGTTTCAGGCGATGTGGCGACCGGCTCGCGTGAAGACGATGCGCAGTTGTTAACGATGATCGAAGGATGAGGCCGGCCCGGACGATCAACAAACCCTTCCCGCCCGGCGGCACCCACGGGCGATGGCCCTGGTCGCGGCCGGTTGGCTATCATAATGGCGCTGCTGTCGACAAGGACAGGACCGCGGCCCTGTCTCGCCAAGGCGATCCGGCAACCGAGCTGAAGCGAGGTTCACGGCCGGCGGGCCGGATCTCCGACCATGATGCATCTATATGATTTTGCAATGGTTTTGTTATATGATGATGAAACGAGGACGGCTTTCGGGCGTCTGGCGATCGCCGCCAGAACAATCTTGGTCCAGGTAATACTGAAACGAGCGTCAGATCCACCGCTCTGGCACTTTGATTTTGCTAGTATCCCTAAGTCGCCGAATGACCGTGCGAGCATGAGGCAAATGGCGCGGTCATTCGGAGACGGGACACGAGAGGTTAGAAAAACTTCTTGATCCTAAGGCCCGGTGGCCGGATACGCGTCGAAAGGCGCCATTGGCTCGCCCGCTTCCGTGCTTACATCAGAAGCGCACGGCTGTGCCGTGGGCTGATTCGGACCGCCCCGTCGGGACACGAGGGGCGGCCCGAAGCGAAGATTTGGTGGTCAGCACCGGAGATGACCCGGGAGTCGATCAGAAAGCGAATGTGACGTGGATATTTACACCATCATCTTCCTGGCTTTGGCCGTGTTCATCTTCCTGCGCCTGCGAAATGTGCTGGGCCAGCGCACCGGCAGCGAGCGGCCGCCGCTCGATCGTGCCGCCCGGGACATCGCCAACGGAGGTGCCAACAGCAATGTGGTGCCGCTGCCCGGCAAGGTGATCGAACATGCGCCGGCAGCAGCTCCCGAGGCGCCCGCCCCGGCCGACCGCTGGAGGGGCGTGGCCGAGCCCGGCACGCCGCTCGCCCTCGGCCTCGATGCCGTCGTCGCTGCCGACCCGTCCTTCGATCCCCAGCATTTCCTCGCCGGCGGCCGCAGCGCCTACGAGATGATCGTGCTTGCGTTCGCCCAGGGCGATCGCCGCTCGCTCAAGGATCTCCTGTCCAAGGAGGTCTATGACGGTTTCGATACGGCGATCCGCGAGCGCGAGAACAACGAGCAAAAGCTCGAGACGCGTTTCATCGGCATCGACAAGGCCGAACTGACCGGCGCCGAGCTGCGCGACCATATTGCACACGTGACCGTCCGCTTCGTTTCTCAGATGGTGACCGTGACACGGGACAAGACCGGCGCCGTGGTCGACGGCAGTCCCGACAAGGTCACCGACGTCACCGATGTCTGGACCTTCGCCCGTGACACCTCCTCGCGCGACCCCAATTGGAAGCTGGTTGGCACCGACAGCGGCCACTGATCGGCGCCGTCCTCCGCGCGTCGGGCTGCGCATGGTGGCGGGGGCCGCATGCGCCGCGCTGGTGCTGACGCTCGCGAGCGATGACGTCGAGGCCCGTCGGTCCGGCGGCTATTCCCATCGTCACCTGCGCCACGTGGTCAGGGCGCCGCCAGTGCTGCCGTTCGAATTTCCCAATGCCCAATACGTGCCCGTCGCCTGGGGCGACGTCGCCGGATGGCGGGACGACGATCAGCTCGCCGCCTTCAATGCGTTTCGCAACAGTTGCGCCGCGATCATCGCCAATCCCGCGTCGGCGGAGACCAAGACCCTCGGCCGCTCGCTGGTCGAGCCCTGCCGGGAGGCGCGTCGCCATCATCCCGCCACCACCGAAGCCGCGCGCGCATTCTTCGAGGCTCATTTCGTGCCGCTGCGGATCAGCAAGCTCGGCGATGTCCAGGGGTTCGTCACCGGCTATTACGAGCCGGAGGTCGAGGGCTCGCCGACCCGCACCGATGTCTACACGGTGCCGATCTACCGCCGGCCGTCGAACCTCTTCGTCCGCGGCTATTCGCAGAGCTCCACCAACCTGCCCAACAAGGGCCAGGTGTTCCGCAAGATCGGCCGGCGCAAGCTCGTGCCCTATTACGACCGCGGCGAGATCGAGGATGGCGCCATCGCCGGACGGGGCCTCGAACTGTGCTGGCTGAAGGATCAGACCGACCTTTTGTTCATCCAGATCCAGGGGTCTGCCCGGGTGCGGATGCCGGATGGCTCGGTGACGCGCCTCAACTACGACGCCCACAACGGCTATCCCTATACGCCGGTGGGGCGCGTGCTGATCGACCGCAACATCATTCCCCGCGAGCAGATGTCGATGCAGCGCATCCGCCAGTGGATGGAGGAAAATCCCGACGGCGCCAAGGACCTGCGGCGGCAGAACCGCTCCTACGTCTTCTTCCGCAAGGTCGATCTCGCGGCGGATGCCGAGGCGGTCGGCGCCCAAGGCGTTCATTTGATGGCCGGGCGCTCCATCGCCGTCGACAAGGCGCTGCATGTCTATGGCACGCCATTCTTCATCAGCGGCGCGTTGCCGCTCGAGTCCGAGCAGTCGCCGAGCGCCTTTCATCGCCTGATGGTGGCCCAGGACACGGGTTCGGCCATTGTCGGGCCGGCGCGCGCCGACATCTATTTCGGCGCAGGCCAGGAAGCAGGCCGGGTTGCCGGTCGGCTGAAGAACGGGGCGGACTTCACCATGCTGGTGCCAAAAAGCATGGACCCGCGGGCCGGCGAACATACCGTGTGGCTGCCCGAACCGCGCCCGGCGGCCGCGATCGCCAGATTTGATGTCGGCAAGACTGACAGCGCCGGGCCCGATCTCACCAAATCTGATGTCACCAAATCCGATGTCACCAAGTCTGACGTCGGCAAGCCTGCGGTCGCCGGGACTGACGTTACCAAGACTGAAGTTACCAAGACTGATGTGACCAGGGCTGTTGCCGGCAAATCCGACGTGGCGAGGCCGAAGGCCGCAGTGTCGGGTTCGCCGGGGGCAAATCCACCCGCGGCGACGAATTCCGCCGCGACGCTGGTCGCCGAGGTGCCGCTGCCGGCGCCGCGCCCGGACGCGCTGAAGCTGGATCCGTCATCACCGGATTTCATCGGGCCGATCCGGCCACAGCGCCGCCCTTCCCCCGACAGGCGTCCCCGACAATGACCCGCAAGCCTCAACCGATCGCCGATGCCGCGCCACTGCGGCGCCGGCGGGTGCTCAGCGCCGAAGAGCGCGCCTTGTGGGAAGACGTCGCTCGTACGACGCGGCCGCTCAAGCGTGCCCGCAAGCGCCATGCACCGGTCGAAGATCACGTCCAGCAGAATGCCGCGCCGCCGCCGGCGGCGCCAAGCATTGGGCTGCAACCTGCATCGCCGAAACCGGCGCCGAGGCCGATCCCGTCGCAACCGCCGCCGCTGGCAAGCCTCGGCCGGCGCGAGCGCAGCCAATTGGCGCGCGGCAGGAAGGACATCGAGGCCAGGCTCGACCTCCACGGCATGACCCAGACGCGCGCCCATCGCGCGCTCCTGAGTTTCGTCGAACGCGCCAGCGACGAGGGCCTGAGCTTCGTCCTCGTCATCACCGGCAAAGGCGGCGCGGCATCCGGCGCGGAACGCGGCGTGCTTCGCCGTCAGGTTCCGGAATGGCTGGGCCTGCCGGAATTCCGCGCTTGCGTGGTCGGGTTCGAGGAGGCTCATATTGGCCACGGCGGCGCCGGAGCGCTCTATGTGCGGATCCGGCGACGCGGCCGGCGCTGAACCGTGTTCGAGGCGACGGTTTGCAATGAAGGACGCAAGGACATGACTTCACCATCGACCCCGCTGCCCACACGCATGCTCGGCGCCAGCGGAATTGCGGTTTCGGCGCTGGGGCTCGGCTGCATGTCGTTCTCCGGCGTCTACGGCGCCAGCGACGACGCGGCGGCCACCGCCCTGATCCAGGACGCGATCGATCGCGGGGTGACGCTGCTCGACAGCGCCGACATGTATGGCTGGGGTCACAACGAGACCCTGCTCGGCCGCGCCATCGCGAGCCGGCGGCAGCGTATCGTGCTCGCCACAAAATTCGGCCAGGTCCAGGGCACGGCCGGCGCCAACACGGTCGACGGCCGGCCCGAATATGTGATGGCGGCCTGCGACGCCAGCCTGAAGCGCCTCAACACCGATGTGATCGACCTCTACTATCAGCACCGGGTCGATCCCAGGGTGCCGATCGAGGAGACCGTCGGCGCCATGGCGCGGCTCGTCGAACAGGGCAAGGTGCGCGCACTGGGCTTGAGCGAGGCGCGCCCCGACACCGTCCGCCGCGCCCACAAGGTGCATCCGATCGCCGCGGTGCAGACCGAATACTCCTTGCTCTACCGCAGCGAAGCCGAGGAGACGCTCAAGACCACCCGCGAGCTCGGCATCAGCTTCGTCGCCTATTCGCCGCTCGGCCGCGGCGTGCTGACCGGCGCGGTGCCGACCGAACTCGCCGAGAGCGACCGGCGGCGGAGCCACCCGCGCTTCTCCGGCGACAACCTCGCCCACAACCTCGCCCTCGCCGCGCGGGTCAAGGCGATCGCCGACCGCAAGCGCTGCACGCCGAGCCAGCTGGTGCTGGCCTGGCTATTGGCGCAGGGCGACGACATCGTGCCGATCCCCGGCACCAGGCATCGCGAGCGCTTCGTCGAGAATCTCGGCGCGCTTTCCGTGAAGCTGAGCGCCGACGAGGTGGCGGAGATCACAGCGGCGGTGCCGCCGGGCGCGGCCGCCGGGTCGCGCTATCCCGCCGGGCAGATGGGAAGCGTGTATCTGTGAAGGTGAGCGCTGCCGAGGGCGCGGGTGCGCAAGTGGCAGCTGCCATCGCCAGCGCGGACATGACGAAGAATTAATTCCGCAATGACTACGCCTTCGCATAGGCGGACGATCCTGTGCGCCGGGTGATGTTGGGCGCGGAGTTTCAACGGCACCGCCGCGGCGTACTGGGTCGCCCGATCAAGTCGGGCGACGACGGTGAAGGGGAGGTAAGCGCAGGGGCCAACGCGCATTCTGCTGTCGTCGCCCGCGAAAGCGGGCGACCCAGTATTCCGCGAGGGTGCGAAGGGCAGGACGGTGCGTCAGCATTCCATCAATGGCGCCTCGAGCACCGCCATCAACGACATGGATTATTGGGTCGCCTGGTCTGCGACGAGCGACGACCACCGAGACTGCAGTGCCGCCAGATCGTGATGCGCGCCCGCGCTCCTACAGAATGAACCGGCTGAGATCGGCGTTCTTGGCGAGATCGCCGACGTGCTTCTGGACGAAAGCGGCGTCGACGGTGATGGTCTCGCCGGCGCGGTCGGGCGCGGTGAAGGAGACCTCGTCGAGCACTCGCTCCATCACCGTCTGTAATCGCCGCGCGCCGATATTCTCGACGCTGGCGTTGACGCTCACCGCGACATCGGCCAGGGCGTCGATGGCGTCGTCGGTGAAGACGAGCGAGACGCCCTCGGTCATCAACAGCGCCACATACTGCTTGATCAGCGAGGCTTCCGGCTCGGTGAGGATGCGGCGGAAATCGTTGCGGGACAGCGCCTGCAATTCGACGCGGATCGGCAGCCGGCCCTGCAATTCGGGCAGCAGGTCGGAGGGTTTGGCGACATGGAAGGCGCCGGAGGCGATGAACAGGATGTGATCGGTTTTCACCGCGCCGTGCTTGGTGGTCACCGTGGTGCCCTCGATCAGCGGCAGCAGGTCGCGCTGGACGCCCTCGCGCGAGACATCGGCGCCGACGCGGCCGTCGCGGGCGCAGATCTTGTCGATCTCGTCGAGGAAGACGATGCCGTTGTTCTCCACCGCGGCGATCGCTTCGATCACCAGCTTGTCGGTGTCGAGCAGCTTGTCGGATTCCTCGGTGACCAGGATCTCGTGGGAATCGGCCACGGTCAAACGCCGCGTCTTGGTGCGGCCGCCCATCTTGCCGAAGATGTCGCCGAGCGAGATGGCGCCGATCTGGGCGCCGGGCATGCCGGGAATCTCGAAGGTGGGCAGCCCGCCGCCGCCGGCCTGGACTTCGACCTCGATTTCCTTGTCGTTGAGTTCCCCGGCGCGCAGCCTGCGGCGGAAGGAATCCCGCGTCGCCGAGCCGGCATTGGCGCCGACCAGGGCGTCGAGCACCCGTTCCTCGGCGGCGAGCTGGGCGCGCGCCGCGACGTCCTTGCGCTTGCGCTCGCGAGTCTGGGCGATGGCGACCTCGACGAGGTCGCGGACGATCTGCTCGACGTCGCGGCCGACATAGCCGACCTCGGTGAATTTGGTCGCCTCGACCTTGATGAAGGGCGCGTTGGCGAGCTTCGCCAGGCGCCGCGAGATCTCGGTCTTGCCGACGCCGGTCGGCCCGATCATCAGGATGTTCTTGGGCAGCACCTCCTCGCGCAGGCTGCCGGTGAGCTGCAGCCGGCGCCAGCGGTTGCGCAGGGCGACGGCGACCGCGCGCTTGGCATCGGTCTGGCCGACGATGTAGCGGTCGAGTTCGGAGACGATTTCGCGGGGGGAGAAGTCGGTCATAGTGCTGTTCGGCCCTGGCCCTGGATGCGGCTCGAGTGAATGCGGCTCACGCCGCGGTCAACGCCTCGAGGGTGACGTTGCGGTTGGTGTAGACGCAGATGTCGGCGGCGATATCGAGCGAGCGGCGCACGATGGTCTCGGCGTCGGTATCGGTCTCGAACAGCGCCCGCGCCGCGGCCAGGGCGTAATTGCCGCCGGAGCCGATCGCCATGATGCCGGCTTCGGGCTCCAGCACGTCGCCGGTGCCGGTCAGCACCAGGGAGACGTCGCGATCGGCGACGATCATCATGGCCTCGAGGCGGCGCAGATAGCGGTCGGTGCGCCAGTCCTTGGCGAGTTCGACGGCCGCCCGGGTGAGCTGCCCGGGATACTGCTCGAGCTTGCTCTCGAGCCGCTCGAACAGGGTGAAGGCATCGGCGGTGGCGCCGGCAAAACCGCCGATGACGTCGCCCTTGCCGAGCCGGCGCACCTTGCGGGCATTGGATTTGATGATGGTCTGGCCGATGGAGACCTGGCCGTCGCCGCCGACCACGACCCGGCCCCCCTTGCGGACGGTCAGGATGGTGGTGCCGTGCCAGGGGCCGGCCCGGTCTGGGATCGTGTTTTGCATGAAATGTTCCTCGAACCGCCCTGATCTAGGGATTGCAGGGCCGGCTTGCAAATTTCGTCTGGCGGGCGGGAAATCCGGTCACCATAGCCAAAAACGCAGGCGCCATCCGGTCATCCCGCAGTAGCGAAGGCGTCGTCTGCCTGTTACAAGGCTCCCCGTCGGGGGCAGGCCGGGAAGCGGATTTCCGGTTTTATGAGAAGATCGTGCTCCCATTCATGCGCCGAGGAGAGGCGCCGGAGACCCTTCATGCGCACCGCCACGATCGCGCGCAAGACCAAGGAGACCGACATCGCGGTGACCGTCAATCTCGACGGAACCGGGGTGTCCCAGGTCGCCACGGGCATCGGCTTTCTCGACCATATGCTCGACCTTCTGGCGCGTCATTCGCGGATCGACCTCGCCGTCAAGGCCGACGGCGACCTGCATGTCGACTATCATCACACCACCGAGGATGTCGGCATCGCGCTCGGCCAGGCGGTCAAGCAGGCGCTGGGCAGCATGGCCGGGATCACCCGCTACGCGGCCATCCACATGCCCATGGACGAGACCCTGACCCGCGTCGTCGTCGACGTGTCCGGCCGGCCGATGCTGGTCTTCAAGGCCGCCTTTCCGCGCGACAAGATCGGCGAATTCGATACCGAGTTGGTGCGCGAATGGTTCAACGCCTTCGCGATGAACGCGGGCATCACGCTGCACGTGGAGACGCTGTACGGCGAGAACAGCCACCATATCGCCGAATCCTGCTTCAAGGGTCTGGCGCGGGCGCTGCGGGCGGCCATCGCCGTTGATCCGCGCAGCGCCGGCGAAATCCCCTCGACCAAGGGTCAGCTCGGCGGCTAAAGCGTTTTCCGGCCGCGGCTCTGGCGCCCGCCCAACACCGCAAATAGATGTCCGGGCAAGGACTTGATCCCCTCACCCGGTCGCGCCAGGCGCGCCTGGCGCAACCAACGGATGGAAATGACGGACAGGGGGCCCGGACCAGGGCGCCACCAGTCCTCCGGAGACGAGCAATGCCGGTCTATACAGTCCATGCCCCCCTGTCCGGCCGCGACGGCAATGCCGCCGCCGACCGCTTCGTTTTCGTCCGCGACGGCTTCCATCTGTGGGCGGCGGTGTTCGGCGTGCTGTGGTTTGTCGTCCACCGTCTCTGGCTGGCGTCCATCGCCTGGCTCGTCGTCATGACGCTTGCCGGCGTCGGCATGGCGATGCTGCCGGTCAGCAACGAGGTCCGCACCCTGGTGCTGGCGCTGTTCGCGGTGCTGATCGGGTTCGAGGCCGCCAGCCTGTGGCGCTGGACCCTGTCGCGCGGCCACTGGCGTCAGCTCGACGTCGTGGTGGCGCGCAATCGTCACGATGCCGAGCACCGTTTCTTCGAGCGCTGGACGGCCGGCCGTGTCGCGGCCGCCGATAGCCGGCCGGGCGATCGCGCCGGCGCTGCGCCGTCGAAAACCTTCGGTCCGAACGGCGGCGCCGGCGAGATCATGGGCCTGTTTCCGCAGCCGGGATCGTCGCGATGAGCGTCGCCATTATCGATTACGGTTCAGGCAATCTGCACTCGGCAGCGAAAGCCTTCGAGCGCGCCGCCCGTGAACTCGACGTCCCGCCATCGATCGTCGTCACCAGCGATCCCGAGGTGGTGGCCAAGGCAGACCGCATCGTGCTGCCCGGGGTTGGCGCCTTCGCCGATTGTCGCGCCGGCCTCGACGCGCTGGACGGCATGGTGGCGGCGCTGGACGAGGCGGTGCGCCAGAAGGCCAGGCCGTTCTTCGGCATCTGCGTCGGCATGCAGCTGATGGCGACGCGCGGCCGTGAATATGTCACCACCGCCGGCCTCGGCTGGATCGCCGGCGACGTCGAGAAGATCGCGCCGTCCGATCCGGCGCTGAAGATCCCGCACATGGGCTGGAATACGCTCAACGTGGCGCGGCCCCATGCCATGCTCGCCGACCTGCCGCTCGGCGAAGACGGCCGCCACGCCTATTTTGTGCACTCCTATCACCTCCATGCCGCCGATGCGGCGGACGTGGTGGCGCGCGCCGACTACGGCGGACCGGTCACCGCCATCGTCGCCCGTGACAGCGCCTTCGGCACCCAGTTCCACCCCGAAAAGAGCCAGCGCTTCGGCCTCGCTCTGATCGGCAACTTCCTGAGATGGGCCCCGTGATTCTGTTTCCCGCCATCGACCTCAAGAATGGCGCCTGTGTCCGTCTCGAACAGGGCGACATGGCGCGGGCCACGGTCTTCAACACCGATCCCGCGGCCCAGGCGAGCCGCTTCGAGCAGCAGGGCTTTGCCTATCTCCACGTCGTCGACCTCGACGGCGCCTTCGCCGGCAAGCCGATGAACGCGGCGGCCGTGGAGGCGATGCGCGCCGCGGTGAAGATGCCGATCCAGCTCGGCGGTGGCATCCGCGATCTCGAGACGGTTGCCGCCTGGCTCGACAAGGGCATCAGCCGCGTCATCATCGGCACCGCGGCGGTGCGCGAACCGGCGCTGGTGAAGGAGGCGGCGAAACGCTTTCCCGGACAGGTCGCGGTCGGCCTCGACGCCCGCGACGGCAAGGTCGCCGTGGAAGGCTGGGCCGAGACCTCGGAAGTCACCGCCCTCGACATTGCCCGCCGCTTCGAGGATGCTGGCGTCGCCGCCATCGTCTTCACCGACATTGCCCGCGACGGCCTGCTCAAGGGTCTCAATCTCGACGCCACCATTGCCCTGGCGGAGGCCATCTCGGTGCCGGTCATCGCCTCCGGCGGCCTCGCCTCGCTCGACGACGTTCGCGCCCTGCTGGCGCCGCGGGCCAAGAAGCTCGCCGGCGCCATCACCGGGCGCGCGCTTTACGACGGCCGGCTCGATCCGGCCGCGGCCATGGCGCTGATCCGCGCCGCAAACGCGGCGGCCTGACCATGTTCAAGGTTCGCGTCATCCCCTGTCTCGACGTCAAGGACGGCCGAGTCGTCAAGGGCGTCAATTTCGTCGACCTGCGCGACGCCGGCGATCCGGTCGAGGCGGCGATCGCCTATGACGCCGCCGGCGCCGACGAATTGTGCTTCCTCGACATCACCGCCACCCACGAGAATCGCGGCACCATGCTCGACGTGGTGCGGCGGACGGCGGAAGCCTGCTTCATGCCGCTCACCGTCGGCGGCGGCGTGCGCACCGTCGACGATATCCGCGCCCTCCTCACCTCCGGCGCCGACAAGGTCTCGATCAATTCCGCGGCGGTGGCGCGGCGGCCCTTCGTCCGCGAGGCCGCGGAGAAATTCGGCGACCAGTGCATCGTGGTGGCGATCGACGCCAAGCGCGTCAGCGCCGAGGGCGAGCCGGCACGCTGGGAGATCTTCACTCACGGCGGTCGCCGCGGCACCGGCATCGACGCGCTGGACTATGCCGAGGAGGTCGTGGCGCTCGGCGCCGGGGAGATTCTTCTGACCTCGATGGATCGTGACGGCACGCGCCAGGGTTTCGACATCCCCCTGACCCGCGCCGTGGCCGACCGGGTGAGCGTGCCGGTGATCGCCTCGGGCGGCGTCGGCAATCTCGACCACCTGGTCGCCGGCATTCGTGACGGCCACGCCACCGCGGTGCTGGCCGCCTCGATCTTCCATTTCGGCGAATTCACCATCCGTCAGGCCAAGGAGCACATGGCGGCCTGCGGGCTGCCGATGCGCCTCGACCCCTGACTAGCGTGGTGTCTCGCCATTGCCTACGAGAGGCTTGCCGCAAAGGCGGTAGGCAATGGCGAGACGCCACACTAGTGTCCTGTCTCCGAATTACCGCTTCATTTGCCTCACCCTCGCACGGTAATTCGGAGACATAAGGACACTAGCAAAATCAAAGCGCTAGTGTGGCTTATGTCTCGCAATTGCCTACGACAGACTGGCCGCAAAGGCGGTAGGCAATTGCGAGACGCCACACTAGCGCTCTCACGTACCGGAGACGAAAGCCGCCATGGCCCGCTTCACCATCCATGATCTTGCCGCCACGGTGGACGCACGGGCGGCATCGGGCGGCGAGGGTTCGTACACCCGCAAGCTGCTCGACAAGGGCGTCACCCATTGCGCCAAGAAATTCGGCGAGGAGGCGGTGGAGGCGGTGATCGCCGCGGTCGAGGACGATCGCGACCATTTCGTCGCCGAAGCGGCGGACACGGTGTTCCACCTGCTGGTGCTGCTCAAGGCGCGCGGCGTCTCGCTCGGCGATGTCGAAGAGGTTCTGGCACGGCGCACGCAGATGTCCGGCCTCGAAGAAAAAGCGGCGCGCCGGCGCGACTGACGGCTCAGGGGGGGGGACGATGGACCGGGATCGCGAGTACAATCCTTATCGGGTGTTTTCGCGCAGCCAGTGGGCGATGCTGCGTGACGATACCCCGATGACGCTCGCCGAACACGAGGTCGAGGCACTGCATTCCATGCACGACCGCCTCGACCTGAAGGAGGTCGAGGAGATCTATCTGCCGCTGTCGCGGCTGCTGTCGATGTATGTCGAGGCCGAGCGGCGGCTGTTCGCGGCGCAGCGGCGCTTCCTCCATATCGAGGACCGCAAGATGCCCTATATCATCGGCGTCGCGGGTTCGGTGGCGGTGGGCAAATCGACCACCGCGCGCGTGCTTCAGGCGCTGCTGGCGCGCTGGTCGCCGCGGCCGAAGGTCGATCTCGTCACCACCGACGGCTTTCTCTATCCGAACGGCGCGCTCGAGCGCGAAGGCCTGATGGACAAGAAGGGGTTTCCCGAGAGCTATGATCTGCCGGCGCTGCTCGCCTTTCTCAGCGACATCAAGGCGGGCCGCCGCCCGGTCTCCGCTCCGGTCTATTCCCACCTCACCTACGACATCGTGCCCGGCGGCGAGATCGTGGTCGACCGGCCCGACATCCTCATCGTCGAGGGCCTCAACGTGCTGCAGACCGGACCGCTGCCGCGCGACGGCAAGGCGGTGCCCTACGTCTCGGATTTCTTCGACTTCTCGGTCTATATCGACGCCGACGAGCCGGTGCTGCGACAGTGGTATGTCGAGCGCTTCCTCAAACTGCGCGACACCGCGTTCCACGATCCACGGTCCTATTTCAACCGCTACGCCGAACTGTCGGACGAGGAGGCGACCAGAACGGCCCTGTCGCTCTGGACGCGCATCAATCTCGTCAATCTCGAGGAGAACATCCTCCCGACCCGGCCCCGCGCCCAGCTCATCCTCAAGAAGGGCGCCGATCACGTCGTCGAGACGGTGTGGCTGCGGAGGTTGTAGGGCCGTCGACGCCTGTCTTTGCCGAAGCGGGCCGGGCGACGACGGAGAGCGCGACAAGCGCGGGCGTTCGCCCTCACGCCGCGTGGCGGCTGGCGTCGACGCCGAAGTGATCGATATAGCGGCTGTTGATGGCCGAGACCGGCAGCACGATCAGCACGTCGATGGTGCCGAACTGATGATCGATCACCGCACCGTCGCCGATGAAGGCGCCCAGCCGCAGATAGCCCTTGATCAGCGGCGGCAGCTCATGCAGCGCGGCCTTGGCATTCACCGCCTCCTTCGGCATCCGGTTCATCTCGATGCGGCGCGAGGGATGGGCGCCGGCGCGCCAGGCCTCCGGTGCCCGCGCGTGATGGTGCAGGAAGGACAGCGGCAGCGCCAGGCGATCGGGATCGGTGCCCTCGAAACTGGCGCAGCCGAGCATCACGTCGCAGCCGTGCTGGCGGACATAGCTCCAGATGCCGTGCCACAGAAGTTCGACGGTGCGCTTGTTGCGGTAGGGCGGCAGCACGCAGGAGCGGCCGAGCTCGAGGAACCTGGCGCCGCGGTGACGCTCGACCAGCGCCGAAATCGCGAACTCGTTGTCGGTGTAGAAACCGCCATGACGCTCCGCCACGTCCTGGCGCAGCAGCCGATAGGTGCCGACCACCGGCAGCTTGCCGCTGAGCGATGGCTTGCCGGCATGATCGATCACCAGGAGATGGTCGCAGATCGCGTCGAAGGCGTCCTTGTCGCGCCGCGCCAGCATGGTGGCGGCGTCGGCGATCGCCGGGCCGTCCTTGTAGAACACCTTGTAACGCAGCTTCTGGGCGCGCTTGATCTCGCCCTTCCTGCGAGCGAGGCGGACTTCGAGCGCACCGATGCGGCCGAGCGGCGGCGTCGTGTCATTGAGCTCGATCGGCGCGGCGCCGGCGAAATTCGGCAGCAGCAGGCCGGCAGCGGCGCGGGCATTGGCCATCATCTGCGCCACATTGGCCTGCGCCATCCTGGCGGCGATCTGCGGAGCAGCGCCGGGGCGCGTCGTTGTCGCGGTGGTGAAAGAGACCTTGGCGGCGCGCGCAAGCTCTTTGCCGGTCATGACCATCCTCCCGGCCGTGATTCGTACCGGCCGTCGATGGTCATAAATCACGAGCGTTCAAAACATTTATGACAGGGCGGGCCGGCCCTTCGCCCGCAAAATTGCAACCGGCCGTTCATGCTTCGAGGCCTGCTCTGCCGGAGGCGGAGCCTCGCTGCCGCGTCACGCCGCGAGATGCGGAAACATCGTCATGTCGGCGAGCACTTCCAGGAGCTTGTCGCGGTCGAGCGGCTTGACCAGGAAGCCATCCATGCCGGCCTCGAAGCAGGCATAGCGGTCCTCGACCAGGGTGTTGGCGGTCAGCGCGATCACCGGCGTGCGCCGAAGCTGCTTCGACCGCTCGGCCTCGCGGATGCGCCGCGTCGCGCCGATGCCATCGAGCTCGGGCATCTGCACATCCATCAGCACCAGGTCATAGAGCGTGCCGGCGCGCTCAGCCGCGATCCAGGATTCCACCGCCTGGGCGCCGTTGACGGTGATCACCGGATGGTGGCCGAGCCGCGTCAGCAGCGAGCGCATCAACAGCGCGTTGATCTCGTTGTCCTCGGCGACCAGGATCGACATGCCGGGCTGCGCCGTCGCCGCGGCCGGCGGGTCGTCATGGGTCGGGCGGTCATCGGCCGTGACGGTGGGCTCGTGTGCGACATCCTCGACGACGAGCTTCGGCGCATCCGCTGCCCGGGGCAGGGCGAGGCGGACAGCGAGCGAAGCGGCGCGCAGCGGCTTGACGAGGTACGCGGTGAAATGCCGCAGGGTTTCGAGCGGAAGTTCGCGCCGCGCCGCCGGCGTCACCATGACGATGCGATGGGTGGCGTGGCTGCGCGCCGCCTCGCCCAGCGCCGCCAGCGTCTCGGCGCCGAAGGCGTGATCGACCAGGATGGCGTGCCAGGGCCGCTCCGGCAGCAGTGCCCTGGCGACGTCGAGATCGGAAACGGTGCAGACCGGCGCGCCCCAGCGCTCGAGCCGACGGGCCACCAGCGCGGCTTCGATGGTCTCGGAGGCGACCAGCATCACCGGCTTGTCGTCGAGGTCGGGCGGGGTGAAGGCCGGGGCGCTTGCATCGGGCGCCGCGGGCAGTGGAATGGCGACCTCGAAGGTCGAGCCGCGGCCGACCATGCTCTCCAGGCTGATGCGACCGCCCATGCGGCGGACGATGCGTTCGCTGATGGCAAGGCCGAGACCGGTGCCGCCGTAATTGCGAACCGTGCCTTCGTCGGCCTGCTCGAATTCGCGGAAGATACGGCCTTGCGCCTCCGGGGCGATGCCGATGCCGGTGTCCCGCACCAGGAAGCTGATCTCGCCGGGCCAGATGCCGGGCTCGACGATCAGCGCGACGCCGCCGGTGGTGGTGAATTTGACGGCATTGCCGGCGAGGTTGAGCAGCACCTGGCGCAGCCGCGCGGCGTCGCCGACCACCTGCAGCGGCAGCCGCTCGTCGACATAGGATGCGATTTCGAGCCGGCGGGTCTGGGCGCGGGGCGCCAGGAGCTCGGTGACTTCCTCGATCAAGGCCGCCAGCGCGAAGGGGCGCTGCTCGAGATCGATCTTGCCGGCCTCGATCTTGGAGAAGTCGAGAAGTTCGTCGATCAGCAGCAACAGCTGCTCGCCGGAGGTCTTGGCCGCGCGCACATAGGTGGTCTGTTCGGGGCTGAGCTGGGTGTCGAGCAGCAGCGATGTCATGCCGATGATGCCGTTGAGCGGCGTGCGGATCTCATGGGAGGCCATGGCCAGGAAGCGCGACTTGGCGCGGTTGGCGGCATTGGCGTGGTCGCGTGCTTCGCCGAGCGCCCGTTCGGTCTCGGTGCGGTCGGTGACATCGCGCCCGACGCTCTGGGTCTCCGCCGGGCCGGCGTCGCGCCGGACCAGACTCTCGCGCCAGGCGATCCAGCGGGCGCCGAGCGGGCTGGCGATCCTCTGGTCATGGACCGTGGCGCCGTCGGGCTCGAGCGCCGCGTCGCCCTGTTCGAGCACCGGGAGCACAAAACTGCTGCCGGTGAGCTCGGTCCGGGACTTCCGCGCGAGGCGGCAGAAGGCGTCGTTGGCGAAGGTGATGCGGCCCTCGGCATCACGCTGGACGATCAGATCGCTCTGGGCCTCGAACAGGCGCCGCGCCCGCTCTTCCGCTTCCTTGAGTTCCCAGTTGCGGTCGACCAGCGCCTCGTTGTGCACGGCCAACAGCAGCAGTCGTTTCTTCGCCGTCCACAGCCGGAAGCCGACCAGGGCGAGCGCAAAACAGGCGAGAGCGAACAGGGCGCTGGCGCCGACGGCGAAGGCGACGGCACTGTAGCCCGAGACTTCCGGCCGGCTGCCCACGACGAAGCCGTAGCCGGCGCCGAATGCGGCCATGAAGATCATCAACGCGCAGGCGACCGCGATGCGGCGGCGATGGCGCCGCGCGAAGTGCCGCAGTCGCAATCCGATGCTCGGCCGATGCATGCCCGTGTCTCCGTCTGCCGTCCGCGATCCCGGGTGCTCTCGGGCACGCCTGGGTTCGCATTCCCCGCGCGCAGACTGCCGCGATGATGTTGCGAAGTGCTTGAAACGCCGCGCCCGGGTTCCCGAAGCTGGGGACACGGTTAAGGATTGGTGTGGGCCGGCGGCGGCGAAGGAGCGGAGCGCGCGCGATCGGCCGATCGGCCTACGCCGCGTTGCGGGCGTCGTCGCCGAGCGCGCGATAGCTCAGGGCCTCGGCGAGGTGAGGCCGGCCGATGGTCGTGGCGCCGTCGAGATCGGCGATGGTGCGCGCGACCCGCAGCACCCGATGATAGCTGCGCGCCGACAACCGCAGCCGTTCGGCGGCATCGTGCAAAAGCTTCAGGCCCTGCGGCTCGGGCCGCGCGATGTCGTCGAGCACTGCCGCCGGCGCCTCGGCATTGGTGCGCACGCGCGGCAGCTTGGCGTCTTCGTAGCGCCTGGCCTGCACCGCGCGGGCGCGGGCCACGCGTGCCGCAACCTCGGCCGAGCCCTCGACCGGGGGCGGCAGGATCAGGTCGGCGGCGGTGACCGGCGGCACCTCGATGCGCAGGTCGATGCGGTCGAGCAGCGGGCCGGACAGCCGGCCCTGGTAATCGCCGACGCAGCGCTCGACGCGGCCGCGCCGGCAGACGTAACCCGGCTCGGCGGCGTGGCCGCAGCGGCAGGGATTCATCGCCGCGACCAGCATCACCCGCGCCGGATAGGTGATGCGGTGATTGGCGCGCGACACCGCGACCTCGCCGCTCTCCAGCGGCTGGCGCAGGGAATCGAGCACCCTCGGGTCGAACTCCGGCAACTCGTCGAGGAACAGCACGCCATGATGGGCGAGCGAGACTTCGCCGGGCCGCGCGCGGGTGCCGCCGCCGGTCAGCGCCGCCATGCTGGCGGAATGATGGGGCGCGCGGAATGGCCGCCGTGTCGTGAGCGCGCCGCCTTCGATGGCGCCGGCCACCGAGGCGATCATCGAGACCTCGAGCAATTCCTGGGGCGACAGCGGCGGCAGGATCGACGGCAGCCGCGCCGCCAGCATCGACTTGCCGGCGCCCGCCGCGCCGACCATCAGGAGGTGATGATTGCCGGCGGCGGCGATCTCCAATGCGCGCTTGGCGCTTTCCTGGCCCTTGATGTCGCGCAGATCGAGGGTCGCGGCGGCCTCCGCGCGCATCTTCGGCTGCGGCCGCGACAGCACCTGGGTGCCCTTGAAATGATTGGCGAGCTGGATCAGCGAGCCGGCGGCGATGATCTGCTGGGTGTCCGGGCTCGCCCAGGCCGCCTCGGCGCCGCAGGCCGCCGGGCAGATCAGCCCTTCGTCACGGCTGTTGGCGCCGATCGCCGCGGGCAGCACCCCGGCCACCGGCGCAATCGAGCCGTCGAGGCCGAGTTCGCCGAGCACGGCAAGGCCATTCAGGGCATCCGGCGGAATGGCGCCGATCGCCGCCATCAGTCCCAGCGCAATCGGCAGATCGTAATGGCTGCCTTCCTTCGGCACGTCGGCGGGGGCGAGATTGACGGTGATGCGACGCGCCGGCAGGGCGAGGCCCGAGGCGATCAGCGCCGCCCGCACCCGCTCGCGGGCTTCCGACACCGCCTTGTCCGGCAGGCCGACGATGGAAAAGCCGGGCAGGCCCGGCGCGACATGGACCTGCACGTCCACGGCGCGGGCCTCGACGCCCTCGAAGGCCACGGTGGATACGTGCTGGACCATTCGCCCCCCGTTTGTCGCGAATGGGCGAAAGGCTAGCCGAAAACAATCTCAGGTTCAAGAACAAGGCGTGAACAAAATCCCGACGCCGAAATCCCGGCGCCTTGTCGCCTCGCTGGTTGGCGCGCCTTGTCGCCTCAATGAGGTGCCGCCGCGCCCAACCGCGCCACGCACCTCGCCAGTTATGGCTTATGCCGGCCCCAGGGCAGCAGGGAGATCGGAAATTCCGCGGCGTAGCGGCGGCCTTTCGGCGGATGCGGGCGTTCGCGCGGCGGATTGGGGTCCGGCTCCACCGCCTTGCGGTAGAGATGCCAGGTGGCGTGCCCGAGCACGGGCAGCACGACGGTGAGCCCGAGGAACAGCGGCACCGAACCAATGACCAGCAGGGCGGCGACGATCAGGCCCCAGGCCGCCATGCTGACGGGATTTTTCGCCACCACGCGCAGTGAAGTGTAGATCGCTGCGGCGACGGTGGCGTGGCGGTCGAGCATCATCGGGAAGGACACGACGCTGATGCACAGGGCCACCAGGGCGAACAGAAAACCGACGCCGCATCCGACGACGATCAGCAGCAGTCCCTCGCGGGTGGTGAAAATGCGCGAGGCGAAATCGGGAATGCCGGCCGCCGGCGCATAGCCGAACAGGCCGACATAGATCGCATTCGCCGCCGCCACCCAGATCACGAACAGCGTCAGCAGCAGCGTGCCGAGACCGAGCATGGCCCCGAACGACGGCGCGCTCAGCACCGAAAACGCGTGCCACGCCGAAGCCTCCTCGCCGCGCTCGCGGCGACGGCTGAGTTCATAGAGGCCGAGGGCGGCAAACGGCCCGATCAGGGCAAAGCCAGCGGCGAGAGGAAACAGCAGCGGCAGCACCGAATAGCCGATGACCAGCCGGAACAGCGCGACGCCGAGAACGGGATAGATTACGCAAAGCAGGAGCGCGTGACTCGGCACTGCCTTGAAGTCTTCCCAGCCCCGGGACAGCGCGTCGCCCAGGTCGCGCAGTCGAACGTCACGGATGACAGGTGCCGCGATGCTGGCCGTGCTCTGCACAAGTCTGTCAGAATACGGTGTGGCCATGGCCGACCTCCTATTGGCGTGGATCTGAATTCGCTACTCGGCTGGACGCGGGCTCGTGAAGCGTCGCGCGTCTTCATCGTCCGGCGCGAAGATCGCCGCCGAGCCCGGTCACGGCAGTCGCGTCGCAGGCATGTCGCCCAGTCGCAGGCAAGTCGAACGAGAGCCCCGGCGGAACCTGCCGTAGCCCGATCTGGCAAGGTTAGAAGGATTGCGCTAGAATTACACTCACGGTTGGGTGAATTGCGCGGCCGCTAGCGCTGCGCGACGCAGGGGTTGCTGCGCCCATCGCAGCGACGGATGCGCGCCGAATCCGCTTCTGCTCGTTCGGTTTCATCGCCCGTTTTCTTTCATTCGATCTTCTTCGCCTGATTTTCCTCCGTTGACGCGGCGCGCGACTTCATCTTCAATTAGCGGGTTCGAAAACAACGAGGCCGTGGTTCCGATGAGACTTGCGGTCGACACCTGCGCTTCCATCATGCCTGACCATGATGCCAGCCGAGACCGCTTGAACGGGCGAGGCACGAAGCGGCGGCGAGTTTGAGATTCGAACTTGCCGGAATTGAACGCAGCCGACTGACAACAGCCGACGACACAAGACGCAAGCTCCGCCCCTTCATTCGCATTCCGGCCCGTAACGGCGAGGACGAACAGGGATGGCTGTACCACTCACACTGCTCCTGGTAGCGGTCGCGTCGGTGCTGTTCCATTTTCTCAGCCCGTGGTGGTGGACGCCGATCGCGTCGAACTGGCAGTACATCGACAACACCATCATCATCACCTTCTGGATCACCGGCTTCGTTTTCGTCGCCGTTGTCGCCTTCATGTCCTATTGCGTGCTGCGCTTTCGTCACCGGGAAGGGCACCGGGCGGCCTATGAGCCTGAAAACAAGCGGCTCGAAGGCTGGCTCACCGTCGCCACCGCGCTCGGCGTCGCCGCGATGCTGGCGCCGGGACTGATCGTCTGGAACGAATTCGTCAGCGTGCCGGCCGATGCCACCGCCATCGAGGTCATGGGCCAGCAGTGGCAGTGGAGCTATCGGCTGCCGGGCAAGGATGGCCGGCTCGGCACGACCGATGTCCGCTACATCAGTGCGGAGAACCCGATGGGGATCAATCCGCAGGATCCCCGCGGCCAGGACGATATCGTCGTCAGCAATGACGACCTGCATCTGCCGGTCGGCAAGCCGGTCAAGGTGCTGCTGCGCTCGATCGACGTGCTGCACGATTTCTTCGTGCCTGAATTCCGCGCCAAGATGGACATGATCCCGGGCTCGGTGACCTATTACTGGATCACGCCGACCCGCACCGGCACCTTCGAGGTGCTGTGCGCCGAACTCTGCGGAATCGCGCATGCGCAGATGCGCAGCAGGGTGATCGTCGACGACGACAAGCAATATCACGCCTGGCTGGAGAAGCAGCAGACCTTCGCGCAGCTCTCCGGCGGGCGCATCACGCAGAAAGCGAGCTATCGGCCCGACAGGGACTGATCATGCCGGCGCGCGCCGCGGCTGCGAGCAGCTGACCGGCGCGCCAAAGACTGGCTGGCGACGAGACCAGGGAGGAACGATCCATGGTTGATATCCCGTCCGACGCAGTCATCACCGTTCCGCCGGCCGAGGTCGGCGACGTCGAGCTCTACCATCCGAGGAGCTGGCTGACCCGCTACGTCTTCTCCCAGGACGCCAAAGTCATCGCGATCCAGTACTCGGTCACGGCGATGTCGATCGGCATGGTGGCGCTGGTGCTGTCGTGGCTGATGCGGCTGCAACTGGGGTTCCCCGGGGTCTTCTCCTTCATCGACGCCAACCAGTATCTCCAGTTCATCACCATGCACGGCATGATCATGGTGATCTATCTCTTGACCGCGCTGTTCCTGGGGGGCTTCGGCAACTACCTCATTCCGCTGATGGTCGGCGCGCGGGACATGGCGTTCCCCTACGTCAACATGCTGAGCTACTGGATCTATCTGCTCGCGGTGCTGGTGCTGGCGTCGACCTTCTTCGTGCCCGGCGGCCCGACCGGCGCCGGATGGACGCTCTATCCGCCGCAGGCGATCCTGTCCGGCAGCCCGGGCCAGGAGATGGGCATCATCCTGATGCTGACCTCGCTGATCCTGTTCATCATCGGCTTCACCATGGGCGGTCTGAACTACGTCGTCACCGTGCTGCAGGGGCGCACGCGCGGCATGACCCTGATGCGCATGCCGCTGACGGTGTGGGGCATCTTCACCGCCACGGTGATGGCGCTGCTGGCCTTTCCCGCGCTGTTCGTCGCTTCGGTGATGCTGCTGTTCGATCGTCTGCTCGGCACCAGCTTCTTCATGCCGTCCCTGGTCGAAATGGGCCAGCAGGCGAAATACGGCGGCGGCAGTCCGCTGCTGTTCCAGCACCTGTTCTGGTTCTTCGGCCATCCGGAGGTCTATATCGTGGCGCTGCCGGCCTTCGGCATCGTCTCGGACCTGATCAGCACCCACGCCCGCAAGAACATCTTCGGCTACCGGATGATGGTGTGGGCGATCGTCGCCATCGGCGCGCTGAGCTTCGTGGTCTGGGCGCACCACATGTATGTCAGCGGCATGAATCCGCGCTTCGGCTTCTTCTTCGCGACGACGACGCTGATCATCGCGGTGCCCACCGCCATCAAGGTCTACAACTGGATCCTGACGCTGTGGCGCGGCGACATCCATCTGACCGTGCCGATGCTGTTCGCGCTCGGCTTCATCATCACCTTCGTCAATGGCGGCCTCACCGGCCTGTTCCTCGGCAACGTCGTGGTGGACGTGCCGCTGTCGGACACGATGTTCGTCGTCGCGCACTTTCACATGGTGATGGGCGTCGCGCCGATCATGGTGGTGTTCGGCGCGATCTATCACTGGTATCCGAAGATCACGGGACGGATGCTCGACGAGACGCTCGGCCGGATCCACTTCTGGGTCACCTTCCTCGGCGCCTACGCGATCTTCTTCCCGATGCATTATCTCGGCCTGCTGGGCGTGCCGCGCCGCTACCATGACATCGGCGAGACCGCCTTCGTGCCGGCCTCCGCCCACGACCTCAATGCCTTCATGAGCGTGGCCGCCCTGATCGTTGGCGCGGCGCAGCTGATGTTCCTGTTCAACCTGGTCTGGAGCCTGAGGCACGGCAAGGACGCCGGCGGCAACCCGTGGGGCGCGACCACGCTGGAGTGGCAGACCCCGCAAACGCCGCCGCCGCACGGCAACTGGGGCAAGGAACTCCCGGTGGTCTATCGCTGGGCCTACGACTACAGCGTGCCCGGCGCCCCGCGTGACTTCATCCCGCAGAACGAACCGCCGACGGGCCTCGCCGCGGGGCATGCCACATGACCATCGTCGTCGTGTTCATGGCGGGGGTGGCGCTGGTGGCGGGATGGTGGCTCTCGCACCAGCGCCTGATGGCCAAGCCCTGGCTGGAGGAGGGTGCCCTCGGCGAATTCTCCGGCGGCCAATCGCCGTCGGTGCCCAGGGCGAAGCTCGGGCTCGGCGTTTTCCTCGCCGTGGTCGGTTCGCTGTTCGCGCTGTTCATCAGCGCCTATGCCATGCGGATGGAATTGATCGACTGGCGGCCGCTGCCGGTGCCCAAGCTGCTGTGGTTCAACACCGGCGTGCTGGTGCTGAGCAGCCTTGCCCTGCACCTGGCGGTCCAGTCGGCGCGGCGGGACGACGACGCCGGCACCCTCGCCGCGGTGCTGGCGGCCGACGTCGCCGCCATCGTGTTCCTGATCGGCCAGCTCCTGGCGTGGCGGCAGCTGGTCGCCGCCGGTTATGTCGTGGCGGCCAATCCGGCCAATTCCTTCTTCTATCTGATCACGGCGACCCACGGGCTTCACCTGCTGGGCGGGCTCGTGGTGCTGAACCGGACCGCGGTCAGGGCCTGGACCGGCGCCGCGCCGCGCGAGCTGCGCCTGAGCGTCGAATTGTGCGCGACCTATTGGCACTTTTTGCTCGTGGTGTGGGTGATCCTGCTCGGCCTGCTGACCGGATGGACCACCGACTTCCTGGCGATGTGCAGTCATTTACTGACCTGAGGAGGTCTCGAGCGATGGCAGAAACCGTCATGGTTCCGCCGAGAGACGCGGCTCAACCCGCCGGCTGGCGGGCCATCGTCGCCGACTGGTCGTCTGATCAGCGTGCATTCAAGAATGTGTCCTGGGGAAAGGCCATGATGTGGATCTTTCTCCTCAGCGACACCTTCATCTTCGGCTGCTTCCTGTTGTCCTACATGACCGTGCGGATGTCGACGACGACCCCATGGCCGGACACCAGCGAGGTCTTCGCTCTCGACCTCGGAGGGCGGCACATTCCGATGATCCTGATCGCGATCATGACCTTCGTGCTGATCACGAGCAGCGGCACCATGGCGATGGCGGTCAACTTCGGCTATCGGCGCGATCGCGGCAAGACCGCGCTCATGATGCTGGCGACGGCGGCGTTCGGCGCGACCTTCGTCGGCATGCAGGCGTTCGAGTGGACCAAGCTGATCCGCGAAGGCGTGCGGCCGTGGAGCAATCCCTTCGGCGCCGAGCAGTTCGGCTCGTGCTTCTTCATGATCACGGGGTTTCACGGCACCCACGTCACGATCGGCGTCATCTTCCTTCTCATCATCGCCCGAAAGGTCTGGCGCGGCGACTTCGACACCCAGCGGCGGGGATTCTTCACCAGCCGCAAGGGCCGCTACGAGATCGTCGAAATCACCGGATTGTACTGGCATTTCGTCGATCTGGTCTGGGTCTTCATCTTCGCCTTCTTCTATCTGTGGTGAGGGACGTCATGGCCGAAGTCACGCTCCATCAGGCAAGCCACGCCGTACAAGCGCCGGCCAGGGCGCACGCGGAAGGGCAGCAGCACCCGATCAAGCTCTATCTCGTGGTCTGGGGGTGGCTGTTCGTCCTCAGCACGGGCTCCTTTCTCGTCGACTATTTCGGCCTTCACGGCTACCTGAGATGGTCCCTCATTGTTCTGTTCATGCTGCTGAAGGCGGGGCTGATCGTCGCGATCTTCATGCACATGGCCTGGGAGCGCCTGGCGCTGGCCTATGCCATCCTGGTGCCGCCGGTCTTCGTCGTCGTCTTCGCCGTCCTGATGATGTTCGAATCCGACTACACGCTGCTGTCGCGGATCACGTTCTTTGCGGCCGGGAGCTAGTGTCCCGTCTCCGAATTACCGCTCCATTTGCCTCGCAATTGCCTACGAGAAACGAGCGTCAGATCCACCGCGCGAGAGCCGGGCGGGCCGTCGCGGCGTCCTGAGCTATTTCGCCGCGACGTAGCCCGTCGGTGTAGCGTCCGGCGCCAGCGGCGGGCTTGCCGCCGAACTCGGTCGCAACCGCAGGCCGAAGACATGGGGGAAGCGCAGGATCTCGATCTCGAGATCCTGGGCGCTGACGATGCCGCTGGTCACGGCATTGCGCGGGGCATAGATGCGCCCCCAGAACGCGATGCCGTTGAACGCCTCGAGGTCGCGCAGGCGAAGGTTGCCGATCGGCCCGTCGAACTTCAGGTATTCGCGGGCGCGGTCATTCATCATCAGCACCCAGCCGTCGGTGACGTGGCCGGCGTCGTTGGTGATCGGACAGGCGATGGCGATGGCATCGCGCGCGGTGCGGAACAGGTGCTCATAGATCTCGAGCTGGTGGTTGACGAGCTCGGAATAGCAGACGACGAGGGTGGTGTCGGCGGTCAGTGGCACCGGCATGGCCACCTGTTGCCAGATGGTTCCGGGGCCTGCCCGCGGACCGGTGAAGCGGACGAAGGCCGGCGCCATGTCGCGCACCACCCGGCGGTAGACTTCGGCGAAATCCTTGGCAAAATCCTTGGCGAAATCGTTGTCGTTGCGCGTCAGCACCGTGCCCCCGGTGCCCGGCTTGATGCTGTCGACCAGGGTGCGGCCGACATAGACATAGGCGAAGTCGTCGCCGACCGGCAGCAGGTAATGGAAATGGTCGCGCAGAGCGGGATCGCTCTCTTCGGTCAGCCGCTGGACGCTCAGCCCGCCGGTGCCTGCAAGGGTGCGCCATTTGGTCCAGACATATTCGAGACCAGCCGTGGCGAGGTCGCGCGGAATGGCCGTGCCATAGAAGACCTCGATCGCCATGTTGGACCGAAACCCCACCTGTTGCCCGAAAAGGGCGGGAACGTCGCGTCTGAAATCGTTCGTTGCCCGCCGGCGACCGGTCGCCGGAATAATCCGGATCGGCGGCATTTCAGCAGGGCAGCAGGGCTCGCGGTCGCGGAAAATATCGCGGTCAGCCTCACCCCCTGGCTCTGATGGCACAATCTCCTGATCAATTGATTAAGGCGCGCGCGAGGTTGTGCGGGATCAGCCTCGCTTGGCCTCGATGACGTCCCAGATCCGCGCCGCGATGTCCGGCCCACCGACCCGGGCGATGGCCCGGATTCCCGTCGGCGAGGTGACGTTGATCTCGGTGAGATGGCCGTCGATGACGTCGATGCCGACGAACAGCAGGCCGCGGGCGCGCAGCGCCGGGCCGAGCCGCTCGCAGATCTCGCGTTCGCGGGGCGACAGATCGGTCGCCGCCGCGGCGCCGCCGCGCACCATGTTGGAGCGCAGGTCGTTCTCGGCCGGCACGCGGTTGATGGCACCGGCGAACTCGCCATCGACCAGGATGATGCGCTTGTCGCCGTGCTTCACCGCCGGCAGGAAGCGCTGGATCACCCAGGGCTCGCGGAACGTCACCGAGAACATGTCGTAGAGCGAGCCGAAGTTCATGTCCTTGGGCGCGACGCGGAACACTGCAGCGCCGCCATGGCCATAGAGCGGCTTCATCACCACGTCGCCGTGCTCGGCGCGGAAGGCATTGATCTCGTCGATGTCGCGCGAGATCAGGGTCGGCGGCATCAGCTCGGCGAATTCCATCACGAACACTTTCTCCGGTGCGTTGCGCACGCTCGCCGGGTCGTTGACGACCAGCGTTCCGGGCTGGATGCGCTCCAGCAGATGGGTCGTGGTGATGTAGGCGAGGTCGAACGGCGGATCCTGGCGCAGCAGGATGACGTCGAGCTTCGCCAGATTTTCGCGCCGCGCCTCGCCGAGGGTGAAATGGTCGTTGGTGTCGTCGCGCACCGTCAGCGGCTGCAGCGGCGCCACCACCTCCTCGCCGCGCAGCGAGAGCTTGTCGGGGGTGTAGTAGAACAGCTGATGGCCGCGCCGCTGCGCCTCGAGCAGCAGCGCGAAGGTGGAATCGCCGCGGACATTGATGCGGGCGATGGGGTCCATCTGGACGGCGACGGTCAGGGGCATGGGCGGGGTCCGGTCGGTCGGGTGAGACTCTTGAGGTGAAGGTGTCGCGCTGCGAGGCGGCTCAGCCGCCGGTGTCGAAGGCGGCGGTGAGATGGCGGGGCAGCGATTTCGGGGCGATCAGGATGGCATCGAAGCGGCAGTCGAGCGTGGCATCTTCGGGATGGTTCATCAGCCAGATCTCGGCGGCGGCGATGATGCGCTGGCGCTGATGCGGCGTTACCGCATAGGCGGCGTCGTCGAGGCTGGCACGGGCCTTGACCTCGATGAAGGCGAGCAGGCTGCGCCGTCGGGCGACGATGTCGATCTCGCCGAAGCGGGTGCGGAAGCGCCGGGCGAGAATGCGGTAGCCCTTGGCGAGCAGATAGGCCGCGGCGCGGCTCTCGGCGGAGATCCCGGTCTGGAAGGCAATCACCCGCGCCGGGTCCGGCGCCACGGTGTCGGACTTCGCTTCGGGCGGGGGGCTAGTCTTGCGCATGGTCTTGCGCATTGTGCGCCTCCTGGTTGCGCTCGCCGCCGTCCTGTTTGGCGAGTTCGAGGGCCCGGGCATAGACTTCGCGCTTCGGCAGGCCCGAAAGGTCGACGGCCTCGGCGACGGCGTCCCTGACGCTGCCGCGCCTCAGGGCGGCGCGCAGGATGTCGTCGAGTTCGTCCTGCGCCATGGCGCCGGGTCGCGGTGGCGGGCCGACGACGACCACGAACTCGCCGCGGGTTTCCAGTGCGTCGGCGGTCTTGGCGAGTTCGGGCAGCGGCCCGCGGCGTACCTCCTCGTGCAGCTTGGTCAGCTCGCGGCAGATCGCGGCCTCACGCGGGCCGAGGATGTCGGCAAGATCGGCCAGCGCTTCCTTGATGCGATGGCCGGACTCGAACAGCACCAGGGTTGCCGCGATGCGGGCGAGGTCGCCGAGGCGGGTCCGCCGCGCGCTCGCGCGCGCCGGCAGGAACCCCTCGAAGAAAAAGCGATCGGTCGGCAGGGCGGCGAGGGTCAGCGCCGCGAGCAGCGAGGATGGGCCGGGCAGGGTGGTGACGTGGTGGCCTGCGGCGCAGGCCTCGCGCACCAGCTTGAAGCCGGGATCGGAGATCAGGGGCGTGCCGGCATCAGATACCAGCGCGATCGCGGCGCCACCGGCCAGTGCCGCGAGCAGCGCGGGCCGCGCCTCGGCGGCGTTGTGTTCGTGATAGGCTTTGAGGCTGGCGCGAATGTCGAATCGCTCGAGCAGCTTGCGGGTCACGCGGGTGTCCTCGCAGGCGATGATATCGACGCCGGCGAGGGTTTCCAGTGCGCGCAGGGTGATGTCGCCGAGATTGCCGATCGGGGTCGCCACCAGATAGAGGCCGGGCGCCGCTTTCGGGGCGGTCACGGCCTGGCCGGCGAGGATGAAGCTGCCGCTGGCGGGAGGGCCGGCGGGATCGGACGAGGGGCGGGGACGGGCACGCATCGGCGCAATCTAGCGCATCACGGGCCCGGAAGGGCATGGCTTTTCCGTGCTGCCGCAGGCAGTTGAGCCGAAAGCGGCGGGCCACGCCGGGCCAAAATCCTTTTGCCTTGTTTAACCAAAGGACGACAATATGCCCCAATCGACCGCCACATGCAGGCGGGCCCCCGAGGAACCGGCCTGCCGGGACATGTCCGGTGCCTGGCACGATGATGCAGACCAGACATGCGCTGATCGGCACAGGGACCCGAGAGCCGACGGCCGATGCGAGATACGAAGGAAAAGAAAAGAGACGCCATGCAAGGTCCGCACGATTTGCTGAAGCCCGCCGGCGGCGCGACCCGTCGATCGGCGCTCGGGCTCCTGCTGGCATCGCCGCTGATCGCCTCCTGCTCCGGCATCCAGTCCAGCCTGACCTCCTCGTCGCCGGGGCCGGAGGGCGCTGCGCTGGGCGGGCCGGCACAGCAGCCGAGCTCACTCGGCACCGGCAACGTCAAGGTCGGGCTGATGCTGCCGCTGTCGGGCCAGGGCAATGCCGCGGTGGCCGCGCAGTCGATGAAGAACGCGGCCGAGATGGCGCTCGCCGAGTTTCAGAATCCCAATGTCCAGCTTCTGGTGAAGGACGATGCCGGGACCGGTCCGGGGGCGCAGCAGGGAGCGCAGCAGGCTCTCGACGAAGGCTCCGAGATCATTCTCGGCCCGCTGTTCGCGCAATCGGTGCCTGGCGCGGCGCAGCTGACGCGGGCGCGCAACATCCCGATGATCGCCTTCTCGACGGATTCGAGCGTCGCCGGCCGCGGCGTCTATCTGCTCAGCTTCCTGCCGGAATCCGACGTCAACCGCATCATCGAATATGCTGCAGCTACCGGCAAGCGCTCCTTCGCGGCGCTGCTGCCGGAGAATGCCTATGGCAACGTGGTCGAGGCCGCGTTCAAGCAGGCCGTCGGACGTCGCGGCGGCCGGATCGTCGCCTTCGAGAAATATGGTAGCGATCGCAGCACGGCGGTGCGCAACATCGCCCAGGCGCTCGACAATGCCGATTCGCTGTTCCTGGCCGACGACGGCGATGCGCTGGTCGGCGTCTCCGACGCTCTGGTTGCGGCGGGGGCCAATCTCAAGCGGGTGCAGCTGCTCGGCACGGGGTTGTGGGACAATCCGCGCGTGTTCGCCAGCGCCGCCCTTCAGGGCGGGTTGTATGCGGCGCCGGATCCGGCCGGATTCCGCGCCTTTTCGGGGCGATATCGCAGCCGTTTCGGCGGCGAGCCGGTGCGCACCGCGACGCTGGCCTATGACGCGGTGGCGCTCGTCGCGGCGCTGTCGCGCACGCAAGGCAAGCAGCGCTTTGCGCCGGACGTCCTGACCAATCCGTCGGGTTTCGCCGGCATCGACGGACTATTCCGCTTCAAGAGCGACGGCAGCAACGAGCGCGGCCTCGCGGTGATGCGCGTCGCCACCGGTGGCGGTCAGGCGGTGGCCGGGTCGCCCAAGAGCTTCAGCACTTAAAGGAGCTTTCCGGGCGCAGGCTCCGGATGCAGGCGAGCTTGCACGGCGTTTGTCCCTCGGCACGAGGGCCCGCGATCCACGATCAAATCAAGGGCGGCCTTACGCCGCGAGGTCCGCCACCACGGCGTCGAGCACCGGAAAACCCGACTGGGTCACCCGCAGCCGTCCGGCGGCATCGACGGTGATCGCGCCTTCGTCGCTCAGCAGCGCGATGCGCCGCGGATCGAGCGAGCGGCCGGCCAGCGCTTCATAGCGCCGGGGGTCAATGCCTTCGGCGAGGCGCAATCCCATCAGCAGGAATTCGTCGGCGCGCTCTTCGCTGTTGAGCACGTCGTCGGTGATGACGCCGTGACCCGAGGCTTCCACCCGCATCAGCCAGGTCTCGGGCCGCTTCTCGGTCGCCACCGCATGACGTCGGCCGGCGACGTCGATGCGGCCATGGGCGCCAGGGCCGATGCCGGCATATTCGTCGCCGCGCCAGTAGACGAGATTGTGCCGGCATTCGGCGCCGGGCCGGGCGTGGTTGGAGATCTCATAGGCCGGCAGGCCATGCGCGGCGCAGACGTCCTGGGTGACGTCGTAGAGCGCTCGCGCCATCGCTTCGTCCGGCGTCTTCAATTTGCCGGCGGCGTGCAGACCGAAGAATGGCGTGTCCGGCTCGATGGTGAGCTGATAGAGCGACAGATGCTCGGCGGCCTCGCCGATGGCGGCGGCGAGTTCGTCGCGCCACATCGCCGGCGTCTGGTCGGGACGGGCATAGATCAGGTCGAAGGAATAGCGATCGAAGGCGGCGCGCGCGATCTTGACCGCCGCCATCGCCTCCTCGGCGGTGTGCAGCCGGCCGAGCGACTTCAGCGACGCGTCGTCCAGCGCCTGGACACCGAGCGAGACGCGGTTGACGCCGGCGGCGCGGTAGCCGCGGAAGCGCGTCGCCTCGACGCTGGTCGGATTGGCTTCCAGCGTTACTTCGACATCGCGGGCGATGGTCCAGTGCCGGCCGACCGCGTCGAGAATGGCGCCGACCGTCTGCGGCTCCATCAGCGAAGGCGTGCCGCCGCCGAGAAAGATCGAGGTGACGGTGCGCGGTCCGGTCCGCGCCGCGGTGGTCTCGATCTCGCGGGCGAAGGCGCGGACGTAACGGGCCTGGTCGATGGCCGCATGGCGCACGTGGCTGTTGAAGTCGCAATAGGGGCACTTCGACAGGCAGAACGGCCAGTGCAGATAGACGCCGAAGGCGGGCGCATCAACGGTCATCACCGTCCTCCGGGGCAAGGCACTTCGCCTGCAGCTTGAGAAATGCGCGGGCGCGATGGGACAGGCCCATGCCGTGCGGCGGCAGCCCGTGCTTTTCCATGCTGCTCATTTCGCCGAACGTCCGGCTATGATCGTCGGGCAGGAAGAAGGGGTCGTAGCCGAAACCCTTGGTGCCGCGCGGCGGCCAGACGATGGTGCCGTCGACGTGGGCTTCGACCTCCTCGCGATGGCCGTCCGGCCAGGCGACGCACAGCGCCGAGACGAAATGGGCCTTGCGCTGGTCGGGCGTCGTCGCGCTGCGTTCCTGCAGCAGGCGTTCGACCTGCGCCATGGCCGCAGTGAAATCCTTGCCATCGCCGGCCCAGCGCGCCGAATAGATTCCAGGAGCGCCGCCGAGGGCGTCGACCGCGAGGCCTGAATCGTCAGCGAAGGCGGGAAGTTGCGCCGCCCTCGCCGCCGCCTCGGCCTTGATCGCGGCATTGGCCCGGAAACTGGTCCCGCTCTCCTCGGGCTCGTGGAGGCCGAGTTCGCCGGCGGAGATCGCCTCGACGCCGTGCGGCGCCAGCAATTCGCGCATTTCGGCGAGCTTGCCGGGATTGTGGGTCGCGATGACCAGGCGTCCGGTGATTCGGCGAGACATGAAAGAATCCTAGCCGCAACGGCCGGGGCGTCAAATTCGCCGGCCCGTCCTTGCGGCACTTGGCAATGGCCGGCCCAAAGGCCGGCCGCCTGTCGAGGGTTACGCCACCGCCATCTTCTGCAGGTCGACGAGGCGGGCGACGCCCTTCTGGGCCAGGGCCAGAAGCTTGAGCAATTCGTCCTGGGTGAAAGGTGTCTTCTCGGCGGTGCCCTGCACCTCGATGATGCGACCGTCCCCGGTCATGACGAAATTGGCGTCGGTTTCCGCCTCCGAATCCTCGGCATAGTCGAGGTCGAGCACCGGCGTTCCGTTGTAAATGCCGCAGGATACCGCCGCGACGTTGTCGCGCAGCACGTCGCCGCGAATCATGTTGCGGGTCGTCATCCAGGCGATGCAGTCGGCCAGCGCCACCCAGGCACCGGTGATCGAGGCGGTGCGGGTGCCCCCATCGGCCTGGATGACGTCGCAGTCGATGGTGATCTGGCGCTCGCCGAGCGCCTCGAGATTGACCGTGGCGCGCAGCGAGCGACCGATCAGCCGCTGGATTTCGACGGTGCGGCCGCCCTGCTTGCCGGCGGAGGCTTCGCGGCGGGTGCGCTCCAGCGTCGCCCGCGGCAGCATGCCATATTCCGCGGTCACCCAGCCGCGGCCCTGGCCCTTGAGCCAGGGTGGCAGGCGCTCTTCCAGGGTGGCGGTGACCAGCACATGGGTGTCGCCGAATTTCACCATGCAGGAGCCTTCGGCGTATTTGACCACGCCGCGTTCCAGCGAGACGGGACGCAGTTCATCGGGCGCACGGCGGCTTGGCCGCATCGGGTATCCTCCGAAAGAAATGGGAATAAAAGAGCTGACGAGGCTTTTAGGGGCAGGGGGTGGCGCCGGCAAGGGCGCCGGTCGGCGGATGCGGATGTCTCCAGTTGAGCCCTCCAGACCGCGAACTGCTTGAAACCGGCTGGAATAGTGGACAAATTGGGTGGTGGAGGAGCAGGTCCGTGGTTCAGCATGATCCAGCCGGTCATCTTATCGATCCGTCGGGGCTGGCTCAGCTCAATGAGCGTTCGCGCGATATCTTCCGCCAGATTGTCGAAAATTATCTCGCGACCGGCGAGCCGGTCGGCTCGCGCAATGTGTCGCGCCTGATCACGCTGCCTTTGTCCCCGGCTTCGGTCCGCAACGTGATGTCGGACCTCGAGCAGCTCGGGTTGATCTATGCGCCGCACACTTCCGCCGGGCGGCTGCCGACGGAACTCGGCCTGCGCTTCTTCGTCGACGCCCTGATGCAGATGGGCGAACTCAGCGAGGCCGAACGGCAGTCGATCGAGGCCCAGCTCGCCTCGGTGAACAAGGGCCAGACCGTCGAGGCGGCGCTGGACGAAGCCATGCACCGCCTGTCGGGGCTGACCCGGACCGCCGCCGTGGTGCTCACCGGCAAGACCAACGTGCGGCTCAAACACATCGAATTCGTTCGCCTCGAGCCGGAACAGGCGCTGGCGGTGCTGGTCGCCGAGGACGGCCAGGTGGAAAACCGGGTGCTGAGCCTGCCGCGGGACACGCCGGCCTCGGCTCTGGTCGAAGCCTCCAATTTTCTCAATGCGCGGATCCGCGGCCGGACCCTCGCCGAGGTGCGGCTGGAACTGGAAGCCGCGCTGGAGGCGGCCCGCAGCGAACTCGACCAGCTCACCCAGAAAGTGGTGACGGCCGGCATCGCCAGCTGGTCGGGCGGCGAGGAGCGCCATCTCATCGTCCGCGGCCACGCCAATCTCCTGGAGGATCTCCATGCCATGGAGGACCTCGAGCGGGTGCGACTGCTGTTCGACGACCTCGAAACCAAGCGCGGGGTGATCGATCTGCTCGGCCGCGCCGAGCGCGCCGAGGGCGTGCGGATCTTCATCGGCTCGGAGAACAAGCTGTTTTCGCTGTCGGGGTCATCCACCATCATCGCGCCCTATCGCGACGGCGGCGGACATATCGTCGGCGTCCTGGGCGTTATCGGACCGACCCGGCTCAATTATGCACGGGTGATCCCCATGGTGGATTATGCCGCCCGCGTGGTCGGCCAGATGCTGGGCAATTGACGGTTTGCGGCCCCCGAACGCCCCCCGTCCGACCAGGAGCTTGATTTTCGCCGCAGGAATCCTGATATCCCGCCTGGGGTCCCGGCTCCGAAGCCCGTTTCATTCGCAGCGAACCCCTTGAGCGAACTTCGGATTCGGAAGGTCTCCGGAAAACGAAGGACGCTGGAAATCCAAGGTCCGGTTTGGCGGTTCAGAAATTCCCTTCGAGGACTGGGGAATGAGGGTATTTCTGAACCCCCATGCTGGGTTTCTGATGCATTGCAGGCAAGAAGGCGAGTAATGACCGAAGCGAACGGCCAGAATAATTCCGAAGATCACGTCAAGGACGGCGATGCGCCGGCCGAGCCTGTGACGCCGAAGCCATATGTGATGCCGGACGAGCCCGAGGCCGGATCGGTCGAGGCGCTCAACCGCGAAGTCGCCGACGCCAAGGACAAGATGCTGCGGACCCTGGCGGAGATGGAGAATCTGCGCAATCGCACCAGGAAGGAAGTGGCCGATGCCCGCAGCTACGGCATCGCCTCCTTCGCCCGTGACGTGCTCGACATCGCCGACAATCTGCAGCGCGCGCTCGACGCGGTGCCCGCGGCAGCGCGCGAGAATGCCGAGCCCGGACTGAAGGCGCTGATCGAGGGTGTCGAACTGACCGAGCGCTCGCTGCATGCCACGCTCGAAAGGAACGGCGTCAAGAAGTTCGACCCCACCGGCGAGAAGTTCGATCCCAATTTCCAGCAGGCGATGTACGAGGTGCCGGACGCGTCGGTGCCGGCGGGCACCGTGGTGCAGGTGGCGCAGGCCGGTTACATGATCGGCGAACGCGTGTTGCGCCCGGCGCTGGTCGGGGTGTCCAAGGGCGGCACCAAGTCGGCTCCGAACACGGACATCAAGGCGTAAGCGGCCCTTTCACCGGCCGGCAAGACAATACGGCGCGCAGGTCATCCTGCGCGCCGTTGTCGTTTGACCGGCAGCGCCGCTGCCGATCAGGCGATATCGGCCGACTGGATGCGCTTGACGCCGGCCCTGGCGGTGTCGGCCCAGGCCTTGGCGAGCGAGCCCTGGGTGTCGATGCCGCGGCAGGCATCCTCGACGATGTAGGTCTCGAACCCGGCCTTGCGGGCGTCGAGCGCGGTCCAGGCGACGCAGAAATCGGTGGCGAGCCCGGTGACGAAGACGCGCTTGATCTTGTGCGCCTTGAGATACGCGGCGAGCCCGGTCGAGGTCTTGCGGTCGGCCTCGGTGAAGGCCGAATAGCTGTCGATATCCTTGTGATAGCCCTTGCGGATGACGAGTTGAGCCTGCGGGATTGAAAGGTCCTTGGCGAGCGACGCGCCGTCGGTGCCCTGGACGCAATGGTCCGGCCACAGCACCTGCTTGCCATAGGCGAGGTCGATCTTGTCGAACGGCTTCTTGCCCGGATGGCTGGTGGCGAAGGAGGTGTGGCCCGGCGTGTGCCAATCCTGGGTCATCACCACGTTGCCGAAGCTCTTGGCGATACGATTGATCACCGGAATCACCTGATCGCCGTCCTTCACCGCGAGGCTGCCGCCGGGCAGGAAGCAGTTCTGCACATCGACCACGACGAGCGCGGCGCTGTCGCCGATCCTGATCTTGTCCGCAGCGAAGGCCCGGGTCGCGGTTGCGGCACCGGCGATGCCAAGCGCTGCGGCGGCGCCGATGGTGCCGAGAAGCTGTCGTCTGTCGAGCATGGCAATTCCCCTCAAAGAAGCGGCTCGCCTGGTGCTCGATCACGCCGCGTGCGCGTCGGCCCTGAGCCGCCGGTCATAAGAAAGGTACAGAAAATCAGTGGGGTTGTACGAGGTAAAGACGGATCGCTGCATCTTCTTCAAGCAGCGAGGGCCCAAACTTCGGGCGTCGGGGCAAGGCGTTGTTAACGCCGCATTCCTAATCTCTTCACCGAGAATTCCCTTCACGACTGCCGCGCCAAGCAGGCCTCCGATCGCGCCATGAGCGTCGACCTCAGCACGACTGCCAGGACCCCGCCGTTTTCGGCGAGCGCCGACCGGCTGCAGAGTATCGCGCCCTGGCTGGCGCTCGGTGGGCTGCTCGTCCTCGCCGTCCTGCAGCGCCTCCTGGTGCCGGCCAATATCGACGTCGCCTGGCTGCTTACCGCCGGCGAAAAGGTGCTCGGCGGCCATGCCCTCTATGGCGAGGTGCTCGAGACCAATCCGCCGATGGCGGTCGGCACCTATTTGCCGGCTATCCTGCTCTCCCGTCTTCTCGGCCCGGCACCGGAAACCGTCACGGACGCGCTGGTCTTTCTCGCCGCGCTGACCTCCGTCGCCATGGTGGCGGCGATCCTGCGTCGCTCGACACTGCGGGCGCAAGGCGGTCCCTGGCCTGCGCTGCTGTTCACGCTCGCCGTCCTGCTGATCCTGCCGGGGCAGAATTTCGCCCAACGCGAGCACATCGCGCTGATCGTATTGCTGCCGGCGCTGGCGGTCACCGCCCGTCGCGCGGTCGGCGAAAGGCCGGCGCTGTGGTCGATCATCGTCGCCGGGCTCGGCGCCGGTTGGACCTTGTCCTTCAAGCCGCATTTCGCCCTTGGCGTTGCCGCCGCACCTCTGGTTGCCGTGTTCTGCCGCCGCTCGGTTCGGCCGCTGGTTGCGCCCGAATGCCTGCTCGCCGCCGCGCTCGTCGTGCTGTACGCGCTCGCCACGCTGATCTGGCTGCCGGATTATTTCACGGTCGTCCTGCCGATGGTGCGCGACGTCTATCTGCAGCTCAAGCGTCCGCTCATCGAACTCCTTGTCGGCACGCCGATGCTGGTGATGCTCGCGATGCTGGCGAGCGCCGCGCGGCTCGAGCTTGGCGGCGGGCGAGACCCGCTGTTTCTGATTCCGGCGTTAGCGAGCGGCGGCTTTGCCGTGGCCTTTCTCGTTCAGCGGAAGGGCTGGGCCTATCAGGCTTATCCCATGGTCGCCTTGGCGCTGCTGGCGCTCGTCGCGGCGATCTTGACGCGTTCGACGGCGGATCGCGTGCGCGCGCTCACAGGGCCGGTCCCGCTGGCGCTCGGCTTTTTCGCCACCTGGCTCGCCTTCAACGTCACCTTCCGCGTGCCCGAACTGCAGACCATGGTGGCGGAGCTCGGGCCGCATCCCAGGGTGCTGGCGCTGAGCGGCGAACCCGGCGTCGGCCATCCGCTGGTGCGCGCCCTCAAAGGCACCTGGGTCTCCCGGCAGCAGGCGCTGCTAGTGCATGATTACGTCGGCTATCTGCGGCCGCGGGCCACCAGCCCGGAGAGAGCGGCACTGCTTGACGGTTATGCCGCGCGCGAGCGCGCCAACATGATCGAGGATTTCCGGCGCACGCCGCCGGATGTGGTGCTCATCGACAACGCCACCGACAAGTGGGGCGAGTGGGTCGCCGGCGATCCAGAGGTCAAGGCGCTGCTTGCGCCGTATCGTCTGGTCGCGACCATCGCGGATGTCGACATTCTCAAACGCGCCGACTGACGCAAGAAGTCTTCAGCGCGGCTGGATGCCGTCGCGCACCGCGCGGAAGCGCGACAGGGCCGCGATCCATTCGGTTCGTCTGGCGCCGGCAACGATCCGCAGCGTCGAGTTGCCCGAGCCGAAGCGCAGCCATTGCACCACCGTCACCGGCGTATTGTCCTTTCCGGTCACCGCATCGATCCGCGTCTCGTAGCCCGGCGTGCCGTCGATGCGCATCGGCTCGGACGAGGTGATGCGGGCTTCTCGCAGGCCGGGCAGCGAGGCCGCCACCTGCTGGGCGAAGCGGCCGCGGTCGTCCGGCGTGGCCGGCCCGCTCCCCATGATGCCGATCAGCATATAGGGGGCAGTGTCGAGGCTGTCCTCGTCGGTCGCATCGGTAAGCACCAGCGTGCTGCCGGCCGGCAGCATCCGCACGTTCTTGAAGCCGCCGAAGTCGGTCATGCGGAACGGCAGGAGATCGGCGACCTCCTCGGGCGGCACGCTCGTACGCAGCGTCACCGAGGTCAGCATGTTGCGCACGGCCTCGTCGGAAAATGCCGGCGAGGACGGTTCGGGCACCTGGGCGGCGACGTAGCCGGAGAAGGACGGGCCACCGACGATCAGCGAAAAGCGGCGGACATTGGCGCCGTCGTCAACGGCGGTCTCACGGGTGAAAAAGGCCTTGTTGCCCGACGGCAGTTCGATCGGCTCGAGTTTCGGCCGGCCGGGTGCGGGTTCGGCGTTCGCCTTGAAAGCCGTCTCCACCGAGTTGAAGGCGTCCTTCGGCAGCTCGGTCACGACGACCTTGATCCGCTGGTCCGTGGCCTGAAAGCCCGGGAAACTGGTCGCGGGGACGAGACCATCGATCGGCACGACGCCGACCCGCCCGCCTTTCGGAAACACCATATCGGCGGCCATGGCCGGGCTGATCATGACGAGCGAGGCGAGCAAGGCGAACGACCTGAAGAATTGCATGGCGGATCTCGATGGCAATCTGGAGGGGGCCCTCCGACCTGGATCGGTCTGGGCAAGCAATGAGGCGGTTCCGTGATTCGTCGGTTCTATCAGCGTTCCGTTTGCGCGGCCGATCGTCACGTTCCGCTTACCGCGAAACGCCCGGTGACGCCGGATTGACCCGACCTTAACCGATTTCCGGCAGGAATGCCCGGATGGCTGATCAGACCGCGACCGGCAGAGCCGCGACGCGTTCGCGCAATCATGCGCTGGCGCCTCTCGGTCGTGCGCCGGAGCCTCTGCCGCCGGCCATGGCGCCGGCCGATCGCAGCCTCTATCGCGATCTGCTGGTGTTCGGCGGCGGCTTCGCCCTTGTCTCGCTCGTGGCCTATGTTGCCACGCTGTCCTTCCGCGATCCCTATCCGCGCGATGGCTCGTCGCTGATCATCGGTCGCGATTTCATCAATCTGTGGATGTACGGGCGCGCAGCCTTCACCGTCGATCCCGGCCGCTGGTACGACCTCGCGAGCTATCACGCGGCCTTGCGCGATCTGCTCGGGATGGAATTGACCGGGCCCAACTGGTCCTATCCGCCGACGGTGATGTGGCTTGCGGCGCCGTTCGGGCAGCTGCCGTATCTCGTCGCGCTCCTCGCCTTCAGCCTGCTTGGTCCGCCGCTGCTCGCCTGCGTGGCGCGCCACGATCTGTCCGACCGGCGTATCGTCGTACTGGTGCTGGTCTCGCCGGCCGCGGTGTTCTGCCTGATCTGCGGCCAGGGCGCCTTTCTCTTCGCCGCGCTGTTGATCGCAATCTTTGCCGTGCTCGACAGGCGGCCCGTGCTGGCCGGATGCCTGATCGGGCTTTTGACGATCAAGCCGCAGCTCGGGCTGTTGTTTCCGGTGTTGCTTCTCGCCAGCGGTCGATGGCGCGCCTTCGTCGCCGCAAGCATCACGATGGTTGCCCTCGCCGCGGTCACGGCGATGGTGTTCGGTCTCGACAGCTGGCGGCAATACATTGAACTCGGCCTGCCGGTGCAGGGCCAGGTGCTGGCCGATCCGGACGGCATCGCCACGCCATTCTTCCCCACCATCTACATGAATCTGCGCGGAATCGGCGCGGCGCCGTCGGTGGCGCTCGCCATCCAGGGCGTGATCGCGATCGCCGCCGCAGCGGCGGTGGCCGTGGCGGCGCGATGGGCCGGCACGGTCGACCGCGATCTCGCGCGGGCGCAGTTTTTCGCCGCCTCGGTCTGCGCCTCGCCCTACCTTTTGGATTACGATCTGCTGCCGCTGACCTATGCGGCCGTCGCCCTCCTCGCCGCCGGCCGTCTCGACGGCATCGGCCGCCGGCTGGCCCAGGCGGTCTACTGGATGGCGGCGCTGCAGCTTGCGCTCGGGAGCTTCCGGGTCCCCGGGGCGGCCTTGATCGCCCCCCTGTTCGCTGCCTATCTCACGTACCGTCTGAAAGGGTCCGGGCCGCGGTCCGACGATGTCGCGCCCCGTCCTCCGGCGGAGCCGCAAATGGCCTGAAAAAAACCCTTTCGGCTCCGGCGCCTATCTCGGCGCCGGTCCTTGCGGGGCGCACCCCCCCTCCTATATGAGGCGGAGGCCGCGTCTCGCGGAGATGTGATGAAATTTGGGGGGTCGGATCAGGGCGCCGTCAGGGCCCGGCCAGCCTGCCGCAGGAGAAGGATAAGGGACCATGGGAAAGGTCATTGGTATCGATCTCGGCACCACGAACTCGTGTGTCGCGGTGATGGACGGCAAATCGGCGAAGGTCATCGAGAATGCCGAGGGCATGCGGACCACTCCGTCGATCGTCGCCTTCACCGATGACGGCGAACGCCTCGTCGGGCAGCCCGCCAAGCGCCAGGCGGTGACCAACCCCGAGCGCACCTTCTTCGCGGTGAAGCGCCTGATCGGCCGCCGCTACGACGACCCGATGGTCGAGAAGGACAAGGACCTCGTTCCCTACAAGATCGTCAAGGCCGGCAACGGCGACGCCTGGGTCGAGGCCGACGGCAAGACCTATTCCCCCTCGCAAGTCTCGGCTTTCATCCTGCAGAAGATGAAGGAGACCGCGGAGGCGCATCTCGGCGCCAAGGTCGACCAGGCGGTGATCACCGTTCCCGCCTATTTCAACGACGCCCAGCGCCAGGCCACCAAGGACGCCGGCAAGATCGCCGGCCTCGAAGTGCTGCGCATCATCAACGAGCCGACCGCGGCCGCGCTCGCTTACGGACTCGACAAGGCCAAGCAGGGCACCATTGCGGTCTACGACCTCGGCGGCGGCACCTTCGACGTGTCGGTGCTCGAGATCGGCGACGGCGTGTTCGAGGTGAAGTCGACCAACGGCGACACCTTCCTCGGCGGCGAAGACTTCGACATGCGCCTGGTCAACTATCTGGCCGACGAATTCCAGAAGGAGCAGGGCATCAACCTGCGCAACGACAAGCTCGCCCTGCAGCGCCTCAAGGAGGCTGCCGAAAAGGCCAAGATCGAGCTGTCCTCGACCACCCAGACCGAGATCAACCTGCCGTTCATCACGGCCGACCAGTCCGGTCCGAAGCACCTGACGATGAAGCTGACCCGCGCCAAGTTCGAGGCGCTGGTGAACGATCTGGTCGAGAAGACCATCGAACCGTGCCGCAAGGCGCTCAAGGATGCCGGCCTCACCGCCGGCGAGATCAGCGAAGTGGTGCTGGTCGGCGGCATGACCCGCATGCCGAAGATCCAGGAAGTCGTGAAGCAGTTCTTCGGCAAGGAGCCGCACAAGGGCGTCAACCCCGACGAGGTGGTGGCGATCGGCGCGGCGATCCAGGCCGGCGTGCTGCAGGGCGACGTCAAGGACGTGCTGTTGCTCGACGTCACCCCGCTGTCGCTGGGTATCGAGACGCTGGGCGGCGTGTTCACCCGCATCATCGACCGCAACACCACCATCCCGACCAAGAAGAGCCAGACCTTCTCGACGGCCGAGGACAGCCAGAGCGCCGTCACCATCCGCGTCTTCCAGGGCGAGCGCGAAATGGCGGCGGACAACAAGATGCTCGGTCAGTTCGACCTGATGGGCATTCCGCCGGCTCCGCGCGGCATGCCGCAGATCGAAGTGACCTTCGACATCGATGCCAACGGCATCGTCAACGTCTCGGCGAAGGACAAGGCCACCAACAAGGAGCAGCAGATCCGCATCCAGGCCTCCGGCGGCTTGTCGGAGGGCGACATCGAGAAGATGGTCAAGGATGCCGAGGCCAATGCGGCCGAGGACAAGAAGCGCCGCGAGGCGGTCGATGCCAAGAACCATGCCGACGCGCTGGTGCATTCCACCGAGAAGGCGCTGGCCGAGCATGGCTCCAAGATCGGCGAGACCGAGCGTCGCGCCATCGAGGATGCCGTCAGCGATCTCAAGGAGGCGCTGAAGGGGGGCGATGCCGAGGCGATCAAGGCCAAGACCAATACCCTGGCCCAGGCTTCGATGAAGCTCGGCGAGGCGATGTACGCCCAGCAGCAGTCCGAGGGCGCGCCCAAGGATGCGGCCAAGGACGATGTCGTCGACGCTGAATTTACCGAAGTCGACGACGATAAGAAGAAGTCGGCGTAATCTTCGTCACTACCGAAAACCTCCTCCTCGCGGGGGAGGTTTTTCGAAAGGCGCCGCGCCGGTCTCGCTGGTTCGTCCGGTTGGGCGCCCTTTCGAATTCGACCTTCGCAGGCGAGGTCATAGCGAAGCGAACGCGAATTTCGGAATCGGGACTGTAGATGTCGAAACGCTGCTACTACGAGACCCTGGAAGTCGACCGCTCCATTGACGAGGCCGGTCTGAAATCCGCCTTCCGCAAGCTGGCGATGAAATGGCACCCGGATCGCAATCCGGGAGATCAGAACAGCGAAGTCCGCTTCAAGGAAATCAACGAAGCCTACGAAGTCCTCAAGGACGGCCAGAAGCGCGCCGCCTATGACCGCTTCGGCCACGCAGCGTTCGAGCAGGGCACGGGCGGCGGCCAGGGCTTCGGCGCCGGCTTCGCCTCGTCGTTCTCCGACATCTTCGAAGACCTGTTCGGCATGTCCGGCCAGCGCGCCCGCGGCGGTGGCCGCGAGCGTGGCGCCGACCTGCGCTACAATATGGAGATCACGCTCGACGAGGCGTTCCACGGCAAGACCGCCGAGATTCACATCCCGGTGTCGGTCACCTGCGAATCCTGCTCGGGCACCGGCGCCAAGGCCGGCACCAAGCCCAAGGCCTGCAGCCTGTGCGGCGGCGCGGGCCGGGTTCGTCAGGCGCAAGGCTTCTTCACGCTCGAGCGCACCTGCCCGGGCTGCCAGGGCCGCGGTCAGGTGATCGACGATCCGTGCGGCGCCTGCGCCGGCTCCGGACGGGTGGCGCGGGAGCGGTCGCTGTCGGTCAATATTCCGCCGGGAGTTGAAGACGGCACTCGCATTCGCCTTGCTGGCGAAGGCGAGGCCGGCGTGCGCGGCGGTCCGTCGGGCGATCTCTACATTTTCCTGTCGCTGGCCAGCCACGAACTGTTCCAGCGCGACGGCGCCGATCTGCATTGCCGCGTGCCGATCTCGATGATCACGGCGGCTCTTGGCGGCGAATTCGAAGTGCCGACCATCGACAAGGGCCGGACCAAGGTGAAGGTCCCTGCCGGCACCCAGTCCGGTCGGCGTTTCCGTATTGCCGGCAAGGGCATGCCGGTGCTGCGCTCGCGCCAGAGCGGCGACATGTATGTCCAGGTGGTGGTCGAGACGCCGCAGAACCTGTCCAAGCGGCAGAAGGAGCTTCTGGCGGAATTCGACAAGCTGTCGTCGGGCGAAACCCAGCCCGAGGCGGCCGGTTTCTTCGCCAAGGTCAAGGACTTCTTTGGCTCGCGGGCGGCTGCCTCCTGATCCCTTGTGCTTGACCGGGGCGACCGGTGGCGATACCCATTTGTGACCAAAATCTGATCAATGCCCGCCCGCCGGAAACTGTTCGGTCCCGAGATGCCCTCGCAACCGTCTGCGCGTGTCCTGAAGAAGCCGCTGCGTCTCGATGACGAAGTGCGCTTTCTTCGCTCGTGGATCGAAAAGCCGCTGCACATGGGCGCGGTGATGCCGTCCGGCAAGCTGCTGGCGCGGACCATGGCGAATTACGTCGATCCCCATTCGGACGCGCCGGTGATCGAGCTCGGCCCCGGCACCGGCGCCATCACCAACGCCCTGATCGAGCGTGGCGTCGATCAGAAGCGACTCGTTCTCGTCGAATACAATCCCAGCTTCTGCGCGCTGCTGCGCGAGCGCTATCCCCAGGCGCGCATCGTCCAGGGCGATGCCTATGCCCTGCGCTCGTCGCTGTGGGACGTCATGACGATGCCGGCCTCGGCGGTGGTATCGGGCCTGCCGCTGGTGACCAAGCCGATGCGCACCCGCCTCAAGCTGATCCGCGATGCCTTCGTCGCCCTGAAGCCGGGCGCCCCCTTCATCCAGTTCACCTATTCGGTGACGCCGCCCATTCCGAAATCGCTGTCGGGCGTCCACACCGAAGCGTCCGACCGGATCTGGATGAATCTTCCGCCCGCCCGCGTCTGGGTGTATCGCAAGGGCTGATTTCGGCGCCGTCCGGTTTTCGTTTCCGGCGTCGATGATGACGCCGGGAGCCGATGACCGCGATCCCTGTCTCCACGATTCCTCTGTCCGCGACCCGGATCCTGGTGATTCCGGGTTCGCTGCGTACCGGCTCGTTCAATGTCCGCCTCGCGGCCGCCGCCACCAAGGAGCTGACGCTCGCCGGCGTGAATGTGACGCGGATCTCGCTCGCTGATTATCCGCTGCCGATCTACGACGCCGATCTCGAGGCGCAGAGCGGCGTGCCGAAGGCGGCGGTCGACCTCAAGCACATGATCGGCGCCCACCGCGGCATCCTGATCATCACGCCCGAGTACAACGCATCCGTGCCGCCGCTGCTGAAGAACGCCATCGACTGGGTCAGCCGTGTCCGCGAGCGCGGCGAGGCGCCGCTCGCCGTCTTTCACCGCCGCGCCTTCGCCATCGCCGCGGCGTCGGAGACCCGCTTCGGCGGGTTGCAGGCGCTGATCGCGCTTCGCCAGGTGCTCACGCTCGGCTGCGGCGCCAATGTCATTCCGCATCAGCTTGCGCTCGCCGGCGCCGATCGCGCCTTCGACGAGATGGACGCGCTCAAGGACCCCCGTGACGCCGAGACGCTGCAGGGCGTCGTCCGGCAGCTCGTCGAGACCGCGCAGGTGATGACGTGAGCCGATGCCGTCTTGCTCGGCGACCGCAGCCGCCAGCCGACGTCAACTGACCCGAACGACCCAACCAAAGAGGTGACATGCCGAACGCCCCGCTTGCTCCCCGCGACCGCCTGATCGTCGGTCTCGATCTCGACAGCGTCGAGCTCGCCGAAGCCATGATCGCCCGCCTCGGCGACAGCGTCAGCTTCTACAAGATCGGCTATCAGCTCGGGTTCGCCGGCGGCCTGCCATTGATCCGCAAGCTCGCCGATGCCGGCAAGAAGGTGTTCGCCGATCTCAAGATGCATGACATCGGCAACACGGTCGCCCATGGCGTTGCCAGCATCGCGCGATCCGGGGCGAGCTTCGTCACCGTGCATGCCTATCCGCAGACCATGAAGGCAGCAGTCGAAGGCCGCGGCGATTCCGCCCTGAAGGTGCTCGCGGTCACCGTGCTGACTTCCTACGATGATGCCGATCTCGGTGAAGCCGGCTACGGCCTCGGCGTCTCGGCGCTGGTCGAGAAGCGGGCGGCCCAGGCGAGGACGATCGGCGTCGACGGGCTGGTCTGCTCGGGCGAGGAGGCGGCGCGGTTGCGCGGCATTGTCGGCGATCGACTGGCGCTGGTCGTCCCTGGCATCCGCCCCGCCGGCAGCGCGGTCGGCGACCAGAAGCGGGTGATGACCCCGGCGCGCGCCATCGCGGCGGGAGCCGATTACCTAGTGGTCGCCCGACCGATCCTTACCGCCTCCGACCCGCGGGCCGCCGCGGACGCGATCGTCGCCGAGATCGCCGAGGCGTCCGGTCGGGCGGTCTGATCACAGATCTTGCAGCAAGGGAGAAAAGTCATGGCGAAGGGCTACTGGATCGCACGGGTCGATGTGCAGAACCCCGATGGCTATAAGGAATACGTCGCCCAGAACGGCCCGGTGTTTCACAAATTCGGCGCCAGGTTCCTGGTCCGTGGCGGTTCATTCGAGGCCAAGGAAGGTGGCAATCACCGCAGCCGCAACGTCGTCCTCGAGTTCCCCGACTACGAGACCGCCCTGGCTTGCTACGAATCCGAGGACTATCAGCGCCTGGTCAGGCTGCGTGCGCCCCACGGCATCTCGGATCTGATCATCGTCGAAGGCTATGACGGGCCGCAGCCCTGACGGGGCGGTCGGGCCGGCTGACAAGGCTGGCCCCTTCCCCTATACCCATCCCCTATAGATGCCTAAAATAGGAGCTGTGGCCCGCCGGCCGGAGTTCCGGATCCGCAACGGGAATCGCCGAATCAGAAGCACCTGAAATCAGGGGTTTGGTGAAATCACAGGTTTCCAATCGGGAGTGCTGAGCAGTTTCATGGCCGATATGCGCTTGATCATTGCCGGGGCGGGCGGCCGGATGGGCCGGGCGCTGGTGCGCGCCATCAGTGAGACCCCCGGGGTCGTGCTGGCCGGCGCTCTCGAGGCCCCCGGTTCGGAGCTGATCGGCAAGGATGCCGGCGTGCTCGCCGGCCTGCCGCCGTGCGGCGTCGTGCTGTCGGGCGATCTCTGGGCGCTATCGGCCAATGCCGACGGGATCATCGATTTTACCGTCCCGGCCGCCACCATCGCCAACGTCGCGATCGCCGCCGAGCGCGGCATCGTTCATGTCATCGGTACCACGGGCTTGTCGGCCTCCGACGATGCGGTGATCCGCAGCGTCTCCAAGCAGGCCAAGGTGGTGCAGTCCGGCAATATGAGCCTGGGCGTCAATCTTCTCGCCGCGCTGGTGCGGCGGGTGGCGAAGGCCCTCGACGATGATTTCGACATCGAAATCGTCGAGATGCATCACCGCGCCAAGGTCGATGCGCCGTCGGGGACGGCCTTTCTGCTCGGTCGCGCCGCCGCCGAAGGCCGCGGCATCGATCTCAGCCAGCATTCGGTGCGCTCGCGCGACGGCCATACCGGGCCGCGGCGGACCGGCGATATCGGCTTCGCCACCCTGCGCGGCGGCACCGCCACCGGCGATCATTCGGTGATCTTCGCCGGTCCCTACGAGCGTATCGAGCTGACGCATCGTTCCGAGGATCGCATGATCTTCGCCCGCGGCGCGCTCAAGGCGGCGCTGTGGGCCAAGGACAAGCCGCCGGGCTTCTACTCCATGGCCGATGTCCTCGGCCTCTCCGACTTCTAATCACTCAATTCTCGGACCTCTCAACCCTCTGACCTCTCAACTCCTGGATTAGCGACGAATGAGCGATCGACTTCTCGTGCTGGTGCGCCACGGCCAGAGCGAATGGAATCTGAAGAATCTGTTCACCGGCTGGAAGGATCCCGGTCTCACCGAGAAGGGCATCGCCGAGGCCGAGGCCGCCGGCCGCAAGCTCAAGGCGCAGGGCCTGTCGTTCGACATCGCCTTTACTTCGGCGCTGACCCGCGCCCAGCGCACCCTCACTCTGATGCTCGCCGAACTCGGACAGAGCACGCTGCCGGTGATCGCCGACCAGGCCCTGAACGAGCGCGATTACGGTGAACTGTCGGGTCTCAACAAGGATGACGCCCGGGCGAAATGGGGCGAGGAGCAGGTGCACATCTGGCGCCGCTCCTATGACATCGCGCCGCCCGGCGGCGAGAGCCTCAAGGACACCCTTGCGCGCGCCTTGCCCTATTACGTCCAGGAGATCCTGCCGTTCGTGTTGCGCGGCAAGCGCACGCTGATCTCCGCGCACGGCAATTCGCTGCGGGCGCTGATCATGGTGCTGGAGAAGCTCACCCCCGAGCAGATCGTCAAGCGTGAACTCGCCACCGGCGCGCCGGTGATCTACACCCTCAACGCCGACTCCACGGTGGCATCGAAGGTCGATCTCGCCGATTGAGGCGGGCCGTTTGCCGGGCGCACCTGCCTTTGAGTTTCGTCGTGGCCGGGCTCGTCCCGGCCATCTACGTTTCTGGTCGCGAGGTCCTTGGCTGCCCGCCTACCGGCGTCAGCCTGGTTCGCCGACCCGTCCCGCTTCCCAGCCCAGCATGGCCTGCTTGCGTGTCAGGCCCCAGTGATAGCCGGTGAGGGCGCCGCTCTTGCCGAGGACGCGATGGCAGGGCACCACGAACGAGATCGGGTTCTTGCCCACGGCGGCACCGACGGCGCGGGACGCCTTCGGCCGTTCCAGCCTGAGGGCGATATCCGAATAGGTCGTGGCCCGGCCCATGGGAATCCTCAGCAGCGTCTCCCAGACCCGCACTTCGAAATCGGTGCCGATCAGGATGACGCGCAACGGCTGATCGGGGCGCCACAGGGTCGGGTCGAAGATGCGCCGCGCCAGCGCGCCCGTCGCTGCCGCGTCCTGAATGTAATGTGCCCGCGGCCAGCGCCGCTGCATGTCGGCGAGGGCGGCCGCCTCTTCACCCGGATCGGCGAAGGCGAGACCGGCAAGCCCGCGGCCGCTGGCGATCACCACCGCGGTGCCGAACGGCGAGGGGTGGAAGCCGTAGGCCAGGGTCATGCCCTCGCCACCGGATTTCCATTCGCCCGGCGACATCGCCTCATGGGTGACGAACAGGTCGTGCAGCCGGCCGGGCCCGGACAGGCCGGAATCGAGCGCCGCGTCGAGGACACTGGCGGAGCTGCGTAGCAGCGTCTTGGCGTGATCGAGGGTGAGGGCCTGCATGAAGGCCTTTGGCGTCAGGCCGGCCCAGCGGCGGAACAGGTGATGCAACTCGTCGGTGGTGACGGCGGCGGCCTCCGCCACGGCATCCACCGGCGGCTGCACCCGCCAGCGCTCGGACATGAAGGCGATGGCGCGCCGAACGGCGTCGTAGTCGCGCAGCGCGGCGTCCTGGGGGCCCGGCCGTGCCGGGTGGTGATCGGTCAGGGCAAGATTCATCATGGTCGGAAAGCTAGTCTCTCTGCGCCGGATCGCCACCCGATTTCGGATCAGCGTCAAACCACCGGATTGTAGCTCGGGCCGCGCCGGGCCTCGTTCAAGGCGCCGATCAACACCTTGTAGAAGCTCTCTTTTTCGTCCGCGCCGAGGAAGCTCGCGAGGCTGATGCGATCGCCGCGCGAGACCAGGTAGAGGTGCTCGATGCCGAACTCCGCATGGGCCTCGCGGTCGATCCGCACCCACTGGGGATTGAAGCGCCATTCGAGGCTGCGTCCGCGGTGGTCGACCCGGCGCACGCGCACTTCCTCGTAGGAGACGTCGACCTCCTCGAAGGCGCGGGCGCGGGCGAAATTGACCCGGAACGCCCAGCCGATCACCAGCAGGTCGAGACCGAGAAAGCCGAGCACCGGCCAGGCGCCCATCGCGCAGAAGGCGGCGCCGGCGGCGAAGCTGACCAGGCCAATGAACGACATCAACACCGTAAAGCCGGTGCGGCTGAGCGAGCGGTGCGGCGTCAGGCGTGCCGCCAGCAGCAGGGTGCGCCGTGCCGCAGCCGGGTCGATGTCGCGGTCAATTTCGGTGTTCGACGCCATTGCGGTCGAATATACCTCCACCATGGCCAAGAAGATCAACCCTGCGAAGGTCACCCCTGCCGTGCGCCCGCGCGCAGCCGTGGCGAAGGCGAGCAAGGCGCGCGCCGCGAAATCGCCCGCGCGCGCCAAGGTGGCGGGCGGCAAAGCGAAAAAAACCGCGTACCGGCCCTGGACCGAAACCGAGATCAAAGAGGCCTTTCGCCGCTTCCGCGCCGCCAATCCGGAGCCCAAGGGGGAACTGGAGCATCTCAATCCCTACACGCTGCTGGTCGCGGTGGTGCTCTCGGCCCAGGCCACCGACGCCGGAGTCAACAAGGCGACCCGCAACCTGTTCCCAATCGCCGACACGCCGCAGAAGATGGTGGCGCTCGGCGAAGAGCGGTTGCGCGAATTGATCAAGACCATCGGCCTCTATCGCACCAAGGCCAGGAACGTGATCGCATTGTCCGAGCAGCTCATTACCCGTCACGGCAGCGAGGTGCCGCGCGACCGTGCCGCGCTCGAGGCGCTGCCGGGAGTGGGGCGCAAGACCGCGAATGTGGTGCTCAACATTGCCTTCGGCGAACCGACGATCGCCGTCGATACGCACCTGTTTCGTGTCGGCAATCGCACCGGCCTCGCCACCGGCAAGACGCCGCTGGAGGTCGAACTGGGGCTCGACCGGGCGATCCCGGCGGAGTTCAAGCGCCACGCCCATCACTGGCTGATCCTGCACGGGCGCTACACCTGCGTCGCCCGCAAGCCGCTGTGCGAGCGCTGCCTGATCAACGATCTTTGCCGCTGGCCGGAGAAGACGGTGGCGGTCTGAGCCCGGCCCGGTTCGCGCGGCTCACCGCCGCCCGATCGAAGCCGGTCGTGACGGCTCGATCAGTTCGGCGCGCGGCCCCGACAGGCGCTTGTGGACGTGGACCATGAAGGCCATGCCGAACAGCGGCGTCGCCAGATTGACGATCGGGATCGAGACGAAGGCGGCGATGAACAGGCCGGCGGTGAAGATCAGCGCCGCATTCTCCCGGCGCAGCGCCTTGGCCTCGGCCGGCGGGCGGAAGCGCATGGCCGCGAGCTCGAAATACTCGCGGCCGAGCAGCCAGGCGGTGGCGATGAAGAAGCCGATGACGCCGATGCCGGCAAACACCACGAAGGGCAGCGCGACGAGATAGACGAGCACGGTGAGCAGCGCCGTCTTGACGCCCTCGACACTCGCCAGTCCGACCGGCAACGCCGTGCCGGGACGCTCCGCCGGATAGTGTTCGCGTTCGACGATGTCGGCGATGTCGTCGACGAAGAAGCTCGCCACCAGCGAGGTCACCGCCGGCATCAGGAAGACCGCGCCGATGACGATGCCGAAAGACGCGGCGATCGACAGCACCCAGGTCAGCACATTGACGGTGGTGTCGAAGGACGGGCCGAGCGTCGCTTCCAGCCACACGGCGCCGGTGCCGGCGAGCCAGCTCATCAGTCGCTGCAGGAGGATGCCGATGACGGCGATCAGCACCAGCGAGAGGCCGATCGACCTCCACAAGATGCCGCGCATCGGCGGCGAGATCATCTGCGTCAGGGCCTTGAAGGCGTCGTTCAGCATCGTCCTGTTCCCGTCGGCGCCCTTACCCGGGCACAGCCGGGGACAGGTAGCCATCGCGGAACCGCGGCGCAAGGCCGGTTGCGGGATGCCGCAACGGGAATGCCAAGGCAGGCTGCAAAGCAGGCTGCGGCGGCATGCCGCGGCAGGGCCGTCACATCACGGGTTCGTCGGTAACAGGCATTGGCGTGCTCACGCCGCGTTGCTGCGGCGCCAGCGGCGCCTCCGAATCTTGGTCGTCTCGCGCTGGAAAGGGATCGTCTTCGGCCGCTACCTCCGCGAGCGGCTTCGGTTTGTCGGCCCAGTGCAGCTCGTTGTAGTCGAAGCCGCGCTCGATCGTCGGTTTGAGGATGGCGAAATAGGGCGAGATATCGAAATCGCGCGGCATGTAGAGCGAGGAATCGCGGATGTGCAGGATCTCGCGCCGCGCCTGCCGGCTGCCGGCCTCGGTGATCCGCGGCAGGATCGGATAGTGGACCGCGCCGAAGGCCTGGGCGATCAATGCCGAGCAGATGATCTTGGTCGGATCACCCGACCCCAGCGCGAACATGCGTCGCCGCCAGCGCTGCGGCACCGGCACGGGAAACAGGTAGCGCATCAGGTCGACGATGTTCTTGGTGTCGTAGCCGAAACCGATGCGGTTGATGGCGTAGCGGCAGACGGTGGTGCGATCCTCGAACGACAGGCCGACAGGCCGGCACAACCGCGTGTGGTAAGGAAAATATTTCGACAGCGGCGCGGAGATGACGCCGTCGCCGACCAGCGCTTCGATCAGCACGTGAGGCTCGCCGTTCGGCTCGACGGCGCCGTCCACCGGGCCGACATAGAGCGCGGCGTGAGACCAGGTCGACTGGGTGAGATATTTGATGATGCCGGAGATCCGGCTGTTGCCTTCCACCAGCAGGACGTCGCCCGGCTGGATCAGGCCGCGCAGCCGCTCGGGATCGCTCGGCGTAAAAGGCTCGTAGCCCGGCAGCTCCTTCTGGAGGTACCGGGCGATCAGCTTTCCGATGGTATCAAGCACGAAACCCATGGTGCCACTTCCCCGGGCGGCTCGTCGTGTCCGCTTCCTTGAGCCCCTCTTTCATCTTGGACGAAAGCCCTTGCGATTTGGTTCGCAGATGGCGTGGAAACGTCACGGGGGCTTCAGCATGAACGTTGCCGGGGCGGCGTCAATACGGCAAGTTCCTGAAGGCCTGCCGTTTTGGCAGGTGGAACGGCGCCATCGGCGCACCATCGGTTGTGCGGAAATGCTCGGGAAATCATGCCATGAAAATCCGGAATTCTCCGTCATGAGGTTTCGGTCATGAGCATCAGCCGCCGCGCCTTGTTGCGCGCCTCGCTCGGGGCCGCCCTCGGCAGCGTGCCGGGTTCCGGCCGGGCGTTTGCCGCGCCGTTGCCGCGCGATGCCGAGATCGTGGTGATCGGCGCCGGCGCCGCCGGCATCGCTGCGGCGCGCCGCATCGCGGCGGCCGGGCGCAAGGTGCTAGTGCTCGAAGCCGGCGATCGTGTCGGCGGCCGCTGTCTCACCGACATGACCGGCTTCGGCGTCGCCGTCGACCGCGGCGGGCGCTGGATCTATAACGCCGATACCCAGCATCTGGCGCGGCTCGCTCACGATGTCGGCATGGAACTGGCCGCAGGACCCCAGGGCCAGAAGGTCCGGGTCGGGCGCCGCAATGCCCGGGCCGCCGAAGCCGAGGAGTTTCTCGTCACGCTGGTGCGGGCCAGCCGCGCCATCGAGGAGGGCGGGCGCCGCGGCGATATCGCCTGCGCGGCCCTGCTGCCCAAGGACCTCGGCGACTGGGCCGGCGCGACTTCGTTCTTGCTGGGGCCGGCCGCAACCGGACGCGACCTCAAGGACCTCTCCGCCGCGGATCAGTTCCGCGCCGACCGCCGCGACAGTCTGGTGGCGCCGCGCCAGGGTACCGGCGCATTGTTGATGAAGCTCGCCGAGGGCCTGCCGCTGGCGCTGTCAACGCCGGTAACCCGCATCGTCTGGGGCGGTCGCGATCTCGCGGTGGAGACGCCTGCCGGCACCGTGACGCCTCGCGCCGTCGTTCTCACCGCGTCTACCGCGGTGTTGCTGTCGGGCAAGATCAGATTCGCCCCGGAGCTGCCCAAGCGCGTCGTCGATGCGGCATCGAAGCTGACCCTTGGCAGCTACGACCGCGTGCTGCTGGAACTGCCGAACAATCCGCTCGGGCTTGCCCGCGACGACGTGCTGATCGAGCAGAGCCAGGACAACCGCACCGGCCTGCTCCAGGCCAATCTCGGCGGCTCCGCGGTGTGCTCGCTCGATATCGGCGGCGGCTTCGGGCGAGATCTCTCCGCCCAGGGCGAGGCGGCGATGATCGCTTTCGCCATCGAATGGCTGACCAAGCTGTTCGGCAGCGACATTGCCGGCGCGGTCAAGCGTACGGCGGCAACGCGGTGGAACGCGGCGCCGTGGGCGCTCGGGGCGATGTCGGCGGCGCTGCCCGGCGGCCAGGCCGGCCGTCGCATTCTGATGGAACCGATGGGTTCGCTGTTCCTGGCCGGCGATGCCGTCCACGAGACTGCCTTCGGCACCATCGGTGGCGCCTGGCAGAGCGGCGAGCGCGCGGCGGAAGCGGCGTTGACCAGGATCGGCGCGCTGAAACCGGCCGCTCCGGAGAAGCCGGCGCGGCCGGCGAAGCGCAAGCCGCCACGGCGCGAGAGCCCTCGCGCGCCGGTCCTGGGCTGGCCCAGGATGTAATTCCGGGCTGAGACGACGATTGGGTCCCACGGTTCGAGAGGCCCCGCTGCGCGGGGCTCCTGCCATGCGTGCTCGCTGCAAAGGGATACGAACGTTGGAAACGAGGGGCGACTAGCCGGCCTTGCTACACCGGCAGCGGTAACTCCATCAGATCCCTGGAGACGACGATGCGGCCGGAGAAATGCTTCTTCACGCCCGCGGTCCAGTCCTCGTCGGTGACCTGCGGATCATCGCCCGGCACGAAATGGTTGAGCGCCAGCACCTTGACCCCGGCGGCCGCGGCGATGCGGCCGACATTGTCGGTGGTGGTGTGGCTGTCCATCAAATGCTTCTTCAGCGACGCGCCATTCCTGGTCTTGAGCACCAGGCGATCGACCGCGGGCTCGAACATCACCTCATGCACCAGGACATCGGCGCCCTTGGCGAATTCGGCGAGCTTGGGATTGTAGGCGGTGTCTCCGGAGAAAACGATGACGCCGTCCGGCGTCTCGAACTTGTAGGCGAAATTGTCCTTGATCGGCGGATGCGGCGTCCTGAACGCCGTGATCTTGACGTCGGCGGTCTGCAGCACGACGCCCTCGTCGATGTCTTTCGCGATCAGCAGTTTGCGCGGATCGGGCCGGCCCTCGTCGGCGATTCGTGTCTCGACGTCGAAGTTGTTGAGCTGCCAGAAATCCTTCGTCATGGCCTCGAGCCCCTTGGGGCCGAAGGCCTCGATCGGCGTCGACAGCCCGGCGGCCCAGGCATTGTAGGCGAGATTGCCGTATTCGAGGTTGTGGTCGGAATGGTGGTGGGTGATCAGGATATATTTGACGGACGGAATCGGAATGCCGGCATTGACGAGCTGCCGGCTGACGCCCATGCCGCAGTCGATGACAAAGGGCGTGCCGTTGACCACCACCGCATTGGACGGATTGGAGGCGCCGATCCCGACCCTTGGTCCGCCTTTGGTGCCGAGAAAGACGATGCGGGTGCGCGGCTTGCCGCCGGTCTGCGCCAAGGCGAGCGATCCAGGCGCCAGCGCGATCGCGCCACCGGCCGCCATCAGCTTCAGGACGTCTCGACGATCGACCACGGCGCGTCTCCATGTTGCCAGTCTTGTGCTCCCGGGACTGCCCCGGTGTCTCAAGGCTGCCGACAACGCGACGCCGCGACAGCGCCCCAGGGCCCGCCGTGCGGATCCATTCAGCGCGTCGGCGCGTCGGCACGCCGTCCGAAGGGGGGATGTGGTTCAGATCCGCCGATTCAGTCGATCGCCTGTGATTTCGGTTCAGAAATTCCTTCCTGAACCGAAATCTCACCGGATGATGAGGCGCGTGCCGCCGGCTTCGGTCTTCACCCGCGCAGCACGCCGCCGGTCTTCTTGACGATCTCGGCGACGATCTTGCCGGCCACCGCCTCGATCTCCTGATCGGTCAGGGTCTTGTCGCGTGGCTGCAGCGTCACCGCGATGGCGATCGACTTCTTGCCGTCCTCGATGCCCTTGCCCTCGTAGAGATCGAACACGCTGACGTTGGTGATCAGCTTCTTGTCGACGCCCTGGGCCGCCCGCACGACGTCGCCGGCCTTCACCGCGCGATCGACGATGAAGGCGAAGTCGCGCGATACCGGCTGGAAGGCCGACAGATCGAGCAGCGGCTTGGTGCGTGTCGGCCGTGCCTTGGGCTCCGGAATGCGGTCGAGAATCACCTCGAAGCCGACCAGCGGGCCTTCGGCGCCGAGCGCTTCCAGCGCACCCGGATGCAGTTCGCCGAAATAGCCGAGGACGTTCTGCGGCCCGATCTGGATCGTGCCGGAGCGGCCCGGATGCAGCCAGGCGGGCGCCTGCTTCGCCTCGGTGAGCGGCACGATCTGCAGGCCCTGCATCGGCGCGCCGGTGGCGGCGAGCACGGCGAGGGCGTCGCCCTTGGCGTCGAAGGCGTCCGCCGCCGCGGTGCCGGACCAGTGGCGGCCGACCCCGCGCGCGCTGGCGAGGCCGCGGCGCAGACCGCTCGCGGCAATGAACTGGTCCTGCGGACGATCGCCACGGAACACCTGGCCGACCTCGAACAGGGCGAGATCGGCGATGCCGCGATCGGCATTGGCCTGGGCGGCGCGGATCAGTCCCGGCAACAGACTCGGCCGCATGTCGGACAGATCGGCCGCGATCGGATTGGCGAGCGTGAGTTCCGGCTGTCCGCCGCCGAACAACACGGCCTCGTTCCTGGCGATGAACGACCAGGTCACGGCCTCGACCATGCCGCGTGTCGCCAGCGCGCGCTTGGCACGCCGCGTCCGCTGCTGCAGGCTGGTGAGCACCGGCTTGCGCGGATTGTCGCCGCGCGGGAACGGCGTCATCGGAATGCGTTCGACGCCGACGATGCGGATGATCTCCTCGACGAGGTCGGCCTTGCCGTGAACATCGCTGCGCCATGACGGCACCGCGATCTTCACCACCGGCCCGGTGCCGGCGAGCATGAAGCCGAGATGGCCGAGGATCCGCCGGACCTCGACCAGCGGCACGTCGATGCCGGCGAGACGCTTCACTTCCGTCAGCGGGAAATCGATCACGCGGTCGTCGCCGTGCTGCTTGCCGACCACAATCGCTTCCGAGGGGGTGCCGCCGCACAGTTCGAGAACCAGCTTGGTCGCGAGGTCGAGGCCCGGCACCATGAAGGCCGGGTCGACGCCGCGTTCGAAGCGGTAGCGCGCGTCGGAATTGACGCCGAGCCGGCGGCCGGTGTGGGCGATGTTGAACTCGTTCCACAGCGCCGATTCGATCAGCACGTCGGTCGTCGCTTCGGAACAGCCGGAGGCTTCGCCGCCCATGATGCCGGCGAGCGATTCGACGCCGGCATCATCGGCGATGACGCAGATGGCGGGATCGAGTTCGTAGGTCCGGCCGTCGAGGGCGAGAAGGCTTTCGCCCTCGCGGCCGCGGCGCACGACGAGATCACCCTTGACCTTGGCCGCGTCGAAGACGTGCAGCGGCCGGGCGCGGTCGAAGGTCAGGAAGTTGGTGATGTCGACCAGCGCATTGATCGGCCGCAGGCCGATCGCGGCGAGGTGCTTCTGCAGCCATTCCGGCGAGGGTCCGTTCCTGACGCCGCGCACGAGGCGCAGCGCGAAGCCGGGGCAGAGATCGGGCGCCTCGACCTTGACCTTCACCGGGCAGGGAATCTCGCCCTTCACCGGCCGGATCGGCGGCGTCTTCAGCGTGCCCATGCCGGCGGCCGCGAGGTCGCGGGCGATGCCGTGCACGCCGGTGCAGTCCTGGCGGTTGGGGGTGAGGTTGATCTCGATCACCGGATCGCCGAGGCCGGCCCACTCGGCATAGGACGCGCCCACCGGCGCGTCGGCCGGCAGTTCGATGATGCCGTCGTGGTCCTCGGACAGCTGCAGTTCGGCGGCCGAGCACAGCATGCCGCGGCTTTCGACGCCGCGGATGGTGCCGACGCCCAGCGTGATGTTCTTGCCGGGAATATAGCTGCCCGGCGGCGAGAACACGCTGACGAGCCCGGCGCGGGCATTGGGCGCGCCGCACACCACCTGCACCGGCGCGCCGGCACCGGTGTCGACCATGCAGACCCGCAGCTTGTCGGCGTTGGGATGCTTCTCGGCGGAGATCACCTTGGCGATGGAGAAGGACTTGAGCGCCTTCGCCTTGTCCTCGATGTTTTCGACCTCGAGCCCGATCATGGTGAGCTTGTCGGCGAGCTTTTCCAGCGGCTCGTCGGTTTCGAGATGCTCCTTGAGCCAGGACAGGGTGAATTTCACGACGACAGCCCTCCAGCCAGCGTGGGCATCTCAAGCGGCTTGAAGCCGTAATGATCGAGCCAGCGCCCGTCCGCCTCGAACAGGGCGCGCAGGTCCGGCAGGCCGTATTTCAGCATGGCGATGCGGTCGATCCCCATGCCCCAGGCGAAGCCCTGATAGACCTCGGGATCGATGTCGCAGGCGCGCAGCACGTTGGGATGGACCATGCCGCAGCCGAGAATCTCCAGCCAGTCCTCGCCTTCGCCGAAGCGGATCTCGCCCTTGTCGCGGCGGCACTGGATATCGACCTCCAGCGACGGCTCGGTGAAGGGGAAGAACGACGGACGGAAGCGCATGTTGACGTTGTCGACTTCGAAGAACGCCTTGCAGAATTCGTGCAGGATCCACTTGAGGTGGCCGAGATGGGACTCCTTGTCGATCACCAGCCCCTCGACCTGGTGGAATTGCGGGGTGTGGGTGGCGTCGGAATCGATGCGATAGGTGCGGCCCGGGCAGATCACCCGGATCGGCGGCTGCTGGGTCAGCATGGTGCGCACCTGCACCGGCGAGGTGTGGGTGCGCAGCAGCAGGCGCGAGCCGTCCTCCTTCGGATTGAAGAAGAAGGTGTCGTGCATCTCCCGCGCCGGGTGGCCTTCGGGGAAGTTCAGCCGGGTGAAGTTGTAGTCGTCGGTCTCGATGTCGGGCCCTTCGGCGACCGAGAAACCCATGTCGGCGAAGATGGTGGAGAGTTCGTCCCAGACCTGGCTGAGCGGATGGATGCGGCCGCTCTCCGCCGGCGGATCGCGCAGCGGCAGGGTGACGTCGATGGTTTCGCGGGCGAGGCGGGCGTCGAGGGCGGCAGCGCGCAGCACCTCGCGGCGCTCGGCGAGCGCCGCGGTGACCGCGTCCTTGACGGCGTTGATCGCGGCGCCCTGGGTGCGGCGCTCGTCCGGCGACATCTTGCCGAGAGTGGCGAGCAGCGCGGAGATCGAGCCCTTCTTGCCGAGCGCACCGACCCGCACCGCCTCGAGAGCGGCTTCGTCGGATGCGGCGGCGACGGCCTGGAGCAGGTCGGCCTGGAGTGTGGTGGTGTCGGACATCAAAAGCCCCGTCGGAAAAGCGGTGAAAGGCGTCCGGCGGGGGTCGTTCTCAAGCCCGGCCGAACGGGGCGGGGCTCCTGGTCAGAACCCCGGTCGTCGCGGCCTCGTCAAAGCGGGCGATAAGGCTCAGGCCGCGAGCGCGGCCTTGGCCTTTTCGGCGATCAGCTGGAAGGCGGCCGGCTCGTGGATGGCCAGATCCGACAGCACCTTGCGGTCGACAGTCACGCCCGATTTGGCGAGGCCGTCGATAAATCGGCTGTAGGTCAGGCCGAACGGACGCACGGCGGCGTTGAGGCGCTGGATCCAGAGGGCGCGGAAGGTGCGCTTCTTGCGCTTGCGGTCACGGAAGGCGTACTGGCCGGCCTTCTCCACCGCCTGCTTGGCGGCGCGAATGGTGTTCTTGCGGCGGCCGTAATAACCCTTGGCGGCCTTGTAGACTTTCTTGTGCTTGGCGTGAGCCGTCACACCGCGTTTAACGCGAGCCATGACAGTTCTCCTTGAAGTTCAACAGGGTGACAGATGCACCGCGAGCCGCGGCGCGGGTGTGATCAGGCGTTCGGCAGGAAGTATTTCTTGATATTGTCGCCGTCGGTCTTGAACAGCACGCGGGTGCCGCGGAGCTGGCGGATCTGCTTCTTCGTCCGCTTGATCATGCCGTGACGCTTGCCGCGCTGGGCGTGCTTGACCTTGCCTGTGGCGGTCACCTTGAAGCGCTTTTTGGCGCCCGATTTGGTCTTCAACTTGGGCATTTGGCTCTCCTAAGTTCCGGCACGCAACGCGCCCCCGAAACGAGGGCGGGCCGGTCTAAATGCTCGCTAGAGCGTTGAAATTGCCGAAGTTTCTCGATTTTTGACAGGCTCGAAAGCCCAGGTCCCAGTCGAAAGTCCGGCAGGTCGTCGCCACGGCAGCCCTTGATCAGCCGGGCGGCGAAGGCTGGGCTTATGGCAGAGCGGCGGCCAATTGGCAACGACAAAGCGGCCGGCATGGATGTTTGCGCCGCTTCCGGACAGCAAAACGGCCCGCCAAGACGGGCCGTGCTTTCGTTCCGACGACGCAGGAGGCCACGGATGCAAGGATGGACGCGACGCTGTCAGCGCGGCGCCAGCACCATCACCACCTGGCGACCCTCGAAACGGGCGTCCTGCTCGACCTTGGCAAGCTCGGCCACGTCCGACTTGACCCGGTCCAGCAGCTTGGTGCCGATTTCCTGGTGCGCCATTTCGCGGCCCCGGTAGCGCAAGGTGATCTTGACCTTGTCGCCCTCTTCGAAGAACCGCTGCATCGCCTTCATCTTCACGCTGTAGTCGTGTTCGTCGATCATCGGGCGGAGCTTGATCTCCTTGATCTCGACGACCTTCTGCTTCTTGCGGGCCTCGGCAGCCTTCTTCTGCGCCTGGAACTTATACTTCCCGTAATCCATGATCTTGCAGACGGGAGGATTGTTGTTCGGCGAGATCTCCACGAGGTCCATGCCGGCCTCGGCGGCCAACCTGATCGCGACGATGGTCTCGACCGTGCCGTGATTGGTGCCGTTCTGATCGATCAGCTGGATTTGGGCGTTGCGGATTTCATCGTTGGTGCGCGGTCCGTCCTTCTGGACGGGGGCTGGCGCTCTGTTGGGGCGGCGAATGGGGTCAACTCCAATGCTGTTGGTGAAGAACGTAGTTTGAAGGAATAAGCGTAAGCGGGCAAGCGCCGATCCGTGCGGCGCGCATGAAACCGTCAAATCAGAGGTAATTTGACCACCCCGCGGCGGCTGACATAGAGGGGGCCGCGCGGCCGCGCAAGCGCCGCCGCCGTTGAATTCACCCGCCGGCGAAGCCATTGTCCGGCCACGACAACAGATCCGGCGGTTCATCCGGATCTTTATTGCAGGGTCCCTTCCATGAGCGAATTCGAGGCCGCAGCGCCGCTTTTCATCGATGTCGGCGGCGGCGCGGCGCAGCGTCGCATCGCGGTGCGTCGGCGCGCGGGTGGGGGGCCCGGCCTGTTCTGGCTCGGCGGTTTTGCCTCCGACATGAAGGGCACCAAGGCGCAGGCGCTCGATGAATGGGCCGCGGCCCACCGGCGCGCCTGCATCCGCTTCGACTATTCAGGTCACGGCGAGTCCGGCGGCGCCTTCGTCGACGGCACCATCGGTCGCTGGCTGGAGGAAAGCCTCGCCGTCTATGAGCGCTTCTGCGACGGGCCGCAGATCGTCATCGGTTCCTCGATGGGCGGCTGGATCGCGCTGCTGCTGGCGCGCGAACTGCGCCGGCGCGGCTCTGCGGTCGCGCCGCTCAAGGGTCTCGTGCTGATCGCGCCGGCGCCGGATTTTACCGAGGCGCTGATGTGGAAGGCGTTTTCGCCGGACATCCGCGCCGAAATCGAAACCAGCGGGGTCTGGTTGCGGCCGTCCGAATACGGCGCGCCGCAGCCGATCACCAAAGCGCTGATCGAGGACGGCCGGCAGCATCTCGTGCTCGGCGGCAGCATCGAGACCGGCTGCCCGGTGCGCATCCTGCAGGGCGCGAAGGATCCCGACGTGCCCTGGCAGCATGCCTTTGAACTCACCCATCGGCTGCCGAGCGATGATGTGGTGCTCACCATGATCCAGGACGGCGATCATCGCCTGTCACGGCCGCAGGATATCGCCCGCCTGCTCGCCACCGTCGCGGAATTGTCCGCAGCGGAGGGCTGAGGCGGCGGCGGCGTCGCCTGCCTGCGGGGCGCTCACCCGCCCGTCCACTCCGCCAGCACCTCCGGGTCGGTCTCTTCGCTGCGGGCGATGGCGGCCAGCGCCGCGAAATCGTCGGGCGGCAGCAGCTCCGTCAGGGCCCAGGCGGCGGCGCCGCGCACCAGCGCATCGTCGTCGTGTCGCAGCCGCAAGGCCTCCTCGACGAGCGCGGGATCGCCGGAATTGCCGATCGCGATCAGCACATTGCGCAGGAAGCGGGCGCGGCCGATGCGCTTGACCGGGGAGCCCCTGAAGCGGGCGCGGAAGGCGGCGTCGTCGAGCCGTGCGAGCTCGGCCAGCGGCGGCGCGCGCAATTCGCCGCGGGCCGCCAGTCTGGCTTCGCGGCCTTGCTGCGCGAACTTGTTCCACGGGCAGACCGCGAGGCAATCGTCGCAGCCGTAGATGCGGTTGCCGATGGCTTTGCGGAAGGCGCGCGGGATCGCGCCCTTGTGCTCGATGGTGAGGTAGGAAATGCAGCGCCGTGCGTCGAGCCGGTAGGGCGCGGGAAAGGCATCGGTCGGACAGGCGTCGAGGCAGGCGCGGCAGGTGCCGCAATGGTCGGTTTCGGCCGCGTCCCGCGGCAGCTCGAGGGTGGTATAGATCGCGCCGAGGAACAGCCAGGAGCCAAAGCGCCGCGACACCAGGTTGGTGTGGCGGCCCTGCCAGCCGAGCCCGGCCTGATGGGCGAGCGGTTTCTCCATCACCGCGGCGGTATCGACGAAGACTTTGACATCGCCGCCGGCGCGGGCGACGAGCCAGCGCGCCAGCGTCTTGAGGCGTTTCTTGATCAGGTCGTGATAGTCGTCGCCGCGCGCATAGACCGAAATCGCGCCGTGGCTGCGCCGGGCGAGAGCGGCGCGTGGATCTTCGTCGGGGCCGTAATTGACGCCGAGCATGATGATCGAGCGCACCTCGCTCCACAGCACGCGCGGATCGGTGCGCCGCGCCGGCTCGCGGGCGAGCCAGTCCATGTCGCCATGGCCGCCGCTGTCGAGGAATTGGACAAAACGCGGCCCGGCCTCGCGGATGGCGGCGGGGTCGGTGACGCCGACGGCGTCGAAGCCGAGCGCGGCGGCTTCAAGGGCCAGCGCGGCGCGCAGGCTGTCGGCAGCGGAGGGCGCGGCCGCCGGCGCGCTCAGAAGTCGAGATCCACGTAGGTCGGCGAGGCCGGCACGCCCGCCAGCCACTCGCTCAGCAGCGGGCGGAATGACGGCCTCGACTTGATGCGCGCGTACCATGCCTTGGCGCCTTCGTCTTCGGCCCACGGCACATCGCCGACATAATCGATCGCCGACAGATGCGCCGCGGCGGCGAGATCGGCGTAGGTGAGCGTATCGCCGGCGAGGAAGTTCCGCGACCGCGCCAGCCAGCCGATATAAGCGAGATGATAGCGCACATTGGTCTTGGCCGCGCGAATCACGTCGGTCGACGGCGGCCCGCCGCCGTCCTCCTCGGTCATATAACGCTTGTAAATGCGCTCGGTGACCAGGGGGCCGCTCGCCTCCTCGTAGAATTTCTCGTTGAACCAGGCCATCAGCCGCCGCACCTCGATGCGCTCGGCCTGGGTCTTCGGCAGCATGCGGTGGTCCTCGAGCCCTTCGCCGTGCATCTCATCGAGGTATTCGCCGATGATGGCGGCGCTCGGGATCGGCGGCGCGCCCTCGGCGATCATCACCGGCGTTGCGCCGGCCGGATTGAGGGCGAGAAAGGCCTCGCGGCGTTCCCATACCCGCTCCTCCACCAATCGCACGTCGAGCCCGTATTCGCCGAGCGCGAGCCGGACGAAGCGCGAATGCGGACAGAACGGATGATGGAACAGTGTGAACATGAGGCCCCTGGGTTGACGGCAAAAGCTTAAAAGTTCGTGGCCGTTTGATGACAGCGCCGCCCAAACTAACGGCATTGTCCCCGCGGGCAAGGCGCCAATTCGGCGGCAGCGGCGGCGCAGGCCTCCGGTCGCCGCAATGCTGTGCGCTGTCAAGCCGTCATGGCGCGGTTTTGGCGTTGCGACGATGCAGCGAATAAGCCACAAGGGGCGGCTTTTTCGCGGGGCGAAGCCAAGGTTTCCACGGATCATCACATGCTGTCGGACACGATCAGGGCGATTCTTCTCGGCATCGTCGAGGGCGTCACCGAATTCCTGCCTGTTTCCTCGACCGGACATCTGCTGCTGGTCGAACGCTTCTTCGGTCTCGATGACAGCGGTTTCTGGAAGAGCTTCGCCGTGCTGATTCAGCTCGGCGCCATCCTCGCCATCCTGATGATCTATTTCGGCCGGCTGTGGCGCATCGCGCTCGGCATGTTCACCGATCCGGATGCCCGGCGCTTCGTCATCGGCGTGCTCGTCGCCTTCCTGCCAGCCGCCGTCATCGGCGCGCTCGCCGGCGGCCTGATCAAGAGCTACCTGTTCAATCCCTGGGTCGTGTGCTTCTCGCTGATCGTCGGCGGCGCCGTGCTGCTGTGGGTCGACCAGATCGACCTCTACCCGCGCTACCACGATGCCACCAGCTTCTCGCTGCCGATGTATTTCGGCATCGGCGTCGCCCAATGCGCGGCGATGATTCCGGGTGTCTCCCGCTCGGGCGCCAGCATCGTCTCGGCGATGCTGTTCGGCGCCGACAAGCGCTCGTCGGCGGAGTTTTCGTTCTTCCTGGCGATCCCGACCATGGTCGGCGCCTTCGCCTATGATTTCTACAAGAACCGCGCCGAGATGAATACCGATCACATCGCCATCGTGGCGATCGGATTCGTCGTGTCCTTCATCACCGCGGCGATCGTGGTGCGCACCTTCCTCGAATTCGTCACCCGCAACGGCTTCGCCTTCTTCGCCTGGTGGCGCGTCACCGTCGGCACGCTCGGGCTGATCGCGTTGGCGCTGGGCAAGTGAGCGGGCGATTCATGTCGCGCGCCGCGCCTTCATTGCCATGAGGCGCAGCCGGGCTTGTCCCGGCCAGTCACGTCCTGCTTGCTGAAGCATGTTCGAGGCGTGGATGCCGGCGGCAAGCGCGGGCACGACGATCGATTTACGCCGCGTGCGAGAACTGGCCGGTCTTGCGGAAGCGCCAGAGATAGGACGGCAGGATCGCGGCGAGCGATTCCGGCACGATGCCGAGGCCTTCGAGGGTCAGGCCCGCGGCTTTGGCGGCTTCCGACACCACGTTGTCGTTGCGCAGCAGTTCGACCTGGTCCGGCGTCAGCTTGAGGGCGCCGGGGGCGTATTGCAGGACCAGGGCCTGCAGCTTCGCTAGCGGCAAGGGCAGCGGCAGCAGCGCCCGTTCGCGATGGATGGTGGCGAGGATCAGTTCGATGATCTCGCGCATGGTCATCACCTCGGGCCCGCCGAGTTCGTAGGTCGCGCCGGCACGCGCCTTGCCATCGACGGCCGATGCGATGGCCGCCGCGACATCGCCGACGAAGACCGGCTGCAGCCTGGTGTCGCCGCCGACCAGCGGCAGCAGCGGCATGACGCGCGCCAGCGCGGCGAAGCGGTTGGTGAACTGGTCCTCCGGACCGAACACCACCGACGGGCGGAAGACGATGCTGCCGGGCAGGACGGCGCGGATCGCGGCCTCGCCAGCCGCCTTGCTGCGGGCGTAGAGCGAGGCCGATTGCGCATCGGCGCCGATCGCCGAGACATGGATCAGCCGGGCGCCGGCGCCGTTCGCTGCCGCCGCCACGGCAGCGGCGCCTTCGTCCTGGACCGACTTGAAGGTCTGGGCGCCCGATTCGGCGAGAATCCCGACGAGGTTGATCACCACGGCGCTGCCGCGCACCGCCGCGGTCACCGATTCGGGGTAGCGCAGGTTGGCCTGGACGGCATGAATCTGGCCGACCCTGCCGAGCGGCTGGAGATGGCCGGCGAGGTCCGGGCGCCGCACCGCCACCCGGATGCGGTAGCCGCGCTTGGCCAGCGCCCGCACCACGTGCCGGCCGAGAAAGCCCGAGCCGCCGAAAACGGTGATCAGGGTTTCCAGGGTTTGGTCGCCAAAGCCTTGATTGAAGCCTTGGGCGGTGAATCGGGGGGCGTCGGCGGGTGTGGTCATCGGCGTGAATTCCTCGGCGGACAGTCCGAAGTCGCATTCCTGGCAAGGGCAATGGGCGGCGCAGGGGCGCCACGCGGCGCTGGTGTCGCACACTATCGCCCGGTCCGCAAAGAGGGGATCGGGGTGTGGCGACCCCTTGCCCGCGCTTTCGCGCACCGGCCGGGCGGCATTGCGGTCGCCGCTGTTGACAAGGCGAAACCAACCCCTCTATGTGTCGCCCCGTTGCCCAGGTGGCGGAATTGGTAGACGCGCTGGTTTCAGGTACCAGTGGTGCAAGCCGTGAAGGTTCGAGTCCTTTCCTGGGCACCATCTTTCTCTTTTGAAGATGATGCTTCCCCGATCGTCGAGGCCGTAAAACTGTCGCCTCGCGGCGCCCCAGGCGTCGGCCGAACGGCAGGTCCGATGGACGTCGTCCGGACCCCGGGAACCCCCGATTAAGCTTCGACCGCGATATTGTCGTGCGATTCGGCCCGCTTTCGGCTAACGAGGCGGCCAATATTTCATTTGCAACCGACATACATCGAGACGCCATGACCATCCGTCTGCATCGGGGCGATCTGCCCGACCTCGGCCGCTACACCGCCTCGGTGGCCATCGACACCGAGACCCTCGGCCTCAATCCGCACCGCGACCGGCTCTGCGTGGTGCAGCTCTCCAACGGCGACGGCACCGCCGACGTGGTGCAGATTCCGGCCGGTCACCGCGACGCGCCGAACCTGAAGAAGCTGCTGGGCGATCCGGCGGTCACCAAGATCTTCCACTACGCCCGCTTCGACGTCGCGGTGCTGTTCAACACTTTCGGCGTGATGCCGCAGCCGGTCTATTGCACCAAGATCGCGTCGCGGCTTGTCCGCACCTACACCGATCGCCACGGCCTCAAGGACCTGGTGCGCGAACTGCTCGGCGTCGAGCTCTCCAAGCAGCAGCAGTCGAGCGACTGGGGCGCCGCGGCGCTGACCGACGCCCAGCTCGCCTATGCCGCCTCCGACGTGCTCCACCTGCATCAGCTGCGCGAGCGGCTCGACGCGATGCTGGCGCGGGAGAACCGCACCGCGCTTGCCGGCGCCTGCTTCGGCTTCCTGCCGGCCCGGGCGCTGCTCGATCTGCAGGGCTGGCACGACCAGGACATCTTCTCGCATTCGTAACGTTGCGATCCGTTGCCGCGGGGCCGGTGGTGCCGCCTTTCGGTCACAGTCCTAGTGTCCCGTCTCCGAATTACCGCTTCGTTTGCCTCTCGCTCGCACGGCAATTCGGAGACATAAGGGACACTAGCAAAATCAAAGTGCTAGTGTGGCTTATGTCTCGCAATTGCCTACGAGAGGCTTGCCGCCAAGGCGGTAGGCAATTGCGAGACGCCACACTGGTGTCCGGTTTCCAACGTTCGTATTCCTTTGCAGCAGGTGCTCCGACGAACGTTGGAAACAAAGGGACACCAGCATCAATAGGATTCTAGTGCGGTTTCGGATCCGACGCGCGTAAGCGGGCGTGTGGGAGGGCTGCACCGCCGGGGCCGCCGGGTTAGACTTGCCTTCGGGGATTGTGTCCGGGGGATCTTCGCAAAGCGGGCACTGGAGCCGCGGAGCCGCCGTGACGTTGATGGACCAGCAGAGCTATCAGGCCGGGATGGAGCGGCGTTTTGCCCGCGCGAGCCGTCACAGCGCCCGCGTCCGCTTCCTGCGCCGGGCCATCCCCACCGTGGTGGGACTTGCGATTCTGCTGATCGTCGCCGCGTCCGTCTTCAATCCGTTCCGGCTGCTCTCCAAACTGCCGCTCAGCGCCGGCAACCTGGTGGTCTCGGGGACCAAGATCACCATGCAGTCGCCGCATCTCACCGGCTTCACGCCCGACCAGCGCCCCTATGACCTGCGCGCGAAGACCGCCACCCAGGATGTCACCGATCCGGTGCACGTTGAATTGCAGGACATGAGCGCCAAGGTGCAGATGGAAGACAAGAGCACCGTTACCATGGACTCGAAGGTCGGGTTTTTCGACACCAAGACCCAGTTGCTCGATCTCAAGCAGGATATCTTCCTGCAGTCGTCCACCGGCTACGAGGCGCGTCTCACCCAGGCCCAGGTCGATCTCGCCAAAGGTACCGTCTCCTCCGACGAGCCGGTCGCGGTCAAGCTGCTCAACGGTACGCTCAATTCCAACAAGCTACGCATCATCGACAACGGCGTGCTGGTCGTCTTTGGTGGCGGCGTGTCGATGACATTGTTTCTCGACGAGGGCCCCAAGCCCGCCGGCGATGCCGGTGCCGCCGAAACCGCGGCGGCGCCGCCGGTTGTCGAAAGCGTCGCCGAGCCGCGGCCGCGCCCGGCGCCGGCGCGCCGGAAGCGCGAGCCATGAGGATGTTTATGAGACTGCAACGAAGCTTGACGGGCGCGGTATTGGCGCTGGCGGTGACGGGGCTCGCGCTCGGCGGCGAAGTGCGCGCGCAGGGGTCGGTGCAGGGTGTGCCGAATGCCATGCAGGGCTTCTCGCAGAACCGCGACAAGCCGATCCAGATCGATGCCGGCAGCCTCGAGCTGCGCGACAAGGAGAAGGCCGCGACCTTCAAGGACAACGTCAAGGTGGTGCAGGGCGACACCACCATGCGCTGCAAGATCCTGGTGGTCTTCTACGAAGGCGGCGCCGGCGGTTCAGCCACTTCCGGCGCGCAATCCAACGCGCAGCCCGCGCAACCCAAGCCGACCATGACCTCGGCGACGCCGGGTCCGACGGGCAGTTCGGCGATCAAGCGCCTGGAAGCCAAGGGCGGCGTGATCGTCACTCAGAAGGACCAGACGGTGACCGGCGACAACGGCGTGTTCGACATGAAGACGAACACCATCACCGTGACCGGTAACGTCGTGCTGACGCAGGGCGACAACATCCTTCGCGGCGACACCCTGATCGTCGACATGACCACCGGAATTTCCCGCGTCGAAGCCAAGAAGGGCGTGCAGGGCATGTTCAAATCGTCAGCCCCGACCAATCCCGGCGCCGGCGGCCTGTTCCCCAGCTCACCCCCACAGCCTTCGGCGCCGGCTCCGCGCCAGAGCGGAAAGCCCTTGAAACTCAACGATGTGAACGAGGGGACGCGGCGCTGAGCTTGATCGGCGCTGCCCGAGCGCGTATCAGGGCTCGACCTCGTCGTCGCGCGGGAACAAGGATTGTGCGCGATGGCACTCGTTTCGGGGTGTCTGAACACCATATGCTCACCCTGCACCGTTGCATTCGTACCCGTAGCTATCCCTGCAGCGATCCCTGCACGGCCGGCGCGAAAGGCTGATCGACTTCGCTCATGGTGGACCTGCTGCGCATGTTCCGTCGAAGCCGGCCGGCCCGCGGCTCGCAACAATTCGGTCGTTCCGGCGACATCACCTCCTTCAGCGAGCGCGTCACCGTGCTGTTCCGCAAGACCGCAACCGCCGCCGTTCCCGTCACTGCGCGTGAGCGCGCCGAGGCGGTTAAGCAGCCGCGCTGGATGGCTGCGGCCGGGACCACGGAGCCGCCGGCTGAGCCGCGCGGCGGCTTCCTCGCCATCCACGGTATCGAAAAGACCTTCGGCTCGCGCCAGGTGGTGCGCGGCGTCAGTCTCTATGTGCGGCGGGGCGAGGCCGTCGGCATTCTCGGCCCCAACGGCGCCGGCAAGACCACGGTGTTCTACATGATCACCGGGCTGATCAAGGCCGATCGTGGCCGTGTCGAACTCGACGGCCACGACGTGACGGAGCTGCCGATGTATCAGCGCGCGCGGCTCGGCATCGGCTACCTGCCGCAGGAAGCGTCGATCTTCCGCGGCCTCAATGTCGAGGACAACATTCGTGCGGTTCTCGAGGTGGTGGAGCCCGATCGTCGTCGGCGCGAGCACGAGCTCGATTCGCTGCTCGAGGAGTTCAACATCACGCGCTTGCGCAAGTCGCCTTCGATCGCCTTGTCCGGCGGCGAACGACGCCGCGTCGAAATCGCGCGGGCGCTGGCGACCCGGCCGAACTACATGCTGCTCGACGAGCCGTTTGCCGGTATCGACCCGATCGCGGTGGGCGACATCCAGGATCTGGTGCGTCATCTCACCAATCGCGGCATCGGCGTCCTGATCACCGACCACAATGTGCGCGAGACGCTCGGACTTACCGATCGGGCCTACATCGTCTATGCCGGCGAGGTGCTGACCGAAGGCAGTCCGGACGAGATCGTCGCCGATCCCGATGTCCGCCGGCTCTATCTCGGCGAGGAATTCCGCCTCTAGTGTGGCGTCTCGCAATTGCCTACCGCCTTCGCGGCAACCCTCTCGTAGGCAATTGCGAGACATAAGCCACACTAGCACTTTGATTTTGCTAGTGTCCCTATGTCTCCGAATGACCGTGCGAGCATGAGGCAAATGGAGCGGTCATTCGGAGACAGGACACTAGCGTCCTGCCTCCGGACGCGTTTTCTTCGCGCGAACCGGTATCCACCTCGCGGGCTGGTTGAGGTTGTCGCGCTCCGCCGCGCCAGCCGGCATAAGGCCGCGTTTTCGGGGCGGCTGGCGTCACGCCTTCAACTCGGCGCGTTCAACTCGAGAGTGCCCTGGTAGGGTTTGCAGGCCGGCTTCCGAGGAGGCTGGCGGCGGAGAATGGGATTTACCCATTTTCGCTACCGCAGCAATTTTCGTCTCGTCAAGCCGTGGACTCCGTCAGCAAGAAGCGTATAAGCAAAAATCGGACCAAATGAACGGTATCCGACGCCAATGGCGCTGTCGCAGAGATTAGAGTTCCGCCAGACCCAATCGCTGGTGATGACCCCGCAGCTGATGCAGGCCATCAAGCTGCTGCAACTGTCCAACCTGGATCTGGCCACCTTCGTCGAGGAGGAGCTCGAACGGAACCCACTGCTGGAGCGGGCGGCCGAAAACGGCGAGCCGGCCGATAGCCGCGAGGGGGCCGATGCCGATTTTACCGCCGGGAGCGACGCGGCGGGCGCCGAGACCGGCGCGGACGGCCTCGACGGCGATTTCGAAGTTGGTTTCGCCGAGGGCGGCTTCAGCAGTGCCGAGGCCTCAGGTGCAGGCGCCGCCGACGCCGCGCCGGCCGAGGACTGGATGAACCGCGATCTCGGCAGCCGCAGCGAGATGGAGCAGACCTTCGATACCGGTCTCGACAACGTCTTTCCGGAAGAGCCCGGCGAGGCCGCCGCCCGCGCCGCCCAGGATGCCGCGCCGACCACCTACACCGAATGGGGTGGTGGCGCCTCCGGCGACGACGACTACAACCTCGAAGCCTTCGTCGCCGCCGAGACGACACTGGGCGGACATCTCGCCGAACAACTCGCTGTCGCGTTCTCGACACTGTCCCAGCGCCTGATCGGACAATATCTGATCGATCTCGTCGATGACGCCGGCTACCTGCCGGCCGATCTCGGCCAGGCCGCCGAGCGCCTCGGCACCTCGGAAGCGGAGGTGGAAGAGGTCGTTTCGGTGCTGCAGACCTTCGATCCGCCCGGCATCTGCGCCCGCAATCTTTGCGAATGCCTCGCCATCCAGCTCCGCGAGCGCGACCGCTACGACCCGGCGATGCAGGCCCTGGTGGAGCATCTCGATCTCCTGGCCAAGCGCGACTTCGCCGCGCTGCGCAAGGTCTGCGGCGTCGACGACGAGGATATCGTCGACATGGTGTCGGAGATCCGCCGCCTCGATCCCAAACCGGGCCTGCGCTTCGGCGGCGGCCGGGCCCAGACCGTGGTGCCGGACGTCTATGTGCGGCCGGGGCCGGACGGCGGCTGGCTGGTCGAACTCAACAGCGACACGCTGCCGCGCGTGCTGGTCAACCAGAGCTACTACACGAAACTCTCGAAGAGCGTGCGCAAGAGCGACGACAAGTCCTATTTCTCCGATTGCCTGCAGAACGCGACGTGGCTGGTGCGCGCCCTCGATCAGCGCGCCCGGACGATCCTCAAAGTCGCCACCGAGATCGTGCGCCAGCAGGACGGCTTCTTTGCCCACGGCGTGTCGCATCTGCGACCGCTGAATCTGAAGGCCGTTGCCGACGCGATCCAGATGCATGAATCGACCGTCTCGCGCGTCACCGCCAACAAATACATGGCGACCAATCGCGGTATCTTCGAACTGAAGTATTTCTTCACCGCTTCGATTGCCGCGGCGGACGGCGGCGAAGCTCATTCGGCGGAAGCGGTGCGGCATCGCATCAAGCTGCTGATCGACGCCGAAAGCCCCGCGGCGGTTCTCTCCGACGACGGTATAGTGGAACAGCTTCGTTCCGAGGGCGTCGACATCGCGCGGCGTACGGTTGCGAAATATCGCGAGGCGCTGCGGATCCCATCGTCGGTGCAGCGCCGCCGCGAGAAGCAGGCGCTGATTTCTGCCGGCGCGGCGATGCCGCGGCGTGACATCGCAACGGCCTGATCCCCGCTTGACGCCGCCTCACTGAGCTTGAATGCTGGCTCCTACCCTGTCTCAGAAGTTCGTCAGTCCGAAGTTCGTCGGAGAAGATGCGGTACCGATGTACGAACTTCGGAAAGCGGGCACTGCTGATACGAGCGTCAGATCCACCGCGCTGGGCGAGGAAACGAAATGCGAGGCACGGCATGACCATCAGAGTCTCGGGCAAGAGCATCAGTGTCGGGGAAGCCCTGCGGGGACGGGTCAGTGATCGCACCGAAGAAGTTCTGCGGAAATATTTCGACGGCAATTATTCCGGCCACGTCACACTGTCCAAGGACGGTTTCGGTTTCCGCACCGATTGCGCCCTGCACCTCGATTCGGGGGTGACGCTGGAGGCGGAATCGACCGCGTCCGACGCCTATGTGAGCGCCGACCAGGCGCTGTCCCAGATCGAGAAGCGGCTGCGGCGCTACAAGAGCCGCCTCAAGGATCGTTCTGCGCGCAAGGCTCATGCCGCCGCTGCGGCCGTCGAGCTCGACGTGCCGAGCTACGTCATCGAAGCTCCCGGCGGGGAAAATGAAGGCGAGGTCCTGGCCTTCAATCCGGTGATCATCGCTGAATCGACCACGGCGCTGAAATCGATGTCGGTGAGTGAGGCGGTGCTGGAACTGGACTTCACCGGCGCGCCGGTGATCGTGTTCCGGCACGGTTCGACGGGACGCGTCAACGTGATCTATCGCCGCGCCGACGGCAATGTCGGGTGGATCGATCCGCCGGTGCTCGACGGCGGCAAGGCGTGAACGGGCCGAGAACCGCGCCAGTTCGACGCCGTTCGTCGCCATCCAGGAGCGAACCGGCGGGCTGCGAAACGGGCAGTAAAACGGATAGTGAGTTCCGGACCGGCGCGCCATGATCGGCATTGACGCCTTGCCGGGCCGTCCCTATGGTCCGGCGCCTTCAGGACCGGACGGCTCGACGCGAGGCCACCCACCGGTGAGATCGGGCGCCGTGCCGCCGACCTGAACCGTTAACGTCGCAAGTCGCTGGCCTCTGCGCGATCATCGCTCTAGTCTAGCTTACCCGCTGAGATCCTCGGAACGTCCCATGATGATTACCGATCTGGTCGCGCCCGAGGCGATTATCCCGGCGTTGAAGGTCAACAGCAAAAAGCAGGCGCTGCAGGAGCTCGCAGCGCGCGCTGCCGCGCTTACCGGCCAGAACGAACGCGCCGTCTTCGAGGTGCTGCTGCAGCGGGAGAAGCTCGGGACCACGGCGGTGGGTTACGGCGTCGCCATTCCCCACGGCAAGCTCCCCAAGCTCGAGAAGCTGTTCGGCCTGTTCGCCCGGCTCGATCGTCCGATCGATTTCGAGGCCATGGACGGCCAGCCGGTGGACCTGATGTTTCTGCTGCTCGCGCCCGAGGGCGCCGGAGCCGATCATCTCAAGGCGCTCGCGCGTATCGCGCGACTGTTGCGCGACCAGGACGTCGCCAAGAAGTTGCGCGCTTCGTCCGATGCCCAGGCGCTCTATTCGGTGCTGGCGCTGCCGCCGGCCTCGGCGGCGTGACTTCTCGTCAATCTGAAAGTGTGATTTTCTGAAAGTCCGGGTTGAAGACGGTCGGGCCTCATGGCTCGAGAGCGCCTCGCCGAACTTCGCTCCGCCTGCTCGGGCGTGCTCATTCAGGGCGGCGCGCGTCGGCGCCCGTGCGCCGACGCAACATGCGGCGTCGAGAGACCTTCAGTGCACGCTGACCGCCTCGAGCTCGTTGCTCCAGGCGTTGGCGACGGCGGCTTCGCGGCTGTCGGTCAGCATGATCGGCGTGCCGTCGGCGGCGTGCAGGGTGAAGAGCTTCAGCCCGGGCGCGAGCTGCGGCGCCTGCGGAAACAGATGCGGGACGTCCTCGGAGCGGATCTGCTTCACATAGGCGATATGACCTTCACCCATGGCGGCGAGCGCTTCCTGTGAGACGGGCTGGTCGGGGTGGATGACAGTGACTTCGGTCATGGTCTCGACTCCTCAAGAGTACAAGCGGTCGAGTCCGCTGTGGTTCCTAGATTATTCGTGTTCATTGATAGCTATTGTCTTAACGACCCGTTCAGACTCCGGCCTGGCGAGGTCGATGGACAACAGCCCGTTCTTCAGATCCGCATTCAGCACCTGCATCCCGTCCGCCAGCACGAAGGTGCGCTGGAACAGGCGCGCGGCGATACCGCGATGGATGAACTGCCGGGTCTTGTCGTCCTGCTGGCGGCCGCGGATGACGAGCTGCTTTTCCTCCACGGTCACATCGAGTTGGTCGCGGGTAAAGCCCGCCACCGCGAGCGTGATGCGCAGCCGCTCGGGCTGGCCATCGGTACGTTCGAGGCGCTCGATGTTGTAGGGGGGGTAGCCGTCGGCACCTTTGACGACGCGGTCGAGCGCACGCTCGATCTCGTCGAATCCCAACAGAAACGGACTGGACAACGAAGGAACACGAGACATTACACAAAGTCCTCTCGAAGCGACTTTGACGGGGCCCAGGATGGCACCCCTTCCGGCCAGCAACCGCCGACCGGCTCCCATCATATGTGCATTGCGGAATAGCGTTCAAGAACCGGCGGATCGCCTCCACCGGATTGAAATCACGGGCGGATATCGATCCGCCGGCGGCCGTCCGGGCTGAACAGGTGAAGTTTCTCCCTGAGCGCCGCGACCCGCAGCGGCGCGCCCGGCGGCGGCGCGGTCTGGCCCGGCAGGCGGACCACGATATCGGAATCGATATCCGCCCGGATCGCCCCGTCGTTACCCTGGCCGGTGCCGCGCCGGGCATAGACGAACGTTTCCGCCCCGACCGGCTCGATGGCATCCACCGTGAGGTCGAGCGCCACGCCGCCCTGCGGTGCCGCGCCGGTGGTGACGACGAGGTCCTCCGGGCGGATGCCGAGGATTGCCCCGGCGGGCGCCTCCGGCGCCAGCGCCGCGGCCTCGGCGCCCGACAGCGGTGACAGATTCATCGGCGGTGCGCCGATGAAGGCGGCGACAAAGGTGGTGGCCGGGGTGCGGTAGACCTCGAGCGGCGGTCCGATCTGCTCGACCTGGCCGGCATTCATCACCACCAGCATGTCGGCGAGGGTCATCGCTTCGAGCTGGTCGTGGGTGACATAGATCGAGGTGGTGCCGAGGCGGCGCTGCAGGCGGCTGATCTCCACCCGCATGGCGATGCGCAGCTTGGCGTCGAGATTCGACAGCGGCTCGTCGAACAGGAAGACCTTGGGCTGGCGCACGATGGCGCGGCCCATGGCGACGCGCTGGCGCTGGCCGCCCGACAGCTGCTTCGGCTTGCGCGCGAGCAGCGCCTCGATGTCGAGGGTCTGCGCCGCAGTGCGCACCCGCGAGTCGATTTCGCCCTTGGCCATGCCGCGATTGCGCAGGCCATAGGCCATGTTGTTGTAGACGCTCATATGCGGATAGAGCGCGTAATTCTGAAACACCATGGCGATGTCGCGGTCCGCCGGCTCGATTTCGTTGACGGTGCGGCCGCCGATCGCGACGGTGCCGGAGGTGACGGTCTCGAGGCCTGCCACCATTCGCAGCAGCGTGGACTTGCCGCAGCCCGACGGGCCGACCAGCACGCAGAACCGGCCGTCGCCGATCTGCAGGCTGACGCCCTTGATGGCTTCGACGCCGCCGGCATAGACCTTGCGCACGTCGTTCAGCTCGACCTCGGCCATTCTACTTCTCGCTTTCCACCAGGCCACGCACGAACAGCTTCTGCATCACCACCACCACCACCACCGGCGGCAGCATTGCCAATACGGCAGTCGCCATCACCAGCGGCCATTCGGTGAGTGCGTCCTGGGTGGTGATCATCTTGCGGATGCCGATGACCACGGTCTGCATGTCGTCGCGCGTGGTGATCAGCAGCGGCCAGAGAAACTGATTCCAGCCGTAGATGAACAGGATCACGAACAGCGCGGCCATGCTGGTGCGCGACAGCGGCAGCAACGTGTCCCAGAAGAAGCGCAATGGCCCGGCGCCGTCGATCCGGGACGCTTCCACGAGTTCGTCGGGCACGGTCATGAAGAACTGGCGGAACAGCAGCGTAGCGGTCGCCGAGGCGATCAGCGGCAAAGTGAGGCCGGCGTAGCTGTCGAGCAGGTTGAGGTCGGCGGCGATCTTGTAGGTCGGATAGATGCGCACCTCGACCGGCAGCATCAACGTGATGAAGACCAGCCAGAACACCGCCTTGCGAAAGGCGAAGCGGAAATACACCACCGCATAGGCGGACAGGATCGAGATGGCGATCTTGCCGAGCGCGATGGCCATGGCCATGACGAGGGAGTTGAACAGCATGTGGCCGACCGGCTCGCGGGTCGAGCCCTTGGTGCCGACGAACAGCGTGCGGGCGTAGTTGTCGATGAAATGGCTGCCGGGCAACAGCGACATCTGGCCGTTGGCGATCGCGGCATTGTCCTGGGTCGAGGCGACGATGGCGAGATAGACCGGGAAGGCGACGATGGCGATGCCGATCCACAACACGAGATGGGCGACGAGACGCCGGATGCCGACCTGTTCGACCATGACCTACCCTGCCCGTTGCCGTTGCCGTTGCCGTTGCCGTCGCCGCGCCATCAGTAGGTCACCCTGCGCTCGACATAGCGGAACTGGATCGCGGTGAGCGCGATCACGATGGCCATCAGGATCACCGACTGCGCCGCCGACGAGCCGAGATTGTTGCCGAGCAGCCCGTCGAGATAGACCTTGTAGACCAGCGTCTCGGTGGCCTTGGCCGGGCCGCCGCCGGTCATGGCGTCGATGACGCCGAATGTGTCGAAGAAGGCGTAGACGATGTTGACGACGAGCAGGAAGAACACCGTTGGCGTCAGGAGCGGAAAGGTCACGGTCCAGAACCGGCGCATCGGCCGCGCCCCGTCGATGGCGGCCGCCTCCATCACGCTCCTCGGGATCGCCTGCAGCCCGGCGAGGAAGAACAGAAAATTGTAGGAGATCTGCTTCCAGGCGGCGGCGAGCACCACCAGCGCCACGGCCTGGTCGCCGTTGAGCAGCGGATTCCAATCGATGCCGAGCGCCCGCAGTCCGCGGGACAGCACGCCGAGGGAGGGGTGCAGCATGAACAGCCAGAGCACGCCGGCCACCGCCGGCGCCACCGCATAGGGCCAGATCAGCAGCGTGCGATAGATGGCGCCGCCGCGCAGCGGCTTGTCGGCCATCACCGCCAGCAGCAGCGCCGCCGACAGCGATAGACCGGCGATCGCGGCCGAAAAGGCGAAGGTTCGCAGCACCGCTTCGCGATATTCGTCCTGGGTGAGAAGGTCGGCGTAATTCTCCAAGGCGACGAAGCTCGTCGACAGGCCGAAGGCGTCCTGCAGCAGGAAAGATTGCCACACCGCCTGGACCGCCGGCCAATAGAAGAAGACCAGGATGACGACGAGCTGCGGCGCCAGCAGCAGCCAGGGCAGCAGGCGCGAATGGAAGACTGACTGCTTCTCCATGATGCTGCGGCGGACTTAGTGTCCGCCGATCACTTCGCCACGGTGCGCTGGAACTGGCGCAGCATCTGGTTGCCGCGCGACACCGCGGTGTCGAGCGCGTCCTTGGCCGGCTTCTTGCCCGCCAGTGCCGCCTCGATCTCTTCGGCCCAGACGTCGCGGAGCTGCACCATGTTGCCGAGCCGCAGGCCGCGCGAATTCTCGGTGGGCTCCTTGTTGGTCAGCTCCTTCAGCGGGGTCTCCAGATAGGGCGCCTCCTTGTAGAAGCCGAGCTCCTTGGCCTTGGCATAGGCCGCCCTGGTGATCGGCAGATATCCCGAGGCCTTGTGGATTGCGACCTGGCGGTCGGTGTCCGACAGAAAGGCGAGGAATTTGGCGACGCCGCGATATTCCGTCGGCGACTTGCCGCCCATCACCCACAGCGAGGCGCCTCCGATGATCGAATTCTGCGGCGCGTCCGGCATGTCCGGATAGTAGGGCATCGGCGCGTTGGTCCAGTCGAACTTGGCATTGGCGCGGACCTGGCCGAAGAAGCCCGACGAGGTCAGGAAGATCGGACATTCGCCCGAGGTGAAACGCCCCTCGGCATTGTTGGTGCGGCCCGAATAATCGTAGGTCTTGTCCTTCTGCAGCTCGATCAGCGTCTGCAGGTGACGGATCTGCAGCGGGCCGTTGAATTTCAGCTCGGTGTCGAAACCGCCGAGGCCGTTGGCCTTGGTCGCGAGCGGCACGTTGTGCCAGGCCGAGAGCTGCTCGAGATTGGCCCAGGTCACCCAGGCGGTGGAGAAGCCGCAGGTGGTGTAGCCGGCGGCATGCAGCTTCTTTGCGTCCTCGAAGACCTCGGGCCAGGTCTTGGGGATCGTGTCGATATTGGCCTTCTTCAGCGCGTCCTTGTTGATCCACATCACCATGGAGGAGGAATTGAACGGGAAGGACAGCATCTCGCCCTTGGAGGTCGAGTAATAGCCGGTGATGGCCGGCAGATAGGCTTGCGGATCGAACTTCTCGCCGGCTTCCTGCATCAGCTTGTAGACCGGCTTCACCGCGCCGGTGGCGGCCATCATGGTGGCGGTGCCGACCTCGAACACCTGCAGGATGTGCGGTGCATTGCCGGCGCGGAACGCGGCGATGCCTGCATTCATGGTGTCGGGATAGCTGCCCTTGTAAGCCGGGACGATCTTGTAGTCGCTCTGCGAGGCGTTGAACTCTTCGGCGAGCTTGACCACGACGTCATTGTTGGCGCCGGTAAGCGCATGCCACCACTGGATTTCGGTGACCGCCTGGGCCGGCGCCGGCAGCGCGGCGGCAGCCAGAGCCACGACGATCGATGTGGTGAGGCCGAGGCCGATCCGGCGCTTGGACATCCGGCGCTTTGACATGACGTGTTTCCCCCTGCTCCGCCCTGCGAAGCGCCGCTTATTGCGAGCTTTCGCGACAGTTCGATGACGGATGGTAAGGGCGGGGCGTCTTGAACGCAAAGCGGAAATTCGCCGGTCTGGTGGAGCGAATGTCAAATCCTTAGCTCCACCAGCAAGTTGATCATGCGAGTGGTCCTTCGATTCCAACATTTGCAAACACGCCTGCAGAAGCGGGATGCGAATGTTGGAATCGAACCACCCGATCGGGCCGGCGAATGGCGGGGCAAAAGGCCTGGAGCGTTTCGGCGTGTCGTTCAGCGCCGGCGTTCGGGGCAGACCGCGCCCTTGGCGACGAGATCGGCAATGTCGCCTTCGGAATAGCCGAATTCGCCGAGCACCTCCGCGGCATGCTCGCCGAATTTCGGCGGGGTGCGGCGCAGGCTCGCCTCGCTGCGCGAGAAGCGGATCGGCGAAGCGACGCCCTTGTACCAGTCCTTTTCGAGGACATCGCCGCGATAGGTGGCATGGTCGCTCTGCAGCGCCTTGTCGATCGACTGCACGGGGCCCGCGGGCAGCCCGGCCGACAACAGGCGGTCGCACAGCGGCACGGCGTCGAACTGGCTGAACACCGCTTCCAGTTCGGTGCGTAGCGCGGCGCGGTTGAGGACGCGGTCGCGGTTGCGGGCGAAGCGCGGATCGTCGGCGAGCTCGGGCTTGCCGATCTCCTTGCACAGCTTGCGGAAGGTGCCGTCGTTGCCGACGCCGGTGAAGATCTTGCCATCGCGCGCGGCGAAGATGGCGTAGGGCGCGAGATTGGGGTGCTCGTTGCCGGTCAGCGACGGCGGCTTGCCGTGCAGGAAGTAGTTCGCCGTATGCGGATGCATGATGGCGAGCCCGGTCTCGAACAGCGTGGTCTCGAGGAACTGGCCGAGTCCGGAGCGCTGGCGTTCGGCCAGCGCCATCAGGATGCCGACGGTCGCGAACAGGCCGGTCGAGATATCGACCAGCGGCACGCCGATGCGCATCGGGCCGCTCTCCGGCGAGCCGGTGGCGGCGATCATGCCGGTCATTGCCTGGATGATGGCGTCGTAGCCCGGATTGCCGCCGCGCGGGCCGTCGGCGCCGAAGCCGGAAATGCGGCAGTGGATCAGGCGCGGGAATCTGGCGCGGAGCACGTCATGGCCGATGCCCCACTTGTCGAGCGTGCCGGGCTTGAAATTCTCGATCAGCACGTCGGCGCCCTCGAGCATCTTCATCAACACCTCGCGGCCGCCGGGCGAGGCGAGATCGAGGCCGATCGAGCGCTTGTTGCGGTTGATGCCGATGAAGTAGGCGGCGTCGCCGTCGTGGAAGGGAGGTCCCCATTCGCGAACCTCGTCGCCGGCGGGCGGCTCGACCTTGATGACGTCGGCGCCGTGGTCGGCGAGCAGCTGGGTGCAATAGGGGCCGCCCAGCACCCGTGTGAGATCGATCACGCGCAGGCCGGCCATGGCCCCCGCGCCGGCCGCAGCTTGTTCAGTCATACCGTCCATCCCGATTGGCGAATGTCATGAGGATCAGGCTTTATCGCCCGCGGCGTGGGCGAGCCAGCCGATTTCGATCATGGCGCAATGCCGCTCATGCGTGGTTCGGGCGAGGCCGAAGCCTCAGGGCTGGATCGAGGGGGAGGGAGCGGGCAGCGCGGTCAGCCGCTTCTTGGCGAATGCCCGCCCGGAGTGCGACTTGAGATATTTCTCGAACGCCAGCGCTTGGGTCTTATCCGGGAAAGCGCAATACCAGATCAGTTTCCACGGCTTGAATTTGTTCGTGTGCGTGGATTTTCCGACGTTGTGATCGGACACGCGGCGCTTCAGGTCGGTGGTCGCCCCGATATATTCCTGTTCAGGGAAATTAATGCTGCGAATGATGTAGACGTACCACATCGCCCGTCGTCGCCCTTCGGGCTATGCCGGGCACGCTTCGCCTTCGGCTGCGTGGCGGTGCCACGCAGCCGAAGGCGAAGCGTGGTGGAGCCAGGCGGGATCGAACCGCCGACCTCTTGCATGCCATGCAAGCGCTCTCCCAGCTGAGCTATGGCCCCGAAGTGGGACGCCGACGAAATCAGCCGGCGCGCGGCGAGTGTGTTTCACACTTCCGAAGTAATCTCAAGTCTCTTCGTCGCCGGAAACGTCGCCGATGATGTCGGTGACGTCTTCGTCCCCTTCTTCCTCATCGGGAATGAAGGTCGAATCGTCCTCTTCGTCATCGAGGGTGTCGTCGATCTCGATATCGTCCTCGGATTCGGGCAGCGCCGCGGCCACCTTCCCGGTCGATTCCTCGGCGTCGGCTTCCTCGAGCGAGACGGTCTCGAGCTCCGCGGCCTCCGGCGCCAGTTCGTCCGACGGGGCGCGGGCAGCGTCGCTGCGGACGCGCGACGGCGCCACCGGCGCGATCGGCACGACTTCTCCGGTATAGGGCGAGATCACGGGGTTCTTGTTCAGGTCGTAGAACTTCTTGCCCGTGGTCGGACAGATGCGTTTGGTTCCGAGCTCGGATTTGGCCACGTCGCGGTCCTGGATTGTCCTGGAAATTCGGTGCTTCACTTGGCGAGTCACAGGACCGCTGTCAATAGCGGGATGTGTCATGGCCCGCGCGGATCGTGACGCGGCGGTCCCGCCGTGATACGGAGCGCGCCGCGTCGGAGCACAAAGTCGGGTGCCGGGCGCATGTCCGCGCCGAACCATCGGGTCAGCAGAAAGGCCTCCATCTTGACACATTCCGCCGCGCCGCGCCCGCTGCAGTCGCGCCGGGGAGCCGCCCTGAACGGCACCGCCCGGGTACCGGGCGACAAGTCGATCTCCCACCGCGCCCTGATTCTCGGCGCGCTGGCGGTCGGCCGGACCCGGATCTCCGGCCTGCTCGAAGGCGAGGATGTGCTCAACACCGCCAAGGCTATGCGGGCGCTCGGCGCCACGGTGACGCGGCTGGAGGACGGCGCCTGGGCGGTCGACGGCGTCGGGGTCGGCGGCCTTGCCGCGCCCGCGGAGCCGCTTGATTTCGGCAATTCCGGCACCGGCTGCCGGCTGGTGATGGGCGCTGTTGCGGGTTGCCCGATCACCGCGACCTTCGACGGCGATGCCAGCCTGCGCAAGCGGCCGATGCGCCGCATCCTCGAGCCGCTGGAGTTGATGGGCGCCAGGGCGCTGCAGATGGCCGAGGGGGGCCGGCTGCCACTCACCCTGCAGGGCGCGCGCGAGCCGTTGCCGATTACCTATCAGAGCCCGGTGGCCTCGGCCCAGATCAAGTCGGCGGTGCTGCTGGCTGGACTCGCGGCGCCGGGAATCACCACGGTGATCGAGCCCGAGGCGAGCCGCGATCATACCGAGCGCATGCTGCGGCAGTTCGGCGCCGAGGTGGTGTCGACGCCGTCCGGCACCCATGGCCGGCGCATCGCCCTCACCGGCCAGCCGGAATTGGCTGGCGCCCCGGTGGTGGTCCCGGCCGACCCGTCGTCGGCGGCCTTTCCGTTGGTGGCGGCACTGATCGTGCCCGGCTCCGAGGTCCTGCTCACCGAAGTGATGACCAATCCGCTGCGCACCGGACTGTTCGCCACCCTGCGCGAAATGGGCGCGGTGATCGAGGAAACGCCGCGCGGCGGCGATGCCGGTGAGCCCATGGCCGATCTGCGGGTGCGCGCCACCGGCCTGCGCGGCGTCACCGTGCCGCCGGAGCGTGCCCCCGCGATGATCGACGAATATCTGGTGCTGGCGGTGGCGGCGGCCTTCGCCGAGGGGCGTACGGTGATGCGCGGCCTGCATGAATTGCGGGTCAAGGAATCCGACCGGTTGGCTGCGACCGCCGACATGCTTCGCCTCAACGGCGTCGCGGTCGAGATCGAGGGCGACGACCTCATCGTCGAAGGCCGTGGCGCGGTCGCCGGCGGCGGCGTGGTGAAGACCCATATGGATCATCGCATCGCCATGTCGGCCCTGGTCATGGGGCTGGCGGCGCAGAAGCCGGTGGGAATCGATGATTCCAGCTTCATCGCCACCAGCTTCCCGGATTTCGTGCCGATGATGCAGCGCCTGGGGGCGGATCTGTCATGATCATCGCCATCGACGGGCCCGCCGCCTCGGGCAAGGGGACCCTCGCCAGGCGACTCGCCGCCCATTACCGCTTCCACCATCTCGATACCGGCGTGATCTACCGCGCGGTCGCCCGGGCGTTGCTTGAAGCCGGCGCCGACCTCAATGACGAGGATCGGGCGGCTGCCGCCGCCGAAGATCTCGATCCCGCCGCCTTTGACGATCCGGCGCTCAAGAGCCAGCGGGTCGGCGACGCCGCCTCGGTGGTCTCGGCCCTGCCCCGGGTGCGGGCCGCGCTGCTCCAGTTCCAGCGCCGCTTTGCCGCCCAGCCGCCCGGTGCGGTCCTTGACGGCCGCGACATCGGCACGGTGATCTGCCCCGAGGCCGACGTGAAGATCTTCGTGGTGGCCGATGCGGAGGTGCGGGCGAGGCGCCGGACCCTGGAGGCGCTGGAGCGGGGCGAGGCGGCCAATGAGGCCGAGGTGCTCGCCGACATCCTGCGGCGGGACGCCCGCGACAGCGACCGCGCCACGGCGCCCCTGAAGCGGGCGGAGGATGCGCACTTGCTGGATAATAGCCATTTGGATATAGAAGGCGGCGTCCGGGCCGCCATCGCAATTGTCGAGGCCGTCCGAGCGGGCCGGTCCGGGGTCTGACGCCCTGGCCGATGTTGGAGGAATGCCCGCTCACGGTCTCTGGCGCGATGGCACTGGCTCTCTTGATTGAACGGCCTGACTGATTGAACGGCCTGATGGCCCCCTCGATCGGTCTCCCCTCGGTCTTAGGGTGATCGGCTTTTGGGCGCGGTTCGCCTGAACTCCCGGATGAAACTTTAGCAATCGCGAAACTTTAGCAATCGCATTGAACGCGCAGGCATTCAGCCGGCCCGTTCCGCATCTCGTCCGGCGGCTCCTCCGCCGCCGTGCTGCGGGGCGGTCGCCAAGGTTTTTGCGGACCCTGGCCCTGCGCGCGCGATGCGCCCGAAACCCGAACTGCCGGCAAGACCCGCATCTGGAGAACAAATGGCTTCCACCACCACCAGCTCTTACAATCCCTCGCGCGATGATTTCGCCGCGATGCTCGACGAGTCCTTCGGCGGCACCGGCCTGCAGGAAAGCAGCGTCGTCAAGGGCAAGGTCGTCGCGATCGAGAAGGACATGGCCGTCATCGACGTCGGCTTGAAGACCGAAGGCCGCGTTGCCCTTCGCGAATTCGCCGGCCCCGGCCGCGAAAGCACCCTGAAGGTCGGCGACGAGGTCGAGGTGTTCCTCGACCGGATCGAGAATGCGCTCGGCGAGGCCGTGCTGTCGCGCGACAAGGCGCGCCGCGAAGAGAGCTGGGGCAAGCTTGAGAAGGCGTTCCAGAACAACGAGAAGGTCACCGGCGTGATCTTCAACCAGGTCAAGGGTGGCTTCACCGTCGATCTCGACGGCGCCGTGGCCTTCCTGCCGCGCTCGCAGGTCGACATTCGCCCGATCCGCGACGTCGGCCCGCTGATGAACAACTCGCAGCCCTTCCAGATCCTGAAGATGGACCGCCGCCGCGGCAACATCGTGGTGTCGCGTCGCACGGTGCTGGAAGAGACCCGCGCCGAACAGCGTCAGGAGCTGGTGCAGAACCTCGAAGAAGGTCAGGTCATCGACGGCGTCGTCAAGAACATCACCGATTACGGTGCGTTCGTCGACCTCGGCGGCATCGACGGCCTGCTGCACGTGACCGATATCGCCTGGCGCCGGGTCAATCACCCGACCGAGGTGCTCAGCATCGGCCAGACCGTCAAGGTCAAGATCATCAAGATCAACCACGAGACCCATCGCATCTCGCTCGGCATGAAGCAGCTGCTGGACGATCCGTGGCAGGGCATCGAGGCCAAGTATCCGGTCAGCGCACGCTTCACCGGTCGCGTCACCAACATCACCGACTACGGCGCCTTCGTGGAGCTGGAGCCGGGCATCGAAGGCCTGATCCACGTCTCGGAGATGTCGTGGACCAAGAAGAACATGCACCCCGGCAAGATCGTCTCGACCTCCCAGGAAGTCGAGGTTCAGGTGCTCGAGGTGGACGCCACCAAGCGCCGCATTTCGCTCGGTCTCAAGCAGACCATGCGCAATCCGTGGGAGACCTTCGTCGAGAAGTATCCGACGGGTTCGACCGTCGAGGGCGAGGTCAAGAACAAGACCGAGTTCGGTCTGTTCCTGGGTCTCGACGGCGACGTCGACGGCATGGTGCACCTGTCGGATCTCGACTGGAAGCTGCCGGGCGAGCAGGTCATCGACAACTACAAGAAGGGCGACATGGTCAAGGCCGTGGTGCTCGACGTCGATGTCGAGAAGGAGCGTATTTCGCTCGGCATCAAGCAGCTCGAAGGCGATCCCTTCGCCGAGCCGGGTGACGTCAAGAAGGGTGCCGTCGTGACCTGCGAAGTGCTCGACGTCAAGGAAGGCGGCATCGACGTGCAGATCGTCGGCACCGACTTCGCCACCTTCATCAAGCGTTCCGAGCTCGCTCGCGACCGCTCCGAGCAGCGCCCGGAACGTTTCGCCGTCGGCGAGAAGGTCGATGCCCGCGTCATCCAGTTCGACAAGAAGGCCCGCAAGGTCCAGGTGTCGATCAAGGCGCTGGAAGTGGCCGAGGAGAAGGAAGCGATCGCGCAGTACGGCTCGTCCGATTCGGGCGCCACGCTGGGCGACATTCTCGGCACCGCGCTCAAGCAGCGCAGCGGCGAGAAGTAAGCGGCGCGGGGTTCCCCCGTCCGACGGTTCGAGGGCTCCGGCGGTTTGCCGGAGCCCTCTTTATTTCAGGTCCGGTTCAAAAAAACGGCTGTGATGATGGATTATTTCTCGCTGAGAGCGAGAATTGGAGAAATTCTGCCCAGCGTCCGATACACTAGCGGTTGACCCATTGCCCGCCACGGCGTTCAGCGTCACTCTGCGCCGGTCTCGCCGCGCCGCAGCGCGCTGGTTTGGTACCGGGTCGGCCTACAGCCTTGCCGAGCGGCCGGCATTGCCGATAAGTCACCCGCCACCATCGTTTTTTCATATTGGCTTGCAATTGAACGGTTCCGGTTACGACCCTTCAATCCCCGCCGCGACGTCACCGTGCCGGGCAGGAGACCCCGATGTCATTTGAATCCGACGCCATCGTCGATCGGCGCCGCTTGCGCCGCAAGCTCACGTTCTGGCGTGTCGCGGCGACGCTGTTCGCCGTTGCGGCCGTCGTCATCGTTGCGCTGGTGGCGACGCCCGGCGGCCGCGCCGCGCTCTCGACGCGTCACTCGATCGCCCGGATCAATATCGAGGGACTGATTCGCAGCGATCGTGATCGGGTCGCCGCTCTCGAGCGTCTCGAGAAGTCGTCGGCGGCTGCGGTCATCGTCCATATCAATTCGCCGGGTGGGACCACCGCCGGCTCCGAACAGCTCTACGACGCCCTGGTGCGGCTGAAGGCGAAGAAGCCGCTGGTGGTGGTGGTCGAGGGGCTCGCCGCCTCGGGCGGCTACATCGCCGCGCTCGCCTCGGACCACATCATCGCCCAGCAGAGCTCGCTGGTCGGTTCGATCGGCGTGCTGTTTCAGTATCCCAATGTGACCGACCTGCTGAAGACGGTCGGCGTCAAGGTGGAGGAGGTGAAGTCCTCGCCGCTGAAGGCCGCACCTAACGGCTATGAGCCCACCAGTCCCGAGGCGCGCGCCGCGCTGGAGATGCTGGTCAAGGATTCCTATGCCTGGTTTCGCGGCCTGGTGAAGGAGCGCCGCAAGATGGACGACGACACCCTGCAGACCGTCGCCGACGGTCGCGTTTTCACCGGGCACCAGGCGATCGGCCTCAAGCTGATCGATCAGATCGGCGACGAGAAGACCGCGGTGGCGTGGCTCGTTGCCGAGAAGAAGATATCATCGGAGCTGCCGGTGCGCGACTACAAGCTTCATCCCCGCCTCGGCGACCTCACTTTCCTGCGCAGCGCCGCCGCGCTCAGCCTGGAAGCGGTCGGGCTGGGCAGCTGGGCGGAGCGGCTCGAGCGGACCGGGCTGGTCGAGGCGGTCGATCGTGCCGCCCTGGACGGCATGCTCGCGCTCTGGCAGCCGGCGACGGCGCAGTGAGGCGACGATGCATGTGCTGAATCCGGATTTGGCCGGTTGTGTTGGGCTGAATTTCGCGTGCTCTGGCGTTTTTCAGAGCATTTGTCACGCGATTTCCGCGCCTTGCGCCTAGAATTAACGTCTTGACAGTCCCTCGTGTTTTCACGGAAATGACAGCTCGCACCTCTCACGGACCCCGCTGCCGATGATTAAATCCGAACTCGTTCAGCGAATCGCCGAGCACAATCCGCACCTCTATCAGAGGGACGTGGAGAACATTGTGAACGCGATCCTCGACGAAATCGTCGCAGCGCTGGCGCGCGGCGATCGCGTCGAATTGCGCGGTTTCGGCGCATTTTCGGTCAAGCACCGCCCTGCGCGCGCAGGCCGAAACCCGCGCACGGGCGAGCATGTCCCGGTCGACCAGAAGAGCGTCCCGTTCTTCAAGACCGGCAAGGAAATGCGCGAGCGGCTCAATCGCGGTGCCGATGGCGAGGCGGAGCCGGCCTCGTCGGAATCCGCCGCCTGAAGTGCTGCGGCGCGGGTCGCGCCGCGGATTTTTCGGTGTGGGGCCGAGCTCAATGGAGCCTGGGCGTCGCACAGCGGTGTGAAGAATCATGTTTCGGAAGATCATCAACGCCCTGATCTGGATTCCGCTGGCGGTGATCTTCATCATCTTCGCAGTGGCCAACCGCCATCTGGTGACCCTCTCCTTCGATCCGTTCAACAGCGTCACGCCCACGCTCGCAGTCACCCTGCCGCTGTTCGTGATCATCATTCTGGTCGCCATTCTCGGGGTGGCGGCGGGCGGCCTCGCCACCTGGCTGCGCCAGGGCCGCTATCGCCGGGCGGCCCGCCACTACGAAGCCGAGGCCCGGGACGCCCGGGCCCAACTCGCTGAGCTGCGGCTGAGCCGGGCCCCCGGTGGCGCCGAAAGCCCGGTTCCGGCACTGCTGCACGACGGCCGCTCCCCCGCGTCCTGACGATCTGGCCGGCCTGCGCCGGTGCCCGGCCGGCGGCGATCCGGCGAGACAACGCCGCCGCAACGTTGTAGAACCCGCCGGCCCCCAAACCCCCGATCCGGACCCGGCGGAATGCGCCGGGAGAGTTCAACGCTCGCAATGCCCCTGCTCGTCAAAATCTGCGGCCTCAGCACCGCCGAGACGCTGGAAACGGCGCTCGAGGCCGGCGCGGACATGGTGGGCTTCGTGTTCTTCGAAAAGTCGCCGCGCCATGTCGGTCTCGGGCTTGCCCGCGATCTCGGCCGCCAGGTGCGCAAGCGGGCGCTGAAAGTGGCGCTGAGCGTCGATGCCGACGATGCCACGCTCGGCAATATCGTCGACGCGCTGCAGCCGCAGCTGCTGCAGCTCCACGGCGGCGAGAGCGCGGCGCGGCTGCGCGACATCAAGCAGCGCTTCGGCCTGCCGGTGATGAAGGCCATCCCGGTGGCGGAGCGGGCCGATCTCGCCGCCGTCGCCGGCTACGCCGCGGTGGCGGACCGCATCCTGTTCGATGCGCGCGCTCCGAAGGAGGCGACCCGGCCCGGCGGCCTCGGCACGCCCTTCGACTGGCACCTCTTGGAAGGGCTCGATCCGGCGCTGAATTTCATGCTGTCCGGCGGACTCGATGCCGGCAATGTCGCCGAGGCGCTGCGCGTCACCAGGGCGAAGGGCGTCGACGTCTCCTCGGGAGTCGAGCGCGCGCCCGGCGTCAAGGATCCGGCGCTGATCCGTGATTTCATTCGGGCCGCCCGTGCGGCCGCACCGCACCCCGCATCAGATCCGATGTCTCCCAAACCGTGAGCCGCGTATGAGCCTGCCGAAACCCAATTCCTATCGCAGCGGCCCCGACGAGCGCGGCCATTTCGGCCCGTTCGGCGGTCGCTTCGTCGCCGAAACCCTGATGCCGCTGATCCTCGATCTCGAGCGGGCCTATGCCGAAGCCAAGGCCGATCCGGCGTTCCAGCGCGAGATGGACGGCTATCTCAAGCATTATGTCGGCCGGCCTTCGCCGCTCTATTTCGCCGAGCGGCTGACCGAACATCTCGGCGGCGCCAAGGTTTATTTCAAGCGCGAGGAGCTCAACCACACCGGCTCCCACAAGGTGAACAACGTGCTCGGCCAGATCATGGTCGCGCGCCGCATGGGCAAGAAGCGCATCATCGCCGAGACCGGCGCCGGCCAGCACGGCGTCGCCACCGCGACGCTGTGCGCGCGCTTCGGCCTCGAATGCGTCGTCTATATGGGCGCGGTCGACGTCGAACGGCAGATGCCCAACGTCTTCCGCATGCAGATGCTGGGCGCGACCGTCATTCCGGTGCAGTCCGGCACGCGCACCCTCAAGGACGCCATGAACGAGGCGCTGCGCGACTGGGTGACCAATGTGCACAACACCTTCTACTGCATCGGTACCGTCGCGGGGCCGCATCCCTATCCGATGATGGTGCGCGACTTCCAGTCGGTGATCGGCGAGGAAACGCGGGTGCAGATGCAGGAGGCGGAAGGCCGTCTGCCGGATTCCCTCGTCGCCTGCATCGGCGGCGGCTCCAATGCCATGGGGCTGTTCCACCCCTTCCTCGACGATCCCTCGGTCGAGATCTTCGGCGTCGAGGCCGCCGGCCACGGCCTGTCGGGGCTGCATGCGGCCTCGCTGTCGGGTGGCCGGCCGGGCGTGCTGCACGGCAACCGCACCTATCTTCTGATGGACGCCGACGGCCAGATCCAGGACGCCCATTCGATCTCCGCCGGCCTCGATTATCCCGGCATCGGCCCCGAGCATTCCTGGCTGCACGAGACCGGGCGCGTCACCTATCTATCGGCGACCGACGAGGAAGCGCTCGCGGCCTTCCAGCTGCTGTCCAAGCTCGAGGGCATCATTCCGGCGCTCGAGCCCGCCCATGCCATCGCCAAGGTCATGGAACTCGCGCCGACGCGGCCGAAGGATCACCTGATGGTCGTCAATCTCTCCGGCCGCGGCGACAAGGACATCCCGCAGGTCGCCGAAATCCTGAAAGGCCGCAAGTGAGCACCCGTATCGACGTCCGTTTCGAGGCCCTCAAGAACGAGGGCCGCGCCGCCTTCGTCACCTTCGTGATGTGCGGTGACCCAGACCTCGCGACATCGCTGGAGATCATCAAGGCGCTGCCGAAGGCCGGCGCCGACGTGATCGAGGTCGGCATGCCCTTCACCGATCCCATGGCCGATGGACCGGCGATCCAGGCCGCCGGCCTGCGCGCGCTCAAGGCCGGCACGACGCTGGCGAAGACGCTCGGCCTGGTGCGCCAGTTCCGCGCCGGCGACGACGTCACGCCGCTGGTCCTGATGGGCTATTACAATCCGATCTATATCTACGGGGTCGAGCGCTTCCTCGTCGACGCCAAGGCGGCCGGCGTCGATGGCCTGATCATCGTCGACCTGCCGCCGGAAGAGGATGACGAATTGTGCCGTCCGGCGCTCAGGGCCGGGCTCAACTTCATTCGCCTCGCCACCCCGACGACCGACGACAAGCGCCTGCCCGCGGTGCTCACGAATACCTCGGGCTTCGTCTATTACGTCTCGATCACCGGCATCACCGGCAGCGCCAGCGCCGACAGCAAGGCGGTGAGCGCGGCGGTGGACCGCATCAAGCGCCACACTGCCCTGCCGGTCTGTGTCGGCTTCGGCATCCGTACGCCGGAGGCGGCCGCGGCCATCGCCGGTCACGCCGACGGCGTCGTGGTCGGCTCGGCGCTGGTCGATGCGCTGCGCGGCTCGCTGGATGGCGAGGGCCGCGCGACGGCGGCCACGCTCGATGCCGTCACTACTCTCGCCCGGGCGCTGGCCGAGGGCGTGCACGGCGTCGCCAAGACCAACAAGGCTTGAAAGGCCCCCTTGCCGGCCCGCCGGGCCGGACGCACATAAGCGGCTAAGGAGCTCGTTTACATGAACTGGATCACCAACGTCGTCCGTCCCAAGATCCGCAGCATTCTGCGGCGGGAGACGCCGGAGAATCTCTGGATCAAGTGCCCGGATTCCGGGCAGCTGGTGTTCTACAAGGACGTCGAGAGCAACCAGTTCGTCATTCCCGGCTCGAACTACCACATGCGCATGGGCGCGGTGGCGCGGCTCAAATCGGTCTTCGACAACGAGACCTGGTTCGACGTTGCGTTGCCGGAGGTCGCGGTCGATCCGCTCAAGTTCCGCGACGAGCGCAAATATGTCGATCGTCTCAAGGACGCCCGCGCCAAGACCGGCCTCAACGATTCGGTGAAAGTCGGTTTCGGCAGGCTGGAAGGCTCGCCGACGGTGGTCGTGGTCCAGGACTTCGATTTCATGGGCGGTTCGCTCGGCATGGCGGCCGGCGAGGCCATCATCAAGGGTCTTGAACTCGCGGTCGAAAAGAAATCGCCGTGCATCGTCTTCGCCGCGTCCGGCGGTGCCCGCATGCAGGAAGGCATCCTCTCGCTGATGCAGCTGCCGCGCACCACGGTCGCGGTGCAGATGCTGCGCGAGGCGCGACTGCCCTACATCGTCGTGCTGACCAATCCGACCACCGGCGGCGTCACGGCGTCCTACGCCATGCTCGGCGACGTCCAGATCGCCGAGCCCGGCGCCCTGATCGGCTTCGCCGGCGCCCGGGTCATCGAGCAGACGATCCGCGAGAAGCTGCCCGAGGGCTTCCAGCGCGCCGAATATCTCAAGGATCACGGCATGGTCGACATGGTGGTCCACCGTCACCAGCTGCGGTCGACCCTGGCGCGGCTGTGCCGACTGCTGATGAAGACGCCGGCGGTGGAGAATTCCGGGCGGAATGCGGCCATTGCGGCCGCCGCGCCGGCCTCGTGACCGCGCGAGCGGCGGTGCCGGCGCCCCTCGACGACATTCTCGCGCGGCTCTCTGCGCTGCATCCCAAGCGCATCGACCTGACGCTCGACCGCATGCTGCGGATCCTCGACGCCCTCGGCCATCCCGAGCGGCGGCTGCCGCCGGTCATCCATGTCGCCGGCACCAACGGCAAGGGATCGACCGTGGCCTATCTGCGCGCCATTCTCGAGGCCGCGGGGCTCGCCGTTCACACCTACACCTCGCCGCATCTCGTGCGCATCAACGAACGTTTTCGCCTCGGCCGCGTCGGCGGCGGCGAATTGACGAGCGACGACGCGTTGCGCGCGGTGCTGGCCGAATGCGAGGCGGTCAATGCCGGCGCCCCGATCACGGTGTTCGAGATGGAAACGGCGGCGGCGCTGACGCTGTTCGCCTCGCATCCGGCCGACGCGGTGCTGCTCGAAGTCGGCCTCGGCGGCCGGCTCGACGCCACCAATGTGATCGATCAGCCGGCGGTGAGCGTCATCGCCCCCGTCAGCATCGATCATCAGGACTTTCTCGGGGACACGCTCGCGGCCATCGCCGGCGAGAAGGCCGGCATCATCAAGCGGCGGGTGCCGGTGGTATCGGCGGCGCAGCCGGCCGAGGCCGAGGCGGTGATCGAACTGGCGGCGCGCCGTGCCGGCGCACCGTTGCACATGGCCGGCCAGCATTGGCACGTCGATGTCGAGCATGGACGTCTGGTCTATCACGACGAGCGCGGCCTGCTCGATCTGTCCGCGCCGCGGCTGTTCGGCCGCCATCAGTTCGACAATGCCGGGCTGGCGATCGCCGCGCTGCGGGCCACCGACGCCTTCCGTATCGAGCAGTCGGCCTTCGAGACCGGCATCGCCCGCGCCGAATGGCCGGCGCGGATGCAGCGGCTGACCTCGGGTGCCCTGCTCGCGGTAGCGCCGCCGGATGCCGAGATCTGGCTCGACGGCGGCCACAATGTCGACGGCGGCCGGGTGGTCGCTGCCGCCATCGGCGACCTCGAGGAGCGGGTGTCGCGGCCGCTGGTCGTGATCGCCGGCATGATGGGCAACAAGGACGCCCGCGGCTTCCTCGGCAACTTTGCCGGGCTGACGCGCCATATCATCGCGGTGCCGGTGCCCGACCAGGACAAGGCGATGCCGGTCGAGGCGTTGGCGGATGCCGCCCGGTCGCTCGGCATGCGGGTGGAGACGGCGCCGTCGGTGGCGGCGGCGCTGTCGACGATCGCCCGTCTCGCCTATGAGATCGCGCCGCGTATCCTCATCACCGGCTCGCTTTATCTCGCCGGCGCGGTGCTCGAGGCCAACGGCACGCCGCCGCGCTGATCGCGCTCACGGACATCCGCCGCTGAAACGACAACGGCCGGCTTGCGCCGGCCGGTTCGATTGGGTCGTCGCTGGTCGCGTCAGACCGCGGCGCTGATCCACTGCTGCAGCTTGGCCTTCGGCGCCGCGCCGACCTGGCGGGAGGCGAGTTCGCCACCCTTGAAGATCATCAGGGTCGGGATCGACATCACACCGTATTTCGAGGCGGTCTGCGGATTCTCATCGACGTTGAGCTTGACGATCTTCACCTTCTCGCCCATGGCGCCGGCGATCTCGTCGAGTGCCGGCGCGATCATGCGGCAGGGGCCGCACCACTCGGCCCAGAAGTCGACCACGACGGGCCCCGACGCCTTGAGGACCTCCGATTCGAAATTGGCGTCCGATACCTTGCCGACCGACATCACGTGCCTCTTTGCCTGAATTTGGGGGGCGCGGAGATTCGCGCCGCACTCTCACTAGCGAACCTATGAACCGGCCGGGGTGGGGTCAAGGTGGCGTCGACCCCGGTCACGCCGCGGTGATGCTGGCCAGCTCCGCATCCAGCTCATGGCCAGGAATCTCCATGATTTCAGTGGTTTCCGTCCAAATCAGCGCGGCCCGGACGCGCTTGCGCGGTTGCAGGCGCGACAGCACCGCACGGTAGAGCGCAAGCTGGCGGCGATAGGCCGGCGGACAATCGGCAAGGCGGCGCGGCGGGGCGTGATTGGTCTTGAAGTCGACGATCAGGATCTCGCCGTCGGTCTCAACCAGGCGATCGATCTGGCCGCTGACCAGTGCCGCCGGCCGTCCGCTGCGGGTGAGACGTCCGACGATGGCGACCTCGGCGCGGCTCGCCGGGCCGAACACCGCGGCGAACGGCGCCGCGCCGATCAAAGTCAGCACTTCGCCGAGCAGGGCGCTGCGCTCGGCCTCGCTCCAGTCGGCGGCCCGGCGCATCAGATAGCGCTGCGCCGCATCAGTGCGCTGTGACGCGTCGATCTCGGGCAGCGACTGCAGCAGGCGATGGACGAGCACGCCGCGCCGTTGCGCGCGGCGGCGGCTCTCGGCGGCCTCGCCGGATTTCACCGTGGCGGCGGCATTGTCGTCGTCGCCGCCATGGGAAGGCTGCAGCGCGATCAGCTCGGCGCTTTCGCGTCTGGCTGCCTGGCGCAACCAGCCGGGGAGCTCAGGCGCTGCTGCGGCCGCCTCGAGCGCGGCGGGAGCCGGCAGCGCGGCGGCGTCGCCATGGCTGTAGCAACGCACGTCGCCGAACGGCGTCCTCTCGGTCGCGAGCTTCAGTTCGCTGCCGTCGAGCCCCTTGCGGATCAGGTCGTACCAGGAATTCGCCCGCACCTCATTGCGGTTGCCCGGCTGGCAGCCGCCGACGATGAGACGATCGGCGGCGCGGGTCATCGCCACATACAGCAGGCGGCGATATTCGTCCTCGGTGTCCGCCACCATGGCGGCGCGGGCCGTCGCCACCGCCGGCGGATCGTCGGCCTTGCGTCCGGCCCATACCACGCAGCCGCGCGGCAGGCCGGGGCGCGGCGGCAGCCGCACCAGGCTGAGGCGCTGGCTGTCGGTGGGCGACGACGTGGTGTCGGCGAGAAACACCACCGGCGCTTCCAGGCCCTTGGCGCCGTGCACGGTCATCACCCGGACTTCGTCGCGGGAGATTTCCATGTCGCGCTTGATTTCGGTGTCGGCGGCGCGCAGCCAGGCCATGAAGCCCTGCAGCGAGGCCGGGCCGCGGCTTTCGAAGGCGAGCGCCAGTTCGAGGAATTCATCGAGGGCATCGTTGGCTTCGGGGCCGAGCCGGGCCAGCATGCGGGCCCGGCCGCCATCGCCGCCGAGCAGCCAGGCATAGAAGCTGAAAGGCGCCAATTCGCGCGCGCGCGCCTCGCAGGCCTGCAGCCGCGACCATGCCGCGGCGAAGTGGGCGTCCTCGGCCGCGTGCTGATGCAGCGCGTCGCGCAAGCTGCCGCGTCTGCCGTGAGCGATGCGGAACAGGTCGTCTTCGGAGAGGCCGAACAGCGGGCCCTTGAGCGCCACGGCGAGGGCGAGATCGTCGCCGGCGAACAGCAGCGCATCGGCGAGATGCATCAGGTCGACCACCGCGATGTGCTCGGTCAGCTTGAGCCGATCGGCGCCGGCGACCGGAATGCGGCCCTGCTTCAGACTCTGGATGATGGCGTTGAAGGTGGCGCCGCGCCGGCGCACCAGGATCAGGATGTCGCCATAGCGCAGGCGCCGCCGCCGTCCCGCCGGGCCGATGGCGGTTTCCGAGGTAACCAGGCTGGCGATGCGCTGGCGGATGCGCTGCGCGAGCCGCACCTCGGGACTCGTCTGCGACACCGCGTCGAACGGCGCGCGCCAGCCTTCGAGATCCTGGCCCTGATTGGGCTGCTCCAACTCCCACAATTCCACCGTCGACGGCGCGGCATCGGCGAGCGCCAGATGTGGCGGCATGCCCTCCGTGTCGGAGGTGATGCTGCGATAGATCGCCTGGTCGCGGAAGGTGCGTTCCACCGCATGCAGCACGCCGTGGCCCGAGCGGAAGGAGTAGGTGAAGGACAGCGCGTCGAACGGCAGCTCGGCGGCGGTGAAGCGCTGCTGGAATCCTCTGCGGCGCAGGTCGAATTCGCGCGGCGCAGCGCCCTGGAACGAGAAGATCGACTGCTTCTCGTCGCCCACCGCGAACACGGTTCGCACCAGGCGATCGGGCCGCGCGCCGCTGCCGGAGGTGAATTCCGACACCAGATGTTCGATGATGTCCCATTGCCGCGGGCTGGTGTCCTGGGCCTCGTCGATCAGCACATGATCGATGCCCTGGTCGAGCTTGAAATGCACCCAGCTCGCCGGCGTGCGTCCCAGCATCGCCAGCGTTCTGTCGATCAGGTCATCGTAATCGAGCAGGCCGCGCGCCTCCTTTTCGCCGCGATAATTGGCGGCGACGGCGCTGGCGATGACGAGCAGCGCCGAGGTGCGCTCGCGGACCTGAGCGGCGCGGCGGCGCGGCACCAGGACCGCGAGGCGGGTGGCCTCGCGCGCCAGCCGTTCGGCAAGGCCGGGCGCCTCGTCCGTGAGCTTCCTGCTGATCAGCGATTTGCGCTCGCCGCCCTGCTGGGTGAAGAACAGGCCGAGATAGGCTTCGATCTGTTCGGCGCCGCTCGAGGCGAGGGCTTCCGACAGCCGCTCTGCCTGGCCGGCATCGGTCTTGCCACCCTGCGCGAACTCCTCGATGACCGCACGCCAGTCGGCGCGGGCCAGATGGGGACCTTCGACGATCTCGTGTTCGACGGCGGCGATGCTGTCGTCGGGGGCAAGGTCGAGGACCTGGGCGAGCTGCGCCTGGGCGGTTTCGACGGTGACCGCCGCGCTGGTCCAGGCCTGGAAGTGATCGCGGCTGAGCACCGCCTCGCGCACCACGTCGCGGAAGGTGACGTCGGCGGCGCCGCTCATGGCGGTGGCGAGCGCCCGGCCGACGCTGCTGTCCGGCGCGGCCGCCGCGGCGAGCAGCACCTTGAGGCTGGCGCGCTCCATCAGTTCATTCTGGTCGCGGTCGTCGAGCACGGCAAAGCGCGCCGGGACATTGGCCTCGAACGGAAACTGCTGCAGCAGCCGCGTGCACAGGGCGTGAATGGTCTGGACCTTGAGACCGCCCGGCGTTTCGAGGGCGCAGGCGAACAATTCGCGGGCGCGGCGGCGCATCGCCGCCGTGGGGGTCACCGCGGTGTCCCTGAGCGCGGCATCGAGCGCGGCGTCGTCGAGGGTGATCCAGTGCCCGAGCGTGGTGAAGACCCGCTCGGCCATGTTGGCGGCGGCGGCCTTGGTGAAGGTGATGCAGAGGATCTTTTCCGGCGCGACGCCGGCGAGCAGCAGCCGCACCACGCGCTGCACCAGCACATGGGTCTTGCCCGACCCGGCATTGGCGGAAACGAAGACCGAGGCAGTCGGAGCGGAGGCGCGGGTCTGCCGATCGCGCACGTCGTCGGGGATCTTGCGCGCGGAGCTCATGGCGCCTCTCCCGTGCCGCCTTCGCCGGACCATTCCTTGATCCGCGCCAGGGCATCGTAATCGCCGTAGCGGGTCGACCACATCGACAGCACCAGCGATTTGTAGGGCTGGTTCTCGTCCTCGAAGGCGCGGATCAGCGCCTCCAGCTTGGCGCGAGCCTCGATGGCGGCCTCGTCCGGCGACAGCGGCGGCTCGGTTCGTGCATCGCGCGTCAGTTCCAGCCTGCACTCCTTGCCCGGCGGATTGTTGCCGTTGAGCCGGACGTAAGTCAGCTCGCCGACGCTGGCGCCGGCGTCGATGCCGGCGAAGCCGCCCTCGCGCAGGATCGCCGCTTCCAGCGTCAGCTGCGGCGACAGCCCCATGCGCACCTGCTTGCCGGTCGGTGGAATCCCGGTCTTGTAGTCGAGAATGGCGTAGCGGCCGTCGTTGCGGCGCTCGATGCGGTCGGCGCGGGCGCTGAGACGGAAGCTGCGGCCCTGGTCCAGCGCAATAACGAAGCCGCCCTGAATCTCGGTGAGGATCTCGGCGACGCCCTGGCGCCGCTCGCGTTCCCATTGGCCGAGCCAATGGGCGATGCGCAGGAAGCGGGGCCACCATAGCGCCCGCGCCTCCGGCTGGTCCATCAGCGGGGCGAAATGCCGCGCGCCGATGGCGCGCAGCGCCGCCGCGGGGTCGGCCGGCAGGCGGTCGGGAAAGGCTTGCGTGAATTCGGCGATGGCGTTGTGGATCGCAGAGCCGCGGTCAGCCGCCGACAGCGGCATGTCCACCGGATCGAGCGCCTGCAGATCGAGGATGCGCCGCGCGTAGATCGTGTAGGGATCGCGCAGCCAGTCCTCGATCTCGGTGACCGAGAGACGCTGCGGCCGGGCGTGGCGCGGCGGACGCGGCGCCGGCTGGGCGATCGGAACCACTTGCGCGGGACGGTCGAGAGCCTCGGCACAGGCGAGATAACGACCGCCGCGGGCCAGCGCCACGGCAAAATGGGCCTCCCCGGCGACCGCTTCGAGACGGTGCAGGAAGCGCGAGGCGACGGCCGGCGCGCCGCCGACCTTGGCGGCGTGGGTCAGCACCACCTCCGGCGCCCCGAGCAGTTGGGCGAAGTCGTGGGCGGACAGGCCGATGCGCCGCTCCGGCAGGTCGAGACCGAGCTGGTGGCGCATCGGCCGGTTCAGCCAGGGGTCGATGCGCGGCTCCGGCGGCCAGACGCCCTCGACGAGGCCGCCGAGAATGACGCGCTCGCTCGTCGTCAGGCGTGCTTCCAGCGGGCCGAAGATCCGCAGCCGCGCCGCCGCGGTGATCGGCCGCCGCACGATTCGGTCGCCGAAGGCGGTGCGGAAGACATCGGGATAATCGGCGAGGGTGAGGACGACGCCGCTCAGGCCTCCGGCGGCGTCGAGGTCGTCGAAGCCCTGGGCCAGGGCGAGCCCGTCGGCGTCGCCGAAGGTGACGATCTCGTCGTCGGCATCGGTGCCGAGCGCGTTGAGCACCGCGCGGTGGGCGGCTGCAAATTCGGTCAGGTCATGAGGCTTGCCGTCGCCGAGGCGCTCGAGCGGCGCAAAGGCGCGGCCGAGACGTTCGATCAGCTCGGCGATCAGCGGCAGGATCTCGATTTCGATCTTGCTGCGCGGCTCACCCCGGTGCAGCAGTGACGGCACGCCGCCGCGCATCTTGTCGAATTCGCCGCGGAAGATCTCGAAATCCCGTTTGAGGCCGGCGCTGCCGGACTGCGGCCGCGTGCCCCGCAGCAGCACGCGTTCGAGGCCGGCAATGGCACGGGCGAAGCTGCCGTCGCGGCGGCCGAGCCGGAACAGGGGATGCTTGAGCAGCGCCAGCAACGTCGCCGGGGCAAGGCCATCGGCGGCAGCGAGCGCGCAGAGCCGGGCGAAGCGGCCGGCGGCGGTGTCGGTCAGCGCATCGCCGCCGGAATCGTCATAGGCGAGCTTCCAGCGATCGAGGCTGGCCATGACACGGCGGGCGAGCGCCCGGTCGGGCGTCACCAGCGCCACGGTCATGGACGGCTGTTCGATGGCTTCGCGCATCGCAACCGCAATCGCCAGCGCCTCGATTTCGGCGGTCGGCGCCGCCACGACCGCGATGCGGCTCATGCCCAGGCCGATCGCGCGGGCAACTGCGGGGTCGCTCAGGCGCTGGTGCCACAGTCCGGTGGCAGCGGACGGGCGCAGCGCTTCCGAGGCCAGCAGCTCGCGGCCGTGCGCGGCCGGGAGAGCGAGCGGCACCACGTCGCGACGCTCGATGCCGAATCGGGCGAGAAGATTGTGGAGCGCGAACTGGGGATGGCCGGGCGCCGGCGCGCCGTCGTCATCGCCCGGCGTGGCCGGGCCGGCCGGCGGCCGTCCTGCGGGTTTTGCGCGGGAGCCGATCAGCCGCCAGGCGGCGGCGTCGAGATCGGTGTCGAGGCCGGGCAGCACCACCGCACCATTGGGCAGCCGGGCCACGACCTCGAGCAGCCTGGCGGTGGCCGGCATCGAGCCGGTGGAGCCGGCCGCGATCACCGGACCGGGGTGGCGCGCCGCGAGCCGGCGAGATTCGGCTTCGATCAGCAGGTCGCGGCGCCGGGCCGGCTCGATCTTCTGTTGCTCGTCGAGGACCGCCGGCCAGACATCGGCGGCGAGACGCAGGAATTGCAGCGTCTGCTGCCAGTAGACGTCGAGATTTTCCGGCACCAGGGAGGCGAGGGCGTCCCACGGCACCTGGCGCGTCGTCATGTCGTCCATCAGCCGCGCCAGATCGTCGGCGAGCTGCAGTGTCGAGGCCGGGCCGCCGACGACGAGCGGCGCCTCGGCGGCGGTCTTCGGCGCGATTCGCCTGGCCCAGGCGTCGATCAGGCGCGCCAGCACCAGCCGCCGCTCCAGGCCGCCGAGCGACGGCGGCAGATCGAGCGCAGTCGCGCCCATGGCGGCATCGGCGAAGGCGAGTTCGTCCTCGTCGATGTCGCCGAGCGCGAGGATGCGCGGCAGCACCGCGGCGTCGCCGCCGAGCACGTCGAGAAACACCTCGCGTGCCATTCGCCCCGAGCGCCGCGTCGGCAGATAGAGCGTGACGTCGGCGAGGCGGGCGGGATCGCTGCGGGCTTCGAAGCCCGCGACCAGGCGGCCGTCCACCAGCGCCGCGATGACGCAGGGCAGGAAAGGCACCGAGGCGGGAACATTGAAGACGTGCATGCAGATCCAAGTGCTAACGGCCGATTCGAGGCCGCTTGCGATCATCGCACGGTTAGCGCATCCGCCGGCAAACTACGACGCGTTTTTTGCAACCATTTCGCCGCCAGGCTGCGGACCCCTCGTGGGGCGCTTCACCAGGCGCAGGGAGCCGGCCGGGAACCTTCAGGCGACGCTGGCGAGATAGGCGTCCTCGGCGGCAGCAATGGCATCGGGCGTGCCGACATGCATCCAGGTGCCGTCGAGGCGCAGCCCGAACAGCCGTTCGCGCTCGTTGACGGCGTCGAAGATCTTCGTCAGCGAGAATTCGCCGGCGGGCGCTTCCCTGAAGATCGACGGGGTCATGATCGCGGCGCCGGCATAGACGAAGGGCACCACCTGGTTCTCCTTGCGCCGGCGCAGCGCGCCGTCCGGCGCCATGGCGTAATCGCCGCTGCCGCTGTAACCGATGCTGGCGGCGGTCGGTGCCAGCAGGAGCAGGATGTCCATCCGCGCCGGATCGAAGGCTTCGGCGAGGCGCGACAGGTTGGGGCGGACGCCGTCGATCCACAGGGTATCGGAGTTGATGTGGAAGAACGGCGCATCGCCGAGCAGCGGCAGCGCCTTGACCACGCCGCCGCCGGTGCCGAGGATCTGGTTGCGCTCGTCCGAAATCTCCACGCGTGGATGTGCGCGGCCGGCGACGTGAGCGATGATCTGGTCGGCAAGATAATGGACATTGACCACCGCGGTGGGGACGCCGGCAGCGGCGACACGGTCGAGGGCGTGGTCGAGCAGCGGCTTGCCGGCGACCGGAACCAGCGGCTTGGGCAGGTGATCGGTCAGCGGGCGCATGCGCTGGCCGAAGCCGGCGGCAAGGATCATGGCGGTGGTCGGCGTCACGGGCATCGGGCGGTGATTCTCGAATGATGATAGGATAATTCTAGCATCGCGGCGCGGCAGGTACAGCTCTCGTGCCCGCCCGGCGACGATCGGCGTCGGTGGCATCGGATAACCATCCGATGATGACGAGGATGCGACAGCGGAAGGTCCGCCTTGGGCGCGACTTCGGTCAGGCCTCGGTGCTGGCGCGGCGGCCGGCTTTCTTTTTCTTGTCGACCTGCTTGAGGAAGGTGACGCCGATCTGGTCGCCATTCACCCAGGACAATTCGCAGCGACGATAGGCGAGGCCGGTCGACGACAGCAGCAGGAAGAATTCCTTCAGGTTGAGGCCTTCGACCGAGCCCTCGACCGTGAGTTTGGCGCCGGTTTCCGACACGTCCTCCATGACGCAGTTGCGGCGCCAGGTGCCGTCGATCCCCATCATGATCGCGGCGAAGCCGCGCTCGAAAACCACCCGTTCGCCGCTGCGGCGCTCCGCTGCCATGGTGGCTGCTCCGGTCAATGTTCTTGAAGGCCAAACCGGCGCGCAGTCTAGGCGGCAAGTCGTGAACCGGGGGTAAACCGCTCAGGCCGCCGGTGGCGGCACCTGGGCGGCGAACCAGGCCCTGAGGTCGGCGAGCGAGGGGTGCGCCAGGGCGCGCTGCAGGTAGGTCCAGATGCGCGGCTGATGCTTGAGGTAGTGCGGCTTGCCATCGCGCCGGTTGAGGCGGGCGAAGGTGCCGAGCAGGCGCGTGTTGCGCTGGGCCGACATGGTGGCATAGCTCGCGGCGAAGCCGGCGGGATCGAAAGCGGCATCGGCGGCGCGGCGCAGTTTGGCGTAGCGCGTCAGCAGCGCGATTTCGAGCGGCTCCGGCACGTCCACCCGCGCGTCCTGCAGCAGCGAGACGAGGTCATAGGCCGGCGGTCCCATCACCGTGTCCTGGAAGTCGATGACGCCGACCCGGTCGGTGCCGCTGCGCTCCGCCAGCCAGATCAGGTTGGGCGAATGGTAGTCGCGCAGCATCCAGGTCGGCGGCAGCGCCACGATTCTTGCCAGCACGCCGCGCCATAGCGTCATAAAGCGCCGGCGCTGTTCGTCGTCGATGGCGACACCGCGGTCCGGCAGGTACCAGTCGAGCATCAGGCTGATCTCGATCAGCATGGCGTCGATGTCGAACGGCGGGATGACGTAGTCCCGTTGTGCCGTCAGCGGCAGCCGCGCCGGCCGCGGCTCGCCATGCAGTTTGACCAGGAGGTCGGTGGCGGCTTCGTAACGCGCGACGATGGGCGTCGGCGGCGAGCCTTCGAGCACGCCCTCGGTGCCGAAGTCCTCGGTGATGAGGAAGCCGCAGTCGAGATCGGCATAGGAGACCGTCGGGGCTGAGATGCCGGCATGGCGCAGGGCGTCCGCCACGGCGACGAACGGCGTGACATCCTCGGCGAGGTGGACTGCGGCGCTGTAGGACTTGCCGTGGTAGATCGCCGGGCCGTCGGGCCGCCTGGGCGAATTCATCAGGATATGGCAGTCGTCGTCGCGGATCAGGCGGGCGTAGCTGCGCGTCGACGCGTCGCCCGCCATGCGCCGGCGCTGCGCCGCCATGAAACCGGTCTGTTCGAGGAATTCGCGCAACGCGGCGAGGCGTTCGACCTTCTCGATGCCCTTGCCGTGGCCGGTGATCGCGGCAGCGCGCGCGCTCGCTCCCAGCGCCGGGCGATGGGTCAGTTCGATGTCGATGCGGTCCGCCGGCAGGAGCGCGCCGGCGCGTTCCGGCCACTCGATCAGCACCAGCGCCCCGTCTGGCAGCGGCGCCAGCCCGATTTCCTCCAGTTCGCCGGGATCGCCGATACGGTAGAGGTCGGTGTGGAGCACCGGATAGGGCGGCAGGTCGTAGCTCTGGGCGAGGGTGAAGGTCGGGCTCGGCACCTCGAGTTCGTCGTCGCCGGCGAGATAGCGGATCAGCGCCCTTGCCGCTGCGGTCTTGCCGGCGCCGAGATCACCACGCAGCGCGATCACGTCGCCGGGGCCGATCAGCAGCGCGAGGTCCGCCATCAGCTGGGCGGTGGCGGTCTCGTTGCCGAGGGCGAGGGTCAGGGTCATTCGGCGGCGGTGCGCTGCGCGACCTGGTCGAGCGGGAAGTCGCAGGTGACCACGGTACCATTGCCGACGACGCTGTCGACCCGCACCCTGCCGCCGTGCAATTCGACGAAGGAGCGCACCAGCGACAGGCCGAGCCCGGCGCCGCGATGGCGCGAGCCGTTGGCGTGGCTCTCGAACCAGTCGAACACCTTGTCGCGAACGTCGGGCGGGATGCCGGGCCCGGAGTCGGTCACGCTGAAGCTGATCCTGTCGTCGCTGCGGCGCGCGGCGATGGTGATGGTGCTGTCCTGGGGGGCGAAACCGACCGAGTTGGCGAGGAGATTGTAGAGCACCTGGACGACACGGCGCTCATCGGCGACGAAGCTGCCGATGCCAGGGGCGGCATCGATGGCGAGGCGAATGTGATCGCGGGCGAGGCGGTCCTGGATGCCTTCGGCGGCGGACTCGATCGCCTTGCGGATGTCGACCGGACCGAGATTGAGCGTCATCGCGCCGGCATCGATGGTGGCGAGGTCGAGGATGTTGTTGATGATCGCCAGCAGCGCGTTGGTCGAGCTGGTGATGTAGCCGAGATACTCGTCCTGCTTTTGCGTCAGCGGGCCGGTCGCCGGGTCGCTGAGGAAATGCGCGAAGCCGATGATGGTGGTCAGCGGCGAGCGCAGCTCGTAGGAGACGTGGTGGACGAAATCCACCTTCATCTGGTCGGCGGCTTCCAGCGCCTCGTTGCGTTCGCGCAGGGCGCGCTCGACATTGACGGTGTCGGTGACGTCCTGGAAGGTCAGCATCGTGGCGCCGTCGGGCAGCGGCATCGCCATGCAGTCGAGCACACTGCCGTCCCTGCGTTCGAGGTTCAGCGGCACAGGACGGCGGTCGTCGATCGCCGTCACCGCGCTGCGGATGCGCTGCCAGGCGGCGGCGTCATCGAACAGCGGCCGGCACCAGCCTTCGACGGTGTCGATGTGGGGGCGCTGCTGCATCGCCTCCGGCGACAACTTCCACATCTTGACGAAGGTGGGATTGAACAGGCTGGCGCGGCCGTCGCTGCCGAACACCGCCACCGCCTCGGCGAGATTGTCGAGAGTCTCGCGCTGGACTCGGATCAGGCCGTCATATTGCCGCGCCAGATTGTAGCGCTCGGAGACGTCGTCGAAGATATAGGTGACGCCGCCTTCGGGATTGGGCGTGGTGGCGACGCTCACGGCGCGGCCGTCGGGCAGATACCAGACGTCCTTGGCCGGCTCGACCGCGCGATAGGCCTCGTGCAGCTTGGCCTTCCATTGCCGGAAATCCGGCTGCTCGGGGATCTTGCGCGTCGCCCGCAGCCGGTCGAGCACGCTGGAATCGTCGGGGTTGGAATCGAGGAAGGTCTGATCGAGGCCCCAGAGCCGCCGATAGGAATCGTTGTAGAAGGCGAGGCGGCGCCGGGCATCGAACACCGCGACTCCCGAGGAGAGCTGGTCGAGGGTGCGGCGATGGTCCTCCGCCATGCGCGTCAGCGCCGCCTTGAGCGCCGCGGCCTCGCTGGCGTCGATCGCCGCGCCGGCGCTGCCGCCGCCGACGGCAAAGGCGCGGACGTCGAAGATGCGGCGCTCGCCGCTGATCACGATCGGCAACCGCGCCGCAAAGCGGCCGGTCTCGGTCAGCGCCCGCGCCATGTCCTGGCGGTCGCCGCTGTCGAGCAGTTCGACGTTGCGCACCACGGCTTCGGAAATGTCCGCGGCTTCGGCGGCATGGGCATAGGCGGCATTGGCGAACACCAGCGATCCGTCGGCCCGCCGCGCCCAGACCGGCCAGGGCAGCGCCGCCGCAAAGCCGCGCAGGATCTCGGTCTCCTCCTGCAGGTTCTTGTAGCGCTGGGTCGTCTCCGCCAGCTCGCGGCGGACGCCGCCGAGTTCGCGGATGCGGATGATGGCCTGGCCGCCGATGGCGCGTCCGATCGCCTCGACGGCGCGACCGGCCGACGTGGCGAAGTGCAGCGCAAAGGGGGTGCCGTCGGCACGCAGCGCGTCCACCGCGCGGTCCATGCGTAGGGCCGGATCGGGCGCCAGCCAGGTGCCGAAGGCCAGCACCCGCTGCGGTTGTTGCTGCGCTGCTGGCGGCAGCAGCAGCGCGAGATCGCCGCTGATCTCGGGGCGCGATGCGGCGGCCGGCCAGGAGATCAGCACCTGCGGTTCGGTGAACAATAATGCGCGCAGTCGGTCATTGTCGCCCTGCAGCGCCCGGACATCGGCGCGCAGCCGCTTTTCGACCTTCGCCGCCTGCAGCCGGGTGCGCATCAAGGCGATGGTCGCGACCACCGAGAAGCCGAGCACGCCCAGCGTCAGGGCCAGCGCCGCAAGCTCCTGCTGGGTCAGGCCGAGAAAGCTGTCGACCTGCTCGCCGAGCGCCGTCTCGGCGTGGGCTTCGGTCAGGCCGGCCAGCGTGAAGGCGGCGAGCGCTCTCACGGCGTATGACGGCGCTCGCCCGCGCACCAGCGATGTCCCCGACATCCAGGTCCGACGTATCGCCCTGACCACGCCCGACATGACTTGCCCCTGCCGCAATCACCGCCTTGGCCGCGGGCGGGCGGCCACAGGTCCATGATCCGGCGTCGAATTTCGCAACTCCGCGCGCACTGGCGCGGAGATAATGACTGATCACGCCGCGACGGGCGTCCGCTCCGCCCCTCGCGAATCGGTTCACAATACCCCCACGCCGACTCCAGCTGTAAGAGTCCAGATCGTGAACGGGATACGGTTGAGTCAATTTGGCCACGCTGGTTCCCCGCAGCGGCGTCGTGCGTCGGATCGGGCCTGCCCGACGCAAGCGGTCTGGCGCGCTTCGCTTTACGCGGCGCGGCTGTCGCCGCGCAGGGTTTCGGCGAATTGCGGATAGGTTTCGGCGAGTTCCCCGGTGACCCGGCCGCGGAGCAGCGCGAGCGTGGCGGCGTCGGGAGCGGGGGTCTGTGGCACGCTGGCCGGCTCGTCGTATTCGAAGCCGGTCTGGCGCCGGACCTCGGCCGCGGTCACGCCGCGATGGACGGACCGCAGGCTGAAGCGGCGGCGGGCCTTGTCGAAATCGAACAGCGCCAGCGAGGTGAGCAGGGCGTGGGGACCGCCCGAGCGCGTGATGCCGGGCTCGCTGGTCCCTGGCGCGCTGACGTAATCGACCTTGTCGACCAGGACCCGCGGCGAATGCTCCTCGCGAAACAGGATGACCCGCGGCACCACGAAATAAAGAAACGCCGAGCCGAAGCAGCCCGGCCAGCGGACCTCGTTGTTGGGATAGGTGCCGGTGCCGATCAGGTTGATGTTGGCCGCACCGTCGATCTGGCCGCCGCCGAGAAAGAAGGCGTCGACCCGGCCCTGGGCGGCGCAGTCGAACAGTTCGACCCCGCCATTGGTGAAGAAGTTGTGCTCCTGCGAGCCGAGAATCGAGATGCGCACCTGCTCGCGGCCGCGCGCTTCGTTGCGGGCGCGCAGCAGCATGGCGCCGGCGGCGGGAATGGGCGAGGAGGCGCCGACCGCGACATGGCGGATGCCGTCGAGCAGGTCGGCGATGGTCGCGATCAGGAGTTCGCGGCGCGAGTAGTCGGTGGCGGCGGACGACATCTCAGGCGGCCTCGTGCAAGCGCCGGGCGAAGCCGTCCATATAGGCGGCGAAGCCTTCGGCCGTGCGTGCCATGGCGGCGTAGCGCGCGATCTCGGCGGAATCGGCCGGATAGGCGCCCCACAGCCCGATCGGCCAGGCGCCGCGTGGCGCCACCGCGATGCTGGCGACATAGAGCGAAGGCAGCACGCCGGCGGCGGAATCCTCGCCGTGCAGCAGCGACGTGTCGCTGATCCGCTCCACGGTCACCAGCGTCGCCTTGGCGGCATAGGCCATGGTGGCGAGTTCGCGCCGGCGGCCGATGCGGACGTTGCCGAAGCGGTCGGCTTCCGGGGCATGGAAGAGCGCAATGTCGGGCTGGATCGCCGGCACCACCACGATCGGATCGTTGTCGGCGAAAGGATTGTCGATGATCTTCCAGTCGGTGCGGGTCTTGAGCAGATCGCTGCCGATGATGCCGCGGATCGGCATGAAGGGCACGCCCTTCTGCGCCGCGGTGAGGCCGGCATGCACCGCCGGGCAGGTGGCGTCCATCAGCCGCAGGGCGCCGTGGCGCACGGCGTCGACGAAACGCGGCGCGCCGCCGGCTTCGCCGAGAGTGACCGCGCTGCTCTCGAGCGTGCCGACGAGGTTTTCGCCAATCAGCATGTCGCCCTGCATGCCGGTGACCGGAACGCCGACGAGGTGAAGGTTGGCGGGGCGGGCGGCGACGATGGCGGCGGTGGCGGTCATGGCGACGCCGGCATAGTCCGCCGGGACGGCGAGCTTCATGCCGGGGCGCACCTGCGCCGCAAGACGTTCCAGCGAGACGATCTCGCCCATGGCGTTCTCCGTTGCCGCGGACGACTGGCGCGCCCGTTCGGCCGAGGGATGGCATTCGATGCGATCGAGGGCGCGATGATTTCGCCAAGTCGACCAGGGGTCAAGGCGCCGCGGCCGGGAAGGCGCCATGAAAAAACGCCTGCCGTGATCGATCAAAGAAAATCGCACCGGCGGGGCGGCCGGTGCGATCGAGGGCGGCTTGAAAAATCGGTGGCGACCGCCGTCTCTCAGCTCTTCGACTGCTTGGCGATGATCTTGTCCTTGACTGCGTCGTAGGTCTTCTGCGGCAGGATCTTCTTCTGCACCAGTTCGTCCTTGCCCTTGTAGGGTCGGCCCTTGATGATCGCGGCGGAATAGGCCTTGCCGATGCCGGGCAGTGCGTCGAGCTGATCGGCGGTCGCGGTGTTGATGTCGAGCAGCTCGGTCTTGGCTGCGGGCGCCATCTTGGATTCAGCGGGCGCCATCTTGGTGGTTGCGGCAGGCGCCATCTTCGAGGTCGATGGTGTCGTCGGCGCCGGGGTCTGGGCCATCAGCGGCGAGGCGACCATGAGGCCGAGCGCGGTGAATGCTGCAAGCGTGAAATGACGCATTCGAGTTGTCCCTCCTGGAGACCAATTAGGAACGAGCGAATCGAATTGCCCTGAAATTCGCCCGAAGCGATCCGCCATCTGGCGGCGGAGCCAAGCTAGCTGCCGATTTGGGGCGGCGCCATGGCCGGCAAATGAACGCCAGCTAAACGCGCGAAATAATTCGACGGCTCAGCAGCAGGAAAATTCAGCTTCCGGCGCCGAGCGCCTTGACGATCTCGGGCTTGAGCACGGTGCCGACATTGTCCGCGGTGATCGGACCGACCAGCTTGTAGACGATGGTGCCGTCGCGACCGACGATGAAGGTCTCCGGCACGCCATAGACACCCCATTCGATCGCCGCGCGGCCGTTGGCGTCGACGCCGACGGCGTCGAAAGGATTGCCGTAGCGGCCGAGGAAGCGGCGGGCATTGTCGGCCGCGTCCTTGTAGTTGATGCCGACGAATTGCAGGCCGCGGGCGCGCAGGCCGGCGTCCTTGCCGAGTTCGAGCAGCAGCGGCGCCTCGTCATGGCAGGGCACGCACCACGACGCCCAGACGTTGACGATGCTGACCTTGCCCTTGAGACGCGCCGGATCGAGACCGGGCACGGCGCCTCCGTCGCTGGTGAGCTCGGCGAGTGCGGGCAGCGCCGTCGCCGGCGCCGGATGGCCGATCAGCGCCGAGGGAATCCGCGACGGATCGCCGGAGCCGAGGCGAAACCAGAACACCGCGGCGAGCGCGGCGAAAGCGACCAGCGGCAGTGCCACCAGCAGGCTGCGCCGGCGCGGCTCTTGCGATTCGCTCATGGCGCGACCTCTGTTCCGGAGCGGCGGGTGATGCCCTTGGCTTCGAGATCGGCCAGCACCGTCTTCTGACGGCGATAGTCGGCGATCACCCAGATGACCAGGGCGGCGACCACGATGGCGGCCACGGCATAGGAGCTGACGATGAAGGAGGCGTAGGGTCCGAGCACGATGCGCCTCAGGCCGGTTGCCGGCTGGCCTGCAGCATCTGCAGGCTGCGCACCCGCCGGCGCAGGATCTCATTGCGCATGGCGGCGACGTGGAGGGTCACGAACAGCAAGGTGAAGCCGACGGCCATCACCAGCAGCGGAACGAGAAAGGCTCTGTCGAGCGTCGGGCCGCCCATGCGGACCACCGAGGCGCCCTGGTGCAGCGTGTTCCACCAGTTCACGGAGAACTTGATGATCGGCAGGTTGATGGCGCCGACCAGGGTCAGCACCGCAACGGCGCGCGCGGCGCGTGAAGGATCCTCGACCGCGCGCCACAGCGCCATGATACCGAGATACATCAGGAACAGGATCAGCACCGAGGTCAGGCGGGCATCCCATTCCCAATAGGTGCCCCACATCGGCCGGCCCCACAGCGAACCGGTGACCAGCGCCAGGAAGGTAAAGGCCGCGCCAAGCGGCGCCGCGGCCTTGGCGGCGACGTCAGCCAGCGGGTGGCGCCACACCAGCGTGCCGAGCGCGGCGACGCTCATCACCCCCCAGACGAACATCGACAGCCAGGCATTGGGCACGTGGATGAACATGATCTTGACGGTGGCGCCCTGCTGATAATCGTCGGGCGCCTGCGCCGATAGAACGAGGCCGCCGGCGAGAACGATCGCGGTGGCGGCGACGAGCCAGGGCATCAGGCGCCGGGTCAGTGCCAGAAAGCGGGTCGGGTTGGCGAGGTCGATCAGGGCCATGGCGGCGGCCTTATCACAGGAGGACGGGTAATGTCAGTGCGGTCAAACCCGGAGCCGGGGCAGCAGGCCGAGCGCGTTGTCCCGCTCGATGCGGTGCAGATCGGTGGCTCCGAAACCGCAATGGGCCAGATTGGTGACGTGCTCTGCGCCGGTACGGAACGGAAAATCGGTGCCGAACACGATCTGGCTCGGCTGCACCAGCTTGCGTAACGCGCCCATCGCCGCCGGGTTCGAGGCCTGCGCCGTATCATAATAGAATCGCTGCAGCGGTGCGCGGACGCCGTTCGGCAGCATTTTCGCTGCCTGGGGCATGCGCGCCAGGAATTCGAAGCGCTCGATCAGGAAGGGCATGGTGCCGCCGGCATGGGAGAAGATGAACTTGATGTCCGGCCAGCGGTCCGCGGCGCCGGAAAACACCAGGCTGGCGATGGTGCGGGTGGTGTCGGTGCCGAACTCGATGACGTTGTCGGGGATGTAGGGAATGAGGTTGCCGCAGCAGGCGGCGGTGGTCGGATGCACGCAGACCACGGCCTTGCGGCGGTTGAGCTCGTCGAACACCGGCACGAAGACGGCGTCGCCGAGCCATTTGCCCTCATAGCTCGTGAAGACGGCGATGCCGTCCAGCTTCAGCGTGTCGAGCGCATAGGCGATCTCGGCGAGGGTGGCGTCGGCCGCGGGCAGCGGTACCGCGGCAAATGAGCCGAAGCGGCCCTTGTTGTCGCCGATCAGCTTTGCCGCATATTCGTTGCAGGCACGGGCGAGCCTGGCGCTCGAGGTGGCGTCGCCGAGCCACAGGCCCGGCGTCGTGACCGACAGCATCGCGGTCTGCACGCCGGCGGTATCCATGTCGTCGAGGCTCTTGGCGAGCGTCCAGTTGGCGCTCGGCGCTGGCAGCGGCGGCAGTTTGCCGTGGATCGCGCCGACGTAGTCGGGCGGCACCAGATGATGATGCACGTCGATCCGGAACGGTGTCGGCTTCTCCGCTGCAGGGCTCTGTTCCGTCGCGGACTGGCTCGAAGCGATGCCGGGCAGGGCCGCGGTGGCGGCCAGGGTGGCGGTCACGGCGCCGGCCCCCTTGAGCAGGCTGCGGCGGCTGACGCAGCAACGGCAGGCGCTGCCTGCAATGTCCCGTTCGAAAAGCTTCATCGTGGTTACTCTGCCGCTGTGCCGTTTCAGGGAAGGGCTTCTTGGGGGGAAGGGAAAACTTATCGCGATCAGCAATCAGCAGGATAGTCGGGTGTTTTTGCGGCACGCCCGGGCAGGCGTCAATGGCGGCTGCTTCGCCGCCATTGACGTTTCAGTTTCGCTTCAGGATCAATCGAGCCCCTGTCGCAGCGCTGCGGCGGCGGCGAGTGGCCCGACCACAAGTCCCGCCAGCGTCAGCGCCGCCAGGATCGACAATGGCGCCGCGGGAGCGACGCCGTCGGTGACCACCGCGTTGCAGGCGGCGACGCCGAAGATCAGCACCGGAATCGACAGCGGCAGCACCAGCACCGAGAGCAGCAGGCCGCCGCGCCGCAGCGTCACCGCCAGCGCCGCGCCGATCATGCCGGTCAGGGTCAGCGCCGGTGTGCCGATGAGAAGTGTCAGCGCCACCGTCGCGGTGGTCGATCCGTCGAGATTGAGCAGCAGCCCGAGCACCGGGGTCGCCACGATCAGCGGCAGTCCGGCGGCGAGCCAGTGGGCGCAGGCCTTGGCGAGGCAGGCGAGTTCGAGCGAACGGCGGCTCATGACGATGAGGTCGAGGGAGCCGTCCTCGTGATCGGCCGTGAACAGCCGGTCGAGCGTCAGCAGGCTCGCGAGCAGCGCGCCGAGCCACAGGATCGCCGGGCCGAGCCGCTTGAGCAGCGCGAGGTCCGGCCCAACGGCGAATGGCATCAGCACCACCACCGTGAGAAAGAACAGCACGCCGATCAGCGCACCGCCGCCGGCGCGCAGGGCAATGGCGAGGTCGCGGCGGATCAGTGCGATCATGCCTCGCCTCCGATCCGCATCTCGCCTGCGGCGATTCCGAGCGGCAGATGGGTGGCGGCGACGATCAGGCCGCCGGAGGCGAGGTGATCGGCCATCAGCCGCGCCACCAGCGCCTGGCCGTCGACATCGAGCGCCGAGGTCGGCTCGTCGAGCAGCCAGAGCGGGCGGCGGACCGCGATCAGCCGGGCCATCGACAGCCGTCGCTTCTGGCCGGCGGAGAGGTAGGCGGCTGGCAGCGCCGCGGCATGGCCGAGCCCGCAGGCGGCAAGACAGGCGTCGACATCGGTGGCGGTGCCGCCGAGAAAGTCGCGCCAGAACCGCAGATTTTCCGCCACCGTAAGCGCCGGCTTGAGCGCGTCGCGATGGCCGAGATAGTGGGCCTGCTCCGCCACCGTGAGTTCGTCGTCGCCGCCCTCGAGCGCGATGCCGCCTGCGGCGGGGACCAGCAGGCCGGCGACAATTCGCAGCAGCGACGATTTGCCGGCGCCGTTGCGGCCGGTGACGGCGAGGGCCTCGCCGGCGTTCACCGCCACGTCCAGGCCGGCAAAGACCTGGCGCCCGCCGCGTATGCAGGTCAGGCCGACGCCGCTCAACCGCATGATCTCGCCCACGCTCCGCTTTCGGGGCGCCGATTCGCCCCCGGTCCCGCCCACGCGTTAAAGATCACGCACGATCAAAAAGATAGAGGCGGAGCACCCGCGCCCTGCCGGCCTCGCGCGGTGGATCTGACGCTCGTATCAGCATTGGAGCGCGCGCTCTGTACGCGCGTCAGATCCAAAACCGCACTAGAATCATAATGATGCTAGTGTGGCGTCTCGCAATTGCCTACGCCCTTCGCGGCAAGCCCCCTGTAGGCAATTGCGTTGCCGCTCGCTCTCCGGCATTGCTGGCCGCCGGATCCGTGCATTTTCATGCCGTTCCGCGGCGGGCCCCGGGTCAGACTTAGTGCTGTTCCGCGAAGGCCTTGGCGGCCAGTTCAAAACGATTATAAACGCGGCCGAAGTGCTGCGTTTGTGCTCTGCGAGACTTGCCGCCGCGCGCTGCATAGCGGTACTTTAATACTCCCTCTTCGGGGCTCACCGTCCACGCAGGATTTTTCCCTCATGTCGCTCGACAGCTTCAAATGCCGCAAGACCCTCAAGGTCGGCGCCAAGACCTATGTCTATTACAGCCTTCCCACCGCGGAGAAGAATGGTCTGAAGGGCATTTCGCGACTGCCGTTCTCCATGAAGGTGCTGCTGGAGAATCTGCTGCGCAACGAAGATGGCCGCAGCGTCACCAAGGAAGACATCCAGGCGGTGGCGAAGTGGCTGAAGAAGCGCAAACTCGAGCATGAGGTCGCCTTCCGTCCGGCGCGGGTGCTGATGCAGGACTTCACCGGCGTGCCGGCCGTGGTCGATCTCGCGGCGATGCGCAACGCCATGCAGGCGCTTGGCGGGGATGCTGAGAAGATCAACCCGCTGGTGCCGGTCGATCTCGTCATTGATCACTCGGTGATCGTCAATTTCTTCGGCAACAAGCAGGCCTTCGGCAAGAACGTCGCCGAGGAATACAAGCAGAACCAGGAACGCTACGAGTTCCTGAAGTGGGGCCAGAGCGCCTTCTCGAACTTCTCGGTGGTGCCGCCCGGCACCGGCATCTGCCACCAGGTCAATCTCGAATACCTGGCGCAGACGGTGTGGACCAAGAAGCAGAAGATGACCATCGGCCGGAAGACCGGCACCTTCGAGGTCGCCTATCCGGACACCCTGGTCGGCACCGACTCCCACACCACCATGGTCAACGGTCTTGCCGTGCTCGGCTGGGGCGTCGGCGGCATCGAGGCCGAGGCGGCGATGCTCGGCCAGCCGCTGTCGATGCTGTTGCCCGAAGTGATCGGCTTCAAGCTCGTCGGCTCGCTCAACGAAGGCGTCACCGCCACCGACCTCGTGCTCACCGTCACGCAGATGCTCCGCAAAAAGGGCGTGGTCGGCAAATTCGTCGAATTCTTCGGCCCGGGCCTCGATCATCTCTCGGTGGCCGACAAGGCGACCATCGGCAACATGGCGCCGGAATACGGCGCGACCTGCGGTTTCTTCCCGGTGGACGCCGAAACCATCGACTACCTGAAGATCTCCGGTCGCGCCTCGGCGCGGGTGGCGCTGGTGGAGAAATACGCCAAGGCCCAGGGCTTGTTCCGCACGGCCAAGACCGAGGATCCCGTCTTCACCGAGACGCTCACGCTCAATCTCGGCGACGTGGTGCCCTCGATGGCCGGGCCGAAGCGGCCCGAAGGCCGCGTCGCGCTGCCGGCGGTGGCGGAAGGCTTCGCCGCCGCGCTCGCCGCCGAGTACAAGAAGGGTGATGACGCCGACCATCGCTATGCGGTGGACGGCCGCAACTTCGATATCGGCCACGGCGACGTTGTGATCGCCGCGATCACCTCCTGCACCAACACCTCCAATCCGAGCGTGCTGATCGGCGCCGGCCTGCTGGCGCGCAACGCCGCGGCCAAGGGCCTCACCGCCAAGCCGTGGGTGAAGACCTCGCTCGCGCCGGGCAGCCAGGTGGTCGCCGAATATCTCGCCAATTCGGGCCTGCAGAAGGATCTCGACAAGGTCGGCTTCAACCTCGTCGGCTTCGGCTGCACCACCTGCATCGGCAATTCCGGCCCGCTGCCGGAAGAGATCTCGAAGACCATCAACGACAACGGCATCGTCGCCGCGGCGGTGCTGTCGGGCAACCGCAATTTCGAAGGCCGCGTCTCACCCGACGTGCAGGCGAACTATCTCGCCTCGCCGCCGCTGGTGGTGGCCCATGCGCTGGCCGGCACGGTCACCAAGGACCTGTCGAAGGAGCCGATCGGCACCGGCAAGGACGGCAAGCCGGTCTACCTCAAGGACATCTGGCCGACCACCAAGGAGATCAACGCCTTCATCAAGAAGTTCGTGACCTCGAAGATCTTCAAGCAGCGCTATGCCGACGTCTTCAAGGGCGACACCAACTGGCGCAAGATCAAGACCACGGCCAGCGAGACCTATCGCTGGAACATGAGCTCGACCTATGTGCAGAACCCGCCCTACTTCGAGGGCATGAAGAAGGAGCCGGAGGCGATCACCGACATCGTCGATGCGCGCGTCCTGGCGATCTTCGGCGACAAGATCACCACCGACCACATCTCGCCCGCCGGTTCGATCAAATTGACCTCGCCTGCCGGCAAGTATCTGTCGGAGCATCAGGTGCGGCCGGCCGACTTCAACCAGTACGGCACCCGGCGCGGCAATCACGAGGTGATGATGCGCGGCACCTTCGCCAACATCCGCATCAAGAACCAGATGCTCAAGGATGCGGGCGGCAACGTGCCCGAGGGCGGCCTCACCAAGCACTGGCCCGACGGCGAGCAGATGACGATCTACGACGCCGCCATGAAGTATCAGGAGGAGAAGGTGCCGCTGGTGGTGTTCGCCGGCGCTGAATACGGCAATGGCTCGTCGCGTGACTGGGCCGCCAAGGGCACCCGTCTGCTCGGCGTCCGCGCCGTGATCTGCCAGAGCTTCGAGCGCATCCACCGTTCCAACCTTGTCGGCATGGGCGTGCTGCCGCTGACCTTCGAGGAGGGAACGAGCTGCCAGTCGCTGGGCTTGAAGGGCGACGAGCAGGTCACCATCCGTGGCCTTCAGGGCGACCTCAAGCCGCGCCAGATGCTCTCGGCCGAGATCGTCTCCAGTGACGGTTCGCTCAAGCGGGTGCCGCTGTTGTGCCGGATCGATACCCTCGACGAACTCGAATACTTCCGCAACGGCGGCATCCTGCAATACGTCATCCGCCAGCTGGCGGCCTGACGCTTCGGGACCAGGCCTCACTGCGAAGTGAGTGGCAGGTGAACGGAAGGCGGCCTAAGACAGGCCGCCTTCGCGCATCAGGGCAGGTTTCCACGGAGAGGGCGCGTGCCGCGTCAGCAGTTCGGATGATCGTTGGCGTGACGGAGCATCGCCCCCAGCGCTGGGTGACAGCGGCCGCAGCCTGTCTGCTGCTGGCGCTGACCACCCGGGCGTTGGCCGATCCGCGCGCTGTGGTCGAACTGTTCACCTCCCAGGGCTGTTCGTCCTGCCCCGCCGCCGACAAGGTCCTTGGCGATCTCGCCAAGGATCCGTCGATCATCGCGCTCAGCCTGCCAATCGATTACTGGGATTATCTCGGCTGGAAGGACACCCTCGCCGACTCCCGCTTCTCGGCGCGGCAGCGCGCCTATTCGCGCATGCGGGGCGACCGCGAGGTCTACACGCCCCAGGTCGTGGTGAACGGCGCGATGCATGTGCTCGGCAGCGATCTGGCCGGCATTGAGGCCGCCGCATTGCGCACGCGCAGCGACGGCGAAGTGATGTCGGTCCCGGTCACCGTCCGCCAGTCCGATCGTCAGCTCAACGTCTCGGTAGCCGCTGGACATGGCCGGACCGGTCACGGCGAGGTTTGGGTCTGTGCGGTAGCGCGCGCAGTGCCGATCCTGATTGGCCGCGGCGAAAATCGCGGCCGCGAAGTGACCTATCACAACGTCGTGCGCAGCTGGCTCAAGGTCGGCGACTGGACGGGCACGCCCGGCACCTGGTCGGTGCCGCTGGAGAACATCAAGGCCGCCGGCGTCGATGCCGCAGTGGTCTATGTTCAGGACGGCAGCCGCGACAATCCGGGGCCGATGCTCGGCGCCGCCTTCACCACGCTGCACTGAGCCCGCGTCAGAGATCGCGAACTCCCTTCGTTCGTTGCGCGCGCTCGACCGTCACTGCTGCGCCTTGAAGACGAGATCGCGGTCCGCCGGCCATTTCAGGCGATAGGCAAGACGAATCTCCTTCTGTTCGCCGGGCGCGTAATCGTAGGTCCACGCCATCACCCCCCGCCGGTCGGCGACGCTCTTGTCGGTGGGCACCGTCGTCGCCGGCAATTGCTCCACCGTGATCGATGCGTGTTCCGACACCGGCAGGGAATCAAACACGGTGATACGCAGCGGCGTCGCATGCAGGTTGCGGATCACCGTCTTGAATTCGCGCTGGTCGGTGCGGGTGTTGTTGACCCAGCTGCCGTCGGCCTCGCGCTTCTTCACAGTGACGCGGCTGACCTTGACCTTGTCGTCGGCGCCGAAACCGAGTTCGACGCGATCGCCAGGCGCGATCAGCTTCAACCGGCCGCGGCCGACATAGGTGCCGTCGCGCGTCAGCGTCACTTCACCCGGCAGCAGCGGCGCGTCCTCGTCGTTGACGAAGGCGGCTTCGATATAGGCGGTCTCGTCCGCGGCTGGCACGGTCTTGACTGCGAGAGTGGGCTCGCTGCTGCGGGACGACAGCGCGACGGCCTTGGCGGTGCCGTCCTGGGCGACGCTGACCTTGCCCGGCACCTTGAAGCTCGCCTGGAAAGTGCCGGCCTCGAGTTCGGCGACCTGTTCGATCGCCTGGGCGGCCTTGGCCGCGGGCGGCGGGCCGCCGCCGTCGTACTGGCGCTCCGACATTGCCGCGGCCGGCGCGCGCGCCAGCGGCGCCGGGCGGGGCACTTCGATCGGTTCATAGAGATTGACGAGAAGCGGCTGGGGATCAGGCGCGGCGGTGCCGCGGCTGGCGCGCACCGTGGAGACCGACAGGGCGACGTCGCTCCAGTCCTCGCCGGTGCGCTGGGTGATGCGGGCGCGGCGCACGAAGGTCAGCGAGGGCTTGGCGTCCTTCGAACCGGTGTCGAGACGGGCGTCGTAGAGCGGCTGCCAGCTCGCGCCGATCACCCGATAGGTGATGTGCAGGTCGCCGGTGGTGGCGGCCGCCGCCTCCACCGCGATGACGAGGTCGCGCAGCGGCGCGCCTGGCCGCGGCGCCCGGCCACGCGCCTGTTCCAGCGCCCCGATTTTGCGATCGATCTCGGCGATCTCGTGAGTCCGCTCTGCGAGCGCCTTGCCGACCTCGGCGAGGGCATCACCGATCTTGTCCCAGACGCCCTGCCACTGCTCGAGGGGAAGCGGCGCCGTGCCCGGGCCGAGTTTTTCAGGGCTCGCCTGGGCGAAGGTGGTGATCGAGGCCTTCTTGGCTTCGAGCGCCTGCAGCCGAACCTGAATGCCGTCGCGCTCGGCCTGAAGGGCCTTCAGCTGCTTCTCCAGCTCCGGATTGGCGGCGGCATCGGGATCGGCCGGTACGGTCCGCAGATCGACGGCGCCGATGGTCAGGGCGGATTGGGCGGCGCCTTCCACCCGGATCGAGTTCGGATCGATGGCGGAGGCGAGGCCGCGGAGGACGATGGCGCTGGCCCCTGCCGGCAGATCGACATGGGCAATGCGGCCGACGCTCGCGCCGTCGGGGTAAACCGTGACGGTGTCGATGCGGGACGTTGCCGCGACGTCACCGGCGAATGCCGGACATGCGGCCATCAATGCCGACCCGAGAATCACTACGGAACCCGTTGATCGCTTCATCATCTACTCCCTGGCCGCGTTAGCGGGCAGGAGAGTAGGTTCCACATTGCGGCGGCTGAAGGGCCCAGGTTCCGCATCGCAACCGAATTGGGACGTTTGGTCGCGGTGTCGAGGGCAAAGAAGGAAAAATACGACCGAAAAAAGTAAAGGCCGACTTGCGTCGGCCTGAAGTATCGTCACGTCTTCCTGCGTCAGGCCCGGTCCCGACTGCCCCGGGGGGCTGGGGGCTGAGGAATCCGGTGCCGAAGGGACCGGGCCAACGCAGTAGCTTCTTATCCCCAGTGAGGGCGGCGCGGGCTTGGCCGAATTTGGGCTCTTTCATGATTTCCCTGACGTGTTCGTGAATCGGACAGGCGATTCGTATCGACATGCCGCAGCGATGAGCGGTGGTGTTTCCGAAGATTTCCGGCGTCGATCAGGCTTGCGCCGGACAGGCCGTGGACCGATCATGTCGTGCCGATGACAGGAGGCGCCAGATGGAGGTGATTTCGGGAGATCTTGAGCCCGGAGAGATTCGCGGGCCGGAGCGCGCGTCGCCGCCGGCCAGCCGTGTCACCTTCAACCGCTTCGAGCTCAACCGCATCCTCAACCTGTATGGCCGTATGGTGGCCGAGGGCGAATGGCGCGACTACGCCATCGACTTCCTCAAGGATCGTGCGGTGTTCTCGATTTTCCGGCGGGCTTCGGAAGTGCCAATTTACCGTATCGAGAAGGCCCCCAAGCTGGCGCGCAAGCAGGGCGCCTATAGCGTCATCACCGCCGGCGGGCACATCCTGCGCCGCGGCCATGATCTCGACCGTGTGCTGCTTGTGATCGACCGCAAGCTGTCGGTGGTTTAAGGCTGCATTCAGCCAGCGGATAACTCTTCGGGCACCGAGTTGCCGCCGTCGCCGAGTTCGCGCTGCATCAGCACCGAATCCAGCCAGCGGCCGAACTTGAAGCCGGCGGCGTAAAAGGTGCCGGTCATGGCGAAGCCGGCGCGGGTGTGCAGGCCGATCGAACCGGCATTGGCGGAGTCTCCGATCACCGCGATCATCTGGCGAAAGCCGCGGGTGGTTGCCTCGTCGACCAGGCGAGTCAGCAGCTTCGAGCCGATGCCGCGCCGCTGCGCCCACGGCGCCAGATAGATCGAATCCTCCACGGTGAAACGGTAGGCCGGCCGAGCCCGATAGGAGCCGGCATAGGCATAGCCGGCAATCGCGCCATTCGAGACCGCGACGAAATAAGGGAACCCGCCGCGCATCAGGACATCGAATCGGGCCGTCATCTCGGCGAGATCCGGCGGGTCGAGCTCGAAGGTCGCCGTGCCGGTGCGGACAGCTTCGCCATAAACGGCGGTGATGGCGGGGAGGTCGGCAGGGGTCGTAGGACGGATGTCCACGGAGAAGGGCGGCTCGATCATGGTTCCGCAAGTTTAGAGCGGGCGGTCCTCAAATGTCACCTTGTAATTCGGTTTGCCGCGACTGGCGTCAACTGCGGGACGCGGCGCCCCGCGTGAGCGGGCGAGGGGAACAAGGCCGCTCAACGAAAAAGCCCCGGCTGAAAGCCGGGGCTTGATCGATCGGCGATGCCGTCAGCTTCAGTCGCGCTGCCCGAGCAGCTGCAGCAGCAGCGTGAACAGGTTGATGAAGTTCAGGTAGAGCGACAGCGCTCCGGTGATCGCTGCCCGCTCCGCCGCGTCGCCGCCGGCGCGGGCATAACCGTAGATGTACTCATTCTTCAGGCGCTGGGTGTCCCAGGCGGTCAGGCCGGCGAACACCAGCACGCCCGCGACCGAGACCACGAACTGCAGCGCCGTCGAGGCAACGAACAGATTCACCAGGCTCGCGATGATGATGCCGAACAGGCCCATCAGCAGGAACGAGCCCATGCCGGTCATGTCACGCTTGGTGGTGTAGCCGAACAGGCTCAGCGCGCCGAAGGAGGCTGCGGTGATGAAGAACACCCGCACGATCGAGCTGTGCGTGTACACCAGGAAGATCGACGACAGCGAAATGCCCATCAGCGCCGAGAAGGCCCAGAACAGCATCTGCGCGGTCGCGGGCCGCAGCCGCTGCACGCCGAAGGAGATCACGAACACCATGACCAGCGGCGCCAGGATGAAGAGCCACTTCAGCGGGCTGACGAACATCGCCACGCCGAATGGCGTCAGGTAGGCGTTGCCGATCCGTGCGGCGGCGGCGCCGGCGTCGGTGGTGACGGCGGCCATGTAGACGCCCAGCGCGGCGAACCCGGTGATCGCCAGGCCGATCGTCATGTAATTGTAGATCTTCAGCATGTAGGCGCGCAGTCCGGCGTCTACAGCCGCGGTGTCCACACGCCCGGCGACCCGGCCGAACGGCGAGGAGTAATTGCGGTCCAAGTCCGACATGGTCGAAACCTCGTTGTTGTCCGGCACCTGATTTGGGCAAGGCCGGCGTGAAAACTATCCCTTATGCATCGTCGGCGGCGTTAAATTTGCGTAAGCAATGTGCAAATCGGGCCGCCAGGATGGCATCTGGCTCACTTGATATGTGGGAAACTACCACATCCGCCGCAACCGTCCACGCGCGGCCGAATGTCGCTAGTGTCCCGGTTCTAACGTTCGCATTCCCTTGCAGCGAGCCTAAAGCTGCGACAAAACCGCCTTCCGCACATCCTTCGTTAACTGCGCGCGAAGATCGCAAAGCTTACACCAAGCTTACGCCTCGGTTCCCCTTACAGGTTGCGCAACACCGCCGCCGGTTTCTGATTCAGGGCAATCAGGGTGCCGACCAGTCCGAGGCCGACGGTGACCACGAGCGCGGCAAACGCCACGGCGGCGGCGCTGGGGCCCTGCCAGACGAACCCCAGTGTCATCAGCCGGGTGACGATCAGCCAGGCCGCGACGCTGCCTGCGGCGATACCGAAAGCCGCGGTGGCAAGACCGATCAGCAGGTATTCGAGGGCATAGCCGCCGATCAGCCGCAGCCGCGTCGCCCCGAGCGTCTTGAGGATGACGGCGTCGTAGACCCGGTGGCGGTGGCCGGCCGCCAGCGCTCCGGCCAGCACCAGGATGGCCGCGACCAGAGTGATGGCGCTGGCGCCGCGCATTGCCAGCACGAGGTTCTCCACCAGCGCGCCGACGGTCTTGAGCGCTTCGCGCACCCGGATGCTGGTGACCATGGGAAAACGGGTGGCGACGGCGCGTACCACCGCGGCGTCGGTTGCGGCGTTCGGGTGCTCCTCGGTCAGCGTTGCGAGATGGGTGTGGGGCGCGCCGGCGAAAGTCTTCGGCGTGAAGACCAGCACGAAGTTGATGCCGAGACTCTGCCAATCGACGCTGCGCAGGTTGGCGACGGTGGCGGTGATGTCGCGGCCGAGCACGTTGACCGTGACGGTGTCGCCGAGCTTCAGCCCGAGGCCGTCGGCCACCTTCTTCTCCATGGAGACCAGCGGCGGCCCGTCATCGTCGCGGCTCCACCATTGTCCTTCCACCACCGTCGACCCTTTCGGCACGTCATACGCATAGGTAATGCCTCGGTCGCCCTGCAGGGCCCATTCGGCGCTGCTCGACGGCTTGATGTCCTCGGCGCGGACGCCGTGCGCCGCCGTGATCCGGCCACGCAGCATCGGCACCCGCTCCACGTGCCCGTCGGGCACCGCGGCCTGGACGAAGGCGGCGAAGCGGTCGGCCTCCTTTGCCGGGATGTCGAGGAAGAAGAACGATGGCGCCTTGTCCGGCAGCGCCGCCAGGAACTGGCGGCGCAGGTTGCCGTCGATCTGGGTAATGGTGACCAGCACCGACAGCCCGAGACCCAGCGACAGCACCACCGTCGGGGTCAGCGCCCCGGGACGGTAGATGTTGCCGACGGCGAGCCGCAGCATGGTGCCGCGCGGTCGCGGCAGGGCGCGCGCCAGCGCCATTACCGCGGCGGCGACGATGCGCAGCAGGGCGAAAACGACGACGGCGGCGGCGACGAAGATCGCCGCGATCAGCCGGTCATAAGCGAGCCCGATCACCACCGCGACGAGCAGGGCGACGACGGCCGCGGTCAGCACAAGATAACGGCGCCGCGGCCAGTAGCCCGCTCGGTCGGCATCGATCGCATCCCGGAACAGGCTCGCCACCGGGATGTCGTGCACGCGTCCGAGTGGCCACAGGCCAAAAGCCAATGCCGTCAGCAGGCCGTAGAGCAGCGCCAGCAGCAGCGCCGTGGGGTGCAGCGCCGGCACGACGGGCAGCGGCAGAAGCGATCCGAACAGCGCGACCAGAACGAATGGGAGCGCCGCGCCAAGCAGCAGCCCGATGGCCGCGCCGACGGCGGCGAGCAGCAGCACCTGGACAAGGTAGATGGTGAAGACCTCGCGTCCGGTGGCGCCCAGGCTCTTGAGCGTCGCCACGGCCTCGCGCCGGCCGTCGATATGGCTCTTCACCGCATTGGCGACGCCGACGCCGCCGACCAGCAGCGCGGCGAGACCGACCAGAGTGAGGAATTGGGTGAAGCGCGTGATGCTGCGCTCCAGTTGCGGCGAGGCGTTGCTCCGGCTGCGGATCTCCCAGCCGGCTTCGGGCAGTTGTGCCCGGGCCGCGTCGATCACTGCCGCTTCGGCGCGGTCGTCGCTCTGCGCGTCCGGCAGCCGCAGCCGATAGGTCCAGCGCACCAGGCTGCCGGGCTGAAGCAGTCCCGTTGCCCGCAGCGCGTCCTGGCTGATCAGAAGTCGCGGGCCGAAGCCGACGCCGCCCGCGAGCCGGTCGGGCTCGGTTTCGAGGGCCGCCTTGATGACGAGCGATGTGGCGCCCATGCTGATGCGGTCGCCGACCTTGAGATCGAGCCGTGAGAGCAGAACCGGGTCGGCTACGGCACCGAAGGCGCCGTCATGGGCTGCGAGCGCGGCGGCAATCGGCTGATCGGGCGCGAGGACGACCTTGCCGAGCAGCGGATAGCGGTCGTCCACCGCCTTGGCTTCCACCAGGGCGAATTCGCCGCTCGGCCCCTTCACCATGGCGCGCAGGGTCGCCGCCGCCGATACCGCGCCGTGGGCGTCGAGAAAGGCGCGCTCGGCTTCGTTTGCCTCACGCTGGATCAGGGCGAAGGCGATGTCGCCGCCGAGCAGCGTGCGGCCTTCGCGGGAGAGGCCGTCATGCAGGCTCGCCGCCACCGAGCCGACGCCGGCAATGGCCATCACGCCGAGCGCGATGCAGGCGATGAACACGTAGAAGCCCGAAAGCCCGCCACGCAATTCACGCATGGCATAGCGTAGCGAAAGGCCGCCCAGTCGCTTGTCCGGCGCGGTGCGCGACGGCTTTGCGCCATCGAGGGCAATACTCATGGAACCCTCATGGAGCCACCGTCTCGGTGGGGTGATGGGCGGCAGTGCTGTCGATCCGCCCCGAGCGCAGGCGCACCACGCGGTTGCAGCGCCGGGCCAGCGCCGCGTCATGGGTCACCAGCACCAGCGTCATGCCCCGCTCGCGGTGCTTGGCGAACAAGAGGTCCATGATCTGCTTGCCGGTGGTCTCGTCGAGATTGCCGGTCGGCTCATCGGCGACGAGGATCGCCGGGGCGGGGGCGAGTGCGCGGGCCAGTGCCACGCGCTGCTGTTCGCCGCCGGATAATTGCGCCGGATAGTGATGCTGGCGTTCGCCGAGCCCGACCGCCTCAAGCTCGGCTGCGGCGCGGCCGAAGGCGTCGCTTGCGCCGGCGAGTTCGAGCGGCACCGCGACGTTTTCCAGCGCCGTCATCGTCGGGATCAGATGGAAGGCCTGGAAGACGATACCGACATGACGGCCGCGGAACCTGGCCAGCCCGTCCTCGTCGAGACCATTGAAAGCCACTCCGCCAACCACCACTTCGCCACTATCGGGTCGCTCCAGTCCAGCCATGACCATGAGCAGCGTCGACTTGCCAGAGCCGGATGCGCCGATCAGTCCGACCGCTTCACCCGCGCCAATCCGCAGATTCACATCCTTGAGGATGTGGACCCGCGCGGCGCCCTCGCCGAGGGAAAGATTGACGCCAGCGACGACGATCGGGTCGGAGCTGCCTGGAGGTGTGGTGCGGTCGACGTCTGGGCTGCGTTCGTCTTGGGCGAGATTGTCTTGGGTGAGTTTGTCCATGGAACTGTCATATGGGAGTTTCGCCGGCCGGGTCGAGTGGCCGCGACGGGCGCTTCGCGCAAGCGTGATGGCGCTGGCCCTGTTGTCGGGAGTCTTGATGGCGGGTTTTGGACCCATGTTGGCAGCGACGGCGGCCCGCGCCGATGCAAGCGCGCCGTTCAGGCTGGCGGTACTGGGTGATTCCCTGACCGCAGGCTACGGTCTGCCGGCGGCGGCGGCATTCCCGGAGCGATTGAAAAAATCCCTTGCAGACAAGGGGATAGCGGTTGACATCATCAACGCCGGGGTGTCCGGCGACACCGCCTCCGGCGGCCGCGACCGGCTCGACTGGTCGATCCCCGACGGCACGCGCGCCGTGCTGGTCGAACTCGGCGCCAACGATGCCCTGCGCGGCGTCGATCCGAGCGTGACGCGCGCCGCCCTCGACGAGATCATCACCCGCCTCCAGCAGCGCGGGATCGCGGTGATGCTGTGCGGGATGTACGCGCCGCGCAATCTCGGTCCCGACTATGTCGGCAAATTCGATGCGATTTATCCCGAACTCGCCAAGGCCCACGATGTGCCGCTCTATCCGTTCTTTCTCGACGGTGTCGCCGGCGATGCGAAACTCACTCAGCCCGACGGGCTGCATCCAACCGCCGCCGGCGTCGACGTCATCGTCGGCCGGATCATGCCCAGCGTCGAGGCGCTCCTCGCGTCCCGGTTCTAACGTTCGTATCCCTTTGCAGCAGGCGCTTCCACGCACGCTGGAAACGAAGGGACACTCGCATCATTATGATTGTAATGCGGTTTTGGATCCGACGCGCGTTTGAAGAATTCGCTGCGATGCTGAAACGAACGGCAGATCCACCGCATAAGCCACACTAGCTTTTTGATTTTGCTAGTGTCCCGATGTCTCCGAATGACCGTGCGCGGGTGAGGCAAACGAAGCGGTAATTCGGAGACGGGACACTAGCGGTCCCTTAATTCTGACACTCGCACGGGCGCCGGCCGGGACGGGATGGCGATGTTGGAATCGGACCACTCGCATGACTGTGATTTGCGTGCCGAGGATTGGCGGCAAATCCGGCGCGCCAAGCCTGTTTCATGGGCAGCCCTGCCGCGCCGAAAGACTGACTCGCCCGATCCGCGCGACGTGATGGTGGCCGCCCTTCGCTCTGTCATCGAGCTGCGTTAGAAAGGAGGTGCGAGTGATTCGTCACCAGCCTCTGCATCGAGGGTTTTCGTGATGCCGCGTCTATTTACCGGACTGGAAATTCCCGCCGAGATCGGACAGACGCTGTCGAGTTTGCGAGGCGGCCTGCCAGGGGCCCGCTGGATCGATCCGGAAAATTACCACGTCACGCTGCGCTTCATCGGCGACATCGATGGCATGGTGGCGAACGAGATCGCCTCGACTCTCTTCCGCGTCAACCGCAGGCCGTTCGAAGTCGCCCTGCAGGGATTGGCGTCGTTCGGCGGCAAGAAGCCCCGCGCCGTGGTCGCATCCGTGGTGCCGAGCCGTCCCCTGATGGAATTGCAGGCGGAGCTCGAGCGGCTGATGCAGCGGTTCGGGCTCGATCCCGAGGGCCGCAAATTCACGCCGCACGTGACGCTCGCGCGCTTGCGCGACTCCTCGAACCAGGACGTCGCCGACTATCTGTCGGTGCGCGGCTATTTCCCGACTCGGGTCTTCACCGCCTCGCGCTTCGTGCTGTTCTCGTCGCGCTCGTCGGTGGGCGGCGGCCCCTATGTGATCGAGGATACCTACGCCCTGAGCCCCTGAACCGCATTCGGCCGGTCGTGCAGGCCCCGCGGCGCGGCCGATAAGGTCGCCGCGCATGGCGCGGCTGCGGCTTTTCCCCTTGCATCTTTGACAAATTTTTGGCCGTTAGCGGCCAGTCCTCCGGTCGGTCGGGCAATTGGCGCCCGCTCTGCTCCGTCCGCCCCCTCACTGCCCAGAAGGGCTTGCCGCTGCGATGGTCTCTGCCTCCGACGTTTCGTTCCGCGCGCGTTATCAGTCGCTCGTCCGTAGTGGTGAGATCGAGGCCGACCCGGCCCAGGCGCAGATCGTCGAAGCCTATACAGCGCTCGAGGCACGGCTCTCCGACTATCGGCCCGGCGCCAGGAACGGCTTCCTCGGCCGGCTGTTCGGCGACAAGAAAGCCGCGACACCGCTGCGCGGGCTTTATATTCACGGCGAGGTCGGCCGCGGCAAGACCATGCTGATGGACCTGTTCTTCGAGGGCAGCAATGTCAGTCACAAGCGCCGCGCCCATTTTCACGAATTCATGGCCGACGTCCACGAGCGGATCTACGGTTTTCGCCAGAAGATCGTCGCCGGCGAGATCGAAGAGGCCGATCCGGTCCGGCTCGCCGCCCAGACCATTTTCGATGAGGCATGGCTGCTCTGCTTCGACGAATTCCATGTCACCGACATCGCCGATGCCATGATCCTCGGTCGCCTGTTCGAGCGGCTGTTCGCGCTCGGCACCGTGGTGGTCGCGACCTCGAACGTGGCGCCGGACGATCTCTACAAAGGCGGTCTCAACCGCGCTTTGTTCTTGCCGTTCATTGCGCAGATCAAGAATCATATGGAGGTGCTGCGCCTCGACGCCCGCACTGATTTCCGCCTGGAGAAACTCGCCGGCGCCAGATGCTGGCTGGTGCCGGACGACGCGGAGGCCGAGATCGGCTTGGACAAGGCCTTCCTGCGGCTGACCGGCGGCGCCCACGGCGAGCCGCATGATTTTCTCGTCAAGGGCCGGCGGCTGCGTGTTCCACGCGCGGCGCACGGGGTGGCGCGGTTCTCCTTCGCACAGTTGTGCGAAGAGCCGCTCGCGGCGTCCGATTATCTGCGCCTCGCCCACGAGTATCACACCATCGTGCTCGATCATGTGCCGGCGATGGATTATGCGGACCGCAACGCTGCCAAGCGCTTCATCACTCTGATCGACACGCTTTACGATAACGGCGTCAAGCTGCTCGCCTCGGCTGCAGCCGATCCGGTGTCGCTCTATCGCGCCACCGAAGGTGTCGAGGCCAATGAATTCAAGCGGACCTCGTCCCGCCTGATCGAAATGGGCTCGGAATCCTATCTGGCACTGCCTCACGGCCGCAGCGTCGATTCCGCCGCCAGCGGCGCCAGCACAGGTCTGGTCGAAACCTGATCCGGCGTATCCAGGCGCAACTGACCAGTTTTCAGGCACGCGCCGGGGCTTGTCGGATCTCCGCGCGGCCAGGCCCCCGTCTCAGGCGGGGCGCGAGGCTATCGCCGAATGGACGAGGCGTGGCGCGGCGGCGTCGACTTGAACGGGTGCGGCGAAAGAGCTAACAGCCTCTGCCAGATTTCCTCCAGGGCGCCCGCAAGACGTCCCCCCTCATCCTGGTCTCAAAGGACAGTTTCCCATGGCACGCAACAAGATTGCTTTGATTGGCTCCGGTCAGATCGGCGGTACGCTCGCGCACCTCGTCGGGCTCAAGGAACTGGGCGACGTGGTGTTGTTCGACATCGCCGAGGGCGTGCCCCAGGGCAAGGCGCTCGATATTGCCCAGTCGTCGCCGGTGGATGGCTTCGACGCCCGCCTGGTCGGCGCCAACGCCTATGAGGCGATCGACGGCGCTGACGTCGTGATCGTCACCGCCGGCGTGCCGCGCAAGCCGGGCATGAGCCGCGACGACCTCCTCAGCATCAACCTCAAGGTCATGGAGCAGGTCGGCGCCGGCATCAAGAAGTACGCTCCGAACGCCTTCGTCATCTGCATCACCAATCCGCTCGATGCCATGGTCTGGGCGCTGCAGAAGGCCTCGGGCCTGCCGGCCAAGAAGGTCGTCGGCATGGCCGGCGTGCTCGACTCGGCGCGCTTTCGCTACTTCCTCGCCGACGAGTTCAATGTCTCGGTCGAGGACGTTACCGCCTTCGTGCTCGGCGGTCACGGTGATACCATGGTGCCGCTGGTGCGCTATTCCACCGTGGCCGGCATCCCGCTGCCGGACCTCGTCAAGATGGGCTGGACCTCTCAGGCCCGCATCGACGAGATCGTCGATCGCACCCGCAACGGCGGCGCGGAGATCGTCAACCTGCTCAAGACCGGCTCGGCTTTCTACGCGCCGGCCGCCTCCGCCATCGCGATGGCCGAGAGCTATCTGCGCGACAAGAAGCGCGTGCTGCCCTGCGCCGCGCATCTTTCCGGCGAATACGGCGTCAAGGACATGTATGTCGGCGTGCCGGTGGTGATCGGCGCCAAGGGCGTCGAGCGCATCGTCGAGATCGAACTCGGCGGCAAGGATCGCGAGGCCTTCGACAAGTCGGTCGCCTCGGTTCAGGGCCTGGTCGACGCCTGCCGCAAGATCGCGCCGGATCTCCTGAAGTAAGAGGTCCCGTTCCGGAGCGCGATAGCTTCCAGTCGAACAGCCATCGCGCACCGGATCATGCTCCAACGCCCTTCGCCGCGGTCCGCCGCACGGTTTGATCCCACCAGAGGTTCACGATGAACATTCACGAATACCAGGCCAAGGCACTGCTGAAGGAATTCGGTGTGCCGGTGTCACGTGGCGTGCCGATCTTCAAGGCCGAGGAGGCCGAGGCCGCGGCGCAGGAACTCGGCGGTCCGCTGTGGGTGGTGAAGAGCCAGATCCACGCCGGTGGCCGTGGCAAGGGCAAGTTCAAGGAAGCGAGTGCCGGCGACAAGGGCGGCGTCCGCCTCGCCAAATCGGTCGACGAGGTCACGACCTTCGCCAAGCAGATGCTGGGCGCGACCCTCGTCACGGTGCAGACCGGCCCGGCCGGCAAGCAGGTCAACCGCCTCTACATCGAAGAGGGCTCCGACATCGAGAAGGAGCTCTATCTCTCGGCGCTGGTCGACCGCGAGACTTCGCGGATCGCCTTCGTGGTCTCGACCGAAGGCGGCATGGACATCGAGGAAGTGGCGCACAAGACGCCCGAGAAGATCGTCTCCTTCTCGGTCGACCCGGCCACCGGCGTGATGCCGCATCACGGCCGCACCGCGGCCCAGGCGCTGGGGCTCAAGGGCGATCTCGCCAAGCAGGCCGAGCAGCTCATCACCCAGCTCTATAACGCCTTCGTCGCCAAGGACATGGCGATGCTGGAAATCAACCCGCTGATCATCACCAAGCAGGGCCAGCTGCGCTGCCTCGATGCCAAGGTGTCGTTCGACTCCAACTCGCTCTACCGCCACGCGGACGTGGTCGCGCTGCGCGACACCACCGAGGAGGACGCCAAGGAGATCGAGGCGTCGAAATATGACCTCGCCTATATCGCGCTTGAGGGCACCATCGGCTGCATGGTCAACGGCGCCGGCCTCGCCATGGCCACCCTCGACATCATCAAGCTCTACGGCGAGAGCCCGGCTAACTTCCTCGATGTCGGCGGCGGCGCTTCCGAGGAGAAGGTGACTGCGGCGTTCAAGATCATCACCGCCGATCCGAACGTGAAGGGCATCCTGGTCAACATCTTCGGCGGCATCATGAAGTGCGACGTGATCGCCCGCGGCGTCATCGCCGCGGTCAAGGCGGTCGGCCTCAAGGTGCCGCTGGTGGTGCGCCTCGAGGGCACCAATGTCGCGGAAGGCAAGAAGATCATCAGCGAATCCGGTCTCAACGTGCTGCCGGCCGACGATCTCGACGATGCCGCCCAGAAGATCGTCAACGCCGTGAAGGGGAAGTAAGCCGATGTCCGTCCTGATCGACAAGAATACCAAGGTCATTACCCAGGGCTTCACCGGCAAGAATGGCACCTTCCATTCCGAGGCGGCGCTGGCTTACGGCACCAAACTGGTCGGCGGTACCTCGCCGGGCAAGGGCGGCTCGACCCATCTCGGCCTGCCGGTGTTCGACACCGTGGCCGAAGCCAGGGCCAGGACCGGCGCCGACGCCTCGGTGATCTATGTGCCGCCGCCGGGCGCTGCGGATGCGATCTGCGAGGCCATCGATGCCGAGATCCCGCTGATCGTCTGCATCACCGAGGGCATCCCGGTGCTCGACATGGTGCGGGTCAAGCGCGCCCTGTCGGGTTCGAAGTCGCGCCTGATCGGCCCGAACTGCCCGGGCGTCGTCACCGCCGGCGAATGCAAGATCGGCATCATGCCGGCCAATATCTTCCGGCCCGGCACCGTCGGCATTGTGTCGCGCTCCGGCACCCTGACCTACGAGGCGGTGTTCCAGACCTCCCAGGAGGGCCTCGGCCAGACCTCGGCGGTGGGTATCGGCGGCGATCCGGTCAAGGGCACCGAGTTCATCGACGTGCTCGAGATGTTCCTGGCCGATCCCAAGACCGAATCGATCGTCATGATCGGCGAGATCGGCGGTTCGGCCGAGGAGGATGCGGCCCAGTTCCTCAAGGACGAGGCCAAGCGCGGCCGCAAGAAACCGATGGTCGGTTTCATCGCCGGCCGCACCGCCCCTCCGGGGCGCCGCATGGGCCATGCCGGCGCCATCATCGCCGGCGGCAAGGGCGATGCCGGTTCCAAGATCGCGGCGATGGAAGAGGCGGGCGTCAAGGTCTCGCCGTCGCCGGCGCGCCTTGGCAAGACGCTGGCGGAACTGCTGCGCCGCTGAACGGCCGGTTGGCATGCCAGGACCGGGCTGGTGAGGCCCTGTCACAAGTCTGAAATTCAAGCAGAGCCCCGGATCTCGTCCGGGGCTCATTTTTTTGTCGGACGATTTAGGAAAGCTTTGCCGATCAAGATGTTGGCACTGGAATCCCGATCCACATTGCCGTGAATTTGGATTCAACTCTAGGTGCTTTTCGACGCGTAAGTTTGACCTAAATGGGTTAAAGGAGGCGCCACGGACTCGGCCGGTTTCGTCGGCCGGGTATTTGCCGCCAGTACTCCCGCGCGACAACAAAAGAACCCAGGACGCGATTATGTCTCGCCAGGACGCGAACGCCGCTTTCGCCCTCACTTCGTTTCTCTACGGTGGCAACGCCGCCTATATCGACGAGATCTATGGCCGCTACGAGAAGGATCCGGCATCGGTCGATGCCGAGTGGCGGGAATTTTTCAAGAGCCTGAAAGACCAGCCGGCGGACGTCGCCCGTAATGCCCAGGGCCCGTCGTGGGAGAAGGCGAACTGGCCGGTCGCGCCCAGCGACGAATTGACCTCCGCCCTCGACGGCAACTGGCCCCAGGCCGAGAAGGTGCTCGGCGCCAAGTTGCAGGCCAAGGCCCAGGCCAGCGGCGGCGAACTGACGGCATCAGCCGTGCAGCAGGCGACGCGCGATTCGATTCGCGCCCTGATGCTGATCCGCGCCTACCGCATGCGCGGCCACTTCCATGCCAATCTCGACCCGCTGGGCATCGAGGGCCAGAAGGACCATGAGGAACTCGACGCGCGGTCCTACGGCTTCACCGACGCCGACTGGGACCGCAAGATCTTCCTCGACCACGTGCTCGGCCTTGAATTCGGCACCCTGCGCGAGATCGTCGCGATCTGCCAGCGCACCTACTGCCAGACGCTCGGCGTCGAGTTCATGCACATCTCCAATCCGGCGCAGAAGGCCTGGATCCAGGAGCGCATCGAGGGGCCGGACAAGGAAATCAGCTTCACCCGCGAGGGCCGGCGCGCCATCCTGATGAAGCTGATCGAGACCGAGGGCTTCGAGAAGTTCTGCGACCTCAAATTCACCGGCACCAAGCGCTTCGGCCTCGACGGCGGCGAATCGCTGATTCCGGCGCTCGAGCAGATCATCAAGCGCGGCGGCAATCTCGGCGTGAAGGAGATCGTGGTCGGCATGCCGCACCGCGGTCGCCTCAACGTGCTGACCCAGGTGATGGCCAAGCCGCACCGGGCGCTGTTCCACGAGTTCAAGGGCGGCTCGGCCAATCCCGACGAGGTCGAGGGCTCCGGCGACGTGAAGTACCACCTCGGCGCTTCGTCCGACCGCGAGTTCGACAACAACAAGGTCCACCTGTCGCTGACCGCGAACCCGTCGCATCTCGAGATCGTCGATCCGGTGGTGCTGGGCAAGGTCCGCGCCAAGCAGGACCAGCACGGCGATCCGCCGGATCAGCGCACCTCGGTGCTGCCGCTGCTGATGCACGGCGATGCCGCCTTCGCCGGCCAGGGCGTGGTCGCCGAATGTTTCGGCCTGTCGGATCTGAAGGGCTACCGCACCGGCGGTTCGCTGCACTTCATCGTCAACAACCAGATCGGCTTCACCACCTATCCGCGCTATTCGCGCTCTTCGCCCTATCCGTCCGACGTGGCGAAGATGATCGATGCGCCGATCTTCCACGTCAACGGCGACGATCCCGAGGCGGTGGTGTTCGCCGCCAAGGTCGCGATCGAGTACCGGCAGAAGTTCCACAAGCCGGTGGTCATCGACATGTTCTGCTATCGCCGGCACGGCCACAACGAAGGCGACGAGCCCTCGTTCACCCAGCCGGTGATGTACAAGAAGATCGCCTCGCACCCGTCGACGCTGGAGATCTACACCAAGCGCCTCGTCGCCGACGGCGTCGTCACCGAAGGCGAGGTCGATAAGGCCAAGGCCGACTGGCGGGCGCGCCTCGACGCCGAGTTCGAGGCCGGCGCCGGCTACAAGCCGAACAAGGCGGACTGGCTCGACGGCAAGTGGGCCGGCTTCAAGATCGCCGACGTCGACGAGGATCCGCGCCGCGGGGTCACCGGGGTCGATGCGCCGCTGCTCAAGGAGATCGGCCGCAAGATCACCAAGGTGCCCGAGGGCTTCCGCGTCCACCGCACCGCGCAGCGCTTTCTCGACAACCGCGCCAGGGCCATCGAGACCGGCCAGGGGATCGACTGGGCGACCGCCGAGGCGCTGTCGTTCTGCTCGCTGATGGAAGACGGCTTCCGCGTTCGCCTGTCCGGCCAGGACTGCGAGCGCGGCACCTTCTCGCAGCGCCATTCGGTGCTCTACGACCAGGAAGACGAGAGCCGCTACACGCCGTTCAACCATCTCTCCGAGAAGCAGGGCCGCTACGAGGTCATCAACTCGCTGCTGTCGGAAGAGGCGGTGCTCGGCTACGAATACGGCTATTCGCTCGCCGAGCCGAACGCGTTGACGGTCTGGGAAGCCCAGTTCGGCGACTTCGCCAACGGCGCCCAGGTGGTGTTCGACCAGTTCATCTCCTCGGGCGAACGCAAGTGGCTGCGCATGTCCGGCCTCGTCTGCCTGCTGCCCCACGGCTACGAGGGTCAGGGGCCGGAGCATTCGTCGGCGCGCCTGGAGCGCTTTCTGCAGCTCTGCGCCGAAGACAACATGCAGGTCGCCAACTGCACCACGCCGGCGAACTACTTCCACATCCTGCGCCGGCAGCTCAAGCGCGAGATCCGCAAGCCGCTGATCCTGATGACGCCGAAGTCGCTGCTGCGCCACAAGCGCGCGGTGTCGACCCTCGACGAACTCTCGCTCGGCACCTCGTTCCATCGCGTGCTGCATGACGATGCGGAGAAGGGCGGCGAGATCAAGCTGGTCGCCGACGACAAGATCCGTCGTGTCGTGCTGTGCTCGGGCAAGGTCTACTACGACCTGCTCGAGGAGCGCGAGAAGCGCGGCGTCAACGACGTCTATCTGCTGCGCCTCGAGCAGCTCTATCCGGTGCCGATGAAGACCCTGGTCCACGAGCTCGGCCGCTTCAAGACGGCGGAGATGGTGTGGTGCCAGGAAGAGCCGCGCAACATGGGCAGCTGGCACTTCATCGAGCCGTATCTCGAGTGGGTGCTCAACCAGATTGGCGCCGCCAGCCGGCGTCCGCGTTATGCGGGCCGTGCCGCCTCGGCGGCGACCGCCACCGGTCTGATGTCCAAGCATCTCGCCCAGCTCAAGGCGCTGCTCGACGAGGCGCTGAACTGACGAATGTCTGACGACGGCCGTGCCGTGGGCGAAGTGCTCGCGGCGCGGCCGGCTGCATCACCAGATTATTTTCCGGGCCGGGTCTCCGGCCGTTCGCTTCAAGTCAGAGATCTAGAACGCCGCGCCGCGACAGGCGTCGGCGCAAAAGGGAAAACATCATGACCGAAATTCGTGTCCCCACGCTCGGCGAATCCGTCACCGAGGCGACGATCGGGCGCTGGTTCAAGAAGCAGGGCGAGGCCGTCGCCGTCGACGAGCCGCTGGTGGAGCTGGAGACCGACAAGGTCACCATCGAGGTGCCGGCGCCGGCTGCCGGCACGCTCGGCGAGATCGTCGCCAAGGACGGCGAGACCGTCGCGGTCGGCGCGCTGCTCGGCCAGATCTCGGACGGCGCCGCCGCCAAGCCGGCCGCCGCGGCGCCCGCCGCCAAGCCTGCGGCCGCGTCAGTCGCCGCCGCTGCGCCGAAACTCGCGCCGACCGATGCGACGCTGGCGCCGTCGGTGCGGAAACTGTCGGCCGAAAGCGGCATCGATGCCGCAACCGTGCCGGGCTCGGGCAAGGATGGCCGCGTCACCAAGGGTGACATGCTGGCCGCCATCGAGAAGGCCGCCGCCGCGCCGACCCCGGTCAGCCAGCCGGCCGCCGCCGTCCAGGTGCGGGCGCCGTCGCCGGCCGACGACGCCGCCCGCGAGGAGCGGGTGAAGATGACGCGTCTGCGCCAGACCATCGCCCGCCGCCTCAAGGATGTGCAGAACACCGCCGCCATGCTCACGACCTTCAACGAGGTCGACATGAGCCACCTGATGGCGCTGCGCAGCCAGTACAAGGACGTGTTCGAGAAGAAGCACGGCGTGAAGCTCGGCTTCATGGGCTTCTTCGCCCGCGCCTGCGTTCAGGCGCTCAAGGACGTGCCGGCGGTGAATGCCGAGATCGATGGCACCGACCTGATCTACAAGAACTACTATCACCTCGGGGTTGCGGTCGGCACCGACAAGGGCCTCGTCGTGCCGGTGGTGCGCGACTGCGACGTCAAGTCGATTGCCGAAATCGAGAAGTCGATCTCCGAGTTCGGTCGCCGCGCCCGCGACGGCCAGCTCAAGATCGAGGAGATGCAGGGCGGCACCTTCACCATCTCCAACGGCGGCGTCTACGGTTCGCTGATGTCGACGCCGATCCTCAACGCGCCGCAGTCCGGCATTCTGGGCATGCACAAGATCCAGGAGCGGCCCGTGGTGGTCGGCGGCAAGATCGAGGTCCGGCCGATGATGTATCTCGCGCTGTCCTATGACCACCGCGTCATCGACGGCAAGGAGGCGGTCACCTTCCTCGTCCGCATCAAGGAGACGCTGGAAGATCCGGCGCGCCTCGTCCTCGATCTCTGATCGCGCGCAGGGGTTAGGTCATGAGCGATCGCGTTGCCGTCATTACCGGAGGCAGCCGCGGCATCGGCCGCGCCACCGCCCTGCTCGCCGCCAAGCGCGGCTGGCGTGTCCTGATCGGCTACGCCAGCAACGCCGAAGCGGCGCAGGAGGTGGTCTCCACCATCACGTCCGCCGGCGGCGCGGCGATGGCGACCCGTTGCGACGTCGCTTCCGAAGCCGACATCCTCGGCCTGTTCAAGGCCGCGGACGGCTTCGGCGAGCTCGGCGCGCTGGTCAACAATGCCGGGGTCGTCGACGTCTCGGCGCGGGTGGAAGACATGAGCGCGGCGCGCATCGCCCGCATCATGACCGTCAACGTCACCGGGAGCATGCTCTGCGCCCGCGAGGCGGTGAAGCGGATGTCGACCCGCCACGGCGGCAAGGGCGGCGTCATCGTCAACCTGTCGTCGGTGGCGGCCAAGCTCGGCTCGCCCAACACCTATGTCGACTACGCCGCCTCCAAGGCGGCGATCGACACCTTCACCCTCGGCCTCGGCTACGAGGTCGCCGCCGAGGGTATCCGCGTCACGGCGGTGCGGCCTGGCCTGATCGATACCGACATTCACGCCAGCGGCGGGGAGCCCGACCGCGCCTTCCGCCTCGCCAAGAACGTGCCGATGCAGCGCGTCGGCACCGCGGATGAAATTGCCAATGCCATCGTCTGGCTGATGTCCGACGATGCGTCCTACGTCACATCTTCCATCCTCGACGTGTCCGGCGGCCGCTGAAGAAGCCGCGGCACTTCAAGTCCCGAACAGGAGCACTCATGGCGAGCTACGATCTGATTGTCATTGGCACCGGCCCGGGGGGCTATGTCGGCGCTATCCGCGCGGCGCAGCTTGGGATGAAGGTCGCCGTGGTCGAGAAGAAGCCGACGCTCGGGGGCACCTGCCTCAATGTCGGCTGCATGCCGTCCAAGGCGCTGCTGCACGCGTCGGAACTGTTCGAGGAAGCCGAGCATTCCTTCGCCAAGATGGGCATCGGCGTTCCCACGCCCAAGCTCGACCTGCCGGCGATGATGAAGTTCAAGCAGGAAGGCATCGACGGCAACGTCAAGGGCGTCGATTTCCTGATGAAGAAGAACAAGATCGATGTGCTGCGCGGCACCGGCAAGGTGCTCGGCACCGGCCGGGTCGAGGTCAAGGCGGCCGACGGCAAGACCGAAATCTTCGAGACGAAGAACATCGTCATCGCCTCGGGCTCCGACGTCACCCGCCTCAAGGGCATCGAGATCGACGAGAAGCGCATCGTCTCCTCGACGGGTGCGCTATCGCTCGACAAGGTGCCGGAGAAGCTGGTCGTGATCGGCGCCGGTGTCATCGGCCTCGAGCTCGGCTCGGTGTGGCGGCGCCTCGGCGCGCAGGTCACCGTGGTGGAATTCCTGGATCGCATCCTGCCGGGCATGGATGGCGAGATCGTCCGCCAGTTCCAGCGCATCCTTGAGAAGCAGGGTATCGCCTTCAAGCTCGGCGCCAAGGTGACGGCGGTCGATGCCTCGGGCAAGAAGCTCAAGGCGCAGATCGAATCCGCCGCTGGCGGCGGGGCGGAGACGCTGGAAGCCGATGTCGTGCTGGTCGCCGTCGGCCGCGTGCCCTTTACCGACGGGCTCGGTCTCAAGGAGGCCGGCGTCGCCCTCGACAATCGCGGCCGGATCCAGACCGACGCGCATTTCGCCACCACGGTGCCCGGCGTCTATGCCATCGGCGATGTGATCGCGGGTCCGATGCTGGCGCACAAGGCCGAGGACGAGGGGGTCGCGGTCGCCGAGATTCTCGCGGGCCAGTCCGGCCACGTCAATTACGACGTCATTCCGGGTGTGGTCTACACCACGCCGGAGGTCGCCTCGGTGGGCAAGACCGAGGAAGACCTCAAGGCCGCCGGCATCGCCTATACCGTCGGCAAGTTTCCCTTTACCGCCAACGGCCGTTCCAAGGTCAACCAGACCACCGATGGCATGGTGAAAATCCTGGCCGACGCCAGGACCGACCGGGTGCTCGGCGTTCACATCGTCGGCCGCGAGGCGGGCGAAATGATCCACGAGGCGGCGGTGCTGATGGAGTTCGGCGGTTCGGCGGAGGATCTGGCCCGCACCTGTCACGCCCATCCGACCCGTTCCGAGGCGATCAAGGAAGCGGCGCTGTCGGTCGGCAAGCGCGCCATTCATATGTAAGTGTGAGCTGGCGCACGGCACGGAGTTCCGTCACGATGGCGGTTCCGGGCCGGGGGCGAACCCTGGGGGCATCAGCGAATTGGGTTGATCGGGCGCTGATGATCGACGGGTTGGCGCCAATTGGCGCAGCCGAGAGAGCAGGTGAACTGAATGGCTGAGCCGGGGCCGAGGACGACCATGCACCGCCTGCTGAGGCCGCTCTGGTTCCTGCTCGCGCTGCTCTTCCTGCTGGAGCAGTGGCTGTGGGACCATCTGGTGCCGGCGATCCGCTGGATCGTCGACATCATTCCCTGGCGCCGCCTCAAGCAGCAGATCGCCGCTGCCATCGATCATCTGTCGCCGACGGCGACGCTGGTGGTCTTCCTGATCCCGGCGGCGATCTATTTCGGTCTCGAATTGCTGGCGCTGTGGCCGCTGGCCTATGGTCACTGGCTGCTGGCGTTGATCGTGCTGGCCGCGGCCAAGATCATCGGCGCCGCGATCACCGCCTTCGCCTTCGACGTCACCCGCGACAAGTTGCTGCAGCTCGACTGGTTTCGCCGCGGCTACGAGCTGGTGATCGGCTGGCGCGATGCCGCCCATCGTCTGGCCGACCCTTACATCGCCCATCTGCGCGCGATGGCGAGGGCGTTGCGTCCGACAGCGCGGTCACATTGGCTCAAGCTGGTGCAGCGCTTCCGCCGGCGGGTTCAGGCGACATCGACGAAGCAGTCCGCGGTGGACTGACGAGTTCCTGCTCATCCTTCGAGCTGCGGCGCGCAGAGATGTCAGTGCGCAGCACACCCGATGTTGTCGTCGCCCGGTTTATGGTCGTCCGCAAGTGCGCGCCGCGCCGGTCTGCGTCATCGCACCCTCGGGCGCCATCGCCTCACATCAAATGCACCGCATGGGGCGCGAACAGGCCGAGTGCGGTGAAGGCGACGCCGCCGAGCGCCAGAAGGCCCGAGATCCAGGCCAGCGCCAGCATGCCGGTGATGATGGTCGCCGAGGCGAGGACGATGGCGATCTGGAAGGCGCCCGAAGCGAGCTCGAAGTGGTGATATTTGGCAAGCGCCAGGTCGCGCTCGTGCTCGGCATGCTTGGCGCGCTCGGCGAGCTGCTCGCTGCCTTCGTTGGTCTCCGGCTCCGAGCGGTAGCGCGCCGCAGTCTTCTGCCAGTCCTCGACCTGCTTGAGCGCCGCCGCCTTCTGGGCCTCGTCGCTGATCCCGGGCACGGTGATCTTCAGGCTCTCCGCGGCGGTCTGGACCGCGGTGCGGCGGATCGTCTTGGCCTGGAAGAACGACCACAGATTGGCCGCTTCGACATTCTTGCCGATGGATTCGGTCTGGGCGCCCTTGCCCAGGGTTTCCGATAGCGCGAGGCAGAGCGCGATCACCGAGATCAGGAGGGCGATCTTCTTGTTCTCGCTGGATGCATGCTCGGCATGCTCGGCGTGCTCGATACTTTCATGCGCGCTCATGGTCGATTCCCTCCGCCCGGTTCGAGTTCCGCGCGCCTGTTTGCCGTAACCGCCGCCCAGTCCGCAAGCGCCAAATACCGTCGCGCCGAGCCGTCAAGCAGCCGTCATGATCGGGGATGGGCGGAGCGGTAGACGTCCATCAGTCGTTCGGCATCGACCCCGGTGTAGATCTGAGTGGTCGAGAGCGAGGCGTGGCCGAGCAATTCCTGGATCGCGCGCAGGTCGCCGCCGCGCGCCAGGAGATGGGTAGCGAAGGAATGGCGCAGCGCGTGGGGCGTGGCGCTGTCCGGCAGTCCGAGCGCGCCGCGCAGGCTCGCCATCGCCAGCTGGATGATGCGCGGGCTCAAGGGCCCGCCCTTGGCGCCGACGAAGATGGGCTGTTCAGGGGCGAGGTGATAGGGACAGACCGCGACATAATCGGTGATCAGCTGCAGCACGTTCTGCAGCACCGGCACCATGCGGGTCTTGTTGCCCTTGCCGGTGACTACCAGCACGTCGCCCTCGCCCGGCGCCGGCACGTCGCGGCGCTTGAGGCCGAGCGCTTCGGAAATGCGCAGGCCCGAGCCGTAGAGCAGCGCCAGCACCGCGGCGTCACGGGCGAGAATCCACGGCTCGCGGTCCTCGCCGGCGCGCAGGTCGGCGTCGACGATGCGTTTGGCCGCGGTCATTTGCAGCGGTTTGGGCAGGCTCTTGGCGACCTTCGGCGCGCGGATCGCGGCCAGCGCCCCGACGCGGCCCTTGCCCTCGCGCTCGAGAAAACGGGCGAAAGAGCGCAGCCCCGCCAGCGCCCGCATCAGCGAACGGCCGGCGACCTCCTCGGCGCGCCGGGCCGCCATGAAGGAGCGCACATCGGAGGCTTCCAGTCCTGCGAAGCGCGCCAGCGTTACCTTTTGCGCCCAGTGCTGTCCGAGAAAGAGCACGAACTGGCGCAGGTCGCGGGCATAGGCTTCGAGCGTCTTGGGCGACAGCCGCCGTTCGGCGCGCAGATGGCCGAGCCAGCGGGTCATCTCGGCGACGAGATCGGCGCCGGCGCAGGGCAGCAGGACAGCCTCGGCCGACTGTTGCGCCTCCTGTTTTGGCTTTGTCCCGTGGTTCGCCATGATCCTTCCCCGCCAACGATCGCGCCATCATCGGCCGCGGCGGTTCAGCCTTGGTTAAGGCGCCTCGCCCGTGGCGTGAAAAGCTGTGCCGGGCGCCTTAACCGCGGCTGCCGATGATGTAATAGGGTCAGGATGTCTACCGCCCGAGTCGCCCCTTGACGCCACCCCGCCCAGCTTCCCGCGTCGTCGATGTCCTGGTTCCGGTGGCGCTGGACCAGACATATTCCTATCGCGTGCCGTCAGGGATGGAACTGTCGCCGGGCGACGTCGTCGCGGTGCCGCTCGGCGCCCGGGCCACCATGGCGGTGGTGTGGGCCGAGAATGCCAATCCCGATCCGCGGCTGCATAACCGCCTCAAGGATGTCGCCGACAAATACGATGTGCCGCCGCTGCGCGGCGAACTGCGCAATTTCGTCGACTGGGTCGCCAATTACACCTTGTCGGCCCGCGGCATGGTACTGCGCATGGCACTGCGCATGGGTGAGCATCTCGGCCCGGAACGCGCCCGCCTCGGCGTACGTCTCGTCGGCGAGCCGCCGCAACGATTGACCGCGGCACGGCGCCGGCTGATCGAGGTGCTGTCCGACGGATTGCTGCACGCCAAATCCGAGGCCGCGCGCGAAGCCGGCGTATCCGCGGGGGTGGTCGACGGCCTCGTCGACGAGGGCACGCTCACCGTGGAGGTGATGCCGAAACCTCCGTCGCCGCCGGCGCCGGACCCGGATTTCGCCGTTCCCGACTTCACGCCGGTCCAGCAGGCGGCGGCGGCGGCGCTGCGCGCGCTGGCCGGCGCGGATGCGTTCCAGGTCGCCCTGCTCGACGGCGTCACCGGCTCGGGCAAGACCGAGGTCTATTTCGAGGCGGTGGCGGAGACCGTGCGCCGCGGCCGCCAGGCACTGATCCTGGTGCCGGAAATCGCGCTCACCGGTCAGTTCCTCGACCGCTTCGCCGCCCGCTTCGGCGTCCGGCCGCTGGAATGGCATTCGGAACTGACGCCGCGCAACCGCGCCCGCAACTGGGCGGCGATCGCCGCCGGCGAGGCAAAGACGGTGATCGGCGCGCGCTCGGCCCTGTTCCTGCCCTATGCCGATCTCGGCCTGATCGTCGTCGACGAGGAGCACGACCAGGCCTACAAGCAGGACGACGGCGCCCATTATCACGCCCGTGACATGGCGGTGGTGCGCGGCCATATCGCCAAAATCCCGGTGGTGCTGGCCTCGGCGACGCCCTCGGTGGAGACCGAGGTCAATGCCCGCAAGGGTCGTTACAAGCGGATCGCGTTGCCGGCGCGGTTCGGCGGCCAGCACATGCCCCATATCGAGGCCATCGATCTGCGGCGCGCGGGGCCGGCGCGCGGCCGTTTCATTTCCCCGCCTCTGGCCGAGGCGGTGCGCAACGCCATCGAGCGACGCGAGCAGGCGCTGCTCTTTCTCAACCGTCGCGGTTATGCTCCGCTGACCCTGTGCCGGGCCTGCGGCCATCGCTTCTCCTGCAACATCTGCGACGCCTGGCTGGTCGATCACCGCTTTCGCCAGCGCCTCGTCTGCCATCACTGCGGCTTCTCGATGCCGCGGCCGCGGCTCTGCCCCCATTGCGGCGCCGAGGAGAGCCTCGCCGCCATCGGCCCCGGGGTCGAGCGGCTGCAGGAAGAGGCCGCGGCGTTGTTTCCGGAGGCCCGCAGCATGGTGCTGTCGAGCGACCTCATCACCTCGATCGAAGCCATGCGCGCGGAGCTCACCGAGATCGCCGAGGGCCGGGTCGATCTGATCATTGGCACCCAGCTCGTGGCCAAGGGCCATCACTTCCCGCGCCTCAATCTCGTCGGCGTCATCGACGCCGATCTCGGCCTCGGCAACGGCGACCCCCGCGCCGCCGAGCGCACCTTCCAGCTCCTCAACCAGGTGATCGGTCGCGCCGGCCGCGAGCAGGGCCGCGGCATCGGCTATCTGCAGACCCACCAGCCCGAACATCCGGTGATGAAGGCGCTGGTGGCCTGCGACCGCGAGGCCTTCTACGACAGTGAGATCGAGGCCCGCGAGCGCACCGGCTACCCGCCGTTCGGCCGCCTCGCCAGCCTGATTGTCTCGGCGGGCGATCGGCCGATCGCGGAAGGCTATGCCCGACGGCTGGCGGCGCTGGCGCCGACCGCCGAGGGAGTGCTGGTGCTGGGGCCGGCGGAAGCGCCGCTGGCGGTGATCAAGGGCCGCTACCGCTTTCGCCTGCTGGTGAAAACGACGCGCAGCTACGATCTCTCGGCCTATCTGCGGGACTGGCTGACGGACGTGCCCAAGGTCACCGGCACCCTCAAGCTCGAGGTCGATGTCGACCCCCAGAGTTTCGTCTGAGGCGGGTCGTGTCCCGTCTCGAACCGTGAGCTGCGGTGCCGCGCGGGCCGATGCCGGCACGCCCAAACGCCGGCGGCCGCCCTGATCGCACCGGGCGGATCGGGACAGCCATCAGCGCGATCGCTGGCGAGGGTGTCGCCCGACCTCGTTCGACTTCAGCTTTTCGAGTTCGGCTTCTCAGCGATGGAAGCCGCGAAGCGTTCTGGACCGAAGCTTACTGGACTTCGGCGTAGACCATGCCGACGCCGCGGCCAGTCAGTCCCACGGCGCGCGCGGCGGCGGTGGAGAGGTCCAGAACCCGGCCACGCACGAACGGGCCACGGTCATTGATGGTCACGACAACGCTACGCCCGGCATGGGTCACCTTGACGCGGGTGCCGAAGGGCAGGCTGCGGTGGGCGGCGGTCAGGGCGTTCTGGTTGAAGCGCTGGCCCGAAGCGGTCCGGGAGCCGGATTCGTTGCCGTAGAAGGAGGCCATGCCGGAGAAGCCATGGCTCAAGGAAATCGACGCGTTGGCGTTGCGCCAGTTGGAATGATGATGGTGACGGGAGCGGGCAGAGGCGGTCGAGACGCCGGCGGCGAGGACCGAAATAGCGATGGCTGCGGTCACGACCTTGCGTCCCGTCGTGGCGCGCCACGGCGCAAAGTTCACGTTTAAATTCATCAACTTGTCCCTATGTAGCGTAAATGGAAGGTATTTTTGTCTCCGTCCTGGCTATAGCCGGTCGGCTTGGATGGGCAGGACCGTGCACCGGACAATGAGGCGGAAACGCGGCGCAGGATCTTGTTCCCTAATCTCGCGGGATGACTTGGCTAACCTGGGCCAAATCTGGTTAACTTTAAAAATACTTCTATTTAACGAATTTTTAACGTTGAGATCCGCGCCTCGACTTGGGCGCTAAGATTTCGTTAGCCACCCGCAAGATGAAGTGGCGGGGACGGTCGGCGGGCCAGCTATGCGGTGGCGGCAATGCACTATTGCGCCACGCGGGAGCAGGGAAGCCGTTTGCGGTACCTCGGTACTTGGCTGTGATCCGGCAGTTCGCCGTGGGTGGAGCCGGGTCCCTCGCCCTCGACGGGAACGCGCGGCCGAGGGAGGGCGGCCCGTCGCTTCGCTCGGTCGGCGAGGCGGGCGGCCCTGCGTTACGGCGTACCGTCACAACGGCGTGGCCGGGGCTGTCGCGACGCGCGTCGCGGTATCGCTGCGGCCGGTTTTTGGCCCGCGCGACAATGGTCGCAGCAGGGCCTCGTCATGTTGCGCCTGCGCGTCGCGTATGTTAGCAAACCGCGATTTTTAGCGGCGGCGGCGCACGCCTGTCGTCCCGAAAACAAAAGTCCAGCTTGAATTCCAAGGACTTTGATCGCCTGCCACCCGCGTGGCGACGATCTTTGGGCTTGGCCATCCGACAGCCAGATAGAGCGCATTCGTGGCAGCAGAAGATCAGTCCGTTTCAGGTGTCTCCGGTCGTTATGCGACTGCCCTTTTCGAACTTGCCCGCGACGAGCGGTCGATCGATGCCATCAAGGCGGATCTCGACAAGTTCGATGCGCTGATCGCCGAAAGCCCCGACCTCGCCCGCCTGGTGCGCAGTCCGGTATTCACCGCCGATGCGCAGGCCCGGGCGCTCAACGCGGTGCTCGACAAGGTCGGCATCTCCGGCACCGGCGCCAAGTTTCTCGGCGTGCTCACCGCAAACCGCCGCCTGTTCGTCGTCCGCGACGTGATCCGCGCCTTCAACGTCCTGGTGGCGCGCTTCCGCGGCGAGGCCTCGGCCGACGTCACCGTCGCCGAACCGCTCAGTGACAAGAATCTCGACACCCTGCGCGCCGCGCTCAAGACGGCGACCGGCAAGGATGTCTCGCTCAACGTGAAAGTCGATCCCTCGATCATCGGCGGGCTTATCGTCAAGCTCGGCAGCCGCATGGTCGACAGTTCGCTTCGCACCAAACTCAACTCGATCAAGCACGCGATGAAAGAGGCAGGCTGATGGACATCCGCGCCGCGGAAATTTCCGCAATTCTCAAGAACCAGATCAAGAATTTCGGCCAGGAAGCCGAGGTCACGGAAGTCGGCCAGGTGCTGAGCGTCGGTGACGGCATCGCCCGCGTCTACGGCCTCGACAACGTCCAGGCCGGCGAGATGGTCGAGTTCGAGAACGGCACGCGCGGCATGGCGCTCAATCTCGAAACCGACAATGTCGGCATCGTGATCTTCGGCGCCGACCGCGAGATCAAGGAAGGCCAGACCGTCAAGCGCACCCGCGCCATTGTCGACGCTCCCGTCGGCAAGGGCCTGCTCGGCCGCGTCGTCGACGCCCTCGGCAATCCGATCGACGGCAAGGGCCCGATCCAGGCGACCGAGCGCAAGCGCGTCGACGTCAAGGCGCCCGGCATCATTCCGCGCAAGTCGGTGCACGAGCCGATGGCGACCGGCCTCAAGGCCATCGACGCGCTGATCCCGGTCGGCCGCGGCCAGCGCGAGCTGATCATCGGCGACCGCCAGACCGGCAAGACCGCGATCGCCCTCGACACCATTCTCAACCAGAAGCCGCTCAACGCGCAGCCGGACGAGAAGATCAAGCTCTACTGCGTCTATGTCGCGATCGGCCAGAAGCGCTCGACCGTCGCCCAGTTCGTCAAGGTGCTCGAAGAGCAGGGCGCGCTGGAATACTCCATCATCGTCGCCGCCACCGCCTCGGACCCGGCGCCGATGCAGTACCTCGCCCCGTTCACAGGCTGCACCATGGGCGAGTACTTCCGCGACAACGGCATGCACGCCGTGATCATCTATGACGACCTCTCCAAGCAGGCCGTCGCCTACCGCCAGATGTCGCTGCTGCTGCGCCGTCCGCCGGGCCGCGAAGCCTATCCGGGCGACGTCTTCTATCTGCATTCGCGCCTGCTCGAGCGCGCCGCCAAGATGAACGACACCGCGGGTGCCGGTTCGCTCACCGCGCTGCCGGTGATCGAAACCCAGGCCAACGACGTCTCGGCCTACATTCCGACCAACGTGATCTCGATCACCGACGGTCAGATCTTCCTCGAGACCGACCTGTTCTATCAGGGCATCCGCCCGGCGGTGAACGTCGGTCTGTCGGTGTCGCGCGTCGGCTCCTCGGCGCAGACCAAGGCGATGAAGAAGGTCGCCGGCAAGATCAAGGGCGAGCTGGCCCAGTACCGCGAGATGGCGGCCTTCGCCCAGTTCGGCTCCGACCTCGACGCCGCCACCCAGCGCCTGCTCAGCCGCGGTTCGCGCCTGACCGAACTCCTCAAGCAGCCGCAGTTCTCGCCACTGAAGATGGAAGAGCAGGTCGCGGTGATCTATGCCGGCGTCAACGGCTATCTCGACGGCATCCCGGTCACCAAGGTGCGCGACTTCGAGGACGGCCTGCTGTCGCTGCTGCGCGGCAAGCACGCCGACCTCCTCAACACCATCCGTGACACCCGCGACCTGTCGGACGACGCCGCGGCCAAGCTCAAGGGCGTGGTCGACGGCTTCACCAAGACCTTCGCCTGAGGCATTTCGCCTGAATAGACGGTCACGGCCGGCATCATGCCGGCCGGGCCAAACCGGGGTTCGCGGTTCGCGCATCGGGCGACCGCAGGGGTAGACGCAGAATGGCTTCACTCAAGGACATGCGGGTCCGCATCGCCTCGACCAAGGCGACGCAGAAGATCACCAAGGCGATGCAGATGGTGGCGGCGTCCAAGTTGCGCCGCGCCCAGACCGCCGCCGAGGCCGCGCGCCCCTTCGCCGAGCGCATGGATAAGATGATCGGCAGCATCGCCGCGGCGGCGAACGGCTCGGGCACGGCGCCGGCGCTATTGGCCGGCACCGGCCGCGACAACGTCCACCTGCTGCTGGTCTGCACCGGCGAGCGCGGCCTGTCCGGCGCCTTCAACTCCTCGATCGTGCGTCTCGCCCGCGATCACGCCCTGGCGCTGATCGCCCAGGGCAAGACGGTCAAGATCTTCTGCGTCGGCCGCAAGGGCTACGAGCAGCTGCGGCGCCTGTTCGAGAAGCAGATCATCGAGCACGTCGAACTGCGCAGCGTGCGCCAGCTCGGCTTCAAGAACGCCGAGGACATCGCCAAGAAGGTCCTCGCGCTGTTCGATGCCGGCGAATTCGACGTCTGCACCCTGTTCTACTCGCGCTTTCGCTCGGTGATCGCCCAGATCCCGACCGCCCAGCAGATCATCCCGCTGCAGATCGAGGCCGCCGGCGACGCCGTCGCCGCCGCGGTCTACGATTACGAGCCGAGCGAGGAAGAGATCCTGACGCGCCTTCTGCCGCGCAATGTCGCCGTGCAGGTCTTCCGCGCGCTGCTCGAGAACAACGCTTCGTTCTACGGCGCGCAGATGAGCGCCATGGACAACGCCACCCGCAATGCCGGCGAAATGATCCGCAAGCAGACGCTGATCTACAACCGCACCCGCCAGGCGATGATCACGAAGGAACTGATCGAGATCATCTCCGGCGCCGAGGCGGTGTGACCGGCATCACGAGCAAACGACACAAGACACCCGATTTTCAGACTTCGAGGAGAGAGTTTCCATGGCCCAGCCCGCCAATCAGGTCGGTCGTATCACCCAGGTCATCGGCGCCGTCGTGGACGTGCAGTTCGAAGGCCAACTGCCCGCCATTCTGAATTCGCTGGAAACCACCAACGGCGGTTCGCGGCTGGTGCTGGAAGTCGCCCAGCATCTCGGCGAATCGACGGTGCGTACCATCGCCATGGACACCACCGAAGGTCTGGTGCGCGGCCAGGAAGTGACCGACACCGGCGTGCCGATTTCGGTGCCGGTCGGTGAGGGTACCCTCGGCCGCATCATGAACGTGGTCGGCGACCCGGTGGACGAGGGCGGCCCGATCGCCTCCGAAGGCAAGCGCGCCATCCACCAGCCGGCTCCGGCCTATACCGAGCAGTCGACCGAGGCCGAGATCCTCGTCACCGGCATCAAGGTCGTCGACCTCCTGGCGCCTTACGCCAAGGGCGGCAAGATCGGCCTGTTCGGCGGCGCCGGCGTCGGCAAGACCGTGCTGATCCAGGAACTGATCAACAACGTCGCCAAGGCTCACGGCGGGTATTCGGTGTTCGCCGGCGTCGGCGAGCGCACCCGCGAGGGCAACGACCTCTATCACGAGTTCATCGAATCGGGCGTCAACAAGAAGGGCGGCGGCCAGGGCTCCAAGTGCGCGCTGGTCTACGGCCAGATGAACGAACCGCCGGGCGCCCGCGCCCGCGTCGGCCTGTCCGGCCTCACCGTCGCCGAGCACTTCCGCGATCAGGGCCAGGACGTGCTGTTCTTCGTCGACAACATCTTCCGCTTCACCCAGGCGGGTTCGGAAGTGTCGGCGCTGCTCGGCCGCATCCCCTCGGCGGTGGGCTATCAGCCGACGCTGGCCACCGACATGGGCGCGCTGCAGGAGCGCATCACCACCACCACCAAGGGCTCGATCACCTCGGTGCAGGCGATCTACGTGCCGGCGGACGACCTCACCGACCCGGCGCCCGCGACCTCCTTCGCCCACCTCGACGCCACCACGGTGCTCAACCGCGCCATCTCGGAAAAGGGCATCTATCCGGCGGTGGACCCGCTCGACTCGACCTCGCGCATGCTCTCCCCGATGATCGTCGGTGAGGAGCACTATGCGGTGGCCCGTCTGGTCCAGCAGATTCTCCAGCGCTACAAGGCGCTGCAGGACATCATCGCCATTCTCGGCATGGACGAGCTGTCCGAAGAGGACAAGCTGACCGTGGCGCGCGCCCGCAAAATCGAGCGTTTCCTGTCGCAGCCGTTCCACGTCGCCGAAATCTTCACCGGCTCGCCGGGCAAGTTCGTCGACCTCGCCGACACCATCAAGGGCTTCAAGGGCCTGTGCGACGGCAAGTATGATCACCTGCCGGAGGCAGCCTTCTACATGGTCGGCACCATCGAAGAAGCCGTCGAGAAGGGCAAGAAGCTCGCGGAAGCGGCGTAAGGCGAAGGCGCATCATGGCCACGTTCCACTTCGACCTCGTATCGCCGGAAAAGATCGCCTATTCGGGAGAGGTCGAGCAGGTCGACGTTCCCGGGCTGGAGGGTGATTTCGGCGTGCTCGCCGGACACTCGCCGCTGGTTGCCAGCGTGCGGCCCGGCATCCTGACCGTCACGGTGAACGGCAAGCACGAGAAGATCATCGTGCTCGGCGGTACCGCCGAAGTCTCCGACAAGGGGCTGACGGTGCTGACCGAGACCGCGACCTCGATCGAGGAGCTCGACCACGCCGCGTTCGCCCAGCAGATCTCCGAGATGGAAGAGCAGCTGAAGGCGGAGGAGGCCGGCGACGAGCTCGATCACGCCATCAGCCGGCTCGATCATTTCAAGGCGATCCAGCAGCAGATCAGCTCGACCGCGATGCATTGAGCGCGCCGATCGGGACGCAAGACGATCGAAAGCCCGGCGTGAGCCGGGCTTTTTGATATTGCTAGTGTCCCGTCTCCGAATGACCGTGCGAGGGTGAGGCAAACGAAGCGGTAATTCGGAGACGGGACACTAGTTGTCCGCCGCAAACGGCGCGAAGGCCGCCGCCACCGCCGCATAGACCTCGCGGCGGAACGGCACCACGAGCTCCGGCACCCGCGCAAGGCGTTCCCAGCGCCAGGCATCGAATTCGGCCGGTTGGCCGTTGCGCACGGCGCAGGGATCGATCTCGCCGTCGTCACCGGCGAAGCGAAGCGCGAACCACTTCTGGCGCTGGCCGCGAAAGACCGCGAGACGGTGTGGTGGTCCGTCGTAAGGCGGAAACTCGTAAGTCAGCCAGCCGGTCTCGCCGAGATAGGCGGTGTCGGCGACGCCGGTCTCCTCCCACAATTCCCGCCGGCTCGTCTCGCGCGGGTCCTCGTCGGCGTCGATGCCGCCCTGGGGCATCTGCCATTCCAGCCCGGGATAGATCACCTCCGGGCCGTCGTCGCGGAAGCGGCGGGCGATCAGCACCTCGCCGCGGGCATTGAACAGGGCAATGCCGACATTGAGGCGATAGGGCTTGCTGGTGATCATGACCGGCGGGGAACGAAGCTCAGCGCGCGTATTTCTTGAATTCCTGCACCACGCGCTCATAGACCGGCCGTTTGAACGGCACGATCAGCTCGGGCAGATTCTCCATCGGCTCCCAGCGCCAGGCGACGAATTCCGGCTTGTGATGGCCGCCGGCCGGGTTGGCGACATCGATCTCGTCGTCGCGGCCGATGAAGCGCATGGCGAACCATTTCTGCTTCTGCCCGCGATAGCGACCCTTCCAGGCGCGGCCGGCGATGGTGCGCGGAATGTCGTAGGTCAGCCAGTCGCCGATTTCGTCGAGCTTCTCGATCGAGCGGGCATTGGTCTCCTCGTAGAGCTCGCGCCGCGCCGCCGCCCAGGTGTCCTCGCCGTGATCGACGCCGCCCTGGGGCATCTGCCAGACATGGCTGTCGTCGACATGCTCGATGCCGCCGGCGCGCCGGCCGATGAAGACAAGACCCTGCGGGTTGATCAGCATGACGCCGACGCAGGTTCGGTAAGGCAGATCGTCGTAACGAGGCATTGCTGGCCCGGCCCTTCTTGGTGTCTTGTCGCGGTGCGCGCCCCGCCCGGCATCGCCGGTCAGCTCGATTTTGATTTGAGCATTACGGTTGTCAACGGCACAAGCAAAATCCCGCGTGCTTCCAGGGTCTTGGACCAGGCCACCAAGCGGTCCAGCGAGACCGGAAGGGCGGCGGCGACGCCCACCGCGCTGCCGCGTTCGCGGGCGATGGTCTCGAGCCGGGCGAGGGCGCGGTCGATCTCGAGCGGCGTCGGCACGCTGTCGATGGTGAGCTCCGCCCGGGCGAAGGGCAATGTGGTGCCTTCGGCGAGCCGGGCGGCGACGCCGCGGGGCGAGACGCCGTCATCGAGATAGGCGAGGCCGCGCCGGGCCGCCTCCTTGATCACCGGCGCCATGGCGCCGTCCATGGCGACAAAACGCGAGCCCATGAAATTGGCGATGCCGACATAGCCGCCGAGGCGGCTGAGATGCCAGGCGAGACGATCGAGATTCTGGTCCGCCGGCAGCGAGGTCATCAATGTGCGCGGACCCGGGTCGTTATCGGGATAGTCGAACGGCTCCATCGGAATCTGGAGCAGGATCTCATGCTTCTGCGCTCGCGCCCGTTCCGCCAGCCTGGCTGGATCGGCGCCGTAAGGCGTGAAGGCAAGGGTCACCGCCGCCGGCAGCTTGACGATGGCGTCATTGGTGCGGGCGGCGCCGATCCCCAGCCCGGCGACGACGATGGCGATGCACGGCATCCTGGCGGCGCGGGCCCGGTCGGCGTCGCTGCCGGCGGCGTAGGCGCGGAACGGCGTCAGTGCGCCCGCGGTGATCGGCACCGGACCGTAGCGGGAGGTCTCGACGAGGCGCGGATCGACGCCGCTGCCGAGCGTCGTCGGGACCGCATCGGCGCCGTCGCCGCTCCTGCCGGCGCCGCCGCTGCCGGGATTGGCGACGACGACGTCATGCTGCGTGCCGCTCGAGCCATCGATGATGGTGATGGTCTTCTGCCCCGGCCCGGCCGCCGCCTCGCCGCCGTCCGGCTGCGCCGTCGCCGCAGAGCCCGGCGCTGCAGGTCCAGTTGCCGGCTTCGGCGCCAGCTTGTCGCCCGGCAGCGCCGCGGGATCGTAGGCGAGTCGCGCCATCGGTTCACCGCCGAGCGGGTCGTGGTTGAACAGGGCGAAGCCCGCGAAGGCGAGCAGAAAGGCGGCCAGCAGCATCGCCAGCACATGCAGCCCGCTCAGGGGCAGCCGAAAGCGCCGTTTCCGTACCGCGCCCTGGCCGAGGGGGGCACTCAGATCATCCGTGGTCACGGCCTGACGGTTCCCTGCGAATCAGTCGGCCGACACTAACATGATCGGCGCCACCGCTTGGCGGGAAAGCCTCGCCGGCCGGGGCTTGTCGCAGCAGAGCCGGGCCAACGAAGCAGGAAGCGTCGCCGCCGACGACAAAGGGCGGCCGCGTCGCGCGACCGCCCTTTGCAGCAGGATGTCTCGTCGTCGCCCGACGGCCGTTCAGTTCGGCTTGGCGGGCGGCGTCGCCGGCGACGGCGGCGTCGCGGTGTTGGAGGCATTGACCTTGATGCCGTGCAACATGTCGTCCGCCGACTTCAGCGCCTTGTCGTCCTTGGCTTCCGGCGGGACGTAGGACTGCGACCCGGTCTCTTCCTGACCTTCGGCCTTGAGATGGCCGCGCAGCGAGGCTTCGCCCTTGGTGTCGGTGCGCGCCTTGAGTTCGTCCGGCACGTCCTGCACCACCTCGATGTCGGGGACGATGCCCTTGGCCTGGATCGACTTGCCCGACGGCGTGAAATAGCGCGCCGTGGTCAGCCGCAGTGCGCCGTTGCCGGAGCCGAGCGGGATGATGGTCTGCACCGAGCCCTTGCCGAAGGAGCGGGTGCCGAGCACGGTCGCCCGCTTGTGGTCCTGCAGCGCGCCGGCGACGATCTCGGAGGCCGAAGCCGAGCCGCCGTTGATCAGAACGATCAGCGGCTTGCCCTTGATCAGGTCGGAGGTCTTGGACTTGGCGGTGCGGCGCTGGGTCTCCTCGGCATTGCGGCCGCGGGTCGAGACGATCTCGCCGCGCTGCAGGAAGGCGTCGGACACCGACACGGCCTCCTCGAGCAGGCCGCCCGGGTTGTTGCGCAGGTCGAGGACGAAGCCCTTCACCTTGTCGGCGCCGATCTGGCTGGTGAGATTGCCGATCTCGCGCTTGAGGCCTTCGGTGGTCTGCTCGTTGAAGGTGGTGATGCGGATGTAGCCGATGTCGCCATCCTCGACCCGGGCGCGCACCGAGCGCACGCGGATGTTGTCACGGGTCAGCGTCACCTCGATCGGCTTGTCCTGGCCCTTGCGGACGATCTTCAGCTTGATCTTGGTGTTGACCGGGCCGCGCATCTTCTCGACCGCCTGGTTCAGGGTCAGGCCCTGCACCGCCTCGTCGTCGAGATTGGTGATGATGTCATTGGCCATGATGCCGGCCTTCGAGGCGGGCGTGTCGTCGATCGGCGACACCACCTTGATCAGGCCGTCCTCCATGGTGACCTCGATGCCGAGGCCGCCGAACTCGCCGCGGGTCTGCACCTGCATGTCGCGGAAGCTCTTGGCGTCCATGTAGCTCGAATGCGGATCGAGGCCGGTCAGCATGCCGCTGATCGCCGATTCGATCAGCTTGCCGTCGTCGGGCTTCTCGACATAGTCGCTGCGGACGCGCTCGAACACATCGCCGAACAGGTTGAGCTGGCGGTAGGTGTCGGACGCGGCGGCGCGGGCAGTCGACCCGACCATCACAGCGCGCGGTTGAGTGACCAACAGGGTAGCTGCCGCACCTGCCGCCGCACTGAGAAGAACCAGAGAAGTCTTGCGCATCATCCGCGAACCTTTTCGCCTTCACTTGCGGCCCACCATGGGCCTGGATCGATCGGAGTCCCGTCCTTGCGAAACTCGACATAGAGCACGGGCTGACTGGTGGCTGCCGCCAAAATCGAGGCGACCTGCGATGTCGTCCCCATTATGGCCACTGGCTCTCCCGTGAGCACGAACTGGCCGATATTCACCGAAATCCGCTCCATCCCGGCAATCAAAACATGATACCCGCCGCCAGCGTTGAGGATCAAGAGTTGTCCGTAGCTGCGGAAGGGGCCGGAATACACCACCCAGCCATCACACGGGGTTGTGACCTGAGCGCCCGGCTTCGTTGCCAAAGAAATACCTTTTTCCACGCCGCCGACGCCGTCAGCCGCGCCGAAATCGCGGATCTTGGTGCCGTTGACCGGAAACGACAGCAGGCCCCTCGCCGAGGCGAAGGCGATCGCCGGGCTGAGCCGGCCGGGATCCTTGAGCGCGGCGAGATTGGGCTTGCCGTTAACCGTGGCGGGGGTCGACAGGCTAGCGGTCGCCGCCGCCTTGGCGGCGCTCTTGAGATCGCGCTCCATCTTGCCGATCAGGTCCTGCAGCGTTTCGACCTGCTTCGACAAGGTCGCGGCGCGGGATCGCTCCGCCTCCATGTCCTTCTCTACCGCGCTCTGTTGGCGCTGGCGTTCGTCGACCAGTGCGGCGAGCCGCGTGCGGTCGGCGCTGAGGCGGTCGCGATCGGCGGCGAGGCGGTCGCGCTCCTCGTTGATCGAGCGCCGCACCGACACCAGCTCGCCGAGGTCCCTGGCGAGCGCCTCGGCCCGGGCGCGCAGTTCCGGCACCACGGCGCCGAGCAGGATCGCGGTGCGCAGCGAGGCCAGCGCATCTTCGGGGCGCACCAGCAGCGCCGGCGGCGCCCTTCGGGAGGCGCGCTGCAGCGCGGCCAGCACCTCGACGATCTCGCCGTGGCGGGATTCGAGCGAGGTCCGGATCTCCCGCTCGCGGGCATCGAGCGGCTGGAGGCGGGCCTCGGTGGCCGTCATCTGGGTCTCGATGGCGCGCACCCGCGCCGACGTGTCGATCAATTCCTGGTTGAGCTTGCTGCGGTCCTGGCCGATGGCGGCGATATCCGCCTTGAGCTTCTGCTGCGTCTCTTCCGCGCTCTTCTGCTGGCTGCGCGCGGTCTCCAGTTCCTCGGACTTGGCGCGGATGGCGTCCTCGCTCGGGGCCGAGTCAGGTGCCGCCGGCGCGACGGCGACCGGCGTCGTCGCCTTCTCGGCTTTGGTCTTGGCGGCTTCGGCTTTGGCGGCTTCGGCTGTTGCCGCCGGCTTGGGCCCGCTCCTGGATTGCGCCGGCGCCGGTGCTGCCGCCAGAATGGCGCCGAGCATCAGGCCGAGCGCGATCGCCGGCCGGCCTTGGCCGCCCGGACGGTGGCCACGCACCATTCTGCCGCGCGCCGGTGTTGTCGGCACGTGTTCGATCGGCGCAGGCGGCATGGTCGAGAGCATCTCAGCCAAGTTGGTCGCTAACTGCCTAACTACGATGATAGGGGTGTCCTGCCAGAATCGTGGCCGCCCGGTAAAGCTGTTCCAGCAGCATGATTCGCACCATCTGGTGGGGCCAGGTTGCCGCGCCAAAGGCGAATGCGAGGGCTGCCTTGCGCTTCAATTCTGGCGAAAGTCCGTCCGCGCCGCCGATCACGAAAACAAGATTGGCGGTCTGATCGTCCCGCCAGCGGCCGAGACGCTCGGCGAAACTGCCGCTGCTCAGCGCCTTGCCGCCTTCGTCGAGGACGACAAGCGCGGCGGGTTCGGGCATCGCGGCGGTGATCGCCGCCGCCTCCTCGGCCATGCGGGTTGCGGTATCGCGGGCCTTGCTTTCGGGAAGTTCGATCACGTCGAGGGCGCGGAAGCCGAGGCGGCGCGACAATTCGGCGAATCGGCCGCGATAGCGCTCCGCGAGGTCGCGCTCCGGCCCTTGTTTCATCCGGCCGACGGCGATGACGACGATGCGCATGCGCGCTCAGATCCGTGTCGCCGGATCGCAGCCGATCGCGGCGTGATGCAGGTCAGTCCGGGCGTTGCCGGCGCGGGAGCGTCAGCGCTTGCGCACGACCTTGTCGTCCGCGTTCCACATCCGCTCGAGATTGTAGAACTCGCGGACCTCGGGCCTGAAGACATGCACGATGACGTCGCCGGCATCGATCAGGACCCAGTCGGCGTTCTGCAGCCCCTCGACATGCGGGTTTTTGATTCCCGCCTCGCCGAGGCCCTTCATCACGTTTTCCGCGATCGCGGCGACGTGCCGGTTTACCCGGCCCGAGGTCACGACCATGAAGTCGGTGAGGGAGGACTTGTTGCGGAGGTCGATGGTGACCGTCTCCTCAGCCTTCATGTCGTCGAGGCGGGAGAGGATCAGGCGGAGGGTCTCGTCGGCGTCAGGTCGCGCCTTCAAGGCCGCAACGGGCGCAGGTTGAGGCTTTGCCCGGGACAATACAGGTGTGGTCAGGGACCAATTCCTTTCACTGTATCGCGAGCGCCGAATCCCTGGCGCCCGGCGGTGAGTTTACGCACGCACGGTTAACGCTTTCAATTGCCAAATTGCACACCCGCGTTGTGGCGGAATGCCGCCGTAACCAATCCCAGGTGTCCAATTCAGGCATCGCTGGCGGTATCCTTCAACGGATTTTCCCCGCAAGGATCATCCTTCGAAGCAGTCGTCTCCCTCCACGTCCCGTCGCGGTTCCGCAGGGCTGTCGAGGACAGTTTCAGTTTCAAACCGGTCAGAAAAGTCCAGGCTGGCGGCCGCTTCAGGGCCAGTTGCCCGGCATGCTGCTCGCTGATCCTATATGGGGCCATGGCCTGGGCCGCGGGAGAGGCGAGCGCGCGAATACTTTGCGGGGCACGGTCGATCACGGCAATCGGAACCTGACCGGCGATCAACTGCCAGTTTCGCCAGCGGTGGAACTGCGCGAGGTTGTCGGCGCCCATGATCCAGACGAAGCGGACATCCGCGCTGCGGCGCCGCAGATAGCTGATCGTATCCGCAGTGTAGCGCGTGCCGATGACGGCTTCGAGACAGGTGACGTCGATGCGCGGATCGTCGGCGACGGCCTCCGCCGCCGCCGCCCGCGCCTCGAGTTCCTTCAGGGCGCTGGTGTCCTTGAGCGGATTGCCCGGCGACACCAGCCACCATACCCGGTCGAGCTTGAGCCGCTTCATGCTGAACAGGCTGATGGCGCGGTGCGCGGCATGCGGCGGGTTGAACGAGCCGCCGAGCAGGCCGATGCGCATGCCCGCCGCATGCGGCGGCAGCACGACGCGGCTGTCGATCTCTCGCCCCTGCTGTGCCCCCGTCACGGACGGATCTGCCCGGTGCCGTGGATGCGGTATTTGAAGCTGGTGAGCTGCTCGACGCCCACCGGGCCGCGGGCGTGAAACTTGCCGGTGGCGATGCCGATCTCGGCGCCGAAACCGAATTCGCCGCCGTCGGCAAACTGGGTCGAGGCGTTGTGCAGCACGATCGCGGAATCGACCTCGCGCAGGAATTTCGCGGCGGCGGCGGCATCCTCGCTGACGATGGCGTCGGTGTGGTGCGAGCCGTAGCGGTCGATATGGGCGATCGCCGCATCCTCGCCGTCGACGAGCTTCACCGCGATGATGGCGTCGAGATATTCGGCCGACCAGTCGGCTTCGGTCGCCGGCTTCACCCGGCCGTCGACGCGGGCGATCTCGGCGTCGCCGCGCACTTCGCAACCGGCGTCGAGCAACGCGATGACCAGCGGCGCGAGATGGGTCGGCGCGGCGGCACGCTCGACCAGCAGGGTCTCGGCGGAGCCGCAGACGCCGGTGCGCCGCATCTTGGCGTTGAGCACCACCGATTTGGCCATGTCGAGCCGCGCGGTGTGATCGACGTAGATGTGGTTGACGCCCTCGAGATGGGCGAAGACCGGCACCCGCGCTTCCTTTTCGACGCGCTCGACGAGGCTCTTGCCGCCGCGCGGCACGATCAGGTCGACATTGCCCTCGAGCCCGGACAGCAACAGGCCGACCGCGGCGCGGTCGCGCGTCGGCACCAGGCTGATCGCCGCCTCGGGCAGGCCGGCTTCGCGCAATCCGGCGGCGAGGCAGGCATGGATCGCCGTCGACGAGCGGAAGCCGTCGGAGCCGCCGCGCAGGATCACGGCATTGCCGGACTTGAGGCACAGCACGCCGGCATCGGCGGTGACATTGGGCCGGCTCTCGAAGATCACGGCGATGACCCCGAGCGGCACCCGCACCCGCTCGATCACCATGCCGTTCGGCCGCTGCCAGCGCTCGGTGACCTGGCCGACCGGATCGGCAATGGCGCGGACGTCGTCGATGCCTTGGGCGATCGCCTCGACGCGGGCCTCGTCGAGCACGAGGCGGTCGATGAAGGAGCCGCTGACCCCGTTGGCGCGGGCCTCCGCCACGTCCTCGGCATTGGCGGCGAGGATCGCCGGAACGCCGGCGCGGATCGCATCGGCCATGGCGGCGAGGGCCGCGTTCTTCTGCTCGGCCTGGGCCAGCGCGAGGGTGCGCGCGGCGGCGCGGGCGGCCTCGCCGATGGCGTGCATCACCGCCGGCAGATCCTTGTCCGCGGCGGCGACGTCAGGGGAAGCTACGGCTTTGAGGGCGGTCATCGGAAACGGTCCGGCGTTGAATGTCGGAGGTTATTTAACACCGCGGAGCGTCCAGTGCGAGGTGCGGCGGGGCGGAGCGCGATGCCAAAATAGATGTCAGGATCGGATCACGAGGTCGTCCCGGTGGATCATCGCCGAGCGGCCGGAGCCGCCGAGAATGAGGGTGACGTCGGCCGACGAGCGGCCCTTGATCTGCTCGGCGTCGGCGGCGTCATAGGCGACGAGGCCGCGGCCGATCTCGTGATTGTCCGGATCGCGCACGATCACCGCGTCGCCGCGGGCGAACTGGCCGTCGACCCGGATCACCCCGGCCGGCAGCAGGCTCTTGCCGGCGCGCAGCGCGGCGGCGGCGCCGGCGTCGATGGTCAGGGTGCCCTTGGGCTCCAGCGAGCCGGCGATCCAGCGCTTGCGCGCGGTGACCGGATTGGCCGGGGTCAGGAACCAGGTGCAGCGGCCGCCCTCGGCGATCGCCCGCAGCGGGTGCTCGATCTTGCCCGAGGCGATCAGCATGTGGGTGCCGGCGGTGGTGGCGATCTTCGCCGCCTCGATCTTGGTGAACATGCCGCCGCGCGACAGTTCGGATTCGGCGCCGCCGGCCATGGCCTCGATCTCGGCGGTGACGCTGTCGACCACGGGAATCAGCCTGGCGTCGGGATTGGCGCCGGGCGGGGCGTCATAGAGCCCGTCGATGTCCGAGAGCAGGACGAGCAGGTCGGCGCTCGCCATGGTGGCGACGCGGGCGGCGAGGCGGTCGTTGTCGCCGTAGCGGATCTCGGCGGTGGCCACCGTGTCGTTCTCGTTGATCACCGGCACCGCGCGCCACTCCAAGAGCTTCTCGATGGTCGAGCGGGCGTTGAGATAGCGCCGCCGCTCCTCGGTGTCCTGCAGCGTCACCAGGATCTGGCCGGCGCCGATGCCGCGGGCGCCGAGCGCTTCCGACCAGGTCCGCGCCAGCGCGATCTGGCCGACCGCGGCGGCGGCCTGGCTTTCCTCGAGCTTCAAGGCGCCGCGCGGCAGCTTGAGGCGGCTGCGGCCGAGCGCAATCGAACCGGAGGAGACGATCATCAGGTCGCGGCCGTCGCGGTGGAGCGCGGCGATGTCGTCGGCGAGCGCCGCCAGCCAGCTTTCGCGCACCGCGCCGCGCGCCGCATCGATCAGCAGCGAGGAGCCGACCTTGACGACGATGCGGCGGAACGATTTCAGCTCGGGTGCGGACATGATCGGGTCGGAACGGTGGTCGATTCGGAGTGGCGAGGGCCTGTCACAGCGCGCCGGGTTCGGCAATTCGCCGGCGCCAAAGCATCACGGCGACCACGGCGCGGCACCGGCCGCGCCCTGCGCCTTGGTCGACACCGGCGCCTCGTCGATGATCGCGGCGAGTGCCCGCAGCACCTCGGGCACGCCCTCGCCGGTGGCGCCGGAGACCTGCATCGGCGTCGCCTTGCAGGCGCGCTTGAGGCGCTTGACCTGTTCCTTGAGCACCTCGGGCTCGACCGCGTCGATCTTGTTCAGCGCCACGATCTCGCGCTTGCCGGCGAGGCTCTCGGCATAGGCCTCGAGCTCGTTGCGCACGGTCTTGTAGGCCTTGCCGGCGTGCTCGCAGGTCGCATCGACGAGATGCAGCAGCACGCGGCAGCGCTCGATGTGACCGAGGAAACGGTCGCCCAGGCCGGCGCCCTCATGGGCGCCCTCGATCAGCCCGGGAATGTCGGCGAGCACGAATTCCCGGCCATCGATGCTGACGACGCCGAGCTGCGGATGCAGCGTGGTGAAGGGATAGTCGCCGATCTTCGGCTTGGCGGCGCTGACCGCGGCGAGAAAGGTCGACTTGCCGGCATTGGGCAGGCCGACGAGGCCGGCGTCGGCGATCAGCTTGAGCCGCAGCCACAGCCAGCGCTCCTCGCCGGGCTGGCCGGGATTGGCGTGGCGCGGCGCGCGGTTGGTGGAGGACTTGAAATGGGCGTTGCCGAAGCCGCCATTGCCGCCCTTGGCGAGGGTGATGCGCTGGCCGACTTCGGTGAGATCGGCGAGCAGGGTCTCGCGGTCCTCGTCGAACACCTGGGTGCCGACCGGCACCTTGAGCTGGATGTCCTTGCCGTTGGCGCCATGGCGGTCCTTGCCCATGCCATGGGTGCCGCGCTGGGCCTTGAAATGCTGCTGGTAGCGGTAGTCGATCAGGGTGTTGAGGCCGTCCACCGCCTCGATGACGACATCGCCGCCCTTGCCGCCATTGCCGCCGCTCGGGCCGCCGAACTCGATGAACTTCTCGCGGCGGAACGCGACGCAGCCGTTGCCGCCGTCGCCGGAGCGGATATAGACCTTGGCTTCATCGAGGAATTTCATGGTCTCTTCCGTAGCTGAGCAGGGCGGGCGCGGCAATGATGCCGGCGGATTGGGAAGGCAAATCGAGAAAGACGGGGTGAATCGGGCCGAGGGAGCCCGGGCTGTTCATTCTCTCCTCGTCATGCCCGGCCTTGTGCCGGGCATCCACGACTTTAATGGCGTTTCAGCGAAAGGAAGACGTGGATGCGTAGCGATCCGGCTCTCGCCGGATCGCGTTTTCTCTAATGCCGTAAGTCGGAAACATCCGACTTCCGGGCGACGAGCCCGGCCATGACGGCGTTAGTGGTTTCGCGCGCCAGCAGCATGTGCCCCTTGCGGCTGCGCCGCCACTCTCTCCATCGTCATGCCCGGCTTTGTGCAGGACAAGCCCGGCGATGACGGAGGTCACCGCCTCCGGGCCGGCTGCCAGTGCTTGAGGGAGGCCCACACCGAGCGGTCGAAGCGGAAGGCATCGACCGGCGCCGAGGAGCCCAGGGCGGTAAAGCGATGCAGCTCGACCCCGGTCCACTGGAAGCCGCACTTCTCCAGCACCCGGCGCGAGGCCGGGTTGGTGACCCGCGCGGAGGAGAGGAGGCGCTCGCAGTCGAACTCGTCGAAGGCGTAGTCGATCACCGCCCGCGCCGCTTCGGTGGCGTAGCCGCGGCCCCAGTGCTCGACCCCGAACCAGTAGCCGAGCTCGGGCAGCTCCGGCGTGCGCCATTCGAGGCCGACCATGCCGATCGGCTCGCCGGCCTGTTCGATCAGGAAGGCGGTGTCGCGGTCGGCGCGCGCCACCGCGGTGACGAAGGAAATGGCGTCGTCGGGCGTATAGGGATGCGGCACCCGGCCGAGATTGTCGGCCACGCGGCGATCGTTCACGAGGCGCGCGATGGCTTTAACGTCCGCGAGGGTCGGCTGGCGCAGCACCAGCCGCGCCGTCTCGAGGACGACGCTACACGCTTCACGCAAGGTGGAAGAGGGCAGTTCCTGCAGCATGGGACGCTCCTGAAATTCGCGAGGGCAACAAATCAAACGCGAAAACGAAAAGGGGAGGCCGGTCACCCGCCTCCCCTTTGGAGCTGTCGCCTGCTCCGCCGGTTCAACAGGGCCGGCGGACGAAGCTTTGGTCCACCGTCTATTCGGCCGCCTCGGTCATCGGAATGACAGAGATGAAGGTGCGGCCGTTGGCTTTGGCGCGGAATTCCACGCGACCTTCCGCCTTGGCGAAGATCGTATGGTCCGTGCCCATGCCGACGTTGAGGCCGGGATGCCAGGTGGTGCCGCGCTGACGCGCGATGATGTTGCCCGGGATGACGTGTTCGCCACCGAAGGCCTTGATGCCGAGGCGCTTGCCAGCGGAATCGCGCCCGTTGCGCGACGAACCGCCTGCCTTTTTATGAGCCATTGCTCGTCTCCAAACTCGCTGTGTCTTTAACCCGATTCCTTGACGGAATCATTTCACGTTTTGTTTGTCTCAGGTTGCCTGGCTCAGGCCGCCGCTTCCGGCGCGGCCTCGGCCTTGGGAGCCTTGGCCTTTTTCACCCTCGGCTTGGCTGCCTTGCTCGGCGCCTTGCCCTCGGCGAGGATCTCGGTGATGCGGATCACGGTGATCTCGTCGCGATAGCCGCGCTTGCGGCGGGAATTCTTGCGGCGGCGCTTCTTGAAGGCGATGACCTTCGGGCCGCGCTTGTGGTCCACCACTTCGGCGGCCACCGAGGCGCCGGCGACCAGCGGGGCGCCCACCACCGGCGTGTCGCCGCCGAGCAGCAGGACTTCGCCGAGCTGCACGATCGAGCCGACTTCGCCCTCGATCTTGCCAATTTCAAGCACATCATCCGGGGCGACGCGGTATTGCTTGCCGCCGGTTTTGATGACTGCGAACATCGTTTTTGTCCTTCGTGTTCTATGGTCCACGCCTCGGATCATGCGATCCGGGCGGGCTTTTTCCAGTCGTTGGGTTTAATTCGGCGCCTGCGCTGGTCCCGCCAAGACGGCTTGCCAGACGACACGCGCCAAAACAAACGGCGCGAGATCCCCCGCGCCGGTCGGAGGAGTTATAGCCGCCGAGGGCGAGGAGTCAAGTCGAAATAGCGTCGAGAATGCCCCCAAGTGGCTGTTCTGGCGAATCTTTTTGCCGTCTTGGGCCCGCGGGCAGCCCCGGCAGCCGCGCCCCACCGTTGTCGTCGTCTATCTCGACCGGTTGCCACTGCCCCTGCGGACCGGATTTCGCAATCGCTCGAAGGCTGTCCTCATCCTGAGGCGCCCGCGCCGCGGGTGTCTCGAAAACAGGGTCTCCGAATCCGCGGCCGGTCATGGCTGCGGCGAGTGTCCCGTCCGGCCTTGTCTCTGGAAGATTCCTCGCCTAGAACACGCCCCGACCTCGGACCGCCTCGCGCCGTCCGGCCCCGCGGAGAGGTGGCAGAGTGGTCGAATGCACCGCACTCGAAATGCGGCATAGGTGCAAGCCTATCGGGGGTTCGAATCCCTCCCTCTCCGCCAGCTGCCGCCGATTATACGCCATGGCGCGATATTCTGCGCGATGGCCACACGGAATCAATGCCCGCACTGCCACAGGCTACTCTCAGCCAAAAATCTGCCAAAGTAGTGCCAGGCTCAGGACTCATTTGATATTGCCTGACGATGGCGGTTGCGGCGATGCAACCGGCGGATATGCCAGTTCGGCGCAATGCGCCGTAGACGCAACGATCATCTCCCGCAGCCAGCGAAGTGCCGGATCGCTCCGGCGTCTTTTGTGTGAAATCTGCCTGAAGGGAATGGCCGGAAGCGGGATCGGTGGCGGAAGAACGGCCAGCCGTTTGTCCTCCAGGGAGGATTGCAGACTATTCCGGGCCACGGTCAAAATCAGATCCGTTCCCGCGATCGTCTTTGGCGCCACGCTCCAATGCGGGATGATAAGTGCAACACGTCGGGCATATCCGGCCGCATGGATAGCTTCATCGATTTCCGTTGACGCCTCGCCATGAACAGCCACGAGCGCATGGGGGCGGGCGAGATAAGTGTCCAGGTCGATCGAGTGCGCGGAGAGGGGAAGTGTGGCCCGGTCGATCAGGCAGGCATAGTCATCGTTGAGCAAAAATTCGGGAAGGATCTGCTCGGGCAATAGCGGAAACACACCCAGTCCAAGATCGATGTCTCCATCCATAATTCCGGCGATCATTCCCTCGCGGCTCAGTTGGGTGACAGCAAGATCGATACTCGGGGCGGAGCGCCGCAGTGCGCGCAATAGGTTTGGCAAGACGATCTCCGCGCCATAGTCGGACATTGCCAGCCTGAAGGTGTGTTTTGTGCGACCGGCCTCAAAGCTATCCGGCCCAAGCACGGTGCGGATTTGGGCCAGCGCTTCAGCCAGTGGCTTCGATAGTTCCATGGCCCGTATGGTCGGCGCCAGACCGCCGCCTTGCCGGGTAAACAACGGATCATCGAGCAAAGAACGCAATCGTGCGAGCGCATGGCTGACGGCTGGTTGGCTCATATTCAGGCGCAGCGCCGTGCGTGACACATGCCGTTCAACCAACAGCGTATCGAGAACAACAAGCAGGTTGAGGTCGATTCCGCGAAGATTATTCATGCTGTGCATAATATGTGGGAAAATATGAATTTCAAATAAGAAGGGCAAATGGATAGGAGGGAGACCCTGCCCTTTGCGAAAGGTCTTCCGATGCAATCTGTCACCTTCATTGCTGCGCTGATCGCCGGGGCGCTTGTGCCCCTGCAGGCTGGCGCCAATGCGGCCCTCGGCCGGGCCTTGGGGCATCCTCTCTGGGCGACGATGTTGTCGCTGGCGGTGAGCGCCATTTGCGTTGTGCCGGTCATGTTGGCGCTTCGGGTCTCAGGCCCGTCGATCGCCAGTCTGGCAGACCAACCCAGATGGATATGGATCGGCGGCATCGTGGGGGTGATCTACATAACAGCGGCACTTCTGCTGGCGCCGAAACTGGGTGCCGCCAGTTTCATGACCGTCGTCATCGCTGGGCAGATCCTGGCTTCGCTGGCCGCCGACTATTTTGGCCTGGTGGGATTTGAGGCCAAGCCGCTAACCCTACCTCGTCTCATTGGAGCCGCTGTCGTCGTCACGGGCGTCCTTGTCATGCAGTGGCCAAGCCTCTGGCGCCTGACCCAGCCCGGCACGTAAATTTCAAAGAAGGAGAAGCAACATGAACGATCATAACCAACCGCGAGAAACCCAATACGCGCTTGGCGAAAACGCGGTGGCCGTCCAGGTGCGTATCGCGCTCGGCCAACGGACAAGCTCAGTGATGTGATTGCTTTCTACCGGGATGGACTGGGCTTGCCGGAACTCGCCCGCTTCCAGGCGCATGCCGACTATGACGGCGTTATGCTTGGGCTTCCCGGAAAGGCCGTGCATCTTGAAATTTACCCAGCGTGAAGCAGGCAGTGCTTGCCCTGCCCCCAGTCTCGATAGCCTCATCGTCCTCTATGTGACGGAAACCGCAGCCTATAATTGGCTGAACGACCGTATGTATCGGATGGGCCATGCACCGGTTGAGCCGGAGAATCCATATCGGCTTGGGCGCAGCTTCACGTACTCAGACCCGGATGGCTGGCGCGTTGTCGTCTGCCGTGAAACGGGGATCTGAACGTTCAAATTCGCTCCACTAGTGTGGCGTCTCGCAATTGCCTACCGCCTTTGCGGCCAGTCTCTCGTAGGCAATTGCGAGACATAAGCCACATTAGCTTTTTGATTTTGCTAGTGTCCCGATGTCTCCGAATTACCGTGCGTGGGTGAGGCAAATGGAGCGGTAATTCGGAGACAGGACACTAGTGTGGCGTCTCGCAATTGCCTACCGACTTTGCGGCCAGTCTCTCGCAGGCAATTGCGAGACATGAGCCACACTAGCTTTTTGATTTTGCTAGTGTCCCGATGTCTCCGAATGACCGTGCGAGGGTGAGGCAAATGGAGCGGTAATTCGGAGACGGGACACTAGGTCATCGACCTGGACCTCCGCATCACCCGGCTCCAGCAAGCCCTGCATATCGAATTCGGCGAGCAACGCGCGGCGGTTGGCCTTGCGCAGATGATCATTTGGAATTTGATGAAACTAACCCTTGGCAATCAGTTCCCGGCCGATGTGTTTAGGCACCCGTGCCGAGGCCGAAGAACGGCATCAACAACCATGCGCGTGGCGCACGGTGCACCGAGCGGCGTTGCACTAATCTCCCAAACTCTTGCGGCCCCTGCGCCACCTGAAGCCAGATGCCCAGCCCGAGGAGAGCTGGCAGTGCCCAGATGCCCAGCGCGGTCGGCCAGCCCCAGACCTGCCCGATCCAGGCGCAGGCCGTGCTGGATATCAACGCTCCTCCCATGATCGCGGTGGAGTAGAAGCCCATCAGGCGGCCGCTGCGTGCTCCAGCCCGGCGGCTGATGACGCCCGGCATCAACGCCTGGACGATGGCGATGCCGTCGCCGCCGATAATGGCGGTCAACACCAGCGCGACCGCCTGCGCCCATACCCAGCGGACCAGACAGGCGAGAAGAATGAGCAGGGCACCGGAGGCGATGCCAGCCCGCTTTCCCATCCATCCGCGCAGCCATGCCGTCCCCAGCAGGCAGATGCCCATCAACAACACCGGGAACGTGGTCAGCAGACTCGCGCCGACGTCACTAAGGCCCGTGTAGCGCTGGATCGCGTCGAGCAGTTCGTCGACCTCCTTAATCCCGACCTTCACCGGCGGCCGGCGGAGATCCCAGGCCCGGCCGCCGCCGCCGCATTGGTTGCCGAGATCGGCGACTGGAATACCTTCTCATCGGGGCGCAGTCTTGCGGCCTGGATCGGGCTGGCGCCGAAGCAGCACCCGGCCAATGCTGCAAGACGTCAGAAGGTTCTTGCCAGGGCGCCGTCCGCACGTGACCCAGAACGGAAGTTGCGCCTGATCCAGCGACGGTCCGCTCGTTGCCGGCCGATTGTTGCTGATCGGCAACATCGGCTTGCAAAGTGCCGGGGCCGGGCTTGCAAAGCGCCCGTGGAACCCCTCTTTTCACTCGCCATCGAGTAGAATGCCAAGCGAGTCATTACCCTCAAGTTGTCTGCATGGATTGCGAGCGTCGCGTACATCTTTTTCGAGCCACAATCACACATTGCTGGGGTGCTCCGTCATGTCGATTGCCGGATTCGATTTCGAGGCGGACACCGGTTTCCTGCTTCGAACGACGGCACTTGTGCCTGTCGCCGCTGAAAAGCGTATGCCGCGATGGGGCGCTCTGTTCATTATTGCGGCGGCAGGTTTGTTCGCCACGCCGGCGATGGCGATCGACGTAGCCAACCAGACGGACTGGAATACCGCTGTCGCAGCCGTCGCTGCCGCCGGCGCGAACTCGACCGTCAGCATCAATTTCGTCAGCGGATTTACGCTTTCGAGTTCGCTCGCGCAAATTCAGGCCAGCAACGCCAACGTCATCGTCAACATTACCGGCAACGGCCAGACCATCAACGGTGCGTCATCCTTTCAGGGAATCCAGGTCAACGGCGCCAACGCGCCGACGGTGAGCATTTCAAATCTTGCCATCACAAACACCGCGGCGATCGGCGGTAATGGCCAGAACGGCCAGAACGGCTATTTTAGCGGCGGGCTTGCATACGGCTCGGGCGGTGGCGGTGGCGGCGGCCTCGGCGCGGGCGGCGGCCTGCTGGTCGGAAGCGGCGCTAACGTCACCCTGACGGCGGTGACGTTCACCGGCAACACCGCCACGGGAGGCGCCGGCGGCAATGGCGGCAGCGCCCAGAACGTTGCCGCCGATCCGGTCAAAGGCGGCGATGGCGGCGCCGGCGGTGCGGCCAATAATGGCGGCGCCAGCGGCGGCGGCGGCGCAGGCGGGACCGGCGGGCACGCCGGCGGCCAAGGCACGACAGGCACGGCGGGCGGAACCTTGGGCGACGGCGGTGGCGGTGGCGGTGGTTCGGGAACCACCAACAGCTCGACCTACACCCCGAATAACAGTGGCGGTTCCGGCAACGCCAACGGTGGTTCCGGCGGAACGGGCGGCGACGGCGCTACCAATGCCAGTGGTGCTGGCGGACCTGGACCCGGCTCCGACGGCGGCACTGGCGGCAACGGCGGCGCCGCGAACGGGGGCGCCATCTACGTCGCTACCGGCGGCACCCTGACCATTCTGGATTCGCCGATCTCGGGCGCCGCCGTCACCGGCGGCGCCGCCGGTAGCTCCGGTACCGGACAGGGCCCAAGTGCCATCAATGGGTTCGGCACCTCGGCGGGCGCGGCGCAGGGGGCCGGCATTTTCCTCAGCGGCGTCTTGGCGAATATCGGCGTGTCCGGCGGCAACGTAACCTACGCCAACACCATCGGTGGCACCGGCCTCACGGCCGGGGGAATTAACTCCGCCATCAACAAGACCGGTTCGGGCACGCTGACGCTATCCGGAACCAATACCTTTATCGGCAACGTCAACATCAGCGCCGGTACGGTCTCGATTTCCAGCACCGTCAATCTCGGCAACGTCGCCAATGACGTCGTCATTTCGAACGGCGGCACGCTGGCGGTTACGGCGACGACGACGCTCGCCAACGGCCGCGGCTTCAAGCTCGCCGGCGCGTCGACCATCGACGTTGCCGACGCGACCATGACGACGCTGCAAGGCGTGGTTGCCGACGGCGCGTCAGCCGGTACGCTCAACAAGAACGGCGCGGGCACCTTGCTGCTCTCCGGGACCAATACCTATACGGGCGCGACCAACGTCAATGGCGGAACGTTGCGCGCCGGATCCGCCGGCGCGTTTGGGGCCAGCACCGCCTTTACCGTGGGTGCCGGAGCGACGCTGGATTTGAACGGCTTCAACCGGACGTTCGGCTCCCTGAGCGGCGCCGGCGCCGTGACCGGAGCCAACAGCACCATCAGCGGGACGTTCGCGCCGGGCAACGGCACGCCGACCTCGTCGATGGCCATCACCGGCAATCTCGCCTTCCAGGCCGGCGCGCAATATCTGCTCCAGGTCAATCCGGCCACGGCGTCGTTTGCGACTGTCACCGGTACGGCGACGCTGGGTGGCGCCAATGTCGGCGCGACTTTCGCATCCGGAGCCTATGTGCAGAAGCAGTACACCATCCTCACGGCCACCGGCGGAATCAACGGCACGTTCGGCGCGGTGACCGGCACGAACACGCCGACGAACATGACTCCGACCCTGAGTTACGATGCCAATAATGCGTATCTCAACCTCGCTCTGAATTTCTCGATTCCCGGCGGCTTGAACGTCAATCAGCAGAACGTCGGCAACGCGCTGACCAATTTCTTCAACGCTACCGGCGGCATTCCTGCGGTCTACGCCAACCTTACGGCTAACGGCCTGTCGCAGTCTGCCGGGCAGACGGCGACCGGATCGCAGCAGACCACGTTCGGCGCCATGACGCAGTTCATGGGAATCATGACCGATCCGTTCATCGCCGGCCGCGGCGACGGCGCCAGCGCGGGCGGCAACGCCAATGGCTACGCCGATGAGCAAGCCCTGGGATATGCGCGCCGGCGCAATCCGAATGATGCGCTGGCGGCGATCTACACCAAGGCGGCTCCCGCCGCGATACCGGACCAGCGCTGGAGCGTCTGGGCCGCCGGCTTCGGCGGGGTGCAGACCACCGATGGCAATACGGCCGTCGGTTCCGACACGACGACATCGCGGATCTACGGCACGGCCGTCGGCGCCGATTACCGCTTCTCGCCGTTCACGATCGCCGGCTTCGCGCTTGCCGGCGGCGGCACCAATTTCAGCGTGGCCAACAACGGGACCGGGCGCTCCGATCTGTTCCAGGCCGGCGCGTTCGTCCGGCACAACGTCGGCGCAGCCTACATCTCCGGAGCGTTTGCTTACGGCTGGCAGGATGTCACCACGGATCGCACGGTGACTATCGCCGGCATCGATCAGTTGCGGGCCCGCTTCAACGCCAATGCCTGGTCTGGCCGTGTCGAAGGCGGCTACCGCTTTGTCGCGCCCGTCGCGGGAGGGGTCGGCATCACGCCTTACGCCGCAGGCCAGTTCACCACGTTCGATCTGCCGGCCTACGCGGAATCGGTCGTTGCAGGCGCCAGCACCTTCGCGCTCGCTTACGGCGCCAAGAGCGTGACCAGCAGCCGCAGCGAACTCGGCCTGCGCGGCGACAAATCGTTCGTTATGCAGGACGGCATCCTCACGCTGCGCAGCCGCGTCGCCTGGGCGCATGACTACAATTCCGATCGCGGCATCGGCGCTACCTTCCAGGCGCTGCCGGGGGCTGCCTTCGTCGTCAACGGCGCAAGGCAGGCAAGCGACGCCGCGCTGGTCACAGCCGCCGCCGAAAAGAAATGGCTGAGCGGCTGGTCGATCGCCGCTACCTTCGAGGGCGAGTTCTCCAGCGTGACCGAGAGCTACGCCGGCAAGGGCGTGGTGAGGTACGCCTGGTAGAGCGGTGATTTCCGGGTTTGGCACCTTTCGGACATGCCGCAATCCCCCTCGCAGCTAATCCAAACGCGGTCGGACGCAGGCCGTTGGCGCGACCACATGATCTCCGCTCTCGCAGCGGAGCCGGACGATCCGGACGACGAAGAGGCGCTGGACATCCGGGCGCGGGACATCCTGACCCGTGAACTCGGCGAGCCGCCGGCCGACGCGCAGGTCGAGAAGTTCACGCCCCTGTTGATCGAGGCCAAGACGGACCCGCGGTGTCGCTGAGCTGGCTGCCGAGCGCGGTGACGAAGCCACTGCTGTCGACCTCTGCCGCCATCTCCAGCGGCAGGCGGGTCAGGCCGCCGCGGCGGACTTCCTTGGCGACGATGGATTTCGGTAGCACCGCGATCATGCCGGCCTCGCTCAAGCCATCGCGCCGTTCGCCGCGCCGGGAGCCTGCATCTCCCGATGCGGCGCCAGGTCGATCGAGCGCAGCAGCGTGGCGCGGGCGGTGTGCAGATGCGCGCGACACGCGCTCTCCACGAGCTGCGGATCGCGCGAACGGAGCGCGGCGATGTATTTGAGGTGCTCGCTGAGCGCGACGCGGTTGCGCTCCTTCTCGTCGCTCTTGTCCCACTGGTAGTGGTAGTGAAAGATGAAGGAAATGACGTCGTCGAACTCGCGGATGAAGCGGTTGGACAGGGCGTCGTGAATGAGCCGGTGCAGGCGTTCGTCCAGGCCGGAGAAATCGCTGTAGCGCTCGTCGAGCTCGCGCAGCAGCCGGTGGTGCTCGCGCTCGAGCGCGTCGAGCTGCGCCCAGGCGGGGGCATGGTCGGGCAGCTCGATGAAGCTGCGGGCCGAGCGCAGCTCGAAGATCTCGCGGACCTCGTAGATCTCGCTGGCGAATTCCGCCGTCACGCCGGCGAAGATCCAGCCGCTGTTCTCGCGCCGCTTGATCAGCCCGAACCGGCTGAAGCGGGTGAGGAATTCCCGGACCGCCGTGGTGGAGGCGCCGAACTGCCGGGCCAGCTCTGAGGTGTTGACGGTCTGTCCAGGGCGGCAATCGCCGCGCAGCACCCATTGCATGAACTTGCGCTCGACCAGCCGGGCGACCGTCTCGGTCTGCGTGTCCGGGAAATAATCGTCCTCGCCGGGGTGGCGGCACAGCAGGCGCCGCGGTCCGTCCTTCTTGACGATGGTCCGCTCGATCAGCGTCGCCAGAACGGCGCGCACCGTGGTGCGGCTGACCTGCAGCCGCTCGGACAGCTCGGCCTCGGAAGCGGGCCATTCGCCCAGCGGCCGCGCCGCCAGCAGCGCCAAACAATCATTATAGGCGCGCTTGTAGACCGTATTCGCCTTCATGCCGGTGGTGCCTTCCTTAAGGTTCCGACCTTGCGGGACGGCGACCCACGCCGCAATCCCCTGTCTATTTATGCACAAAGAACCGCTTGACAGCCCATGAGCGGTAGTTTTTTGTGCATAAAATACAAAGGGGCCTCAGGGACGGTCATCAAGGTGGGTCGATGCGCAATTTAGCCCGTTCGCAGACGGATGGGGCGGCATGAGCGGCCGCATCATCCAGTTCGGCACCAGCCGCTTCCTGCAGGCGCATGTCGACCTGTTCGTTCACGAGGCCCGAGCCGCCGGCCAGGCGGTCGGACCGATCACCGTCGTGCAGACCTCCGCTTCGGCGGCGCGCGCCGGCCGTGTCGCCGCTTTCGGCGCCCCGGGCGGCTATCCCGTGATCATCCGCGGCGTCGAGCATGGCGCGCCGGTCGAGCGGCGGGTGACGGTCACCAGCGTCGATCAAGGCCTCTCCGCGGCGGCCGATTGGGCGGAGCTGCGCGCGCTGTTCGCCGGGCCGGCCGACGCCGTCGTCTCGAACACCGGCGACGTCGGCTACGACATCGCCGCCGCGGATCTCGGTCCCGGCCTGCTGGCCGGCGCGGCGCCGGCATCCTTCCCCGGCAAGCTGACCGCGCTGCTTCATCATCGCTGGCAGGCCGGCGGCCGTCCCCTGACCATCCTGCCCTGCGAACTGCTGCACCGGAACGGCCGCGCCCTGCAGGCTGCAGTGCTCGAGCTCGCCAAGCGCGCCGATGCCGCGCAAGGCTTCCTCGACTGGCTGCGCGACGGCGTGCTGTGGGCCAACACGCTGGTCGACCGCATCGTGTCCGAGGCGCTGGAGCCGATCGGCGCGGTCGCCGAACCTTATGCGCTCTGGGTGATCGAACGGCGTCCCGGCCTGACGCCGCCGTGCGAGCATCCCTGCATCATCCTCGCCGACGACCTCGAGCCGTTCGAGCGATTGAAGCTTCACATTCTCAATCTCGGCCACACCGTGCTCGCCGACCTCTGGCTCCAGGAGGCGCGGCCGCCGACGGAGACGGTTCGCGAGATGCTGGCACAGCCGGCGATCCGCGCCCCTCTGGAGCAGGTCTATCGCGACGAGGTCGTGCCCGGCTTTGCCGCCCGCGGGCTGCGCGTCGAGGCGGAGGCCTATGTGGCGACGACGCTCGAGCGCTTCCTCAACCCGTTCCTGGCCCATCGCCTCGCCGACATCGCGCAGAACCATGCGGCCAAGGTCGAGCGGCGGATCGCTGGCTTCCTGAGCTGGGTGGGTGAGGGCGGCGCGCCGGTCGCGGCGCCGGCGCTCGCGGCCATCGTGGCGCGACACGCGGCCGGAGGGCGGCCGTGACCTATCAGTTCGATTTCTCGGCGCTGCTGCCCTACTGGCGGGACTTCGCCGGCGGCGTGCTGCTCACCCTGCAGCTGTCCGCCATCGCCACCGTGCTCGGCTTCGCCGGCGGCGCGCTCTGCGCCATCGCGCGCGCGGACGGGCCGCCCTGGCTGAAGCGGCTCGTCGGCGGCTACGTCGAGGCGATCCGCAACACGCCGCTGCTGGTGCAGATCTTCCTGGTCTATTTCGGCATCGCCGTGCTCGGCCTGCGGGTCGACGCCAATCTGGCGGCGGCAGCCGCCCTGGTCGTCAACGTGGTCGCCTATACCTGCGAGATCATGCGCGCCGGCATCGAGAGCGTCCACAAGGCGCAGATCGAGGCGGCCGAGTGCCTCGGCCTTTCCCGCCGCCAGATCTATTGGCACGTGGTGCTGCGCCCGGCGATCGAGCGCGTCTATCCCGCGCTCGTCAGCCAATACGTGCTGTTGATGCTGGCCTCCTCCATCACCTCGCAGATCTCGGCGGAGGAGCTCACGGCGGTGGCCAACCGGATCCAGTCCGACACCTTTCGAAGCTTCGAGACCTACATCGTCGTCGGCCTGATCTATCTCGCGCTGTCGTTCGTCGTGCGCTGGGCCTTCTGGGGCTTCGGCATGCTGGTCTTCACCCGCCGCCGCAAGCTCGGCACGCCGCTGTAAGGGTCCGCCATGCCCACCTTCGGATCCAACCATCTCTGGTTCCTGGTCGTCGCCGCCGGCTGGACCATCGCGCTGTCGGCCATCGCCTTCCTCGGCGGCGGGCTCCTCGGCTTCGCCGTCGCGCTGGCGCGGATCTCGGACAATGCGCTGCTGCGCGGCCTCGCCTCGGCCTACATCAAGGTCGTGCAGGGCACGCCGCTGCTGATCCTGCTCTTCATGATCTATTTCGGTCTGGCGATCGCGGGCTTCGACCAGCTTCCCGCCCTGATCGCGGCGGGCGCCGGACTGATGATCTATTCGTCCGGCTTCCTCGGCGAGATCTGGCGCGGCTGCATCGAATCCGTGCCGAAGACCCAATGGGAAGCCGCCGAGTGCCTGGCGTTGTCGCGCTGGGACCGGCTGACGCGGGTGATCCTGCCGCAGGCCATGCGGATCGCGACGGCGCCGACGGTCGGCTTCCTCGTGCAGATCGTGAAGAACACCTCGCTCGCGTCCGTCGTCGGCTTCGTCGAGCTGGCTCAGGCCGGCAAGCTGATCAACAACTCGACGTTCCAGCCCTTCACCGTCTTCGCCACCGTGGCCGCGCTCTACTTCGTCATCTGCTATCCGCTGTCGGCCTGGAGCCGCCGGCTCGAGAGGAGGCTCAATGTCGGCCGTCGTTAAGCTCAGCAACGTCCACAAGAGCTTCGGCTCCCACAAGGTGCTCGACGGCATCTCCTTCGAGGTGCGGCGTGGCGAGGTCGTGGCCTTGATCGGGCAGTCCGGCTCGGGCAAGTCGACCGCACTGCGCTGCATCGACGCGCTCGAGACCATCCAGCAGGGCAGCATCGAGGTCTGCGGATTCCAGATCCACAGCGGCAAGCTGGACAAGCAGGCGCTGCGCCAGGCGATCGGCATTGTCTTCCAGAGCTACAACCTCTTCCCGCATTTGACAGCGGCGCAGAACATCATGCTGGCGCCGACCTGCGTGAAGCGGATCGGCCGCCGTGAGGCGCGGGAGCTCGCCTTGGACGTGCTCGCGCGGGTCGGGCTGGCGGAAAAGGCCGACCACTACCCCGAGCAGCTCTCCGGCGGGCAGCAGCAGCGTGTCGCCATCGCACGCAGCCTGGCGATGCAGCCGCAGGTCATGCTGTTCGACGAGGTGACCTCGGCGCTCGACCCGCAGCTGACCGGCGAGGTCCTCAAGGTGATGGAGGATCTCGCGCGCGGCGGCATGACCATGATCCTGGTCACGCACGAGATGAGTTTCGCCCGCAAGGTCGCGGACACCGTCATCTACATGCGGCAGGGCCGGATCTGGGAAACCCTGCCCGGTTGCGAGCTCGAGTCACCGCGCACGCCCGAGCTGCGCGAGTTCATCGGCCACGACTTCTGAAATAACTTGAAGAGGAGGACGCCCCAAATGAAACGCAGAACTTTTCTCGCCGGCGGCGTGTCCGCCATGGCGGTCGCCGCGCTGGCGGCGCCCGCCCTGGCCGATACGCTGGACACGATCCGCGGCCGCAAGAAGCTGATGATCGCGCTCGACCTCGGCTCACCGCCCTTCGGCATGACCGACGGCGAGATGCGTCCCACCGGCTCGGATGTCGAGACGGCTCAGCTGCTGGCCGACAGCTGGGGAATGCCGATGGATATCGTGCAGGTGACCAGTCCGAACCGCGTGCCCTTCCTGCTGACCGGCAAGGCCGACATGGTCATCGCCAGCTTCAGCGTCAACGAGGAACGGCTCAAGGTCATCGACTTCTCCGACCCCTACGGCGTGATCCAGGCCGTCGTCGCCGGACCGAAGGGGCAGGCCGTCGCGGACTACGCCGCCCTCGCCGGCAAGCGCATCGGCACCACCCGCGGCAGCACCAACGACAAGGAGGTCACCGCCCGGGCCCAGGGCGCGCAGATCATGCGCTTCGACGACGATGCGACACTGACCACCGCGATGATCTCCGGCCAGGTCGACCTCGTGGCGACGTCGCCGCAGATCGTCAACACCGCGAACGGGCGAAAGCCGCCCGTGCCTTTCGAGACCAAGATCGTGATGCGCACCTTCCCCTATGCGATCGGCATCCGGAAGGGCGACGACAAGCTCAAGGCGGCGCTCAACGACTGGGTGCATGAAAACCTGAAGAACGGCAAGCTCAACGCGATCTACAAGAAGTACCACGGCGCGGATCTGCCGGCGGACATGCTGACCTGAGACCTGACCCTAAGTCGCAGCCAGAGCGAGCTTTGGTCCGCCGCGCTTACGGCGGGCCGGAGCGCCACGCCCACAACCATCAAGGAAAGACCCCAACCGATGCAAGTCCTGCTTTGCGACGAACCGGGCCAGCTGCGCGTCGTCGATCGCCCGCCGCCGCAACCGGCCGAGGGCGAGGTGCTCGTCCGCATCCGCCGCATCGGCATCTGCGGCACCGACTTCCATATCTTCCAGGGCAAGCATCCCTTCCTGCAATATCCGCGGGTGATGGGTCACGAGCTCTCCGGCACCGTCGAATCCGCGCCGGCCGGCAGCGGCCTGCAGCCTGGGCAGAACGTCTATATCGTCCCCTACCTGTCCTGCGGGCGCTGCGTCGCATGCCGCAAGGGCATCACCAACGCATGCCAGAACATCCGCGTGCTCGGCGTCCATATGGACGGCGGCATGGCGGAGCTGCTCTGCGTTCCGGCGAGCTATGTCATTCCGGTCGGCGATACCTCGCTCGACGATGCGGCGATGATCGAGTTCCTGGCCATCGGCGCCCATGGCGTGAAGCGCGGCGGCATCTCCCCGGCCGACCGCGTCCTCGTCGTCGGCTCCGGCCCGATCGGGATGTCCGCCATCGTATTTGCCAAGGCGCGCGGCGCGCATGTCACGGTCATGGACCTGCGTGAGGATCGCCTGGCCTTCACCCAGGACCGGCTGGGCGCCGACGCCCTGCTGTGGGCGGATGCGGATGCCGAGCGCAAGGCCGCGGCCGCGACGGCGGGCGATTTCTTCGACGTGGTGATCGACTGCACCGGCAATCAGGCCGCCATGCAGCGCGGCTTCGGCTTCGTCGGGCACGGCGGGCGCTACGTGCTGGTCAGCGTGGTGCCGACCGAGATCACCTTTTCCGACCCCGAGTTCCACAAGCGCGAGACCACCCTGTTCGCGAGCCGCAATGCGCAGCCCGACGACTTCGCCGAGGTGGTGCGCCAGATGCAGGCAGGGCGCGTGCCGACGACGGCGATGCGGACCCATCGCGGGCCGCTGAGCGCGGGTCCGGAGCTCTTCCGCGACTGGCTGCGCCCCGAGGCGGGCGTCATCAAAGCGATCCTGGAGGTCTGACACCGATGGCAGCGCCACGCGTCTTGCGTCTTCACCAGGACGACAACGTCGTCGTCGCGGTCGACGCCGTCCAGCCGGGAGCCGCCGCCGCCGGCGTCAATGCGCTGGAGCGGATTCCGAAGGGCCACAAGCTCGCCGCGGCCGGCATCGCGCAGGGCCAGCCGATCCGCAAATTCGGTCAGGTCATCGGCTTTGCCGGGCGGGACATTCCCGCCGGCGCCTGGGTGCACGAGCATAACGTCGTCCTCCAGGAGTTCGAGCGCGACTACGCCTTCGCAACCGACGCACAGCCGGATCAGACGCTGCGCCCGGACGAGGCGCCGGCGTTCTTCGAGGGATTCCGCCGCCCCGGCGGCCGGGCCGGCACCCGCAATTATGTCGGCATCCTGAGCTCGGTGAACTGTTCGGCGACCATCGTCGATTTCATCGCCGATGAGATCGCGCGGTCCGGCGTGCTGGCCGACTATCCGAATATCGACGGCGTCATTCCCCTTCACCACGGCACCGGCTGCGGCATGGCCGGCGCGGGCGAGGGTTTCGATCTGCTGACGCGCACGCTCTGGGGCTACGCCAGCCATCCGAACCTCGCTGCGGTCCTCGTCGTCGGTCTCGGCTGCGAGGTTCTCCAGATCGCGCGGTTCAAGCAGAGCTATGGCATCGCCGAAGGCGCGCAGTTCCAGAGCCTCACGATTCAGGAGAGCGGCGGCACCCGCCGTTCGGTCGCGGCCGGCGTCGCCAAGCTGCGTGACATGCTGCCCGCCGCCGACAGCTGCCGGCGCACGGCGGTGCCGGCTTCGGAGCTGAAGCTGGCGCTGCAATGTGGCGGCTCGGACGGCTATTCGGGGCTGACCGCGAACCCGGCTCTGGGCGCCGCCGTCGACATGCTGGTGCGGCAAGGCGGCACGGCGATCCTCTCGGAGACACCCGAGATCTTCGGCGCCGAGCATCTCCTGACCCGCCGTGCCGAGAGTCGCGACGTCGGGCAGAAGATCGTCGACATCATCGCGTGGTGGAAAGCCTATGCGGCGCGCGCGGGCGCGGAGCTCAACAACAATCCGTCCCCCGGCAACAAGGCGGGCGGCCTGACCACCATTCTCGAGAAGTCCCTCGGCGCGGTCGCCAAGGCAGGCTCAGCGACGCTGCGCGGCGTGTACCGCTATGCCGAACGGATCGACCGCAGCGGCCTCGTCTATATGGATACGCCGGGCTACGACCCGGTCGCCGCCACCGGGCAGGTCGCCGGCGGCGCCAATGTTCTCTGTTTCACGACCGGCCGCGGCTCGGTGTACGGCTGCAAGCCGACGCCCTCGATCAAGCTCGCCACCAATTCCGATCTCTACCGCCGCATGGAGGAAGACATGGATATCGATTGCGGCGACATTCTCGACGGCGTCACGATCGAGCAGAAAGGGCGTGAGATCTTCGAGGCCATCCTGCGCGTCGCGTCCGGAGAGCGGTCGAAGTCCGAGCGGCTTGGCTTTGGCCGGAACGAGTTCGTGCCCTGGCAGATCGGCGCGACGATGTAACGGCCGGCGCGTGTGGTCGGAGAGGGGCCGGATGAGACTCGCCTTGATCGGTGAATGCATGGTCGAACTCGCCGAGGTCGGGGGCGGCCGGTTCGCGCGCGCCTTCGGCGGCGATACGCTCAATACCGCGCTCTACATGGCGCGGCTCGGCGTCGACGTCTCCTATGTCACCGCGCTCGGCAACGATCCGTTGAGCGATTCCATGATCGCCGCATGGCGAGCCGAAGGCGTTCGGACGGACGAGGTCATGTGCCTTTCCGGCCGCATGCCCGGCCTTTACATGATCGAGCGCGACGCTCGCGGCGAACGCAGCTTCCTCTATTGGCGCGATCGCGCGCCGGCGCGGGAGTTCTTCGATCGTGCGGACGAGGCGACGCTGGAGCGCCTGTCGAAATTCGACTGGCTCTGTTTCTCGGGCATCAGCCTGTCGCTCTATGGCGACAACGGCCGCGCACGGCTCGCCGAACTGCTCGCGGCGACGCGCCGCCGGGGCGGGCGCATCGCCTTCGACGGCAACTTCCGCCCGCGCGGCTGGCCGGATGCGGACAGCGCGCGTCGGGCCTTCGGGCAAATTCTGCCCTATGTCGATCTCGCCCTGCCGACGCTGGAAGACGAACAGGCCTTGTTCGGCGATGCCGACGCGGATGCCTGCGCGGCGCGCCTGCATCGCGCCGGCGTGCAGGAGATCGTCGTCAAACAGGGCGCGCGCGGCTGCATCGTGTTCGCCGGGACCGACCGGACGGAGGTTGCGCCGGACCGGCGCATTGACCCGGTCGACACAACGGCAGCCGGCGATTCGTTCAACGCCGCGTATCTCGCCGCGCGAATTGCCGGTGCCGCTCCCCCAGAGGCGGCGCGCGCCGGACATCGGCTGGCCGGCGTGGTGATCAGCCATCCCGGCGCGATCATCCCGCGCGAGGCGATGCCGACCGAGCTGCAAAGGAAGGTCCCCTGCCCATGATCCCCGACGCCGACCAGGCGGCACGCCGCTGCGCCAGCCTTCAATCCCTGTTCGCGCTCGCTCCGGTCGTGCCGGTCGTGACGATCGAAGATGCGGCGCATGCCGTTCCGCTGGCCCGCGCATTGTCCCGCGGCGGCCTTCGCGCGATCGAGATCACCTTGCGAACGGCCGCCGGCCTCGACGCCGCCAGAGCGATCCGCGCCGAGGTCCCCGAGGCGATCGTCGGCATCGGCACCGTGTTGACGCCGCAAGACCTCGAGCGATCGATCGACGCGGGAGCGGCCTTTGCGCTCAGTCCCGGCGCCACGTCCGAATTGCTCGACGCGGCGCGCGCGCTCGAACTCCCCTTCATCCCCGGCGTGCAGACGGCGTCCGAGCTGATGGCGTGCGTCACGCGCGGCTTCGGGATCGTGAAATTTTTCCCCGCAGTTCCTGCCGGGGGGATTTCTGCAATTCGTGCGCTGGCCGGGCCATTTCCGCAGGTGCGCTTCTGTCCGACGGGAGGCATCAGCGAACGGGATGCGCGCGCGTGGCTCGCAGAGCCCAATGTCGTCGCTGTCGGCGGCTCCTGGATTGCGCCGCGCCGCGCCGTCCTCGCCGGCGCATGGGACGAAATCGAGGCGCTTGCCCGCGCTGCCGCAACGCTCATGCGATAGCTCGCGACTCCACCTCACCCCCGCGCCCTCACCAGCCCCCTGACGATCCCCACGAACTCCTTGGCGTTATCGCTGAGGCTGCCGCCAACGGGCGTGACGATGCCGTAGCTGTCGAGCTCGGCCGCCATCTCCAGCGGCAGGCGGGTCAGGCCGCCGCGTCGCACTTCCTCGGCGACGATGGATTTCGGCAGCACCGCGATCATGCCGGCGTGGCGCACCAGTTGAAGCGTCGCGAACACCGAGGTGGTCTCGACGACATTGTCGGGGATGCCGATGCCGGCCTTGACGAACATGGCATCGAGGAGATTTCGCATCGGGCTCGGCGGCGGCTGGCGCACCCAGGCCGCGCCGGCGAGGTCGCCGATGGCGAGGCGCCTGCGCCGCCCGGCGAACGGATGGGTGTCGGCGGCGAACAGCCAGAGCTCCTCCCTCGACAGCGGCTCGAAGGCGAATTCGGCGGCATGACGCCCATCGGTGGGCCGGCCGATCACCAGCTCCAGCTCGCGCCGCTCCAGCGCCGTCATCAGCATGTCGCTGGTCGCCGCGAGCAGGTGGATGGTCATCAGCGGCCGCCGGCGCTTGAGCTCGGCGATCGCCCTCGGCAGGAGGTCCGACGCCGTCGCCATGATGGCGCCGACCGACAGCGCGCCGTAGCCGCCGCGCTTGAGATTGTCGAGGCCGACGGCGAAGCGCTCGCCGTCGCTCAAGGTTCGCCGTGCATAGCCGACCACGGCGAGGCCGATCTCGGTCGGCGCCATGCCGCGCGAGGTGCGCGCGAACAGCGCGACGCCGAGGATGTCCTCGAGCTGGTGCAGGATCTTGGTCGCCGCCGGCTGGGTGACATGCATCTCCTCGGCGGCGCGGTGCATGTTGCCGGTCCGCCCCAGCACGTCGAGCAGCCGCAGATGGGTGAAGCGCATCCGGGCGAGCAGCGCGGTCGGCGGCAGCGGTTTCAAGGCGATCACCTTTTGGAATTGGCTGAGCACCATCTTTCATTATCCGGTAATTGCCGTTTCTTCTAGTCAGGTTCCAAGACTGCGGCGCCGCCGGTCTCGCGACGACGAGACGCGCGTCCGCCACGCGAAGACGTAAGGGAGGACACACGATGAAATTGCTGCGCTATGGCGAAGCCGGCCGCGAGAAGCCCGGCCTGATCGATGCCGGCGGCGCCTTGCGCGACCTGTCCGGCGTCGTGGCGGACATCGCCGGCGAGACGCTGCTCCCGGAAAATCTGGCGAAGCTGCGGGCGATCGACCCCGCCTCGCTGCCGCGTGTCGACGGCGGGCCGCGGCTGGGGGCCTGCGTCGGCTCTGTCGGCAAGTTCGTCTGCGTCGGCCTCAACTACTCCGACCACGCCGCCGAATCCGGCATGGCGATCCCGACCGAGCCCGTGCTGTTCATGAAGGCCACCAGTGCGATCTGCGGCCCGAACGACGACGTCGAGATCCCGCTGGGCGCCGAGAAGACCGACTGGGAAGTCGAACTCGGCGTCGTCATCGGCAGGCCGGCGAAATACGTCAGCGATCAGGACGCGCTGTCTCATGTCGCCGGCTACTGCGTCGTCAACGACGTCTCCGAGCGCGCCTTCCAGCTCGAGCGCGGCGGCACCTGGGACAAGGGCAAAGGCTGCGACACCTTCGGCCCGATCGGCCCCTGGCTGGTGACCACCGACGAGATCGCCGATCCGCAGAAGCTTGCGATGTGGCTCGATGTCGACGGCCGCCGCTATCAGATGGGCTCGACCAGCACGATGATCTTCGGCGTCGCGCACCTCGTCGCCTACATCAGCCGCTTCATGAGCCTTCAGCCCGGCGACATCATCTCCACCGGCACGCCCCCCGGCGTCGGCCTCGGCCAGAAGCCGCCGGTCTATCTCAGGGCCGGCCAGGTGATGCGCCTTGCCATCGACGGTCTCGGCGAACAGCGCCAGACCACCATTCCCGCCCGCAAGTGAGCTGACCATGAACCAGATCGATCTCAACGGCCGCGTCGCCGTCATCACCGGCGGCGCCCGCGGCATCGGCTATGCCGCCGCCCAGCGCATGCTCGCCTCCGGCGCCAGGGTGGCGCTGTGGGACGTCGACGGCGAGCGGCTGAACGAGGCGAGGGCGCGCCTCGCGGAGCACGGCGCCGTCTCCGTTCACGCCCTCGACCTCGTCGACGAGGCGGCGGTGGGCGAGGCGACGCGCGCCACCGTCGCCGCCCACGGCAAGCTCGACATCCTCGTCAACAACGCCGGCATCACCGGCGGCAACGGCCCGTTGTGGCAGCTCGAGCCGGCGGTGTGGCGGCGGGTGGTCGAGGTCAACCTGATCGCGCCCTATCTCACCTGCCGCGCCGTGGTGCCGGAAATGCTCAAGACCGGCTGGGGCCGCATCGTCAACATCGCCTCGATCGCCGGCAAGGAAGGCAATCCCAACGCCTCGCACTATTCGTCGTCGAAGGCGGGGCTGATCGGGCTGACCAAGTCGCTGGCGAAAGAGCTGGCGACCTCGAACATCCTCGTCAACTGCGTGACCCCGGCGGCCGCCAAGACCGAAATCTTCGATCAGATGAAGCAGGAGCACATCGACTACATGCTGTCGCGGATTCCGATGAACCGCTTCCTCCAGGTCGAGGAGGCGGCGGCGCTGATCGCCTGGCTGTCGTCGGACGACTGCGCCTTCTCGACCGGCGCGACGTTCGACCTCTCCGGCGGTCGCGCCACCTACTGAAACAGCTGCGGGCAACGCCCGCACGACAACACCAAGACCGCCGACGCGCCTCGCGCGTCGAAGGCGGCGCGTGAGGAAACGTATCTATCAAGGAGGAATTCATGACTTCGATCGTCTCGACCGGCGCGGCGGCGCCAGCGCGCGCCGCGAATGCCGCGCTCATCGCCAAGGTGACGGCGCGGCTGCTGCCGTTCCTTCTCCTGATGTATGTGCTGGCCTTCCTCGACCGGGCCAATGTCGGCTTCGCCAAGGGGGCGTTCCAGGCCGACACCGGCGTCAGCAACGCCGCCTATGCGCTCGGCGCCTCGATCTTCTTCATCGGCTACGCGGTGTTCGAGATCCCCTCGAACCTCGTCATGCATCGCGTCGGCGCCAAGCTGTGGATGGCGCGCATCATGGTGACCTGGGGCATCGTCTCGGCGGCGATGATGTTCGTGCACGACGAGACGGTGTTCTACGTGCTGCGCGTCCTGCTCGGCATCGCCGAGGCGGGCTTCTTCCCCGGCGTGATCCTCTATCTCACCTACTGGTTTCCGTCGCAGGCGCGCGGCCGCGCCATGGGATTGTTCTATTTCGGCGCGCCGCTGGCCTTCATCTTCGGCAGCCCGCTGTCCGGCCTGCTGCTCGAATTCAACGGCGTCGCCGGCCTCAAGGGCTGGCAGTGGATGTTCGTGGTCGAGGGCCTGTTGGCATCGATCGTCGGCGTCTGGGCCTATTTCTATCTCGACGACCGCCCCACCGATGCGCGCTGGCTGTCGGACAGCGAGAAGCGCGAGCTGACCGCGGCGATCGCGGCCGAGGAAAGCCACAAGCACGCCCATGGCCCCGCCGGCGCCCTGGCGGCGCTCGGCAATGGCCGCGTGCTCTACCTGTCGCTGATCTACTTCCTGATCCAGATGAGCGTCTATGGCGTGGTGTTCTATCTGCCGACCCAGGTCGCCGGCCTGATGGGCCGCAACGTCGGCCTCGCCGTCGGCTTCGTCGCCGCCATTCCGTGGGTTTGCGCGCTCGCCTGCGCCTGGTTCGTTCCGCGGCTGTCGGACCTGACCGGCGAGCGGCGGCTGATCGGCGCGGCGACGCTGGCGATCGCCGGCATCGGCATTGCGACCTCGGTGGCGAGCGCTTCGCCGGTGCTGTCGCTGGTCGCGCTGTGCGTCGCCGCCGCCGGCTTCATCGCCGTCCAGCCCCTCTTCTGGACCTTTCCGACCAGCTATCTCGGCGGCGCCGCCGCGGCCGGCGGCATCGCGCTGATCAATTCGCTCGGCGCGCTCGGCGGCTTCGTCGCGCCCAATCTGAAGACCTGGGCCGAGGCGGCCTTCGCCTCCAAGGCCGCGGGTCTCTACATGCTCGCCGGCACGACGCTGATCGGTGCGGTGCTGATCCTCGGCCTCGGCCTGCTCGGCCTCGCCGGCAGCGTCGCCCTCGACCGCAAGTCGCGCTGATGCGCGACCCCACAAAAGAAGACAATCGATCAGGAGTTGATCATGAGCGTTCCGACCATCCGTGACGTCCGCGCCTTCACCACGCGCGGCGGCGGCGCCGATTATCACGACCAGAGCGGCTATCACTGGATCGACGACCACATCGCGACGCCGATGGCCCGCTATCCAGAGTACCGCCAGAGCCGCCAGTCCTTCGGCATCAACGTGCTGGGGACGTTGCTGGTCGAGATCGAGGCTTCCGACGGCACGGTCGGCTTCGCCCTGACCACGGCAGGGGAGATCGGCGCCTTCATCGTCGAGCGCCATCTGTCTCGCTTCCTGATTGGCCGCAAGATCACCGAGATCGAAAAGATCTGGGACCAGATGTTCAATGCGACGCTGTACTACGGCCGCAAGGGCGTCGTGCTGAACGCCATCTCGGTGGTCGATCTGGCGCTGTGGGATCTGCTCGGCAAGGTGCGGCAGGAACCGGTGCACGCGCTGCTCGGCGGTCCGGTGCGCGACGAACTGATGTTCTACGCCACCGGCACGCGGCCGGACCTCGCCAAACAACTCGGCTTCATCGGCGGCAAGCTGCCGCTGCTGCACGGTCCGGCGGAGGGCGACGAGGGGCTGAAGAAGAACATCGCCAAGCTGGAAGACATGCGCAGCAAGGTCGGCGACGACTTCTGGCTGATGTACGACTGCTGGATGAGCCTCGACGTCAACTACGCCACAAGGCTCGCGCACAAGGCGAACGAAGTCGGCTTGAAATGGATCGAGGAGTGCCTGCCGCCGGACGACTACTGGGGCTACGCCGAGCTCAAGCGCAACGTGCCGAAGGGCATGCTGGTCACGACCGGCGAACACGAAGCGACCCGCTGGGGCTTCCGCATGCTGCTCGAAATGGGCTGCTGCGACATCATCCAGCCGGACGTCAACTGGTGCGGCGGCATCACCGAGCTGATCAAGATCTCGGCGCTCGCCGATGCCCATGGCGCGCTGGTGGTGCCGCACGGCTCGTCCGTCTACAGCTATCATTTCGTGATCACGCGCCATAACAGCCCGTTCACCGAAATCATCATGACGGCGCCGCACGCCGACAAGGTGCTGCCGGCCTTCACGCCACTGCTGCTCGACGAACCGATACCGGTCAATGGCCGCATGAAGGCCTCGGCGCTGGACAGGCCGGGCTTCGGCGTGCGCCTCAATCCGGAGATGGAGTTGCACCGGCCATATCCGAGGGCGTAATCCCGAGCTGACGAGAGATTCCGGAAGGGCCGCAATCGCGGCCCTTCGCCTTTTGCGCGCCGCTTCAGCTGGCAGCCCCAGTCGGGGTCGTCCTCGCGTTCGAGGGCGAGCCCGAACACCGACAGATGCAGTTCGCCGACGAGACGCCGCCCCGCAAAGCGCGCGACCAAGACGGTGCCGCCGACGATCATGACGCACTCGCTGCGTCGCAGGTTGCGCCGGCACAGCACGTTGGCACCGAGCAGCAGGATGTATGGCGTCGCCGGCGACGAACAGCGCGACGACCCAACAGCCGCTGGCGAGCAGGACAAGATCAAAAGCCGCAGCCGCGACGAGCAAGGCGGTCGCGAAGATGAAAAAACGCCGCTCGCCGAGCGAGTCGTTCGGAACGATGACGGCTTCGAGGACGGGCGCGCCGTCGGGCAGGGCGTAGGCGGCGAGCCGGCGCATCTGAGCGCGCGACTTGAGTCAATGCGACGCTTCGCCTAGGTTTCAACTGTCGCGCCGTGTTGTTGCGGCGCGTTTTTCTTTCGCTGGGGGAAGGGCATGGAATATTCTTCTGAAGATGCGTCGCGGCGGCAAGTCGTCGGCCTGCTGGCGGGGGCGGCTGCGGCGCTGGCCGGCGCGATGGTGGGCACGGAGGCCGCGGCGGGCGACAGCAACCACGACCATCACGGCAGCGCGCCGCAGGCGGCTCCCGCGCCGCGCCGCGGGCTCGTCGACGCTGCGCTGGCCTGCGTCAACAAGGGCGAAGTGTGTCTCAACCACTGCTACGCGCTGCTCGGCGCCGGGGACACCTCACTGAAGAATTGCGTCCGTACGGTTTCGGCCATGCTGCCGATCTGCACAGCGCTGGCGCGCTTCGCCGCGCAGGATGCTGCGCGTCTCAAGGATCTGGCGAAGTTCTGCATCGATGTTTGCGGCGACTGCGAGGCCGAGTGCCGCAAGCACCAGGACCATCATGCCGAGTGCCGGGCCTGCGCCGACTCCTGCGCCGACTGCATCAAGGCCTGCAAGGCAGTGGTCGCGGGCTGAACTTGCTCTGCGCCGCACAAGGCGGATTGCCTGCGGCTTTTCATTTTGCGTTCGGCGCGCGATCCCTGCCGGGCGTCTCGCCCCTGTGGCGCCTTGACGCTCGCGCGGGCTTTTCGCTTTCCTTTCTCGCAACTGCAGCAGATGCGTGCGTGCTTCAGCGCCCTCGGCACCTCGCTCTCGCATTGATCGCGACGCCGGCTGAATTGGCCGGCGTCGCGATCAAGATCGGCCGGGCGGCGTGGAACTCGTTTCATATCTCTTGCGCGTTCGAGGCATGGCCGGGAGGGGTGGCCTTGCCTACGAGAGGCTTGCCGCAAAGGCGGTAGGCAATTGCGAGACACCACACTAGTGCAGCGGTAGCCCGATCCTCTGCGGTATAGTGATAGGCAAAAATACAACCTAAGATGTGCGTCACTGTTGCAGTTCGGCGACATCCAAAGGTCGGGAATGTGTTTATATTCACCTCATCAGAACCCGGTCGCGTGATCGGATTCGCTGGATCGAACGGCACAATTGAGGGGGCTTCCCATGAAGAAGACACTTTTGGCGATTGTTGGCGTGCTGGTGGCTGGGGCGCTGCCTGCCTCGGCGGCGGATCTTGCGGCCCGGCCCTATACCAAGGCGCCGCCGCCGATCGTCTCCCCGCTCTATAATTGGAGCGGCTTCTATCTCGGCATCAACGGCGGCGGTGGCTGGAACCGGTCGAGCTGGGATATCGCCGGCTTTGACGAAGGCAGCCATACCGGCAGCGGCGGCACCGTCGGTGGCCAGATCGGCTATCGCTGGCAGTTCGGGACTTGGGTGTTCGGCCTGGAAGGTCAGGGCAACTGGGCTGATATCTCCGGCAGCAACGCCAATATCCTCTTTCCTGCCCTCAACGACCATTCCAAGGTCGAGGCCTTCGGGCTGTTCACCGGCCAGATCGGCTATGCCTTCGACGCCGCGCTGCTTTATGTGAAGGGCGGTGCCGCGGTGACCGGCAACAAGTACAAGACTGTCGTCGCTGCGACCGGAGCGCTGAACGACAGCGGCAAGGATACGCGTTGGGGCGGTACCGTCGGCGTCGGCCTCGAATATGCCTTCGCGCCGAACTGGTCGGTCGGCGTCGAATACGATCATATCTTCATAGGCGGCCACGACGTCGACTTCTTCACGCCCGCCGGCGCGCTGGTCAGCACCGATCACATCAAGTCGGGCATCGATCTCGTCACCGCGCGCATCAACTATCGCTGGGGCGGTCCGGTCCTCGCCAGATACTGAGCTTTGCCGAGACCACGGACGGACCGTCCGAACTCCCGGACTATACTCTTGGACCACATGGGGCCCCCACTCGGGGCCCCTTTTTTGTTCGGATCAGTTTTGGCCTGGATCAGTCCATCGCCGGCGCCGACGACCGGCGCGGTGGAGGTCATCGCGCAAGAACATGCGGCGGGACGGAGGAGCGTCGCCATGGGCGACATCCACCCGTCCCGCCTCTGGAGTCTGCGCTGTTGAAGTCTCAGCAGCCGGTTGAGTTCAGGAACGCTCAGGCAATCCCGATGCGCGGATCGCTGGTGCTGACCTTTCCGGTCTCGACATGGCCGGCCAGACGCCGCTCGAAGCCCTGGTCGGTGTCGACATGAACCAGCAGATCGTACCAGCCGTGGCTCGTCGCCAGGTTCTTCCGGAACGACTGACCGCGATTCAGCCAATGAGTGATCGTTTCACTGGTGTAGGAGTTCACGATCTTCACGGTGCAAGCGCCCGCTCCGTGATTGGTGATGGTCAGTTTCAGGCGGGCTTCGTCGTCGCCGTCCTCGTGCTCGTCGTGATCGTCGCCGTCGCCGCCGTGGTAATCACACATGACGTCGAGATTGGCGCGGGCGGCCGCAACAACGCCACCCTTGAACGTGCGGAAAAAGCCGTTCGGCCCATAGACGGAAAGATCGTACTCGCCGTTGACGCTGGTCGCGACGTTCCAGCTGTCGGACAGCGACCTGCCGGGCTCGACGGTGTAGCTCCACGGACCGGCCGACGAGTTGCCGGAGCGCACATGGAAGCAGGCGCCGGCCTTGCCGGTGTTGCGGAACTCGATGTTGAACGCTCCTTTTGACGGCTCGGCGCTGCCATTGGCGTCCAACTCGTACGGCAACGGGCGTGCGGGGCGCAGTCCGGGCTCCTGCTTCGGCAGGGTCTGAACCGCTGGCACATCCGGCGTGTAGTTCGGATATCGCTTTGCAGACGCGATGTCGGCAGCCAGCGGCGCGTAACCGGAGGTGCTCGGCAGGGCAGCGGGGGCGGCATCCGGCCGCTTGAAATTGAAGGCGGATGTCAGATCCCCGCAGACCGCTCGGCGCCAGGCGGGGATCTGCGTCTCGATCAGTTCGGGGTGCTGCGGAGCAAAGCGCTTTTCGATGAACTGGATCACCGAGGTATGGTCGAACACCTGCGAACAGACATAGCCGCCCTTGCTCCAGGGCGAGACCACCAGCAACGGCACGCGGGTGCCCAGGCCGTAGGGCCCGGCGGGATATGTCGAGAGGGGATAGGCCGCGCTGCCCGTGAAGATGTCGCTGCCGGCGTCAACCGTCGATTTGCCGTGGGCCGGATCCTGCGGAGGGTAGGGCGGAATAACGTGATCGAAGAAGCCGTCGTTCTCGTCATAATTGACGAGCAGAACGGTCTTGCTCCAGACCTCCGGGTTGGAAGTGAGCGCATCGAGCACCTGCGAGATGTACCAGGCGCCGAAATTGGTCGGCCAGTTCGAATGCTCCGAATAGGTCTCGGGAGCGGCGATCCACGACACCTGCGGCAAGGAGTTGCCGGCGACATCCCAGCGAAGCTGGTCGAACAGCGTTCCGCCGGCGGAAACGTTGGTGCCCGTCCTGGCCCTGTCGTACAGCGGGCTGCCCGGCTGCGCGTTCTGATACTGATGAAAATAGAGCAGCGAATTGTCGCCGTAGTTGCCGATATAGGGATTGTCCGTCCAACCCCAGGAGCCCTTGGCGTCCAACCCGGTTCCGACGTCCTGATAGATTTTCCAGGACACGCCGGCCTTTTCCAGACGTTCCGGAAAGGTCGGCCAGTCGTAGCCGAGCTCGGCATTGCTGATGACCGGCCCGCCTCCTTGACCGTCGTTTCCGACCCAGCCGCTCCACAGATAGTACCGGTTCGGATCGGTCGGGCCCATCACCGAACAATGGTAGGCGTCGCAGATTGTGAAGGCATCCGCCAGAGCGTAGTGAAACGGGACATCGTCGCGAATCAGATACGCCATCGTCGTGGTGCCCTTGCTCGCAATCCACTGATCGTATTTGCCGCCATTCCACGCCTTGTGACCGTCCGCCCAGCCATGCGAAGTGCCGACCATGTATTGGGCACCGAGGTTCGGAGCGGTGGGGCGGAACGGCAGCACTTCGGAATTGCCGTTGGGCTGATGCCATACCGATTTGCCTGACGACAGCATCGCAGGGTGAGGATCGTCGAACCCCCGGACGCCACGCAGGCTGCCGAAGTAGTGATCGAACCCACGGTTCTCCTGCGTAAGGATGACGATGTGTTCGACGTCCCGGATCGTGCCTGTGCGCTGGTTTGCAGGCAGTGCCAGTGCCCGGCCGATGCTTTGCGGAAGTGCCGCAGAGACTGTGATGCCGGTCAGCGCGCGAAGGAAGTCGCGACGGTCGGTTGTGGTCATTGTGTCGTTAGCCTCGCCATAGTTTGGGGGGAGACGGCGAAGCTAGGTCGTCCCAATTACGGTCATGCGACGGATTGGTTATGGTTCGATCAAAGAATTAAATTTCCGGACCGCGGACGTTCGCATAAGTCGTTCGTGCGCAAGTCCGCCAGATCGCGTCGTGCGGGGAGTGCGTCGACGACGCCTGTCGTGCCTCGATCAATGAAACGATCGTCGTCTCATCGGACCATCGGCTCGGACCATCGGCTCGAATTGGATCTATCCGTTCTGACGCATCCCGATCGCCAGCAGGCCCGGGACCTGGGCGCGGATTTCCGCCGCCACCCTGCCGTCGAGCTTGCGCAGCCAGCGCGACGGGATCGCCGCCGTACCGTAGGTCGCGCCGGCCAGCATGGCTGCGATTGCTCCGGTGGTGTCGGCATCGCCGCCCTGGTTGACGGTCTTCACCACGCAGTCGGCGAAGTTCTCAGTGGCGAAGAAGAAATGCAGCACGGTCTGCATCGTGTCGACGATGAAGGCCGAGGACCGGCCGCGATACGGCGCATAGGCGAAATCGCGGTGCCCGGCGACGAGGGTCTCGGCGATACGCCGCGCAGCGTCCTTGCCGGCGCCCGCCACCAGGCTGTGCACCATCCTCACCAGGGCGAGCGAGGCGGCATCGGACAACGGGTGATGATGGGTGATGCGGCCCTGCGCGAGGGTCCATGCCGCCGCCTCGTCCGGCCGGCCGAGCGTCGCCAGCGCCAGCGGCAGCACCCGCATCGCCGCGCCGTTGCCGGCGTCGCCTTCGAAGAACTCGCCCGAAACCGTACCGTTGGCGATGTAGCGGCGGATGCCGCGGCGGCAGGTCGAGCCGACATCGACCGGCCGCGTCCTGAGCCAGGCGGCGAACTCCTCGCAGACGTCGCGCACGTCGAGGCCGCGATGGCGCAGCAGCGAGCGCCCCAGCGCCAGCGACATCGCCGTGTCGTCGGTGACCTGCCCCGGCGCAAGGCGCAGCCAGCCGCCGCCGACGATGGCGTCGTGGACGCCGTACTGGCTGACGATCTCGGCCGGCGTCATGAATTCCACGGTGGCGCCGAGCGCGTCGCCGACGGCGAAGCCGATGAAGGCGGCGAAGGCCCGGTCCTCGATGGTGACGGCGCTCACCTCGCGATCCTCCTGTCAGAAATAATTCGCGGCGACGCGATATTCGCCGCCGATCACGAGGTATTCGCCTTCGCCCTTGAGCGGATGGGCCTTGAGCAGATGATTGAAGAACGCCACCTTGGGCGCCGGCACCTTCGCGGTCAGCACGATGTCGCCGAAACAGCCGGCGATGTCGCGATCGGACGTGAAGGAGGCGAGGCTGTTGAGGCGCATGATGACGTTGCGCTTGTCGATCCGTCGCACGATCTGGTGCTCGTCGAATGAATTGGTGCCGCGATAGAGCGTGAGATGGCTTTGTCCCGGGGCGGCGAAGCGCGCCAATGCCCACTGGCAGAATTCGAACAGAAGGTCGAGCTGGACATAGATCGCGTTGTTGTGGAAGCGGCTCGACATCTTCTCCGCGACATAGGTCGTCCAGGCGCCGCTGGCGATGCGGCGGATCGCGTCCTTGTGGAAGGTCGGGAAGATGCCGAAGCGGCTTTCCACCCAGCCCTTGAGCACCGCGCCTTCCGCCCCGTTGCTGTCGAAGCCCCAGCCCTTGATCAGGTTGAGGAAGGAGGAGCGGAAGCGGCGCCGGCCGCCGCGGCGGTCGGTGTGCGTCTCGCGCTGCTCGGGATCGATGCCGAACATGGCGTTCATGTAGCAGGAGAAGGCGTCGCCCGCCTCGGTGAGGTCGCCGGCCTGGGCGAGCATCTCGAACAGGCCCGGATTCATCTCGCGCGCTCCGGCGATGTGCAGCGGCACCGGACCGTCGTTGAAGTCGCAGCTGGTGAGAAAATCCATCGGCACGCCGACCAGGTTGGTGGAGTGGCCGATGGCAAGGGCTGGCGGCACGACCGGCGGCTCAGCAGGGTCCGGCGGGTATGCCATCGAGGTTTTGGATCCGCGGTGCATGATAATGTGTGGCCGCAACGCAAAGGGGTGTTGTGGAACCGAGCCTAACAAATCGCGGCTGCGGGATGAACCGCGCTTTTCGCGAACGCCCGAAGTTGGTGGATTGGATTTGATATTCGCTGCCCGCCTGGAATGTTAGAATCGGACCGCCAGGTGACATTCGCCCCTGGCGGTGCCATTGATGCGCCAAAGGCGGACGCCGATGCTGCGGTCGCCCTTCCGAAGCCGCTTCTCAACGAGGATTTTCCGACGTGCGGACCCTGACCATTCGCCGCCCCGATGATTGGCACGTGCATTTTCGCGATGGCGCCGTCCTCAAACAGGTCGTGCCCTTCACCGCCCGCCAGTTCGGCCGCGCCATCGTCATGCCGAACCTGACGCCGCCGGTTGTCACCTCCGCCATGGCTGCGGCCTATCGCGAGCGGATCATGGCCGCCTGTCCCGCCGACGCGAACTTCACGCCGCTGATGACCTGCTATCTGACCGACGGCACCGAGCCGGAGGATCTCGTCGCCGGCCATCGCGACGGCATCGTCACCGCGGCCAAGCTCTATCCGGCGCACGCCACCACCAATTCGGCCTTCGGCGTCACCTCCATGGAGAGGATCGAGGCCGTTCTCGGCGCCATGGCCGAGCACGGCATTCCGCTGCTGGTTCATGGCGAACTGGTGCGCGACGACATCGACATCTTCGATCGCGAAAAGGCCTTCATCGATGCGGTGCTCGAGCCGACGCTGGCGCGCTTCCCGCGCCTCAAGGTGGTGATGGAGCACATCACCACGGCGGACGGCGCCGCCTTCGTGCGCCGCCACCGGCCGCGGGTCGCCGCGACGATCACGCCGCAGCATCTGATCTACAACCGCAACGCCCTGTTCCAGGGCGGCATCAGGCCGCACATGTATTGCCTGCCGATCCTCAAGCGGGAAACCCATCGCCAGGCGCTGCGCGCCGCCGCGACCAGCGGCGAGGGCGGCTTCTTCCTCGGCACCGACACGGCGCCGCATCTGCGCCACCTGAAGGAGAATGCCTGCGGCTGCGCCGGCGTCTTCAGCGCGCCGGTGGCGCTGCAGGCCTATCTGCGTGTCTTCGCCGAGGACGATGCGCTCGACCGTTTCGAGGCCTTCGCCTCGCTGAACGGGCCGGCCTTCTACGGCCTGCCGGCCAACGAGGAGCGCATCACGCTGGTGGACAGGGCGGCGGCCTGCGAGGCTCTCGCCATTCCCGGCGAAGGCGAGATCCTGCCGCTGTTCGTCGGCGAGGAGGTCGGCTGGTCGGAGATTCGTCGAGTGTGAGGGACGTTTTGTGAAGTCCAAGCGACGGCGTCGCCTCAATGCCCGCCGGTGAAGAAGATCTGATACAGCGTCATCACGATCTCGAAGGCGATCAGCAGCACCACCACGAGTTCGACCCGCAGCGAGCGGCGGGTATCGATGATGTCGGCGAGCGTGGTGGCGGTCTTGGCGATGACCTCGATTTTGGCATTGAGGGCCTCGAGCCGTTCGTGCAGCTCGTATTCGTCCTCGAGGCGGGCATAGAGGCGTTCGAGATCGGGACGGTCCCATAGCGCATCGGGCTTCTCGGCGATGGCGACGCGGCCCGACACCCGGTGCTGGACCAGCAGCGCGTTGCCGATCAGCTTGAGCAGCGCCGTGCGCCGCCGCCCGGTGCGGCCATGTTCGGCGAGTTCCTTGGCGAACGGATCGATCACCTCCAGGACCCGTGCCACCTCGCGTTCGTCGTGGGCGAGGGCGACGCTCTTGGCGAGCACGTCGGAGACGACGAGCAGCCGCGCCGCCGACATGTCGCGCAACTGGACCGGGCCGCCGACCGGCACCTGGTCCTCGGCGCCGCCGCCGAGTTCAATGGTCGCGGTCTCTTCCTCGAAACGGGCGAGGCGGCCCTCGATGCGCGGCGATAGGCGGTCGAGAAGCGCGGTCTCCTCAGTGGCCGACAGCCCGATCAGCACCGCAACGCCATAGCGGAACAGCACCGCGATGCCGGCTTCGCCGCTTCGCACCGCCAGTGGCACCGCAGACAGCGCGTCCCCCTCGAAATTCGCGGTGTTGATACGGTCGCCGACATGCAGGGCATGGGCGGTCGTGCGCGGCCCGAGGCCCGCCGCTATCGAAGACGCCTCGCTTGATGCGGTCATGGTCGGTGCTCCTTCGAAGGCGACAGCTTCAGGTCGAATCACCCTCGCGCTCCAGCTTGGGCGACGGAGCATGATCTTATCGGAAAACCGGTGCCCGCGTTTCCGGATCGTGCGCCAGGTCGCGAGCCAATTCGGTCGGCGGCGCTTGCCCGCGGTTGAACTCTATGCATTATTCTCCGGGGGAGTTGAGGCTTGTCGTATATCCGTAGGATCGCGAGCGGTGCTCGGCGTCATCTGCCGTGATGGCCGGGATGGCGACGATGTCTCGGGCGCGCCGTCGTCGCCCCAGGATCCTTCGGGCAAGCCGCTCCGTTGTCCGATCTGTCTCGGCTTTACCGCGGCCGCGATCCTGCCGGACCAGCCGGCGCAGCCTCTCGGCCACGCGGCCGCCGTGTCGGCCTTGCCACTGGCGAGCCAACACCTGGCGTCCAGCCACGATTCGCTGTGGCCGCCGGGGTGCGGACCACCCGCAGCAGCCGCCTGACCCGGTTCATTTTCACTCGCTGATCACGGTCGATGCAGCGCCTCCGCGGCGATGCGTCTGGCTGCGTACGGCCGTTCCACGTCACGTCCTTCTTTTCGAGTCCAGGATCATGTTGAAGTCCAAGCATGAGCGCATCGCCTTGTGCGCGTTGCGTTCGTCCAGCTGCCTTGCCGGTGCCATCGGGCTCTTCGTCGGCGCCGGTCTTTCCGTCGATGCGCTGGCCCAGCAAAGCGACACCAGGCTGCCAGCGATCACGGTCGAGCAGCAGCTCCAGAAACCGAAGCCGCGGCGGGCGACGAGCGCTGTGCGCAGCGGCCAGCGCCGAGCGGCGATGGCCGCCCGCGTCCAGCAGGGTGGGAACCAGCATGCAGTGACCGGCGCCAGCGGCGTGCGCAATTCATCGCCGACCGACTACAAGCTCGACACCGCGTCGACGGGGACCAAGAGCAATACGCCGCTCCTCAACACGCCGATGGCGGTTCAGGTCGTCCCGCGAGCGGCGCTGGACGACAAGCAGGTGATCTCGGCCGCCGAGGCCGTCAAGTTCGTCAGCGGCGTGCAGATGCCGAGAAGTCCATTCTACGACAATTTCCTGATCCGCGGCTTCACCAATGCGAACAGCACCTATCGCAACGGGCTCCATCTGTCCGGGATCGTCGGCTTCGAGGATATCGCCTTCGTCGACCACATCGAGATCGCCAAAGGTCCGACAGCCATGCTCTACGGCCGGGTGCAGCCCGGCGGACTGATCAATTACGTCACCCGGAAGCCGGAGGAGGCCGCCGCCTACAGCATTCAGCAGCAGCTCGGCGGCTGGGGTCTGCTGCGCACCACCGTGGATGCGACCGGTCCGCTCGACAAGGACAAGACGGTGCTCTATCGCGCCATCGTCACCTACGACAAGGCCGACAGCTTCATCGACTATCAGCATCGCAAGAACTGGGCCGGCTACGGCGCGTTGACGTGGCGGCCGAACAGCGATTTCGAGGCCAATCTCCAGGTCGAGCATTACGATCAGAAGAACATCGGTTCCGGCTACACCGCTCAGCAGGTGCCGACCGTCGGCAACCGGCCGGCCAACCTGCCGCGCAACTGGACGCAGAGCGATCCGGCGATGTGGAGCAACTTCCCGGGCTCGGTCGACCGCTCCCTGGTCTATTTCGACTGGACCTACAAATTCAGCGATTCCTGGAAAATCTCCCAGAAGTTCCACTACAGTCTATCCAACGAGACCCAGTCCTATCTGCTGTATCAGAACTTCGATGCCGCGACCGGCCTGATGAACCGGCAGCTCACCTATACCCCGTTCAGGAAAGAGATCGTCGCCACCAATGTCGATCTCAGCGGCGAGGTTTTCACCGGCCCGCTCAAGCACAAGCTGTTGTTCGGTGTCGACTGGTTCAGCTATCGCCAGGACGTCTACGGGTACACCGAGGAGGTCACTCTCGACCGCGTGCCTGCGCTGAATATCTACAATCCGGTCTACGGCAATATCGACGTGCCTCAGATGTGGTCCTACATCAACGCTGCGGCGGGCAATGCGCTCTACCGTCAGAGAACCCGCGATCTGGGCTTCTATGTGCAGGATGAGGTCAGTCTCAACGAGCGCCTGTTCGTGCTGCTTGGCGGCCGCTACGATATTGCCCAGGAGGCCAATGCCGAGATCTATGGCGATGTCAGCCAGGTCTGCTTCCCGAATTGCGACGGTCACCTTCTGCCCCAGACGACGGCCGCGAAATTCTCGCCGCGTCTTGGCGTTCTCTACAAGCTGACGCCGGAGCTGTCGGTCTATGGCAGCTATTCGCAATCCTTCGGCTCCTCCCATGACGGCGTTTCGTATGACGGGAGCCCGTTTGCACCGGAGACGGGCGTGCAATACGAGGCCGGCGCCAAGGCCGCGCTGCTCGACGGCAAGGTCACGGCCAGCGTCACGCTGTTCGATCTCTACCTGCGCAATCGCCTGACCACGGATCCGGATCACGTCGGCTTCTCGATCGCCGCCAGCGAGGTGCGCAGCCGCGGCCTCGAATTCGACATCGCCGGACAGGTGACGCGCCACGTCAGCCTGATCGCCAGCTATACCTATGATGACGCGCGGATGACGGCGGATTCCGCCACCGGCGCGGCCTCCACCCTCGGCAACCAATGGCCCGGCGTGCCCTACAACTCGGCCAGCCTGTGGGCGAAATACGACGATGCGCCCGGCGAGGCGACCGCCTGGTTCACCGGTGCCGGCTTCTATGCGGTCGGCGAGCGGCAGGGCAATGTCGCCAACAAGATGCAGTTGCCGGGCTATGGCCGCGTCGATGCCATGGTCGGCTATCGCACCCGATTGCAGGGCGTGCGCTGGACCGCCCAGCTCAATGTGCAGAATCTGTTCGATGTCGCCTATTTCGAATCGTCGAACGGCACCTATTCGCTCTACGGGGCGCCGCGCGGTTTCATCGGCTCGCTGAAGGCCGAATTCTGATGTCGCGGCGCGGGCTGCAAGCCCGCGTCGCTTTCCCTGTTCGCGGCCGGAGCCGGAGCGCGCATGACCCGTCACGTCTGGGTGCTACTGCACCGTTACGTCAATCTCGTCATCCTCGTGTTCCTCGTGATCACGTCGCTGACCGGTTCGGTGATCGCCTTCAACAGCGAGCTCGAGCGGGTCTTCGCGCCGCAGCTTTTCTCTGCGCCGCAGCCCGATCGGCCGAAGCTCGACCTCGCCACCCTCGCCGAGCGGGCTGGACGGCTGGTGCCGCAGGCGCGGGTGACGGAGGTGGTGATGACCGAGGTCGATCAGGCGAGCGTCGCCTTCGCAGCGGCGAAGGACGCCGAGACCGGCCGGCGCGCCGAGCTCGGTTTTTCCGAATTCTTCGTCGATCCCTGGACGGGCGACGAACTCGGCCGGCGCAGACGGGCGGATCTGTCGGAGGGCGTGATCAATCTGATGCCCTTCATCTACGAACTGCATTTCTCGCTTCTCGCCGGCCCGACCGGTGAGCGGCTGTTCGGCATCGTTGCCCTGGTCTGGACGCTGGATTGCTTCGTCGGCTTCTATCTTGCCCTGCCTGCGTCACGCTCGAATTTCTGGCGACGATGGCGCCAGGCCTGGCGCTTCAAGCGCGGCGCCAGCGTCTACCGCTTCACGGTGGACCTTCACCGCGCCGGCGGTCTCTGGCTGTGGCCGCTGTTGTTCGTCTTCGGCTGGTCGAGCGTGATGCTCGAACTGCGGCCGGTCTACGAGGCGGTGACCGGGGCGGTGTTCGACTATGAATCGCCGCGGACCGTATTCCTGTCGACGGCGCGCCCAGCGAACGAGACGCCGGCGCTAGACTGGCGGGCGGCGCAGGCGGTCGGCGAACGGCTGATCGCCGCGCAGGCGTGGCAGAGCGGTCTCACCGTGCGCGAGCCCCTTGGCCTTACTTACATCGCGCGCATCGGCGCCTATTATTACGAGGTGCGGGGCAGCCGCGATCTGTTCGAGCGGGCTCCCAAGGGCGGCAGCACCTATGTGATCTTCGACGGCAGCAGCGGCGAACTGATCAAATTCTCCATGCCGACCGGACAGCGCGCCGGGAATACCGTCGAGAGCTGGCTCTATGCGTTGCACATGACTCGGGTCTTCGGACGGCCGTATCAGACCGCGGTTTGCATTCTCGGGCTCCTGATCGCGGCGTTGTCGGTGACCGGAATCCTCATCTGGCTGAAGAAGCGGCGCGCGCGGCGCCTGGCGCGCCACCGCGAGGCCATGCCGGGCGCCTGACGGGCTGATCCCGTCCGGGTGCTGTTGCGAAGACGACCTCGGCTCCGGCGACGCAACGCAGTATGATGCTGTTCCAAAGCAAGGGCGGAAGCGGCCCAAGCTGAACGTTCCGGGCATCTCGGGCGACATCTATCCAGTACCGAGGACCAAAGAGGCATCAGAGCGCATCGACGTCGACACATCTCGCATGGAGAACCGCCATGGACGCTGCCGACAAGACCTTCGCCGGATCAATCCCCGAACTCTACGACCGCCATCTCGTTCCGCTCATCTTCCAAGCCTATGCCGACGATCTCGCCGGCAGGGTTGCTCCGCTCGATCCCATCGATGTGCTGGAAACCGCAGCCGGCACCGGGGCGCTGACCCGAAGCCTCGCCGCGCAACTGCCTGCGGCCGCGCGCATCGTCGCAACTGACCTCAATCAGCCGATGCTGGACCGCAACAGGATGCATCTCGCCGAGGACCCCCGCCTGTCCTGGCGGCCGGCGGATGCGTTGGCGCTGCCGTTCCCGGATCGAAGCTTCGACGTTGTCGCCGCGCAGTTCGGCGTCATGTTCTTTCCCGACAAGGTGCAGGGCTTTCGCGAGGCGCGGCGCGTCTTGCGGGACGGCGGCCACTTCCTGTTCAACGTCTGGGATGACCTCGCCGCCAACGAATTCTCGGATGTGGTGATCCAGGCGATGGCGACGGTTTTTCCGGATGATCCGCCGCGATTCCTCGCGCGCACCCCGCATGGCTATTGCGACGCGGATCGCATCCGTGCCGACCTTGAGGCGGGCGGCTTGACCAAGATAGATATCGAGGTGGTCGAGCACCGCAGCCGGGCGTCGTCGCCACAGCTTGCCGCCACCGCCCTTTGCCAGGGCACGCCGCTGCGCAACGAGATCGAGGCGCGCGATCCGGCGCGGTTGCCGGAGGCGACGGAGGCCGCGGCGTTGCTGCTGGCGAAGCGCTTCGGCGAAGGGCCGATCGAGGGGCGGATGCGGGCTCTGGTGGTGTCGGCGTCGGAGTAGGCGGGATCGCCGATCTCGCAGTGCCTCGTGACTTCAGCGCCGGTGCGGCGTCACCCGGCGCTTCCGCTTAGCGTTCTGTTACAGCAACTGCTCCCGCACCGATTCCGCGCCCTCGCGCAGCAGCGGCAGGAAGCGGTCGATCATCTCGCCGGTGGAGACGCGGTCGACATGGGCGCCCATGTTGACGGCGGCGACGACCTCGTTGTCGTAGCGCCGCACCGGCACCGAGATCGAGCGGAAATGCGGCTCGGCCTCGCGGTCGACCAGCGAATAGCCCTTCTCGCGGTCGGTGATGATGGTGGCGAGCAGCACTTCGGGATCGGTCACGGTCTGCGGCGTCACGGCCTCGCGCCGCATCGCCTTCAGCCGTTCGGCAAGCTCGGCATTGGCGAACTTGCCGAGCATGGCGCGGCCCACCGAGGTGCAGAAGCTCGGCAACCGGTAGCCGATGTCGATGCCGGCGGAGAACACCCGCGCCGGGCTGCCGCGGGCGATGAACACCACCTCGTCGCCGTCGAGCACCGCAAGCGAAGAGATCTCCTGGGCCTCGCTGGCGATGCGGTCGAGCAGGGGCTGAAGCACCGCGACCACCTGGCTCGACCGCAGATAGGACGAGGCCAGCGTCAGCACGTGCGGGGTCAGCGCGAACATCTTGCCGTCGCTGGAGACGAAGCCGCCGCGCTCCAGCGTGAACAGGATGCGGCGGGCGGTGGCGCGCGGCAGATCGGCGGCGCGGGCGAGGTCGCTCAAGGTCATCGGCCCCGGCGCATTGCCGAACATCTGCAACAGGCGCAGCCCGCGATCGAGGCTCTCGACGAAGTCGGTGGCGCGCTCTTCGCCCTCGGGGCGTTTCACTTTTGGCATCGATCGGTCCCGCGCGCGCTCACGGTGCGGCCTCCAGGGTCTTGAGGTCGAAGGCAGTATCGGCCGCCTGTTCCCTGGTCGGCGAGCGGCCGGCGCCGATCAGGCGGCGTGCGATCATCTGGTCGCCCGGCCGGTTGATGCTGTCGACGGCGACCAGACGGGCGTCGCGATAGCGGAACACCGAGAAGCGGCCGTCGGCGATGTTGCCGCGGATCACGGCGTCGTCCCGTGGGTCGGCAAGGCCGACCATCTGCAATTTGGCGTCGTACTGGTCCGACCAGAACCGCGGCACGCTGGTGTAGGGCTCCTCCTTGCCCGCCACCGCGAGGCCGACGGCGCGGCCCTGATCGGTGGCGTGCTGCACCGATTCGAGCCGCAGCCGCCGCCCGGCCCAGATGTTGTGATGCTGGCTGCAGTCGCCAGCGGCGTAGATGCCCGGCGCCGTGGTCCGGCCGACCTCGTCGACGACGATGCCGTTGTCGCAGGCAAGGCCGGCATCGAGCGCGAGCTCCTGATTGGCGATGCCGCCGACGCCCACCAACACGAAGTCGGCGCGCAACCGCTCGCCATTGCTCAGAACCACCACATGGCTTTCGCCGGCGCCGGCGCCGGCGTCGATGCGCGTGATGCCGGTCTCGAGCCGAATATCGACGCCGTGGCCGCGATGCAGATCGAGCAGATATTGCGAGATCGCCGGCGCCACGGCGCGGCCGAGCAGGCGCGGCGCCGCTTCGATCACGGTGACGGATTTGCCGGCCTTGGCCGCGGTCGAGGCGACTTCGAGGCCGATGAAGCCGCCGCCGATCACCACGACGTCGCTCGCTGCCCGCAGCCGCGGCCGCAGCTCGTGAGCGTCATCGAGGGTGCGCAGGGACAGCACGCCGTCGCGGTCCTGGCCCTCGATCGGCAGCCGCCGCGCCCGCGAGCCGGTGGCGATCAGGAGGTGATCGAAGTCTACTCGGTCGCCACCGGTGAGCGAGATGCGGCGCGTCGCCGGGTCGATGGCTTCGGCACGGGCGCCGAGCACCAGCTCGATGCCCTTGCCGGCAAAGACGTCGGCGCCGCGCAGCACCAGCGTTTCCGGCGCGGCATCGGCGGCAAGATAGGCTTTGGACAGCGGCGGCCGCTGATAGGGCAAGTGGGGCTCGTCGGCGACGAGGCGGATCGGCCCGTCATAGCCGCTCTCGCGCGCGGCCAGCGCGGCGTGAACGCCGGCATACGAGGCACCGATAATGACGAAGCCGTTCACGTGATCCCCTCCTGATCTGGGGTCCAATCAAAGACGCCGAACAATTGAACTATTGTTCAATAATCGCAAGCGCGCCACCTCCGCCTACCACATCGCCGCCGGAGAATTTGCTGCTTTGCGCGCCAATAGCGACGAAAAATAGTGCTTGCCGCATAAACCGCCGATGCTAAAATTTGACCATTAGTTCAATAAGCGAACAAACGCGCCACCAACCAGCGGCGACGGCGGTGAGTGCAAGGGAAAGGTCACGCGCCATGATGAGCCAAGAGCAGAACGACCTGATCACCCGGATCGGCCCGGGGACCCCGGCGGGCAAGCTGATGCGCAAATACTGGCAGCCGGCGGCGCTCATCGAGGAGCTCGAAGGCGCGCGGCCGATCAAGCCGTTGCGGCTGCTCGGCCAGGACCTCGTGCTGTTTCGCGACGAGACCGGCCGCTATGGCCTCATCGACCGCGACTGCCCGCATCGCGGCGCCGATCTCGCCTTCGGCCGCCTGGAAAACGGCGGTTTGCGCTGTGCCTTTCACGGCTGGCTGTTCGATGCTGACGGCAAGTGTCTCGAGACGCCGGCGGAGCCGGTCAATTCGCGGCTGTGCGAGGGCATCCGCCAGCGCGCCTATCCGGTGACCGAGAAAGCCGGAATCCTGTGGGCCTATCTCGGCGAGGACGCGCCGCCGGCTTTTCCCGATCTCGATTGCTTCACGGCGCCGGGCGCCTACACCTTCGCGTTCAAGGGCCTGTTCGAATGCAACTGGCTCCAGGCGCTCGAAGTCGGCATCGATCCGGCCCACGCCTCCTTCCTGCACCGCTTCTTCGAGGACGAGGATACCTCGACGGCCTATGGCCGCCAGTTTCGCGGCGCCTCCGCCGGCAGCGATCTGCCGATGACCAAGATCCTGCGCGAATACGACCGGCCGATCATCAATGTCGAAAGCACCGAATACGGCATGCGCCTGATCGCGCTGCGCCAGCTCGACGACGAGCGCACTCATGTACGCGTCACCAACCAGCTCTTTCCCCACGGCTTCGTCATTCCGATGAGCACGGAGATGACCATCACCCAGTGGCACGTGCCGGTGGACGACGAAAACTGCTACTGGTACGCCATCTTCACCAGCTATTCGGCGCCGGTGGACAAGAACAAGATGCGCGAGCAGCGCCTCGAACTCTATGAGCTGCCGCACTACCGCTCGCGGCGCAATCGCGCCAACGACTACGGCTTCGACGCCAAGGAGCAGGCCGCCGAGACCTATACCGGCATGGGCGCCGACATCAACGTGCACGACCAGTGGGCGGTGGAATCCATGGGTCCGATCCAGGATCGCACCCGCGAGCATCTCGGCCAGTCCGACAAGGCGATCGTGCAGTATCGCCGCCTGCTGCGCCAGGAGATCGACAAGGTCGCAAAGGGCGAGACGCCGCTGCTGGTGCTGGACGAGGCCCATGCCAAGGCGATCCAGGGGCCGGCCACCATGGATGGCATCGGGCCGACCCGTGGCTGGGAGGCCTATTGGATGGAGGTCGACGTCAACCGCCGTCGCGGCGCGCCGTGGACGGCGCCGGTGCCGAGCGAGATCGCCGAGAAGATGTCGCGCCTGAGCGCGGCCGAATGACACTTCAGAAGCCGGCCGGAGGAAGCATGGTGAGTTTCGTCGCGCGACACGGCCTTTGGACCGAGGAGCAGAAGGATGCGGCCGCAAGACTGAGACGCGTTGCCGAAGAGCGCGAGCTCGAGGTGATCCGCCTCGGCTTTCCCGACCAGCACGGCGTCCTGCGCGGCAAGACGCTGATCGCCGCGGAGGCGCTGCGCAGCCTCGAAAGCGGCTGCAGCATCACCACGACGATGTTCGCCAAGGACACCGCGCATCGCACGGTGTTTCCGGTCTTCACGCCGGGCGGCGGTTTCGGCCTGCCGGAGATGCAGGGCGCCGCCGACGTGCTGATGGTGGCCGATCCGACCACCTTCCGCGTGCTGCCCTGGGCGCCGAAGACCGGCTGGCTGATGTGCGACGTCTATTTCAACGACGGCCGGCCGGTGCCCTTCGCCACCCGCCAGCTCTATCGCCAGGTGCTCGAGGACCTCGGCAGCCGCGGCTATGATTTCGTCGCCGGCCTCGAGGTGGAATTTCACGTCTTCAAGCTGCAGGACGCCAAGCTGTCGCCGGCCGATGCCGGCCAGCCCGGCACGCCGCCGGAGGTCAGCCTGCTGTCGCAGGGCTACCAGTATCTCACCGAACAGCGCTTCGATCAGATGGAGCCGGTGCTGGAGATCATCCGTCGCGACGTGCTGGCGCTCGGCCTGCCGCTGCGTTCGGTGGAGGTCGAATTCGGGCCGAGCCAGTGCGAATTCACCTTCCAGCCGGCGCGCGGCCTCGCGCCGGCGGACAACATGGTGCTGTTCCGCAGCGCCGTGAAGCAGATCTGTCACCGTCACGGCTATCACGCCACCTTCATGTGCCGGCCGCGGATTCCGAGCGTGATGTCGTCGGGCTGGCATCTGCATCAGTCGCTGGTCGAGCGCGTGAGCGGCCGCAATGCCTTCATGCCGACCGAGGACGGCGCGGCGCTCAGTCCGCTTGGACTGTCCTATCTCGCCGGCCTGCTCGCCCACGCCCGCGCCTCGGCCGTCTTCACCACGCCGACCATCAACGGCTACAAGCGCTACCGCTCCTATTCGCTGGCGCCCGACCGCGCCATCTGGGGCCGCGACAATCGCGGTGCCATGATCCGTGTGCTCGGCGGTCCAGACGATCCGGCGACGCGCCTGGAGAACCGGATCGGCGAGCCCGCGGCCAATCCCTATCTCTATATGGCCTCGCAGATCCTGTCCGGGCTCGACGGCGTCGACCGCAAGCTCGATCCCGGTCCCTCCGCCGACACGCCCTACGAGACCAAGGCCGATCTGTTGCCGAAGTCGCTGCGCGAAGCGGTCTACGCCCTGCGCGACGATCCCTTCTTCCGCGCCGCCATGGGCGAGACCCTGGTGGACTACTACGTCCACATCAAGAATGCCGAGATCGAGCGCTTCCAGGCCGAAGTCTCGGAGTGGGAGCAGCGCGAATATTTCGAGATGTTCTGAAAACCGGCATGCCGCTTGCCTGCGGCATGCTTCAGATCCCGATCCGTTTCCGCCAATCCATCGTGACCCGCCGTAACCTGAAGGACGCGCCCGCCATGAATCACTTCGCCCGCACCGCCTCGGCCCTCGCCATTCTCTGCCTGACCACGGGCGTGGCCGCCGCCGATACCATCAAGGTCGGCGTCATCGGCACCATGTCCGGGCCCTATGCGCTGTTCGGCAAGAACTTCAAGACGGGTATCGACGCCTGGGTGGCCGAGCATGGCAAGAAGGTCGGCAGCCACGACATCGAATTCGTCTATCGCGACGAAGAGAGTCCCAATCCGGCCAAGTCCAAGGCGCTGGCCCAGGAGCTGATCGTCAAGGACAAGGTCCAGTATCTCGCCGGCATCTACTTCACGCCGAACGCCATGGCGGTGGCGCCGTTGCTCGAGGAGTCCAAGACGCCGCTGGTGGTGATGAATGCGGCGACCTCGGCGATCGTCGAGAAGAGCCCCTATATCGTCCGCACCTCCTTCACGATGTGGCAGAACACAGTGCCCGGCGCCAAGGTCGCCAAGCAGAAGGGCTCGGCCAAGGTCGCCATCGCGGTGAGCGATTACGGCCCGGGCCTCGACGCCGAGGCGGCCTTCAAGAAGACCTTCGAGGCCGAGGGCGGCAAGGTGGTCGAGGCGATCCGTATTCCGCTCTCCACCACCGATTTCAGCCCGATCATGCAGCGGATCAAGGATTCCGGCGCCGACACCATCTTCACCTTCCTGCCGTCGGGGCCGCCGACGCTCGGCTTCGTCAAGGCCTATATCGACAACGGGCTGAAGGCCTCGGGCATCAAGCTGATGTCGACCGGCGACGTCGTCACCGAGCCGGACCTGCCCAACATCGGCGATGCCGGCATCGGCATTCTCTCGACCTATCACTATTCGGTGTCGCACGCTTCGCCGGAGAACGCCGCCTTCCTCGCCACGCTGAAGAAGGACGGCGCCAACCTCGACGAAGTCACCATGACCGCGGTGGCCGCCTATGATGGTGCCCGGCTGATCTACAAGATGATCGAGGCGACCGACGGTGCCCGCGATCCGGCCAAGGCACTCGAGGCCGTCAAGGGCATGAAGTGGGTCAGCCCGCGCGGTCCGGTGTCGATCGATCCAGCGACCCGCCACATCCGCCAGAACGTCTATCTGCGCACGGTGGAGAAGGTCGACGGCAAGCTGATCAACAAGGAGATCGAGACCTTCGCCGACCAGCCGGACTGGGCGCTCAGCGCGAAGTAAACGGGGCGTCCTGAAAGCGCGTCGTGGTGGACGAGCGGTTCTCACACTCAGGTGTCGTCGTCGCCCGGCCTGACCAGGCGACCCAGCACGCCGTGTGGTCTACGGCAATATGTGGCGCCGCAGCAACTCAGGTTCGCAATGCCGCCGTTCTGCGAGACAGGGCAGAGCCGCCCTGCCTGTTGCATCGTCGCGGCGTACTGGATCACCCGCTTGCGCGGGTAATGACTCAGAAAGCGCGGCCCAGGCGATGGTGCTCGCGGGCGGCAAGGTGGCCTGGAGCGGTGAGTGCGACGACGCGCCCACCGATCGCGATCCGTTTGCGGTGGACGGGCCTGCATTGAAGCGCACCGAGGTGCTGATGACCGTGCTGCGCGGCGAGATCGTGCACGACCGCCTGACTTTCGGGCAGGCGCGAAGCGCAGCAGCGGTGTAAGGACGTTTCATGCGAACCATCTTCAGCATCCTGACCGACACCGTCGCCTACGGCATGGTGCTGTTCACCATCTCCATCGGACTCTCGATCATGATGGGGCTGATGCGGGTGGTGAATCTCGCCCATGGCGCCTTCGCCATGATCGGCGGCTATTTCGCCTCCTATGCCCTGCGCGATCTCGGCGTCGGCTATGGCCTCGCCATCGTGCTGGCGGTGGCCGGCACCATCCTGGTGTCGGTTCCGTTCGAAGTGCTGCTCTATCGGCGGATCTACCGCCGTGCCGATCCGCTGATCCAGGTGCTGATGACCATCGGCATCACCTTCTTCATCATCGGCATCGCCAACTTCGTCCTCGGTCCGACGCTCAAGCCGATTCCGTTGCCCAGGCTCTTGAGCGGTCCGGTCGATATCGGCTTCCGCATGCTGCCAGCGCACCGCCTGTTCGTCATCGCCTGCGGTGCCGCGACGGCGCTGCTGCTCTGGCTGCTGATCGAGAAGACCGAATTCGGCATCAAGCTGCGGGCGGCGGTCGACAACGCCGCCATGGCCGACGCGCTCGGCATCCGCACCGAATTGATCTATGCCGCGACCTTCGCGCTGGCGATCGGCCTCGGCGCCTTCGGCGGCGTGATCGGCGCCGAGATCCTGCCCATCGAGCCGTTCTATGCCCTGCGCTACATGGTCACCTTCCTGGTGGTGGTCTCGGTCGGCGGCGCCGGTTCGATCCCCGGCGCGCTCGCGGCCTCGCTGCTGCTGGGGCTCGCCGACACCACCGGCAAATATCTCGCGCCGGAGTTCGGCGAGTTCTTCTTCTATCTGGCGGTGATCTGCATCGTGTACCTGTTTCCCCACGGCCTGTTCGGCAGGTCGGCACTATGACTGAAGGCGCTGTGAGCGACGGTGCGGTGAACGAAGCGATGACGAGTGCGGCGCGGTCGCGCCGCCGCATTCCGCTGCTCGCCGATCTCGGCGGTCCGCTGGCGATCGCCGCTGTGGGCATTGCCGGCTATTATCTCTTTCCCGAAGATCTCGCCTTCCTCACCAGGCTGATCGGGCTGGCCCTGCTGGTGCTCTCGCTTGATCTCGTCACCGGCTATTGCGGCATCGCCACCCTGGGGCATTCCGCGCTGTTCGGCGCCGGCGCCTATGCCGCCGGCATTCTGTCCCTGCACGGGCTGACCGATCCTGTGGCGCTCACCCTTGTCGGTCTTCTCGCGGGCGCCGTCATGGGGCTGATCTCGGGTTTCCTGGTGGCGCGCTTCCACGGCTTGCCGCAGCTCGTGCTCTCGATCGCCGTCGGCCAGCTCGTTGCGGCGCTGGCCAACAAGCTGTCCTTTCTCACCGGCGGCAGTGATGGCCTGTCCGGCATCGAGCCGTCCAAGGTATTCGGCCTGTGGGGCTTCGACCTGTTCAGCCGCACCGCCTACCTGTTCTCGCTGGCGGTGCTGGTCATCGTCTTCGTCGTGCTGTCGCGCATCGTCCGCTCGCCCTTCGGCCTGCTCTGCCGCGGCATCAAGGACGATCCCTTGCGGGCGCGGATGATCGGCGCCGCGGTGTTTCCGCGGCTCGTCGCCATGTATGCGATCTCGGGGGCGGTGGCGGGCATCGGCGGCGCGGTCACCGCCATCAGCACCGGCGTCGTCGGCCTCGACAGTGTCTCCTTCGAGCGCTCGGCGGAGACGCTGGTGATGCTGGTGCTCGGCGGCGCCGGCCATCTCTGGGGCGCGCTGGCGGGCGCCGTCATCGTCCAGGTGTTCGAGCACATCGTCGCCGCGCAGAATCCGTTCCACTGGATGACCCTGCTCGGGCTGCTCCTGATTCTGATCGTGATCTTCGCGCCCCGCGGGTTGATCGTGCCGCTGCTCGGGGTGGTGCGCCGGATCAGCCGCAGCGGAGGCGCGTCGTGACCGCGCGGCTCGAGGCGAGAAGTGTCTCGCGCGCCTTCGGCGGCTTGCAGGTCACCCGCGACGTCAGCTTCGGCCTCGCGGCCGGTGACCGCGTCGCGCTGATCGGACCCAACGGCGCCGGCAAGACCACGCTGGTCAATTTGATCAGCGGCGGCATCCCGCCGAGCGCCGGACATTTCTTCATGGACGGCGCCGACATCACCCGGCTCAGCGTGCCGGCGCGGGTCGGCCGCGGCCTCGTACGCACCTTTCAGACCACGCGGCTGTTCCCCAATCTGACGGTCGCCGACAATATTGCGCTCGCCATCCTGCAGCGGCAGGGCCTCACGGTGCGGTTGTTCTCCCGCGCCGCCGACCGGCCCGAGGTGCGCGCCGAATGGCAGGCGCTGCTCGTCGAACTCGGCCTCGATCATCTCGCCGGCCGCCAGGTCGCCGAGCTTGCCTATGGCCAGCAGCGCCTCATCGATCTCGCCATCGGCCTCGCCCTCAAACCCCGGGTGCTGCTGCTGGACGAGCCCGCTGCCGGCGTGCCCCATGACCAGGCGGCGAAGATCCTCGCCGCCATCGAGCGCCTGCCGGCCGACATCGCCGTCTTGATGATCGAGCACGACATGGATCTGGTGTTTCGTTTCGCTAGGCGCGTGCTGGTGCTGGCCGGAGGCCGCCTGATCTTCGAAGGATCGCCCCGCGAAGTCACCGCCGATCTGGAGGTGCGCCGCGCCTATCTCGGGAGCTATGCCGATGCCGGCCACAGGCCTTGAGATTCGCGGTCTGTGCGCGGGCTATGGCCCGACGCGGGTGATCGACGAGGTCAGCCTCGACGTCGCACCCGGCCAGCGGCTCGCCGTGCTGGGGCGTAACGGCATGGGCAAGACGACACTGCTCGCCAGCATCATGGGGCTGACGACGCGTCACGGCGGCGAGATCAGCTGCGGCGGCAAGGCGATCTCCGCCTTGCGCACCTCGGCGCGGGCGGCGCGCGGCATCGGCTACGTGCCGCAGACCCGCGATATTTTCCCCTCGCTCACGGTCGAGGAGAATCTGCGCACCGGGTTGAAAGGCCGGCCGGCCGGCGCCATCGACGAGGCCTACGCCATGTTTCCGCGGCTGCGGGAGCGGCGGCGCAATTTCGGCCTGCAGCTCTCCGGCGGTGAGCAGCAGATGCTGTCCATGGCCCGCACGCTGCTCGGCAAGCCATCGCTGCTGCTGCTCGACGAGCCGCTGGAAGGTCTCGCCCCGGTGATCTGCGACGAATTGATGATCTTCCTGTCGCGCCTTGCCGCGACCGGCGAGGTCACCATCGTTCTCGTCGAGCAGCAGATCGAGCGCGCGCTGGATTTCGCCTCCACGGTGGTGGTGATGGAGCGCGGCCGGGTCGGCTGGTCGGGTGAGCCGTCGGCCTTGCGCTCGGACCGCGGCCTGATTGAGCGGCTGATCGGCGTCGGCATCCACTAACAGCTTTGACGAAGCGGCGGCAACGGTGGCACAAGGTCGCCGGAACATCCGATCATGGCTCCGCACCCGCTCGCCCGCATCGTCAGCCGCTTCAAGCGCGAGCCCTCGCGTACCGGCTCGCTGATCATCACTTTCCATGGCGACGCCATCCTGCCGCGCGGCGGTTCGGTCTGGCTCGGCACGCTGCTGCAATTCCTCGATCTGTTGCAGATCGAGGGCGGGGTGGTGCGCACCGCCGCCTCGCGCCTCGCCGCCGATGGCTGGCTGGCGCGCGACAAGGCCGGCCGCAAGAGCTTCTATCGCCTCGCTCCGGCAGGGCGGGCGCGGTTCGAGGCCGCCATCGCCCATGTCTATGCGCCGCAGCCGCTGCCGGCGTCGGACCGCTTCGAACTGATCCTGATCGGCAATGGTGCCGAGCGCGAAGCGGCGCGCGATGCCCTGGACGAAGCCGGGTTCGGCAGTCCGCTGCCCGGGGTCTGGGTCGCGCCGGCGGGAACCCCGGTTCCGGACCCTGCGTCCGCCGGCATCCGCCTCGATGCGCTGTTGCAGCGCGACGCAGGCCAGCGGCTGGTGGCGGCAAGCTGGGATCTCGCCCGCACCGCGGAAGCCTATCGTGCCTTCCTCAAATTGTTCGCGCCGCTCGCCGACTGGATCGCCGAGGGCGCCGAACTGGCGCCCGAGGACGCAATCCTCGCCCGCGTGCTCCTGATCCATCATTATCGCCGCGTCGTGCTGCACGATCCTTTGCTGCCGCCGGACCTTCTGCCGCCGGCCTGGCCGGCGCGGGAAGCGCGGGCGTTCTGCGCGCGGATCTACCGTGCCCTGTTGCCGGCGTCCGAGCGCTGGCTCGATGTCCATGGTGAATGCCTCGCCGGGCCGTTGCCGCCGGCCGGCGCCGGTTTGACGGCGCGATTCGTCGACCTCTGAGTTGGTCCTTTTTATGTTACAAAAATTTATTGAAGATCAAAATTTCTGATATATATTTCCCGCTGAACGCGCAGACCTGAGGCCGGAGACATAAGGACACTAGCAAAATCAAAGTGCTAGCGTGGCTTATGTCTCGCAATTGCCTACGAGAGACCGGCCGCAAAGGCGGTAGGCAATTGCGAGACGCCACACTAGCGGCACGGGAGAGGCGATATGTACACCCAAGCGCTGAACGCGGCCGGGGGCGAAGAGCGGAACGTCGAGGACGCGGCGAAATCCGCCGCCTTTCAGGACCGCATCGATGCCGAGGAACGCATCGAGCCCAATGACTGGATGCCGGCCGCCTATCGCAAGACCCTGATCCGGCAGATCTCCCAGCACGCCCATTCGGAAATTGTCGGCATGCTGCCCGAGGGCAACTGGATCACCCGCGCGCCGACGCTGCGGCGCAAGGCGGCGCTGCTCGCCAAGGTCCAGGACGAATGTGGCCATGGGCTTTATCTCTATGCCGCGGCCGAGACGCTCGGTGTTTCGCGCGAGGATCTGGTCGACCAGCTGCTTGCCGGCAAGGCCAAGTATTCCTCGATCTTCAATTATCCGACGCTGACCTGGGCTGATATCGGCGCCATCGGCTGGCTGGTCGACGGCGCCGCCATCATGAATCAGATTCCACTGTGCCGCTGCTCCTACGGGCCCTACGCGCGGGCCATGATCCGGGTCTGCAAGGAAGAGAGCTTCCACCAGCGCCAGGGCTACGAGATCATGCTGACGCTGTCGCGCGGCACCGATGAGCAGAAGGCGATGGCGCAGGATGCGCTGAACCGCTGGTGGTGGCCGTGCCTGATGATGTTCGGTCCGCCCGACCAGCAGAGCCAGCACGGTGATCAATCGACGAGATGGAAGATCAAGCGCTTCTCCAATGACGAGCTGCGCCAGAAATTCGTCGACGCCACCGTCCCCCAGGCTCACTACCTCGGGCTGACCATGCCCGATCCTGACCTGAAGTGGAACGAGGCGACCAGCCACTGGCAATACGGCGCCATCGACTGGGAGGAATTCCGCCAGGTGCTGGCCGGCAACGGTCCGTGCAACCGCGACCGCATGGCGGCGCGCCGAAAGGCCCACGACGACGGCGCCTGGGTGCGCGAGGCGGCGCAGGCCTATGCCGACAAGCAGGCGGCGCGCCGCTCTGCCGCAGCCGCGTGAGATGAAGGAGAGCGCGATGACCGAGACCAAGATCCAGCTCTGGGAAGTCTTCATCCGCAGCCGCAACGGCCTCGCCCACAAGCATGTCGGATCGCTGCACGCGCATGATGCCGCCATGGCGCTGCAGGCGGCGCGCGATCTCTATACCCGGCGCGGCGAAGGCCTGTCGATCTGGGTGGTGCCGTCGAACGCGATTACCGCGTCCGACCCCGCCGACAAAGCCATGCTGTTCGAACCGGCGGAGTCGAAGATCTACCGTCATCCGACCTTCTACGAGGTGCCGGAGGAAGTCGGGCACATGTGAGGCGCTCTCTTCTCATCGCGAAGCGGCCGCACAGCAGGCCGCTCCGCAGGATGGGCGAAACACAGCGAAAACAGCGGGGAGCCGCAAGCCATGGCCGTGTCCAACATCACAGTCGCCGAGAGCCCGCTGGTGCTCTATGCCCTGCGCCGCGCCGACGACGCTCTGATCCTCGGCCATCGGCTGTCGGAGTGGTGCGGCCACGCGCCGCTGCTCGAGGAGGAAATGGCGCTCGCCAACATGGCGCTCGACCTGATCGGTCAGGCGCGCGAACTCTATTCCTATGCCGCCGAGGTCGAGAATGCCGGCCATGATGAGGACGCGCTCGCCTATCGCCGCGACGCGCGGCAATACCGCAATCTCCTGCTGGTCGAGCAGCCCAACGGCGATTTCGCCCGCACCATCGTCCGCCAGCTGCTCTACGCCGCTTTCGCCGAGCCGTTCTGGCGCGCCACGATGGCCTCGAACGATGCACCGCTCGCGGCGATCGCGGCCAAAAGCCACAAGGAATGCGCCTACCATCTGCGCCATGCCGCAGAATGGGTGATCCGCCTCGGCGACGGCACCCCCGAGAGCCATCGCCGGGCGCAGGCCGCGGTCGAGGATCTCTGGGCTTTCACCGGCGAGGTGTTCCATGCCGATGACAGCGAGCGCGATCTGATCGCGGCTGGCATCGCCATCGATCCGGACGGCTTGCGCATCCCTTGGCGGCGGACCATCGAGGATGTGCTGGGGCGGGCGACGCTGATTGTGCCCCCTGACGGCTGGGCGCAGAGCGGCGGCCGCGCCGGGCGCCACAGCGAGCATCTCGGCCATCTCCTCACCGAACTGCAATATCTCCAGCGAACTTATCCCGAGGCCACATGGTGACCCTCGCCGCCGATAATCTGCGCCAGCGTGCCTGGGACGCCGCTGCCGCCGTGGCGGACCCGGAGATCCCGGTGCTGACTATCGCCGATCTTGGCGTGCTGCGCGACGTCAGGGTGGACGGCGGGGCCATCGAAGTCGCGATCACGCCGACCTATTCCGGCTGTCCGGCGATGAACATGATCGCACTGGAGATCGAGCTGGCGCTGGAACGGGCCGGTCTGCCGCGACCGCGAATCAAGTCGGTGCTGTCGCCGGCCTGGACCACGGACTGGATGACCGAGGACGGCAAGCGCAAGCTCAAGGACTACGGCATCGCGCCGCCGCGGCCGGCATCGGGCCGCCGGGCGCTGTTCGGCGAAGAGGCGATCGCCTGCCCGCGCTGCGGCTCGCACGATACCGAGCGGATTGCCGAATTCGGCTCGACCTCGTGCAAGGCGTTGTGGCGCTGCCGGGCCTGCCGCGAACCGTTCGACTACTTCAAATGCCATTGAACGCCGTTACCTTCGTCGTGGCCGGGCTTGTCGCGGCCATCTGACAAGCACAGCCAGAGCGCACGGATCCATGATCAGCAGCACCCCGAGATTCTACCGCCTCGCCATCGCCGATCTGCGCCGCGAAACGGCGGATGCGATCTCGCTGAGCTTCGCCGTGCCGCCGCAGCTGGCGCCGGATTATGCCTTCGCGCCGGGCCAGTACCTGACCTTGCGCACAACCATCGACGGCGAGGAGGTGCGGCGCTCGTATTCGATCTGCACCTCGCCCGATGACGGCGAGCTGCGCATCGCGGTCAAGCGCATCGCCGGCGGCGCCTTTTCCAACTGGGCAATCGAGACGCTGAAATCCGGCGACGAGCTCGAGGTCATGACGCCGACCGGGCGCTTCGGTGTGGTGTCGCCGGGCGATGCCCGCGTCCATGTCGGCTTTGCCGCGGGCTCCGGCATCACTCCGATCATCTCCATCGTTCGCGGCGTGCTCGGCCGCGAGCCGAACAGCCGGTTCTTTCTGTTCTATGGCAATCGCAGCGGGCGTGACATCCTCTTCCGCACCGCCCTGGAGGAGCTCAAGGACCGCTTCATCGGCCGGCTCTCGGTGTTTCACGTGTTGTCGCAGGAGGAGCAGGATCTGCCGATTCTCAATGGCCGGCTCGACCGCGCCAAGGTCGAATTGCTGCTGCGAGCCATGGTGCCGGCTGCGGTGGTCGATCAGGTCTTCATCTGTGGCCCGCTCGCCATGAGCGAGGAGATCGAGACGACCTGCCGCGATCTCGGCATCGCGGCGGACAAGATCCATGTCGAGCGGTTCGTCTCCGAATTCGGCGGCCGGCCACGGCCCAGGCCTGTCATCGCGCCGGCGGCGCCGCCGGCGGCCATCGCGTCGTTGATCGTCGATGGCAAGCGGCGCGAGGTGCCGGTGGCCGAAGGCGAGGCGATCCTCGATGCCGCGCTGCGCGCCGGGGTCGATCTACCTTACGCCTGCAAGGGCGGCATGTGCTCGACCTGTCGCGCCAAGGTGGTCGAAGGCCAAGTCACCATGGACATCAATTATTCGCTTGAGCCGTGGGAGCTCGAGGCCGGCTACGCGCTGACCTGCCAGTCCCATCCGGTCAGCAAGCACGTGGTGATCGATTACGATCACGTGTGAAGTCTCTCGACCGTAACGTCTCCTGTCTCTCGGTCGTCATGCCCGGCGTTGTGCCGGGCATTCACGTCTCGAGAGCGTGTCAGGCGATAAAGGCGCGGATGGCATGGCGGTTCGGCTGTCGCTATTCACGAAGGACGGAAGCCGGAAACATCCGGGCGGCACGTCCGGCCAGCCGTGGACCTCTGTCCGCTCACTCCTGAGGACTGCTTGATCGCAGTGGATTGGGCTCCATGCCCGGCCTGTCCGGGCTCAAAGCCCAAGCGGCCGGTGTTCTGAGCCCAACGTTCGCCGCATCTTGCGCAAACTGCCGGCGACGTCGGCCGCTCAGGTTGTAGAACGTCATGTTTTCTCCTAGGCTCGTCGCGCGGCACCGAAACGTCGACGGCAGATCACGGAGAAGAACTGGCATGGAAACGCTCCCGTTCTATCACCAGGGCATGCTGGCACTGCAGGACGCGGCGGATGGCCGGCGTCTGGCGGATTTCCTCGCCACCGAGGTGCGGCACAGTGAATTTTCCGAGAAGGACATCGCCCAGATCGAGGCCGCGAACTTCTTCTTCATCGCATCGTCCTACCGCGATCAGCCGGACTGCAGCTTCAAGGGAGGTGATCCGGGATTCGTCAGGATCGTCGGCCCGAATGCGCTGGAATTCCCCGACTATGACGGCAACCTCATGTATCGCACGCTGGGCAATGTCGCCATGAATCCGCGGGTCGGCCTTCTGTTCATGAATTTCGATCCCACCGCCTATCGCATCCGCATCAACGGTGTCGCCTCCATTCATCGGGACGAGGCTAGCCTCGCGCGGCACCATGGCGCGTGCGCGGTGGTCCACATCACGTGCCACGACATCTACCCGAACTGTCCGCGCTATGTGCCGGGTCTTACGGCCGGCGAGCCTTCGGCCTATGTGCCGCGCCGGGGTACCGTGCCGCCGCGGCCCGAATGGCAGGCGCTGCCCGCGGTCGCGCCGCTGCTGCCAAAATCGCAGGATCGCGGCCGATGAGCGGACGCCGGCGCGCTACGTCGTGGATCACGGCGTTTATCGCCGTGGTGCTGGCTGTCGTCGTGCTGCTTGCGCCGCCGGTGCGGGCGGAAGGCAGAAAGTATGATCCGGGTGCCAGCGACACCGAGATCAGGATCGGCCAGACCATGCCCTACAGCGGCCCGCTCTCCGCCGTCGCCGCAGTCGGCAAAGTCCAGGCCGCTTATTTCCGCATGGTCAACGAGCGCGGTGGTATCAACGGCCGCAGGATCAAGCTGATCTCTTATGATGATGCCGCAAGTCCCGCCAAGACTGTGGAGCAGATCCGCAAGCTGGTCGAGGGCGACGAAGTGCTCTTCACGTTCCAGACCGTCGGCGTGGCCTCGAACATCGCCGTTCAGAAATATCTCAACGACCGCAAGATCCCGCAGCTCTTCGTCTCCGGCCGGGCGGGACGCTTCGAGGATCCGAAGGCGTTTCCCTGGACCATGGGATTCGTGCCGAACCTGATGACGGAGATCCGGATCTATGCGCGCTTCATCCTCGACAATTACCCGAACGGCAAGATCGGGCTGCTCTACCAGAACGACGACGCCGGAAAGGAATACGTGGCGGGTCTCAAGGCCGGCCTCGGCGCCAGCTCCGGCCGGATCGTCGCCACGCTCGCCTATGACGTGAGCGATCCGACGATCGATTCGAAGGTGGTCCAGCTCAAGGACCTCGGCGTCGACATCCTGGTCGACATGGCGGGTCCGCGATTCGCCGCCCAGGCGATCCGCAAGGCGGCCGAACTCGGCTGGAAACCGGCTCATCTTCTTGGCGTCGGCTCGTCGTCGATCTCCGCGGTCTTGGCGCCTGCCGGGCTCGACAACGCCAGGGGGCTGATCTCCGCAAGCTCGTTCAAGGAGGCGGATGATCCGGCATGGAAGGATGACGAGGGCATGAAGCGATGGGTTGCGCTGATGGACAGCTATCATCCGGACGGCGACCGCAAGAGCGTCTACACGACCTACGGCTATAGCGCCGCCGAGCTGCTCGTTGAGGTCCTTCACCGGTGCGGCGACGATATCTCGCGCGCCAACATCATGCGCCAGGCGACAAGCCTGACGAATGTCAGGCTCGACCTTCTGCTGCCGGGACTGTCGGTCAATACGAGCCCGACCGATTATCGTGTCATCAAGGAATTCCGGATGATGCGCTTCAACGGCGAACGCTGGGAGCCGTTCGGATCGCTGGTGACCGACTAGTGTGGCGTCTCGCAATTGCCTATGCCCTTCGCGGCAAGCCCCAGTAGGCAATTGCGAGACATAAGCCACACTAGCTTTTTGATTTTGCTAGTGTCCCGATGTCTCCGAATGACCGTGCGAAGGTGAGGCAAATGAAGCGGTAATTCGGAGACAGGACACTAGGGGATGCATTCGCGAATGTAGGGTCGATTCGCCTCCCACAATTCGTCGAGCAATCGGACGGCGGCGGTCGTCGAGTTGACGACAGGATCGATCAGCAGCGCCTGCAACGCCAGTTCCTTGGAGGCATGGACGGCCGCCTCGACCGCCATCTGCTGAACGCTTGCCTGCATGGACATCAGCTTCGCCACCGGATCGGGCAGCGGTCCGAGCGAGATCGGGTGAACGCCGGCAGCGTCGATCATCACCGGCACTTCCACGGCCAGCTCCGCCGGCAGATTGGGAATGGCGCTCCGATTGTAGACGACACCGGATTCGAGAACGCGCTTGCGGTTATGCAACACTCCGGCAATCGCGGCGACGCCGCGCTCTCCCGACGGTGTCAGCCAATTCGCGGGGATCGCGACGGCGCCGGACAGCACGCTCTCGAGCGTCGCGGCGAACTCGGCACGATAGCGCTCGTCGGCGGAAAAATCATAACCCTCTTCGCCGCCTTCCCAGCCATAGGCGAGATATTCGCCGAGGTGGCCGTCGCCGCAGCCCAGCCAATAACCGAAGGCCCGAAGCAGTCGTCGTGTGAACGGAGAAAAATCCGGATCGTAGTCGATCTCGGCTGCTCGCAGTCGTGGGTAGAGGTCGTCTCCGGTCGCGCGGTGCCGCAACTGCATCAGGCACTGGAAGTGATTGAGCCCTGCTGCCCACACGTCTACCTCTTCGGTGGGCAAGCCCATGATCTTGGCCGCGTGCTCGCGGACTCCGTAAATGCCATGGCACAAGCCGATGCAGCGAATCCGGCTGTAACGGCCGAGCGCCAGTACGATACGGCTTTCGGGATTTGCGAAATTGAGCAGCAGCGCGTTCGGACACAGCTCCTCCATGTCGCGGACGAAATCGAAGATCATCGGCAGGGTCCGCAAGGTGAAAAACAGCCCGCCGGGGCCGCCGTTCTCGCCGAGGGTGTGCCGGATCCCGTATTTGCGCGGCACCTCGAAGTCCATTTTCCAGAGACGATTCCGGTCGATCGCCGTTGCATTGACGACGAAGTCGGCGCCACCGAATGCGGCGCGGCGATCGGTCGTCTGCTCGACGATCAATCCGGCACCCGACCTGCCATTCAGCTGTCGGGCGAGTTCCGCCATCTTGCCAAGGCGCTCCGCGTCGCGGCCGACCAGCGTCAGCGTACAGCCGCGCAATTCCTCGCTGCTGAAGACGTCGCGCAACATGCTCAAGCCGAATGATGCGCTGGTCGCACCGAGGAAGACGATCTTCGCTTGATTGGCCATCCTGTCCTCCGTCTGCCTGTCCGTTGTCGCACCGCCCTTCGCGACGGTCCGGGCGTCACCGGCCCCGGATTGATCCGGCATCCTGTTGGGGGCGATACATGGCGTCGATCTCCGCTGCGAACAGCCGCTGCACGACGTCCCGCTTGACCTTGAGGGTCGGTGTCAGCAGTCCGGCCTCGATCGTCCACGGCGCCAAGGTCAGATGCACGGCGCGCACCTGCGCATAGCGCGGCAATGTGGCGAGACGCGGCTCCAGCCTTGCAAGCACCTCGATCTTGCCGGCGGGGTGATTGGGCCGCTCGGCGTCGAGGCCCTTCTCGGCGGCGAAACGCTTCCATAGCCCGGCGTCGAGCACGATCACGGCCGCGACGAACGCCCGGCGGTCGCCGACTGCCACGGCCTGCCTGAACATCGGATCGCGGGTGAGTTCGGCTTCCACGATCTTGGGATTGACCTTTTCCCCGATGGACAGAACGATCATGTCCTTGAGGCGGCCGCGGATGAAGATGCGGCCGTCCTTGATCTCGGCGACATCGCCGGTCGAGAGCCAGCCGGCCGGGTCGAGCACCCGCGCCGTCTCTCGATCGTCCTTCCAATAACCGCTCATCATCGCCGGCGAGCGCACCAGCAATTCAGCGGCGGTGCCGAGCCTGACCTCGAGGCCGCGCAGCGGACGCCCGACCGAGCCGGGCAGGTTGTCGCCCAATCCGTTCGCCGCGACCACCGGCCCTGCCTCGGTCAGACCGTATCCCTCGATCAGCGGCAGGCCCAGTCCGATCAGCAGGCGAATGTCGCCCCAATCGAGCGGCGCCCCGCCGCTCACCGCGACGCGAAGCCGTCCACCGAAGGCCGCCAGCACCTGGACCGCGACGGCTCGGTGGAGGATGCGTCCGAGCAACCCGACGGCGAGGCCCGGTCGGGCCCGATGCTGCGCCGCTTCGAACAGGCGCCAGCCGATGGCCGTCGCTGACCGCAACAGGGCCCGCCGGACCAGGCTGCCGGCAGCAGCGGCCCGGATCGCGGCGGCCATTCGTTCGTAGAGCAGCGGAACGCCGAGGATCACGGTCGGGCGGAGGGTGACGAGGTCATCGCGCAGATCCTGTACCGAGCGGGCATAGGCGACGGTGCAGCCGGCCATCATCGGCAGGTAGTAGCCGACAGTGCGCTCGAAGGCATGGGCCAGCGGCAGAACCGACAGAATGACATCGCTCCGTTGCGGCGGAATGAGCGCGGCGACCGCCTCGGCATTCCACAGCAAGGCGAAGTGCGACAGCATCACGCCTTTGGGCCGGCCGGTGGTGCCAGAGGTGTAGACCAGCGCGGCGAGGTCGCCCGGCGCCGCCTGATGTGGCGCCGGCGGTGACGCGCAGGCACCGGCGAGGACATCGGCGAGTGCGCGCGCCATCGGGTCGGCAGCTGCCGGACCAGTATTTGCGGCGACGTCGCGGATCCAGATGCGCTGCAGCGACGGAAATTCCGGGCGAAACGGCGCAAGCGACTGCCAGCGGGCTTCGTCGTCGAGAAGAATCAGGCGGGCCTCGGCATGGCCAAGGATGGAAGTATTGCTGGCTGCGGTGTCATGCGGGTAGAGGGCGACAACAACCAGTCCCAAGGCATGGGCGGCAATGTCGAAGCATACCCAGTCGGGTCCGTTGGCCAGCAGGATCGCCACGCGGTCTCCGGGTGCGAAGCTCTCCTGGGCGAGTGCGGCGCGAAATTCGTCCACGCGCGCGGCCATCGCCAGCCAGGAGTGATCGCGCCAACGCTGCGCGACGGGGTCGTAGTCCCGGCAGGCGATGGCGGCCGGACAGCGCCGGACGCGCTCGCAGAACAGCCCCCACAGCGTCCCCGCCTCGGCGGTCGTGATCAAGTCGCCGTCAGCGACGATGGACTGCTGCACCTGCACGCTCATCACCCGATCCGACGCGCTCACAAGGCCCTGGGGTGGCCGCAATCGCCACCATCGGCGTGCCCGCTGCCGTCCCACGCGGAAGCTGATCCCTATAGTGGTCAGACCACCGTACGATTGATCCGCGTCAAGAGCCGATCGGCTTTCACCCGATCGAACCCGACATCCGGCTTTGACCGGGGCGGCCTTCAGGGCGGCGGCAAGATCTGGAGACGCGGCGGCGGCCGCCGAGCCGGGCGTCGCCACCTCACTTCAGCGGCGCGAAATCCTGGTCGCTGAAGGGCGAGGAGTCCGGCACGCGCATGACGATATACTTGCGGTCGATGGCCTGATGACAGTTGTTGCAGGCCTTCGTCATCTCGCCGAAGGCCGTGGCGAAGGCCTCGCTGTTCTTGTCGCGGATGGCGTCGGCCAGCTTGGCGACCGGCGGCGACATCGGGGTCATGTCGGCGATAGGAATGCCCGAATACAGCGTGCCGATGTCGCTGAAGCTCGCACTCATCTGGTTGAGTTCGTAGGATGCGAGTTCCCAGTTGCGCCGCTTGCCGGCGAGCCAGAGCTTGATGTGACGAAGTTGCATCGTGCCCATCAGGTCGCCGAGGCTCGGGATGTAGCGTGTGCCGGTGACGCTGGTTTCCGTCCGTGCGGCTTCCGGCCGAAAAGCCATCGCACCGATCAAGACCATCCCAAGAAGCAGAGCCAACAGTCGACGTGTCATCTCGTCACCCCTCGTGAACAGCTCCCTGCGCTGCAGCAGAGCTTACCCGATGATGGCTGTGAGCCGCTACTCTCATTGCCTGCGATCGGGCTCCATGCCCGGCTGATCGAGGTCCTAAGCCCAATCTGTCAGGCTCCTTGCGCTGCGCGCCTGCATTCGCTGCCGCCTAGTGTCCCGGTTCTAACGTTCGTATTCCCTTGCAGCGCGCACTCATATCGGAACGCGCCGCAACAACTGACGGAGAACAACCGCGATGGAAGCGCTCCCGCCGTCGTCCCGGTTGCACCTCAGTCGCGGGCGGAAGACAGAATGCAGAAGGGATGATTCGGGTGCTGGCGACGCTGAGCCGATCTATCCGGCGCGCCTGCCGTTCGGCCCGCCGTGATCGGCAAGTCTCCGGGCCCACGCCGCGACATGGGCGGCCATTGTCGCCAGATGATCGGCCATGGTGAAGCCGGAGACGGTCTTTCTCGGGGCGAGATCATGGTCGCCGTCCTCGAGCCAGAAGATTTCGACCGTTTTTGACAGCTTGTAGGCGGCGACCTCGTCACGCGTCCCGAATGGATCCCGCGTTCCCTGCACGATCAGGGTTGGTGTCTGCATCGTTGCCAGCTGCGCCGTGCGCAGCTGGTCCGGCTTGCCGACGGGATGAAATGGGTAGCCGAGACAAATCAGGCCGGCGACGCGCGATGAGGCATGGAGCGGGTCGGCGATCATGCTGGCAACGCGCCCGCCCATCGACTTGCCGCCGATCACGATCTGTCCGTTGCTCTGGAGCGCGTCGACCGCAGCGAGATACTCCGTCTTGAGCGCTTCTGCCCGGGGCGGCGGCCGCCTCGCCCCCGAGTTCCGGCGGGAAGCCATGTAGTCGAACTCGAAGCGGGCGATGCGCAGGCCGACCTTTGCCAGCGCCGTCGTCATGCGATTCATCGAGGCGGAGTCCATGGGCGCGCCGGCGCCGTGGGCGAGAAGGACCGTCACGTCCGCGTCTGCGGGCCCGTCAAACAGAAACATCGCGATGCTTCGACACCATGCTTCGACCGGTCGGTCGACTTTCGATCAGGCGCTCCGGCCCGGCGGCAGCACGACCACGATGGTTCCGGGCTTCACCCGGTCGAACAGGTCGATGACGTCGGCATTGGTCATGCGGATGCAGCCGGACGAGATCGCCTGGCCGATATATTCCGGCTGGTTGGTGCCGTGGATGCGGTACAGGGTGTCCTTGTTGCCCTCGAAGAGGTAGAGCGCTCGCGCGCCCAGCGGATTGGCCGGGCCTCCGGGAACGCGAGCCGGATAGGGACCGAGCCGCGCCTGGATGTCCGGCGTCGGGATCCAGTCCGGCCACTCGGACATGCGGCCGACGGTGGCGACACCCGACCAGGCCAGCGCTTCCTCGCCCACGGCGACGCCGTAGCGGATCGCCTTGCCGTCCGGCAAAACGTAATAGAGAAAGCGCGCGTTGGTATCGACCAGGATGGTGCCCGGCTGCTCCTTGCGCGGATAGTCGACGATATGACGCTGAAACTGCTCCGGAATGCTCGCCTGGGCATAAGGCGGATGGGCCAGCAATTGCCGGTCCCGCGGGGTCATGCTGGCATCGGAGGCCGGCTGCAGCGTCGTCTGCATGCAGCCGCCGACCGCGAGCGCCCCGACCAGCGTCAACGTAAGCCCGGACCTCGTCACCGTCAGCCCCCAAGTGCGTTGCACGGCTGCAGTGGGTGCTGAAATCGTGATCAAAACAAGGCGAGAAGCCGTGGCGGGATCCTCCGCCGCGGTCTCAGGGCGCTTCCTGGTCGTTGCTGAGGATCATGCAGGGCGCGGTGTGGCCGTGGTCCCGGCCGTTTCGGCTGGCGTCCCCGGCGCCTTCAGCGAAAATCGACGCTGCGGAGGATGATGCCCGGAGGACGTCCCTCAAGCTCGGCATCGGCAAACTTGCGCGATGCGCGCTCTTCGATGCGATCGCGGAGCCTGAGAAACTGTTGTTCGCGCTGTTCCGCCTTTGTGGCGGTCGATCCATCGAGGTCGTCCAGGGCGGCGGAGCTGATCGCGCATGCCACTTCGGTCGCATCATCCGTCATCGTAAACAGAACGACCATCCGGTCATAGTCGTAGCGTCGGAATCCACCTCGTGTGAGCGTCATGTCGCGCGTCCTTCTCTCTTGCTGAGCACCTCTCGTCAGTTTGCGAAGACAGATGAGGCGAAGCGGCGCTCCAATTCCTGAAGTTCAAGGCTTGCCTTAAGGGGCTGGTCGAGGTCTTCACCAGCTCGCCGTACTCGGTCGCTCCTTCCGATCAGTCTCGATGGCCGACCGGATCCATATGGATATAGGGACGAACGACCGAACAACGAGGCCCGCCGGTCGAATTCGCCTCTATAAATAAGCCTCTATAAATGATGTTTCTTCTCGGCATTCGGCCATGGAGGGCGCGCAGTTGCCCGCCGGCATGCCTCCGGAGCTGCCGGCCGCGGGGGGGGCGAACCGCTCGCCCGGCCGCGCCGCGTTGTTGCGCCCGGAACCGCTCCCGCTCGCAGGCGCCGCTTCGCTGGCGCAGGACTTGCTTGGCCCCTTGAGCGGGTTCCCGGCAACGACGTTGCGCGCCTTGCCTGCAGTCCGGATATCCGGCGCGATGGCATGAGCCTCGCCTGGGTGCTCGCTTGGGATGGATGTATTGAAATCCTTCAGTCGCGGCCGCGAGATGTGCGAGTGGGACGACTTCGCCCTGTCGGCGTCGCGCATTCGTGCCCTGCTGTCCGCGGGCGAGGCCGGTCGGCTGTCGCCGTTCCTGCTGCTCTCGGTGCCCGGCATCAGCGGCCAGGAGCATCGCGCCTGTTCGGAGCTCTGGACGCGGGATCGGATCGCGGCCAGCATCCCGGAGCGCGAGCGCCTCGCGTTCCGCTTCGATCTGGCCGCGCGCAGGAAGCTGCGCATCGGCTATTTATCGAACGACTTCCACGACCACGCCACCTCACGCCTGCTGATTGAAACGTTCGAGGCGCACGATCGCCAGCGCTGCGAGCTGCACGCCTTCTCTTTCGGCGCCGACGATGGCGGCGCCATGCGCCAGCGCGTCCACGAAGCCTTCGATGCTTTTCACGACGTCTCGGCGCTGAGCGACAGCGAAGCGGCGCGCGCCGTGCATCGCGCCGGGATCGATATTCTGGTCGACCTGAAGGGCTATACCCTGGGCGCCCGCACCGGCGTCCTGATGCTGCGGCCGGCGCCGGTTCAGGTGAATTATCTTGGCTATCCGGGAACGCTGGGCGGCGGCATCTGCGACTATATCATCACCGACCCGTTCGTGACGCCGATGGCGACCGCACCGGATTATTCCGAGGCCTTCGCCTATATGCCGCATTCCTATCAGCCGCACGGCCGCCGCGGCGCGATCGGCCGCAAGCCGGCCCGGGCGGAGGCCGGCCTGCCGGAGATCGGCTTCGTCTTCTGCTGCTTCAACCAGGCCTACAAGATCACGCCACCGGTCTACGACCTGTGGTGCCGCCTGCTCGAATCAACGCCCGGCAGCGTGCTGTGGCTGCTCGGCGCCGCGCGGGCGGAAGGCAATCTGCGCGGCGAGGCGCTGTGCCGCGGCATTGCCCCCGATCGCCTGGTCTTCGCCCCCGACCTGAAGCAGAGCGATCATCTCGGCCGCCTGCAACTCGCCGACCTCGTCCTCGACACCATGCCCTATGGCGCGCACACCACGGCGAGCGACGCGTTGTTCGCCGGCGTGCCGGTCGTCACCTGCGCCGGCGAGACGTTCCCGTCCCGTGTCGCGGGCAGCCTGTTGCATGCTATCGGCCTGCCGGAATTGATCGCCGCGGACGAGGATGACTATCTCGCCGTTGCCCTGGCGCTGGCCGGCGAGCCGGACCTGCTGGAGGCGTGCAAGGCGAGGCTCCGGCATAATCGCCTGACCACGCCGCTGTTTGACGTCGGCGCCTATACCCGGGCCCTCGAAGACCTCTACGAGACCATGTGGCAGCGCTGCCTGATGGGCGAAGCCCCGGCGTCGATCCGGGCGGGGGCGCTAGTGTCCCGGTTCTAACGTTCGTATCACTTTGCAGCGAGCGCTCGTACGAACGTTAGAACCAAAGGGACACCAGCATGGCTATGATTCTAGTGCGGTTTTGGATCTGACGCTCGTATGAAGAACTCGCTGCAATACTGAAACGAGCGTCAGATCCACCGCACTAGTGTGGCGTCTCGCAATTGCCTATGCCCTTTGCGGCAAGCCCCTGTAGGCAATTGCGAGACATAAGCCACACTAGCTTTTTGATTTTGCTGGTGTCCCGATGTCTCCGAATGACCGTGCGAGGGTGAGGCAAACGAAGCGGTAATTCGGAGACGGGACACTAGGGTAAGCCGTGCGGTCGTGCGCGACCAGGCCTCGGCGCGCCTGATCGTCGCAGCGACCTCAAATGACGGATCGGTTGTCGGCAGCGGCCGGCAAATCATACCAGCGACAATCGCTGGTCCGGGCTTTGGCTTGCTCTTCGCGCCCGCCGCCCCCTGATTATGTTGGCCGTCGGTTGGGCACCGGTGTAAAGGAGTGGCGGCGTCGGCTGCTTGTCTCGCCTGATTGGCTTTGTTCCGGTTCGTCATACCCGCTTTCGTTGAATGATCGCGCTGGCGCCGCAGCCCTCGTCAATACTGGAACGCGGCGGGCTCCGCTGATTGACGCGTCGCAATGCCGCATCGCAGTTCGCGCTCGGCGCCGCCATCCATGGCGATGGCAATAGTGGAGATGAGAATAGTGGTTCTGGGAATGGTGCTGAAGCATGGGTGACGGTGAATCCGACGCATTGACCGCACACGATGCGCGCGCGTGGGCAAGGACCCTCGTTCGCTATCGTGATCCGAGTTTCGCGCGCAGCATTGTCGAACTCGTCATCACCGCGGTGCCCCTCGTGCTCTTGTGGATTCTGATGTGGGCCGCCCTCGGCATCAGCTACTGGCTTTGCCTGCTGCTCGCGGTGCCGGCGGCCGGATTTCTGGTGCGGCTTTTCATGATCCAGCACGATTGCGGTCATGGCGCCTTCTTTCGTCATCGCCGCGCCAACGACTGGGTCGGCCGAATGATCGGCGTGGTGACATTGACGCCCTATGACTTCTGGCGGCACATGCACGCGATCCATCACGCCACCTCAGGCCATCTCGATCGGCGCGGCATCGGCGATGTCGATACCCTGACGGTGCGCGAATATCTGGCGCTGTCGCGATGGCGGCGGCTTCGCTATCGCCTGTATCGGCACCCCATCGTCATGTTCGGTGTCGGTCCGGTCTACGTCTTTCTGCTGAGGCAGCGCCTGCCGATCGGATTGCCACACGGTGGGTGGCAGCCCTGGCTCAGCACGATGGCGACGAACGCGGCGATCGCGATCATGGTCGCGGCACTGATCTGGTTGGTTGGCGTCGGCCCCTTCCTGCGCGTCCATCTGCCGATCACGCTGCTCGCGTCAGCAATCGGGGTCTGGCTGTTCTATATTCAGCACCAGTTCGTCGACACCTATTGGGCGCATGACCCGGACTGGAGTTTTGGCGAGGCGGCGCTGCGCGGCAGTTCATACTATGACTTGCCGGGGGTGTTGCGCTGGTTCACGGCCAACATCGGCGTGCACCACGTCCACCACCTGTCCAGCCGCATTCCGTATTATCGTCTGCCGGTCGTGTTGCGCGATCACCCGGCGCTTGCGGCCACCGGGCGGCTGACGCTGCTGCAGAGCCTGCGGTGCGTGCACATGGTGCTTTGGGACGAGGAGCAGGGCCGGCTCGTCTCGTTCCGCGAGTTGCGGTCGTCGGCGACGATGAGCGGGGAGCCAATTGCTTGTTGAAGCGATTGGCGCGCCACGCGAGGCGTATGATCGCGGGTGCAGCGATCTGCATGGCGTCTCTTTCAGGCCTATATGCCGCGTTTCCATCAGCCGCGCGGCCGTAGCGCCGCAGCTACCGACGCCATGTCGACCGGAGCCGCTGCAATATCCCCGGCGGCTGCGGCTTTATAGCCAGCCGGCCTGAATAGTCGATCCGGTTGAGCAACAAGGGCGTTCGCGTTTCGGCCAGATATTCGTCGACCGCCTGGCGAGCGCCGCGGAAGTGCCCGTAGTCGTCGATGATCAGGACGCCCCCGACGCTCAGGCGCGGATAGAGATGGATCATTTCGTGCCGGGTCGATGCATACCAGTCGGTATCCAACCGGCAGAGCGCGATCCGCCCCGGCGCGTTCCCGGGCAGCGTGCTTTCGACCATCCCCTTGATGAAGTGAACGCGATCGAGCGGATAACCCGTCAGGCCGATGTTGGCGCGCACGTCTTCGAGGCTGGCATAGGCCCAGTTGCTTCGCTCGTTGCCCCGGGCATGCGGCAGCCAGCCGTCGATGGCGCGATTGCCGAGCACGTCGATGTCCTTGTCCTCGTCCGGCCGGGGCAGGCCTTCGAAGGTGTCGAACAGATAGACGTCGCGCTCGGTCCTGCCGAGCGCCTTCAGCGTCGCCAGCGCGACCATGATGCTGCCGCCGCGCCAGACGCCGCATTCCACGATCGCGCCAGGTATGTTTGCCGCCTCGATGTAGCGCACCGACTGGTAGAGCGCATACGTTCTCTCGACGGAGGTCATCGTGAACCGCCGCGACAGCTCCAGGATCGGCGAGAAGGCGGTATCCATGTCGCGCCGGTCGACCGCCCAGGCGAAGTCTTCGGCTTCGCGCTGGAAGTCGATGTCGGTCTGGGAGGCCTGTTCGCCGGACCGGCCGAGCGCCGGCGCCGGCGGCGCCGTCTTGCCCAGCGCCACCTGGACGATGCGCAGCCGCTCCAGGAGATCGGCGCGGTCCGGCTCAAGCGTGAGGTTCGAGACGAGCGTGCGTTCCTCCAGGTCGAGGGGAACGGGTTTGCCCTGCAGCGTGTGCACCGTGCAGAGCCGTTGCAGGAGATCCGCCCGGTCCGGATACGATTTGAGGTGGATCAGGAGGCTCCGCTCCTCCAGCTCGAACGGGATCGGCTGGCCGGTGTCCAGCATCTCCCCGACGGCCTTGATGAACTCGACCTCGTCTTCTATCGCGCCAACCTGGTCGGCTGAACGCCCCAAGGCGGTGCCCGTCACCTTCATCGCATTTGCCGGGTTGCAAGCATCTTGTGGTGCCATGTCGCGTCTCAGGTCACTGACCAGCCCTTCAACGAACTGGCTGCTCTCGCGCCGCCTCAGGTCCCATAGCTCGCCGACCGGAGGGGCATTGGAGATGACGATCTCCGTCTCCAGGTTGGCGATGTTCTCGGCCCGGTAGCGTGCGTAGAAGTCTAGCATGCTTTTCCGGTCTCCTCGTGTGGCGACATGGTCGACGGGGTGCTCGGCCGGACTGAGTTCGCAGCAGAACAGGTCGGTGGTGTCACGAATGATGACGCGTTCGTCGGGAGTCGCCGCGAGCAGGGCGACCAGATCGTCGTCGATTGTTCCGGAGAACCTGACCGGGCCGGCATGAGGCCTGACCACGATGGGGTACAGATGGAATCCCCGGATGATGACGCCTTCCTTCCCAACCAGCCAATAAAGGTGCGAGGGATGGAACGATCCTCCTTCCGGTCCATCGACAGAGTGCATGGCCAGTTGCGGGTGCAGGTTCTCCAGCCAAAGCCCCGACAGCTGTGCGGGGCTGATGGAAATCGCGCCGTCGCGGTCGCGAAAGCGGCGGTCGAGGGTGGCTTTGATCGGATCTTGCAGGCCGCGGCTTCCGGTCACTTCGACCACGCGCTTGCCTGACGCGACCAGCCGCAGCGCCGCGCGAAGGAAGCCGTCGGCCAGAAGAATGTCCGCATTGAGCATCGCCACCGCCGCCCCCGCTTCCGAAGCGGCGTTGAGCGCGATGGCGTAGCACTTGCTCTTCGTATGATATTTGTTGTGCGCAGCACGGCCTGTGAGGGCCTCGACCGGCTTGAATTCGACCCTGATGAATGTGGCGAGCTGCCTGACGGCCGGGTGCGCGTGGCTGCGGCGGTAGCCCTCCGCGGTCGTATAAATCGTGTAGCGGTTGCGGTCATCCGGCGGCACGGCGGGGATGTTGCCGGACGACAGCTGCGCCGGCAGGCTGTAGTCGAGGAACGTGTCCAGATACGCGTCGCCCCAGACGGGCACGACCACGTGCAGAGGGGGGCGCTGCATTCCGGGGAGGGCCTCGTTCACGTCAGCTCGCCATGTCAGCGGAGGGGCTTGCGGATGACCGCGGAGCTCCAGCGATCCACTAGCTCGATCGGCAGAACGCCAACCCCTTCGCAGAATTCGTCGACGGCCGCACGCGCTCCGGGAAACCCGTAGCATCCATAGTCGTGGATCAGGATGATGCCGCCCGGCACGACCTGGTCCCAAGTGCAGTCCAGCGCCGCTCGGATCGGCGCGTACAGATCGAAATCGACGTGCACAAACCGCCATTGCCGATCTTTCATTCCGCGGTACGAGTCGGGGAACCAGCCCTTCACCAGTTTCAGGTTGGCGGGCCACTCGCCATCTCCAACATACTTCGCAACCCGCTCCACCGATGTGGGCGCGAAAGAGCCGGCTTCCCAGGGTGAATCGTATCGTTCTCTTTCGATGGCAATATCACGCTCATCGAATCCTTCGAACGTATCGAAGGCATACAGCGTCCGGCCTGGATCCATGAAACGATGGATCACCCGGGTGCTGAAACCGCGGTGCGAGCCGAACTCTGCGTAGTCCCCTTCAGGCAGGCGGTTGGCCGCCGCTACGAGCTGAAAGAACTGCAAGACGCGATTGGGATCCGTGTGTAGTCCGGATGGTTCGTCCCCGACCGGAACATTGGCATAGGCGGTGACGGCGTCACGAAACAGGGCGTCACGGTCGCGGAAGGTATAGAATACGTGCGGTGGATACTGATGATAGATGTCGAAGTCGGCGGCCTTCCACGCTGGCGCCGACGCCTCCTGTTGCGCGATCGGCGAGGCAGCTTCGGTCGCCTGTGGCGCGTCGACCGGCGCTTGAACGGTTTCGCTTGGCGTGGAAACGGGCGCAGCTTCGGCCATCGAAGCTTTCCGCTGTCCGTCGATCAGATCTCTGAGCTTGTGATACGTGCTCGCTGCGAAAGAGGATTTCTGGACTGCCGCTCGTATGCCTAGCATGTAAGCCTCCATCGCCGTCCTGGAGCTGAGTTGATCTCGGAGCTTGATATTGGAGTTGTGTTATTTGAGCTGGCCGGCCGAATCCTGAGCCGTCCGAGCCTGGGGCGGCTCTCCACTCTAGCGCGCCATCAAGCAGATTGACAACGCTGAGTCTCATGGAGCGCCTGGGCGACGACACAGGCCGTGGCCCGCCATTATCGCTTGCGGCTCCCACGCGAAAGAAAGATCCTTCAGGTTGATTTCAGGATAGCGCTCTACCTGACTTGCATTGCACGAGCGAGGCCGGAGCGTCCGTGGCATTTTTGGTATGGAGCGGCCTGCTGCGGCGCAGCGCTTCGAGCTTCCCGTCGTCTGGATACGCGCGGTGATGACGGCCGAAAGCGGCGGCAATCCGCGGGCGATCTCGCCCAAGGGTGCGATCGGGCTCATGCAGATCATGCCGGCGACGTGGGCGGGCTTGCGCATTCGGCACCGTCTCGGCGCGGACCCTTACGACCCGCATGACAACATCATCGCGGGCGCGGGCTATATCCGGGAGCTGTTCGATCGCTATGGTTCGCCCGGCTGGATCGCCGCCTACAATGCCGGTCCCGGTCGCTACGAGGCATCGCTGAAAGGACGGCCGCTGCCCGCTGAGACGCGCGCCTATGTTGCGGCCGTCACACCCGCGCTGGACGGCATTGATACGCCCGGCACGGTCATGGTCGCAGCAACTGATCCGCTCATCTGGACCCGTGCGCCACTATTCATCGCACCGCAGTCAGCCGGCCTGTTTGTCGCGCGGGCGAGCAACGGACCACAGCCGTGATCATCGTGGTTGGTGAGCGCACACGGCAGGTTTCAGTGTGCAGGGCGTGGAGCTGGAGATCGGGCCGGCGAATAGCGCGTACCGCCGCCTATGACGCCGGACGGAACAGCCGCGCCAACATTCGCATCCTCTCGACCTTCGATCTTGAGAAGCAGATCGGCACGGTGGGACCGACCTGGCTGGACAGGCGGCTTGTCGGTGCGGGCACGTCTGACCTGTCGGCGTCGGGGTTCGGCGAGCAGGTGCGCGAGGCGATGGACCGTCGCCGCGAGACATTGATCAACCGTGGCGACGCCATCCGTCAAGCAGACGGCCGCACCGCCTATCGACGCAACCTGATCGCCATGCTTCAGGAGCGCGAGGTCGTCCGCGCCGGCGAAGAGATGGCGGTGAAGAAGGCGTTGCCGTTTCGCGCTGCCGCCGATGGCGAGACGGTATCGGGGACCTTCACCGGAACCGTTCAACTATCGAGCGGCAAGTTCGCCATCGTCGAGAAGTCTCACGAGTTCACGCTCGTTCTACTGGCGGCCCGTCGTTGACCGCCAGCTTGGACGGGATGTCTCCGGCATCGTGCAAGGCGGATCGGTGTCCTGGCAGTTGGGACGGCAGCGGGGATTAGGCGTTCAATTTATTCAATCATTCTATTGAATGATATTCAATGTCATGCGATTGATGGAGGCAACCTTGCCAACCCATCATCGGAGCATCCGTGTCAGACAACATCGAAGACGCCACCACTCCAAGGGCGGTTGCCAACGCAAAAATCGAGACCCCGACCACGGTCATTCCCTTCGCCGTCTATCTGCTCGGCCTGAGCCTGTTCGCGATGGGCAGCGCGGAATTCTTGATGGGCGGCATATTGCCGATGATCGCCAAAGACCTCGCGATCTCCCTGCCGACCGCAGGCACACTGATTTCCGCCTTCGCAATCGGCGCGCTCGTCGGCGCGCCGCCTCTCGCCATCCTGACGCTGCGCTGGCCGCGACGAACAGCTCTGTTCGTCAGTCAGGCGATCTTTGTGATCGCCACTATCTTCAGCCTTCTCATTGACGATTACATTTCGATCCTGATTGCCCGATTTGTCATGGGGCTGGCCTATGCCTGTTTCTGGGCGGTCGCCGCATCCACGGCTGTCCAACTCGTGCCTGCCGACCGTAGGGCGAAGGCGCTGTCTGTCGTCGTCAGCGGGCTGACCGTTGCGATGGTCGTCGGCGGACCGGCGGGCACCTTCATCAGCGAGGCGACCGGCTGGCGGGGCGGCTTCTGGTCCGTCGTGATCGCCACCATCGTGGCGGCTTTTGCCGTGCTGCTGGCTTTGCCGAAAGCGCGGGCTGGCGGTAGCCCGAAACCGGACGTGGCCACCGAATTGCGCGCCATGAAGCGACCGGCACTATGGGCCGCTTACGCAACGACGGCCACAACAACCGCCGCCTATATGGGGACGTTCGCTTATCTCGGTGCATTGCTCATCGACGTCAGCCGCTCGCCTGTGGTCTGGCTTCCTGTCGTCCTGGCACTGTTCGGCGTCGGTGCATTCATCGGGCTCGCCATTGGCGGTCGGACGGCTGACCGCTATCCGTTCTTGACCCTTATGACGGGGATCGGCGGACTCATTCTTCTGTCCGCCATGATCGCGTTCGCGGCGTCCAATTTGGCAGCCACGGTCGGTCTCACTCTTCTGCTCGGTGTGGCTGGCTTCCTGCTCAATCCCGCCGTCTGGGGACGGGTCTATATGATTGCCCCGGATGCCCCGACGCTGGTGGGCGCGACCAACTCCTCGGCTTTCCAACTCGGGCTGACGCTCGCCCCGCTCGCCGCCGGGCTTCCGATCGCGGCCGGTCATGGCTTGGCGTCGATCGGTTGGGTCGGTGCGGCGGTTGCCACCCTCGCGCTCTGCTTCGCCGTCCTCGACAGGCGGTTGAGCCGGGGCTGACCGCATGAATGTTCGCAGAGCGTCGAGGGTCAAACCTCGACGCTGAGACCCGCCGCCTTCCAATCCGGGAATCCGGCGGCAAGGCGGCGCACCCGAAACCCGTTGCGCTCCAGGAGGGCTGCCGCCGTCGTCGAGAGGATACAATAAGGCCCCCGGCAGTAAGCGATGATCTCACGCCCCGGCGGCAATTCGGAAAGCCGGGACTCCAGCGCGTCGGTCGGAATATTGAGCGCGCCGGGCAGATGCCCGAGGGCATATTCTTCCGCCGAACGCACATCGAGCAGCGTAACCGCGCCCGCCGTCAAACGTTCGAGCAGCTCGTCGCGTGTAATGGAATCATGCCGGCCTTCGGCATTGGCCGGATCGGCCGCCAGATCGCGGATTTCGGCGCGTATGTGGTCGGCATAGCCGCGAAGCGAGGCAAGGATGGGTTCGATTGGTCCCTTGCCCAACCGATAAAGGACGCGCTTGCCGTCGCGGCGTGTCTCCACGAAGCCCGTGCGACGCAGGTGCTGGAGATGCTGCGACGTGTTGGCAATGGTCAGGGCGGTGAGTTCGGCGAGCCGTTCCACAGGCCGCTCCCCCTGCGCAATATGTTCGAGCAGCATCAAACGGTGGGCATGACCCAGCGTCCGGGCAATTTCGGCGAGGTCTGTGAACAGCGGGGTAGAAGCTTCGGTTTTGGTCATTGACAGAAACCTACCATCAGACAATCATTCAAGTAAATTATTGAATGATTAGGCCGCGCGCAAGATTTGCCGCACTGCGCCGGTCAGGAGACCTCTGATGGACAACGAACTGGTGAAAGACATTTTGGCAGCGGTCGCGGTCGGCGTCGGTGCCACCGCGATCATGGATGGTTGGGCGATGACGCAGAAACGACTGTTCGGTGTGCCGTCCCTTGACTATCGCCTTGTCGGACGATGGATCGGCCATTTCCCTCAAGGCCACTTCCTTCACGACGGAATCGGCAAAGCAGCCCCGGTGCGCGGCGAAGTCGTCATCGGCTGGAGCGCGCATTATGCCATTGGCGTCGCCTTCGCCGTCCTGTTGCTGGTGATCTGGCCGAACTGGCTGCGCCATCCCACGCTTCCGCCGGCCCTCGTCATCGGGATCGGCAGCATCGTCGCGCCGTTCTTTATCATGCAGCCCGGCCTCGGAGCCGGGATTGCCGCATCCCGGACACCTAAGCCTTGGCTCTCGCGGTTCCGCAGTCTGGTGGCTCATGCCTCCTTCGCCCTCGGCCTGTTCGTTTCGGGCCTTCTCGTCTCCCGCGGCCTCTTCTTCTTTGGTGTGTAAAAGCTGTTCGAGGCGAACTGTTCAATGAGGCGCCGCCCCGGGGCATAGCGAATTCAAAGACGACACCCGCTCACCATTGCTCGTCGGTAGGGTGCCCATGTGCTCTCTCATTCATTTGTTGAGTGTCGCGGAGCATCTGAACTTCCATCACGCGGCGAACGTGCTGGGCTCCCACGCAATCCAGCGTAAGCGCGCGGATCAAGGCGCTTGAAGAGACGCTCGGCATCCTGTTGTTCGAGCGCCGTCATTGTGGCGTCCGGATGACTGTGGCCGGCCGCCGCTTCGTCACCGAGGTTGCAGTGGGGGCCGGCGAGCCGGCCCGGAAGGGTATCGCTCTTCCGCTCGGCCCGTCGCCGCGGTTCGAGAAGAAGAATTTCAACATCATCCGGCCGATCAACGAGCGCGGCATCGCCGTGCTGCGCCAGCAGCGGCGCGCCGACCGAATTCGCAGCGCGCGAAGACGTCCAGGCGGCTTGTTTCGGGTTGCATCGTCGTTGCGAGACGGGTTGCGAAGCGCGGCGGGGGCAGCGACCGGGGCCAGATGCCTGTCATCGTGCCGCGTCACGGCCCACGAAGATGGGCCTGTTGCTTCGCGGCGATGCCATGATCGTGCAGGCTCGCGCTCGCCTCAACTGACGGTTCTGCGACGTCACGCGATCTCGCTGGCAGCAGCGTCATCCTGCGGCAAGGCTTGCTCACATCCGGCCGGCGTCCCTGAGCACCGCGATCGTCCGCAGTGCGATGTCGCGCATTAAACCGATCTCGGCCATGTCCTGCCCGTCGGTGAGCGCCTTTGCAACGATCGCAAGTTCCCGCCAGCACAGGTTCGCCTCCGTCGCCCCGATCGGTACGGTAACGCAGATGTTCGAACTGCCGTTGGAGGAGGAACAGATGACCGAAGGCCAGCGTCTCATCCTCGCCGGCCGGAGGCATGTGCCGGGCTGCGCCCAGCGGCCTATCGCCTTGAGCACGTTTCTTGCTAGGCGAACGGTATGGCACTGAAGTTCTACATGGCGCCGGGTTCCTGCTCGACCGGCATTCACATCCTGCTGGAAACACTCGAGCTGCCGTTCGAGGTGTGGATCGTCAACCTTCCCGCCGGCGAGCATCTTCGGCCGGAGTACTTGAAGATCAATCCCAGGGCCACGATCCCCACGCTCGTGCTCGACGACGGCCGCGCCGTGACCGACTTCAAATCCATCGCACTGTGGCTCGCGGAAACCTACCCGCGCGGCAAGCTGCTGCCGGATGACCCGGCGCAGGCTGCGCGCGCGGTCGAGCTGCTCGATTTCGCCCTGATCCAGCTGCACGGTGAGGGCTACACGCGAATCTTCACCTCCGAACGTTACCTCTCGAGCGCGGGGCGGCAGCAACAGCATCTGAAGGATGACGTGGCCTCGCACGGCCGGGAGATCGTCAGCCAGGCCTTCGGGGTTCTCGAGAAGCGCCTGCCGGCCGACGGCTACGCCGCGGGACCACAGTTCTCGATTGCCGATGCGGCCCTGTTCTACAACGAGTTCTGGGCCGACAAGATTGGCATCCCAATGCCACCGCGCGTTGCCGCGCACTACCAGCGCGTCCGCGCGCGGCCGGTGGTGCGCCAGGTGCTGGCCGAGGAAGGCTACCGGTCCTGATCGAGGGTGAACAGGACGACCTGATCGGGGAGCTCAACGCGGCTCCCGGTCTTGCTCCGACAGTCGCGTCGGATGTCGCGTTTGCGACATTCGGCACTCATGCGGACCTCTGGGAGGGTTTTTTGCTGGTCCGGAATTTGCGTATTGCCGGTGAGTTGCTCCTTGTCGGAAGGCGACCTCGATGGCGTTCACCTCTATTTGTCACACAAGTGCCGTGCGTGAAGGGGGAATGGGCCTCTTTCATGCCGGTCGCAAGAGCGTGCTCCTGGTCTGGCCAGCGGGCGGCGAGCTCAAGGCCTATCGCGGCCGCTGTCCGCATGCCGATATGCCGTTGATCGAGGCCACCTTCAACGGGCAGACCGTCACCTGCCCGCACCACCAGTGGGGCTTCGACAGCGCCAGCGGCAAATGCGTGACCCACCTCGTCCGCAACGCCCTCCACCCGTACGCCTTGCGCGTGGAGGGTGACGAGATTCAGGTCGACGTCGGACCGGTCAAGGCAGCGCGTTCGGCAACCTGACGCTTTTGAGGCCGCCGGACGTGGCGCCGGCTCATGCACGAGAGCGCGGCATGAAGGATAAGGAGGAATGGGTCGTCTGGAACGGCTCACTGGGGATCCTCGATACGGCGATGATCGGCCATGTCGAGGACGGCGAGGGCGGCAGGCGCGCGTTCCTGGCGCCGCCCTATGGCGTCGTGGGACCGTTCAGTCTTGATGAACTTGAAACGCGGGGCCGGATCGCCTTTGGCGAATGCTTCGTCATGTCGCGCGGGAGATGGCAGGAGGATCAGGTGGGCCTGCGCCTCGAAGCGCAGGAAAAACGCCGGGCCTTGCTGTTTCGGCCGGATGACGACAACGACGACAGGGTGCAGCGTGAGGTCCTGAAGCTGCCGATGGAAGGTGCGCTCGAGCCTTCGCAGATCAATGCCGCCTTTCGGCGGCTAGCCAAGACCGCGCATCCCGATGCAGGCGGCAGCAACGAGCATTACCGTCGCATCGCGGCAGCACGCGACGCTCTGCTCGAACAATTCGATGGCGCCTCGTAGACCGGCGAGCATGGGCTCGTAACACAGCGCGAACCGGAAAAACCGCCGTTTCTGCGCTTGAAGCGGCGACAAGCGTGCGCAACTGGACGGCTTCTCAAACGATAGGATGGGCGCGTGGGCTGGGTATCATTGCCTACTCCCCGCTGGGCGGCGGCCCCGGTGCCTTTGCTTATGTCTCGCAATTGCCTACAGGGGCTTGCCGCAAAGGCGGTAGGCAATTGCGAGACGCCACACTAGCGGTGTCGTAGTCTACGGCGAACCGCAGCTCTCGAAGCGGCCGTACGAGCTTGATGGCTTCTTCGTAGAGCGCGTGCGCTTTGTAGGCCGCAAGTGCTGTCTCATCATCGAACTCGCCATAGACGACGACATCGAGTTCATTCCCAATTTGGTCGGTCTTTGAATTGCGCGCGATTTCGAGCCGGCGCGCGTGCGGGATCCTGGTGAGAAGGGCAAGGCCATCGACGACCCGTGCGATGTCGGCCTTATTTTTGGCGCTGAACAGAACGATGTGGCGAATCATGGTGACCCGGAAGCTGAGATGTGATGGACCGATATTGTGGCATTGCGTCATGGCAACGGTAGTCTGCGCCGCACTCTATCCCCAATCGCCCTAGCCGCTCCATGGCGTAGGGCAACCGCCGGACGACCCTAGAGTCCTGTCTCCGAATTACCGCTTCGTTTGCCTCACCCTCGCACGGTCATTCGGAGACATCGGGACACTAGCAAAATCAAAAAGCTAGTGCGGCTTATGTCTCGCAATTGCCTGCGAGAGGCTTGCCGCAAAGGGCATAGGCAATTGCGAAACGCCACACTAGTCGCCCGATTCATTCAGATTGAAGGGTAAAGGTGCTTGAGTTTGATGCGAGCATTGGGAGTTGTGAAGTGCCAGTTTGCCTTGGTGTGGTTGGCATTGCGGTCTTTCTCCCAGGCGGCGATTTCCTCGGCGAGGGTCTGTTTGTCGGGAATCCGTCGATCGAGGCATTGGGACGATAGGACGCCGAGTTCGGACTCGGCGAGATCAAGCCAACTGCCGTGCTTTGGTGTGTAATGCCATTCAAAGCGCTCGACCAGCCGCCTGGCCTCAGGGGCCGGAAAGGCTTCATAGAGTGACGCCTTGCTGTGGATGTTGAGATTGTCCTGGATCAGAACGATGGTCTTGGCGCCGGCGAAGTGGACATCGGCCAAGTCCTTCAGGACGTGAGCATAATCCACGGCGGTATGGCGATCGGTGACTTTGACATGGCGCCAGCCTTCGAGCGGAGCAAACATCATGAAGAGATTGGCGGTGCCGTTGCGTTTGTACTCGTAATCGCAACGAGCCGGGCGCCCACGCTTCATCGGAATCGGCATGCGCGTCTCGGCGAGGAGTTGCTTTGAGCTCTCGTCCAGGCAAACCAGCGGGTAGTCGGGATCGCGTGGCCGGGTGTAGACGGCCAGCACGTCCTCCATGGCGGCTACGAACGCACTATTGGCTTTCGGCGGGATGACCCAGCACTGTCGGCGATGGGGCTGGAGAGTGTTTTTTTTAGTGCCCGCCCGATCGTCGAGTCGCTGGCACGATCAACAATATGGAGTTCTACGACTTTTTGCTCCAGTAGCCGCAGGGTCCAGCGTGCGCGTCCCTTGGGAGGTTCGGAACAAGCCAGGGCAATCAGTTTGGCTTCCTTCTCACCGTCAAAAATCCGCGCAACCCCCGGTGTTGCGCGCTGCTTACGGCTCAATACCGCCTCGAAGCCTTCTTCCACCAGTTGCTTCCGCACTCGGTAAACCATGGAAACGCTGGTATCGAACGCCTTAATGATCCGGCTGTCACTCCAACCTTCGCCGGCTTCCGAGACATCGGCCTTCAACAATATTCGCGCCTTCAGCAGCTTTTGAGCTGCGCTCTTGCCCTTCCGTATCAGCGTTTCAAGCTGTTCGCGTTCCTCGCCGCTCAGCCGCACAACATACTTCTTTACCGAAATTTCCGTCGCAGCCATGATCCTCTCCGGCGCTCGCGTCGAGACGATCGAATCGAATCACAAATTCTCCATCCTTTCAAATTATTTGAAGCGAGCGACTAGTGCGGTGGATCTGACGCTCGTTTACCGCCTTACGATGGCCGACGCGAGTCGACAGGTGCGGTGTTGGCCCGCTCCATGCATTTTCGGTTCCATTCGTCGGCGAGCTGCAGGAAGTTCATAAGCAGCGCGTCGCCATCCTGGGTAAGTATCGACTCCGGATGGAACTGAACCCCGTAGGTCGGCGCGCTGCGATGCGCAAAGGCCATGATCTCGCCCTCGTCCGATCGCGCTGTTACCACGAGAGATGACGAGACGGCCTCTTCGAATTCGACTGCCAGGGAGTGGTAACGTCCGACGAGCAGGGGCGAGGGAAGTCCGGCAAAAAGGCGCTCGCCGTCATGCATCACCGGCGAGGCCTGCCCGTGAAGGGGGCGGCGAGCCGCCACGATCCGTCCGCCAAATACGCTGCCGATGCACTGGTGCCCGAGACAAATCCCGAAAATGGGTAAATGGCCGGATAGCTCACGGACAACGGCAACAGAGACACCGGCCTCGGCCGGCGTGCGCGGGCCCGGCGATATCACAATGCCGCGTGGCTTCAACCGAGCGAGAGCAGCGACGTCGACTTGATCATTGCGCACGACCTCCACGGTCGCTCCGAGCACTCGGAAGCAGCGAGCGATGTTGAACACGAATGAATCATAATTGTCGATGATGACGAGCATGATCAGAGAGGTAGCGGGTCATTGAATGCGTCGAAGAGGCGCTGCGCCTTGGCGAGCGTCTCCTCATACTCGGTCTGCGGTTGCGACATCGCGGTAATGCCGCCGCCGGCGTGAAAGACGGCGGTGCCGTTGCGGATCGTCGCGGATCGAATTGCGATATTGGTATCCATGTTCCCGCCGAATCCGATGAAGCCGATAGCTCCGCAGTAGACCCCTCGCGGACATCCTTCGATTTCGCCGATGATCTCCATGGCCCGGATCTTCGGCGCGCCAGTGACCGAGCCCCCCGGAAAACAGCTGCGCAGCAGGCTGATCGCATCCTGGTCGTCGGCAAGTTCCCCCGTGACGACGGACACGAGATGATGCACGGAGGCATAGGATTCGAGGCCGCACAGCACCGGTGCCAGGACCGATGGCGGTTGGCAGACGCGCGATAAATCGTTGCGAAGAAGATCAACGATCATGATGTTCTCCGCACGATCCTTGCGAGAGGAAAGAAGATATTCCGCTCTGCGACGGTCTTCGTTAACGTCGCCGGATCTGGCAATTGTGCCCTTGATCGGGCGGGTCTCGACTGATCGGCTGTCGAGTTTGAGAAAGCGCTCCGGTGAACTGGAAGCGATGATGAGATCCCCATAGCGCAGGAAGGCTGCGAATGGCGCGGGGTTCAACGCGCGCAGCCTGCAGTACAGTTCGAGCGGATCGAACGGCGTGCCGAGCGTGGCACTGAATCGCTGCGCGATGTTGGCCTGGTAGACGTCGCCTGCCAGGATCAAGTCGATGACGCTTTGGACGGCTTCCATGTAGGCCTCGCGGCTGAAGTTCGACGTCCATGCGCCGATCGCGTTGCGCGACGGCGGCGCCGGCGACATGCGGCGGTCGAGGAGCGCCGTCAATTCAACAGCGCGCCGTCGCGCCCGCTCGCTACGACGTGCCGGATCTTGCTCCGGCCAACCGGTTGACACGATCAATCGCCTGCTTTCGTAGTGATCGTAGGCAATCACGACATCATAGAAATTCAGGACCGATTGCGGCACGCCCTGATCAGGTTTTATCGGGGCCGGATATTGCTCGAGCGTCTGGTTCAACTCGTAGCCAAAGAAGCCGGCCGCTCCTCCCTGGAATGGGGGCAGCTTCGCATCGTGCTCCTGGCGATACATCGTGAGGCGGGTGCGCAACGCGTCAAATGGATCACCGGGCAGGGCCTCGCCGTTCCAGCTCGCGCGCCCATCCGCGACGGTGTAGGTGCCGAACGGGTCGCAGGCGATATACGAATAGCGGCCGAGTTGCTCATGGCGTAGTGCGCTATCGAGAAACGTGAGCTGCGGTTGATCTGCGAGGCATTGCATCGCCGAGACGGGCTCAGCCCAGTTCAGTTCGCGTACGTACATCGTATCGGCGCACTTTCCGAGAGCCGGGTCATCGGCCGTAAAGATTTCATTCTGACGACGATTGGGGCCGTCCGTCGCCGGAGATGCTGCGGCTAGTGCCCGCTTTCCGAAGTTCGTATCCGGAAGATGCCTCAATTGACTCACGAACTTCAAAAAAAGGGTACTAGATTAAGTGTGGATCGGGCGCAAGCTAAGGCCGGGTTCGCCTGGTCGACGTCGGAATTGCCAGCCACCATCCGCAGATGGAAATGTCCCGACGGTTGTTGAAATGGGAGGAGCGAGCCGGTGAGACGGGCACACAAAACAGAAAGGGGCTAAGCAGACTTGATACCGAAGAGGATGATCCACATGAAGGCGCGCGGGCAGTTTATGGCTCAATCAGTTGCGCCGCAGGAGCGATAATGCTTGGCCGGTTTGAATCAGATCTGCGCGAACTCGCGGGGCGGGGCCGGTTACGCGTGCTTAGCGAGCGCTCCGGAATGGATTTCGCGTCAAACGATTATCTCGGCTTGGCCGAATCCGAGGAATTGAGGCGTGCGGCCGCCGACGCGGTGGCGCGTGGCGTGCCGGTCGGATCGGGCGGATCGCGGCTGTTGCGCGGCAATCATCCCGAGCATGAGGCGCTCGAAAGCGAAGCCGCCGCCTATTTCGGTGCCGAAACCGCGCTCTATTTTGGCGGTGGTTACATGGCCAATTCTGCGATCTTCTCGACGCTGCCGCAGCGCGGGGATCTCGTGGTCCACGACGAATTGGTCCATGCCAGCGTCCACGAAGGTCTGCGTCGGGGACGTGCTGATTTCGTGGGAGTTCCGCACAACGATGTCGGCGCCTTCGACGCCGCGATCGTCCGTTGGCGCGCGGCCGGAGGCAAAGGGCGGCCCTGGCTTTCGGTCGAAAGCCTCTACAGCATGGATGGCGACAGTCCCGACCTCGTTGAACTATTCGCCGTTGCGGAGCGCCACGAGGCCATGGTCGTCGTCGATGAGGCGCATGCGACCGGCGTGCTTGGGCCGCAGGGGCGGGGACTTGCCGCAGCCTTCGAGGGGCGCGACAACGTCATCACACTTCACACCTGCGGCAAGGCACTCGGTACGGTCGGCGGTTTTATCCTTGCGCCGAAGATCATCCGCGACTTTCTGGTCAACCGCGCTCGCCCCTTTATCTTCGCGACCGCCCCTTCGCCGCTGATTGCCGCGATCACGCGCGTGGCTCTCGAACTCTCCCGAACCAATCCCGAGCGCCGGGATCGACTTGCGCGTCTGGTTCAATTCGCGGGAGGCGAGCTTCGCCGCCGTTGCAACATCGAGGCCTCCGGTTCGCATATTCTTCCTGTAATTATCGGCGCCGATCAGGCGGCCGTTGCACTTGCTGCTTCTTTGCAGCGCCGAGGTTTTGATATCCGGGCGATACGTCCGCCGACCGTTGCCGAGGGCACGGCGCGCCTCCGCATCGCGCTGACGGTGAACGTCGATGAGAGCGTCGTCGCGGACTTGTTCGAAGCCCTCGCTGAAGACATGCGAAAGGCCACATGACCACGCGCATCATTGTAACCGGTACCGACACTGGCGTTGGCAAGACTGTGTTTGCGGCCGCGCTCGCTGACGCTCTCGGGGCCGTCTATTGGAAACCGATCCAGGCCGGTCTCCTGGAGGAGACGGACAGGCAGGCTGTCCAGCGGCTTTCCGGCCTGTCCGAAGAGCGCGTGTTGCCGGAGGTCTACCGGCTGAAGACACCGGCCTCGCCGCATCTTGCAGCCGAGATTGACGGCATTATCATCGATCCAGGCGCGCTCGTTCTGCCGAATACGGACCGGCCGCTGGTCGTGGAGGGGGCCGGCGGGTTGTTGGTGCCGTTGACGCGCGAAGTCGCCTACATCGATGTCATCAGGCGGTGGCAGGCGCCGGTGGCGCTATGTGCCCGCACGACACTCGGAACGATCAATCATAGTCTTTTGTCGATAGAAGCTCTGCGCACGCGCGGCATTGCGCTTCTGGGCATCGTCTTCATTGGTGACGAAAATGCCGAATCCGAGCGGATCATCATGGAAATGGGTCATGCCCGGCGCCTTGGCCGTCTTCCGCATCTCGCGCCGCTGACCGGTGACGTGCTGCGGGCGACCTTTGCCCGCCATTTCGATATTGGTGACTTCCGGGAGGAGTCCACCGGATGAAATCGATGTCTCCAGTATGGCATCCGTTCACTCAGCATGCCGTGCAGCCGGAGGCGACGCTGATCGCCGGAGGCGAGGGCGCCTGGCTCGAGACCGGCGACGGTCGCCGTATCTTCGACGCGATTTCGTCCTGGTGGGTGGTGACCCACGGCCATCGCCATCCGCACATCGTGCAGGCGATCAAGCACCAGGTGGACCGTCTCGATCAGGTGATCTTCGCCGGTTTTACGCACGAGCCGGCGGAACGGCTCGCGCGACATCTCATCGCGATCACGCCGCCGGAGCTCGAGTACGTCTTTTTTTCCGACAGCGGATCGACCTCGGTCGAAGTCGCTTTGAAAATGGCACTTGGCTTCTGGCGACACCGCGGCGAGAACCGCAGCCGTATTCTGGCTCTGGAAGGCGCCTATCACGGCGATACGATCGGCGGCATGTCGGTCGGTGAACGTGGTGTCTTCAATGCGCCCTACGATCCCCTTCTGTTCGATGTTGATCGTCTTCCCTTTCCCTCGGCAGGTCGCGAGCAGGCGACGCTGGATGCGTTGGATGCGGCATGCCGGAATGGCGGGGTCGCTGCGCTCATCGTTGAGCCGCTGATCCTCGGCGCGGGCGGCATGCTGATTTATCCGCCCTGGGTTCTCGCGGAAATGAAACGCATTTGCCGGACCCACGGCGCTCTCCTAATCGCCGATGAAGTCATGACCGGATGGGGTCGGACAGGCACGCTGTTCGCCTGCGAGCAGGCCGGCGTCACGCCCGATATCGGCTGCTATTCCAAGGGGCTTACGGGAGGGTCTCTGCCGCTCGCGGTGACGCTCTGCAGTGCCGACATTTTCGATGCGCATTATTCAACGGATCGAACACGGGCCTTCTTCCATTCCAGTTCTTATACCGCGAACCCGATCGCCTGCGCGGCCGCGCTTGCAAATCTGGAGATTTGGGAGCGAGAGCCGGTTTTGGAACGCATAGCGCGTCTGACCACCTTGCACGCCGCGAGGCTCGATCGCTTCCGTGAGAATCGACGTTTTGCGAATGTTCGCCAGATCGGAACCATTGCTGCGCTCGATATTGCCGCCAGCGACGCCGGCTATATGGCCGGCATTGGTCCCCGTCTCTACCAGAGCTTTCTCGCGCGAGGCTTGCTCGTTCGACCGCTTGGCAACACGATCTACATCATGCCGCCCTATTGCAGCACGGCGGGCGAACTCGATCTGGCTTATGAAGCGATCGGCGAAATCGCCGACGAGATCGAGTGAAACGAAGCAAGGGCACGCGGAGCCGAAAGCGGTTATCGCAACGACGTGAACGAATGGCAGCAATCTGGGAGCGAGAATTGGGCCGCGAATGTTGTCTTCTGGGTCAGTTGCGCTTTGCGATGTCGGAGACCGACATGTCTATCTCGCTCAGCAGGTGATGAGGTGGAGCGTCTGGGCGGCGGGGCCGAGCATCACGCTCTGGCCCCAGTCGAAGGAGAGAAAGTCCTGCTCGATGCCGTCGGCAAAGATCACGCCACCCTCGTTCATGCGGGACGTCACGGCCAGTGGCGCGGCCGCAAGCTTGCCGGCGCGCAAGGTGGTTCCAGTTGCGACACTGGGGAAGGGTTCGCGCACGAAAAAGGCGACGGCGGGCTCCTCGTTGCCGAGCAGCAGTGTCGCCTGCGTCGCCTCCATGATCGAGCGCGCCCAGCCGGTGGCGCCGGTGCCCGACGCGACGATCAGCCCGCTCGAGGAATGATCCTCGGCGAGATCGCCGCAGGTGATGCGGTAGCGCGCCGACTGGTGGCTATGATGCCCGACGAAGATCTCGTTGAGCGCCAGCAATCGCTCGCCGCTGTCGAGACGCGCCTCGACCATCGTGCGTCGCTCGGCCGGCGCCGCGCCAGCGACGCTCGCCGGCAGCAGCGGTTTGAGGCGCGCAAGCGGCACGCGCACCAGCACGCCGTCATAAAGGTCTGGCGCGGGGTTGAGCCCAAGCACCGGCTGGCCATCGAGATATTTGGCGACATTGGCGACGAGGCCGTCCTGCCCGACGACGATAATCACATCCTCCGGCCCGAACACGAAGCGATTCAGGTCGGCGCGTCTGACCGCGGCCTGGCGCCAGTCGGATGGCACCGCGGCACGGCCGGCTTGGAGGGTGCCATACAACCGGCGATGGCGGTCTTCGAGCAGGTCGATGTCCTGCCCGCGGGTTTCGAGGAAGAACTTGGCTTGCCCGCGCGTGGCATGGCGCGCGAGCAGCAGTTCATAGTCGGTCTCCCGGGTGACGAACACCGCACGCGGGCTGATGGTCGACATCGGCGCAGCTCAGCGCGGCGGGAGGGCTGAGGTGTCGCGGCGGAATTCGCCGAGCACGGTCGCCAGCAGGTCGGGCGTGACGTTGAGATGCTCGATCGTATCGAGCTTGCCGGCCAGCTCGCGCGCGGCGAGCCCCAGCATCACCGCCGGCGGCAGATCGCGATAGATCGTCATCCGCGCCTGCTCGGCCTCTGCCTTGGCGCTCTCGACGGTGCGGATGCGCTCCGCCTCGGCTGCGGCCTCGACCTGCTGCGCCTCGGCATGGCCGGTGGCGCGGTTGCGCGCATTCTCCGCCTCCTGGGTGATGAGCAGCATCTCGCGCCGTGCGAGTTCGGTCTTGTTGGCGAGCTCATTTTCGGCAATCGCACGTTCCTTCTCCACTGCCAGCGCGCGGCGCTCGAACGTCGCCTGATCGGCCTTCTGCTGCAGCGCTTCGAACGTCGGCGTCTGCAGCGCGCGCTCCAGCTCGCTGGAGGGCGCCAGGTTGGTGAGCCGCACCGCCGTTACCGCGATGCCGATCTCGCCCAGGGCCGGATCCGCCGCAAGTACGGCTTCGAGTTGATTGCGCAGCGGCTCGGGCCCGGCATCGAGCAGCGCGCGCACCGGCGCCTGCGCCAGATATTGCAGCGCAGCCTGGTTGACGAGGCCGCCCAGCCGCGTCTCGATCCGCTGGATCGGCTCGCTCTTATAGGTGCCTTTGCCGAGGCCAAGGCTGAAATCGACACGGGTCGCCAGCAGCTCGGGATCGACGACGTGCCAGGTCAGCGTGCCCTGGATGGCAACCGCTTGGAAGTCTTGGCTGCGGCCGTTCACGAATACCGCCATTTCGCGATCGTCCATCGGCAGTTCGGCGATGCTGGCGGTTTCCGGCACGAACCAGAAGACGAGCCCGCGACCGCTCTGGCGGATATTGCCCTTGTGGTAGCGGATGACGTGGTTGCTGGCATCGCTGCGCAATTGCGCGAGAAAGCCGAAATTCTTGATGGAAGCCATGTAGCTTGTCTTTCCTGGGCTGGGTCAGTTGGCGGTGCGGTGGCGGTAGAGCTCGGCGGGCCGGAACGAGGCACCGAGCTCGCGTTCGCCGGTCGCCTCCAGGCGACCGCTATCGAGCATGCGGCGCCGGAAGGCGGGCTTGTTGAGGCGCATGCCGAGAATGGCCTCATGCGCTTCCTGCAAGGCGCGCAGCGTGAAACAATCGGGCAGCAAGGCAAAGGCGACGTTCGAATAATCGAGCTTGCCGCGCAGCCGCAGTATGGCGAGCCCCAGCATATCGGCATGGTCGAACGCCAGCGGCAGTGTCTCGCCGTCTGCCGAGCACGCTTCAACCGGCCCGCCGGTTTCACCCGACCATGGCACGGTCAGTTCGGCAAGCGTCAGTTCGGGCGTAGCCTTCAGCGCGGCGGCAAAGTGCGCCGGCGGCAGCAGCGCAAAATACGCGACGCTGATGATCCGGGCCCGCGGATCGCGATCGACCGCGCCAAAGGTATAGAGCTGCTCGACATAGGCGGCGTCCATCCGCGCCTTGCTGGCCAGCAGGCGGCGCGCGGCGGCGTCGAGGCTTTCGTTGATGCCGACGAACCCACCCGGCAATGCCCAGGCGCCCAGATGGGGATGCGCGTCGCGGCGGGCGAGCAAGGCCGCGGGTGTGCCCTCGACGACGCTCATCAGGATGAGGTCAACTGCCACCGACGGGCGTTCATACTGGTTGGCGTCATACGCCTTGAGGAATTCGGATTCGCCCATATGGTACACATATATGCAACCTGCGCTTTACTTATGTGCTCAATAGATATATGTCAAGCGGCGACGACAGAGATGGAGCAGAATCGATGCGCAGTTCGTGATTGTGGTTGACGCCCAGCAGGACTTCATGCTGCCCGATGGCGCGCTCTATGTCGCCGGTGCGGAGGCGCTGGTCGCGCCGCTGAACGCCATGCTGGCAGCGCTCGACCCCGCCGAAACGGCAGGCGTACTGTTGACCTTCGACACGCACGCGTCCGAATCCTACGCCAGCTCTGCCGAGGCCGAGCAGTTCTGAATGAATGTCGGAAGTTCGGAAACTCGAAAGAGCGGGTGAACGTCTGGAAGTGGGGCACTTCAACCGGCGCGCTGCGGATGTTTTGGGATGATTTGGTTACGCGGCGGCGGTGTTTATCGATCTGACGCAATCCCAGCGACATGTCGGGTCAAACGGGAGACAGCGCGTCGAACAAAAATATAGTGTTATTCAGATTCAGTTTCTCGCGGGTTTTTTGGACCTGCCCTCCCGTGAACGCGTACCCGACCTGTGGGCGAGCGCGACGCGCGCCCAGAATCATCTCGACGTCGGTTCAATTAGTCGCATTTTATCCGACGACGTTTTCCGTACGGTCATCGCGGGAACTAGCTAAGTCATGGAAAATATGGCGCGCCCGACACGATTCGAACGTGTGACCTTTGCCTTCGGAGGGCAACGCTCTATCCAGCTGAGCTACGGGCGCGCGAGGCCCCTCCTTTAGCCGATTGGCCGGGGAGGGGCAACGGGGCAGAGGGCTCCGAAAGGCGCCGAAACGGCCTCGCGTGCGGGCAAAATCCGGCCGGACCAGCACAGCCATGGCCGGCGAGCGACGTCCGTAACCCCTCCCTCACCCCCGGCCGAGCCGGGTTGCCTCGCTGACCCTGCCGAATCTCTCCAGCTCCAGCACCGCGTCGGCAAAGGCCGCCGTCCGCCCGTCCAGCACCGGCCGGGCGAGCTGGGTGAATTTCTGCCGCATGGCGGCGTCGGTCGGGAAGGACGACGGCTCGCCGGGCGGGTCGAAGGCGAGGCGCTCGTAGGCGGTGCCGCCGCTCAGGATGCTGACGCGGGCGCCGAACGGGTGGCTGCGGCCGGTCTCCAGCCGATCGTCCTGCACCACCTCGATGCGGTCGGCGAGGGCGTCGATCGCCGGGTCGCCGAGCCGCGCGTAATCGTCCCAGCCGAACGAGCCCTGCTCCAGCGCCAGGGCGCCGGTGAAGAACATCGAGAACTGGCCGCCGACGATGCTTCTGGGATGGCGCTTGGTGGTCGGATCGCCGGTCAGCGTGATGCCGTTGCGGTGCAGGCCGATCTCCACCCTGGCGATGTTGTCCGGCGTCAGGTCGAGTTCGCGGCGCATGGCGATCAGCGCGTCGATCGCGGCATGGGTGTAGCGGCAGCTCGGATAGGGTTTGACGCCGATCTTGAGCGTCTCATAGTCGCTGCTGAGTCCGGCCACCGCCTTGCCGGGATGGGGATCGTCGGTATAGCCGGCGAGGAGGCCGTGCTTGCCCTCCACCGATTCGATGGCGCCGATGAAGCCCTGCTTGGCCAGCGTCGCCGCGATGACGCCGTTCATGGCGGCGGCGCCGACCTGGTAGCGCTTGTTCCAGGCGCCGTTGACCAGGAATTGCAGCGAGCCCGCGGCCTGGCTGCCCGAGACGCCGAAGGCGGCGATCATCCGCGCGGTGTCGAGGCCGAGCAGCTTGCCGGCGGCGGCGGCGGCGCCGTAGGTGCCGGCGGTGGCGGTGGGGTGAAAGCCGCGGCCGTAATGCGAGGTCGGGTCCAGCGCATTGCCGAGCCGGCAGCAGACTTCATAGCCGGCGACAATGGCGGTCAGCACCTCGCGCCCTGAGGCGCCGGTCATCTCGCCGACCGCGAAGGCGGCGGGCACCACCGGTGCGCTGGGATGCAGCGAGGAATCGGCGTGGGTATCGTCGAAATCCAGCGAATGGCCGAGCGCGCCGTTGAGCAGCGCGGCGATCGCCGGCGAACGGGTTCTGCTGTCGCCGAACACGGTGGCGTCGCCGTCGCCGTCGAGCTTGAGGGCGGCGAGCATGTTGAGCAGCGACGGCGTCGAATCGGCCTCGCGCCGCGCCCGCAGCGCGCTGCCGAGGAAATCGAGCGTCAGGATCTTGGCGCGGGCGCGCACCGCGGCGGGAATGTCGTCATGGGCGAGCCGCGTCACATAGTCGGCGAGCGTCGCGGTCTCGTGGGCCATCGATCGGGGCTCCCTGAGGTTTCTTCGCGCGCAGGTTAGGCGGGCCGGAAAACAGCTTCAAGCGCGCGCCTGCGCTGGCGCATCTCCCGTGCAGCGGGTGCGATTTGAAGGCAGCTGAACGATTGGCGAAGCGGACAGGCGTCCGTCCGCGGGACGGAATGCGCCGCAAGGAGTCGTCGCTCGCGTTCTCTCGCTGTCAGCTCTCTCTGACCGTTGTCCCGCGCAGGCGCTATCGTATTCACACATCTGGTCCGCAGGGGAGAAAGCGGCCACTCTTTCAGCCTTTCAATCGTCATGCCCGGCCTTGTGCCGGGCATCCACGACTTTGGAGCCTCTCGACCTGAAAGACGTGGATGGCATAGCGATCCGGCTCTTGCCGGATCGCGTTCTTTATTCTCATGCCGGAAGTCGGAAACATCCGACTTCCGGTGACGAGCCCGGCCATGACGAGAATGAATTGTGGTCAGGGTGCATCTTTCTACTCCGTTGTCGCCGCCCGGCTTCGCGGAGTATGCGTGGCGCGCTCTTAGGATCTGCTTCGCAAGATGTGTGCATATCGTAGCGCGAAAGCGGGGAAACCAGTATTCGGGATCGGCGAGATGGCGCGCGGTGCTGAGGCTTGCGCGGACGGCCGGCGTGGCGGCGTACTGGATCGCCTGCTTTCGCAGGCGATGACGACGGAGGGGGAGGCGAGCGCGGCAACCACGTATGCTGCGTCGCCGGATCAATGCGGCGGTGCATTATAAACGATATGTGATCGTGATCGCCAATCGCAGGACGAATGGTGTCCCCGGACTGCGGCCTAAGCATAGGTGATGTCGTGGCGATTCGGCTTTTCTCGCCGCCGCGGATCGTATTGAATGATCTAAATCAACGAGGCGTTTAACGGCCCTGCTTAACTGAAAAAGAAGGCAGGAACGCCAGCCCGGCGTTCATGGAAACGACAAGGCCGCGCTGCCTTTTGGGCGCGGAGGGTGGGAATGAGACCGACCGATATTTCGGCGCCCGACTATTTTCATAAAGTGGTCGACTGCCAGTGGGCCTGCCCCGCGCACACGCCCGTTCCCGAATATATCCGCCTGATCGCCGCCGGCCGCTACAGCGACGCCTATCTCCTGAACTGGCGATCCAACGTCTTTCCCGGCATCCTCGGCCGCACCTGCGACCGGCCCTGCGAACCCGCCTGTCGCCGCGTCCGCGTTGAGGAAGAGCCGGTGGCGATCTGCCGGCTCAAGCGTGTCGCCGCCGACTTCAAGGACGATATCAGGTCGCGGCTGCCGCAGCCGGCGGCGAAGCGCAACGGCAAGCGCGTCGCGCTGATTGGCGCGGGTCCGGCCTCGCTCACCGCGGCGCGCGATCTCGCCCCGCTCGGCTATGACTGCGTGGTGTTCGATGCCGACGCCAGGGCCGGCGGCATGATGCGCACGCAAATCCCGAAATTCCGCCTGCCCGACAGCGTCATCGACGAGGAGACCGGCTATGTGCTCGATCTCGGCGTCGATTTCCGGGGCGGCACGCGCATCGACAGCATGAAGGCGCTGCTCGCCGACGGTTTCGACGCGGTGGTGGTCGGCACCGGCGCGCCGCGCGGCCGCGATCTCGACATTCCCGGGCGCAAGGAAGCCGCCGCCAATATCCATATCGGCATCGACTGGCTGTCCTCGGTGTCGTTCGATCACATCCACGGCATCGGCAAGCGCGTCATCGTGCTCGGTGGCGGCAATACCGCCATGGACTGCTGCCGCTCGGCCCGCCGGCTCGGCGGCGAGGACGTCAAGGTCGTGGTGCGCTCCGGCTTCGAGGAAATGAAGGCCTCGCCGTGGGAAAAGGAGGATGCCGCCCGCGAAGGCATTCCGATCCACAATTACCTGGTGCCGAAGGCGTTCGAGCATGAGGGCGGCAAGCTCACCGGCGTGCGCTTCGAAAAGGTTCGGGCGGAATACGACGCCAGGGGGCGGCGCCGGCTCGTGCCCTCGGGCGAACCCGACGTCAGCTTTCCCTGCGACGACGTGCTGGCGGCGGTGGGGCAGGAGAATGCCTTCCCCTTCATCGAGCGCGATCTCGGCATCGCCTTCGACGAGGGCGGCATGCCGATCGTCGACAAGGTCACCTTCCGCTCCACCCATCCCCAGGTGTTCTTCGCCGGCGACGCCGCCTTCGGCCCGAAGAACATCATCTGGGCGGTGGCCCATGGCCATGAAGTGGCGGTCTCCATCGACCTGGTGCTGCGCGGCGAGGATCCGGCGCGGCGGCCGGCGCCGCAGGTCACTCTCGCCAGCCAGAAGATGGGCATCCACGAATGGAGCTACAAGAACGAAGTGATGCCTGACACCCGGCACGCGGTGCCGCATCGCGACAGCAAGCTCGCGCTCACCAGCATCAAGGCCGAAGTCGAGCTCGGCTTCGACGCCGATCTCGCCCTGGCCGAGGCCGGGCGCTGCCTCAACTGCGACGTCGAAACGGTGTTCTCGGCGCCGCTGTGCATCGAATGCGACGCCTGCGTCGACATCTGCCCGATGGACTCCATCACCTTCACCGCCGACGGCGAGGAGGCGGACCTGCGCGAGCGGCTGCGCGCCCCGGCGCGCAACCTGCACCAGGCGATCTATGTCGCCGACGGGCTGAAGACCGGGCGCGTCATGGCCAAGGACGAGGACGTCTGCCTGCATTGCGGCCTGTGCGCCGAGCGCTGTCCGACCGGAGCCTGGGACATGCAGAAATTCTTCCTCGAGGTCACCCACGCAGGTGCCGCATGCCGCTGAACGCCGTCAACGATTTCGTCATCCGCTTCGCCAATGTCAACGGCTCCGGCTCTGCCAGCGCCAACGAGCTGTTCGCCCGCGCCATCATGCGCATGGGCGTGCCGGTGGCGCCGCGCAACGTCTTCCCCTCCAACATCCAGGGACTGCCGACCTGGTACGAGATCCGCGTCAGCGAGGAAGGCCGTCTCGGCGCCCGCGGCGGCACCGATTTCATGGTGGCGATGAATCCGCAGACCTTCAACGCGGACGTCATCTCGATCGAGCCCGACGGCTACCTGATGTATGATTCGACGCGGACGCTGCCGCCGGGCCAGTTGCGCTCCGACATCACCGTCATCGGCATGCCGCTGACGGCGATCTGCAACGCGCACTACAGCGATCCGCGCCAGCGCCAGCTGTTCAAGAACATCATCTGCATCGGCGCGCTGTCCGCGCTGCTCGATCTCGATTTTGCCGAGGTCGAGAAGCTGATCGGCGAACAATACCGCGGCAAGGACAAGCTGATCGAGCCGAACATCACGGCGCTGCATCTCGGCCGCGACTACGCCAGGGCTCACTTCGCCTGCCCGCTCGGCCTGCGGGTGCGCCGCGCCGACAAGGTCGGCGACCGCATCCTGATCGAGGGCAATGCCGCGGCCGCGCTCGGCGCTGTGTATGGCGGCGCCACGGTCTGCGCCTGGTATCCGATCACGCCGTCATCCTCGCTCGCCGAAGGCTTCGCCCGCTTCTGCAGGCGCTTCCGCCACGATCCGGCGAGCGGCGAGGCGCGCTACGCCATCGTCCAGGCCGAGGACGAGATCGCCTCCATCGGCATGGTGATCGGCGCCGGCTGGAACGGCGCCCGGGCCTTCACCGCGACCTCGGGGCCGGGCATCTCGCTGATGCAGGAATTCTTCGGCTTCGCCTATTTCGCCGAGATACCGGCGGTGATCTTCGACGTGCAGCGCGCCGGTCCCTCCACCGGCATGCCGACCCGCACCCAGCAATGCGACCTGATCAGCTGCGCCTATGCCTCCCATGGCGACACCAAGCACGTGCTGCTGCTGCCGGAGGACGCCACCGAGGCCTTCGAATTCGGCGCCGATGCCTTCGATCTCGCCGACCGCCTGCAGACGCCGGTCTTCGTGCTGCTCGACCTCGATATCGGCATGAACCAGCGGCTGTGCCGGCCGCTGCAATGGGATGATGCCAGGCGCTATGACCGCGGCAAGGTGCTCACCGCCGCCGACCTCGATCGCATCAAGGAGTTCGGCCGCTACACGGATGTCGACGGCGACGCCATTCCCTATCGCACCTATCCCGGAACGCATCCGAACAAGGGCGCCTTCTTCACTCGCGGCACCTCCCACGACGCCCGCGCCCGCTACTCGGAGAACGGCGCAACCTATGTGGAAGGCATGCAGCGGCTGCTGCGCAAGCAGGAGACGGCGAAGAAGCTGCTGCCGCGGCCGGTGCGGCGCGCCGCCGCCGCGCCGACCCGCTTCGGCGCGATCTATTACGGCTCGACGTCGCCGGCCATGACCGAGGCCGCGGAGATCCTGGCGCGGCGTGGCCATGGCCTCGACCTGATGCGAGTGCGCGCCTTTCCCTTCCATCAGGACGTCGCCAGCTTCATCGCCGACCATGATTTCGTGTTCGTCGTCGAGCAGAACCGCGACGGGCAGCTGCGCATGCTGCTGGTCAACGAGATCGGCATCGATCCGGTACGCCTCGTGCCGGTGCTGCATTACGACGGCGCCTCGATCACGGCGCGCTTCATCGCCAACGCCATCGGCGGCAGCATCGACACGCTGCAGGTGGCGCCGCTGCGCAAGGCCCTGTCGTAAAACGGGATCTCTCAGCCATGACCTACCTCGCCAAGCCGAAATTCCACCATCCGTCGCTGCCGAAGAATGCGCTCGGCTACACCAGGCGGGACTACGAGGCCTCGACCTCGACGCTGTGCGCCGGCTGCGGCCACGATTCGATCTCGGCGGCGATCATCGAGGCCTGTTTCGAATTGTCGATCGAGCCGCACCGCGTCGCCAAGATCTCCGGCATCGGCTGTTCGTCGAAGACGCCGGATTATTTCCTCGGCGCCTCCCACGGCTTCAATTCCGTCCACGGCCGCATGCCCTCGGTGTTGACCGGCGCCAACCTCGCCAACCGCGACCTGATCTATCTCGGCGTTTCCGGCGACGGCGATTCCGCCTCGATCGGCTTCGGCCAGTTCGCCCATGCCATGCGCCGCGGCGTCAACATGACGTATATCGTCGAGAACAACGGGGTCTATGGCCTCACCAAGGGCCAGTTCTCGGCGACCGCCGATCGCGGCTCGAAATCGAAGAAGGGGGCGGTCAACACCGACAGCGCCATCGACCTCGTCGCCATGGCGCTGCAACTCGGCGCCACCTTCGTCGCCCGTTCGTTTTCGGGCGACAAGAAGCAGCTGGTGCCGCTGATCAAGGCCGCGATCGAGCACCGCGGCTCGGCCTTCATCGACGTGATCTCGCCCTGCATCGCCTTCAACAACCATCCCGGCTCGACCAAGAGCCTCGATTACGTTCGCGCCCACAACGAGGCGGTCAATCGGCTCGACATCATGACCGGCCGCGAGCCGATCTTCGTCGACTACGCCCCGGGCGAGGTGGTCAGCGTGCGCCAGCACGACGGTTCGGTGCTGAGCCTGCGCAAGCTCAATGACGATTACGATCCGACCGATCGCCTCGCCGCGATGAACTTCCTGCAGCGCCACGCCGCGCAGGGCCAGATCGTCACCGGCCTGCTCTATGTCGCGGCGGAAGCCGCCGATCTCCACGACCACTGCAACACGGTGGCGGTGCCGCTCAATCGTCTCGGCGAGGCCGAGCTCTGTCCGGGTTCGGCGGCGCTCGACGCGATCAATGCCGGGCTGCGGTAGGCCGATCCAATTCTCGGATTCCCGTCACGGCCGGGCGTGATGCCGGCCCCGTCGCTGTCCGCCGTCCACCCAACAGCTTGAAATCACGTCAATTTCGCGCCGGACGGTTTCGTATGCCGAACCCCGGCGGTCTTGAAGCAGGCCGCCGCCCCGGGCATGATCCGGCCCAACTCGTGCATTTGCGGCTGGTCGGCGGCGGACGGCGTCCGTGCCGCAGCGGGGCGTTCAGCCCGGCGGCAGCGCCTCCCGCGAAAGGCCATTCGTTCGCCACCTGTCGCCTTTGATGAAGGAAACGCCCCGTGATTATCGACGTCCACGGTCATTACACCACTGCGCCCAAGGCTCTGGAAGAGTGGCGCAACCGCCAGATCGCCGGCATCAAGGATCCGGCCCAGATGCCCAAGGCGTCGGAGCTGAAGATCAGCGACGACGAGATCCGCGAGAGCATCGTCGCCAATCAGCTCAAGAAGATGCAGGAGCGCGGCTCGGACCTCACGGTGTTCAGCCCGCGCGCCAGTTTCATGGCTCATCACATCGGCGATTTCCAGGTGTCGTCGACCTGGGCCGCGATCTGCAACGAGCTGTGCTATCGCGTCAGCCGACTGTTCCCTGACAGTTTCATCGGCGCGGCCATGCTGCCGCAGTCGCCCGGCGTCGATCCCAGGACCTGCATTCCCGAGCTGGAGAAATGCGTCAAGGACTACGGCTTCGTCGGCATCAACCTCAATCCCGATCCGTCGGGCGGTCACTGGACGTCGCCGCCGCTCACCGACCGGCAGTGGTATCCGATCTACGAAAAGATGGTCGAATACGACATCCCGGCGATGATTCACGTCTCGACCAGCTGCAATGCCTGCTTCCACACCACCGGCGCGCATTATCTCAATGCCGATACCACGGCCTTCATGCAGTGCCTCACCGGTGACCTCTTCAAGGATTTCCCGACGTTGCGCTTCCTGATCCCGCACGGCGGCGGCGCGGTGCCCTATCATTGGGGCCGTTTCCGCGGGCTTGCCCAGGAACTGAAGAAACCGCTGCTCAAGGATCACCTGCTCAACAACATCTTCTTCGATACCTGCGTCTATCATCAGCCGGGCATCGATCTTCTGACCAAGGTGATCCCGGTCGACAACGTGCTGTTCGCCAGCGAGATGATCGGCGCGGTGCGTGGCATCGATCCGGAGACCGGCTTCTATTACGACGACACCAAACGCTACATCGAGGCGGCGTCGACGCTCACGGCCGCCGACCGCTACAAGATCTACGAGGGCAATGCCCGGCGCGTCTTCCCGCGGCTCGATGCCGCGCTGAAGGCCAAGGGGCAGTGAGCGCGAGGCCGCATCGGCATGACTGCACCAAGTAACCAGTGGCGGATCGGTCTCGTCGGCTATGGCGAGGTCGGACGCATTCTCGCCGAGGACCTGCGCGCCCAGAAGGTCAGGGTCGCGGCCTATGACGTCAAGCTCGGCGGCGCCGCCGCCGCGCCGCTCGAGGAGCATGCCCGCGCCCACGGCGTGACGCTGGTCGCCTCGCACCGCGACCTCGCCGCCGAAGCCGATCTCGTGATCTCGGCGGTGACCGCCAGCCAGGCGGTGCCGGTCGCGGAAGGCTGCGCGCCGGGGATGCGGCCGGGGGCCTTCTTCCTCGACTTCAACTCGGCCTCGCCCGGCGCCAAGCAGCGCGCCGGAGCGCTGATCGATGCCGCAGGCGGCCGCTATGTCGAGGGCGCGGTGATGACCTCGGTGCCGCCATACCGCATCAAGGTGCCGCTGTGGCTCGGCGGCGGTTCCGCCGCCGATCTCGCCACGGCGCTGAACGATCTCGGCTTCGACGCCAAGGTCGCCAGCGACAGGCTCGGCGTCGCCTCGGCGATCAAGATGTGCCGCAGCGTCATGATCAAGGGGCTCGAGGCCACCGTGATCGAGAGCTTCACCACTGCCCGTGCCTATGGCGTCGAGGATGCGGTGCTCGCCTCCTTCGCCGAGACCTTCCCGGGCATCGACTGGGAGAAGCAGGGCGCCTATTTCTTCCAGCGGGTGATCGAGCACGGCCGCCGCCGCGCCGAGGAGATGCGCGAGGCCGCCGCCACTGTCCGCGAAATCGGGCTCACCCCCTGGCAGGCGGAAGGCACCGCCGAGCGCCAGGCCTTCGTCGCCGACCTCGCCGATCGCGGCGTGTTCGGCACGCGAGGCGACAAGGGCTTCGCCCGCAGCCCCGACTGGCGCGTCGAGGCCGACCGCATCCTGTCCGCGCGCAAATCGGACAAACCGGAGACGTGACGACAATGCAATTCGAGAAGACCAAGGGATGGCTCGACTGGTACGCCAATCCTTCCAAGCCGCGTTTCAAGCTGCCGCCGGGATCGGTGGATGCGCATTGCCACGTGTTCGGGCCGGGCGACAAGTTCCCCTATGCGCCGGAGCGCAAATACACCCCGTGCGATGCCTCGCGCGACCAGCTCTATGCGCTGCGCGACCATCTCGGCTTCGCCCGCAACGTCGTGGTGCAGGCGACCTGCCACGGCGCCGACAATCGCGCCATGGTCGACGCCCTGGTGCATTCGGGCGGCAAGGCCCGCGGGGTCGCAACCGTCAGGCGCAGCATCACCGACGCCGAACTGAAAGAGCTGCATGACGCCGGCGTGCGCGGCGTGCGCTTCAATTTCGTCAAACGCCTGGTCGATTTCACGCCCAAGGACGAACTCATCGAGATCGCCGAGCGCATCGGCAAGCTCGGCTGGCATGTGGTGATCTATTTCGAGGCGGTCGACCTGCCGGAATTGTGGGACTTCTTCACCGCGCTACGGACCACGGTGGTGGTGGATCACATGGGGCGGCCCGACGTCAGCAAGCCGGTCGATGGCCCCGAGTTCGAGCTCTTCGTCAAATTCATGCGCGAGCACGGCAACGTCTGGTCGAAGGTGAGCTGCCCGGAGCGGCTGTCGCTGTCCGGCCCGTCGGCGCTCGACGGCGAGCAGAACGCCTATCGCGACGTGGTGCCCTTCGCCCGCCGTATCGTCGAGACCTTTCCCGACCGCGTGTTGTGGGGAACCGACTGGCCGCACCCGAATTTGAAAGACCACATGCCCGATGACGGCCTGCTGGTCGATTTCATCCCGCATGTCGCGGTGACCCCCGAGCTGCAGAAGAAGCTCCTGGTGGACAACCCGATGCGGCTCTACTGGCCCGAGATTTCCTAGGAGACGCAAGCCATGTCCCTCGACAAGCCATACAAGGACGTTCCAGGCACGACCATCTTCGACGCCGACATGTCGCGGCAGGGCTATCACCTGAACCAGTTCTGCATGTCGCTGATGAAGGCGGAGAACCGCGCCCGCTTCAAGGCCAACGAGCGCGCCTATCTCGACGAGTGGCCGATGACCGAGGAGCAGAAGCAGGCCGTGCTCGATCGCGACCTCAATCGCTGCATTGCGCTCGGCGGCAACATCTACTTCCTCGCCAAGATCGGCGCCACCGACGGCAAGAGCTTCCAGCAGATGGCCGGCAGCATGACCGGCATGACCGAGGATCAGTACCGCGACATGATGGTCAAGGGTGGCCGCTCGATCGAAGGCAACCGCTCTATCGGGGAGAAGAAGTGATGGCCCGGATCACCGCCAGCGTCTACACCTCGCATGTCCCGGCGATCGGCGCCGCCATCGATCTCGGCAAGACGGGCGAGGACTACTGGAAGCCGGTGTTCGCGGGCTACGACTTCTCCAAGAAGTGGCTCAAGGAGCAGAAGCCCGACGTCATCTTCCTGGTCTTCAACGACCACGCCACGGCCTTCAGCCTGGAGATGATTCCGACCTTCGCCATCGGCACGGCCGCGGAATTCACCCCGGCCGACGAAGGCTGGGGTCCGCGGCCGGTGCCGAAGGTGATCGGCCATCCGCGGCTCGCCTCGCACATCGCCCAGTCGGTGATCCAGGACGACTTCGACCTCACCATCGTCAACAAGATGGATGTCGATCACGGCCTCACCGTGCCGCTCAGCCTGGTGTGCGGTCAGGTCGAGGCCTGGCCGTGCCCGGTGATCCCCTTCGCCGTCAACGTGGTGCAGTATCCGGTGCCGTCGGGCCGTCGCTGCTTCATGCTCGGCCAGGCGATCCGCAGGGCGATCGAGAGCTATGACGAGCCGCTCAACGTGCAGATCTGGGGTACCGGCGGCATGAGCCACCAGCTCCAGGGGCCGCGCGCCGGCCTGATCAATCGCGAGTGGGACAACGCCTTCCTCGACCGCCTGATCAAGGACCCGGATGGCCTGTCGAGGATGCCGCACATCGACTATGTGCGCGAGGCCGGCAGCGAGGGCATCGAACTCGTGATGTGGCTGATCGCCCGCGGCGCCATGAGCGACGTCAATGGCGGCAAGGCGCCGACCGTGCGCCACCGCTTCTACCACGTGCCCGCCAGCAACACCGCCGTGGGCCATCTGATTCTGGAGAACAACTGACATGGCCCCCATCAAAGTCGCCCTGGCCGGCGCCGGCGCGTTCGGCATCAAGCATCTCGACGGCATCAAGAACATCGACGGCGTCGAGGTGGTGTCCCTGGTTGGCCGCCGGCTCGATCAGACCAGGGACGTCGCCGACAAATACGGCATCAAGCATGTCGCCACCGATCTCGCCGACAGCCTCGCGCTCAAGGAGGTCGATGCGGTGATCCTGTGCACGCCGACCCAGATGCATGCCGCCCAGGCGATTGCCGCGCTCAAGGCCGGCAAGCACGTCCAGGTCGAGATCCCGCTGGCGGATTCGCTGGCGGAGGCCAAGGCGGTGGTCGATCTGCAGAAGTCGACCGGCCTCGTCGCCATGTGCGGCCACACCCGCCGCTTCAATCCCAGCCATCAGTGGGTGCATCGCAAGATCAAGGCCGGCGAGCTCAACATCCAGCAGATGGACGTGCAGACCTATTTCTTCCGCCGCACCAACATGAATGCGCTCGGCCAGCCGCGCAGCTGGACCGATCATCTGCTGTGGCATCACGCCGCCCATACCGTCGACCTGTTCGCCTACCAGGCGGGCGCGCCGATCGTGCAGGCCAATGCCATCCAGGGCCCGATCCATCCGACGCTGGGCATCGCCATGGACATGTCGATCCAGCTCAAGGCGGCCAACGGCGCGATCTGCACGCTCAGCCTGTCGTTCAACAATGACGGACCGCTCGGCACCTTCTTCCGCTACATCTGCGACAACGGCACCTATATCGCCCGCTACGACGATCTCTTCAACGGCAAGGACGAGAAGATCGACGTGTCCAAGGTCGACGTGTCGATGAACGGCATCGAGCTGCAGGACCGCGAATTCTTCGCCGCGATCCGCGACAAGCGCGAGCCCAATTCCAGCGTCGCCCAGGTGCTGCCCTGCTACGAGGTGCTGGACAAGCTGGAGCAGCAGCTCGGCAAGTAAGCCGCTGCCCGCCTCTTGAAACGATGATGCCCGGCTCGCGCCGGGCATTTTCGCGTTTGAGGCCGGAGCCCCGTCATTTCCCCGAACCGGTACCCGGGATCGCTGAGGATGGGCGCGGCGGCCGGCGCCCGACCGCGCCCTGACCGGCGTCCCTCAATGCACCGCCATCTTCAGCACCAGGGGGCTGCGGAAGGTCGAGGACGGCATCCACGGCAGCTGCTGCTCGGTGCGCGAATAGTCCGGCACCACCTTGTGGAACTCCTCGAAGGCGATCTTCACCGCCATGCGGGCGATGGCGCTGCCGAGGCAGGCATGAACGCCGCCGCCGAAGCCGAGATGGCCGCGCGGCTTGCGGGCGAGGTCGTAGATGTCGGGGTTGGGGAACTGACGCTCGTCGCGGTTGCCCGACCCATAGGCGAGGCAGACGAAGTCGCCGGCCTTCATGGTCGTGCCGTGCAGCGTGACGTCCTTCTGCAGGTGGCGCTTGAAGCGTTGCGCCGAGGTGTTGAAGCGCAGCGATTCCTCGATGGCGTCGGCGAGCAGTGAAGGATCGGCCGTCACCGCGCGCCGCACGTCGGCGAAGTCGGCGAGGTTGAGCGCCAGCATGCTCATGAAGCCGCCGAGGGATTCGATGCCGGCCATGATCAGCGTCGTCGTGGTCAGCAGCACCTCGCGCTCGTCGAGCTTGTCGCCGTCGATCTCGGCCATGGAGAAATGCGAGATCAGGTCGTTCTGCGGCGCCTTGCGGCGCTCGGCGATGATGCTCGCGGCGTAGTCGCGCATCCATTCATAGGCGGCGATATGCTCCGGTCCCTTGGCCCTGGTGACTGGATCGCTCTGCACCATCAGCACCGCCTTGTCGCGCACCACCTGCTCGTTGCCGAGCGGCAGGCCGAGGGCGGCGAACAGCACGCGCACCGTGAACCTGGACGAGAACTCCTCGATGAAGTCGAACTCCCTGCTGCCGCGCACCGCCTCGGCGGCATTGCGCGCGATCTCGCGCATCGGCTCGGCAAGGCCTTCGAGGTTGCGCTTCATGAAGGCGTATTGCACCAGCGCGCGCAGCCGGTCGTGACGCGGCGGATCGGTGGTGCCGAGCGTCGCGCCGGCACGCTGCGGCAGTTCGGTCATCAGATTGCCCTGGGCGGAGGAATAGGTCTGCCACTCGCGCCCGGCCGTGGCGATGTCGTGATAGCGCGACAGCACCCACATCTGCGCCTGCTCGCACCAGTACACCGGGTGCTCGTCGCGCAGGGTCTTGTACAAAGGAAACGGGTCGGCATCGACCACGGGCGAATACGGGTCGAACACGAAGGTCATGCGATCTCCTCCCAAGGGCCAGCCGGCGCGTTCGACGCGCCTGATCCGGAGCGTAGCCTAGGCGGCTTCAGGGGGGCTTGGTGAGGGACGAAGCGCGGTCTAAACTTGTACTTTCCCGACGCCGTTTGAAGAAGCATGAGAGGCATCATGAAACCGCAACGCCGGGCGCGGCGGACGCAGATACCGGCCTTCACGCTTTACGGCGAAGCTGGCGGCGGCGGCGCTGACGCGCTCCATATCGAATCGATCCAGTCGCGCAGCCGGCTCTATCACTGGGAGATCGATGCCCATACCCACCAGGCTCTGCACCAGATTCTCTGGGTCGCCGACGGCCCGGCGCGAATCCGGCTCGACGAACTTCAGGAGGAGTGCCGCGGTCCGGTCGCCGTGATCATCCCGCCCGGCGTCGTCCATACCTTCCGCTTTGCGGCTGACACCGACGGCGCGGTGCTGACCTTCAATCCCCACGCTGTGGTCGAGGGCGACGTGCCGGCCACCGGCGAGGCGCTGCGCGACCTGTTCGCCCAGCCCGCGGTGCTGCATGTCGATGCCGCGTCCACCGCGGGCCGGCGAATCACGACGCTGTTCGAGGACCTTGCCGAGGAGTTCGCCGCCGCCGATTCGCCGGGCTCGCCGGTGCCGCTCTGGCTGGCGCGATCGGTCGTCTGGCGCCTCGCGCAAGCCAGCGCCCGGCATCGGCGGCGCGCCGCCGGCCAGCGGACCGACATCTTCACGCGTTTCGTCGTGCTGGTGGAGGCGTATCACCGCGACCACTGGCCGGTCACGCGCTATGCCAAGGCGCTCGGCCTTTCGCCCGAGCGTCTCAATCGCCTGGTGCGGGCCGAAACCGGCCAGGCGGCGCTCGATCTCGTTCATGCCCGCCTCGCCCGCGAGGCGCGGCGGCGCCTGACGTATATTGCCGCGCCGATCTCCCGTCTCGCCTTCGAGCTCGGCTTCGAGGATCCCGCTTACTTTTGCCGTTTCTTCAAGCGCCACACCGGGCAGAGCCCGCGCGACTATCGCCGCGCGACAGCAGGTACAGATGCGTCGGACGAAGGCTGATCGATCCCGCTGACCGCGGCGAGCGCCGGCGCCACCATGATCTCGAGCTGCTCGCGCAGCCAGCGGTGCAGCGCGTCGGCCTGATGGCGCAGGTGCCAGACGAGATACATCGGCATCGGCGGGCAGGGCACCGGCACCGGCACGCTGGCGAAGCCGCGCAGCATGTGAACGCGGGTCAGGGACGGCAGGGTGGCGAGAAAGGGCGTGCCGGCGAGGAAGGGACCGATCCCGGCGAAGCCCGGCACCTGAACGGCGAAGCGCCGTTTCAGCCCGGCATCGGCCAGCACCTCGTCGATGTCGAGGCGGCGGTGCGGCTCATAGAGCACTGTGACATGCTCGGCGGCAAGATATTGCTCGAGGTCGGCGGGGGCGGTGCGCTCGCGGGCATCGTAGAACACCCGGTAATGATCCTCGAACAGCCGTTTCTGCAGAATGTCGCTGCCTTCCGGGGGCCGCGGCGTGACGATCAACTGGCAGATCTCGTCGCGCAGCATTTCGGCGCCTGGAATCCTCGAGGAAATCACCCGCAGCCTCAAGCCAGGCGCCCGCGCCCGCAGGCAGCGGAACAGTGGAGGCAGCAGCAGGTCGCGCTGCATGTCGTTGGCGGCGATGGTGAAGGTCGTCGACAGCGTCGCCGGATCGAAGCCGGTGGCCGTGCTGAAGCTGCGCAGTTCGTCGAGCAGGCCGCGCGCCCGCGCCGCGAGCTGCTGGGCGCGCGTGGTCGGCACGATGCCGCGGCCCGATTTGACGAACAGCGGGTCGCCGACGATGACGCGCAGCTTGTCCAGGAGATGGCTGACCGCCGACTGGGTGACGTCGAGGCGCTGGGCCGCGCGGGTAATCGAGCCCTCGTCGATCACCGCCACCAGAAGCTGGAGCAGGTGGCCATCAATATCCAAATGATCAAATTGGCTCATGAATGAAATCTGGATCCCGGCGTTTATTTCCTCCGTCCCGCGGCCAATCTTGCCCACGCCGACCGTGCCGGAATTGATCCAGAACAAAACTGCCGGTCGGTGGCCACAGAGGAAACCGAAGATGAGCCCAGCCAAGAACCGGCAGCCGGTGCCGGGGACCACCATTTTCGACAGCGTCCAGGCCCGAAAGGGCTATGCGCTCAACAAGATGTGCTACTCCTTCAACGACGCGGCCAACCGCAAGGCCTTCGTCGCCGATGAGGATGCCTACTGCGCCAAATACGGGCTCAATGCCGAACAGCGCGATGCAATCCGCAACCGCAACGTGCTTCAGCTGATCGCCGCCGGCGGCAACGCCTACTACCTCGCCAAATTCGCCGGCATCTTCGGCCTCGACATGCAGGACATCGGCGCCCAGCAGACCGGCATGAGCAAGGACGCGTTCAAGGCCAAGCTCGTCGCGGCGGGGAGGTAAGCACCATGGCTGAGATCGTCGGCGTCATCACCACGTCCCATGTGCCCGCCATCGGCGGCGCCATCGCCAAGGGACTGCAGCACGACCCCTATTGGGCTCCCTTCTTCGACGGCTTCCCGCCGATCCGGCAGTGGCTGGCGCAGAAGAAGCCGGATATCGTCGTCATGGTCTACAACGACCACGGGCTGAATTTCTTCCTCGACAAGATGCCGACCTTCGCCGTCGGCGCGGCGCCGGAGTACCGCAACGCCGACGAGGGCTGGGGCATTCCGCAGACGCCGCCCTTTGCCGGCGATCCCGAATTCTCCTGGCACCTGATCGAATCCGTGGTGGACGAGGATTTCGATCTCGTCTCCTGCCAGGAGATGGTGGTCGATCACGCTTTCACCCTGCCGATGGCGCTGTGCTGGCCGGAGATGAAATGGCCGGTGCGCACCGTGCCGGTGGTGATCAACACCGTGCAGGGGCCGTTGCCCTCGGCCAAGCGCTGCTTCAAGCTCGGCCAGGCGCTGGGTCGCGCCATCCGGTCGTGGCCTGGCAAGGAGCATGTCGTGGTGATGGGCACCGGCGGCCTGTCCCATCAGCTCGACGGCGAGCGCGCCGGTTTCATCAACAAGGATTTCGATCTGAAATTCATGGACAGCATGATCGAGGACCCGGCCTGGGCCACCCAGTATTCGACCACCGAGCTGGTGGAATTGTCCGGCACCCAGGGCGTCGAACTCCTGAACTGGCTCGCGGCGCGCGCCACGCTGCCCGACAAGGTGCGCAAGGCCCACGCCAACTACCACATCCCGATCTCCAACACCGCGTCGGGCCTGATGCTGCTCGAGCCGGCGGTGTGAGGTCGGACCGGCGACTGTCTTTTCTGGCCGACGCAGCTTCGTCACAGTCTGTCGTCATTGCCCGCGAACGCGGGCGATCCAGTACGCTGTGTCGCTTGCGGTATGCACAACGGCCGGCCGTTCTGCCCAATCTAACCGTCACGGAGTACTGGGTCCCCCGCTTGGAGCGGGGGACGACGCAGAATGCGGGGCGAGCGCGTCGTGCGCGCGCCGAAATGCGTCTCGAACTTTTCTAAACATCCTTTAGTCTGGCAGCCATGTCATGGCTGCCGATTCTGAAACTCCTGATCCTCCTCACCGTCGCCAACGGCACGCCCGTGGCGGCGAAGAAGATCTTCGGCGATCGCTTTGCCTGGCCGCTCGACGGCGGCCTGGTGCTGCCCGACGGCCGGCCGCTGTTTGGTCGCTCGAAGACGCTGCGCGGCATCGTCGCCGCGCTCGGCGTCACCACCCTCGCTGCGCCGCTGCTCGGTCTTGACGCCGAGATCGGCGGGCTCGTTGCAATCGCCGCCATGGCCGGCGACCTCCTCTCCAGCTTCATCAAGCGCCGCTTCGGGCTAGCACCGAGCAGCCAGGCCGTGGGGCTGGACCAGATTCCGGAATCGCTGTTTGCCTTTCTCGCCTGCCGCTCGGAGCTGGCGCTCGGCTACGGCGACATCCTCGCCGGCACGGTCGCGTTCCTGCTCGGCGAATTGATTCTCTCGCGCGTGCTCTACATGCTGCGCCTCCGCGACGAGCCCTATTGAGGCTTGGTGATCACCGTTCACGTCCATGGGGTCGCCGGAGCTTCTTAGCGAAGGCGGGCGGGCGCGGGCATGACGATGGAGCGGCGGGCGACGTTCTTCAGGTCGAGCTCAAATCATGCCGCTCACCTTCGATGCAGGTGATGCAGCGTGATCTCCGGCGGGCAGTTGAAGCGCACTGCGACGACACTCGAGCCGGCGCCGACCGAGGTATAGCCGGCCATCTCGTGATACTCCCAGGCGCCGGCGCCGAGCTGCCGCGGCAGCACCGAGTCGAGCGTCAGGGGGATGGATCCGGGCAGGCAGATCTGGCCGCCATGGGTATGGCCGCTGAGCAGCAGGTCGAAGCCGGCATGGGCCGCCTGGCGGTAGATCTCAGGGGTGTGGGACAACAGGATGGCAAAGGCGCCATCGGGCATCTCGGCGCCGGCCTTCTCGATATTGTCGACGCGATAGAAATGCGCGTCGTCGATGCCGGCAAGATAGATCTGATCCTCGCCGCGCCGGATCATGACGGATTCGTTCTGCAGCATGCGGATGCCCATGCTCTCGAGTCCGGGCAGCATGCGGATGGTGTCGTGGTTGCCAAGCACGGCGTAGACCGGTTCGCGCAGCTGGGCCTTGATCCGCGCCATCCCCCGCAGGGTCTCGTCATAAGGTCCGAAGGTCTTGCCGCGATAGTCGCCGGTAAGCACGCAGATATCGTAAGGCAGATCAGCCACCATCTCCGTCAGCCGGCGCATGGCGCGCTCGTTCATGTCGACATGGGTATCGCTGATCTGCAGCAGCGTGAAGCCGTCGAAGCTCGCCGGCAGATTGGCGCGGGTGACGTGGTTGTGGCGGAGCACGAGGCGCTCGGCGTTTTTGCGGCCGCGCCAGTAGAGCCCCGTCAGGCGCAATACGTTGCGGATGACCGAGTGGACGGAATACCAGTTCTCGATGTGAAAGAAGTTGAGCCCCTGGCCGAAGATCTGCGCCTCGTGATCGGTCTCGATCCCGAGGCGCTGGCGGGCATGGAGCCGTCCAAGGCGCTGCTCTAATGGCTGGAGTTCCTTCTCCATCGCACGGAGTCTTTCTGCCGGCCGCAGCCGCGCCCGTCGTCCTCGTTCAAATCCCTAGTGTCCTGTCTCCGAATGACCGCTCCGTTTGCCTGATGCTCGCACGGTCATTCGGAGACATAAGGACACTAGCAAAATCAAAGTGCTAGTGTGGCTTATGTCTCGCAATTGCCTAAGAGAGGCTTGCCGTGAAGGCGGTAGGCAATTGCGAGACGCCACACTAGTGTCCTGTCTCCGAATGACCGCTCCATTTGCCTGATGCTCGCACGGTCATTCGGAGACATAAGGACACTAGCAAAATCAAAGTGCTAGTGTGGCTTATGTCTCGCAATTGCCTAAGAGAGGCTTGCCGTGAAGGCGGTAGGCAATTGCGAGACGCCACACTAGTGTCCTGTCTCCGAATGACCGCTCCATCTGCCGCACGGTCGGACCTTCATTCGGAGGCATTTCGGCGGGCGTGTTTGCGAATGTTGGAATCGAAGGACCATATGCGAATGGTGGTCAGTCATGACGGTGGTTGCCGGCCGGCACGATGACGACCTCGGAGGCGAGGCGATGGACGTCCTCGGCGCGGCACAGTTCGGTGCCCGGATTGAGCAATGCCGCGGAGCCGCCGGCGACGCCGTAGCGCAGCGCGCGCGAGAGGCTGTCGTCAGTCATCAGACTCCAGATCATCGCGGCGAGGAAGCTGTCGCCGGCGCCGGAGACGCTCTTGGGCTCGATCGGCAGCCCCTTGGCGCGCAGCGCGATGTCGCGCGTGATCAGCAGTGCCCCCGCCGGTCCCATCGACAGGGCGATGATCTCGATGTGGTAGCGCTCGATCAGGTGGCGGCCGGCGCCGATCAGGGCGGCTTCGTCGGCGGAAGCCGTGCCCGCCAGCGTCTGGTATTCGCCGAGATTGGGTTTGATGAGATAGGCCCCGTGCTCCAGCGCCGGCTTGAGCAGGGGGCCGGCGGTATCGATGATCGCCCTGCTGCCCATCTCCTTTGCTGCGAGGACGACCCGGCCGAAGAAATCCTCCGGCACACCGGGGGGCAGGCTGCCGCTGGCGACCACGAAGCGCGGCGGCGGCGATAGCGCGCCGATCAGCTTCAGGCAGGTCTGCCATTCCATCTCCGCGAGCGGTTCGCCTGGAAAGACGAAGCGATACTGCTGGCGGGACATCTCGTCGAACACGGTGATGTCCTGCCGCGTCTCATGCGTCGTCGGGATGACGACGCTGCGCAGACCCTCGCGCTCGATCAGACTCGAAAGCAGCTGCCCGGTCCCGCCTCCGGCCGGGTAGATGGTCGCGGCGTCGATGCCGAGCCGCTTGAGCACGCGCGCGACGTTGATGCCGCCGCCGCCTGGATCGCGGTGCTCCGGCGAGCAGCGCATCTTGGTGAAGGGCACGATCTTCTTGACCGTGGTCGAGACGTCGACCGCAGGATTGATCGTCAGGGTCGCGATCGGAGCGAGGGCAGCGTCAGCCACGGCCAGTTTGCTCCATCCCGGGTTGCTCCATCGTCGGATGCGGGCAGGTCATCGTCATCATTCGTCGTCATCGTCAGGCGTGCCGGGTCGCCGTGATCAGGTTCTTGTACCAGTGGAACGACGATTTCGGAATTCGCCGCAGTGTCGCGTAGTCCACATAAGTGATGCCGAAGCGGTGACTGTAGCCGAAATCCCATTCGAAATTGTCGAGCAGCGACCAGACGAAGTAGCCGCGGATGTCGGCGCCCTGTGCGGCCGCGGCAGCCATCGACGCGGTGTAATCGGCAAGAAAGCGGATTCTCTCGGGATCGTCGACAGCGCCGCTCGCATCGGGCCGGTCGTGGGCGCCGTAGCCGTTTTCCGTCACGTAGATCGGCAGGCCGTAGCGCTCGTGGGCGGCGACCAGCACCTCGCGAAAGGCATCGGGCTCGATCGGCCAGTCGATCGGCGTCAACGGCGTGCCCGGCGGCTTGTCGCCGAAGTCGTAGCCCAGCATGGTGCCGGGATTCGCTTTCACATAGACCGGGCTGTAGTGGTTGAGGCCGAACCAGTCCAGCGGCCGGCAGATCCGCGCAAGATCGCCCGCCAGGAGATGCGGCTCGATGCCGGGGCGCAGCAGCGGCGGATATTCGCCGCGGTATTGCGGCTCGGGAAAAGCGTCGTTCCAGTAGACGTCGAGACGGGCCGCCGCCGCGGCATCGGCCTCTTCGCTGCTGGACGGCCGGCACGGCTGGCGGCTGTGAATGCTGCCGATCGAGGCGCCCTTCACCGTGGCGCGCAGCACGTCGACGGCGGCGCCATGGGCGAGATTGACGTGGTGGATGGTGCGGTGGAATTTGTCCTCGGCGGTCTTGTCACGGCCGATCGCGCGGCTGAACAAGGTGAAGATCGACGGCTCGTTGAAGGTGGCGAAACGCTTGACGCGGTCGCCGAAGCGCCGCGCGGCGATGCGAGCATAGTCGGCGAACCACTCGACCGATTCGCGGTTGAGCCAGCCGCCGCGCTCTTCCAGCGCCTGGGGCAGATCCCAGTGGTAAAGACACAGCCAGGGTTCGATGCCGGCGGCGAGCAGCCCGTCGATCAGGCGGTCATAGAAGGCGAGGCCGCGTTCATTGATCTCGCCCTGGCCGGTCGGCAGGATGCGCGGCCAGGCCACCGAGAAGCGGTAGGCCTGGATCCCGAGCTGCTTCATCAGGGCGATGTCTTCGCCATAGCGATGGTAGTGATCGCAGGCGACGTCACCGGTGTCGTGATTCTGGATCTCGCCGCTCTGGCCATAGATGTCCCAGATGGAGAGGCCGCGGCCATCTTCCCTGGTTGCGCCCTCGATCTGGAAGCTGGAGGTCGAAACGCCCCAGATGAAGTCCGGGCGCAGGCTGGCCAGGGAGAGATGTTCAGCCGTCTCAATCCGATTGTTCATGTTCCGCTGACCGCGATGATGACCTGCTGACAGAATCCGGCGACCAGGTGATCTCCCGTGCCGGTCATTTTTCCTGGTCGTCCGGAGACGACGAATGTAGTCGAGCCGAAGGCGCGGCAGATGATCTTGAGATAAATCAACCGTTTCGCACAAGGTGGTGCGATGATTTACCGTCTTGAGGCGGGAGCAACCCGATTGCGACGGACGAAATGGGGCGGGATCGCCGACGAACGCTTCGCGGCCAGCGGATTTTTCCGGGTTGGTCAGCACGAGGGCGTGTTCTGGCTGGTCGATCCCGAGGGCGGCCGCTTCCTGTCCAAGGGCGTCAATACGGTCCGTTTCGACCAGGACGAGATCGGCGGCAGCGGGCGGCGGCCCTATGCCGAAGCCTGCGCGAGGAAATACGGCAGCAAGCAGGCCTGGCGGGCCGCAGCGGCGGATCGGCTGCGGGGCTGGAACTTCAATACCCTGGGCTGCTGGTCGGACGAACTGGTGGCGGGTGCCGGCGCCTCGCCGCTCGCCACGGCGCCGATCGCCGAGCTCGGCGCTTCCTTCCATTTCCACCGCAGGGAGCAGGTCTTCCCCGACGTCTTCGATCCCGACTTCGGCGCACATATCCGTGACTGCGCCCGCCGGCGCTGCACGCTGCGGCGCAATGATCCGTCGCTGCTCGGCTATTTCATCGACAATGAATTGTATTGGTCGCCGGACTGGCGCGGCGCCGAAGAACTGCTGACGCTCTTCCTCAATCTGCCGCCGCGGCGGCCTGGCCGCATCGCTGCCATCGCCATGCTGCAGGAGCATTATCGCGATTTCTCGCAGTTCAACACGGTCTGGCAGTTGCCGGCCAATTCCTGGGAGGAGCTTGGCCGAATGCATGGCGTCGAGCCGCCCTTCTTCCGGATGCCGCCGGGCGGCTTGAACGACATCCTCGAGAACAAGTGCAACCTGGACAATCCACGGCGCGCGGCATTCTCCGCCGATTGCGACGCCTTTCTTGCCGTCGTCGCCGATCTTTATTTCGAGCAATGCGTCGCGGCGATCAAGGCAGCCGATCCCAATCACCTCGTGATCGGTTCGCGCTTCGGCTACCAGCCGCAGCCCAGCGTCATCGCCGCGGCCGGCCGCTATCTCGATGTGATTTCGCTCAACTGCTACGAATTCGATCCGAGCGGCATCATCGATGCCTATGCCATCAGCGGCAAGCCGTGCCTGATCTCGGAATTCGCCTTCCGCGGCGACGATGCCGGCCTGCCCAACAGCCGCGGCGGCGGACCGCGCGTCGTCAACCAGGTCGACCGGGCCCGTTGCTTCGAGGATTACGTTCAGGCAGCTTTGAGCAAGCCGGGCGTGGTCGGCTATCACTGGTTCGAGCATGCCGACGAGCCGGCCGAGGGGCGTTTCGACGGCGAAGACTCCAATTTCGGCGTGGTGACCATCGACGACGAGATTTATGCCGAACTCACCGCAACCATGACCCGGGTCAATGCCGCGGCGGAGCGCCTCCATGCCAATTCGGCCGCGCTGCAGGCTGCCGAGGATCTGGCGCGGGCCGAGGATTTGGCCAAAGCGACTTGACCAGGGCCGCCGTTGTCAGGCCGCCGTCTCCGCAATGATCTTCGAAGTCTCTGTACCCATCTGCTCGGCCTCGGCCACCGCCGTCATGGTGCGGAACACGCTGGCCGGATTGACGCTGATCGAATTGATGCCGAGCCGCGTCAGGTAGCGCGCGATCTGTGGGTCATTGGCCGGGGCTTCGCCGCAGATCCCGACGTGGCGGTGGTTGCGCCTGGCGCCGGTGACCGCCAGCCTGAACATCTCCAGCATGCCCGGATCGGACTCGTCGAAGTCGAAGGCGACGATATCGGAATCGCGATCCACCCCGAGGGTGAGCTGGGTCAGGTCGTTGGAGCCGATCGAGAAGCCATCGAAGATCTCGGCGAAGGCATCGATCTGGATGACGTTGTTGGGAATTTCGCACATCACGTAAATCTCGAGGCCGCCTTCGCCGCGCCTGAGGCCATGCTCCGCCATGGTGGCGATGACGCGCCGTCCCTCCGCGACGGTGCGGCAGAACGGCACCATGATGCGAAGGTTGGTAAAGCCCATCTCTTCGCGCACCCGGCGCAGAGCGGCGCATTCCAGCGCGAACCCCTTCGCATAGGCGGGATGGCTGTAGCGGCTGGCGCCGCGGAAGCCGAGCATCGGGTTCTCTTCCTTCGGCTCGAAGTCGTCGCCGCCGATCAAGCTGGCGTATTCATTGGTCTTGAAGTCGGACAGCCGCACGATCACCGGCTTGGGAAAGAAAGCGCCGGCGATGGTCCCGACCCCTTCGGACAGCTCCCGGATGAAGAAATCGGCGCCGGTCTTGTACCCGGCTGTGAGCCGGGCAATGGCCGCCTTCGCCTTGGCGGAAGCGACCTTCTTCGGATCGACCAGCGCCATGGGATGCACGCCGATGTGCTCGCTGATGATGAATTCCATGCGGGCGAGGCCGACACCGGCCTGGGGCTGCATGGCGGTGCGAAACGCCATTTCAGGCGTGCCGAGATTGACCATGATCTCGGTGCGCGGCTGCTTGAACGCGCTGGTTGGAATGCGCGTGACCTCAAAATCGACCTTGCCCCGATAGACATTGCCGACATCGCCTTCGGCGCAGGAGATCGTGACCTGCGTGCCGGTCTTGAGCTTCGTGGTGGCGCCGGTGGCGCCGACCACCGCGGGAATGCCGAGCTCGCGGGCGACGATGGCGGCATGACAGGTACGACCGCCCTTGTCGGTGATGATGCCGGCGGCGATTTTCATCACCGGCTCCCAGTCGGGGCTGGTTGCCGGCGCCACCAGGATCTCACCCGGCCTGAAGGCGGACAGATCCCGGCGGGACGCGATGCGGCGAACCTTGCCGGTGGCGATCTTCTCGCCCACGGCCCGGCCGCTCACCAGCACCGGGGCGCGACCCTTGAGCCCGTAGGTCTCATAGACCTCCGCGCTGCGCCGCGACGCCACCGTCTCGGGACGTGCCTGGATGATGTAGATCTTGCCGTCCTTGCCGTCCTTGGCCCATTCGATGTCCATCGGCGTCGGCGTGCCGGCCTCGCGCGAATAATGCGCCTCGATCCGGATCGCCGCGTCGGCGAGGCCGAGGACCTCGTCGTCGGAGACGCAGTATCGGGTCTGGTCGGGTCTGGCGACGGCGCGCGTCAGCGTCGCGCGGCTGCCGCCGCCCTTGCCGTAGATCATGCGGATCTGCTTGCGGCCGAGACGGCGCCGCATCACGCAGCGAAAGCCGTCGGTGAAGGTCGGCTTGTGGACGTAGAATTCGTCGGGATCGACCTTGCCCTGGACGATGGTCTCGCCGAGACCATAGGCACCGGTGACGAAGACGACGTCGCGAAAGCCGGATTCGGTGTCGAGAGTGAAGGTGACGCCGCTCGCAGCGAGGTCGGCCCGCACCATCTTCATCACGCCCACCGACAGCGCGACCTTGAAATGATCGAAGCCGTTGTCGATGCGGTAGGAGATGGCGCGATCGGTGAAGATCGAGGCAAAGCAGCGGCGGCAGGCCTCGAACAGGGCCTTCGCGCCGCGCACGTTGAGATAGCTCTCGTGCTGGCCGGCGAAGCTCGCGGTCGGCAGATCCTCCGCGGTGGCCGAACTGCGCACCGCCACCGCGACGCCGCGCCCGGCCTCCTGCTCGAGACGCCGATAGGCCGCTGCGATCGATTCGCGCAGCTCGGTCGTGTCCATCGCCGCATGGACGAGCACGCGCGCCCTGGCGGCGCGTGCCGCCAGCTGCTTGATGTTGCGCTTGTCGAGGCCGTCGAGGAGTTCGTGCAATTCGTCGGCGATGCCGGCTCTCGCCAGCATGTCGCGATAGGCATCCGCGGTCACGGCAAAGCCATTGGGAACGGCGATGCCTTCCCTGGACAGCACCGAATAGAGTTCGCCGAGCGAGGCGTTCTTGCCGCCGACAAGGCCGACATCGTGCAGGCCGATCTCGAGAAAGGACCGGATGTAGTTGATCTTGGAACTGGTCATGGCGCCATCAGACCAGCGCTTGGCGCGGCGGTATTGAGACAGGTCAAACCCGGGGCGGTCGAGCGCGAAGCCCGCTCCGCCGGGTCGCTCATGTTGCAGTGCACGGCTGGCGGAATGTCCTGGCGGGACCGATTTCCCGTCCCCATCTGTTCGGCATGAGCAGAGCCTTCGTCAAAGAACAGGAATTCACCGACGATCTGCCGGACCGGCCGATCTCGCCCCATCCCAATGACGTCACGCCCGAGGGCCTCGCCCAGATCGAGGCCGAAGTGGCGAAATGGCGCGAGGCTCACAGCGCCTGTGTCGCCGCCGATGACCGCGAGGGCGTGGCGCGCACCGCGCGCGAACTGCGCTACTGGAGCGCGCGGCAGGCGACGGCCCATGTCGTGCCGCCCCCGACCGACAGCAGCCAGGTTCGTTTCGGCAGCACCGTAACCATCCGCCGCGACGATGGCCGCGAGCAGAATTTCCGCATCGTCGGCGAAGACGAGGCCGATCCGGCGCGCGGCACCGTCTCTCATGTCTCGCCGCTGGCGCGGGCGCTGTTCGGCAGGGAGGTCGGCGAGATTGTGAAGGTCGGCGCCGGCGAGGCCGAGATCATCGCGATCAGGTAATCGGCTCCTTCCGCGGCTCCATCATCCCGAGGTGCGAAGCGCGGCCGAGCCGCGCGCCTCGGCGTGACGCCGAGTGAGAGCGGTCGAATTTGCGGCGGCAGATTTCTTTGATCGCGCGAGGTGCAAGGCGGCCCTCTAAGGATGCCTCATCGATCCCCGCCGCCGTGCCGCCGTCGACCGACGATCGCTCCGGTGAGCATCAGGCCGGCGGTGAGGCCGGCGAGTTCGAGGGCATCGGTGCGGATCGCGGCGCCGCTCAACCCCAACACATTTCTGGCCAGCGTCGACAGCGCGTAGTCGGCCCGAAGCGGCGGCGAGGCGCGGTTGAGACGGGCGGCGCCGGCACCCTGGTGCCGCGACAGCCCGTGCTGTTGATTTGCGTCAACACAACCAGCGGTCGTCGGCGAATAGATCTATCGACTGGCCGAAGATGAGGTCCGGCGATGCCACGAACCGTCAAGATCCCACCGCAATTTGCCGACGTCTTCGCCAGAGCCGAAGAGCATTTCAACCGGTTTTTCCAAGACCAGCGGTACGATCCGACCCAGGGCACGATCGAGATCGCGGACGAGCGCTACATCCTCGTGCGCGGTGCGGCGATGTCGGTCGAATTCTTCGACGTCGTCAAGCGCCTGTTCTCCCATTCGGAGCATGAGGCCACCGACATCGCCAGCCAGGTGCTGTTCGACATCGCCCATGCGCTCGGCAAGGCCGACGCCAACCATTTCCACCGGGCGATGGGCTTGACCGAACCGATCAGCAAGCTGTCGGCCGGCCCCGTGTTCTTTTCCCACACCGGCTGGGCCTTCGTCGACATTTCGGACCAATCGAATCCCGTGCCTGACGAGAATTACTATCTTATCTACGATCATCCCCGGTCGTTCGAGGCCGAGGCCTGGATCGCCGCCGGCAGGCACAGCGAGTTCCCGGTCTGCCTGATGAATGCGGGTTATTCCTCCGGCTGGTGCGAGGAGAGTTTCGGCCTGCCTCTGGTTGCGAGGGAAGTGAGCTGCCGGGCCAGGGGCGATGAGGCATGCCGTTTCATCATGGCGCCACCCTCCCGGATCGAGGCTCATGTGGCGCGCCATCTCGGGCGCGAAGCGAGAGCGCTCGGACGGATCTCGGCGGCGGATATCGGCCGGTCCTTCAATCGCGACTGGGCCAGGGAGGAACTGCTCGAGAAGACCCTGCACAACAGCGAGCGCGACTATCGCGGCCTGTTCATAGCCTCGCCCGACGCCATCTTCGAATGGGACCAGAACGGCATCGTCCAGGCGGTCAACCCGTCCGCGGCCACGCTCCTCGGATATGACCGTCCCGAGGAATTGATCGGTCGGAGCTGGATGGATTTCGTCATTGCCGAAGATCGCCAGGCCTGTATCGACGATCTGCGCGAACTGGAAAAAGCTGGCGGCGTGTCCGGCAACGAGTTCGGGATGCAGCGGAAGGACGGCAGTCAGTTCGTCGTGCAGGGCCGGGTGTCCGTGACGCTGGAGAGTGGGGGACAGTCTAGGTCCATCGCTGTGGCGCGCGACCTCACCGAACGCAAGCGCCGCGAGGCGGAGATCGAACGTCTCAATGCCGATCTGGAACAGCGGGTAAGGGATCGCACTGCCGAACTGGAGGCGGTCAACAGGGATCTGGAGACCTTCGCCTATTCCGTTTCCCACGATCTGCGGGCGCCGCTGCGGACGATCGACGGCTTTTCCCGCATCCTGCTCGAGGAGTACAGCGGGAAGCTCGATGCCGAAGGGATACGGCTGCTCAATATCGTCAGCGACGGCGCCAAGCGGATGGACCTGCTCGTCCAGGACATTCTCTCATTCTCGCGCATTCAGCGGCAGGATATGACTGCCGTCGAGATCGACATGGGAGAGCTGGTGCATTCCGTGCTCCATGATTTAGAGTCGGCGATGGCCGGGCGCAACGTAAAGGTCGAGGTTGGGCCGCTGCCGAAGGTGCGCGGCGACGCCGCCATGATCCGGCGCGTCTGGACCAATCTCCTCGATAACGCCATCAAATACACCGCGCCCAAGGAGCGTGCGGTCATCGAGATCGGCGGCAGGATCGAGGCCGCGGACGCCATCTATGTCGTCAAGGACAACGGTGTCGGCTTCGACATGAAACATGCCGACCAGCTGTTCGGCGTGTTTCATCGCCTGCATGGCGCCGAATTCGCCGGCACCGGTATCGGGCTCGCCATCGCCAAGCGCGTCATCACTCGGCACGGTGGACGGATCTGGGCCGAGGCGAAGGTGAACGAAGGCGCGACGTTTACCTTCGCCCTGCCGGCGCTCGATGGCGGGTCGCCGCACGCAACCATGGATCGAATGATGCGGCAATAGGGCGCTGCCCGCACCTCCGCCGATACTCAATGATCGGATCTATCGGCGCGAAGGCGGTCGGGAACGCGGCAACTGACGACGTGCTGAGCGGCAGCCCTGCCACAGACCTGCTGGCGCAATTTCTCCAGGGTGTTCTTGAGTTCGATGAGGTCGGACAGCAGCTCTCTATCCCGCGCGGGGTCGAGGCCATCTTCGCTCAGCTGCTCGACGATGAGCTTTTGCCTCGCAATGCGCGCCCCGCAGCAGTCGATTCTCGGCCCTGGCACATCGCGTTTGTTCGGATAGGGCGTGACCCGGTCGTCGTCGCCGATCGTCAACCGATACAGGGCTTGACGGGCCGTCGCCTTGTCCTGGTGCCCCGGCGTGCAAGGACGATCCGCAACGACGTTACGGCGATACCGCTGCATAGCCTACCCCTGTTTGCGAAAAGCTCGCGGGAAAATCTGAAAAATGATCGTCAGAAATCCGCCGACTTGTCTACAACGTCTAGGTGTTCATTGGAAATATATAACGTTCCACAGGTGGAACGCGTCGCTTGGCCAAAAGTCGTATGGCGCGGACGAATTGGCACTAGCAAGCGGTGAGGCGAAGCTCATCCCTGATCAGCACTTCTTGACGCGAGGGCCTGCGGCTGTGGGAAAGCAGGCATGAAAGACAACTCGAGATTGTGCTTTGATGCGGGCCATGCGCCGGTGAGATGCGGTAGTTGCTACAATTTTAGCAACCGTCCTCAGTCTTCCTTGGGGCTGCGTCTGGCATCTGGCGGCAGCTCATTTCAACGAAGCCGGACAACCGGCTGATGCATCGTGGCGCAGGTTGACTTGCGATGAACGGACCAGGTTTCAACGTCACCATGGCCCTGATCGGGCCGAGCATTCTCGCCGTCTTCGCCATCGTTTTCGTCTGCGCCTGGCTGATTGAGAAGACGCGCCACTATCTGCTTCTGCTTGCGCTTGCCGGCCTCCTGTTTGGCCTGGCGGCCGTGTCGCAGATCCTGGCCATGCCGGGCGACACCTATTCCAATGCCGTGGTTTCCGGCCTGCTCTACACGTCCGCGGTGGTCAGCGCCGCGGAGGGCATCCTGCAGCGCTCGCAACGATCTCTGGGACTGCGGGCGGACATGGCGGCGATCGCCATCGTGACGGCGCTGCTCTGGTATTACGCCTATGTCGCCCCCTCGCTTCTTGCCCGCGTCTACATCCAGAATTTCGGCTATGGCACGATCCTCCTGGTGGCGGCGCTGCGGCTCGTTCCGGTCTCCGCCGCTCGCGTGTCGGACCGCGTCCTGTTCTGGGTCCTGCTCGTCTTTGCGCTGCACTTTTTCCCGAGAACGGTTTTGACGATCGGCGCCCATGCGCCCGGCGACGCGAAGGCGTTCGGCGCCTCGTCCTTCTGGCAGGTCCTGCAGCTGTCTCTTGCCGTACTCGGCGCGGCGCTGGCCTTTGCCATCCTCGCGGCTACGGTCGTCGATATTATCGACGATCTGCGACGAGAGCGTGATCTCGATCCGCTGACCGGCGTTCTCAACCGGCGAGGCTTCGAGGAAAGGGCGAGGCCGCTGTTTGCGCGACGGTCGGCATCGCCGCTCGCATTGGTGCTGTGCGACCTCGATCATTTCAAGTCGATCAACGACAGCTACGGACACGGCGCCGGGGACGAGGTCCTCAAGGAATTCGGCGCGATCCTTGGTGAGGCGATACGTGGCAGCGATCTTGCCGGCCGGCTTGGCGGTGAGGAGTTCGCCATCCTGATGCCCGGCACGACGCTGGAAGAGGCCGCCCGATTTGCCGAGCGCATTCGCTCCGCTCTCGAACGACGGGCGTTTGCGGCGGTGCCGGCGTCCCGTCCTGTTACCGCCAGCTTCGGCATTGCTGACGGCGAGCGGGACGAGCCGCTGCACGATACCTACGAGCGAGCGGACCGGCGGCTCTATCTGGCCAAATTACATGGCCGGAACCGCATCGCCGCCAGCGATGGGCCGGACACAGCCGTTTCCCTGTCGCCGGCGGACGCGGTCAACGAGGCTGGATCGCCATGCCGCCGGTCTGAAGCGCTGTCGTCGGCCCCTTCCGGCTCGCCGCGATGCCAGGCGGGGCATCTGGCGTGATCGGGTCCTGGTCCCGATCAACTGCGATATTCCCTTGCGCCGACGACAGTTCGAGGTCTGCGTATCGAGGGAGCCAGTGCCAGTTCTTTGCCGATCATGCCTGCGCAGCGACGCCTCCGGCGCGGCGCCACACCGCTCAGGACGATCCCTGCGGGACGTCGGCGGCGAGATTTGTGAACCGAAAGCGGACGTCGGTGCTGGCGAGGGTACCGCGATCCATGGTCAGGATGGCGATATCGACGACGTTGAGCGGCACGGCCTCGTCATAGAAGTACTTGAGGTGCCAGACCGGACCAAGATCTGGACTGACGACAAAGGCATCGTCCTGCAGTACTCTCGTGACCAGTCGGACGACGTCGCGGTTGTTGGGTAGCGCGTGGACCAGGGCGTCAAACAGCACGGCGAGCGACAGGCCATCGGTCACCATGACGCGTGCAGTGTCTGGGCCATGGACCTCGCGCAAGCTATGAAAAATGGCGTTGGCAACGTCTGCCGTGCAAAATTCCTGCGTCATCTCAAAATGTCGTGTCCTTTGCGCGGGGCGGGAACAGCATGCAACGCGACAAACTGGCATTGGTTCCATCAGCTGGAACTGTGCCGGGACAGCGCTCGTTCAGTGTGGTCGGGATCTCAAGGAGGACGTCGCCGACTTTTCGTCCTCGCGGCGATGGAGCCGGACTCTCCACGAGACGCCTGGCGATGTGGCGCCGGCCCTGCGCTTACAGCGCCGCAGCGGGAATGCGCGAAGACGTCCGCTCGGTCACAAGGCGATAGCCGGCGCGCGTGAGCGCCTCGAGGACGACGTTTGCCAATTCCGCGCATATCTCAGCAGGGATGTCAGGCACGGCATTCGTCGCCGAGTCTGTTCCAGCCTGGAATTGCAAGCCGCCGAAGAGTGCGTTCGCGATCACATCTTGTGGTCGTATTGTCATCGCGTTCCCCGTTTTTCCGGAGCTCCGCATTCAGGCCATCTCGGAAGGTTGATAGGGGCAAGTCCGAGCCTCGTCGCTGTTTACCGCGGCTTCCCGACAACCGGAAGCTTCAAAAAATTGCAGCTTCACATTTTCGTATGCAACTCGAGGGGCCGCCCAGGCTCATGAGGCGAATTGCGTCCCATAGCCTGAGGCTATATCGGTTGAAGGCCCTCCAGTGTCCCGGTTCTAACGTTCGTATTCCCTTGCAGCAGGCGCTTCTACGAACGTTGGAAACAAAGGGACACTGGTATCCGCGGTCGCGGCCCCGACAACGGCTGCTCGTCCGGCCGACCGGCTTCAGCGCTTCCGCTCGTCAAGCCGACCATAGGCAATCACCGGCATCATCCAGTAGACGAGTCGCGTGCCGGCGAAGGAGGTCCTCAGCCGCTCGAGCAGCCGCGAGGCGCTGTCCTGCGGCAGGACGAGGCGGACCAGAATTTCGTCGGCGTGACCCTTGACCCGTTCGGCCGTCGTCTCAAGGTGCACATCGACGCCGTGTCCGGCTGCCTCGGAGGCCGTGAAGCCGGACACGAGGTCGCTCTGTTCGCTGAGAAAATCGAACAGATCATCGCGCAGCGATCGTGCCGCGATCAGGGTGAGGCAGACCGGCGCAGCGCTCATTTCGCCTCCTTGGCGGCACCGCCGAACCGGCGATAAAGGATCGGCAGCAGGATCAGCGTCAGGGCGGTCGACGAAATGAGGCCGCCGATGACGACGATGGCGAGAGGCCGCTGGATCTCGGAACCGGGGCCGGTCGCATACAGCACCGGGATGAGCCCGAGCGCGGTGATGCTGGCCGTCATCAGCACGGGTCGGAGCCTGCGATTCGCGCCGTCGACGACGATCCGTTCCTCGGGCACGCCATGGGCCCGAAGCTGATTGAAATACGACACCAGGACGACGCCGTTCAGAACCGCGATGCCGAGCAGTGCGATGAAACCGACGGACGCCGGAACGGAAAGATACTCTCCCGTGATCAGCAGGGCGAAAACGCCACCGATCAGCGCGAACGGAATGTTGACCAGCACCATGAGTGCCTGGCGGATCGAGCCGAAGGTGGTGAACAGCAGCACGAAGATGAGCCCGACGGCGATCGGCACCACCACCGCCAGCCGGGCTGCGGCGCGCTGCTGGTTCTCGAACTGGCCGCCCCAGGTCAGCCGATAGCCCTGCGGCAGCGGCAGCTCCGCCGCGACCTTCTGCTGGGCCGCTTCGACGAAGCCGACCATGTCGCGGCCGCGCACATTCGTCCGGACGACGCTCATGCGATTGCCGTTCTCGCGGTCGATCTTGACCGGGCCGTCGATCCTCTGAATGCGGGCGACCTGCGACAGTGCGACGTGAGCTCCCGACGGCAGCGTCACCGGCAGGTTCGCCAGCAGCGTCGGCGCCTCCCGCGTCCTTTCGCTGCCACGAATCAGGATCGGCGTACGACGTCCATCCTCGAGAGCCGTGCCGATCGTGCGCCCTTCGATCTGGGTCCGCAGCCAGGTGGAGATCGCGTCGACGCTCAATCCGAGACGCCCGGCCTCCATCCGGTTCACCGCCACCGTGTAATATTGCGCGCCTTCGTTGATCGTGGTGTAGACGTCCTCGGCGCCGTCGATCCCGGACAGAATGCCGGAGAGCTTGCTCGCGATCTCGTTCAGTTTGCCGATGTCCGGCCCGAAGATCTTGACGGCGACGTCGCCGCGAACGCCGCTGATCATCTCCTGCACGCGCATGTCGATCGGCTGCGTGAAGCTCAGCGACAGCCCGGGAAAGTCGGCCAGCACGGCGCGAAGTGACTGGATCAAGGCGGCCTGGTCGGTCGTTTTTCTCTCCTCGGCCGGTTTCAGGACCAGAAACGTATCGGTCTGATTGGGTCCCATGGGGTCGAGGCCGAGCTCGTCGGAGCCGGTGCGTGCCACGATCCCCGCCACGTCGGGCGCCTTTGCGATGATGGCGGATTGCAGCCTCGTATTCATTGCGATCATGGTGTCGAGGTTGATCGACGGCAGCGCTTCCACGCTGATGATCGTGTCGCCCTCGTCCATGGTCGGCATGAATGTCTTGCCGAGCTGGGTGTAGCCCCAGCCGGCGGCGGCGAGGCCGGCGAGGGCAACGATGATCACCTTGCGCTCGTTCCTCAGCGCCCAGTCCAGGGCGGGCGCGTAGAGGCGCAACGCCATGCGAATCAGCCACGGGTCGCCGTGGGAGGCGGTCTTGAGAAGAAACGAGGTCGCAACCGGGAGCACGGTGAGGGCCAGGAGCAGCGAGGCGGACAGCGCGAAGATGATCGCCAGCGCGACCGGGATGAACAGCTTGCCCTCGAGTCCCTGAAGCGTGAGCAGCGGCACGAACACGAGAATGATGATGAGAACGCCCGAGGCGACGGGCTGCAGCACCTCGCACACCGAGCGGAAGATCACATGGACGAGCGGAGCCGATTTTTCGTGTCCCGCCTTGCCGAGGTTGCCGACGATGTTTTCGACGACGACCACCAGTGCGTCGATCAGCATGCCGATGGCGATCGCCAGTCCCCCGAGGCTCATCAGGTTCGCCGACATGCCGACGAGGCGCATCACGATGAGGGCGATCATGATGGCAAGCGGCAGGCTCAGCGCGATGACCAGGGAGGCCCGCCAGTTGCCGAGGAACAGGAGCAGGAGGACGACGACGATGGCGGTCGCCTCGCCCAGCGCCCGAACCACCGTCCCGACGGCGCGACCGACCAGTCGGCTGCGGTCGTAGAAGACGTTGATGGTGACGCTCTTGGGCAGCGAGGGTTTCAGTTCCTCCAGGCGCCGCTGAACATCCTTCACGAGCTGGCCGGCATTGGCGCCGCGCAGCCCGAGCACGAGTCCTTCGACCGTCTCCCCTCGGCCATTGGCCGTCACGGCGCCGTAGCGCGTCAGCGCGCCGACCTCGACACGGGCGACATCCTTCACCCGGATTGGAACGCCGTCCTTGGTATCGACGACGATCGCCTTGATGTCGTCGACGGATTGAATGCTGCCCTGAATGCGAACGAGAGCGCTGTCCTCGCCCTGATTGACCCGACCGGCGCCGTCATTGCGGCTGTTCGCCTCGAGGGCTTTTCGGAAGGCGTCGTAGGAAATGCCGCGTGCCGCGAGCGCATCGGTCATCGGCACGATCTCGAAGGCCCGGACATAGCCGCCGAGCGAATTGACGTCGGCGACGCCGGGGACGGTTCTGAGCGCGGGCCGGATCACCCAGTCGAGCAGGCTGCGCCGCTCGGCGAGCGACAGCTCCGGGCTGTCGATGGTGAACATGAACATCTCGCCAAGCGGGCTCGTGATCGGAGCCAGCCCGCCGGTGACGCCTTCGGGCAGGTCGCGGGAGATGTTCGACAATCGTTCGGTAACCTGGTTGCGTGCCCAGTAGATGTCGGTGCCGTCCTCGAAATCGACGGTGATGTCCGCGAGCGCGTATTTGGTCGTCGAACGCAGGATCTTCTTGTTGGGCAGTCCAAGCAGCTCGAGTTCGATCGGGACGGTGATGCGCTGCTCGACCTCCTCCGGGGTCAGGCCCGGCGCCTTCATGATCACCTTGACCTGGACCGGCGAAACGTCGGGAAAGGCGTCGATCGGCAGGCTCGGCAGGAGAACCAGGCCGGCTCCGATCAGCAGCAGCACGCCGAGGGCGACGAACAGCCGCTGTGAAAGCGCAAATGCGACGAGACGCTGAAGCATCACTACTCCGCTCCGAGGTGCAGCAGGATTCCGCGCAGCGCGGAGATGCCACTGACGGCCACCTCGTCCTTGTCGGTGAATGCCCCCGACACCACCACATGCTCCTGGTCCTCGGCGAGCAGCGAGACCGGCACGAGACGGAAGCCGTCCTGGATCGCCACGAACACCGAAGCCTGCTCGCCGCGCCGGACGAGCGCGCTGTAGGGGATTTCCCAGGCCCCTTCATCGGATGAGACGAAGCCGATCCGGGCCGCGGCGGCTTGTCCCGGGCGCAGCTCGCCATTGTTCGGCACTTCGGCCCGTACCAGAACGGTCTGGCTTGCGGCATCGGTGGTCTCGGAAACCAGGATGACGCGCCCGGTCGTTGCATAGCCGTCGACCTCGACTTTCGCGCCTGGCTTGATGGCGCGGACGCTCGACGCCGGGATTGCGATTTCGATCCAGAGCGGCGTGAGGCCCGCGAGTTTGACGAGGGGGGCCGATTGCTCGACCCGCTGGCCCGGAGCGACGACGATCTCGACGACCGTCGCCGATTGGGGCGCAGATACCGAAAGCGTCGCGCTGATGGCGGCCTCGCTCGTCAGCTTGCCGATCGCCGTGTCCGAGAGGCCGCTCAGCCGCAGCATCTGTTTGCGCTCGGCCACCGCAATGCTGGCCTGGCGCGCTTCCGTCTGGCTGGACTCGAGGACGCGCTGCGGAACGGCTTTTCCTTCGAAGAGGTCCGTGTTGCGCTTGAGCTGCTGTGCGGCAAGGGCGTCCTGCGCGACGGCGTGCAGATACTCGCGCTGCAGCGATACGAAGTTCGGGCTCTCCATGGTGACGAGCGGCTGACCGGTCCGGACGCGGTCGCCCCGCGCGACGGACAGACTGTTGACCATTCCGGCGACCGGAGCGCTGACAACCCATTGCTGGGGCGTGGGGATGACGATCTGGGCCGGATAGGGCAGCGTCTGGTCGTTCCGGCTCGTGACCGGATGGACGGCTCGAACGCCCAGGCTCTGGGCCTGGCTGGGGGTAAGCTTGACCACCTCGTCGGCGGCCATGCCGGGCGTGCCGAGCAACGCGAGCGCCAGGATCGCTCCGTACAGGCGGCGGGGCATGAGACGCAGGCCGGCTTCACGGCGATGCATCTTCGAAACTCTGATCTCCAGGCTGCGACCCAATTGCATGTCCTTCGTTTAACCGGATCCGCTTTGCGGGAGTTGATTTCCCTCAATCGGATCAACCAGATCCGGCGGCCAAAAGCCGTAGCCGCGGGACGGAGGCTTGGCCTCCGTCCGGAGCTGTCATCCTCCGGATACGCCGATAATGCGCCTTTCTGCCTGACAGTTTGCTGTCATCGCGGGCGAAGGGTGGCTGCCCCGGCAGGAACCCGGTGCTCCGTACGCCCGCGCCGAGTTCGAATGGGCGAGCCGCCCCCGCTCCCGCCATTGATTTTGCGCAAGCTGCAATGCTGAAACGAGCGTCAGATCCACCGCACTAGTGTCCCGTTTCCAACGTTCGTATTCCTTTGCAGCAGGCGCTCGTACGAACGTTGGAAACAAAGGGACATCTAGCATCAATATGATTCTAGTGCGGTTTTGGATCTGACGCGTGTTTGAAGAACTCGCTGCAATGCTGAAACGAGCGTCAGATCCACCGCACTAGAGCGTCTTCCCGCGAACCGGTATCCACTTCGCGGGAAAACGCTCCAGAGCAACGGACGTCACCGATGCGGTTTGAACGCGCCCTGCGATGGATCCTCGTTTCGATCGCGGTCGCGGGTCTGGCGGCGGGACTTGCCGCGCGCACCGCCGGTCAGCCAGCCCTTGCCGACCTCGCATGGGCGGCCGGGACTGCGCCGGTGATAGCGGGACTTGCGATCTCGATGACGCGCGACATTCTTGCCGGCCGTCTCGGCGTCGACGCGATCGCGCTGCTGTCGATGGGCGCGGCCATCGCGCTCGGCGAGCCGCTCGCGGGCGTGGTGGTCGCGCTGATGTATTCGGGCGGGAATGTGCTCGAGGATATCGCGATCGCGCGGGCCGAACACGATTTGCGCTCACTGGTCGACCGGGCGCCACGCGAGGCGCATCGCCGGGTCGGAGAGCGGATCGAGCAGGTGCCGATCGAGGCCGTGGTGGTTGGTGACCAACTCGTGGTGCGGGCCGGAGAGGTCGTCCCGGTCGATGGCGTCGTCGACTCGCAAGCGGCGACGATCGACGAGTCGGCGCTCACCGGCGAGCCGATCCCGGTCACCAAGGCGCGCGGCGCGGCAGTCCTTTCCGGCTCGCTCAATGCCGGCGAAACATTCCAGCTGGCGGTGACCTCGCCCGCGGGCGAGAGCACCTATGCGGGTATCGTCCGCATGGTGACGGCGGCGCAGACTGCAAAGGCGCCTTTCATCCGGCTGGCCGATCGTTATGCGCTGATCTTCCTGCCGGTGACCCTCGCGGTGGCGCTGGTCGCCTGGTTGATTTCCGGCGAACTGATCCGGAGCCTTGCCGTGCTGGTGGCGGCGACGCCCTGTCCGCTCATTCTGGCAGCACCGGTCGCCTTCATCGCGGGTGTGGCGCAAGCGGCTCGGCGAGGCATCCTGGTAAAAGGCGGCGGACCTTTGGAAGTGGTGGCGCGGGCGCATACCGTGCTGTTCGACAAGACCGGAACCCTGACGGTTGGCGGCGCAAGGCTGCTGTCGGTGCAGGTTGCGCCGGGCGAGAGCGCACAGGAGGTGCTGGCGCTGGGCGCATCGCTGGAGCAGGCGTCTCACCATGTGCTGGCGAAGGCCATTGTCGCGGCGGCGGTCGAGCGCGGCTTGAAGCTGAGAGCGCCGGAGCAGGTCAGGGAGGCCATGGGCGCCGGCCTGCATGGGACGATCGATGGCCAGCAGGTAGCTGCGGGCTCGCGCGAGATGATCCTCGGCAGCCGGCCGCTTTCGCCCTGGGAGCTGCGAGCCATCCGGCGGGCGTCGTGGCGCTCGGCGCTGGTGGTTTTTGTCGCCGTCGAAGGCCGGCCGATCGGCGCGCTGTTGCTGGCCGACGAGCTCCGGTCCGATACGCCGCGGGCGATCCGGCTGATGCGCGACGCCGGCATCGCGCGAATGGTCATGATTACGGGCGACCGCGCCGCCGCGGCGCAAATGATCGGTGCCGCGCTCGACCTCGATGTGGTGCTTGCCGACCGGGCGCCTGCCGACAAGGTCGAGGCCGTGCGCACCGAGCAGCGGCTGCATCCGACCATCATGGTCGGGGACGGCATCAACGACGCGCCCGCGCTTGCCGCAGCCGATGTCGGGGTGGCTCTGGGCGCTCGTGGCGCCAGCGCGTCGTCGGAAGCGGCCGATGTCGTGATCCTCGCCGACAGGCTCGACCGTGTCGGCGAAGCGATCATCATCGCCCAGCGTGCCCGGCGCATTGCAGTCGAAAGCATCATGGTCGGCATGGGGCTTTCATTCGCGGCAATGGGCGCGGCTACCGTCGGATGGCTGGGACCGGTGCCGGCGGCAATCGTCCAGGAGGTGATCGATGTCGCGGTGATCCTCAATGCGCTGCGCGCCTTGAGTCCGGCTCATGACTGGGGCCGCAGGCGTATTACCTCGGAGCACGGTCTTGAGCTGCATCACGATCACGAGGCGCTGCGCCAAGATCTCGATCGGCTCCGCGGCATCGCCGATGCCCTCGACGAGACGCCGCCTGAGGTCGGCGCAGCCTTGATCGAAGAAGCCAATCGCCTGGTGCAGGACCGGATCGTGGCTCATGAGCGCGACGACGAGGGCCATGTCTATCCGCAGCTCGCGGCTGTGCTCCGCGAACGTCACGGCCTCTCTGCCATGAGCCGCGCGCATCGCGAAATCCTGCACTTTGCGCGACTGCTCGCTCGCGTGGCGGAGGACCTGCCATCAGAACAGATCGATCGCTATCTCGTCCGCGACGCACAGCGGGTCATCGAGGCCATCGAAACCCTGGTGCGGATGCATACCGCCCAGGAGGAGGACATCTACGAAGCCGTGGGGACGGCGTAACCGTCGGGCGGGAATCGTCGCGAGCCCTGTAATCCCACCCTGAATGCCGGGATCGCCGGTATCGCTGCTCGCCGATCGGCTTGATCTAGCGCAAGGCGGCTCCCGTCTTGCGGCAGACTAATAACGAAAATCAAGGTTTCAATGAACGTACGGAGAGACGGCGATGGTGAAGCAATCGATGGTTGTGGCCACGGCATTCCTGCTGGTGGTTTTGGGGACCACCGCGGGATTTTCGCAGAACCCGACCTGCGAAGCCCGCTGCCAACGGGTCTACGCTGCTTGCGCCAGCAGATGCGGGCCGGGGATCACCGGTGCAGCCTGTGAAACCGCCTGCGACAATGCCGCCCAAGAATGCAGCAAAAAATGCAAAGATACCGGCAAGGAATTCCGCGACTGCATCAAAAATGCTGGAAGCGATCAGAAGGCCCGCCAAGGCTGCATTGACAAGTACCACACCGATTGGGGCACCGGCCGGTAGTGCTTATCCCCGCGCAGGGCCGAGACCAGTGGTCTGACTTCAAGTCAAGGAGGGCAGGTTTGCATTGCACGGCGCAAACTTGCGATCGTCGAACTGGTTTGCCTGGAGCGTGGTTGGGTGACCATGAAGTATGAACGGATCCAGATCCTGGCCGTCTTTGTGGCCATCACGCCGGCGATCGCTGCCCTGCCACCGCACTCGGCACGTGGCGCTGAGTGCAAGGAGGACCCGATAGAGGTCAACCAATGCGCCGTGCAAAAGCCGAACGAGGTTGCCGTACAGGACCGGACTATCCGGATGTGGCAGACGGCCGCCGGTCTCAAATACGGTCGCGGGTGGAGTTCGTGGTCCAACGCCAAGGGCCGCATTCGCTGCCAACCGGAGGGCGCACGGACATGCTGCCAAGCGGCGGCAGTTCCATGCCGGCAATGATTTCGCGAGCGCGACATCGCAGAGACGCGAGAGGATGGCAGCCACAAGGGTGGCCTTAAGGAGTGCTCCATGATCCGATTAACATGGCGAACCGCCCTGCTTTTGTTCGCGCTTCTGGGCGCCGGAGGAGTTTCCAGCGCCATCGCCCAAGCGCCACCGAAGCCGCCGGAATATGGACCTTTCCCCGCGCCGGGAGGCGGCCAATGTTGCGAGCAGTGGCGCGCGGTCGAAACCTGCATCCGATATTCCAAGGAGTGTCTAGAATGGGACTCCAAGAACAACATTTGCGCCAGACCCAGCAAAGAATGCCTGCAATCCGAGAAGCAGATGCGATGCGAGCGGTGGGTGGCCTGTCCACCCGGGAGTAAAGGTCGACGTTGAGACGTGGCACACGCAGAATATCAGTGTGATCTCTGATTTGGCTTCGCATTGCCGCCTCGCATCGGTGATAGCGGGCCATCACCGGTGCGGCACGCCGTCATCTGGTGAGCGCCGAGGAGATAAGCCGCCCCGACCGCTCACACATCGACGCTGGCGGCGAGCGCGTTGTCCTGGATGAACTCGCGGCGCGGCTCGACCACGTCGCCCATCAGCTTGGTGAAGATGTCGTCGGCCTCGTCGGCCTCCTTGACCTTGACCTGGAGCAGCGAGCGGACATCGCTGTTGAGCGTCGTCTCCCACAGCTGCTCGGGGTTCATCTCGCCGAGGCCTTTGTAACGCTGCAGCGCCACGCCCTTGCGGGCGGCATCGGTCACCGCCTCGAACAGGCCGACCGGGCCATGGACGAAGGTCTCGCTGTCCTTGCGCCGCAGGATGCCGGGCCGGGGATAGGCTTCCTGCAGGCGCGGCGCGAATTCGTCGAGCTTGCGGGCCTCGGCCGAGCCGAGCAGCGCCGCATCCAGCATGGCATGTTCCCGCACGCCGCGGACAGTGCGCTCGAAGGCGAAGCCTTCGCCTTCGATGAATTGGCCGACCCAGCCGCGCTCGACCTCGTCGGCCAGGGCATCGAGACGCTTGGCGATGTAGTCGGCGGCGGCGTTGGCGGTTTCGACGTCGCTGGTGACGCGTGGATTGAGCACGCCGGCGATGGCGGCCTGTTCGACCACGCTGCGATTGTAGCGGCTGTGCAAGCCTTGCAGCGTCGAGCGCACCACACGGGCATCCTCGACCAGCGCCAGAAGGTCCTTGCCGGCCCGCTCCTCGCCGGTGGCGAGGCGGTAGACGCAGTCCTCGAGCCCGGTCTCGATCAGGTAGTCCTCGAGCGCCCGCTCGTCCTTGAGATATTGCTCGGACTTGCCGCGGCTCACCCTATAGAGCGGCGGCTGGGCGATGTAGAGATGACCGGCCTCGATCAGATCAGGCATCTGGCGGAAGAAGAAGGTCAGCAGCAGGGTGCGGATATGGGCGCCGTCGACGTCGGCGTCCGTCATGATGATGATCTTGTGGTAGCGCAGCTTGGAAAGATCGAAATCCTCGCGGCCGATGCCGGTGCCGAGCGCGGTGATCAGGGTGCCGACCTGTTCGGAGGACAGCATCTTGTCGAAGCGGGCGCGCTCGACATTGAGGATCTTGCCGCGCAGCGGCAGCACCGCCTGGAATTCGCGGTTGCGGCCCTGCTTGGCCGAGCCGCCTGCCGAGTCGCCCTCGACGATGAAGAGTTCGGATTTGGCCGGATCGCGCTCCTGGCAGTCGGCGAGCTTGCCGGGCAGCGAGGTGACGCCGAGCGGGCTCTTGCGGGTGAGTTCGCGGGCCTTGCGCGCGGCCTCGCGTGCCGCCGCCGCCTGGATCACCTTGCCGACCACGCCGCGGGCTTCGGCCGGGTGTTCCTCGAGCCAGGCCGCCAGCATCTCGTTGACGACGCCCTCGACCACCGGCCGAACCTCGGAGGACACCAGCTTGTCCTTGGTCTGGGACGAGAATTTCGGGTCCGGCACCTTCACCGAGAGCACCGCGGTCAGGCCCTCGCGGCAGTCGTCGCCGGTGAGGGAGAATTTTTCCTTCTTGGAGATGCCGCTGGTGTCGGCATAGCCGGTGATCTGGCGCGTCAACGCGCCGCGGAAACCGGCGAGATGGGTGCCGCCGTCACGCTGCGGAATGTTGTTGGTGAAGCACAGCACGTTCTCGTGGTAGCTGTCGTTCCACCACAGCGCGGCCTCTACCCCGATGCCGTTCTGCTCGGAGCGGATCACGATCGGGGCGGGCATCACGCTGGTCTTGTTGCGGTCGAGATAGCGCACGAAGGCCTCGATGCCGCCCTCGTAGAGCATCTCCTCGTGCTGCTCGACGGCGTGGCGCTTGTCGGACAAGAGAATCCGCACGCCCGAATTGAGGAAGGCGAGTTCGCGCAGCCGGTGCTCCAGCGTGGCGTAGTCGAACTCCACCATCGTGAAGGTTTCGGAGCTCGGATAGAACGTCACCTCGGTGCCGCGCTTGCCATGGGCGTCGCCGATCACCTTGAGCGGCGCCACCGCCTCGCCATGGGCGAATTCGAGGTAGTGCTCCTTGCCGCCGCGCCAGATCCGCAGGATCAGCTTGGTGGAGAGCGCGTTGACCACCGAGACGCCGACGCCGTGCAGGCCGCCGGAGACCTTGTAGGAATTCTGGTCGAATTTGCCGCCGGCATGGAGCTGGGTCATGATGACCTCGGCCGCGGAGATGCCCTCGCCCTTGTGGATGTCGGTGGGAATGCCGCGGCCGTCGTCATAGACGGTTACCGAGCCGTCGGCGTTCAGCGTCACCAGCACCTGAGTGGCATAACCGCCCAGCGCCTCGTCGATGGCGTTGTCCACCACCTCGTAGACCATGTGGTGCAGACCCGAGCCGTCGTCGGTGTCGCCGATATACATCCCCGGACGCTTGCGGACGGCGTCGAGACCTTTCAGGACCTTGATGGATTCGGCGCCGTATTCCGGGATCACGGCGGCAGGATCGGCAATGGGTTGCCGGGCAGGTTCGGTCATCTGGGTGCCTGAGCGAGGATCGGCGAATCAGCGCGCGAATGCGCGGCCAAGTCGTGAATTTGTGCCATGAAACAGAGGGTGCGTACAGGGCGAATCGGTCGCCCTCAAGTTATTGAATAAATGGTCATTTTTGCGCTTCTTTCAAGGCCTGAATCTGCCATTGAAGACGCCCCCGAAAATGCCCTCCGCGAGCCGGTTCCGTACCCCCTGCGAGCAGGTTTGACCGCCGCATCAAGACTTGCGCGGCTCAATGCGCCCGCCGGCGACCTCGAAGATCCCCGCGCCTGCACCGACATCGGCGAAGCTTGCCGGATCGGCGCCGGTCATCCAGACTTGGGCGCCGAGCGCGGTGAGTTCATCGAACAACGCGACCCGGCGGCCCGGATCGAGATGGGCGACCACCTCGTCGAGCAGCAGCAGCGGCGTGATGCCGGTCATCTCGGCGACGAGACTTGCATGGGCCAGCACGAGACCGATCAGGAGCGCCTTCTGCTCGCCGGTCGAGGCGTCCCTGGCCGGCATGTGCTTGGGCGCATAGACCACATCGAGATCGGTGAGATGCGGTCCCTCCAGGGTGCGGCCGGCGGCGGCGTCGCGGGCGCGGCCGTCCCGCAGCTGCTGGCGATAGCGATCCTCGACCGCGGTCGCCGGCTCGTCGCGCAAGGCGTTCTCGATCCAGCCGTCGAGCGCGATCTCGGCCGAGGGAAAAGCCGATTGCGTGGCGCGGACGCGCAGCTTCGCCGCGAGGCGCGCCAGGGTCTCGCCGCGCAGGGCGGCGACGGCGACGGCGAGTTCGGCGGTCTCGCGCTCGATGGCATCGAGCCAATGGGTGTCGAAATTGCGTTCCTCGAGCAGGCGGTTGCGCGAGCGCAGCGAGCGCTCCAGCGCGGCGACGCGGCCGCTGTGGCCGCTGTCGACGGCGAGCACGAGACGGTCGAAGAAGCGCCGTCGTTCGGAGGCCGGGCCGGTGAAGAGCCCGTCCATGGCCGGGGTCAGCCACACCATGCGCAGGTGATCGCCGAAAGCGGCCGCCGAGGAGACCGGCTCGCGGTCGATCCGGCAGCGCCGGGCGCTGCCGGAGCCGTCCGGCGTGGGATCGATGCCGGTGCCGAGCGTTGCGAGGCCGAGCGCGCCTTCGACCTCGGCCGACACCGCCCATGAGCCATCGCCCTCGTTGTCGGCGACGTCCTCGAGGGTGGCGCGGCGCAGGCCGCGACCGGGTGTAAGGAAGGAGATCGCCTCCAGGCAATTGGTCTTGCCGGCGCCGTTGGCCCCGACCAGCACCACGAGATCGGCCGACGTCGAAAGGCTCGCGGCGCGGTAGCTGCGGAAATGGGTCAGGCTGAGGCGGCGGATGCGGCAGGCGGTCATCGGTGGATCGGCTCGCGATTGTCCTGTCGGCGCGGCGCCAAGTGCGGCTGTCCCGGCCTCATGGTTCGAGACAGGCAACTGCAGCCGCTTCGAACCGTGGCGCCCGCCTCGCGTTCTGCGTCGCCCCCCCGCTTCAAGCGCGGGACCAAGTACTCCGTGAGGATACAATTAGGCAGGGTGGCGCCAATCCTATCGATCACACCACGGTGCGCCACACTAGTGTCCTGTCTCCGAATTACCGCTTCATTTGCCTCACCCTCACACGGTAATTCGGAGACATCAGGACACTAGCAAAATCAAAAAGCTAGTGCGGCTTATGTCTCGCAATTGCCTACAGGGGCTTGCCGCGAAGGGCATAGGCAATTGCGAGACGCCACACTAGTGTCCCGGTTCTAACGTTCGTACCCCTTTGAAGCGAGCGCTCATACGAACGTTAGAACCAAAGGGACACTAGTAGAGTTATGATTCTAGTGCGGTTTTGGATCTGACGCTCGTACGACGAATTCGCTGCAATGCTGATACGAGCGTCAGATCCACCGCACTAGGAACGACACGGTGTACTGGGTCGCCCGGCGGGCCCCTCACACCCGCATCGGCATCAGCACATAGAGCGCGCCCTTGGAGTCGCGATCCTGCATCAGCGTCGGCGAGCCGGGATCGGCGAGCTTGAGCACCGCGACCTCGCCCTCGATCTGGGCGGCGATGTCGAGCAGGTAGCGCGAGTTGAAGCCGATATCGAGCGGCTCGGCGGCGTATTCGACCTCGATCTCTTCGGTCGCGCTGCCGGAATCCGGATTGGTCACGGAGAGCACCAGCTTGCCGGGCGACAGCGCCAGCTTCACTGCGCGGCCACGCTCGCTGGAGATCGTCGAGACGCGGTCGACCGCCGCCTCGAAGTCCTTCTTGTCGACCACCAGCTCCTTGTCGTTGTGCTGGGGAATGACGCGGCCGTAATCGGGGAAGGTGCCGTCGATCAGCTTCGAGGTCAGCACCACGTGATCGAGCGTCAGGCGGATCTTGGCGCCGGACAATTCGATGGCGACTTCGGCTTCGTTGTCCTCGATCAGGCGCTGGACCTCGCCCACCGTCTTGCGCGGCACGATGACGCCAGGCATGCCTTCGGCACCGGCGGGCAGCGGCAGGTCTATCTGGGCAAGGCGATGGCCGTCGGTGGCGACACCGCGCAAGGTGGCGGTCGGGCCGCTGCCGGCACAGTGCAGATAGATGCCGTTGAGATAGTACCGTGTCTCCTCGGTGGAGATCGCGAACTGGGTACGGTCGATCAGGCGCTTGATCGAGCTTGCCGGCACGCGGAAGGCGTGGGTCATGTCGCCGGCGGCGAGATCGGGGAAATCGCTCTCCGGCAGGGTCTGCAGGGTGAAGCGCGAGCGGCCGGCCCGGATCGCCAGCACGGCCCGTTCGCCGTCGGCTTCGAGCACGACCTGCGAGCCGTCAGGCAGCTTGCGGACGATGTCGTAGAACATGTGCGCCGGCACGGTGGTCGAGCCCGAACCGGCGACGTCGGCGGCCTGGGTTTCGGTGACTTCGAGGTCGAGGTCGGTGGCCTTGAGGCTGAGCTTGCCGGCCTCGGCGCGCAAAAGGACGTTGCCGAGGATCGGGATGGTGTTGCGGCGTTCGACCACGCGATAGACGTGGCCGAGAGATTTCAGGAGCTGCGCCCGCTCGACGGTAACCTTCATCGCAATTTCCGTCCGATCCTGTTCCGGCTGGGTGGTCGTGTCCCGGTTGCGGTGGCGGTCCCCAATGGAGGCGCCGCAGCCGCTCGGCCCCGGCGGTCGTCAAGTCGGACCGCAGGGGGACGGCAAGGTGCCGTGGACAGCGGACAAGTGCAAGGGGCCCACCCCCCGCCGGGTGGGGGTTTCCCGCGAAATTCATGATTGAGAACAGCGCTTTTGCCGTTCCGCCGCCGCTTCGGGCAGGGGGGCGGAACGGGGACGGCGGCGATCCGGTGGGGATCGCCGCTCGATTGCTCGATCCTTCTCTCCGTTCAGTCTCCTTGCTCAGGCTCCTTGCTCAGTCCTGGAGCTGGCGCTTGAGCAGTTCGACCTCGTCGGCGAGGGTGGTGTCCTTGGCAACGAGGCCCTCGATCTTGCGGACCGCATGCAGCACGGTGGTGTGGTCGCGGCCGCCGAAGCGTCGGCCGATCTCCGGCAGCGAGCGCAGCGTCATCGTCTTGGCGAGATACATCGCCACCTGGCGCGGCCGCACCACATTGGCGGTCCGGCGCGACGACAGCAGGTCGGAGCGGCTGACGTTGTACTGCCGGGCGACGACACGCTGGATGTCCTCGATCTTGACCCGCTTGGGCTCCTGCGGCCGGATCAGGTCGCGCACCTCGCGCTCGGCCATCTCCAGCGTCACCGGCGTGGCATTGAGCTTGCTGTGGGCGAGCAGGCGGTTGACGGCGCCTTCGAGGTCGCGGCCGTTATGGGTGATGGAGCGGGCGAGATATTCGAGCACCGGCAGCGGCACGTCGAAGCCGGCGTGATGGGTGCGGGCTGCGGCGACGCGCGACTTGAGGATGTCGAGACGCAGCTCCTCGCCGAGCGATCCCATCTCTACCACGAGGCCGCCGGCGAGGCGCGAGCGGACGCGGTCGTCGAGGGTTTCGAGCTCGGACGGCGGTCGGTCGGCGGCGATGACCACCTGGCGGCCGGCGTCGATCAGGGCGTTGAGGGTGTGGCAGAACTCGGCCTGGGTGGTCTTGCCCTGGAGGAATTGCAGGTCGTCGATCACCAGCACGTCGATGCCGCGCAGCGCTTCCTTGAAGGCCAGCGCCGTCTGGGATTTCAGCGCGGCGACGAAGCCGTACATGAATTTCTCGACGGTGAGATAGAGCACCTTGCGCTCGCCGGAGGCGTTGCCGGCCCAGGTCACCGCCTGCAGCAGGTGGGTTTTGCCGAGGCCCACGCCGGCATGGATATAGAGCGGGTTGAACATCACCGGATCGCCGCGCCGTCCTTCGGCGACCTGGCGCGCGGCGGCATGGGCGAGGGTGTTGGAGCGACCGAGAACGAAGGTCTCGAAGGTCAGGCGCGGGTCGAGCGGCGATCCGCCCAGCGCGTCGTGTCCGGCGGAGGCGGGCGCGTAGCTGCCGCTGCGCAGATCGGACGTCGAGCCGGAGCGCTCGACGCGCCGCTCTTCGACCTGGGGCTTGGTCTCCTTGACCGGCGGGGCGCAGCGCATGGCTGAGCGCACCGTCAGATCGATGCGGTGCACTTCCGGCAGTTCGGCCTGCCAGCACGACAGCACGCGATCGGCGTAATGGGCCTGAATCCAGCTCTTCAGGAAGCGGGTCGGAACGGACAGGTGAACGCTCTCGCCCTGAATGCCTTCGAGATCCATGCGGGCGAACCAGCTCGTGTAGACGTCTTCTCCGACGATCGAGCGCAGGCGGCCCTGAACCTTGGTCCAACGATCGTGTTCCATGCTTGTCATGTCTCGGTCTTTTCTTGAATGTGTTGTTGTTGACGGCTCGCGCCGACGACAGCCCCGCGTTGCCGCGGCAAGCCAACCCCGCCCCACGCCTCACGATCCGTTCACGCATGGCGACGTCTTCGGCATCACGGATGCCGTCGCCTCACATGCGCTGTGGAAAGAAGGCTGGTGGTGAGGTCAGCTGCTACTAGGGCCGGAATCGGCGGCGGATGCCGGAAGATAATGATTGGAGCAGGGAGCTCGGAAGGCGACGAGCGTCGTCGATGCACGGGCGACAAGCGCCAGTGTCGAACGATGAAAAACCGTGGCCGTTGCAAAAGTCATAGGTATCCCCCACTCGCCGCGCGTCAGCGCGGCAAGGTATGTCCTCTATCTCAGTTTCGAAGTCGCTTTGCTCGATGTCGGACTGCCGGCCTTCGCTCTTGATCACATGATCGCCGCGTCGGGTCCGGACTGTTACGCCGTCTACTGAAAGCCCCTTACAAACCTGTCCCCATTTCCGTCGCCGCCGGGCGCGATCTGCCGTGCACTCATTTCTTCACCAGCCTTGTGGTCGGCCTTGTCGGTGGCGAACCGGGCAAGCCGGTCGCTTGAGAAATTTTGGTACAGCAGAACCGTTCTCATATCGCTATGAGTCGTCCGATCATCGCTTGGGAAACTTCGCCTACGCGCACACCATCTCTGATTTGCGCGCCCCCGAGGGTCTCAGATCGCACTGACCTGACGAGCCGCGAGCGCCGCGAACACGATTAGAGATACACTATGGGACCGCAGCCGCAACGAAATGATTCTTCGCAGCGAAGGCGCAAAAATTGCCAGCCTGCTCGAATCGTTCCGCGACGTCGCGCGCCTTGTGGACAAGGTTTTGAATCTTCGCGCGGAATCGAATGACTTGCGAGATATGACAGCGTTCGTTACAGCCCAAAAAAAGTTTTACAATTCCTTCATCCAGCGATGTCGCATCTTTGGATTTTCAAGCTACCTCTCCGCGCTTTGTTGATAAGTGATTAGTGGGCCGCATCTTTTCCTGATCATTTTTCCCGGGTAGCCGTCGCTCGGTAATTTGCTTCCGCATCGATCCGCACTTGCAAATTTTTTAAAACCGCGATCCGCGTTTCTCCACGTGCGCAGCGTTGTAAGTGCAATGCAGTAAGCCGTGTCACGGCAATGACTCTGCGCTTCGAACGCGATCGACATGAAGGAAAGTGACGAACGGTGTGCGGGTCGGTGCGCTGATACAGCGCAAGCATGCGTGCGATCGAGAACGATGTGAGACTCGGGAATGAAACGTAATCGGAATGAAAAGAAAAGGCCCGGCGTGAGCCGGGCCTTTTGCAGAAGATTGGTTGCGTCGCCGTGTGACTTGGCGAGCGTTGCCTTCGCCAGCGTCGCTCGGCGCGCCTTACTTGGCGAGCTTGGCGATCTGGTGCGCAAGACGCGAGACCTTGCGGCTTGCATTGTTGCGATGAACGATGTTGCGCTGCGCGGCGCGCATCAGTTCGGGCTCGGCCTTGCTGAAGGCGGCGAGGGCGGCTTCACGGTCGCCCTTCTCGATCGCGGTCTCGACCAGACGCACCGAGTTGCGCATCTGGGTGCGCCGCGACTTGTTGACGGCGGTGCGGCGGGCAATCTTGCGTGTCGCCTTCTTGGCGGAAGAGGTATTGGCCATACTCACGATCCTGCAGCCGCGACTCCAATTGGGGCCGGGGCGGGTTGCCGATGTCGCAGAGCCTGCGACCTCTGAATGAAAGACTGATGTCCCCGGGCAGGCGGCGAATCCGGCAATCGAATTCGGGTATTCACGCGCCCAAAGAACAGCGGCGGCAGGATGGACCTGCCGCCAGTTGGCGGTCTTATAGAGGGGCCGGTTTGCCCCGTCAACGCCGAGCGGCCTCGGGTTCTGGCCGGCCGGCGGCCGGGTTCCGGCCGGAATGGGCGCTCCGGGTGGCGGGCCAGCGGCCGGCGCGGGATACCGGCCCGCTGGCGGTCAAACGGCTGGTCAAACATTTGCGGGCTGCCGCGCCAGACCATTGCGCGGCTGCAATGGATGCGCCAGTAGGAAGAGGTGGGATTCGGGGCGGATGGGCGGCTCGGTTCGAGGGCGACCGCTCCGGCCAAGGACGGGTGACATATGATCCGCGGTTTCTTCCGCCTGATCGGCCTCCTGCTGCTGGCCGGCGGCTTCATCTTCCTGGTTTATGACGGCGCCCGCTCCATCGCCGACCAGACCTTGAGGCTGACCCGGCTCGGCGAGTTCTGGAACGACATCAATCAGGCCAGCCAGCAGAGCTTCCGCAGCCTCGTCGAGGATGCCTCGCCCTGGCTTTGGAATAATGTCGCCAAACTGGTGCTCGACCAGCCGACCTGGGTCGTGCTCGGCGTCGTCGGCATCCTTCTGATGCTGCTGTTCCGGCCGCGCCGCGCGCTGATCGGCTACAGCCGCGGCTGACCGCGGCCTCCGCCCGGAAGCCTGCTGCCGTCTCCGCGGGCGATACCTATATAGTGCATGGTCCCGACCGCAGGAGATTGATCATGCTGTTTACGCGCAAGCCCCTGGAACTGCCGACGGCGGCGACCGCGCTGCCGGGCCGAGCAAGCCCGATCTCGACCTCAACCCATCACTTCGTCAACGGCCGGCGATTGCAGCCGCCCTATCCTGCCGACACCGAGCAGGCGGTGTTCGGATTGGGCTGCTTCTGGGGCGCGGAGCGCAAGTTCTGGGAGCTCGGCGACGGTATTGAAGTGACTGCCGTCGGCTACGCCGGCGGCCTGACGCCGAACCCGACTTATGAAGAGACCTGCAGTGGCCTGACCGGCCACACCGAAGTGGTGCTGGTGGTGTTCGATCCGGCACGCATCTCTTACGAGACGCTGCTCAAGACCTTCTGGGAGAGTCACGACCCGACCCAGGGCATGCGCCAGGGCAACGACATCGGCACCCAGTATCGCTCGGCGATCTACACCTTCAATGACGCCCAAGCCGCCGCGGCACAGGCGTCGAAAGCAGCCTATGGCCGGGCGCTCGCTGCCCGCGGCCTCGATCCGATCACCACCGAGATCGCGCCGGCCGGGCCGTTCTATTTCGCCGAGGATTACCACCAGCAATATCTCGCCAGGAACCCCGGCGGCTATTGCGGTCTCGGCGGCACCGGCGTCGCCTGTCCCGTCGGCACCGGCGTCGGCGCCTGATACGTTTTGTTAACCATAACTGGTGCACACCAGACGCCTCTCTTGTGGGGGATGGGTCCGGTGCGGTTCTGGCACGCCTGCGTAGGGTGGCTTCAGGCATTGTCGACGATATTCACGCTGCTGTCCGGCGAGCGTGGCCGATGCGCGCGGCGGCGGGCCTGGTTCGCTCTGCCCGTCGCGCTCGCCCTGTCGGGCTGCATCACCGTGCCGCCGCCGGTGGCGACCGTCGCGGCGCCTTCCAACCCGCGCGCCGCTGATCTCGATCATCTCGCCTATGCCGGACCGCCGTCAGCGGCGCGCGCCGCCATGGCCCAGGTCGCCTATGCCAGAGCTGACTCGCCCTATCGCCTCGATGCCGGCGACCGGCTGCGCATCGTCGTCTACGGCCAGGAAGGCCTGACCAATTCCTATTCCGTCGATGCCGGCGGCGCGGTGACGATGCCGCTGATCGGCACGGTCAAGGCCCGCGGTCTCACCCCCGCCGAACTCGCCCATGCCATCGCCGCCAAGCTGCGCGCCGGCTATATCCGCGAGCCCTATGTCGCCGCCGAGGTCGAGGCCTACCGGCCCTTCTTCATCCTCGGCGAGGTCACCGCGCCGGGCCAATACCCCTACGTGCCCAACATGACGGTGGAGAGCGCGGTGGCGATCGCCGGCGGCTTCTCGCCCCGCGCCCAGAAGGGCAGCGTCGACATCACCCGCACCGAGGCGAGCGGACCGGTGCGCGCCACGGTACCGCTCGGCACCCTGCTCAAGCCCGGCGATACCGTCGTCGTCAGCGAGCGCTGGTTCTAAACCCGCTCCATTGGACGCGCGCGACGCCTCAGGCGGGCGGGGCGATCATCGGCGGATTGATCCGGGCGAAGCCTTCCTGGCGCCGATAGGGGAAGGTCGGGTAGGGCGGCATCACGTCGCTGGCGCGATCGAGCCTGCCGACCTGCTCCGGCGTCAGCTGCCAGCCGACCGCGCCGAGATTGTCGCGGAGCTGGGCTTCGGTGCGGGCGCCGATGATCACCGAGGCGACCGTGGGGCGCTGCAGCAGCCAGTTGAGCGCGACCTGGGGCACCGTTCGGCCGGTCTCGGCGGCGATGGTCTCGAGGGCATCGATCACGCCGAAGAGATAGTCGTCGGCGGTCGGCGGGCCGAAGCTCGCGGTGGCATGGAGGCGGCTATTCTCCGGCAGCGGCCGGCCGCGGCGGATCTTGCCGGTCAGCCGGCCCCAGCCGAGCGGGCTCCACACCAGCGCGCCGACGCCCTGGTCCTTCGCGAGCGGCATCAGCTCCCATTCGTAATCGCGGCCGACCAGCGAGTAATAGACCTGGTGCGCCACATAGCGCGGCCAGCCGTGGCGGTCGGCCACGGCGAGCGATTTCATCAGCTGCCAGGCGGGGAAGTTGGACACCCCGACATAGCGCAGCTTGCCGGTACGAACGAGCTGGTCGAGGGTTGCGAGCACTTCCTCGACCGGCGTTCCGGCATCGAAGGCATGGAGCTGGAGGAGGTCGATCCAGTCGGTGCCGAGACGGCGCAGCGCATCGTCCACCGCCTTGATCAGCCGAAAGCGCGACGAGCCGGCATCATTGGGCCCCTCGCCCATGGGCAGCGTCATCTTGGTCGAGATCAGGACGTCGTTGCGCCGGCCGTGGATGGCGGCGCCAAGCACCTCCTCGGAGGCGCCGTTGGAATAGACATCGGCGGTGTCGAACAGATTGACGCCGGCCTCGAGGCAGATGTCCACCAGGCGCCGGGCTTCGCGTGCGTTGGATGTGCCCCAATTTCCGAAGAGGGGCCCCGTGCCGCCGAAAGTCGCGGCCCCGAAGCTGAGAACGGGGACCTTCAGTCCCGAGGTGCCAAGACGACGATAGTCCATCGGATATCTCCTCGTTGCGTGGTCGATGCGAAATGTCAGACGGCAGCGGACGGGCAGGCCATGCTCTCGCTCCGCCCGGCGCGAATGCCGGCGAGCGCGGTGACAACGGCGAGCAGCGGCAGCAGCGTTGCGGCGAGCGGCACCCATGGCAGGCCCGGCCCGTGGTCGATGACGAGGCCGCCGGCGAAGGCGCCGATGGCGTTGCCGAGATTGAAGGCGGCGATGTTGAAGCTCGAGACCAGGCTCTGGCTGCCGCCCTTTGCCTTCGACAGCACCCACATCTGCAGCGGCGCGACGGTGGCAAACGCGGCGGCGCCGAGCAGGCCGACGAAAATCGCCGCCGCGATCCTGTCGTGCAGTGCCAGCGTCATCAGCGCCAGCACGAGGCCGAGGGCGCCGAGGCTGCCGAGCACGCTGGCGTTCAGATTGCGGTCGGCGAGCCGGCCGCCGAGCAGGTTGCCGAGGACGAGGCCGCCGCCGAACAGCAGCAGGATCGGTGACACCGCGGCTTCCGGAAAGCCGCTGATCCGCGTCAGCATCGGCGCGATGTAGGTGAAGACGGCGAAGACGCCGGCATAGCCGAGAATCGTAGTGGCAAACCCAAGCAGGACCGGACGCCGCGCCAGCGCTTCGAGATCCGTGCGCCAGTTCGCAGCGTCAGTACCGCCATCGTCTTTCGGCAGCACGGCGGCGATGACGGCGAGGGCGACAATCCCAACGAGGCTCACCGCCCAGAAGGTCGCCCGCCAGCCGAACTGCTGGCCGAGCCAGGTGCCGAACGGCACGCCGAGGACGTTCGCGATCGTCAGGCCGGCGAACATGACGGCGATGGCGGAGGCGCGCATCTGCCTGGCGACGAGGCTGGTCGCAACCACCGAACCGATGCCGAAGAAGGAGCCGTGGGCCAGCGAGGTCAGCACCCGGGCCGCCATCAGGAATCCATAACTCGGCGCCAGCGCGCAGGCCGCATTGCCGATGGTGAAGATCGCCATCAAGAGGATCAGCACGCGCTTGCGCGGCTGCCGGCTGAGCACGGCGGTGAGCAGCGGCGCGCCGACCACGACGCCGAGGGCGTAGCCGGAGATCAGCAGGCCGGCCGAGGCGATCGAGACCTGCAGGTCGCGGCCGACATCGAGCAGCAGCCCCATGATGACGAATTCGGTGACGCCGATGCCGAAGGCCCCCGCGGCCAGGGCATAAAGAGCCAAAGGCATTGATGGATCTCCCCTTCTTGCAAATGCTGCAATGCGCCAGGGGAGATAGGCCGAAGCGTCTGGATGATATAGAAGGCGTGTTGGAACATCATTTATGAAATGGCGTCACATGTCGCGCCGCGACATCAACCGCTCCGGAGAAATGGACGTGTTCGTCCGCGTCGTCGAGACGGGCGGATTTTCGCCCGCGGCCCGCGCCTTGCGCATGAGCCCATCGGCGGTCAGCAAGCTGGTGGCGCGGCTGGAGAACCGCCTCGGCGCCCGTCTCGTCAATCGGTCGACCCGCAAATTCCTTCTCACCGAGGAGGGCTGCGCCTTCTATGAACGGGCGGTCCGCATCCTCGCCGATCTCGACGACGCCGAGCGCCGCGTTGCCTCGGGCGAGCACGCCGTCGGCCGCATCCGCCTCAACACCAGCGCATCCTATGCCAACCACATCCTCGCGCCGGCCCTGCCGGAGTTCATCGCCCTTCATCCGGAGGTGACGCTCGACATCGTCCAGACCGACACCGTGGTCGATCTGCTGGCGGAGCGCACCGACGTGGCGGTTCGCGCCGGTCCGCTGAAGAGTTCGAGTCTGCTTGCCCGCAAGCTCGGCGATACGTCGATGATGATCGTCGCCGCGCCGGCCTATCTCGAGCGGTTCGGCGAGCCGCAAGCCGTCGCCGATCTCGACCGGCACGATCGTCTCGGCTTCGGCTACGACCGCAGCCTGGCGGGCTGGCCGCTGAAGGAGAATGGCGAGATCGTGATCGTGCCGCCGCGCGGCCGGGTACAGGCGAGCGACGGCGAAGGGCTGCGCCATCTTGCCCTGGGCGGCGCCGGCCTCGCCCGGCTCGCCAGCTTCACCGTCCGCCGCGACATTGCGGCGGGATCGCTGGTGCCCGTTCTCGAGCATCTCAACCCCGGCGACCGCGAGGCCTTTCACGCGGTCTATGTCGGCAACGGCGGGCCGCTGCCCTCACGCATCCGGGTGCTGCTCGATTTTCTGGCGCGGCGGGGACGGGTCGGCTGATCCAAGATCGTGTGCCGGCCGCTCAGCGCTCAAGATGCCTGGCGAAGAAGTCGAGGCTGCGTCGGCGCGCCAGTTCGGCGCTTGGCTGGTGATAGCTCGCCCGTTCGTCGCAGCCGAAGCCGTGCTGCGCGTTCTCGTAGACGAAGACCTCCACGTCCGGCCGCTTGGCGCGGATGGTCTCGACGTCGGCGAGGGGAATGCCGGTGTCCTTCTCGCCGAAATGCAATTGGGTCGGGACCTTCGGCGGCGCGTCGGCGAAACGCACGATGGCCCCGCCGTAATAGCCGATCGCAGCCTTGAGGCCGTCGAGACGGGTGGCGGCGAGATAGGCGACGCTGCCGCCGAGACAGAAGCCGATGACGCCCACCGGACCGACATCGGCGACCGCCTTCACCGCCGCCTCGGTGTCGCGCAGGAAGGCCTCGAAATCCGGCTTGGCGATGAACTTGCGCGCCACCGCCACCTCCTCCGGGGAATAGCCGGACTGGAAATTGCGCTCGCTGCGGTCGAACAGCGCCGGCGCCACCGCCGTATAGCCCTGGACGGCGAAGCGGTCGCAGATGTTGCGGATGTGATGGTTGACGCCGAAGATCTCCTGGATGACGACGACGGCGGCCCGGGGCGCGCCGGTCGGATCGGCGCGATAGGCGCCGAGCTGAAAGCCATCGGAAGCGGTGAGCTGAATGTCCTGTCCCATGAAGAATGTCCTCGAGCGTTCGATGGAAAGTCGTGTCGCCTGCAGGTGAGCTGGCCGTGCAGCGGCACGATACGTCGGAGCGCCGCAGCTGGAGGCGCTTTGCGCTACCGCCACATCCAGTTGCGGCCCCAGTCGCCCTTCCAGCCGGTGAGCCGGCCCTTGCGGAACTGGAGATAGAGCCGGTCGCCGCGCGGAAAAAAGCCGCTGCCGCCGTTGCCGCGGACCGCAACCAGAATTTCATCGCCCGGACGGCCGCGGACATACGTCAGCGGCGCGCCGAGCGCCGCCGCGGCGTCGGCGGCCGTCATGCCGAAGGCGAGCGGCGTGTTGTTCGACAGCGATGTCGTGAAGGGCGCGAGTTCGCCCGCGGATGCCGGGGCGGTATGCGCCAGGGCGAGGGCGACAAGCGTCGCAAGGGAAACCAGCTTCATGGCGGCAATTGTTCTTCGGATCGCGCCGCCGCGCAAGCGGTGAAGGTCCACAAAAATGTGACACAAGAAAACGCGAGCGCTCGCGCAAGGGAGGAGAGAAGGTGCCGGCACTGCGGATCGGGGCGGGTTCGGCCTGGTGGGGCGCTCGGCGGCGGAGTGTCGCGCAGCCTCAGCCTCGACAATTACGGCAAGGCGCTGTCGGCCGTGATCCTCGGCTTTGCCGTCGAGGTGCCGGAGCGCTGCGCCAACCTGCTGCGCGGGGCCTGAAGCGCTTTCAAGCGAGGCGGGCCTCCTTGGCGTGAAGAAGACGCATCGAACAAAAGTCGGGGATTGCGTTCCGATCGAACGTCGATCGGGATCAGGATTTGCGGCTGACCGCCTCGCCGGCATTGGCCGGCAGACGGAAGCTGTCGATCAGCCCGATCAGGACCAGTCCCGCGGTGAGCAGGAACGCCAGACGGAAATCGGCCAGGGTGAGCGATCCGGCGGGATGGCCGAGCAGCAGCGAGGCGATCTTCAGGCACACCGCGCCGACCGCGACGCTCAAGCCCAGGCTGAGCTGGAACATCAGGCTGAAGAAGGTATTGGCGCCGCTCATGCGCTGCTGCGGCACATCGGCGAAGGCGATGGTGGCGATGGCGGTGAACTGGGTGGAGCGACTGGCACCGCTGATCAGGAGCAGGAGCAGCAGCAGCACCCGCGGCGTCTGCGGGGTGAGAAAGGCGCAGCCGACCAGCGTCGCCGCGAACAACAGGCCGTTGCCGAGCAGCAGCCGCCGGAAGCCGAGGCGGCGCAGCATCGGCGTCGTCAGCGGCTTGATGCCGAGATTGCCGACGAATACCGCGAGCACCAGCAGACCGGCCTCGAAGGCATCGAGGCCGAATCCGACCTGGAACATCAGCGGCAGCAGGAACGGGGCGGTGCTGATGACGGTGCGCAGCAGGGTGCCGCCGCCGACGCTCACCGCATAGGTCTGGATCTTCAGCGACGACAGGTCGAGCAGCGGCGAGGGGTGGCGCTGGGCGTGGATGTAGGTCGCCACGGCGAAGCCGAGGCCGGCGATCACCAGCAGCGAGGCGAGAACCACGGGCACGTCGACATTGCCGAACAGGTTGAGGCCGTAGGTGAAGGCGAGGCAGGCCGCGGCGCTCAGCACGAATCCGGCGCGGTCGAGCGGCCGGTCGCGGCTGTCCTCGCCCTCGGGAATGAGGCGCCAGGCGAACGCCATGCCGGCGAGGCCGAGCGGCACATTGAGGAAGAAGATCCAGCGCCAGTCCACGTAGGTGGTGAGAAAGCCGCCCGCCGCAGGGCCGATGATCGGCGCGATCAGGCCCGGCCAGGTGATGACGGCGATGGCCCGGATCAGATGCTGCTTGGGCGTCGTGCGCAGCACCGCGAGACGGCCGACCGGCACCATCATCGAACCGCCGAAACCCTGCAGCACCCGCGCCAGGGTGAAGCTCCAGGTGCCCGTTGCAAGTCCGCACAGCACCGAAGCGAGGGTGAAGATCGCAAGCGCCAGCACGAAGACGCGGCGCGAACCGAAACGGTCGGCGAACCAGCCCGACAGCGGGATGAATACCGCCAGCGTCAGCATATAGGCGGTCATGCCGAGCGTCAGATCGACCGGGTTGACGCCGAAACTTTTCGCCATCTCCGGCAGCGCCGTCACGATCACGGTGCCGTCCAGCATCTCCATGAAGAAGGCGCTGGCGACCAGAAGCGCAATTTCGGTGGCGCGCCGCGACATCGGTTCCCGCGCCCCGCCGCGGTCGGCCCCGGGCTGTTGCCGCGTCTTCTCCAGCATTGCGCGATGTTTCCGTTTCGCCGATCGAGCTTCCAGCAATACGCCAAGGCGCGGCCGAAGGCACCCCGCAGGGCGCGCATGACGATGGACCGATCCATGCGGCCGGCTGACCGGCGGTGATAAGCCATCGAGATCCGTCGCCCTCGCTCTCGCCCCGGCTATTTGCTAGTGCGGTTTTGGATCTGACGCGCGTTTGAAGAACTCGCTACATGCAGGGGCGCGCTCGCATTCATCTCGCCGCCACCGGCTATGGCCTGACGCTCGGCATTCATTCGCGGATCGACGACACGGTTGACGCCGTCACATCGCGACTCGCCACCGGCAACGTCTATGTCAACCGCAACATGATCGGCGCCGTGGTCGGGGTGCAGCCCTTCGGCGGTCATGGCTTGTCGGGTACCGGACCGAAGGCGGGCGGCCCGCACTATCTGCCGCGCCTCGCCCGCGAGCAGACGCACACCATCAACACCGCCGCTGCCGGCGGCAACGCCGCGCTCCTGGCGCAGCAGGATGACGACTGAGGCGCTCACCGCGCTCATGGCGGTCAGATTTAGAGAGATTCAAGCCGAGGCGAGCTTTCGCCTCGGCTGGTTTGCCGTGTAACGCATCGGACAAACCATGCCCACGTCACCCGCGGCGCCTGCACGGCGGGCCTCGAAGGGCGGCGTGGCCAAAAGTGCGAGCGAAGCCAGGATCGTTCATCCTTTGAGACGCGCCCTTCAGGCCGCGCCTCGGGATGGCGGTCGATGGTGTCCGTCTCGCCGCTGGAGCTCCTCATGGATGAACTCAACGGCCGCATGATCGCGTGCCAGATCCTCGTCGCCGGCCTGATCGCGCGCGTCGCCAACCAGCAGGCCGATCCGGTGCGCTTCCTCACCGATTTTCGCGACGAGATCCGCGCCGTGGTGAAGGGCGTCAACATCGCCGGGCTCGAGGACACCGAGCGCGTGCGGCGCGCGGCCATGGTCACGGTCGACGAACTGTTCTCCCTGATGAAGCCGCCGAGCGAACCCGATCCCGAAGAGACACGCGAAGAAACGTGAAGTGGCGCCTTGCCACAACTGCTGCGGGCGGGGTTGGAGCCGATCCCGGCCTCGATGGCGCATTCCGCGGCCTGCAAGTTTAGAACGGTTTTGATCTGGAACGATTCAAGGCGGCTTTGCCGCCAATTAGACCTATTCGAATTGCTCCGCAAAGCCGCCGCATGTGAGACCTCGGCTGTCGGTCATCATCGCGATTGCGGCGCGAGATCGTCCGAACATGCGAATATCACTGGGGCTTTGGGGCATTATTCATGAGTGGGGTCAGGGCGCCGCGATCGCTGCGGTCGAACATCGTCATCGCAATTCCGAATGAAGCCGACTACCCGGCGCGGCGCGTCACCGCGGTCGCGGGCCTGATCGCGGTGGCTTCGATCGGTGGCGCCGAGGCCCAGCAGTCGACCCTGCCGGCGGTGACAGTCGATGCGCCGGTCGCGCGACCGAAACCGGCATCCAGGCCGACCGCCGATCAGGTTCGTGCCCGCACCGCGCTGCGCCGCGCCGCCCGGCGCCAGCGCGAGGCCGCGGCTCAGCCGGTGCCGTTCCCCAATGCCGGCGGACTGGCGCCGCCCGATGCCGACCCCTATGCGGATGCGGCGGCGCCCTACAAGGTGAACCGCCTGTCGTCCGGCAAGTTCACCGAGCCGATCGTCAATACGCCGAAGAGCATCACCGTCCTTTCCAAGGAACTGCTCGACGACAAGAACGCCACCAGCCTGCGCGAGATCGGGCGGACCACCGCGGGCGTCACTCTCGGCTCCGGCGAAGGCGGCAACGCCTTCGGCGATCGCTTCTTCATTCGCGGCTTCGATGCGCGCAACGACGTCTTCATCGACGGTATCCGCGACCCGGCGGTCAGCATCCGCGAGAACTTCTTCACCGAGCAGATCGAGATCCTGCGCGGCCCGGCGTCGTCTTATGCAGGGCGTGGCACGGCCGGCGGCGCCATCAACATCGTCACCAAGCAGGCCGCCGACCGCAATTTCTACAACGCCGAGTCGACCTTCGGCACGGATCGCACCAGGCGCCTGACCCTCGACGTCAACCAGGTCATCAGTCCGACCTTCGCCATGCGCGCCGGCGGCATGTTCCAGGATGCCGGCGTCGCCGGTCGCGATGTCACCACCGACAACCGCTGGGGCGGCTTCATCGCAACCAAGTGGACGCCGACGGATAACGTCAAGATCACCGCCAATTACGTCCATACCGATCTGAGCGGGATCCCGGATTTCGGCGTGCCTTATTACAAGCAGGGCAACGTGCCGGTGACCGAGGTCGGCGTGCCTCGCGAGGCCTGGTACGGCTTCCGTTACCGCGACTTCCAGAAGGTGAAGCAGGATTTCGGCACCGTCACCGGCGAGTTCAGGGTCAACGAGAACCTCACCCTCAGCAACAGGTCGCGGGCCGAGCGTTCGGTGCTCAACTATATCGGCACGCTGCCCGAGCAGCCGAAGACGTCGAACCCCAATCCGGCGCTGTGGACTTTCTCGGCCAATCCGCAGAGCCGCTACCAGGTCACTGACGTTCTCGCCAACCAGAGCGATGCCACCTACAAGTTCGACACCGGCCCCTGGAAGCACACCGCGGTCGTCGGCGCCGAATTCGCCAACGAGAAGGTCTCGATCGACCGCTATACCGGCCTCGCCTCGGAGGCGGCCGGTTCCAGCGCCTTCAGCGGGTCCGGCGCGCTGGCGAACCAGTCGATCTTCAGTCCGGCCTATACCGACCTGCCGTTTTATTCGTCGCCGACATTGATCGGCAATCCGACGCGCTACAACGTCGATACCAAGAGCGTCTACCTGATCGAGACCGCCAACTACGACGATCTTCTCATTCTCAATGGCGGCGTACGCTACGACGGCTACAGCATCACGTCGTCCAACAACACCGCCTCGAACGCCACCAGCGCCGATCTCGTCAATTACAACGGCGGCGTCGTCTACAAGCCGCTGCCGATCGGCAGCATCTACGCCGCCTATGCCACCTCCTCCAATCCGTTCGGCGCCGAACTTGACGGCACGGCGGCAGACTATGGCGGTTTCAGTCCGACGCTGTCGCCGACCCAGATCCTCGGGCCCGAGCGCAACAAGGGCGTCGAAATCGGCACCAAGTGGGAGCTGTTCGATCGCCATCTGCTGGTGAGCGGCGCGCTGTTCCAGACCGACAAGACCAACGCCCGCGAGACGGTCAACAACGTGCTCCAGTCGGGCGCGGCCTATCGCATCCAGGGCATCGATCTGGAGGCCGGCGGCAACATCACCGATCGCTGGAGCCTGTTCGGCGGCCTCGTGCTGATGAAGTCCAAGGTCACGCAGACGGCGATCGCCGGCAATGTCGGGCTGCAGCTCGCCAATATCGCCCACGAATCCTTCAGCCTGCTCACCAAATACAAGCTCGACGGCGGCTGGGAGATCGGCGGGCAGGCGATCTACCGTTCGAAGATCTACGGCGGCACCTTCGCCGCCAACACCGGCACCGAACTGCCGAGCTACTGGCGCTTCGACGCCTTCGTCGAAAAGAAGGTCAACGAGAATCTGAGCATGAAGCTCTACGTCCAGAACCTCACCAACGCGCTCTATTACGACACGCTCTATCGCAGCGCGGCGCCGTTCGTCGCAGTCGGCCCCGGCCGCGCCGCCTATCTCGTCACCACTGCGAAGTTCTGATCATGCTGATCTGTGTCCCCGATGTGCTGAGCAAGCAGGAGGTCGCCGACTTCCGCCGCGTCATGGACGCGGCGCAGTGGGAGGACGGCCGTGCCACGGCCGGCGGCCAGTCCGCGATGGTCAAGCACAACGAGCAGCTGCCGCCGGACGGCGAGGTGGCGCGCCGCCTCGGCCAGCGCATCATCTCGGCGCTGACGGCAAATCCGCTGTTCGTCTCCGCCGCCATACCGCGGCAGATCTTTCCGCCGCTGTTCAACCGCTACGCGGCGTCCGGCGGTCATCACTTCGGCATCCATGTCGACAATGCCGTGCGCGGCGATCCGCTGACCGGACTGCGCATCCGCACCGACCTGTCGGTGACGTTGTTCCTGTCGGAGCCGGAGGATTATGACGGAGGCGATCTGGTGATCGAGGACGACTACGGCTCGCACGAGGTGAAACTTCCGGCCGGCCATCTCGTGCTCTATCCCTCGGCCAGCCTGCACATGGTCACGCCGGTGACCAGGGGCGCGCGGGTGGCATCTTTCTTCTGGCTGCAGAGCATGATACGGGACGACCGCGCTCGCAGCATGATCTTCGACCTGGACGCAGCCATCCAGGGCCTGAGCGGGCGGCTCGGGCGCGGCGACCCTGAAACGGTCAAATTGACCGGCATCTATCACAACCTGATCCGCTACTGGGCCGAGGTCTGAGTGGGATTGCGAAAGGCGGTCATGATGAGGCGTATGATTTCTGTCCTTGCTGCCGGTCTGGTTGCGGCGCTGCTCGCCGTTCCAGTCGCGGCTCAGCAGGGCGCGGCCCAGCAAGGCGCGGCCCGGCCAGGTGCTCTTGCGTCGCCGGCGCCCGCGCCGATCGCCGCATCTCCCGCCGTGACCGCAACTCCTGCGGCGCCGCCGCCTGTCGTCGCCGCGCCGGTGGAGAGCGCCGCACCGCCGCCGGTCGCGGCCACCGACGCCGGCCCGCACCAGATCCGGGCACTGGCGGTACCGCATGAATTGTCGCCGTGGTCGATGTTCATGGCGGCCGACATCGTGGTCAAGGCGGTCATGGTCGGCCTCGCCTTCGCCTCGCTGGTGACCTGGACCGTCTTCATCGGCAAGTTCGTCGAACAGCTTCTGGCGCAGCGCCGGCTGCGCGGCGCGCTCGAGGCGATCGCGGAAGCCCGCTCGATCGCGGAGGCGCGGTCCGCCCTCGGCGACCGGTCCAGTATCCTGGCCGGGTTCCTTGCCGCCGCCCTGCGCGAGGCGCGGTTGTCCGCCGGCATCTCCAGTGACGCCGGCATCAAGGAGCGCGCGGCATCGAGCTTTGCGGAAATTTCCCGCGCCGAGGCGCGGCGGATGCGTTTCGGCATGGGTGTGCTCGCCACCATCGGCGCCACGTCGCCCTTCGTCGGGCTGTTCGGCACCGTATGGGGCATCATGAACAGTTTCATCGGCATCTCGAAGGCGCAGACCACCAATCTCGCGGTGGTGGCTCCGGGCATTGCCGAGGCGCTGCTGGCGACGGCGATCGGGCTCGTCGCCGCCATTCCGGCGGTGATCATCTACAATCATTTCGCCCGGGTGACGAAGGCCTATCTCGAGATGGTCAGCCGTGCTTCCGGCGCCGCCGGCCGGCTGTTGTCGCGCGATCTCGATCGCGCCCATGGCGGCGGCATGCGGACGGCGGCGGAATAGCGGAGGTCGACCATGGGCGTCACCTTCACCGACGTCGACGACGCCGACGATTTCGGCGAAACCCACGAGATCAACGTCACGCCGTTCATCGACGTGATCCTGGTGCTGCTCATCATCTTCATGGTGGCGGCGCCCCTGTCGACGGTCGACCTGCCGGTCGACCTGCCGTCCTCGACGGCGACGCCGCAGAAGCGGCCCGACAAGCCGACCTATGTCACCATCCAGGCCGACCTCGCGGTGGCGATCGGCGAGACACCGGTGAAACGTGTCGATCTGGTCAGCACCCTCGATGGCCAGGGCGGCGACGGCGGCAAGGATCGGCGCATCTTCCTGCGCGCCGATCGCACCGTGCCCTATGGCGAGATGATGAACATCCTCGATCTGCTGCGCAGCGGCGGCTACCTCAAGGTGGCGCTGATCGCCCTCGAGGGCGTGCCGGGCGGCGCGGCGGCGGCCGCCAAGCCGTGAGGCGACGTCCGTGAGCTTTGCCGACGCACCTGCCTCCCCCTCCCGCGTGCTCTGGATGAGCGCTGCCGCAGTGGCGCTGTTTCTGCATGTCGGCGGGGCCGTGCTGGCGTTCGCGCATCTGAGCGAAGCCGAGGTCGATGAGGAGCTCGGCGCGCCGGGCATGGAGATCAGCCTTGAACTCGCGGCGCCTCAGGCTCCGCCCTCGGACCTGCCGCCCGGTCCCGACAGCGAGGCTTCGCCGGCGTCCAATGCGGCCTCGGCGCAGAAGGCGGAGCTGATGCCGAGCGAGTTGCCGAAAGAAGTGCCGGTCGAGAGCGAGGAGCCCGATCGCGTCGTCGCCCCCAATGCCACCGACAAGCCGCCCAAGGACGAGCCGGTGAAGCCCGCGGCCCAGGCGGCGCCGGCGGCGGAATCCGCAGCTTCCGAAGCCACCGCGCGGCCGACCTCGGAAACCGCCAAGCCGTCGGATCGCGCCACCACGCCGGCCCAGGGCATCGGCGCAGCCAAGCAGCGGGTCCGCACCACTTGGCAGAAGGAACTGGTCGCCCACCTCGATCGCCACAAACGCTATCCCTCGGAGCGGACGGAGAAGGCGGCCGAAATCCTGGTGTCCTTCACCCTCGACCGGCGCGGTCACATCCTGGCGAGCAGCATCGCCAGGAGCTCGGGCGATCCGGCGTTCGACGCCGCCGCGCTGGCGATGCTCAAGCGCTCGGATCCGGTGCCGGCGCCGCCGCCGCTGATCGCCGACGAAACCTTGAGCTTCACGGTGCCGGTGATCTTCCGCGTCAACAAGGGGCGGGGATAGGCCTGCTGCCGTCCCGCGGCCTCGCTCATGCCCCTCACCCGGCGCGCGTCAGCGCGCCGGGTGAGGGGCTCATCGACGCGATCTGTGTCGGTACATCGTTCGCCCGTTCAACTCACCCGATCCGCGGCATGCCCACCGGGCGCGCCTCGCGCGCCTGGGCGGCGAGGCGGATCGCGGCATTGGCGGCGCCGAAGCCCTGGTAATTGCGCCGCTGCACGATCTCGAAGAAGAAACGGTCGTCGAAGGCGTGGGTATAGATCTGGAAGAATTCGCCGTCGCCCTCGCGATCGTAGAGAATCTGGTTCTCGCGCAGCAGCGTGATGACATCGGGGGCGAGATCGTACTTGGCCTCGATGTCGTCGTAGTAATTGTCCGGGATGGCGAGGAAGCTCGCGCCCCGCGCCCGCATCGCCTTCACGGTGGTGAAGATGTCGTCGCATCCGAAGGCGACGTGCTGCACGCCGGCGCCGAAGAATTCCGACAGGAAGCGCGCCGACAACGTGCGATTGGCGACCGAGCCGTTGATGATCAGGCGCAGCGAGCCGTCGGCGTTGCTGATCGCCTGGCTCTGCACCAGGCCGCCCGGATCGGCGACATCCATCTGCGGCGAGCGGGTGAGGTCGAGCAGCCCGGTGTAGAACAACAGCCAGGACAGCATGTCCTCGTAGGGCATGGACTGGGAGATGTGATCGACGCGGGTCAGGCCGCCGGCGGCGCCGGCGGCAAGCGCGGTGAAATCGCGGTCCCAGTTCTGGCCACCCGGCGTCAGGAAGTAGAGCAGGCTGCCGCCGACGCCGTGGATCGCCGGGATCTCGAGTTCGCCCGAGCCGACCGGCTGATGGAAGGTGCGGGTGTGCAGCGCCTCGGCCCGCGCCATGGCGGTATCGACGTCGTCGATCTCGAGGGCGATGGCGCAGACGCCTGGGCCGTGCGTGATGTAGTGGGAATGGGCGAAGCCGTGGGACTCGCAGTTGATCACGAGATCAATCTGTCCTTGCGTCCAGCGCTGCACCGCCTTGCTGCGATGCTGGCCGGTCTGCGTGAAGCCGAGCTGGCCGAACAGCGCGGCAAGGTCGCCGGCCTTGTCCTCGTTGACCGCGAATTCGATGAAGCCGACGCCGCGGCTGGCCTGTTTCGGCGGCAGGCGCGAGGGCCGCGGCGGCTGCGCCCGCGCCGCCACGTCGTCCTCGAGCAGGATCAGCGAGCGCAGGCCGTCGACGGCGACGCGGGCGGCGGATCCGGCTCGGAACTGGTCGTTGAAGATCTCCAGCGACAGCGGGCCGCCGTAGCCGGTGGCGGCGATCGCCTGCATGAAGTCGTTGAGCGGCAGGTTGCCCTGTCCGGGAAAGCAGCGGAAATGCCGGCTCCAGGACAATACGTCGAGGTCGATCTTCGGCGCGTCGGCGAGCTGCACCAGGAAGATGCGATCCTTCGGAATCGAGGCGATGGCGGCGGTCGGCAGCTTCGGCGCCAGCGCGTGGAAGCTGTCGAGGATCAGCCCGATCGAGGGGTGGTCGGCCCGGCGCACCACCTCCCAGGCGTCGCGATAGTCGTTGATGTGCCGCCCCCAGGCCAAAGCCTCGAAGCCGACCCGCAGCCTGTGCCTCGCGGCGATCTCGCCGAGCTCGCGGAAATCGTCGGCGGCGCGGTCGATGCCGCCGAGCGAGGCCGGCGAGACATTGCTGCAGATCAGCAGAAGATCGGTGCCGAGCTCCTGCATCAGCTCGAACTTCTTCTCGACGCGGGTGAAGTTGCGGCTGCGCTGCGGTTCGGGCATGCCCTCGAAATCGCGCAGCGGCTGGAACGCGCAGATCTCCAGGCCGAGGTCGCGGCACATCCGGCCGACGTCGCGCGGTCCACCGTCGAACGACAGGAAATCATTCTCGAAGATCTCCACCGCGTCGAACCCGGCGGCCGCGATGGCGCGCAGCTTCTCGTCCAACGCGCCGCTCAGCGATACGGTGGCAATCGCCCGCTTGTTCATGTCGCCTGCTCCATGGATGCCTGGGGGGCAACGCGCGTCCCGCTCGTTGCCGCCTTCTTGATCGCCTCGATGACCGTCAGCGTGCCGAGCGCATCACTGAGCGAGACTTCCGGCGCCGCCCGCCCGGCGACGACGTCGAGAAAGTGGCCGATCTGCGCGATCAGCGGATCGGCGTCGGCGACGTCGAGCCGCTCGCGGCGCAGCGGCGCGTGCCAGCCGGCCTCCCCGGCATAATCCCACAATTCCAGTCCGGGCGCCCTCAGCGAGGCCGACGCGCCGGCGAACAGATAGCAGGGTTCATCGTAATGCGGATAGATCGGGTTCTCGCCCGAGGCGATTTCCCAGCTCCACGGCGCCGGCGTCGCATCCGACAGCGTCACCGCGCCGAGCGCGCCGCCGGCGAAGCGCAAAGTCAGGGCGGCAGTGTCCTCGACGGCGAAACCGCGGGCGCCATCCGCGGTCATGGCCTGCACCTCGGTGATCTCGCCGCAGATGAAGCGCAGGCTGTCGACGTCGTGAATGAGGTTGATGAGGATCGGCCCGCCGCCCGCCTCGCGGCGCCAGGCGACGTCGAAATAGGCGTCCGGCTTCTTGATCAGGAACAGCGCCGTCACGGCGGTGAGCCGGCCCAGGCGTCCGGAGCGGACGATGTCGCGCATGGCGCGCACGCGCGGATTGTGGCGGCGGTGATGACCGACCAGCACCGCGGCGCGGCTCGACGCCGCCGCCTCGACCAGCGGCCGTGCCGCGGCGACGCTCTCGGCCACCGGCTTTTCGATCAGCACCGGGATATCGCGGGCGAGGCAGTGACAGGCGACCGGCACATGTTGGGCATTGGGCGTGGCGATGATGACGCCGTCGAGCGGCATCGCTTCCATCAGGGCCTCGGGCGCGCGATACCAGCGCAGCCCCGCGGCGGTGGCGAAGGCCTCGGCTTCGGGCGAGGGATCGGCAACGCCGGCGATGTCCGCGCCGTCATGGGCCCGGATCACCTCGGCGTGCTTGCGGCCGATGGCGCCGAAACCCGCGATGCCGAGCCGCGGCCGTGTCATGCCGCTTCACCGCCCGTTTCACCGCCCATGGCGCCGCCAAGGAAGAGCTGGCCGATGCGGGGATCGTTCAGCACCTTCTGGGCGTGGTCGACGAGGCGGGTCTGGCCGAGTTCGAGGACGATGCCGTAATCCGAGATCTCCAGCGCCGAGCGCGCATTCTGCTCGATCATCAGCACCGAGACGCCGCGGTCGCGCAGTTCGCGCAGGATCGCGAAGGTTTCCTGCACCATCAGCGGCGACAGCCCGATCGAGGGCTCGTCGATCAGCACGAGCTTGGGGGCGAGCAGCAGGCCGCGGACGATTTCGAGCTGCTTCTGCTCGCCGCCGGACAGGGTCGAGGCCTGCTGGCCGGCCTTGCGGCGCAGCGCCGGGAAACGGTCGAGCGCCGCCTCGATCCGGCCGTGCAGGTCGGGGATGCCGCTGCCGGCGGCGACGGCGCCGAGCTCGATGTTGTGGCGCACCGAGAGTTCCGGGAAAATGTTGCGGCCCTGCGGCACGTAGCTGATGCCGGCGGCCAGCAGCTTGCGCTGGCTGAAGCCGGTGACGTCCTCGCCCTTGAAGACGATGCGCCCCTCGCGCAGCTTGAGCAGTCCGAAGATCGCCTTGAACACCGTCGACTTGCCGGCGCCGTTGGGGCCGATCACCGTCGTGATCGTGCCGGCCGGCACGCTGAATGTCGTGCCGTTGAGGATGGTCATCTTGCCGTAGCCGCCGACCAGGCCCTGCACTTCGAGGATGGTGTCGCTCATGCTGCGTTCCTCAGGTCAGTGTCGGGCGAATGGTGCGCCCCCGTTACCGACGTCCTGCCCGGCCGGGGCCTGGCCATTGAACCTTGGACGAGTGCTTGAGGTCGCATGGCTCTCAATGCCCCAGATAGGCTTCGATCACGGCCGGGTCGCGCCGCACCGCGTCGGGACTGCCTTCGGCCAGAACCTTGCCTTCGGCCATGACGATGACGCGGGAACACAGCGACATCACGAATTCCATGTTGTGCTCGATGACGACAAAGGTTGCGCGCTTCTCGCGGTTGATGGCGGCGAGCCGCTCCTTGAGGTCGGCGAGCATCGACAAATTGACGCCGCCGGCAGGCTCGTCGAGCAGCACGAGGCGTGGCCCGCCCATGAAGGCCATGGCGGCGTCGAGCAGCTTCTGCTGGCCGTAGGACAGGCCGCCGGCCGGCTCGGTGGCGAGATGGTCGAGCTTGAAGAAGGAGATCATCTGGTCGGCCGCCCCGCCGAGGCCGGCATCGGAAGATCCGAACAGGCGCGACAGCATGCTGCCCTGGTGCTCCTGGCCGGCGAGAATGAGGTTCTCGCGCACCGACAGCTTCGGAAACACCTGCAGGAGCTGGAAGGTGCGGCTGACGCCGAGGCGGTTGAGCTCGGATGGACGCATGCCGGTCGTGACGCGGCCATCCACCTTGACCTCGCCGGCGCTGGGCGTGAGCTGGCCGAGAATGCAGTTGAACAAGGTCGACTTGCCGCAGCCATTGGGGCCGATCAGGCCGAGGATCTCGCCTTCCTGGACCTCGAAGCTGACGCCGTTGACGGCCGTGATGCCGCCGAAATGCTTCTCGATGCCGCTGACCTGGAGGACCGGGCTCATGGTGCGGTCTCCAGCTGGGCCTTGGCAGAGGCGCGCTTGGCCGAGGCGGCGCGGGTGCGCCGCTCGTTGAGGATGCGGTCGAGGATGCCGAGAATGCCGGATGGCGAATAGATCAGCAGCGCGATCACGGCGACAGCGTACAGCATCAGGTAATAGCCCTGGGTGAAGCGCAGCCACTCCGGCAGCAGCACGGCGATCATGGCGCCGAGGAACGGTCCGAAGAAGAATCCGGAGCCGCCCACGATCACCATCATCAGCAGATCGAGCGACAGCGACAGTCCGAACGGCACCGGATCGATATATTGCGTCAGCGGCGCGTAGAGGGTGCCGGCAACGCCGCCCAGCGCCGAGCCGATGGCGAAGGCCATCAGCGTGTAGCGGCGGGTATCGATGCCGAGCGATAGCGCCCGCAGCGGATTTTCGCGCAAGGCGACGAAGGCGCGGCCCCAGGGCGAGCGGATCAGCCACCACACCGCGAGCGAGACCAGCGCCAGCGATCCGAGGCAGACATAATAGAACGGCAACGGCTTGCCGGTCGCGAAGCCGAGGATATGGGGCCGCGGGATGCCGCTGATGCCGTAGATGCCCTTGGTGAGCCAGTCTTCGTTGCGGAACACCAGGAAGGCCAGGGTCGAGAACGCCAGGGTGACGAAGGCGAGATAATGGTGCTGCACCCGCAGGGCAGGATAGCCGAGGATCCAGCCGACGACGAAGCAGAGCGCCACGGCGACGACCAGCGCGCCGAGGAGCGGTAGCGGGCCGATGCCGGGAATCCCCTGGGTGGTGAGAATGGCGGCGCTGTAGGCGCCGATGCCGACGAAGGCGCCCTGGGCCAGCGACACCTGCCCGGCATAGCCGAGGGTGAGGTTGAGGCCCATGGCGGCGATGGTCATCACCGCCCACTGGCTGAGGATGAACAGGCCGTAACGGTTGAAATTCATCGGCACCAGGATCAGCGCGGCGATCACGGCCGCGCCAATGCCGATCCGGATCAGGGTGGCGGTGCGGGTCATACCGTACGCTCCTCGGCGCGGCCGAGCAGGCCCTGCGGCCGGAACAGGATGATGACGATCAGGAGAATCATCGGAATGGCGGCGCGATACTGGGTCGAGACATAGGCGGCGCCGAGATTGTCGACGACGCCGATCAGGAGCCCGCCGGCGATGGCGCCGCGCACCTGATTGAAGCCGCCGACGATGGCGGCGATGAAGGCGGCCTGGCCGAGCACCTCGCCACTGGAGAATTTGGCGAGATAGATCGGCGTGATCAGAATCGAGGCGATCGCCACCAGCGCCGCATTGATGACGAAGGTCAGGAGAATCATCCGCTCGACCGGTACGCCGATGATGCGCGCCACTGTCGGGTTCTGCGACGCCGCCTGCATCTGGTGGCCGATCGAGGTGCGGTTGAGGAAGGCGGTCAGCCCCAGCACCACCACGATGGCGAGGATCAATACGCCGATGCTCTGCACCGCCACCGGGCGGCCGAACACGGCGATTTCGCCGCCGGGGATCAGCGACGGGAAGGGCGAGGCCTCGGCGCTGTAGAACTGCTTGACCGCTTCCTTGATGCCGATGGCCAGCGCCATGGTGGCGATGGCGAGCGGCAGCACGCCGTGGCGCAGCATGGGGTCGACGAGCAGCAGCTTGAAACCGAGGCCGAGCAGGATCACCGACAGGGCGATGCCGATCAGGATCGCCAGCCAGAACGGCGCGCCGGCGTTCATCGCGGCCAGCATCAGGAAGGCCGGCAGCATGACGAATTCGCCCTGCGCGAAATTGATCGTCTGCGATGTCTGCCATAGCAGCGTGAAGCCGACGGCCACGAGCGCGTAGATCGCGCCGGTCGCAAGCCCTGCGACCAGCAGGTCGAGCAGATTGGACATGTTCTTCTTTCCCTCCGTCGCGAACCTGTCGCCCCGGCGGAAACCGGGGCGACGGCGGTCGCGTCAGTTGTTCATCTTCGGCAGGACCTGCTTGACCACCTGCTTGCCGTTGACGATCTCGACCAGGAAGCCCTGGCGATCGATGTCGCCGTTCTGGTCGAAGGTGACGTCCATCAGGATGCCGGGCTCCTGGGCGGCCTTGACGGTCAGGCCGTGCAGGGCATCGGCGACGCCCTTGGAGTCGACCTTGCCCATCTTCTCGGTCGCGGCCTTGACCATGTAGACGGCGAGCCAGCCCTTGAGGCCGTTGTGGTCGGGCACGTAATTGTACTTCTTGACGAACTTGTCGCGGAAGGCCTTGACAAGCTCGACCGGCGCATCGGTCGTGAGGCCGACATGGCCGCGGGCGCCGTTGGCGGCATCGCCGGCGAGTTCGACGACCTTCTGGCCGACCAGCGTGGTTTCGCCGACGCGCGGCGCGGTGACGGCCTGGCGCTGCAGTTCCTTGAGGATCCGGGCGCTCTCTTCCTCGTTGACGTAGGCGAAGATCGCGTCCGGATTGGCCGCCTTGACCTTGGCGACGTCGGCGGCGAAGTCGGCCTGGCCGGCTTCGGTCGAGAGGTCGGCCACCACCTTGACGCCGCGCTTGTTGAATTCGTCGACGATGACATCGCGGCCGCCCTTGCCGAAGTCGTTGTTGACCCAGACGACGGCCACGGTCTTCGCCTTGAGGTCCTCGGCGATGTATTTGGCGACCTTGGGCATCGACGACTGCTGGCCGAACGAGGTGCGGAACAGGAATTTGTTGCCCATGCGGGTCAGTTCGGCGGCCTCACCGCCCATGATCTGGGTGATGCCAGCCTCCGCGGCGAGCGGCGCGGTGACCTTAACCGAGCCGGAATAGCCCGGTCCGAGCAGGACGTAAGGCTCGCTGTCGAGGGCCTTCTGGACCTGGGCGCGGGCGACGCCCGGATTGGATTGCGAGTCGGCGTGGCTGACCTCGATCTTGCGGCCGAGAATACCGCCCTTGGCATTGATCTCCTCGACCGCGAGGTCGATGCCGTTCTTCCAGTTGGTGCCGACGGTGGCGCCGCCGCCGGACAATTCGGCGACATCGGCGAGCTTGATGGTCTGGGCCTGGCCGATGGCACAGGTGGCCGCGAGCATGGCGCCCGCCAGAACAATGCGTTTCACTTCTCGTCTCCCTCTCTTGCGTTTCGGATCCCTGCGCAGGGCCGGTCTTGGTTGCCGGTCTTGCGCAATTCCATGATGCAGGCGGCCTTGCCCGCGTATCGTCTCCAGTCGCGCTCTCTATGGCACGATCCCCGGCGCCACCGCAAAGCGGCGATCGGGCTTCCGTGCTTGGCGGCGTGGCCTTGGCCGCCTTGTCAGGAGGCGCCGCTGGCCGCCATGCGCTTGGCCATCACCGCGTCGAAGGCCTTCGCCATCTCGTCCGCCGAGGGCGCAAGCCCGGTGAAGAGCTCGAAGGCGTCCGCCGCCTGATAAACCGCGAGATCGCGCCCGGTCATCACCTTGGCGCCGCGCGCCGTGGCAGCCTTCAGCAGCGGCGTCCACAGCGGCGAATAGACCGCATCGGCGACCCACAGGTCGCCATGGAGCAGGGCGTCCGGCACCGGCGTGTCGCGGTTCGGCAGCATGCCGATCGGCGTGCCGTTGACGAGGCCGACGGCGCCGTCGAGCGCCGCCTCGATGCTGGCGGGCAGGGTCGCGCGGCTGCGGCCATCGAGCGCGCGGGCGAGCGTTTCCGCCTTGGTCTTGTCGGTATCGAAGATCCGCAAATCGCTGACGCCGAGCTCGGACAGGGCAAAGCCGATGGCCTTGCCGACGCCGCCGGCGCCGATCAGCGCCACCGGACCGGCGTTCGTACCGGCCACCAGGCCGCGGGCGGCGCGGGCGAAGCCCGTGGCGTCGGTGTTGTGGCCGATCAGCCGGCCCTCGCGCACCACCACGGTATTGACCGCCTGCATGGCGGCGGCGCCGGGCGAGAGCTCGTCGAGCAGCGCGACGACCGCCTCCTTGTAGGGAAAGGTGACGTTGACCCCGGCGAAGCCGAGCCGGCGGACGCCCTCGAACACCGCGCGCAGGCCCTCGCGGTCGAGCCCGGGAATGTCGATCAGGTGATAGTGCAGCCGCAGACCCAGCGTCAGGCCCGCCCATTCATGCATGGCGGGGGAGGCGGAATGCTTGATCGGCGAGCCGACGAGCCCGGTCAGCACCCGGCGGTCGGAGAGAAGGTCATTCGGCGATGAGATGATCGGTTCGGGCATTCTGGGCGGCGTTGCTGGCTTGTTGATCCTGGCTGTCGCCGTGCGCGGCGCTGCAGTAGACAAGGCGCGCAGCAAGGTACGGTCGGCGCCACACTAGCGCGGGCGCTTCCTAACACAATTACTCATTCTGATGGCAAACATAACATCATGTTATTTTTTGCGTGCCGCCTTGCGCCCCGTCCTGGAAGCGTCGGCCGCCGGCTGCACCGCCCGCATCTCCTCGCGCAGAAAGGCGATGAAGCTCTCGGCGTGAAGCGACAGCGGCACGCCGCGCTTGACTGCGATGTAGGTGTCGAAGCGGGTCGGCTCGGCGATGCGCAGCAGCTCGACGCCGGCGACTCCGCCGTGCGCCACGGTGAACTGGTCGATCATGGCGACGCCCAGTCCGGCGCGGACCAGGGCGCAGACCGTGGTGCCGAACCGCGCGCGGATGGTGATGTCGTAGCTCAGGCGGTTGCGCGCGAAGATCTCGGCCATGATGCGGCCGTAGGGATCGTTGGGATCGATGCCGATCAGCGGATAGCGGATGATGTCCGCCGCGGAAACGACGCCGCGTCCGGCGAGCTCGTGGCCCTCCGGCACGATGCAATAGAGTTCGCCCGAAGCGAGCGGCAGGAAATCGAGCGCCGAATGCGGCAGGCGGTAGCTCATGGCGACGCATTCGCCCTTGCCGAGCAGCAGGTAGTCGATCGCCTCCTCGATCTTGAGGATGTTGATGTCCATGTGCAGGTCGGGGTAGCGCCGCCGCACCCGCTCGATGGCGCGCGGCACCATCACCTGGGCGATGCTCGGCACCGAGCCGATGCGCAGCTCGGACAGGGAGCCCTTGCCCATGGCCGAGATCATGCCGGACAGGTCGTCGACCTTCTTGTAGACGGCGTTGATCTGCTCGAAGATGCTGCGCGCCTCGGGGGTCGGCACATAGCGGCCGTTCTGGCGCTGGAAGAAGCGGATGCCCAGCGACTTCTCGGTGTACTTGACGAGGCGGCTGATGCCGGGCGCCGAGACGTTGAGCAGCTTGGCGGCGCCGCCGATGGTGCCGGTCACCATCACCGCGCGCACCACCTCGACCTGACGAAGGGTCATCATGGCTGGGCTGGCTTCATGGCTTGGTCCCCGGCGATCCGGCGACAACAATTCCGCCATCCGCAAGCCGAGGTCAATAAGCCGAGCTCCTGATCAGCCGGCGCATGGGCCGGCGCCGGCTACTCCGGCATCTTGATCGGGTCGCCCGGGCGCCAGTCGCCGTGGTCGAGAACATAGACCACCGGCACGCCGGCGTCGTCCGCCGCCGCGCGGGCGCTGTCCAGCAGCGCCCTGTGGCGGGCCTCTCCTTCCGCGCCGCCGTCATCGAGCGGGACGAGGCGCGTCGCGCCGCGCGCCGCGTCGACGATCAGTCCCTGACCGTCGAACACCATCACGAGATAGAGGCGGTCGCGGATGTGTTCCGTCCCGCCCGCATATTTCACTTCGGCCATCTGGAAAACGTCTGTCCCCGGCGCACCCAGCCGCGGCGACAATCCGCGGGGCGCGGATTGGTTCCAGGGGAGGGGCGTTGGTAACAGGCACGCGCGGCACCGCGTATGCTCAGCCGTCGCCCTCCGCGAAGGCGGAGGCTCGCCCGATCAAGCCGGGCGACGACGACACAGAGCGGGGTGCCCTCGCCGGCAGACGAGGCGCAAGCCCCATTGTCCTCGTCATGGCCGGGCTTCGTCCCGGCCTTCCACGCCTTTCCTGTGAGGCGCTGCAAATGCGTGGACGACCAGCGCGGGCATGGCCATGGAATGCGAACGAGCCGCCGGCGACTTTCTACTCCGCCGCCTCCGCCACGGCATATTGCGAGCGCTCGCGCGACAGGTGCTGCCCGGCGCCCTTGCGGCCGACCAGCCTGCCGTCCTCCACCACCACTTCGCCGCGAACGATGGTGGTCACCGGCCAGCCGGTGACCTTGATGCCTTCATAGGGCGTGTAGTCCGAGCCGTGATGCAACAGGCTCTGGCTGATGGTGACCTCGCGCTTCGGATCCCAGATCGCGATGTCGGCGTCGGAGCCGATGGCGATGGTCCCCTTGCGCGGATAGAGGCCGTAGGTCTTGGCGTGGTTGGTGGCGCTGAGAGCGACGAAACGGTTGAGATCGATGCGGCCCTTGACCACGCCCTCGGAGAACAGGATCGGCAGGCGGGTCTCGACCCCGGGAATGCCGTTCGGCACCCAGCGGAAGCTGGTGCGGCCATTGGGCGCGAGCTTGCCGGTCTCGTCGTAGCGGAACGGGCAGTGGTCCGAGGAGAATACGTTGAAGACACCCTGCTGCAGGCCTTCCCAGCAGGCGATCTGGCTCTCCTTGTCGCGGGGCGGCGGGCTGCAGACGTATTTCGAGCCCTCCATGTTGAGCCCTTCCATGTCCTTCTCGGTCAGCACGAGATATTGCGGGCAGGTCTCGCCGAAGACCTTGAGCCCGCGCTGCTGTGCCCGACGGATCTCCTCCATGGCGCCGCGGTTGGAGACGTGGACGATCATCACCGGAACGTCGACGAGCTCGGCGAGGGCAATGGCGCGGTGGGTCGCCTCGCGCTCCACCGGGATCGGCCGCGACGCGCCGTGGAAATGCGGTGCGGTCTTGCCGGCGCGTTCGAGCCGATCGGTGAGGAAGCGGATGGCGTCGAAATTCTCCGCATGCACCATCACCAGCGCGCCGGTCTCGCGCGCCACCGACATCACTTCGAGGATCTCGCGGTCGGACAGCGCCAGGTCCTCGTAGGTCATGAAGACCTTGAACGAGGTGTAGCCGTCCTTGATCAGCGCCGGCAGCTCCTGGCCGAGCACCTGTTCGGTGGCATCGGAAATGATCAGGTGAAAGCTGACGTCGACGTAGCAGCTGCCCTCCGCCTTGGCGTGATAGTCGCGGACCGCCTGACGCAGGCTGTGGCCGCGCTCCTGCAGGCAGAACGGCAGGACGGTGGTGTTGCCGCCGAAGGCGGCGGCGCGGGTGCCGCTCTCGAAATCGTCGGCCATGACGATGCCCTCGCCGCTTGGCTGCGAGATGTGGACGTGGCTGTCGATGCCGCCCGGCAGCACCAGGCGGTCGGTTGCATCGATCACCCGGCGGGCGGTGCCGAGATCGCTGCCCAGCGCGGCGATCCTGCCGTCACGGATGCCGATGTCGCAGGAAAACGTGTCGGCGGCCGTCGCCACCGTGCCGCCGCGAATGATCAGGTCAAAACTCATGGCTGTCGCTCCTCGGGTCGTGAATCGCCGCGATTTCACTCGGCGGCGAAAGGAATGTCGCGATGTTCGATGCGGGCGGCGAGCGGCGCGGGAAGGCCGGTCGTCGGTTTCGGCGCTGGGCGGCGGAAGCTGCCGGCGATCGCCTTGCGCGGGTTGAGGGTGATGATGGCCTCGGCCTGCTTCACCGCCGCGGCGATCGGATCGACCAGCGGCACCGCGACGCGGTCGCGGACCTTGTCGGCGAGGCCGGCCAGCGGCGCGCCGCCGAGAATGATCACCTCGGCGCCGTCTTCGGCCACGGCCTTGCCCGCGAGATCGACCAGCAGGCCTTCCTTGTCGTGCTGCACCTGCGTCAGTGTGGCGAAGGCCTCGTCGAGGCAGCGCACCGAGCTGCACCGCGCCGACAGGCCGTGCATCTCGACGCAGTCGCGATACCAGGCACCCAGCGCGGTGGCGAAGGTGACGATGGAAAAGCGCCGTCCCAGCATGCAGGCGGTGAGCATGGCCGCCTCGGACATCCCGATCACCGGGGTATCGAACAATTCGCGGGCGCCGAACAGGCCGGGATCGCCGAAGGCTGCGATGATCGCGGCGTCCGCCGTGCCGTGATGGGCGGCGAGCATCTCGAGGGCGATGGCGCCGCCGATCTGGGCCTCGGCGAGGGTGGCGATATAGGGCACGCCGCGTGGCGCGGTGACCGGGATCAGTTCGGTGCCGGCCGCGGCGGCGCGCCGTCCGGCCGTCGTCAGCAGGTCGGTCACCTCGGCGGTGGTGTTGGGATTGACGAGGAGGATGCGCATCGTTTGGTTTCTCCTCAGGCGGCGTGGCCGGCGCCGCCGGCCTGAGGCGATGCCTCCCGATCGGACAGGGCCTGCACCACCTCGAAGCCGGTATTCATCACGTGCTGCGCCAGCAAGCGCCCCGCCGCGGTGGCGTCGCGCGCCGTCAGCGCCGCGAGGATATCGCGATGCTCCCTCACCGATTCGTCCCAGCGCTGCCGCGACCTCAGCGCCGAATAGCGCGCCCATTCGGCGCGGGCGATCAGCCATTGATGGGTCTCGCTGAGCAGCGGATTGCGCGTGCCGGCGACGATTGCCTGGTGCAGCGCATGGTTGAGAGCGAAATAGACGTCGATATTCCTGCCGGCGAATTGCTGCTCCATCTCGTCCTGCATCCGCGTCAGTTCGCCGAGATCCTCCGCCTCCATCCGCACCGCGGCGAGCTCGGCGGCATGGCGCTCGATCCCGCTCAGGGTTTCGAACAGGCTGAGGATTTCGTCGCGCTTCATCACCGCAACACGGGCGCTGCGGTTCTGGCGCAGTTCGACGAGGCCGCTGGCGGCGAGAAGCTTGAGCGCCTCGCGCAGCGGTGTCCGTGAGACCCCGATCAGCGCGCACAGCTCTGCCTCGACGAGTTCGGTGCCCTGGGCGAGGTCGCCGCGGATGATGAGCTCCCGCAGCCGCTCCACGGCGCGCTCGTGCAGGCTGGTGCGGCGCAGCCGCAGATGTTGGCCGACGGTCTTGTCGATGGTGGCGGCCTTGCGCGGCCGGCCGCGCCGTCGAGGGGATTGCTCGCTCACGTCGCACTCCGAAGTCGGTCCGATTATGACCGGGTCAACGCCCGGATTCGCGCTTTTATTATAGGCAAATACTGTTGTGAAAATAGGCTGATGGCTGAAATTGTATGCAGAATTCAAAAAATGCTTGCGCGCTGCGGCGACGCTCTGTCAGCATCGTTTCAATGCCGGTGACCTTATTCGTTTCGGAGATCGCAACGATGCGAAAGACCATGCTGACGCGGCTGATGATCGGAGCGCTTGCCGCAGGCGCCGTCGCCAGCGTCGCCCTGCTGACGCCGGCCGTTCGTGCCGCCGAGCCGATCAAGCTCGGCTATGCCAAGTGCGCCCACTGCCTGCCGATGGCGCTGACGCCCGGTCTCGCCGAGGGTGTCGCCATCGATGCGACCGGCTTCAATTCCGGCAACGACGTTCTCACCGCGCTGGTGTCGAAGAGCCTCGACGTCGCCCAGGTGACCTATCTCCATTACGTCACCGCGCTCGACAAGGGCTTCGACCTCGTCGCCATTTCCGGCGAGGTCAATGGCGGCTCCGAATGCCTGTCGTCGCCGGGGCTCAACCTCGCCAAGGGCGACTGGGCTTCGTTCAAGGCGGCGGTGGAGAAGGCCAAGGCCGCCGGCACGCCGCTCAAGGTCGCGGCCTCGCGCGGCAACGCCCAGGACATTCACATGCGCGGCGCCTTCGACAAGCAGGGCATCAGCGTCAACAAGGACCTGCAGTTCGTCAACATTCCCAACCCGTCGGATCACATCGCGGCGCTGCGCCGGGGCGAGATCGACATGGTCTGCACCGTCGAGCCGTTTGCCTCGCAGATCCGCCTCGCCGGCGCCGGCAAGACCTTCGTGCTGCCCTATGACCAGGCCGCCGGCAAGCTCACCAACATCATCGTCACCCGCTCGGACGTGATCGCCGCCCGCCGCGCCGACGTTCAGGCGACCGTCGCCACGGTGGTGAAACTGGTCGACAAGCTCAAGGCCGACAAGGGCGTCTGGGCCGACGTCATCGTCAAGCAGACTGGCCTCGACAGGGCGGTGGCCGAAGCGGCGCTGGAGAACGCCTATCCGGACTACGAGCTGCATCGTCCGGAGACGCTGGCGATCGCCGCCATGATGAAGGACCTGAAATACATCTCAGGCGACGTCTCGGCCCAGGTCACCAAAAACATGGACTATTCCTTCCTCGAAGCGGTGACCAAGAGGTCGAAGAATGAGCTCGGCTATTGAGCTGACCGATGGCGCGTCGGCCGGCCCCTCGTTCGGGCGCCGGTTCGACCGCTTCATCGTTCCCGTCGCCATCCTGATCGGCTGGGAGGCCTTCGCCCGCGCCGGCTTCCTGCCGCCGGCGCTGCTGCCGGCCCCGTCGGCGGTGCTGCATGCGCTGGCCGACTGGATGTTCGGCATCGACGAGACGACGCAGAGCTATTCCGGCCACTGGCTGCACGACGCGCTCTCCAGCGCCTGGCGTGTCGGCTTCGGCTTCGCCATCGCGGCGGCCTCGGCAATTCTCCTCGGCACCGCCATCGGCTGGTGGCGGACCGCGGAGACGACGCTGGAGCCGACGTTGCAGATGCTGCGGCCGATTCCGCCGGTGTCATGGATCCCGCTCGCCATCATCTGGTTCGGCATCGCCGACAAGCCGGCGATCTTTCTGGTCTTTCTCGGCGCCTTCTTCCCGATCCTGATGAACACCATCCACGGCGTGAAGGGCGTCGACCGCAACCTGATCCGCGCCGGCGCCATGATGGGCGCGACCGAGCGCCAGACCTTGTTGCACATCGTGTTGCCGGCGGCGCTGCCCTCGATCTTCGCCGGCCTGCGCATCGCCGTCGGTTCGGCCTGGATGCTCACGGTCACCGCCGAAATGGTCGCGGTGAAGAGCGGCCTCGGCTACGTGCTGTGGGATTCCTACTACTTCCTGCGCTACGACATCGTGCTCGCCGCCATGATCTCGATCGGCGTGCTCGGCTTCGTCTGCGATCTCGCCATCAAGCGGCTGATGAATGCGGTGCTGCACTGGCAGAAGGCGACCACCGTCGCCGGGCGGCAGGGCTAAGGCGGGGAGGGCATCATGGCCGATATCCATATCGAAGGCATTTCCAAGGTGTTCCGCGACGCCGGCCGCGGCCGCGACGTCAATGTGCTCGACGACATCAACCTGTCCTTTGCCAGCAATGACTTCGTCTGCCTGCTCGGTCCCTCGGGCTGCGGCAAGTCGACCCTGCTCAATATCGTCGCCGGCTTCGAGAAGCCGAGCCGCGGCCGTGTCACCGTCGAGGGCCGGCTCGTCACGGCGCCGGGCGCCGATCGCGGCGTCGTCTTCCAGCAGCCGACCCTGATGCCCTGGCTGACGGTCGCCGAGAATATCGGCTTCCATCTGCGCCTGAAGGGGATCGCCAGGGCGGTGCGGCGCGACCGGGCCCAGGCCTATATCGACATGGTCGGGCTCAACGGCTTCGAGAGCCATTATCCGGCTGAGCTCTCCGGCGGCATGAACCAGCGCGTCGGCATCGCGCGGGCGCTGATCATGAACCCGCGGGTGATCCTGATGGACGAGCCTTTCGCCGCGCTCGACGCCCAGACCAAGAGCGAGATGCAGGAGGAACTGGTTGCGATCTGGCAGCGCCATCGCGGCACCATCGTCTTCGTCACTCACAGCGTCGACGAGGCGCTCGTGCTCGGCACCAGGATCGTGGTGATGACCCGCCGGCCGGGTCGCATCCGCGAGGTGATCGATCTCGATCTCGACCGTCCGCGCGACGTCACGAGCCCGGCCTTCAACGAAATGAAGCGGCACGTCCTCGCGCTGATCAAGGAAGTCGCCTCGCAGCCGGCGGCGGCGTAAGGCGGCAGATATCTTCGTCATGGCCGGGCTTGTCACCCGGAAGTCGGATGTTTCCGACTTCCGGCATTCCTCAAGAACGCGATCCGGCGCTCGCCGGATCGCTATGCCATCCACGTCTTTTCACGCCGGCGCGCCGTTGAGACGTGCATGTCCCGCGACAAGCGCGGCATGACAACTGAGCAAGACTCGATCGCAAGCCAAAATCAGGTGATCCCCCTTCCAATGTCCACCACCCGCCTCGGCATGCTGACGCCGTCGTCCAACACCGTGCTCGAGCCGATGACGGCCGCGATGCTGGCCGGCGTCGGCGACGTCACCGCGCACTTCTCCCGCTTCCGCGTCACCGAGATCGCGCTGAGCGCACCCGCCCTGCAGCAGTTCGACGACAGCGAGATCCTGCGCGCCGCCGAGCTGCTCGCCGATGCCAAGGTCGACTGCATCGCCTGGAACGGCACCTCGGCTGCCTGGCTCGGATTCGAGGCCGATGAACGGCTGTGCGCGCGCATTCGCGCCGCCACCGGCATCAACGCCTGCACCGCGGTGCTCGGCTTTCGCTCGCTGTTCCGCCGCAACGGCATTGCGCGCGTCGGCCTCGTCACGCCCTATCGCGGCGACGTGCAGGCGCGGATCATCGCCAACTGGACCGCGGCCGGGTTCCGCTGCACGGCGGAATCCCACCTCGGCCTGCAGGATAATTACTCTTTCTCAACCGTCAGCGCAGATCGCATCGCGGCGATGGCGCGCGAGGTGGCGGCGGAAGGCTGCGATGCGGTGGCGATCGTCTGCACCAACATGCGCGGCGGCGAGGTGGCGGCGGCGCTCGAAGCCGAACTCGGTATCCCGGTGTATGATTCCGTTGCGGTGACGCTGGCGGAGGGCCTGCGTGTCGCCGGGCGTTCTCCCGCTATGGTTGAGAACTGCGGCAGCGTGTTCTCCGGCTCCTTCGCAAAAGTTTAACTGACGTCGCCGACGATCTCGCGTTAAATCCGCCGCGCCGAAGGTGCCGGCGGAGAAACAGGGAGACGATCATGTTGGCTTCGACGACTTCACTGAAACGAATGGCCGCTGCTGCGTTGCTGGCGGCGAGCGCGATGGCCGCCGTGCCCGCGCAGGCGGCGCCGATCGGCGCGCATCTGGCACTCGACAAGGCCGATCTCGCGACGATGCAGCAGGTTCATTACCGTGGCTGGGGCTGGGGCGGTGCCGTCGCCGGCGGTTTGATCGCGGGCGCGATCATCGGCGGCGCGCTGTCGTCGCCCTATTATGCCTATCCACCGGACTACTACTACGGCGCGCCGCCGGTCTATGTGGGGCCGTCGGATGCCGTCGGCTACTGCATGCGGCGCTATCGATCCTACGATCCCGCCAGCGGCACCTATCTGGGCTATGACGGCTATCGTCATCCCTGTCCCTGACGGATATCGCTGTCTTCGATCAATCGTAACGGGCTGGCCGAGGTCTTCGGCCGGCCGGTTACGCTGTTCAAGGGTGATGCCGCGAGGCAATTGTCCCCACCCGCGCGCCGTGACGGGGCGGTGACATTGACAAGCCGCGCCTCATGGTTAACCTTATGTTACCGTTTCCATTCAGATTTCTGTCTCGATCCCGTCGGTTGCCGCGCGGACGGATGAGTGGCGGCGGCGTCGGTCACGCCGCAGGTGCTGTCTTTATAAGTCAGTCGTTCTGTTGTTTGCGTTTGTTTCATTGGGTGTCGCGGTTGTGGGGTACGCGTCATGTTGCGTGTATTGGATCAGGCGGTTCGGGTCGTTTTCTCGATCATGGTAACCGCTTTCGTCGGGGTCGGCGTGCTGGTCGCGTTGCGTTTGTTGACCGCGGGCTGACGCCGCAAGTCGATCATCGGGCGATAGATTGGTAGACTGCAACGCGAAGATCGTCGCGTGAAGACAGTAGCGCGAAGACAGTCGCGCGAAGACTGCGGCGCGCGGGGCCGCAGCGATCATCCCTTCAAAGCTTTCACCCAAAAAAGTTGAGCGGGTCAGGCAACCAGCGACTCGTCGGTGCGAGCGTCGGCCGGCGAGTCGGCGGCCGTCTTTGGGCCTGCATGCATCGCCGTGACAACGAGCTCGAACAGGCGCTCGCGCGCGGCCGGCGGCGTCAGGTCGTGGTCGCAATCGGTGAGGAAATGGAAGTGAACGCTTGGCCGCCCGACGAGGTCGCGGCCACGCGGCCCGAAATGATTGGCGAGCTCGATCAGTCCGTTGTCGTCTTCGGCAAAGACGAAATCGATCCGCGTTCCGCGCCCGGTCAGTTCGCGCATCATCGCCCGCGCCCGCTCGCTGTCGGATAGCGCGGCCTTGCTCGGCAGCAGGCGTCGGCCGGCGCGGCCCAGCAGCACCTTGAGCAGCGGCGCCAGCTTGCGCTCGCCGGTCAGCGCCTTCTTCCAGGCGGACGGATCCGCCAGCTTGCCGACATAGTGCGTCGTGATGGGATAGTTGTTGGCGATCGCCGCCGTAACGGTCTCGCCCGCGCGCCAGATGAAGCGCTGCAGGTTGACCAAGACGGCGCCGGCAACGCGGGCGTCCTGCGCCGCGGCCCGCAGCGCCAGATAGGCGCCCGAGCAGGCGCCGAGCACCGTCACCGGCCCAAGTCCGCGCGCGCAGACGAGATCGATGGCGGCGCGGCATTCGGCGTCCTGGGCATCGCTGTAGAGCAGCTCGTCGAGATGGTCGCGGGCATCCGGCCGGTCGATGCCTTCGCCGATGCCGCCGAGATCGAAACGCAAACTGGCGATGCCGTGGGCGGCGAGGCGGCGCGCCAGCGTCACGCTCGAGCGCGCCCAGCCGGTGTGGGGATTGCGCCCGGCATTGACCATGATCAGCACCGGTGACGGTCCACTGACACGCGCGGGCTGGCACAGCACGCCGAACAGGCGGTGATCGGGGCCGAACACCAGCGCTTCCTCGCGCATGCTGTCGTCGCCGATCCTCGCCACGGGCGCCGCCGTCACTGACTGTGCAGCCGGTCGCGGCAGCGCGTCGATAAAGGCCACAGTGCGCGCCAGCACCGCATGCGGCGTCTCGGCCACGGTCGGGCTGAGGCCGATGCGTTCAAAACCACTCGCCGCTTCGGCCGTGATGTTGTTGCTGGACGGAGCCTCGGCCATGAGTGCCGCGATATCGCGGGCACCGGGGCGGTGCAGCACCAGCGTCGGCGTCGTCGACGTCAGCGACAGGCGCAGCGGGCGCATGGCGGCGATGGTGTCGCGGCTGGTGAACAGGCCGCCGCCGACGATGCCGTCAGCCGTCGCGGTCTGATCCGGATCGAGCCCCGAGCCTTCCGCCACCACGCGTGCCGTCATGGCGAGTTCGCGGCCGTAGAGCGCGCCCTGGCTGACCGGATCGAGCAGGATGAGACCGGCGAGATTGGCGATGCGAGGCGCGGCCTGATGCGCCAGCAGGGCGCCGAACCGCAGCCCGACCACGGCGATGCCGCCGACGCCCGCCACCGCGGTGAGATGCGCCGCGGCGGCAATGACGGCAGATGTCCAGGTCTTGATGCGGTCCGGCTGAGCGTCGTCGCCGAGGGAATCCCCGGTGCCCGGCAGGTCGAAGCGCAGCGCGGCATGACCGGCCGCGGCAAGCCGTTCGCCGAGAAGGCGCAGGGTCTTGGCGGCGGCCAGGGCCTCGAGCCCGTGCGGCGGCACGATGACGACGCCGAGGTGGGAGCGTGTCGTTGTCGGCAGATGCAGCCGGCCGGCGATGGTGTCGAAGGAGGTCGGGGTGATCATGATGCGCGATAGCTGACGGGATGGGAGTTGAGGGCGGCGACCGTGCCGGCCGGGCGGGCATTGCTGCCGCGCGACACCAGCCGGACGAGGCGGGTCTCTCCCGGCGTCAGGCAGAAGCCCTGGTCGCCGGCAATGAATTGATCGTCGTCGACGGTGACGAAGCGGGCGAAGCGCTCGGCGCAAATGCGCAGCGCATAGCCGTCAGTATCGCTCGCGACCTCCGCCGCAAGGCCGATGGCCCCCGGCGTCGCGGCGCGGCCGGCCAGCACATGCGCCGCCTCGGCCAGTCGCTCGCCGCTGTCGGCGTCGAACAGGCGCACGACCGTCGCGTCATGGGCGAGCGGCCCGAAGCGATAGGCATAGGTGAAGTCGAAGAAGCGGCCGAGCAGCGTCGCGCTGTCGAGGCGGGCGGTCTGTCGCGGCGCCAGTGTGAGAGATGCCTCGGCCTTGGCCAGCGGATGCGCGGCTTCGCCGTAGCACGCCAGCGTCAGCTTGACCCGGCGTTCCGTGCTCGTCTCGTTGCCGGCGTGGATCGCGAGGCCGTTGAGGCCTTCGTCGGTGACGCCGAGATGGAGCGGCTGGAAAGCGCGGCGCAGCGCGTACCACGTGGTCTTCGGCTCGCCCCGATCGTCGAGCACGCCCCAGCCGGCGCCGGGCACGAGATCGTTGAGGAACCAGACCAGGCCGCCGCCGCAGCCCGACCGGGTGCTGCGCCACTCGGCGAACACGGCTTCCATGAGCTCGGCCGGCGCGGCGCGGCCGAGCGCCAGGTAGCGTTCGGGATCGCCGCTGCGCAGCGCCTGCACGTCGACACCGTAGAGCGCCGCGACGTAATGGTCGCGCACGGTCTCGAAGTCCCAGTCGGCGCCGAGGTCGCGCGGCACGCCGCTCTTCCAGCGCGGGGCGGCCGGATCGCTCAGCCTGGCGGCGCGCAGCCGCGCCGGCGAGGGGACATTGGCGAAGGCGAGGCACTCGCTGGCGAAGCGCACATCGGCGCGGCGGACATCCTCGATCGGGCGGCGATAGGCGCCGACGCCGTAGTAATGAGTGACGCCGTGGTCGGTGGAGAACGGCAGCGGCCCGCCCCACGGTGTGTGCGGCACATAGAGCGCCTGCGGCGCGATGGCCATCACGAGCTTTGCCGCCTCGTCCTCGAAGAACGGATTGGCGGTCTGGGCGGGCTTGAGGCCGAGCATCGTCGCCTGCTGCGCGATCTCGCTGCCGCCGCAGACCACGGCGAGCGCGGGTGAGGCCTGCAGCCGCTCCATGAGCTGGCGCGTCTCGGCCATGACCAGCGCGTGAAACGCCGGGTCGCCGGTCGGGTAATCGAAATTGGCGAAGGGCAGGTCCTGCCAGATCAGAACGCCAGCCTCGTCGCAGGCGCGATAGAACGCGTCGCTCTCCGGCATGGTGGTGCCGGAGAGGCGCAGCATGTTCATGCCTGCGTCTTTCGCCCGTGCCAGCAGCGGGCGCGGATCGGCGCTGCCCGGCCGTTGCGGATCCGGCGGCATCCAGTTGGCGCCGCGGCAGAACACCGCTTCGCCATTGATGCGCAGGCGGAAGCCCGCGCCGTCGCGGCCTCTGTCGAGGGCGAGCGAGCGGAAGCCGATCCGGCCGAGGTCGACCTCGGTGGCGCCGACCCGCAGCACCGCCTGGTGCAGGGCCGGCGCGCCATGGGTGTGCGGCCACCACGGCGCCACGTCGTCGAGCGCAAGCTCGCCGCTGAATCGCTTCGGCTCCATGCGCCTCAGCGCCACGTCATGCCCGGCGCAGGCGAGAACGGGCAGGGGATCGACCGGGTGATCGAATGTGATGTCGATGGCGAGGCGGCCCCGCGCGCCGTGCAGCGACGGGATCAGGCGCAGCGCCCTGATCCGGAACGGCGCGCCGCGGCGGATGAGCCTGACGTCCTGCCATGGCCCGGCCAGGGCAATGCGTGGCGCCCAGCCCGGCATGTGGCCGAGCGGCGATAGCCGCAGCAAGCGCAGGCTTTGGGGCGAGATCATCATCGGCCGCCAGCGCTGGCGCGGTCCGCTCGCCGCCTCCAGCAGCGGCGTCAGCGCCTTGACCCGGATCGTCAGCCGGTGCGGCCCGGTGCCGTCGAAATCGATGTCGTGGGCGACGAACATCGATCGCGATTCGACGCGCAAGTGATCGACGCGCAGGTGATCGTCGAGGAAGACGTCGGCATGGCCGGCGAGACCGTCGAGGCGCAAGCTGTGCGGACCGGTCGCGACGAGATCGCAGCGATACCAGATATCGTGGGCGTCGACCTCGTCCGCTGTCGCGCCGAGATCGGCGGCCGGGCTGGCGGGCACCCGGGCGGGGCGCCAGGCGAGGGTGTCGAGCTGGTCTGGGCGCGTCACGGCGCCCGCCGCCGACATCGCCACCGACCAGCCGTCGGTCAGGGCCAGAACGGTGTCGCCGGTGACCGCTGCGGGCATCGCCATGGCGGCCTCACGACAACCTGCGATGGCGCGGCAGCCGACACGGCAATGGCCGGGGCGAACCCGGCCACGATCGCGGCGCGTGCGGTTCGGTCAGCACCGTCATCTCACGTGCCCGAGGGAACGAGCGAGGGAATTTCGGTGATGCCGCCGAAGCGCAGGGTCTCCTTCAGCGCGCCCGTCAGCGCATCATAGTCCTGCGCCATCGCGACGAGTGCGGCGTCGAGCTGGTCGAAGCGCTTGCGCGCCAGCGCTCGCGCCAGCAGGAACTGGAAGGTCTTGGCGGCGGCGGAGAGGCGTTCGCACAGCGCCACTGCCTCGGCGGCTGGAAGGTTCAAGGTGTCGCCGAGCCAGCCGAGATGATGGCCGAGCAGCGCGACGTTGGCGCCGAACTGCCGGCTGGTGTTGAAGGCGTAAGGATGGAAGGCGCTGGGCGGCTGGGCCGAAAGCCAGTCGAGATGGCGCGGCAGCGCGGCGCGATAGGCGAGCAGCGGATTGTGCCGCGGCCGCCGCGCCCAGTGGCCCTTGAGGCGGTTCAGCGCGGTCTCGGCGAGGGCCCGGCCCTCGAGCCCCGGGCCGATGGTCTTGACGAATTCGCAATAGGCCGGCAGCACCGGCGCGCTCGCGGCGCCGAAGCCGAGCAGCGCCTCGACGTCGGCGCCCTCGATCTCGAAATAGCCGGCGTTGTGGAAGTAGCCGAGCGTCGCCGCGCCGCGGCTGAAGCGGTTGATGGCGATCGTGGTCTTGGAGTGATCGACGCCATAGGTGATGCCGCGGGTGTCGGGCAGATGAATGGCATCGACCTCGACCAGCATCAGGTGGCCGCGACCGATCTGCTCCTCGACATGGTCGACCAGCGGCCGGTAGATCGACAATTCCAGGACGTCGAGCCCGAACAGGGTCTCGAGGTCGGCGCTCGCCATCTTGAAGAAGGTGAACTGGTCGCCTTCGAAGTCCTGCGCCACGGTCATGCCGAGGCCGGCCGCCGGCTCGCGGCCCAGCGTCGCGAGCACCTCGATGAAGAGGTCGGTGTGGCAGTTGGTCTCCGGCCACGGCCGCGCTGCATCGTGCAGCTCATGCCGGCGATAGGTCGCGGCGTCGAGTTCGGCGAAGACCGCGCTCATGGTCAGCCCCACAGCGCCTTGCGCACCGACATCGGCCAGGCCTTCACCTCGGTGCCGTGGTGCTTGAGCAGCGCCAGGATGACCCGTTCGTGGCCGAAGCCGACGCAGGCGGTGTGGGCGGTCTCGCCCGACGCGGTGGTCAGCCCGAAGGTGTGGCCGAAATGATCCTGGTGATAGTTGAACGACAGGCAGGCGGTCGGATTGGCCTCGCTCTCGATCGGGATCAGCAGTTCGAACTTGAGGCGCTGGTCGCGCTGGTTGATCGCCAGCATCTTGCCGGCGCGGCCGAAGAACGGATCGTTGGCGACGTCGAGCCTGCAGGGCAGTTCGAGTTCGCCGATCAGCGCCTGGCCGCGCTCCAGCCAGGCGGCGCGGAAGGAGGTGACCTGGTCAGGCGTGCCCATGCGGACGAATTCGCGCATCCGGAACATCTGCTGCCGGGCGGGATCGCGCGACGGCTCGTGGCGGAAGCAGTAGGACAGCAGGTCGAACAGCCGGCCCTCAGCGGGCAGCGGGCCGCGCCGGGCGGCGGCGGGATAGAGCGGATAGCAGGCCGCCGGGGTCAGCACGATCTCGCTGGCCTTCTGGTCCGCGGTCCAGTCGCCCTTCTGCTTGATGGTCTGCAGCAGGCCGGCATGGCTCGCCGGATCGCCGCAGAAGCAGTGCACGGTGCCGGCGAGCTGGGGAAAGCTCTTCATGTAGCCGGAGCGCTCGAACACGGCGCGGCTCATGCCGGGCGGAAAGCGCACGATTTCGGCGTTGTCGGCGAGGCCATGGCGCGTCACCAGCGCCTGGAAGCCTTCGCCGATCTCTTCGAACAGGCCGGAGCGGCCGTAGAGACCGTCGACGCCGGTCTCGATCAGGAGGCCGCGATCGAACAGTTCGTCGAGGAAGGTGCGCTCGACGATGGCGGCAGCGGCGGTCGCGGACATCCTCAAGCCTCCAGATCGGTTTCGATCGCCGACATCAGCAGCATGGTCGAGGTGTTGGCGATGATGCGGTCATTGGCGATCTGCAGCGGCGCCGACTGGATGTCGCGGAAATGCCGGCCGATCGAATAGGGGCTGTCGTTCTTGTAGCCCTGGATGCCGACGATGGTCAGCGCCTCCTGGACGATCGCGACCGCCTTCTGCGAGGCCTGGACCTTGACGGCATTCATGGCGACGGCGAAGCCCATGGTGTCGATGTCGTCGCCGTCGCGGCGGGCGCGCTCGAGACGGCCGACGCCGTCCTGGATCAGCGCCTTCAGGGCGGCGAGTTCGGCGGCGGCGGCCGCGAGGCGGGTGGCGCCGTGCGGCACCGTCTTGGGCATGCGGCGCGCCGCGGCGCGCACGCTGGCCTGGGCCTTGGTGAGCGCGGCGCCGGCAATGCCGAACCACAGGCTGGACCAGAAGAGATGCGCGCTCGCCAGCATGCTCCGGGCGGCGATCTCGGCGAAGGGCTGCGGCAGGATCTGTGCCGCCGGGACGCGGGCCTTGAGCTTGAAGCCGAGCGAGGCGGTGCCGCGCATCCCGAGCGCGTCCCAGGTCGAGGTCTGGAACAGTTCGCCCTGGCTCTTCTCGATCACCACCAGCACCTGATCGGAGGCTGCGGCGTCCGGCGTCCGTCGCGCCGTCACCAGGATGGCGTCGCTGTCGAGCGCGTAGGAAATGACCGAGGCGTTCTTCTCGAGGATGACGTGAGCGCCATCGGGCACCACCGAGCAGATCGAATTGCGCAGGTCGCCGCCGATCCCGGCCTCGGTGGTGGCGGAGGCGAGCAGAAGCTGCTGGTCGGCGCAGCGCCGCATGAAAGCGCGGTGCCATTCGTCGCGGGCAGCATGCTCGACGAGGCTCGACATCTTGATCTGGTGCATGGCGAACACCATGCCGGAGGAGGCGCAGGCGCGGCCGAGAATGGTGCAGAGTTCGGCGACTTCGGCGACGCTGGCGTCTTCGCCGCCGAGCTCGCGCGGGATCATGATCGAGAGCAGGCGCGCCTCGCGCAGCGCGGCCATGGTCTCGTGCGGGAAGCGCGCCTCGCGGTCGACTTCCTCGGCATTCTCCTCGGCGACCCTGGCGACCGCCGTCATCCGGGTGGCGAACGAGGCGGCGGCGAGATCGGCATGGGCGGAGCGGACATCAAGCATGGCTATGCTATCTCCCTCAGGCCTGAACGGTTTCGCAGCGCAGTTCGCGCACCGCGGCATCGATGTTGGCGATCGTGGAGAACAGCTTGCGGTTCAGCATCCGCGCGGGAAACTCGATGCCGAAGGCGTCTTCGAGCGCCAGCATCAGCTGCACCGAGTCGAACGAGGTCATGCCGGCGTCGTAGAGATCACCGCTGTCGCTGATGCGGTCGACACCATCCGGCAATTCCACGGTGTCGGCGATGATCTTGCGGATGCTCTGCTTCATCGATCTGGCCTCGCATGTAAGGGCATCATTTCCCGTCTTGCGCGGCGATTCTTAGGAGCGTGCTGCAGGCGCGGCAATTACAAGCGTGCGTTAAGCTTACTCAGCCCTTCGCGAATTGCGCGAGTGTTTCAAAGCGGGCGGGAGTTTCCGGAAATGGTGCAGGACCGTGTCGCCCCGGAGCAGGCGCGCGACGCACACCGTCGCGCGTCTTGCGGTGGTTAAAGTTGTGCCGTGGTCAACGCGATGCCCGGTGGGAAACTGCGACGGCGTCGTCGTAGGCGGCCTGCAGACGCTCGCTGACGCGGCGCCCTTTCGGTCTGTACGGCTTGCCGAGATGGACGTGGCGCAGTTCGTCCATGAATTCCGCCCACAGCGCCGGACCGCCGCGTTCGAGCAGTTCGGCGCGCACCGAAAGTTCGCGCGAGACCTTCAGATGGCGCCGGCCCCATGCCCCCATCTGCACCAGCAGCGGCACCAGCTCGATGGCCTTGTCGGTGAGGCTGTAGATCGCCTTCTGGCGATGGCTCGGATCGTCGCGTCGGCTCAGGAGACCCGCGGCGGTGAGACGCTTGAGGCGGTCGGCGAGAATGTTGGAGGCGATCCCTTCCTCGGACCGGGCGAGCAGGTCGCGGAAATGGCGGCGGTTGCCGAACATGATGTCGCGGATGACGATCAGGCTCCAGCGATCGCCGAGCGTCTCCAGCGTGAGATTGATCGGGCATCCCGATCTCTGGCCGTCCATTGCGGTCACCATCCCCTTCATCTGCTTGCATTCTGCAATCGGTTGACGCAGGATGGCAACTGGTTGTGAAATGCAATTGGTTTGGGAGGTCGGTGATGAAGGTTCGGGTGGCGGCGTTTTCGATATCGCTCGACGGCTTCGGTGCCGGGCCGGAGCAGAGCCTGGAAAATCCCCTCGGCAAGGGCGGCTTCGGCTTGCACGACTGGGCGATGTCGACCCGCACCTTCCAGACCATGTTGTTCGGCCAGGAGGGTGGTGAGGGCGGGATCGACGACGATTTCGCGGCGCGCAGCTTCGATAATGTCGGCGCCTGGATCCTCGGGCGCAACATGTTCGGACCGGTGCGCGGACCCTGGCCCGACGAGAGCTGGCGCGGCTGGTGGGGCGACAATCCGCCCTATCACGTGCCCGTCTTCGTCCTCACCCACCATCTGCGCCCGACCCTCACCATGGCGGGCGGCACCGTGTTCCAATTCAGAAATTGCGACGTTCGCGACGTCCTCGACGAGGCAAAACGGGCTGCCGGCGGCAGGGATGTCCGCATCGGCGGCGGGGTCGCCACGGTGCGCCAGTTCCTCGCCGCCCGCCTGATCGACGAATTGCACCTCGCCGTCGCGCCGGTGCTGCTCGGCCGCGGCGAGGCGCTGTTCGCCGGCCTCGACCTGCCGGCGCTGGGCTATCGCTGCGTCGAGAGCACGCCCTCGGACAAGGCGCTGCATGTGGTGCTGCGCAAGGAGGCCTGACGGCTCGACGCCGAAGGGGTTACGCCGTCTTCGCCCAGCGCAGCAGCGGCGCGGCCTCGCGCAGCGCGTCGGCGGCATCGTGGAGGGTCGCCGCGAGGTCCTGATCGCCGGTCTGCGCGGCGCGCGCGGCGAGGCGCAAGGCGACCTCCTCGGGCGAGGTGTCGGCGTCGCGCAGTTCGGCGAGCGCCGCCGCGGCCTCCGCGCGTCTCGCCGCGTCGAGATCGCGCCGGCCCTGGCGTTCCTTCAGCGCGACGATGGCATAGCCGAGATTGAGCGCGCCGAGCAGGCCGCGGGGCGCCTCGGTGCCTCGGCCGGCATGCTGCAGGTCGAGCATGAAGCGCAGCAGCTGGCGCGCCGTGCGCGGGTGAAATCCGCCGGCGGCGTCGCGGAGCCGGGAATCGATCAGGTGGATGAGGTCGCGGCGGATCGCCGAGGCGCTGGCGCGAGCCCGCAGCTGCGCCGGGTCCGGCACCAGGGCATACGTGCCGGTGACAAGAGCCGCGGCGATGATCAGGGCCGCCGAACCGCTGAAGATCTCGATGGCCGATGCGGCCGGCATTCCGGCCTGGCTCGCCAGCATGAAACACATGTTGGCGTCGAGCGCCGGCAGCGCGGTGAAGCGGCTGGCGCGGCCGAAGGCACCGATGACGATGAAGGGTGCGACCGAGGCCACCAGCAGCGGCAGGTCGGTGACATGAGGCTGCAGCGCGAAACGATAGACCACGGCGGCCGCGACGCCGGCCAGCGTGCCGATCATCATCTTCGGCGCCACCGCGCGCGGCGTCGGCATCATGCTCAGCACCATGGAGAAGATGCACACCCCCAGCGCCACGAGCTCGCCGGCCGGCCAGCGCGACAGCAGCGCCAGGATCGACACTGCGACAAGCCCGCCGCCGGACACGAGGCCCGCTGCGACGGCGCGCGACCAGGGCCGCGGCGGGGCGAGGTAGCGCGCCGGCTGCCCGAAGGCGCTGACATCGGCGGCCGGCGAAGCGGCGAACAGCGCCGCCTCCGCCCCGGCGAGCTCGCCCAGCGCCTGGCTGAGGCGGCCGAGCGGCTGGTGGATCTCTCCGATTTGCGCCATCGCGACCGCGACGCCGGCTTCGCTGGCCCGTAGCCCGGCCGCGACATCGGCGAGCCGGCTGCCGAACCCGTCCGGCAGGTCTTCACCGCGCGCGATTCGGGCGCGCAGCGCCCGTGCCGCCGCCATCACCGCGATCGAGGCGCCGATCAGGGTGTGGACGTGGCGCAGCCGGCGATAGCCCTCCATCGTGCCCGCGGAGACGAGGCTCGCCGAGGCCTCCACGGCGGTGGTCTCGGTCAGCACCCGCCGCTCGAAGTCCCCGAGTTCGGCGTCGTTGCCGCCGGCGAGCGCCGCCGCGGCGAAATCGACCGCATCGCCGGCGAGCTTGCGCACCCGCCGGTAGAACACCGTGAGATCGGACGGCGGCGTGAAGAACACGGTGACGACGATCACCGCGACGACGCCGATCAAGGTGCATTCGACCCGGGCGACGGCGAGACCGGCGGCTTCGTGCGGGTCGAGCAGCGTCGGCAGCACGACCACCGAGGCGGTCATGCCCGCCATCAGCGCCGCGTAGCCGCGCACGCCCGTCAGCATCGACGTCAGCGTCGTGCAGGCGGCGACCCAGACGCCGAGCGCGATGATCTGGCCATAGACGCTGCCGACCACGAATGGCAGCGCGAGGCCGGCGGCGGCGCCGATCAGGGTGCCGGCGATGCGAAAGAACCCGCGCTCCAGCAGCAGCCCGCGGGTCGACTGGGCCACCACCCACACCGGCATCGCCGCCCAATAGGCGTTGCCCACATGCAGCATGGCCGCCAGGGTGAAGGCGAGCAGCGCCGCCGAGCTCATGCGCAGCGCGTAGAGGACACCGGACCGGTCGAGGCCGAGGATTTGCGAGGCGGACATTGCGGCTTTCTTGATCGGTCAGTCGGGGTCGCCGGGCGACGTCTTCGGTCGCTCGATGCCGTGGCGGCGCATTTTTTCGTTCAGGGTCCGCCGCGGCAGGCCGAGCGTCGTCATCGCCCGCGCGATCGAACCGCCGGCCTCCTCGAGCGCGGCGACGATCACCTTGCGTTCATAGGCGTCCATCAGCGCGTCGAGGCCCGGCGGCGGGGTCTCGCCGCCGACGGCTTCGCCGTGAAGGCGCAGGCCGAGGCCGAGCCCGAAGCGCTCGGCGGCGCCGCGCAATTCCCGGACATTGCCGGGCCAGTCGTGATCGAGCACGGCGGCGGCAGCCGCGGCCGACAGCGCCGGCGGCTGCCGACCGGCCGCCTTGGCGGCATCCGCGGCGAAGCGGGCGAACAGCATCAGGATGTCGTCGCCGCGCTGGCGCAGCGGCGGGATGGCGATCTCATAGCCGGCGAGGCGGTAGTAGAGATCGGCGCGGAACGAGCCGGCCTGGGCGGCCTCGCGCAGGTCGACCTTGCTGGCGCTGACGATCCGCACATCGATGCGGATCTGGCGATTGCCGCCGACGCGTTCGACCACGCGCTCCTGCAGCACCCGCAGCAGCTTGGCCTGCGCGGCGGAGGGCATGCTTTCGACCTCGTCGAGGAAGACGATGCCGCCGTCGGCGAATTCGAACTTGCCGATCCGCGCCTGGCGCGCGCCGGTGAAGGCGCCGGCCTCGTGGCCGAACAATTCGCTCTCGATCATCTCGCCGGGGATGGCGGCGCAATTGATCGCCACGAAGGGCTTGGTCCGGCGCGGCCCGCAGTCGTGCAGGGCGCGGGCGACGACCTCCTTGCCGGAGCCGGTCTCGCCGCGGATCAGGACATCCAGCGGCGCATCGATCAGGCCGCGGACTTCGTCCTGCAGGCGGCGCATCGCGTCGGAGCGGCCGACGAGCCGCGCGGCGACGCCATCTTCGCCGGCGAGTTCGGCCTCGACGGCCGCGACGCGTCGGCGCAGCTGGCTCTGCTCGCAGGCATTGCGCAAGGTGGCGACGAGGCGGTCCGGATCATGGGGCTTGGTCAGGAAATCGAAGGCGCCGCGCTTGAGCGCATCGACCGCCAGGGGAACGTCGCCATGGCCGGTGAGCAGCACCACCGGCAATCCCGGCCAGGAGCGACCGACGATGTCGAGCAGCTCGATGCCGTCGCGGCCCGGCATCCGCACGTCGCACAGCACGGCGTCGCCGGGCGCGTCATCGAGGAGACGCAGGGCATCGTCGACGGAGCGGGCGCTGCGCGTCGCAAAGCCGCTCAGTCCGAGCCATTGGGCGAGGGCGCCGAGCAGGATTTCGTCGTCGTCGACGATCAGGATGGTGCCGCCCGCCTCCGTCACGCTGCGATCTCTCCGGTGCGGCGCGCCAGCAACGGCAGATGGACGTGGAAGCGGGTCTCGCCGCTCGATGAGCGCTCGTAGCGGATGGTTCCGCCGTGGTCGCGGACGATGGCGTAGCTGATGGCGAGGCCCAATCCCAGTCCGACGCCGACCTCCTTGGTGGTGAAGAACGGCTCGAACAGCCGGGCGCGATCCTGGTCGGCGACGCCGGGCCCGCGATCGCCGACCACGAGATGGGCCTGGCCGTCCTCGACATCGACCGTCAGCGTGATGGTGCGCTCGTCCTGGGCGGTCACCGCGTCGATGGCGTTGAGCAGCAGGTTGAGCACGACCTGTTCGAGACGGGCGCTGTCGCCATGGATGCGAACCTCCGAGGCGATCTCGACCACCAGCCTCGCGCCGGCATCGGCGAAGCGGAAGCGGAGCAGCTCGGCGACCCGGCGCGCCACCGCGGCAAGGTCGATCTCGGCGCGGCTGTCGTCGCTGCGCCTCGCGAGGCGTTTGAGCTCGGAGGTCAGCGTCGTGACGCGCTCGACCGCGCCGTCCATCACGGCGATGTTGCGGATGGCTTCGGCGTGGTCGCCGCGCCCGATCAGGAGCCGCGTGCTCGACAGATAGGTCCGCAGCGCCGCCAGCGGCTGGTTGACCTCATGGGCAAGGCCCGAGAAGGCCCGGCCCATGGCGGCGAGCTTGGCAGCCTGCACCAGTTCGTCGCGGGCGCGATGGAGATCGGCATCGACCCGGCGCCGTTCGGCGATTTCGGTTTCGAGCCGTTGCAAGGCCAAGGCGAGATCGGCGGTGCGTTCGGCGACGCGCCGCTCCAGCGCCGCCTTGCTCTCGCGCTCGGCAACGACGCGGGCGCGACGCTGCGCCCGGATGACGACCGCAAGCGCCAGCACGATGCCCGCCAGGAGCGTCAGCGCCGCCGCCGTCGCCGGCTGCCAGCCGCGGCCGAGCCAGGGCACCACCACGGTGATGTGCCAGCGCGTGCCGTCGACCGGTCGTGACGCGACCGCCCCGGCGCCGATCTGGGCCGGCGTGATCGGCGGACCGATCGGATGGGTGGCGTAGCGCTGTTCGGCGGCGATCGCCGCGGCGCCCGCGGCCGTGAGGCGGCCGATGGGGCGATAGCGGAGCGACGCTTCGGTGGCGAGAAAGACGACGCCGTCCGCATCGCTGACCAGGACCCGTTCGCCGCCGGCCGACCAACTCGCTTCGAGCGGGGCGAAATCGACCTTGGCGACCACGACCCCAGAGGCGGCATCGGCCGAGCCGATGCGCGAAGTCAGGAAATAGCCGGGCACGCCGGTGGTGACACCGACCCCGAACAGCCGCCCGTGGCCCTTGATCAGGGCATCGGTGAAATAGGAGCGGAACGCGTAACCGTGTCCGACGAAGCTCGTGCTCTCGCGCCAGTTGCTGGCCGCCAGCGCCGTGCCGGAGCGGTCGACGACGAACAGCGCCGCGAGGCCGACCTCGGCCGCGGTCCGCTCGAGGAATTGGTTGGCGCGGTCACGCAGCTGCGCATCGTCGGGGTGCCCCAGCAGGTCGGTGACCTGCCGGCTCGCGCCGGCGAGCTCCGGGATGCCGACGAAGTGGTTGATGGTGTCGCGGAGCGTGTCGCTGGTCAGCGACAGCCGCGCGTCGGCGGTCCGTTCCGTGACCCTGCGGCCGTAGTCGTCGACGGCGAGATAGACCGCGGCGGCCGCCGCCGCGAGCGCGGCGATCAGGACGGGCAGCGCGAGCCGGCGCCACAGGCCTGTCGTCGCCGCGAGCGGTTTGGTCGTGTCACGATCCATTGCGGAGCCATCTTACACGAATTGCCGCGGCCACGGCCAATGCCGTCGTCGCCCGGCCGGGCCCGCTTGAAGCGGGGCGATGGCGGTGGAGAACCGGGCGACGACGCAGAAACGCAAGGCGAGCGCGGTGTCGCCATGTGCAGCCGCTGCCGCGCGTCGGCGGGGCAGCGGCCTGCCGTCAGCGCGCGGTGGCGTCGCGGTCGATCAGCGAGGTGGCCTTGGTGTCGGGCATCACCAGATAGACGAGCAGCGAGCAGGCGATGCAGCCCGAGACATACCAGTAGAACCAGGGCTCATGGCCGATCGACTTGAAGTACAGCGCGATATATTCGGCCGTTCCGCCGAACACCGACACCGCGACCGCATAGGGCAGGGCGACGCCGGTGGCGCGGATCTCGGTCGGAAACAGCTCGGCCTTCACCACCGCATTGATCGAGGTATAGCCCGACACGATCAGCAGGGCCGCCATGATCAGGCCGAAGGCCAGCAGCGGATCGTGCGTCGTCGACAATTCGGTCAACAGCGGCACCGTCAGCAGGGTGCCGAGGACGCCGAAGCCGACCAGCAGCGGCCGGCGGCCGATGCGGTCCGACAGCGCGCCGAACACCGGCTGCAGGCACATGAAGAGGAACAGCGAGGCCGCGGAGATCAGGGTCGACTGATCCTTGCTGAGGCCGACCGTGTTCACCAGGAATTTCTGCATGTAGATCGTGTAGGTGTAGAAGGCGACAGTGCCGCCCATGGTCAGGCCGACCACGGTGGCGACGGCGCGCGGATGCTGCGCCAGCGCCCGGATCTGGCCGAACATCGATGGCCGCTGCCGGGTGTGGTCGCGGGCATGCTCGAACTGCTGGCTTTCGACCATCGAGCGTCGCAGCCAGAACGCGACCAGCGCGCACAGCGCCCCAATGACGAACGGAATGCGCCAGCCCCAGGCGTCGAGCTGGGCCGGCGAGAGCAGGAAGAACTGCAGCACCAGCAGGACGGCGAGCGCGGTAAGCTGACCCATGATCAGCGTGACGTATTGAAAGCTCGAATAGAAGCCGCGGCTCTCGGAGGTGGCGACCTCGGAGAGATAGGTGGCGCTGGCGCCGTATTCGCCGCCGAGGCTGATGCCCTGGCCAAGGCGCGCCAGCACCAGCAGCACCGGCGCCCAGACGCCGATCAGGGCGTAGCTCGGGGTCAGCGCGATCACCAGCGAGCCGGCGCACATCAGCAGAACCGAGAGGCTGAGCGCGGCACGGCGTCCGTAGCGGTCGGCATAGACGCCCATGACCCAGCCGCCGATCGGCCGCATGATGAAGCCGAGGGCGAACACCGCCGCGGTGTTGAGAAGCTGGGCCGTGGGATTGCCGGCGGGAAAGAAGGCCTTGGCGAAATAGAGCGCGAAGGCGGAATAGGCGTACCAGTCGTACCACTCGACGAGATTGCCGACCGACCCGCCGAAGATCGATTTGATCCGGCGGGCAGTGGTCGAGGTGCTGTCCTGGCTGGCTGCCGGCAGCGTTCCGGCACATGCGGCATCGGTCATGATGTCCTCCCTGTCACCGCGGCTCTTGGAGCCGCCTGCGGGGGCTTACGCAAGGCCGGGGCCAGCCCGGCGCGGCATTCCGCCCGGCGCGAATCGCCTTTGGGAGTCAGTCGCTTGGGTGGAGACCGCCGGGTCCGGTCGTGGTCCGCGATCGGCGGATTTCCGCCGATGAAAACCCGCCGCCGGCAGAAAACCGCCGGATCGGTCGCGCGCGGGGATTGTGCCGGACGGGATGCGAGCGGGTTGCCGGGATCAAATGCCCTTGCCGGCCTTGGCCGGGCGCGCCGGTGCGAACAGCGTCTTGACCTTGTTGGAGAGGTCCGACCAGGTGCAGGCGAGCCGGTTCTCGCACGGCTCGGGCTTCGGCTTCGCCGCCCGCTTGGCGGCGCGTGCGGCCGCGGGCGGCCGCGCCAAAGGTAGGGTCAGCGGTGGCGAGAGTGCTGCGGTCTTGAGCTGCGGCGGCGGTGGACGGCGCGTCAGCGGCGGCGGCGGAGGCATCGCCGCCGTGACATCGCCCGAGGCGAGATCGCGGGCAGCGACGTTCCGCGCGGCCGCCTGCTGCTGCTCCTGGATCAGCGCCGCGGCAATCTCGTTGTGGCGCTGACGGCCGAGATAGGCGGCATATTCCTCATCCATGTGCCGCAGCTCTTCCGCCGTCGGCCTTGGGCCGGCGATGTCGAAATGCCGGTTCTGCATGAAATCGAAATAGGTGTAGCCGCCGCCGGGCTTGCGCCGGCCCGGGAATTTGACGTCGCAATCCTGCAACAGCCCGGCTTTGGTTTCCTTGGTGGCGCCCTTCTCCACCGCGGTGGCGCAGTCCTCGTAATCCCGCGGCGCGAATGGCGACCACCACTGCGCCGCTGCGGCGGTGGGGGAAAGGGCGAGGCCGCCCAGGATCAGAAAACGCAACGAGATCATGGCACCAAGGTTTGCCAGCGCGATCATCGGCGCGCAACATCGTCCCACGCCGGGCGGGTCAGGAGGGCGGAAATCTGGCCCGATCATGGTAATTTGTCACCTTTCAACCGCCGGTTTGTCCCCGGTTATTGCGTGGTGGCGCCTGGTTGCCGGCTCCGGTCACCTTCTGGGACAGCGTCGAACCGGCCGTGGCGCTGTCTGGGGCGGCTGTCCGATGTGTTGATGCAGGTCAATGCCGGCAGGCGACCGGCGCGATTGCATGACGTGTGACTCCCCTTTCAGAATGCCTTTTGAGCCTTGCGGCGGGCCCGGCCTGCGAGGCCTGTCCACATGGGGTCGGCGCGGCCGCGGGCGCGCCCTTCACTTGCGCGCGCCGTCAGCTCGGCCCCGGCCAGCATCTGTTTTCTGCAGGAGATCTCGCCCGCGAGGTGATCTTCGTCCGCAAGGGGGCCCTGCGGCTCTACTGGCTGCTGCGCGACGGTCGCCGCCGAATCATCGGCTTCCGTGGCGCCGGCGAGGCGATCATTCCCGAGGAAGGACAGCAGCATCGGTTCAGCGCCCAGGCGGTGACCGCGGCCGAGGTGCGCGCGATTCCGCTCACGCCGTTTCACGCTGCGGCCCGCAGCAACAGCACCGTTCTGGTGGGGCTTCACCGCCAGCTCGCCCGCGAACGCGATGCGGCTTACGAGCTCATCGCCATCCTGGGGCGCCACGATGCCGAGGCCAGCGTTGCCGCCTTTCTGCTCGACCTCGACGATCGGACCAGTAGCGGCACGCCCGGCGAGTGGCTGCAGCTGTCGATTCTGCGGGCCGATATCGCCGACTATCTCGGTCTCAGCCATGAGACCGTCTCCCGCGTCCTGACCGCCTTCCGCCAGCGCCGGCTGATCGAGATCGCCCGTTCGCGCCAGCTTCGCCTGCTCGATCGCGCCGTGCTCGTCCAGATCGCCGGCAAGGGCGACGTCGACCGCAAGCGAATCGGCGTCTCGGCGTGATCTGCGGCGGACTGACGCACTGATTGTTGCGTCTCTGCAACACCCGGCAGACCTTTGGGAGAAACTGACGTGGATCAATTTCTTTGGAGGTCCCCTTGCGTCTTATGCGCCGCGACATCGAGGCGCACTTGGCGACTCGTTTTGGCTGAACCAGGGGGATTAGAAATGAAGACTTCCATCGTGGCGCGGTTTGCCTTTGCCGCCGCCCTGACCATTGGCGCTGCCGGCCAGGCTGCCCAGGCCGCCGATCTGAGCACCCAAGCGCCCGTCTACAAGGCCATCCCGGTGGAGCCCTGGAGCCCCTGGCAGATTCGCCTGCGCGCGCTCGGCGTGCTGCCCGAGAGCGGCAACAGCACCGTGAATGTTGCCGCGGCTCCCGGCCTGTCCTCGCCGTTCTCCGGGCTCGACATCAACAATCAGGTCATTCCTGAACTCGACATCAGCTACTACTTCACGCCGAACATCGCCGCCGAACTCATCCTCGGTGTCACCAAGCACCACATCACCGGCACCGGTGCGCTGGGTGGCCTCGATATCGGCAAGGCCTGGCTGCTGCCGCCGACCCTGACCTTCCAGTACCACTTCACCAACTTCGGCGCCTTCCAGCCCTATTTGGGCGTCGGCGTGAACTACACGGTGTTCTTCAGCCAGTCGGCTGCCAACGTCGTGACGCCCGCCGGCCTGCCGGCCGCCGGCCTGAGCACCACCTATCTGAACATCAAGAACGCCCCGGGCCTCGCCCTCCAGGCCGGCTTCGACTACATGATCGACCGCCATTGGGGCCTCAACTTCGACGTCAAGAAGCTGTTCCTGCGGGCCGACTACAACGCTATCGTCAACGGCACGATCGCCGTCAATGGCCGCGCCAACATCGATCCGTGGCTGATCGGCGGTGGTATCACCTACCGCTTCTGACACGTTTTAACGACCTCTCCACCACTGAAGCCGCGAGCGTTAATGCTCGCGGCTTTTTTCTTTTCGGCGTCGAATGCCTCTCCCGGACGGCTGGTTTTGGATCTGACGCTCGTATGAAGAACTCGCTGCAATGCTGAAACGAGCGTCAGATCCACCGCACCAGCGCTTCACGATTGCGCTGCGCGTGGCCGCGCCCGCGCTGGAGCATGCGAAGCAGTGGGCGCTCGACGTATCGATGGAATAACCAGCCAAACGCCACGCTTGTTGCGACAGCGGCGCAGAACCACACGAGCGGCGGCAGGCCGTACTTGCCGTTGACGATCGTGGCGACCTTACAGGACGCGGAAATGATCGTCAGATTGGTGAGATAGAGCGAATACGAGGCGTCGCCAAGATGACCGAGCAGGACCGAATAGGGGAGGCGATGCTGCCGGTCCAGTTCGGTCAGTCCTGCGATCATCAATGTCGCGCCGGCCCCGAATCCGATGAGCTGGCCGTTGAGGCCGTCGACGCGATAGCCGGGGTCGCGCAGCCACGCCACGGCAAGAGCGACGAAGCCTGCCGCAACCATCATGTGTGGTGCGGGAATCCGCCGGCGGGAAAGGACATGGGCAATGCCAATTCCGCTCAGGAACAGCAGATGAAAGGGGGAAAAGACGAAGTCATACGGGAAGGAGGCGTCGGCAAGATGCGAGATCAACGAGCCGGCAAACCATGTCGAAAGAACGATCGCCCCGAGGGGGCGGTAGAGAACATAAAGGGCGTACAGCACGTAAAACAGCATTTCATGCCGCAGCGTCCACTCGACCTTGAGGACGACCTCCTGCTCGACGGGTATCAATGAAAACGCTTGCAGTACCGATCGAAGACCAAAGGCCTCTGCCGCGGCGCCGGGTTGGAGATAGAGAAGAGTCGTGACGACGGCGAGCCACACCCACAATGCGGGCACCAGCCTCGTCGTTCGCTTCCAGATGAAGTTCGAAAATGCCGGCGCGCCACGATCATGTCCGTGAACATGATAGATGACAAAGCCGCTCAAGACGAAAAAGTAATGTACCCCGGCGTGGCCGGGCAGAAAATACGCGAGTAATCCTGTCGGATCGGGGCCGATATACTTCGGCAGGGTGATTGTATCCGCCGCGTGATACAGCACGACGGCCAGCGCCGCGAGGCCGCGCCCCGCCTGCAGCGACTGGAAGCGAAAGCCTGCCATCGTCCTGTCTTGCGTCATGGTCCAGACATAGACGCAAATGGGAAATGTTTGGTTTATTCGCGGATCGACGTCATCTTGTGGTTGCGCCTTGCCGCAAGGGTTTTCTGTTGCGCACCGCGGCCCTCCAGGCGCGCCGATCCGCGCCGACCGCCGGGCTGCTTCCCCGGGGACGGGGGCGAGCTTCCCCATCATCCGATCCGGCTTTTCCCGTCCCCTTGATGCCCATCGGTCTGGCAGTGGTGGCTAACTCGCAAATTCGTATGGGCTGCGTGCCGCCCGTGCTTTTCTTTTGCCGCGAGCGCTCTCGCTCGTGTCGTCACACAAGCGCACAGGTGCATCATGGCTACAGCTTTGAACGCTGCCGATTACGGCCTCACGAGCGGCTCGGCAGATCAGACCGCGCATCTTCAGGCCGCGATCAATGCGGCCCAGACCCAGGGACTGCCTCTCTTCATCCCGAAGGGCACTTTCCCGGTCACGAGCGTCAATATCACCGCTCCGATCGAAATCTATGCAGTGCCCGGACAGGCCAAAATTACCGGCTTCGGGCGCTCGCCGACGATCAACATCGTCGGGTCCACTGATGGCGATGGCGACGAGGACGATCGTTTCGGCCCCGTCACCATTCGCGACCTGTCGTTCGACGGCGCCTCGCAAACCTTTCCTGCCGGGGGATTGTCCGCGATCATCCAGGCGGCCTGGATCGATTTCATCAACGTCCTGAACTGCGCGATCTCCAACTCGGGCGGCATCGGCATCTACCTGTACAAGTGCCGCGGTCGCATCGAAGGAAACCAGATCTTCGGCAGCAAGAAATACGCCGTTCTCAATCACGACGCCAGCAACGTCGTGTTCATCGACCGCAACGTCGTCACCTATTCGAGCGACAATGGGATTTGCGTGGTGCGCTCGTCGGCGGGAAGCGACCAGGGCGTCATTTCCAACAATCAGATCGGATTTACGTCGGCGCTCAGTGGCGGATCGGGCGAGAACGGCAATGCGATCCTGGTCGTGAACGCCAACTACGTGAAAGTCATCGACAACATGACTTACAATTCGGCCTTCTCCGGCATTCGCGCCAATGCGTCGTCCAACGCCGTGATCTCCGGCAATCAGTGCTACGGCAGCGGCGAGTCCGCGATCTACGTCGAAGCACCGGCCGCGGGGACAAGCTGGGTCGGCGGGGTCATTTCGAGTAACCGGGTCGAAACGTGCGGGGTCGGCATCGTCGCGGCCAACTCCAATAACGGAGGGCGGTGGATCTCGATCACCGGAAACCAGGTCTCGAACTGCACCAACAACACGATCACCTACCCCGGCGGCTCGTACCAGACCTGGGGCCGCGCGATTTATGCCGAGGCGGATTGCCTCGTCGCCAACAACCAGGTCGCCGCGGCGACGGATTGGGGCATCTATGTCTTCGCCGTCAACTACAACGGCATCTTCGGGGCGGAAAAGGTCCTGGCCCAGGTCGAGAACAACAACGTCAGGAATTGCGCGGGCGGCATCGGCTTCTATCAGGCCGACACGACCCACACCCGCGTCCTCATCGGCGGCAACATGATCTCCGGCTATACGACGACGTCGAGATACGCCGCCATTGTCGCGGCGACCTATAATGGCGTGACCAACGAGATCACGAAAGTCGCGGGCGCACCGGATCTCGGCAATGCGACAACGAGCGGCTATTCGAACGTCGTTCTGCTGCCGAACTGGTCGTTTACGTGACCGGTTCCACCTGACGTCGTCCCGAGACGAAGGCGCGCCGGCCTGGCCGGCGCGCCCATCTGAATTTCGAACGACCGGGTTTGCCGGCGCGGCCGCCGATGGATTGCAGGCGACCGATCGCGACTTGATTCCCTGGACTGCGGCTTGCCGGCCTTGACGGCCTGAACTGCGCGCTCTCGTGCAACAGCGCGTGGAGATGTCCAATGGCGTGGGGGAAGCGCAAGGATCCACGTGTGGCCTTCGAACGCGGGATCGACGTCAGCATGCTGTCGTCCACCGGTCTCGGCTACCGGCGGTGCGAGCTGGTCCGCGTCAACAGCAGTGAAATCGGCGTCCGCTTCCTTCGCGCCGAGCATCCGAAATCCAAGCACGTCCATCGAAGCGCCGCGCCGGCGCGCACGCTGCAGGCTGGCAGCGGACGACGGCCGAGGCCCCCCAAACCGCCAACCGGCATCGGTTCGAATCGAAGGGATGAGCTGCAGATGGGGCGCCAGAGAGGAGAAGGACGAGACCTGCCGGAGCTGGATCGCGGCTGTTGACGACATCCTGAAGCAGGATTGCATCGCGGATGTCGAAGTGCTGTGCCGGTTGATGGGCGTCGAGGACGAATCGGCGCGGCGCAACCGCCGCACCCGGCGGAAATCACGGGCTGGAGTAAGCCGCAGGATCAAATCTTCATCTTGAAGGTATCCTCCGTGGCCGGAATTACGAGGGTGTTTTCGCGCCGGCGAGCGGCGCGTGCCGCTGTCAGGCTGTGCGGTCAGGCCGCAAGACCGGCGGCCGGGCGCGAACGACGACCGGCGCGAAGATCGCCGAGGCAGCGCCGCAGCGCCGGCCAGGTCGCAAGCAGCCCGAGCGGCAGCAGGGGCGCGATCATCAGCCCCCAATAGGAATTGTCGGCGCGGCCGAAGCAGAGAAAGCCGACGACGTAGCCGCCGACGGTGAGCGCAAGACGCCGTCCCAGCGCGCCGCGCCAGGCGGTGAAGCCAAAGAGCGCCAGCGGCACCAGCGCCGGCACCAGCCACCGCGGGAAGAGGGGACCGAGCAATGCCCATTCGCTTGCCTGCATCACGAACGGCCAGCCGCCGAATCGGACCCAGCTGGCGGACAGACGGTCGGCCGGCGTCACCAGCCCGTTCACGGTCGCCGCATGCAGCATCAGCGCGGCGGTGAAGATCGCAAAACCGGCGAACCAGGCTGCTGCCTCCTTGCGCTGTTGCTCCGCAAGCGCCACCGCCGCCATCACCAGGAGATAGGGCGCGGCGAGCTCGCGCAGCAATGCGGCGAGCGTCGCGATGACGACGCTGGCGAACCAGGCTTCTTGCCGTCGCAGCACCAGCGACAGGGCGATGAGCAGGCCGGCCCAGACCTCGTGGACCGGCTCGGCCTCGGCAAGGAACGCGGGGGCGATGCCGACGGCCAGCAGCAGCAGCGCGGCGCAATAGCGGACCGGATGGAGCCCTCGGCGCGACAGGCGGAAAGCCCAGGCGGCGAAAGTCGCGGCGGCGAGTGTCAGCAGCGCGAGGCGCCGCCCGCCGTCGCCGGGCAGCATCGCCAGAATATCCGCCAGCAGCGGTGGCCGGACGGTGAGAAACGGCCGCAGCGGATAGCCGGTGGTGCGATGCTCTTCGACGGCGGCCTCATAATAGGGCTGGCCGTTATGGAGGCGATCGGTGATGCGGCGATACAGCGCGACATCACCATTGCCCGGGAAGAGCGCCGGCTGCGGCTCGGGCATCGTGGCAAATCCGACGACGATCAGGGCCAGCGTGCCGGCCAAGAGGATCAACGCCGCCGGGGCGCGCCAGGCGGCACGGTGATCGAACCACCAGTTGCATATCCGGTCGGTCGGCATGCCGCAGCTAACCGCGCAAGGCTTTAAGATTGGGTTGCGGCGCTTGCGTCCAAGCGGGGAGCGCTACGCCGCGCGGACGCGCGACAGGAAGCTTGCCAGCTCTGCCTTCAGGCGATGGCTCTCGGATGACAGCTGCCGCGCCGAGGTGAGGACCTGCGACGACGCCGTTCCGGTGTCGGTGGCCGCGGAACTGAGGGCGATGATGCGGGCGCCGACCTCACCGGTCTCCGCCGCCGCGTGTTGGGCACTGTCGGCGATCTCGTGGGTGATCTGGCCCTGGCCGGAGACCGCAAGGCCGGTTTCTGCCGCGATCTCGGCGATCCTCGTGATGATGTCGCTGACGCCGCGCAGTGCCGCGACCGAGCCGTCGGTCGCGGTCTGCATGCCGGCGATATGCGCCTGGATATCGCCGGTCGCCTGGGCGGTCTGCGAGGCAAGCGCCTTGACCTCCTGCGCTACGATCGCGAAGCCGCGGCCGGCCGAGCCGGCGCGGGCCGCCTCGATGGTGGCATTCAGGGCGAGCAGATTGGTCTGCTTGGCGATCGACTGGATCAGGTTGACGACCTCGCCGATGCGCGTGGCTGCCTGCGCAAGGTCGAGAATGCGCGTATCGGTGATGCCGGCCTGCCGGACAGCGTCCTCGGCGATGCGGTTGGAAACCGCCATCTGTTCGCCGATCGTCGCCACCGACCTCGCCATGCCGGTGACCGCGGCGTCGACAAGGCGGACGCTGGAGGCGGCGGCCTCCGAAGCCGTGGCGACATCGGCCGACAGCGCCGCGGTGGCGTCGGCATTGTGCTTGAGCTTTTCCGCGGTCGACTCCAGCTCGACCGCGGTCGCGGCCACGGTGGCGATGATCTCGCCAACCGCGTTTTCGAACAGGTTCGCCAGTTGCCGGATTTCGGCCTTGCTGCGCGCCGCGAGGATGCGATCCTGTTCGCTGCGCTGCTCGATCTCCAATTGCGCCCGTTCGGCCGCACGGATCTTGAAGTCCTCGACCGCCAGCGCCATCTCGCCGATCTCGTCGCGGCGATGAAGCCCCGGCAGCACCACATCGAAGTCGCCGCCGGCGAGCCGGCGCATCGCCGCCGTGGTCAACGCCAGGCTGCGCGCGATCCGCTGCCCGAAATAGAGCGCGACGGCGCCGATGGCGAGGATGGCGGTGAGGATCGACCAGTTGAGATACTGCCGGGTCTGGCTCGCGTGAGCCTGTGCCGCCAGATAGCTCTGATTGGCCTCCTCGCCGAGCGCCACCAGCGTCGGCCGGGTCTGGTCGAACACCGTGGCGTAGTCGTCGGCCTCTTCGTTCAGTGTCTCCCAGCTCAAGCTGAACGCCAGGAAGGCTGTGCGATAGGCCGCCACGAGCCTGCGTAGCTCGTCCTTCTCGGCGGCGCTCAACGAAGGGGCGGCGAGGGCGGTTTCGAATTCTCCGACCCGCTTCTGGAACTGGTCGACGTAGGTGTCGCCACCGCGCAGCATGAAGTCCTTCTCGTGACGCCGCATCAAGAGCAGCAGGTTGGAGAGGTGCTGCTGGCCCATCGGATCGAGGCGCGCCTCGATCTGATGGGCGGCGTCGCGCAGCCGGCCCTGCAGGCCTTCGTTCTCGTTGAAGCCGAGATTGCGCCGGGCGGAGACGAGGTTCTGAAAGCGCGTGGCGTAGAGATTCATGCCGCTGTGCAGGGCGGCGGCCTGGCGCGAGGCCTCGCCGGTCGCTGCCGCGCCGAGGGCCGCTTCGATATCGGCGAGATAACCGAGCGCCTTGTTGATGACCTCGGCGTGGCGTGCGATGGCGGTCTCGGCGGGCTTGCGGATGAAGTCGGCGCCGATCTGGCGGGCGGCGAGATAGCCCTCGGTCAGGCCGGCGGCCTCGTTGCGCAGGCGCATGCTGTCGTCGGCGGCGATTTGTGTTTGAGACACCGCGAACAGCCCGGCGAGGCAAAGCGCGCCGGTCAAGGCGACACCGGCGATCGTCAGCACGGCAATCTGCAGCCTCAAGCCCATGCGTACGTGCGACGCAACCGCCGATCTGATTGTCGCCAAGCCCAGCATGCCATCGCCCCCGATTTCGCAGTCGCAATATCGGGCAAGGGTTTAACAATCTCCAAAAGCGCGCGCGCAACTTGCCTGACGGCCACCGCACAATTCGAGCGCGTGACACAGGCGTGACGGAGCGATGAAGGAACATGTCTAATTGATTGTGCAGAGGGGCTGTTTGCTCGTATTGATTGTGGTGGGGCGGCCAGCGCACGACGGTCCGCGCCGCTTTGTCGTCGCAGCCGAACCGAAGGCCCGGCAGTTCGTCCTGGCGAAAAGCCGATCAAATGTCGCAGCCGCCGCTTCCGATCGGTTGGAATGCCTGCGCCCGACGGCAACGGCGGGGTCCCACTTGAGCTTCGCCAACGCCGGCGGTTCGGCTACCGGCGGCTGTTCGTGCTGCTACGGCAGCGCGGCGAGACGTCCGGGACCAATCGGATCATCGGCTGTGTCGCGAGGAAGGCCTGACTGTACCCAAGCGGCGGGCCCGCCGCCGCGCCGTGGGCGCACTCCAATCCTGGTTGAGGGACTGGCTCTGGACTTCTAGTGCGGTGGATCTGACGCTCGTTTCAGCATTGGAGTGAGTTCTTCAAACGCGCGTCAGATCCAAAACCACACTGGTGTGGCGTCTCGCAATTGCCTACCGCCTTTGCGGCAAGCCTCTCGTAGGCAATTGCGAGACATAAGCCACACTAGCTTTTTGATTTTGCGAGTGTCCCGATGTCTCCGAATGACCGTGCGAGGGTGAGGCAAACGAAGTGGTAATTCGGAGACAGGACACTAGGATCATAATGATGTTGGTGTCCCCGTTGTTTCCAACGTTCGTATGAGCGCCTGCTGCAATGGGGGTACGAACGTCGGAAACGGGACACTAGTGCTGGCGTGGGTGAGCGGAAGCCAGCATTGTATGGTATATTAGAATGCCCATTGGGGCGGCCGAGGTGCCATTGTGGTTCCCATCGCGTATGTCTTCACCATCCTGTTCCTCGCGTTGGGACCCTTGAAGCCGATTCCGGCCTTCCACAAACTGACCAGACAGGCTGATAGAAGGTACCGAATCCGCGTCGCTGTGCTGGCAACGCTGATCTCAGCTGCGGTCATTGCGCTGGTCGCATTATTCGGCGCGGGAACTATCCAGAGTTGGCATGTGTCGACTGCGGCACTCGAGATCGCCATCGGCATCTTGCTGTTACGGTCAACGTTCTCAACACTGTCATCGCTGGAGGAGGCGATGAAACACACCGGCGAACGTGCGGGAAGCGAAAGCCCCAATCCGGTGTCCGCTGCGGCGCTTGCTTTCTCGCCAATCGCGATTCCGACAATCGTTACCCCGACTGGTGTCGTCACCGTAGTGTTGTTTCTATCGCTCGCCCAAGGTAATGACACCCTTCAAAATCAAATCTACGTCGTGCTTGTCCTCATGCTTGCGCTTAATCTCGTCGGCATGCTGTTCGCGGGTTTTATCATTCGATTTGTCGGCTTAGCGACGCTCGCGGTCGTTGGGTGGGTCTTTGCGACCTTGCAGGCGGCACTCGCCGTAGACGTGACTCTAACGGGTCTAAAGCTTGCCGGCTTCGTGCCGCACTGATGCCGCGCCCGTAACCTGGGCGGGCGCATCGATTCTTCCCACTTGAGACGACCAAGCGAGAGGGACGTTTGGATGCGATCGTCACCGCCTCGATCGCTTCCCAAACAGGCGTTCGACGTACCTCGGCAACCGGCCGCCAGCGTCGAAATCCCCATAGCGTCTGACGCGCCACCTCGCCACGCCTCCCGCGATTTTCCTCCGTTGGAGGTCTGCGTGCGCCGGCCGCGGTGCGCGCCGCCCACCTTCATGGGGCCGGCATCCGAAAACCTTCACAAGAACCGCCCCCAGTCGGTTGCGACATTTTCCAGACACGAACTGCGGAAAGCGGGCCGCAGGGTTGGCAAACTCGGCCGCCAACGTCGCCGATGGTCCCGGCGGCATTCCGGCCGGCTTTGCCATGGAGGGGGTGAGTCTATTGAACTGATCGTAGCCCTCGAGCGACAGCGATCCGGCCGGCCTCAATGTGCGGGCCGCGCCGGGGCTGGGTCACCGGGATCTGCAGCAATCAGGTGACGACCTGCCCGTGATCAATCATGCGAGGCGGGTGGCATCTTTGCCGCGGCTTTGCTATGCATGGCGCCGACGGTCCCGTAGCTCAGCCGGATAGAGCGGCGGTTTCCTAAACCGCAGGTCGGAAGTTCGAGTCTTCCCGGGATCGCCAGCTCCTTGCATTGCGACGTGTTTGTTGCCGCTGGTTCTGCCGGCGACGGTCGCCGCCACGAGCCTCCCGCCTTCGTCATTGCTGGCGCGTGTGGAGCGCCGTTCCCTCTGCGAGGCGAACAAGGTATCTGTTCCCGCCCCGCCCCGCCCCGCCCCGACCAATCCCGAAACGCCCCGCAGGATCACCCATGCAGACCACCGTTGCCCCGTTGGCAGAGGGCGAGACCTCGACCGGACCGGTGCCGCGGTTCGGCATCGGCCAGCCGCTGCGCCGGAGCGAGGACCTGCGCTTCATCACCGGCCGCGGCCACTATGTCGACGATACGCCGGACAAGGGTCTGCTTCATGCCGCCTTCCTGCGCTCGCCCCAGGCCCATGCCGAGATCCGCGCCATCGACGTGACGCGCGCCAGGGCTGCGCCCGGCGTCGTGGCGGTCTACACCGGCGCCGACTGGCAGGCGGCCGGCTTCACCGGCCTGCCGCAACGCCCGGCCATCAAGCAGGCCGACGGTTCGCCGATCGCGACGCCGCCGCGGCCTGGGCTCGCGGTCGGGCGTGTCCGTCATGTCGGCGAATGCGTCGCCATGGTGGTGGCGGAGAGCGCGGCGCAGGCCAACGACGCGCTGGAATTGATCGAGGTCGATTATGCGCCGCTCTCCGTGGTGGTCGATGCGCGCGGCGCGCTGGCGCCGGGGGCACCCGAGCTGTGGCCGGAGCATGCGCCGGGCAATCTCGGTTTTGTCTGGCGGGTCGGCGACGTCGACAAGGCGGCGACGGCGCTCGCCGCCTCGGCCCATGTCATCGAGCTCGATCTCGTCAACAACCGCCTGATCCCCAATTCCATGGAGCCGCGCGGCGTCATCGCCCGGCGCGAGGCCAAGAGCGGCCGCATCACCTTCTCCGGCTCGATTCAGAACCCCTTCAACTTCCAGAGCCAGCTCTGCGACCTGTTCGGCTGGCCCAAGGACAAGCTGCATTGCCGGGCCGATGATGTCGGCGGCGGATTCGGCTGCAAGAACCAGCTCCAGCCCGAACACGCCATGACGTTGTTCGCCTGCGACAGCCTCGACCGCTCGATCAAGTGGATCAATGATCGCAGCGGCTCCTTCGTCTCCGATGCCCATGCGCGTGACCTCGTCACCCACGTATCGCTCGGCCTCGACGTCACCGGCCGCTTCACTGCGCTCAAAGTCGAGACCTTCGCCAATCTCGGTGGCCATCTCTCCACCAATGGCGCGCTGATCCCGACGATTCCAACCGCTGCCGTGCTCGGCGGCGCCTACGCGATTCCGGTGATCGGCATGGAGGTGCGCGCCGCCTTCACCAATACGGTGCCGGTCGATGCCTATCGCGGCGCCGGCCGGCCGGAGGCGATCTATCTCGTCGAGCGCACCATCGACGTCGCGGCGCGCCGGCTCGGGATGTCGGCGGTCAAGCTGCGCCGCAAGAACCTGATCAAGCCGTCGCAATTGCCCTATCGCACCGCGCTCGGCCGCGAGATCGACAGCGGCGCGTTCGAGACGGTGCTCGGCCGCGCCCTCGAACTCGCCGACGAGAAGGGCTTTGCCAAGCGGGCGCAGGCGGCGCGCAGGCGGAACCGGAGGTGCGGGCTCGGCGTCGCCTATTATCTCGAGGCGACCCTCGGGCCGCCCGCCGATGCCGCGCGCATCGCCTTCGCGGCGGATGGCCGGGCGACGCTGGCAGTCGGCACCCAGTCCAACGGTCAGGGCCATGAGACGAGTTTCGTGCAGATCGCGGCTTCGCAATTCGGTCTCGATCCGTCGCAATTCATCTTCCGCCAGGCCGACACCGATCTCACCGCCGAAGGCGGCGGCCACGGCGGCTCGCGCTCGCTGCAACTCGGCGGTACGGCGGTGCTGCTCGCCGCGCGCCAGGTGATCGCCAAGGCGAAGACCATCGCCGCCCATCTGCTGGAGACCGGCGAGGTCGATCTCGAATTCACCGGCGGCCGTTTCGCCGTCGCCGGCACCGATCGCGCCATCGCCTTCACCGAGGTGGTGGCGGCGTCATTCGATCCGGCGCGGTTGCCCAAGGGCATGACGCCGGGGCTTGATGAAGCGGCGCGCTACGAGCGCGAAGCCTTCAACTATCCCAACGGCTGTCATGTCTGCGAAGTCGAGATCGATCTCGACACCGGCATTCCGCGGGTCGTCAATTACACCGTGGTCGACGATTTCGGCCGCATCATCAATCCGCTGATCGTGCGCGGTCAGGTGATCGGCGGCGTGGTGCAGGGCATCGGCCAGGCGCTCTATGAAGAGACGCGCTATGACGAAGCGGGGCAGCTCGTGACCGCGTCCTTCATGGATTACAGCCTGCCGCGCGCCGATGACCTCGCGCCGATCACCGTCGATCTCTACGAGGATGCGCCGACCAGGACCAATCCGCTGGGCGCCAAGGGATGCGGCGAGGCCGGCGCCACCGGCGCGCCGCCGGCGGTGGTCAATGCGGTCGTCGATGCGCTCAAGGAATTCGGCATCGAGCATCTCGACATGCCGCTGACCCGCGAGAAGATCTGGGCAGCAATCCGGCAACAGGCGTGACGGGGCGGGCTGGCCGACAGTGTTTGGCCAAGCCCTTCACCCGATCCGCAGCACGCGGATCAGGATCATGCTGATGACGAACAGCACGATCAGCGAACAGGTCACGGCGAAGGTGATGCGGGGACCGAGCCGCCCGATCACCCGGACGTCGACCGCAAGGCCGAGTGCCGCCATGGAGACGATGGTGAGCAGGGCCGAGGCATAGGTGATCGGACGGATTGCGGCATCGGGAACGAGGCCGAGCGAGTGTAGGGTGGCGAGCAGCAGGAAGCCGACGATGAACCACGGCACCAAATGGGAAAGGCCGGGCTTCTTCACGCCGGTCGCTGCGCCGCTGTCGGCAGCAAGGCGGCCACGCAGCAGCGACAGCGACACCACGACGGGGCCGAGCATCAACACCCGTACCAGCTTGACCAGCGTGCCGACCTGCGTTGCGACGATGCCGATCGGCAGCGTGGCGGCGAGCACCTGAGGCACCGCATAGACGGTCAGCCCGGCGAGGGTGCCGTACTGGGTCTCGGTGAGATGGAACAGGGGGAAGGCGAGGGGCAGCGCCAGCACCACCACGACGCCGAGCACCGCGGTGAAGGCGATTGAGGACGCGATGTCGTCGCTGCTGGCGCCGATCACCGGCGCCACCGCGGCGATGGCCGAATTGCCGCAGATCGAATTGCCGCAGGCGATCAGGATCGAGATGCGCTGCGGCAGGCCGAAGGCGCGGCTGATGGAATAGCTCGCCAGGATCGCCAGCAGCACGGCGGCGATGATGCCGGTGAGCAGCGCCGGTCCCGAGGCGACGATGGCGCCGAGGCTGATGGACGCCCCCAGCATCATCACCGCGAGTTCGAGTAGGAATTTGCCGCTGAAGGAGATCCCGGCCGCCCAGCGCGGCCCGGGCTGCCAGGCGCTGCGGACGATGATGCCGATCAGGATCGCGAGCACCAGCGCTTCGACGTAAGGGTGAGCGAATGCGTGCTCCTCGACCGCCTGGACGGCAATCGCCGCCGCGGTGATGCCGATGCAAAGCAATGTGCCGGGGAGCACGTTAAGAAACGAGCGCGCCAACACGCCCGCTCTGCCGCCCTTCTGCTCTTCTGCCCCTGCCATGGGCCGTTCCTAGCGCGGTTCCGGCTGAAAGTAAGGTAACGAATTTGCCAGATCGGTATGCATCCGCGGCGGTTCTTGGCCGGACCGGGTGACAACCCCCGGCGCCACCCTGTAGAATGCATCTTTATCCTTATGAACGGACGAACTCGCATGGCCGATTTTTGGCGTATCAGCAGATTGGGTCTCGGGGCCGCGCTTGTCATGGTGGCCGGCCTGTCCGCGGCATCGGCCCAGGACCAGCGCGGCATGCAGCAGCAGGCCTGTTCGCGTGATGTCTCGCGCTACTGCCGCAAACTGATGAATGAAGGCGATGTGGCCATTCACCAGTGCCTGCAGGAGCACCGCGCGAAGCTCAGTCCCGCCTGCCGCAGGCTGGTCGAGGGACGCTGATCCTCGCCCGAACGCGATCGCGGCGGCTTGACCCGGTTACAGATCTCCCCTGATAAGTCGCAACCCCGGTGGCGCGCGCGATCGCGCCCCCTTGCATGAGGACTTCATGATGAACGTATTGCCCAAGGATCTGAGGTTCGGTGCCGGCGTGCCGGTCAAGCGCGTCGAGGATCTGCGCCTCGTCACCGGCCGTGGGCATTACGTCGACGATCAACGTCACGCCGACGCGCTGTGGCTGGTGGTGCTGCGCTCGCCGCACGCTCATGCCCGCATCGCGGCGATCGACACCGACGCCGCCCGGGCGATGCCGGGCGTGGTGGCGATCTATACCGGCGCCGATCTCGTCGCCGACGATGTCGGCACGCTGCCGACCCTGCCGATCTTCAAGCGCCCCGATGGCTCGCCGATGGCCTACGCGCCGCGCCGCCTGCTCGCCCATGAGCGCGTCCGCTTCACCGGCGAGCCGGTGGCTGCGGTGGTGGCCGACAGCCGCGCCAACGCCCAGGCGGCGGCGGAAGTCATCGCCGTCGATTACGCGGTCGAGCCCGCGGTGACCGATCCCGTCGCCGCGGCAGAGCCCGGCGCGCCGCGGGTCTGGCAGGACTGTCCGGACAATGTCGTTGCCGGCATGAGCTATGGCGATGCCGCCGCGGTGGAGGCTGCCTTCAAGGCGGCCGCTCACACCGTGTCGCTCGACGTCGTCAGCCAGCGTCTGGTGCCGGCCGCCATGGAGCCGCGCAGCGTCATCGCCGAGATCGAGAAGGGCGGCCGTCTCGTCATGCACATGCAGACCCAGACGCCGACCCAGACCCGCGATACCCTTGCCGGCGCGGTGCTGAAGCGTCCGCCGGACAGCGTGCTGATCCGCGTCGGCGACATCGGCGGCGGCTTCGGCCAGAAGACCGGGCTCTATCCCGAGGACGGCATCGTCGCCTATGCCGCGGTGAAGCTGCAGCGCAAGGTGCGCTGGCGCGGCGAACGCACCGATGATTTCGTCGGTGGCACCCATGGCCGCGACCTGACCTCGACCGCCGAATTCGCGCTCGACGCCAAGGGGCGCGTCCAGGCTTTCCGCGTCCGCTCGATCGGCGGCACCGGCGCCTATCTCAGCGGTACCGGCGTCATCATTCCTCTGGTGCTCGGCCCGTTCGTCGCCACCGGCACCTACGACCTGCCGCTGGTTCATATCGACGTGAAGGCGGTGATGACCCACACCGCGCCGGTCGGGGCCTATCGCGGCGCCGGCCGTCCGGAAGCGGTTTATATCGTCGAGCGGCTGATGGACGCTGCGGCGCGCAAGCTCGGCATGGATCCGCGCAAGATCCGCAAGCTCAATTTCGTCAAGCCGGGACAGATGCCCTACACCACGGCAACCGGCCAGACCTATGACAGCGGCGCTTTTGCCCACATGCTCGATCGCGCTTCCGAACTGGCGGACTGGGACGGCTTTGCCGCGCGCAAGCGAGCCGCCAAGGCCAAGGGTCTGCTCTATGGTCGCGGCCTCGCGAGCTATATCGAATGGACCGGCGGGCGTGCCCACACCGAAAAGGTCAGCCTGCGCGCTACCGGTGACGGCAAGGTGGTGCTGCATTCGGCGACCCAGGCCATGGGTCAGGGGCTCGAGACCGCCTATAGCCAGATGATCAGCGCCGCGCTCGGCATTCCCATGGACAAGGTCGTGGTGATCCAGGGCAATACCGACCTCGCCCAGGGCTTCGGCAGTGTCGGCTCGCGCTCGCTGTTCGTCGGCGGTACCGCCGCGGTGGTGTCGTCGGTCGATCTCATCACCAAGGCGCGCGAAGGCGCCGCCAATGTGCTGGAGGCCGGCGTCGGCGACATCGAATATCACGAGGGGGTGCTGACGGTCGCCGGTACCGACCGCCGCATCAGCCTGTTCGATCTCGCCGGCCGCCTGCCGGGCGGCGAGCTGGCGGTCGACAGCGAGGGCGAGGTCGACGGCCCGAGCTGGCCGAACGGCACCCATATCTGCGAGGTCGAGATCGATCCCCAGACTGGCATCACCAACGTGGTGCGCTATACGACGGTCGATGACGTCGGCGTCGCCGTCAATCCGATGCTGGTGACCGGCCAGATCCACGGCGGGGTGGCGCAAGGCGTCGGCCAGGCGCTTTACGAAGGCGTCCATTACGACGGCGAAGGCCAGCTCCTGACCGCTACCTGGCAGGACTACTGCGTCCCGCGGGCCAGCGATGTGCCGCCGGTCGGCGTTACGCTGGACGGCTCGGCGCCGTGCCGCACCAATCCACTCGGCGCCAAGGGCTGCGGCGAATCCGGCGCCATCGGCGGACCTCCCTGCGTGGTCAATGCGGCGATGGATGCGCTGGCGCCGGTCGGCGTCGCCAATCTGCATGCGCCGCTCACCCCGCAGAAGGTCTGGGCGGCGATCAGGGAGGCGCAGGCCGCCGCGGCGGCCTGATCCGAACTGCCGGGCCGCGGCCATGGACCGCGTCCGCATCGCTCAAGACAAAACAGGCCGCGCGTGAGCGCGGCCTGTTTTGTGTGGCACCGGTGCGTCGCATCATGATGATTGGCGATCACAAGTCGTGAGCGGCGCCGATCTGCTGCCGATGACGGCGGACTTCGTGTAAGCTTCAAGCCATCCGCAGCACTCGGATCCAAAACAGCACGTTCGTCGAAGTGCGCGCTGCAAGGCATGCGGACGTTAGAACCGGGACACTTGAGGCGATCATGGAAACCCTAATGCTGCCGTTCACCCCGCGCTTCATCGTGCTGACCATCTGCACGGTGGTGACGGCGCTCCTGCTCGTCCTCGGCATCTTCGACCATAAAGTCTTCGATCTCGTGCTGCTGCCGCTGGTGATCTTCGCGGCGCTCACCGCGCTGGGCTTCCGCGACCTGGTGCAGAAGCGCCACGCGGTATTGCGCAACTATCCGATCTCCGCGCATCTGCGATTTCTTCTCGAGGAGATCCGGCCCGAGATGCGGCAGTATTTCTTCGAGAGCGAGAAGGACGGCAAGCCGTTTAGCCGCGACACCCGCGCGGTGGTTTATCAGCGCGCCAAGATGGACCTCGACAAGCGGCCGTTCGGCACGCAGGAGGACGTCTATCGCGAGGGCTACGAATGGATGCACCATTCGGTGGCGCCGAAGCCGGTCGCTTCCGAGATGTTCCGCCTGGCGATTGGCGGCCCTGACTGCCTCAAGCCCTATTCGGCCTCGATCTTCAACGTTTCGGCCATGAGCTTCGGCGCCCTCAGTCCCAATGCGGTGCGCGCGCTCAATGGCGCCGCCAGGAAGGGTGGCTTCGCCCAGGATACCGGCGAGGGCGGCATCAGCCCCTATCATCGAGAGATGGGCGGCGACCTGATCTGGGAGGTCGGTTCGGGCTATTTCGGCTGTCGCACCGTCGACGCCAATTTCGACGGCGAGAAATTCGCGGGGCTGGCCGTGCTCGATCAGGTCAAGATGGTCGAGCTCAAGATCAGCCAGGGCGCCAAGCCGGGCCACGGCGGCGTGCTGCCGGCAGCCAAGGTGTCGCGCGAGATCGCCAGCATCCGTGGCGTGCCGCTCGGCGAGGATTGCATCTCGCCACCCTATCACAAGGCGTTCGCCGATCCGATCGGGATGATGCGCTTCATCGCCGAGATGCGCCGCCTGTCGGGCGGCAAGCCGGCCGGTTTCAAGCTGTGCATCGGCCATCCCTGGGAGTTCCTGGCGATCTGCAAGGCGATGCTGGAGACCGGCAGCTATCCCGATTTCATCGTGGTCGACGGCAACGAGGGCGGGACCGGCGCGGCGCCGCTCGAATTCATGGACCATATGGGCATGCCGATGCGCGAAGGTGTCAATTTCGTGCATAACGCGCTCGTCGGCATCGGCGCTCGCGACCGCATCCGTATCGGCGCTTCGGGCAAGATCGCCACGGCCTTCGATATCGCCCGCGCCATGGCGCTCGGCGCCGACTGGTGCAACGCGGCCCGCGGCTTCATGTTTTCGATCGGCTGCATCCAGTCGCTGAGCTGCCACACCGATCGCTGTCCCACTGGCGTCGCGACCCAGGACCCGACCCGGGCGCGGGCCCTGGTGGTGCCGGACAAGCTGACCCGCGCCTGCAATTATCATCACGCCACGCTGCATGCGCTGGCGGAAATCACCGCGGCGGGCGGCTTCACGCATCCGGGTGAAATGATGCCGGCGCATTTCTCGCGCCGCGTCTCCGGTGTCGAGGTGATGACCTTCACCCAGCTCTATCCGGCATTGCGGCCGGGTGAGCTGCTCGAGGGCACCAAGGATCTGCGCTATCGCGACGCCTGGGCGATGGCGCGGCCGGACACCTTCGCCGCGGCGGTCTGACAGGGCGCAGGCGTTGCTTCTTCCGCTGCCGTCGCCGCCCGCAAAAGCGGGTGGCTCAGCCCCAGCGCGGCTCAGAACTCCGCGTGCGCGCGGGCCGAGAAGATCGATACCGGCCCGCGGTCGGTGTTGTAGGCGGGATCGACGATCAGCTGGTAGTCGGCGGTCAGGGTCAGGCTCTTGTTCACCGCATAGGCGTAATAGCTCTCGAGAATCTTCTCGGTGCCGTAGTTGAGCCGGCCGTCGCCGATCAGCAGCCCATTGCCGCCGGCGGCAAGGAAATCGCGATGGGCGCCGGACAGGCCGTTGATGGCGCCGCCGATGCCGAACGTGTCGGAGCCACGGCCCCAATAGCTGCCCTTCACCGAAAGGCCGCCGGACAGGCTGCGGTCGATGTCGGTAAAGGACAGGATCTCGTTGCGGCCATCGTTCCAGCTCGCCCGCGCGAACAGGCCGACATCATTGACCACTTGCTGTTCGAGATTGACGTAGAAGCCGTATTTGTCGCGCTGGCGGCGGTCCGCAACGATTGCGGTGTTGATGTCGATGGTCGGATCCGCCGCGACGATGCCGAGCGCGTCCCGGTAGTTGCCGGTGCTGCCGCGGTTGAGGAAGGCGCCGAGCCGCAGTTTGCCGGGCTGCTCGAAAATGTTGTGGCGCTCCTCGAACTCGACCACCGTGCCGCCGGTGTTGAAGGTCAGCACGTCGCTGTTCGGCTCGGACGGCACCTGGAACAGGCCGGCGCGCAGCGCCCAGGACTTGCGGTTGAGTTCGACGACGCCGCCGCGGGTGAAGCCGGGCAGGTCCGCGGGGAAGTCATAGGCCGCCGAAGCCCACATCGCCCAATTCATGAAATCGACGCGCGGGTCCTTGGCGTAGGCGTTGCCGTCGAAGAAGTCGCCGACGGCGAAGCGTCCGACGATCAGCGTCAGGCGGTCGATGTCGCGCTTGCCGGAGAGCTGGTTGGGTCCGTCGGGCACGTCTTCCTGTTCGCCGCCGAAGCCGAAGGTCTGGCGCAGGTAATAGCGCTGGGCGCGGAAGCGGGGATATTCGGCGCCGCCTTTCTGCGCTTCGCCATTGGCGAAGCCGGCAAGGCCCAGGGTGCTGCCGATGCCGAAGCCTTGGGCGAGCTCGGGATTGAAGTAGAACTCGCCGCCTTCCCACAGCCGCCAGCCGAGGAAGGCGTCGACCGTCCAGGTCTCGCGGCCCTGGGCCGGGCTCGGCAGGCTGTTGGCGCCCTGATAGGGCGCCCGGAAGCTCGGATAACCTTGCGTGATCAGCGTCGTCTGGCCGTGGATGCTCCAGTCGGGGTCGGGCAGTGCGGCCGGCTTCTTGATCGCGCTGTCGACGCCTGCGGCATCCCACAGGCGATAATTCAGGCCGAGCCTGACCGCCTGGAGACTGGGATCGATCCGTACCGGCGTCGGCTGCGTCGCCAGGGTGAAGGTGCGGCCGCCGAGGCCGAAGTAGTCGTATTCCAGCTTGGCGCTCCAGGCGCCGCCGATCGCTACCTCGACGCCGGCGCCGGCGACCCAGCCGTAATGCATGTGACCGGGCTGGGCGATGGTGTTGCCCTGGGTGTTATTGGCATGGACATGCATGCGGCCGAAGGCGAGACCTCCGGTGACGTAAGGCAAGACGGTGCCGAACGCATAGCCGATGCGTCCGCGCGCGGTGCCGATGTAGTCGAGGGTGCCGTTGTAAGGCGCAATCGCGAGGCGCGGCTTGTCGAGCGGGCTGACAAAGGAGACATCCGCCTCGGTTCCGACGACGAGATTGTTCGACAGTTGCCAGTTGGCGCCAACCTGAAAGCCGCCGACCAGGCCGGTGGCGCTGTGCGGAAAGAAAACACCCTGCAGCGGCAGCGGGTTGCTGTTCGGGCCGAGGCCGCCGAAGCCGTAACCGACATTGCCGCCGAAATAGATGCCGCTCCAATCATAGACCGTCTGAGCGACCGCCTTGCGGGCGGCGGGCGCAACGATGCGATCGGCGGCCATGGCGACGCCGTCGAGCCAGAGCGCCGCGAGGGCAAGACCGGCCGCAAGCTGCTTCATCGTGATTCGTCACTCCGTTTGCCCCTCCTGTCGCACGACCGCCGCGGCGGAGCCACTCCCGACAGGATTACCCGGGCGCCCTTTATCGCTCCTGCGAGGCATTTGCAACTAACTCGCCTCGTTCGGGCAATCGTTTTGGTGGTTCTTGGCGACAGTATCATGACACCGCGGAGAATCGCAGGCGACCGGCTTACGCGCCTCGGCGCGCCGGCCCGGGACGCAGAGCGGCGAGGTCGAACCGATCGACATCGGCCAGGAGTTCGCAGAACGCCGCGGCGCCATGGTCGATCAGCCGCCGGCCTTTTTCCGCGCTCGCTTGCGTCGCGTCGCCCACCGCGCCCGATGGATGAAGGTCCTGGGCCTGCCAGGCGAAGGGCGCCGGCCGTTGTGTCGAGAGGTAACGATAGTTCGCCACGAAACCGAGGCTCGCCGGCTCGAAATTGGCGATCAGGCTTTTTTGCACCTGATCCGGAAAGGCCGCCAGCATGATCGAGGTCTCGATCGCTCCGCCGTGAATGCCATGTCGGATCTCGCTGTCGCTGAACATTCCCGGCGGCTGGCCGAAGCGATGCCAGTTGGTGGTCACCGCAAGCAACCCGAAGCGCGCGCGCAATTCCTGCGCCACCAGCATCATCGCGGCGGTGTTGCCGCCGTGGCTCGTCACCATCACCAGCTTGCGCAATCCCCTTCCGGCGATGTCGGCGCCGATGCCCATCCAGGCTGCGAGCGCCCCTTCGGTGGTCAGCGTCCGCGTGCCGGCAAAATCGGTGTGCTCGATGGAAAGCCCGACCTCCTCGACCGGCAGGAATGTCACCGGCAGCGAGGCCGGCAGCAATTCCATCGTGCGCGCCAGATAGGCTTCGGCGATCAGTGTGTCGGTTTCGAGCGGCAGGTGCGGTCCATGCTGCTCTGTTGCCGCCAGCGGCAGCACGGCGATCCAGCGCTCGGCGGCGCCGGGCGGCAGTTCGGACCAGCGGACGTCTGCCCAGGCACGGGCAGGCGGGGACCGGGTTTCATTCATGGCGTCGGGCATCGGATCGGGATCGTTCCGTTTCAGGCATTTTAAAGCATTGATTCGCAGGTTAGCCTGCCCGCGCCCGCCGCGCCTTGGCGGGCACTGCCGAAGATCTCGGTTCGAAGGCTATCTCGTTTGAAGGCTTCCGAATTCGAAGGCTTCCTAATTCGAAGCATTCCTAATTCGAAGTCTTCCCAGTCCGAAGTTTATCACGAAAACCCCTGCAACGGAGTCCTCGATGACATTGCCCGTCCCCCGCCGCGCCCTGTCCGGCCATCGCCTGTTCGGCGCCGTGGTGCTGGCCGCCGTGATGGCGGCGACGGGAATGCCGCTGCGCGCCGAGACGCCGGCAGCATCTGCATCACAGCAGGGCGCGATCACGCCTGACAAGGTCCGTTTCGGGACCAACTGGGTGGCCGAGGCGGAGCATGGCGGTTTCTTCCAGGCCGTCGCCGACGGCACTTACGCCAAATACGGCCTCGACGTCACCATCGTGCCCGGCGGACCCAACGTCAATAACCGCATCCTGCTGGCCTCGGGCAAGCTCGACTTCTTCATGAGCGCCAATTCGCTGCAGACCTTCGATGCCGCGGCGAACAATATTCCCGTGGTGGCGGTGGCCGCGATGTTCCAGAAGGATCCTCAGGTCTTTCTGGCTCATCCCGAAGCCAAGGTGGAGAAGATCGGGGATCTCAAAAACCTCACGCTGTTCGTCTCCAAGGAGGGCATGACCACCTATTACCAGTGGCTCAAGCTCGAATACGGTTTCTCCGAAACGCGGGTGAAGCCCTACACCTTCAATGCCCAGCCCTTCCTCGCCGACAAGCGCAGCGCCATGGAAGGCTACGCCACCTCCGAGCCTTTCGCGGTGGAAAAGCAGGCCGGCTTCAAGCCGACGGTGATTTCGATCGCCGATGCCGGCTTCAACAGCTATTCGACCCTGATCGAGACGCGGCGCGATCTCGCCGAAAACAAGCCGGATCTCGTGCAGCGCTTCGTCGATGCCTCGATCATCGGCTGGTACAATTATCTCTACGGCGACAACAAGCCCGGCAACGCCCTGATCAAGACGTTCAATCCTGACATGACCGACGATCTCCTCGCCTTCTCGGTCGCGAAGATGAAGGACTACGGCATCGTCGATTCCGGCGATGCGCTCAAGGACGGCATCGGCGCCATGAATGACGCCCGCTATGCGAGCTTCTTCGACAAGATGGTGCGCGCCGGCGTGGTCAAGCGCGACATCGATTTTCGCAAGGGCTACACACTGCGCTTCGTCAACAAGGGCGTCGGTCTCGACCTGCGTCCCAAGAACTGATTTGGCGGCGCATCATGCAGGATGACGGCCCGGGGCGCGAGCGGGCGAGCACGGGGCCTGAACCCGCCGTCAGCCTGCGCGCCGTTTGCAAGGCCTATGACAACGGCGTCCGCGCGCTCGACGCGCTCGATCTCGACGTCGGCCGCGGCGAATTCGTCGCGCTGCTCGGCCCGTCCGGTTGCGGAAAATCCACCGCCCTGCGCCTCGTTGCCGGACTGAGCCGGCCGACCGCCGGCGAGATCCGCGTTGCCCGCGCCGCGCCGCGCCGCCACGCCGGCCATGCCATCGGCTTCGTTTTCCAGGAGCCGACCCTGATGCCCTGGGCCAGCGTCTTCGACAATGTCCATCTGCCGCTGCGCCTCGTCCATGCGCCGCGGCCGGACGCCGAGGCGCGCGTCCGCTCGGCGCTCGACGGCGTCGGCCTCGCCGATTTCGCCCGCGCCTATCCGCGCGAACTGTCCGGCGGGATGAAGATGCGGGTCTCGCTCGCCCGCGCCCTCGTCACCGACCCGGACATCCTGCTGATGGACGAGCCGTTCGCGGCGCTCGATGAGATTACCCGCTTCCGCCTCAACGACGACCTGCTCGCGCTCTGGCGCCGGCTCGGCAAGACCATCGTCTTCGTTACCCATTCGGTGTTCGAATCGGTTTATCTCGCCCAGCGCGTGGTGGTGATGACGCCGCGTCCGGGACGCATTCATTCCGAGTTCCGGATCGAGGCGCCGCTGGCGCGCGGCGAGGATTTCCGCACCTCCGCGTCCTATGGCGCCCAATGCCGGGCGGTGTCGCGGGCGTTGGCGGAGGCGAGCGGTCAGCCGCCATCGCGGGGTGCGTCATGAGCAACGCGCCAACCCCGGCGACCGCGCCACGCAACAGCCGCGGCTTGCGCATCGTGCTGCCGATGCTGGTGATGGCGGCGGCCATCGGCCTCTGGGAAGCCGTGGTGCGCCTCAAGGGGATTCCGCCCTATGTCCTGCCGGCGCCTTCGGTGGTGGCGACGACGCTGGTCGCCGATTGGTCGGTGCTGTTCGCCTCGCTGCTGGTGACGCTCACCACCACGCTGGAAGGCTTTGTCGCCGCCGCCGTGGGCGGCATCGCGCTGGCGTTGCTGTTCAGCCGCTCGCGCATCGTCGAATATTCGCTATTCCCCTATGCGGTGATCCTGCAGGTCACGCCGGTGATTGCGATCGCGCCGCTGCTCCTGATCTATCTGCCGCAGCAGCTCGCGGTGGTGGTCTGCGCCTTCATCGTCGCGTTCTTTCCGGTGCTGTCCAACACCACCCTGGGGCTCAATTCGGTGGACCGCAACCTCGCCGGGCTGTTCACGCTGTATGGCGCCTCGCAGCTGCAAAGCCTGACGCTGCTGCGGTTGCCGTCGGCCCTGCCCTATACGCTCGGGGGGCTGCGGATCGCCGGCGGTTTGTCGCTGATCGGGGCGGTGGTGGCCGAAATCGCGGCGGGTTCCGCCGGCGCCGGCTCGGGGCTCGCCTATCGCATTGCGGAATCGGGCTATCGCCTCAACATTCCGCGCATGTTTGCTGCGCTTCTGCTGCTCTCGGCGGCCGGCATTGTGATCTATATGCTGCTCTCGCTGGCCTCGCATCTTATGCTACGACGCTGGCACGAAAGTGCGCTTGGAAAGGACATTGGATGACTGCGGGGACTTCCGGGAAGGTCGATGTGCTGGTCTATGGCCAGCCGAAACCCCTCGTGAGCGAGGGGCTCAGCGGCGTATTCACGGTTCATGCGGCGGAGAGCCGCGGCGATCTCGACCGCATCAGCGAGGCCGTCGCCGGCCGGATCCGGGGCGTCGCCATTACCGGCCTCGTCAGCGCCGACAAGGCGATGATGGCCCGCTTCCCCGGGCTCGAGCTGATCTCGTCCTTCGGCGTTGGCTATGACCACGTCGACTGGGCGGCGGCGCGCGAGCGCAGCATCATCGTCACCAACACCCCGGACGTGTTGACCGAGGAAGTTGCCGACGTGGCGCTCGGGCTGCTGATCGCGACGGTGCGAGAGTTCGTTGCCGCCGATCGGTTCGTCCGCTCCGGCCAGTGGGCCAGGGGTAATTACCCGCTGACCCAGGGCTCGCTGCGCGGCCGCACCGTCGGTATGGTCGGCATGGGCCGCATCGGCCAGGCGATCGCCCGCCGGCTCGACGCATCGCTGGTGCCGGTGGTGTATCACTCGCGCAATCCGGCGGCCGGGGTCGGCTACAAGCACTATGCCAATCTGGTGGAGATGGCGAAGGCGGTCGACACCCTCGTCGTCATCACGCCGGGTGGGGCGTCGACCGCCAAGCTGGTCAACGCCGAGGTCATCGATGCGCTCGGCCCGAACGGCGTCATCGTCAATGTCGCGCGCGGCAGCGTGATCGACGAGGACGCCCTGATCGCGGCGCTCAAGGCGCGCAAGATCCTGGCGGCGGGATTGGATGTGTTCGCCAACGAACCCAATGTGCCGGAGGAGCTGCGCGCGCTGCCCAATACGGTGCTCCTGCCCCATGTCGGCTCGGCCTCGATCATCACCCGCAACGCGATGGACCAGCTCGTGGTGGATAACCTCAAGGCCTGGTTCGCGGGCCAGGCGCCGCTGACCCCGATTCCGGAAACGCCGGTGAAGGGCCGCTGAGGTGGCGGCGCGGCCGGGACTGCGGCGCGTGCTGCCGGCAGTGCTCGCCGCGCTGGTCGCGGCGATTCCGGCGGCAGTCGTGTTGCCGGCGCCCAGCCGCGCCGAGGAGGGCCGCAGCCTCGCTGCCGAAATGGTCGGCCAGTGGGAGCTGTCCACTGCCGAGCGCAGCAAGACCTGCGTCATCACCTTGAAGAGCGATGCCGCCACCGGCGGCATGAAGCTCGAGCTGGAGAATGGCTGCGCCGCGGCGCTGCCCTTCACCCGCGACATCGTCGCCTGGAGCATCAAGGGGCTCGACATCGTCCGCCTGCAGGATGCCAAGGGACAGCCGGTGATCGACGTCACCGAAGTCGAGAGCGGCATCTTCGAGGGACAGCGGCCGAACGAGGGCGTTTATTTGTTGCAGAACCTCGCGGCGGCCCGGGCGCTCACCAAGTCCATGGACCAGATGATCGGCGACTGGTCGGTGGTGCGCGGCGACGACCGCGCCGTCTGTGGCCTGACCCTGACCAATACCGAAACCGTGCCGGACAGCTACGCGGTCTATCTCAAGCCGCGCTGCGACGCGGTTCTCAAGACCTTCGGCCCGGTGGTGTGGCGGCTGGAGCGCGGCGAATTGCAGCTGATCAACGCCAAGGGCGAGATCTGGCGCTTCGAGGCCGACGACAACGCCCAGTGGCGGCGCGTTCCCGACACCGCCGATCCTTTCATCCTGGTGCGGCAATAGACATGCGGCAAGAGGCGGCGGTGTCTGTGCGGCGCCAGTTCGCGCCAGCGCGCGGTCTGCGGTCCCGAGCTCAGGAGCCGTCGAAGAGGGCTCCCCGCGATCCGCGATAGGACCGACGCAGCAGGGCGTAGAGGCTGCCGCCGGTCGCGGCGCCGAGCACGTAGACGACGATGACGAGGATCGCCAGCGGCAGCCGCACGCTGGAGCCGAGAAACCACATGGTCACGGCGTTGAGGTTCTGCAGGGCGAAGATCGCCGTTCCCGCCACGAACAGGATGATGACGACGAGATAGAGCCAGCGCACGAATGCCTCCTCTCTGGAGCGTTCTCGAGCGAAGCGAGGACGTTTCGCTCGAGGATGCGCGTCAAGACGAAACCCAGAGTCTTTCGTTCCGACGAAACCGGAGCGTCAGAGGATATTCCAAGGAGGCGCGGCTTGCGTCAACGCTCCCGCAGGCCGAAGCCGATACCGAGCCAGCCCGCGCCGGCGACGATCAGGTCGATGCCGAGGAACAGGCCGAGCACATAAAGCGTATCGATCGGCCAGTGCGACAGGATGATCAGGCCAAGCAGGAACGTGACGAGGCCGGACAGCGCGATCCAGACCCATGGCGCCTCGTGCTTCATGCCGAAGGCGAGAACGATGCGGACGAGGCCGGACGCCGTCAGCGACACGCCGAGGACCAAGGTGAGAAACGCCGCGGCGAGCAGTGGATTCTCGAAGGTGACGAAGCCGGCGACGACGTAGAGCACGCCGATCAGCCCCCACAGCACGGTCTTGCTCCAGCTGTCGAGCTGGAACGCACTGACGATTTCGGCGAGGCCGACGATCATCATCATGGTGCCGACTACGAGGACGCTGGCGACCGTCGCTGTCAGCATGCTGCCCAGCGCGATGATGCCGGCGATCACGTAGATGACGCCGAGCGCGATGATCCAGGCCGACCTGACCTGCCATGGCTTGGGCCCTGGCCGGGATTGATCGAGATTTAAGTTGCCGGAAACTTGGGTCATGACGATTCTCCATGGCCGAAAATGGCCAAAACCGATCCGACTTCCGCACGCGAGACATTCAGCCGGACACGGCGCAGGCGACGCTCAAACGACGGTCCACAACGTGGCTGTGCCTGTGCGTCCTGCCATGCTGCTCAATCAGGAATTGTCAGACTTGATCCATGTCAACGTGGCGCCGTCATAACGACGGTGCCGGACCACCGATGGCGCACGGCGGGGCCGGCGCCTTCATGGCGTCCAGCCGCTCATGATCAGCGCCGCTGCCTCTTGCGGTGATAGAGGCCGCTGAAGGACGCCTCGCTGCCGCCGCGCGCCCGCACGGCGCAGCATATCTGACGTGAGATCGTCTGCCGGCGACCCTTCGATGCGACAGCTGGGACGTCCCGCCCCGGTCAGGCCACGTGATTGCCGATTCGTGCCTCCTCCTGACCGCAATTCTGGGCGGCGGCAACGACGCAGCGTGCGCCTCGGTTCACCTTCGCCCGCTCATGCCCTTCCTTGCTGACACCGTCGACCGGAGCCGACGCCAGCCGATCACGACGCCTGTGGCGCTGAAGAGTAAGCCGAAGCCGCATAACGAGACGATCAATGCGCTCTGCAGGTAAGGATGCGACCGGAGACCGGGTAAATCCGCGGTATGAAGCGCGCTGTACAGCCATCGATAGGCTCGTCGCGATCGATCGAGTCTCTCCAGAATCTCGCCGCTCGCGCCGTCGACCTGAAGCCAGACATCGTTGCAGATCGAGCGATAGACGGGGGCTCCGGGCACGGACGATCTGACCGGATAGTGATCGTTCGTCGCCACGATCCTGGGCGCAGCACATCCATCGGCAAGTCGTTGGACGAGATCGCCGACTTCGCCAGCTTCCAGGAAGCCGCCGGGTGATCGCGATCCGGCTCCCGCCATTGGGACGAGCGTTTGGCCGTCGAATCCGATTCGTTCTCGACGGTAGAACCGTCCGTCAAACACGAACCATTCGACCTCTCTCGCGGTCGAAGAGATTTTCTGGGAATGGTTCTCGGTCGGGTCACGCCACAGCGGCGGCGTCCCGAGCGCCATGCGTTCCGCCTCGGTCAACTGGCCACGGGAAAACAGGCGGCCATGATCCATCGACAGCCAGCCGCTGAAAGTCCAGGTGAGCACAAAGCTCCCGCAGATGAGTCCGAGCAGGTGGTGCCAGCCCTGCCAACCGGCGCGCGACCATTTGAGACGGCGTGAGAGCGGCCTCCATCTGGCCACACCGAGCACGCTGCCCGAGATGGCCGCAATCATGGCCAGCAGGGACAGCCGCCATACCACCGCGTCCCATAACGTCCATCGATTTCGCAAGGACGTTGGATATATCCAGTGCACGACGCTGCCGGCATAATTCCACCACCGCTGTGATCGAGTGGTGTCGAGAACAACCTCGCCGGTCATAGAGGAGACGTAGATTTCGGTTCCGTTCGCGTCCTGCAAGGCGACGCGATACAATGGCCTATGCCGGTCGAATGCGTTCGGAACCGTCCATTGGTCGTAGTCCGTCACCGCGGTCGCAATTGCCCGTGATGCGTCCATTCCGCGACGACGTGCGTTGTCCTTGGCGATATCGAGCGCCAATTGAGCGCCCGCGACGGCAGCAGTGGAGAGGTCGCCGGCGTGGACAGATCTGGTGCCTGACGTTCCGCTCACCACATAGACCGGCCCGTCGATTCGCTGCAGCAGCCGGACTCGCGTCGCATCATTGATCCCGCCGGCGATCACCGCCTCACTGGGGTCTCGGACGACTAGCGACAGGTCGATCGGGATCAAGCCTTCGAACCGCTGCGTCTCTTTCAGGGACGGGAACGGAACAAAGTGCATCACGATCCCGCTCGCGAACCACATGGCGAACAACGCGCAGAACGCCACCCCCAGCCATCGATGAGTTAACCGAAGCAGATACATGGCTAGATCAGCACATCACCATTTGAATGCGGCGGAAAGCTCATAGGTTCGCGGAGCTCCGAGCAGAACCTGATCGGGATAGAACGGATCACCCCAAATGGCATAACGCTTGTCCGTCAGATTTCGTATGCGGAACGTCACCCGGGTCTGCTCGACTGCATCGAAGACGGACTTTGGGATGTCGACGAATGCATAGGCATCCGCGACGGTGTAGGCCTTCAGCGCAACCGTGTTGGCATCGGTGTTGTACCGATCGCCGACGTGACGTGCGGATATGCCGACCTCAACAGGCCAAGGGGTGGAGAATTGATAGGACGTTCCGGCGTTGGCTACGACACGGGGTACGTTCGGCGGGGCATTCCCGGAAAACGAGCCGCCGGCAAAGGTGTAGTCGGCATACCGCGCATCGACATAGGCGACGTTGCCCCAGATCTTCCACGCCGGCGTCAGGCGGATGGCGGCAGCCAGTTCCACGCCCTTCGATTCCTGCCGTCCGGCGATGTTGAGCTGCATTCCACCGGCCGCTGCATAGACGTTCTTTCGCAAGACGTCGAATAAGGAGAAGGACCATTCCGCCCTGTTGTCCCAGAACAGGTGCTTGACGCCCGTCTCATAGGTGCGGGACGTGGTCAAATCGAGCGGCTGGCGCGGCCCGAGCAGGAAGGTGTTGTTCGCCGAGACGTCCGCACCGGTGGCATATTGGCTGAAGAAGGTCAGGCCGGGGATGGCTTCCCAAGTATAGCCGATCCGGCCCGTCAGCGGCGTCCAGGATTTTGAGAACGGAAAGCCCGCCTTCTCCGCGCCGTTGACATCGGTCGAATTTCGGTCGAGCCCGATATGCTCCAGCCGCAAGCCGCCAACGAGCGCGAATGTTCGCGTGATCTTCAGGCGGTCTTCTACTGACAGTGACTCATTGTCGATCCTTGCGGTCTGCTGCTGCGTCGTCAGAGGCCCGTAGTATCCCCTGATCGGATCGACCAGCGTGACCAGGTCGTGCGGGAAATTGGCCGCGCCCGGGCGGACGAAGTCGAGGCCGCTCGCCGCAAAGGTTGCCACCAATCGGTTTCCCAAGCCCGCGATGTCGGAGTCCCACGTCAAATCGGTGATGCTTCCCGCCAGTTTCTGGTTGTGCGCCACGAAGAACCGCTCTCGATCGACCAGGTTCAGACTGGCGTTGAATGCTTCCACCTCGTTGTTGAACCACTCACGTTCCGCGCCGTAACCATAGACTTGGCTCTTCAGTGTCAGATTCGGCGCAACAGTGAGCTCGAAACCGCCACGAAGCCACAGCTCCTTTGCATCGGTATGGTTGTCGAGTACGTTGTAATTGGTCGTGAAGGTGCGGTCATCGATCGTGACGGGCCCGAGATTCGAACCATTGTAGTTCGAGACGTAGCTTCCGGAGACGATGCCGGTCGTGGCATGGGGGCCGCTGAATGCGGCAGAGACCAGCGGTGCGCCCCAGTAGGCCTTCGACCGGTCTTCCTTGTACTCGATGGCCCCCCAGATCTTGAAATTGTCCGATAGGCGGTAGTTCAGTCGACCTGACACATCCAGTAACCCGGTGTTCGTATCGTCGACAAAGCCGCTTAGCGACGACCGGCTGATATCGAACCGGTAGTCCAGTCCCTGAATGTTGGTGCTTCCGCCTGAGCCGTAGTAACTGCGGAAGGACGATAGTGAGTCGTATGAGAAGAGCGCCTCGTTCCGGATCGGGCCGGTGTGCGGTTGTTTCGTCACGAAATTGACGGCGCCGCCACTCGCGCCTTCTCCTGACATAAGAGAAGCGGGTCCTTTCAGGAATTCGACGCTTTCCAGATTGGCCGTGTCCATGAACCGAGACGTCATGTTCTGAGGGCCGACCTTGATGCCATTGTAGAGCACATTGATCTGGCTGTTGGTAAAGCCGCGCATTGAGAAGGCTGACGGCTCGGCGGGATTATCGCCCGACGTCACGCCGACCGCGCCCTGCGCCACTTCCGTTACTGTTCGATAGCCGCGGTCGCCGATGGTCTGTTGCCCGATCACTTCGATGGTCGCGGGAACCTCGCGCGCGCTCAAGCCCAGTCGCGAAGCGCTTTCGGCAACGGTTCCGGTGTTGAGCGGCGTCTGCACCGCGTTTCGGGCGTCTTCCTTCTGCTCGGTGGCGTTGGATGTCGCTCCGATTGGTGCTGCCGGGCGCGGGCGCGATCCCGAATCGCGGCTCCGCTTTGTCCCCGTTCGATTTTGGGTCGCCGGCGGAGAGACCTCGATAGGCGGCAGCTGACTGGAAGAGGGAAGCTGCTGTCCCTGCGCGGCAGAGACGTCAAGCGCGAGCATGGAGACGAGAAAGCCGGATGCAAACAGGAAATTGCGGCGCGGGTCGCCGGTGGTGGCAGAAGACAAGGTTCGGACCTCGGTATGACGTCAGTGGCACGTCACAGCGAGCCAAGTTTCACCTTTAGGCCGACAACCTTCAGTGAAGCAATGTCTGTACTCCCCGACCGACATTTTCGCGTGTGACCACGGCTGACGGCAGGTCTCCTGGCTCGCGGGTCGTTACCTTGCGTCGCCTTCCCGGGGCCGAGTCGCCCAGTGGCTCGTGACACAAGGTTCGCCGCTTACAGTTGCGGGGGCAGCTGCGGAATCGAGCAAGCTTCCTTGCACCGCATTCCCTTTTCATCCCCAATAATGAGGAACCGTCCCGAATATCTAAAGCTATGTCGCGCTGGGAGTCAAATGCAGCCGCCGCCAGCAGCGCGGCTGAGATGGCGCCATCATTTGTTTGTTCAGCCAACCAGGTTTGGGGTCGTCAGCGGACGGTCGTGCCGTCTTGCGTCGGGGCAATCGGTCGGAGAAATTCGGACAATCGGCGTGGTCAGAGGAAGCCTTCTACTTTTCTCGAATTGCGCCATGAGCCCCGACGCGCCAATGGGCTAACAGCATACAGAGGCAAGGATTCAAATCAGCCTCGTCGCCTTCAAGCCGGCATGGCCGTGCCGGCCGATGTTGGGCGGTAGCGCACAGTGGTGCCGGGCGGCGGCACCAGCATGCCTCCGCTTCAGAGACTGCCAGCGTACGAATCTCGGCATTCGCTTCGAAGCATCACTGTCGAATCGACTGGTACCGACGGCCTCGACTGCTCACGCCTCCGGCGATGAACATCCGACAGACAGCGCGTCTGTCGCAAAAGTTGGAATACTCATTTCGTGCGACCGCCGAAAAACAGAATAGTCCGTGACATCCATACATTTTATGGTGGAAGCATCGAGACCTGCTCAACAGGAGCCGCCGTGACCAGCCCGTTTTTCGTCTCCCGTCGTTCCCTGCTCAGCGTGCTTGCGGGAGGCCTCGTCGCCGGCAGCGCAGGAGCGCAAACCAGGCGAGGCTCGGATAGCGATCTCGGCGGGGTCACGCTGCGCGTGGCCCATTACAAGGGCGGTTGGCGCGCCCTGCTTCGGGCCGCCGGGGAAGACAAGACGCCATACAAGATCGACTGGAAGGAGCTCAACAACGGCGTCCTGCACATCGAGGCGCTCAACAGCGATGCCCTCGATCTCGGTTCGGGCAGCGAAATTCCTGCAATGTTCGCCGCCCGCCAAAATGCCAATGTGCGCTTCATCGCTGTGTCGCACGAGGACCTCAACACCCAGGTCACCGTCGCTGCCAAGGATTCGCCGATACGTTCGATCGCGGATCTCAAGGGCAGGAAGGTCGGTTACGTGCGCGCAACGACCGCCCACTATTTCCTGTCCAAGCAGCTCGAGGAGGTCGGCCTTTCCTTCAACGACATCGACGCCATCAACCTGACGCCGTCCGACGGCTATTCGGCCTTCACCTCCGGTAAGCTCGATGCCTGGGCGATCTACGGTTACAATGGTCAGCTCGCCATATCCAGGCAGGGAGCGCGCCTCCTGAAGACCGGCGTTGGCTATCTTTCCGGAAATTTCCCGGTCTATGCCAACCCGAAGGCCATCGACGACGCCTTGCGTCATGCGGCCATGGCCGACCTTTTGCTCCGGATCCAGCGCGCCTATGCCTTTGCCAACAAGAATTTCCCGGTCTACGCCGCGGCACAAGTGGCCGAAACGCATTTGCCGCTCGACGATATCCTCGATCAGTTCGCCCATCGCAGCACCGACTTTTCGCTCGTCGGCGTGACACCGGATATACCCGATACCCATCAAAAGGTCGCCGACACCTTCCTCAAGCTCGGCGTTCTCGACACCCGGGTCGAAGTCGCAAGGTTCTGGGACACCAGCTTCAGCGAGATCCTCGCCAACGGCGCGGCCAAGCTGGCAACGCAGTGACGCGATCGCTGACCGGCGCATTCTGATGGACGTAGCGCGCTGAGAATGAAGCGAACTTCGGATTCGGGGCTCTAGTGTCCCGGTTCTAGCGTTCGTATTTCCTTGCAGCGAGCACTTCTACGAACGTTAGAACCAAAGGGACACTAGTGTCCTGTCTCCGAATTACCGCCCCATTTGCCTCACGCTCGCACGGTCATTCGGAGACATAAGGACACTAGCAAAATCAAAGTGCTAGTGTGGCTTATGTCTCGCAATTGCCTACGAGAGGTTCGCCGCAAAGGCGGTAGGTAATTGCGAGACGCCACACTAGCATGATTATGATTCTAGTGCGGTTTTGGATCTGACGCGCGTATGAAGAGTTCGCTGCAATACTGATACGAGCGTCAGATCCACCGCACTAGACAGCTTCAGCGCTTTGAGGCTGCTGTGGCCGTTCCTGCCGACGATGATGTGGTCGTGAGGAGCGTACTGATCGCGGTCACCCTGCCTTATGTCTGCTTCGGCATCGCCCGAAACAGAGGCCGAGGGCCGGATGGGAAAAGACTACGTGACAACCGAAATCCGCGTGACTTCCCGAATCGCATTGAGGGTCTGCCGAAACGGGCCTGGGACGCTCATGTCAATGCTTTCGAGTCGCTGGCTGGCTTTGCGGCAGCGGTAATCATCGCGCTCTTCGTGCATGCTCCTCAGAACCAGATTGACCTATTGGCGTCCGTTTGAGTTCTGGCCCGGATGGCACACGTGACCTTTTACCTCACCGACAAAGACAAGCTGCGCACATCAGCCGAACTCGTCAGTCTCGTCTGCGCATTGGGATTGTTTATTATTGCGGGCTTGAGCTAGACGGCAGCATCCCTGTCATTTCAGGAGTGTGTCAAATCGTTCGCATGGGGAATATCGAGTCAAGCGCGTAAATTATGGTGACGCCGGCTAGTCTCCGCGTTGCGTTGCGATCCAAAGTCCGAGCCTGATCTCGTGACACGAGCCGTTGCCGTCACGGCATTGACCGCCAAAGAGCAATTCGCTCATGCGAACGCCACGGGCCGCCGAACACTACCCCTCCCACGACGACAAATTCCTGCCGTCGTGGTCCGGCGGGGAGGCGGGCAGGAAATCGTAGAATCGGCGGAGTTTGGCGCGCCGGGAGGGATGAAACTGATAACTACGTCTCCGCTGGAGCACTATGATATTGTGGCCGTTCGCCGATGGATGCCGCCGTGAGCGGCCGAGGAGCGCCGAAGTGACTACGACTGATTTGCTCCGCAGCGCTTGCCCCTCGATGTGCGGAGATGAAGGTCGGTCGAACCCCGCTAATCCGCGATGGGTGAGGTGGAAGGGCCGCAACGGGAGATATTAGCCACCACGGCAGCTTCAGCGGCAGTCTCCGGGTTCCGGCGTCCCGCGAGTCTCCTGACGGAGACGAGGCTGAGAGCCGGCGCTACCAGGAAAACGCCGAACAGCAAGCGCGCGGCACCCGATGCACCTTCCGCGCCGCCCGGGTCGCTGAGCCCGCCGAGATTGGCCACCATGCCCGCGGCCGCGGCACTGAATGCTGTCGCGCAGAGCTGGACGGTCGTGATCGAGCCTGCCGCCAGCCCCTGCTCCGACACCGGCGACTCCTTAAAGACGTTTGTCACAAGGTGCGGCCAGGTGACACCGATGCCCAGTCCGGCCAGAAGCAGGCCGGCGCAGATCGGCACCAGTTGCAATCCGACACCACCCGCCACCGGAACAAAGAAAAGCAGGACCACGAGACCGGCCAGGACAAACCCGGGGCCGGTACGGATTGCGCGAATCCCTGCTTCACCGGACCGACCCGCGCTCAGCATGGAGCCGAGCGTCCAGCCCATCGCCATCAGCGCGGCGAGATAGCCGGCGATTAAAGGCGACTGACCGTGGAGTACCTGGAGGAAATAGGGGACGAAAATGTCGGTCTGCATCCCCGCCACCAGGAGGGCGATCGTCGCGTAAAGCGCAACGAGTCGTCCGCCGGTATCGAGCGCCCCCTTCGGCAACAGGCGGGCGCGCCCGTTCAGTTCGGCCCGCAGAAGGAGCGCCGCCATTAGTCCGGCAAGCACCAATCCTGCTCCGTTCCATAAGGGATTGAGGCTGACGCCCCCCGCGGAGACCGCAACCACGGAGGCGGTCAGCAGGGCTAGTTGCGGGAGCGGCAGCGGCGAGGGCCCCTCAGCCTTGTCGCGGCTTCCCCTTGGAAGAACGGCGATCGCGATCGTTCCGAAGATCACCGAGAGCGGAACCAGAGACCAGAACGCCGCCCGCCAGATGCCCAATTCGGCAAACACGCCGCCGACGGCAGGACCAACCAATGTCGACACCCCCCACATTGCCGAGATCAGGCCGATGGCGTGCGACCACAGGGCTGCGGGATAGACGAGGCGGACGACAGCGTAAGCCAGGGTTAAGAGAAGTCCGCCGCCAAGACCTTGCACGAAACGTCCGGCAAGAAGCATCGGAAACGCCGGCGCCGCCGCGCAGATCACGGCGCCTGCCGCGAACAAGGCAGTGGCGGATGCGTAAGCGCGTCCCGGACCCACGCGGTCAAGCAGGCGCGACGACAGCGCGGCACCGAGGATTGAGGCCACGACAAACAGTGTCGTGCTCCAGGCATAGTATTCGAGCCCGCCGATGTCTCCGACGATGGACGGCATTATCGTGGTCACGATGTAGATGTTGAGGGCGTGTAGCGTGACGCCGCCCGCCAGAATGACGGAGTAGACGGCATTCCTGCCGCCGAGGAGCGCAGCCCACCCAGGGTGAGTCTCGCGCGCGCCAATCTCAATAGTGCTCATGTGAAACCTCAAGCAGCGATGCTGCGGTTTGAGTTTGTCGGGGGTGAAGAAAGCGCGCATCTTCATTGGAAAATCGGCGGATGGCGGATCCATCCGCCGGATCCTTGTCGATCAGCTAGGTGGCGGCGCCTTTCAGCCAGCACGGCGTTGCCGCGCGGAACTCAGAAGGACCGGCGAGCAGAGCGGCCGTTTCCCGCTCGTAGTCGGCGAACCAGGGCTGCTTCACGAATTGCTGGCCACTGGCCTGATCGGCGGCAAGCTGAAAGACGACGATCGCATCAGGATCGTTGTCGTCATAACAGTAGTAATAGGAGAGCTGGCCGCTACTGCCGGCGACATAGTCGCGTGCGTATTTTTCCCAGACCTGTCTGACCTCGTCGCGCTTTCCGGGTTTTGTCTTGTGCCTGATGAAGAGTGCGCTTTTACTCATGATGTTCTCCTCGAACTGCGCGGCCTGTGGCCGCCATTGGCGGGCTCGATGCCCATGCCTTTGTGACGTTCGAGGGGAGGTGTTTGTGACGCGCGGGAACGAAATCTCTGACGGCATGTCGTGGCGCCTGGCGAGGGGCGCCACTTTGAAAAAGACCTGGCGTGAGCGTCCGCCCGCGCCGAGTCCGCATTGGCTGGCGATTGAAGCGACCCGATCGGTCAGTGAATTGACGTATCGCTCAAGCCAGCGAGCTTGTCGGGGTTGCGCACGATGAAGATGTCGGTAACGCGATCTGAACGGTCGAAGGCGAACGAGACCGTTGCAACAATCTTGCCCTCCTGCTTCAGGATCAGCCCACGGGCGCCGTTGAGCTCGGTGATGCTCCATTCGTAGGCTGCCCACCATTCGCTCAGCCGCTCCTTCAGGAATGCCAGCACGGATTCTCCTTCTATGACACCGGACGCCGCCGCCACCTTGCCGCCGCCGTCGGCGGTCAGGCGCACATCGCCGGCCAGCATCGCGGCGAAGTCGCCGGACCGCCCCGTGCGAATGGCATCCTCGAAGGCCGCCAGCAGTTCCTCCTGTCTTTCTCGCGGCGGCTGGTATCTCACCTGGTCGTCACCGATACGCGCCTTGGCGCGCGACACGAGCTTGCGGCACGCCGGCTCGCTCATATCCTGCGACGCTGCGACGTCGGCATAGGGCATCTCGAATGTCTCGTAGAGCAGGTAGGCTGCCCTTTCCTTCGGCGTCAGCCGCTCCAGCATCAGCAGGAAGGCAGTCGAGAGAGAGGATGAAAGCTCCATTTGCGCCTCCGCCTCGCTGTCAATGAAAGTGTGGACCGGCTCTGGCAGCCAGTTGCCGACATAGTCCACGCGGCTGCGGTAGGCGGCGCGAAGCATGTCGATGGCGCGACGCGTGCAGGTGGTGGTGAGCCAGGCACCCGGCGATCCGATGGTCGCGATGTCGGTCTCCTGCCAGCGAAGGAAGGTGTCTTGAACCGCATCTTCGGCCTCAGCACGCGAACCGAGGATTCGGTAGGCGACGCCGAGCAGCCGTGGTCGCGCGTGCTCGAATATGTCGACATGTGTCGGCGTCGGGTTCCCGGACACACCTGTCTGCTTGTACGGCCCGGAAGGTCGCTTTGTGTTGGGTGTCATCGGCGACATTTCCCCATATGGCGCATTGCCCATGGCCTATTGACGATTCAACAGATCAACTTGTGACGCCGTCCGATACTATTTTTCGCCGTCCGAGCGGAGACTAACGAACGGAGCAAAGTTCACTGGTCGTCAAGCGGGCGCCACAGAAGTCCGACGCCGTCGCTTTTTTCAAGTAACGACCGCTTCCCCACCTGATTCTGACCTTGCCGCTTGACCGTGCGACGGTCGGCTATGGGTCGCGGATTGTCGTATGGCTGGCCAGAAAGGAAGGGCATTGAAGGGTCGGCTCCTGCCGTCCAGCGACGGTCGGTGTGGAGAAACTCTCGAAATTCGGGAATGACGTAGTCCAAGAGCAACCTGCCGATGAGAACGCCGAAGACCGCCGAACACCCCCCGCTCTACGAGAACGAATTTCTGCCGTCGCAGTCTGAGGCAAACGAAGCGGTAATTCGGAGACGGGACACTAGATCAGCTTCAGCGCTTTGAGGCTGCTGTGGCCGTTCCTGCCGACGATGATGTGGTCGTGAATGGTGATGCCGAGGGGGGCGGCGACGTCGGCGATCTGCCTGGTCATCTGGACGTCGGCGGACGACGGCGTCGGGTCGCCGGACGGGTGGTTGTGGACCAGGATGACCGCGCTGGCCGACAGTTCGAGGGCGCGCTTGACCACCTCGCGCGGGTAGACCGGGGTGTGATCGACGGTGCCGGTCTGCTGCAATTCGTCGGCGATCAGCGCGTTGCGCTTGTCGAGGAACAGGATGCGAAATTGCTCCCGCTCGGCGAAGCCCATGGTGGTCCGGCAGTAGTCGACGACGCCGGCCCAGGAGGACAGCCGCGCCCGCGGCTTGAGTTCGCCCCTGGTGATCCGGCTGGCCGCGGCGGCGATCAGCTTGAGCTCGGTCACGGCGGCTTCGCCGAGGCCCTTGATGCCACGTAGCCGCGCCTCCGGCGCATGCACCGCTTCGGCGAAGGAGCCGAAGGTTGAGATCAGGGTCTTGGCCAGCGGTTTGACGTCGCCGCGCGGCAGCGCCCGGAACAGCACCAGCTCCATCAATTCGTAGTCGCTGAGCGCATCCGCGCCGGCGCTGCGGAAGCGCTCGCGCAGGCGTTCGCGATGGCCGTGGTAATGCGGCGGCGGCTCGCGCGGCGGCGGAGCGTCCTCGGAGGCGGACATGGCAGAATTCCGGTTGCGAGGGTCTGTTCTCGCAACCATGCCGTGGCGGGCCTGGTTTGAAAAGCGCGGATTTTCGTGACGACGAAGCCGGGAGAAGGGCTCAGGTCACCGCGAAGGGCGGCTTGTCGAGCTTGGCCGGCGACAGCGTGAAGATCTCGACGCCGGTTTCGGTGACGCCCACCGAATGCTCGAACTGGGCCGACAGCGAGCGGTCCCGCGTCACCGCGGTCCAGCCGTCGGACAGGATCTTCACATGGGGTTTGCCGAGATTGATCATCGGCTCGATGGTGAAGAGCATGCCCGGCCGGAGCGGAACGCCTTCGCCGGGGCGGCCGACGTGGATGATGTTGGGTTCGTCGTGGAACAGGCGGCCGAGGCCATGGCCGCAGAAATCGCGCACCACGCTCATCTGCTGGGGCTCGACGAAGCTCTGGATGGCGTGGCCGATGTCGCCGGTGGTGGCGCCGGGCTTCACGGCGGCGATGCCCCGCATCAGCGACTCGTAGGTGACGTCGATCAGCCGCTCCGCCTTGCGCGAGATCGGTCCCACCGCATACATCCGGCTGGAATCGCCGTACCAGCCCTCGACGATGAAGGTGACGTCGATATTGACGATATCGCCTTCCTTCATCAGGCGGTCGCCCGGCATGCCGTGGCAGACCACGTGGTTGATCGAGGTGCAGGTCGAATAGCGGTAGCCGCGATACATCAGCGTGGCCGGGAAGGCGCCGTGGCTGAAGGCGAATTCGCGGACGAAATCGTCGATGCGAGAGGTCGGCACCCCGGGCTGGACCAGGTCGTTGAGTTCGTCGAGGCAGCGGGCGACCAGGGCACCGGCCTTGCGCATGCCGGCGAACGCGGCCGGGCCGTGCAACTTGATCTGCCCGGTCTTACGCTGGGCAATGTCGGTGGCGTCTACATAACTCATCATCTGATCTTTTTAAGGTGAAGGGGCGGGCCGGCGGCCGACGCGGATCTGCCCCCCAATTTAAGCCTTGGTTGGCGCGGCGCAAGCGAACCGGCGCCGAAGTTGTCCGGAATGGTCGCTTCGCACCGTATTTCGCTCAATCCAGCACAGGAACGGGCGATTCGAGGATGATTTCGTGGAGGTCGCCCACCGCCGCGATCCGGCAGCGGTAGGCCAGCGCCTCGACCCCGGCGCCTCGGGCGGCATCGAACGCCCGGCCATAGGCCGGATCGATGTCGCGGGCGAGGGTCAATGCGGTGGCGGAGCCCATCTGCACGACGAACAGCATGACTGCACGCGCGCCCTGGCCGGCCACCGCGGCGAGTTCCCGAAGGTGCCTGGCGCCGCGCGCGGTCACCGAATCGGGAAATTCGGCAAGGCCTGGCCGGCGCATCAGGTGGACATTCTTGACCTCGACATAGCAGACGGGGCGGTCTTCGCCTTCCAGGACGAAATCGACCCGGGATGCGCGGCCGTATTTCACCTCGCGGCGCACGGAGGCATAACCGGCGAGTTCGGCAATGGCGCCGGCCGCCAGGGCCTCGGCGACGATGGTGTTGGGATGGGCGGTATTGACGCCGACCAGTTCCGGCCCCCTGCCGAGGTCGATTTCCACCAGCTCCCAGGAATAGGGCAGCTTGCGCGAAGGATTGGCCGATTTCGACAACCACACCCGCGCACCTTCGGGCTGCAGGCCGGTCATGGCGCCCGGATTGGCGACATGGGCGGTCACCACGCTGCCGTCGGCGAGTTCGACGTCGGCGAGGAAGCGCTTGTAGCGCCGCACCAGCCGGGCGGGTTCGAGCGGGCCGGGCAGGCGCATCGGTTCAGCCCGCCGCGTTCGTCGCCGCCACCTCGACGGCAAGCGGTCCGCGCAGGCGCAGGTCGCGCACCGGATAGGGCACTTCGATGCCCTCGCGCCGGAAGGTCTCCCACAGCGCCAGCATGACGTCGCTGCGGGCATTGTCCATGCCGGCCTCGGGGTCGGCGATCCAGAAGGTGACGGTGAATTTCATGCCGCTTTCGGCGAATTCAGTGATCAGGCACACCGGCGGCTTGAGCTTGAGGACCCGTGGCGCGGCGGCCGCCACCTCGACAGCGAGCCGGCACACTTGGCGCGGATCGGCGTCGTAGGTGGTGGCGAAATTGACCTTCACCATGGTGTTGCTGTCCGCATAGGTCCAGTTCACCACCTTCTGGGTCACCAGGTCCTCGTTGGGAATGAGGAATTCGCGGCCGTCGCCGGCGGCGACCAGGATGTAGCGGGTATTCATGGCGGCGACCCGGCCGAAGCTGTCCCCGGCGGTGATCAGGTCGCCGGGCTTCACCGACTTGTCGGTGAGCAGGATGATGCCGGACACGAAATTGGAGACGATCTTCTGCAGGCCGAAGCCGATGCCGACGCCGATGGCGCTGGAGAAAATCGCCAGTGACGACAGATCGATGCCGACCGCGGCCATCACCACCACGACGGCGACGACGATCAGCACCACCCGCGTCACCTTGGCGAGCAGCACCTGCAGCGAAGGCGTGAGATCCCTGGAGGAGGCGATGCGCCGCTCGGCGAACGAGCCGATCACGCCGGCGATCCACAGCGCCACCGCGAGGAAAACCGCGGCCTTGAGGATGAGGAGCGGGGTGAGCCGCAGCCCGCCCAGCACCACCGCGACGGAATCGAGCGCGCCGACTGCGGGGTCGAGCAGGCCGAGGATGCTGAGCGCCGCGATCGCCCAGGCCAGCACGGAAATCAGGCGGACGGCGAATTCGTTGCGGATCGCCGAGGTGACGAGGCGGATGACCAGCCAGGCGAAGGCGAGACTGGCGGCGGTGATCAGGAGATAGCTGCGGCTCGGCCAGGTCGTCGCCAGCATCACGAGGCGCATGACGAAGGTCAGGCCCCCGAAGATCAGGACGGCGAAGCTGTGCACCAGCACCCGCAGCAGCCGGCGCAACGGCAGCGGCCAGGCGGCGCCGAGATCACCGAGGTCGACCTTTGCCCGCAGCGCCGCCGCACCCGCCATGGCGAAGCCCGCCGCGGCGATGATGAGACCGAGCTGGGTGTAGAACCAGGGCGACGTGATCTCCGCCCCCATCGAGCGTCCGGCCTGCACCAGCCAGTCCTGAAAAGCCGCGAAGTTCGCCTGCACGTCCTGTATGCTCCGTTTCGTCATCGTGGCCGCCGACCGCTTCGACGGTCCACGCAATGTGATTCGCCCGGCCGGCAGATTCCCATATCGGAGCTGCGAGAGCCACCGTGCGAGAAATGTGCGGATCCCGTCAAATTGAGGTGATTTCGTCGCAAGCCAAAAAAGGTTGGCGGTCCGGCGCGGGCGGATTAAGCATGACATTGCGGTCGTCGTACCGCTTTCCCCTTGAGCGTGCAGTCAGGCGAGGTCATGGCATCTCTGGATTCCTTCAGCATCGCGATTCTGCTCGGCGCGACGCTGGTCATGGCGGGAATCCTCTCCAGTCTCGTCGCCCTGCGTTTTGGTGCGCCCTTGCTGCTGGTCTTTCTCGGGCTCGGCATGATCGCCGGCGACGCCGGTCCCGGCGGCATCGCCTTCAACGATGTCGGCACCACGTATCTCGTCGGCTCGGTGGCGCTGGCCCTGATCCTGTTCGACGGCGGGCTGCGCACCCGGTTCCAGAGCATCCGTACTGTGCTGGCGCCATCGATGACGCTCGCCACCGCCGGCGTGCTGCTCACCGCGCTGATCACCGCGCCGGTGGCACATTATGTGCTGGACATGAACTGGACCGAGGCGCTGCTGATCGGCGCGGTCGTCGCGTCCACCGACGCCGCCGCAGTCTTCCTGCTGGTCCACGCCCAGGGACTGCGGCTGCGGCCCCGCGTCGGCGCGACGCTGGAGGCCGAATCCGGCACCAACGATCCGTTCGCGGTGTTCCTCACCCTGATGCTCGTCGAGGTGCTGTCGGTCGGACAGTCCTCCGTCTCCCATGTGATCTGGCAATTCGCCAAGGAAGCGGTGCTCGCGGCCGTGATCGGCGCCACCGGCGGGCGGCTGGTGGTGCTGGCGCTCAACCGCGTGGCGTTGCCCCAGGGCCTGCACGCCCCCTTCGTCACCACCGCTGCGCTGGTGATCTTCGGTCTCGCCCAGATCGCCCATGCCTCGGGATTCCTCGCGGTCTATCTCGCTGGCATCATCATCGGCAACCGACCGACGCGGGCGCACAACTCGGTCGTCGTGTTTCTCGACGCCGCCACCTGGCTCGCCCAGATCGTGATGTTCGTGCTGCTCGGCCTGCTCGCCTCGCCGCAGCGGCTGATGGCGAGCATCTTGCCGGCGATGGCCGTTGCCGCGGTGCTGATGCTGGTGGCGCGGCCGCTCGCGGTGTTCATCTGCCTCGCGCCGTTCCGGTTCAACTGGCGTGAAAAGCTGTTCGTGGCCTGGGTCGGGCTGCGCGGGGCGGTCGCGATCTTCCTCGCCTCGATCCCGCTGCTGGTCGGCATGCCCAAGGCCTACATCTATTTCGATGTCGCCTTCGTCATCGTGGTGATCTCGCTGCTGCTCCAGGGCTGGACCCTGGGCGCGGCGGCCCGGCGGCTGCACGTGGCGCTGCCGCGGGCCGACCGGGTGCTGCGGCGGGTCGAACTCGATCTGCCCGGGCAGCTCGAGCAGCAGCTGGTCGGCTATGCCGTGCAGCCGAAGAGTCTCTACCTGAAGCGCGGCATCCTGCCGTCCTGGTCGAAGCCGACGCTGGTGATCCGCAAGGAGCGCATCCTGTCGCCGACCGAGGCGGACACCGTCGTCGCCGGCGACTATCTCTATCTGCTGGCGCCGCCCGAAAAGGCCGAGTCGCTCGACCGCTTCTTCGCCGATATGGCGCCGGCGGCCGCGCCTGACCCGCATCTGCTCGGCGACTTCATGGTGTCCGGCGACATCACCCTGCAGGCGCTGTCGGAGACCTATGGCGTGCAGGTCTTGCCGGAGGAGGCGCCGCTGTCGCTGGCGGATTTCTTCGACATCCATCTCGACCACGCGCCGCGCGAGGGCGCGACGCTTCCGCTCGATTCCATCGTGCTGGTGGCCCGCCATATCGCCGGCAACCGGGTCAGCGTGGTCGGCCTGCGGCTGCCCGAGGACGAGGAGGAGCCAGCCTCGCCGCCGCGCTCGCGGCTGCGCCATACGCTCAAGCGCGCCTGGGCGTCGCTGCTCGAAGGCTGACGCGCGCCTCCCTCCCGTCTTGATTGCTGCCCTCGGGTGCCCGCCGCGCTGCCTGGCCTCGCCGCATTCGACGGTTTTGCGCGATCCGGTTCCATTTGCGCCCCGGACGGTCGATTTTACCCGCCCGTTAACGCGTCGTTAACCAACTCACCTCAATCTAAAATTAACCAATCTAAACAGGGTCGGTAGTCATGCAGCTCAAGGCGGAGCCACAACGCCAGTTGGTGCGCCTCCGGGGCCGTTCCTATGTCGCATTCGTCTTCACGCCATCCATGCCGATCATGGACTGGCTCGCGGAGATCGATGCGACACTGGCGCGCTCCCCCGGCTTCTTTGTCGGACGGCCGATCGTGCTCGATCTCTCCGCCGTCGATCTCAGCCGGCAGGGCATTGTCCAGCTGGTGACGAGCCTTTCGGATCGCGACATTCGCGTCCTCGGCCTCGAAGGGGTCGATGCCGAACGCCTCGACCCACGCCTGCCGCCGCTTCTCACCGGCGGGCGTCAATGTGTCATCGAGCAGGTTCCGCCCAGGAAGGAGGAGCCCAAACCGGCTCCGGTGGCCTCGCTGCTGATCGACACTCCGGTGCGTTCGGGGCAGTGCGTGGTGTTCACCGAAGGCGATGTCACGGTCCTCGGCTCGGTCGGCTCAGGCGCGGAAATCGTCGCCGGCGGCTCCATCCACGTCTACGGCACGCTGCGCGGCCGTGCTATGGCCGGCATCAACGGCAAGGCGGATGCCCGCATCTTCTGTCAGAGGATCGAGGCGGAACTGCTTGCGATCGACGGCTACTACCAGACCGCGGAAGACATCGATGAAACCCTGCGCGGCCAGGCCGTCCAGGCGTGGCTCGACGGCGACAACATGAAGATCACGCCCCTCAATTGATTGAGCGAGGCGAAGGAGAGGCAGAGATGGCGAAAGTTGTAGTGGTGACGTCCGGCAAGGGCGGCGTAGGGAAGACAACGACGACGGCCGCGCTCGGCGCGGCGCTGGCGCAACGGGGCGAGCGGGTCGTGGTGGTTGACTTCGACGTCGGCCTGCGCAACCTCGATCTCATCATGGGAGCGGAGCGCCGCGTGGTGTTCGACCTGATCAACGTGATTCAGGGCGTCGCCAAGCTCTCCCAGGCGCTGATCCGCGACAAGCGCCTCGAGAATCTCTGGCTGCTGCCGGCGTCCCAGACCAGGGACAAGGATGCCCTGACCGAGGCCGGGGTCGAACGCGTCATCGCTGACCTGCGCACCAAGTTCGACTGGATCCTGTGCGACAGCCCGGCCGGCATCGAGCGCGGCGCAACGCTGGCGATGCGCTATGCGGACGAAGCGATCATCGTCACGAATCCGGAAGTCTCGTCGGTGCGCGATTCCGACCGCATCATCGGCATGCTTGATTCCAAGACCGTCAAGGCGGAGAGCGGCGAGCGGGTGACCAAGCACGTGCTGATCACGCGATACGATGCCGGCCGCGCCGCCCGCGGCGAGATGCTCAGCATCGACGATATCCTGGAAATTCTCGCCACGCCGCTGCTCGGCATCATTCCGGAAAGCCAGGACGTGCTGCGGGCCTCGAATGTCGGCTCGCCGGTCACCCTGAACAACGCCGCGAGCGTGGCGGCACGGGCCTATGCCGACGCGGCCCGCCGGCTCTGCGGCGAAACCATCGCCATGATGGTGCCGGCCGAGCGCAAGCGTTTCATGGACAGGCTGCTTGGACGGAGGGCTGCATGAGCATGAACATCCTGCGGTTCCTCGGTCGTCGCAAGGCCACGGCGCCGCTCGCCCGTGAGAGGTTGCAGATCCTTCTCGCCCACGAGCGCAGCCTGCGCGGCCAGCCCGAACTGCTCTCGATCCTGCGCGAGGAGATCCTCGCCGTGATCTCGCGCCATGTCGATCTCGATCCGGACAAGGTCATCGTCCGCATGGACCGTGGCAAGAGCGTCTCGACCCTCGAGGTCGACATCGAGCTGCCGAACGGCTTCGACAAGACGATCGCCGCCGCGGGCTGACCGCGGCGGCGCCGACCGGCTTTGCGCCGGGTGTCTCTCAGGCCTGGCGGCGCAGCGGCGCCGGATCGATGCTGTCGGCGTTGGCGAGGTCCGCCAGCACGTCGGTGCCGCCATCGGCAACGACGCGACCGTGGCGCAGCACCACCACGTGGGAGGCGAGGCGGCGCAGCTCGCTGGCGTCATGGCTGACATAGACCATGGGGACCCCGCCTTCGTCGCGCAGCTTTTCGAGATAGGGCAGGATCTCGGCCTTGCGTTCGCCGTCGAGCGCGCCGAGAGGCTCGTCGAGCAGCAACAGCCGCGGCCGGCAGAGCAGGGCGCGCGCCAGCGCCACCCGCTGGCGCTCGCCGCCGGACAGCGCGCCGGGACGGCGGTCGAGCAGGTGCTCGATGCCGAGCAGCTGGACGATGCGCGACTCCGTCTCGGCATCGTGCGCCAGGCCGTTCATGCGGCGGCCGTAATCGAGGTTGCCGCGCACGCTGAAATGCGGAAACAGCCGTGCGTCCTGAAACACGTAGCCGATGCGGCGGCGGTGCGGCGGCACATGGATGCCGTTGGCGGTATCGTCCACCGCCGCGCCGTCGATGGCGATGCGGCCGCGATCGGGCCCCTGCAGCCCGGCGATCATGTTGACCAGCGATGTCTTGCCGGCGCCCGAGCGTCCGAACAGGCCGGTGATGCCGGGGCCGCTCGAGAACGCGATCTCGAGGCTGAAGTCGCCCAGGGCCTTGGTGACGTCGACCTCAAGCATCGTCAGGCTCCGTGCAGGCGGCGGATCGCGCGGCGCGAGAACCATTCGGAGCCGATCAATGCCGTCATGGCGATGACGATGGAAACCAGCATCAGGCGCAGCGCGGCGCGATCGCCGTCCGGGGTTTGGATCAGGGCGTAAATCGCCGAGGAGATGGTCTGGGTCTCGCCGGGGATGTTCGAGACGAAGGTGATGGTCGCGCCGAATTCGCCGATCGCCTTGGCAAAGCCGAGCACCATGCCGGCGAGGATTCCGGGCAGGGCGAGCGGCAGCGTTACCGTGACGAAAACCCGCCATGGCGCCGCGCCGAGTGTCGCCGCGGCCTGTTCGAGACGTCGGTCGACCGCCTCCAGCGACAGCCGGATCGGCCGGACGAGCAGCGGAAACGACATCACTCCGCAGGCCAGCGCGGCGCCGGTCCAGCGGAACGAAAACACCATGCCGAGATGATCGGCCAGCCAGGCGCCGAGCGGCGCACGGCGGCCGAGCGATAGCAGCAGGAGATAGCCGGTTACCACCGGCGGCAGCACCAGCGGCAGGTGGACGACGGCGTCGAGCAGGAGCTTGCCGTGAAAACTGCGTCGCGCCAGCAGGAAGGCGAGCGCGATGCCGATGGGGGTGGCGACGAGGGTGGCGACCGCCGCCACCCGCAGCGACAGCAGAATGGCCGTCCACTCGGACGGGGAGAAGTCGAACACGTCAGGTGCTGGGCTTGGTCAGGACGGTGAAACCATACTTCTCGAACACGGTGCGCGCCGCTGAGGACCGCAGGAAATCGAGATAGGCGGCCGCGTCCGGCTTCGCCGTCACGGTGACCGCGGCCGGATAGATGATCGCCGGATGGCTGTCGGCGGGAAAGCTGCCGACGATCTTCACGCCCGGATCGACCTTGGCGTCGGTCTCGTAGACGATGCCGAGCACGGCTTCCTTGCGCGAGACCAGCGTCAGCGCCGCGCGTACGCTGTCGGCCATGGCGAATTTCGGCGCTGCCGCGGTCCAGGCGCCGAGCTTCTCCAGCGCCGCCTTGGCGTATTTGCCGACGGGCACCGACGCGACGTCGCCGGTGGCGATGCGGCCGTCGCCGGCAAGCTTGGCGAGATCGAAGCCCTGGCCGATCGTCACCTTGTCGATTGCGGAATCCTTCGGCGCGATCAGCACGATGCGATTGCCGAGCAGGTCGACCCGTGTCGCCTCGTTGATGGCTTTCTTCTGGGTCGCGTAGTTCATCCAGTCGGTGTCGGCGGAGATGAAGATGTCGGCCGGCGCTCCCTGTTCGAGCTGGCGCGCCAGCGTCGAACTGGCGGCATAGCTGGCGGCGACCTTGATTCCGGTGCGGGTGGTGTAGGTCGCGTCGATCTCGTCGAGCGCGTTCTTCATGGACGCGGCGGCGAACACGGTCAGGGTCTTGTCCTCGGCATGGGACAACGTCGCCGGCAGAGCCAGCAACAATGCCGCGAGGGCGAGGCGCGTCATCAAATGACGGCGGGCAACTAGGTGAAACATCGTGCGCTCCATCGGCCGCGTGCGCAGGCAGCGGCGATCCAGATCGAATTGGCAGGTTTATCAATTGGCAGGAGCGCGTCCCGCTGCCTCCGACGAACTTACGGTGCGCCGGAGCAAGGTGCACAATCTAGCAGGCGGGAGGCGGACCTCACAAGCGGCCCGGCCGGTTCATGGTGCCTGAACAATAGCGATGGTGATCAATTCGGCAGCAATGTCGCTCAGTTGCAAGGTCAACGGTTTCGCCTCCAGCGCGAAGACGACGATCTTGCGCAGGCCGGGGCAGCCGGTTGCGCCGCTGAAGGCGACGGTTCGCAGGCTCTTGCCGTCCTGGATGGCTTCGACCCAGCCGCCGGCCGACATCGCCACCGCGTAGCTTCCGGACGCCGCGGGTGCCGCGATGATGAGAGTGCCGGCAAACGGCGTCGGATTCCTCGGCGGCTTTTGCGGGGTGACCGGCAGCGTCACGCTGGCCTGGGGTTGCAGCTTGAGTTGCAGCGCCTTGCCCGGTGTGAACGGTGTGGCGTTGCCGGAGGCGAATTGCACGGCTTCGCCCTGCAGCACGGCGCGGATCGGCTCGGCGGGCCAGCGAAAGGCATCGCAGCCGGCGGGCTCGGCGGCCTGGGCTCGCGCGGTCAGCAGGCAGGAGAGGAGCGACAGGACAATAAGGCGGGGCGTTGAAGGTGGGCGCATGCATGATCCTCGCGCAGACCGCCGCACGCCACGGGCGCGCCGGCGCATAACGTTGGCGTACTGGCCTGAAGGGCTGTCGGGGATCCGTCGTCCCGCCGGACCACGGCGCGGGCAGCGGCGTGGTATCTCGTTCTTCTTAGCCCGGATCGCGCGACCCGCCAATCGGTCGTCGGCGGCCCGATCCTTGCAGCGCGTCCAGGACTGGGAGGCGCGGCCATGGCCGCCGGCCGCCGCCGCCGTGGTGAGGAGTGGTTGTGCGAACTTTGATGATCGTCTGGGCTCTGATCTTGATGTCTTTGGCGCCGGCACCGGCCCAGACCGTGCCGCCGTCGCGGTCGCCGGATCCCTGCCAGCCGATTGGCAGGACCGAGGACGGCAAGCTGGTCTATTCGCTCAAATGCAATACGGTTCCGGCACCGCCGAAACCGTCACCCGCCGCCGCCGAAGCGAGCGCCCCGGCGCCGGCGCCGGACGATGACGACAAGGGCGGCCTGTTCGGCCGGGCGCCTTCCTTCGTCCGGCCTACGGCCGATCCGCGCGCTGCCGGTGCGGGACCTTCGCAGCCGCGATAGAGCGCGGGGCATGATGCCAGCGCGTCGCAGCAAAAAGCTGCAGACTTGTTCCGCTTGCTGGGCGCGGAGCATCGGCACATAATTGACCTACTCGGCCAACTCTCGCAGGAGAGGAGTGGATCGTCATGGACGATGACACGCGAATGCGCCGCCGCGATCCGCGCTACCTCGATCTGTTCGCCGTGGCAGTGCTGGTCGTCTTGGTTGTCGCGGCCTATGGGCTGATCCGTCACGGCGATTCCGATGACGCCGTGCGTACCGCCGGCATCGATCATCACGTCGGACACTGGTAAGCGCGCCGATGCGAGTGCGTCAGCCGAAATGCGCGCCGGCCTCCGCCGGCGTGAGGCGGATCAGGCGCGAATCCTCGACCGCCGCCTGCCGGTGCTTGACCGCCTCGCGATAGGCCGGATCCCTCAGCATCTCGATGAAGGTGTCGGCGTCGGGATATTCCGCGACGAAGACTTCATCCCAGCGCTCCTCGGCCGGCCCGATCAGCGTGAAGTTGAATTGTCCCCGCCAGTGCGGTGGATCTGACGCTCGTATCAGTATTGCAGCGAACTCTTCATACGAGCGTCAGATCCAAAACCGCACTAGAATTATAGTCATGCTAGTGCGGCGTCTCGCAATTGCCTATGCCCTTTGCGGCAAGCCCTTGTAGGCAATTGCGAGACGCCACACTAGGTTGAGCATGTGGATCGGACCGCTGCGCGGCAGATCCTTGAACAGGGCGAAACGCTCCTTGGTGGGGTCGACGTAACCGGCCATTGCCTTGATCTCCGCAGACCGCGATGCTTCTATCCCATGATGCTACCACGAGGGCCCGCCGGGGGCGTGCGCCGAGCATCGCAGGGGGAAAGTCGGCATGCGGAGGCAGATTGCAGGGATGGCGGGGGCTGTCTGCCTCGCCGCGATGATCGGGCTGGCCGGGGCAGGTGAGGCGGAGGCAGCCGACGGTTATGCCATGAGCGGCAGCCAGCGCATCTTCTGCGGCCGCGGTCTGTCCGCCGGCAAGCTGCAGACCTCGACCTGCCGGTCCTACACCTACATCTTCGACACCACGACCACCGAATATTATCGCTGCGCCGCCTCGGTCACCGTCACCAAGGACAACAAGGATCTGATGAGGGTCGAGAGCGAGGGTGGCTGCCAGAAGAAGCCGCGGCTGTTCACTGGGGATTCCAGCTACGCCTTCGACGTCGCCGAGACCGAGGGACCGAACACCACCGCTTTCTTCGGCCCCGGCGGTTACGTCATCTGGGCCAGCGATACCAAAAAGCTCGCCGCCAAGGTCTGCTTCACCATCAACGTGGGCGGCAAGGAGGGCGAGGTGTCGCGCTGCATCGACATGAAGTTCGAATAGGCGCTCGGACGTCGGCCTCTCGAAAAAATGCATCTGCGCAATCGCGCGTCTGCGAAGCGATGCCCCCGGGCCGGAGGTCCGAGGGCTCGATCGGTCAGGCGTGTCGCCTATTCCGGCTTGATGCCGGCGAACTGGGCGACCTTGCCCCATTTTTCGGTCTCGGCGGCGACATTGGCCGCCATCTCCTCCGGCGAGCCGCCGGCGGGCTCGGCGCCGAGTTTGCGCAGCCGCTGGGTGCCGTCCTCGGACTTGATGAAGGCATTCACGCTGGCATTGACTCTGGTGATGATCTCCTTGGGCGTCTTGGCCGGCGCCGCGATGGTGAACCAGGCCGCCGCATCGTAACCCGGCACGCCGGCCTCGGCGATGGTCGGCAGCTTCGGCAGCAGCGGCCACCGCGTGGCGGTGGAGACCGCGATGGCGCGGATCGCCCCGGATTCGGCGAACGGCTGCGATGCCGGCAAGTTGTCGATGGTGAGGTGGACACGTCCGGCGACGAGGTCGGTCAGCGACGGCGCGCTGCCCTTGTAGGGGACGTGGACGATGTCGACGCCGGTCATCGACTTGAAGAGTTCGGTGGCGACATGGGCGGTGCTGCCGAGACCGGGCGTGCTGTAAAACAGGGTGCCTGGCTTGGCCTTGGCCAGCTTGATGAATTCCTCGACGGTGGTGACCGGCAGCGCCGGCGTCACCGAGAACAGGTTCGGCACGCGGGCGATGATGATCACCGGGGTGATGTCCTTGACCGGGTCGAAGGGCATCGCCTTGTAGACGAAGCGGTTGATGGCGTGGGTGCCGGGGGTGCCGACGATGAAGGTGTAGCCGTCGGGTTCGGACTTGGCGACGAAGTCCGTGGCAATGTTGCCGCCGGCGCCGGGCTTGTTCTCGACCACGAACTGCTGGCCGAATTCCTCGGAGAGCTTCGCGGCGGTGAGCCGGGCCAGCAGGTCGGTGGTGCCGCCGGCGGCGAAGGGCACGATCAAGCGCACGCTGCGGGTCGGCCAGGGCCCCTCCGCGAGGGCGGAACGGCGCATGAGCGCAGGCGCAGCAAGCAGGGTGCCGCCGCCAACGAGAACGGCGCGGCGCGACAGGGACGGGACGAGAGGCGGCTTCCTGGACATTGTTTCCTCGATGGATGGGTTTGCGGCCGGTGTGTTGCGTCTTGTTGGCGCCGAAAACTGGGCGGGATCGTAGTGAAATGACGCGGTGCCGCAAGAAGGGCTCATCTCGGCGAGGCGGGCGCGGCCTGCGTCGAAAGGCCGCCCTCGCTCGATCGGCGCCTCGCACTGCGCGGGGTACCTCGCCGGCGTCCTACCAATGTCCAATCGGGCGAAGGCCGAGCCTCGCGCGGCAGCGGTTGACCCGTCCCGCTCATCGGCTAACTATGTTTGCCGCATCGACTTCCGCAGCGAAGGTCGACCGCGAACGTCGGCTACGACCGGCGCAAGCGCTCCAATCAGACAAATCACGCGGATCTCGTCGCGGGCGCCTGTCCGCGCGCCGCACCGGGGAGAGACATCTCATGAAGACCAGACTTGCAGTCGTCGCCGCGGCTCTGCTCCTGTCCGCGCCGTCCGCCCAGGCCCAGCAGTTCGTCAACGTTCTGACCGGCGGAACCTCGGGCGTCTATTACCCGCTGGGCGTCGCCATCGCGAAGATCTTCGGCGACAAGATCCCCAACGTGAAGACCCAGGTCCAGGCGACCAAGGCCTCGGTGGAGAATCTGGTGCTGATCGAGCGCGGCAGCGGCGAACTCGCCTTCACCCTCGGCGATTCGCTGAAAGCGGCCTGGGAGGGCGACGCCGAAGCCGGCTTCAAGGCCAAGCTCGGCAAGCTGCGGACCATCGCCGCGATCTATCCCAACTACATCCAGCTCGTCGCCAGCGCCGACAGCGGCATCAAGACCCTCGCCGATCTCAAGGGCAGGAGCCTGTCGGTCGGGGCGCCGAAGTCAGGCACCGAACTCAACTCCCGCGCCATCCTTGCGGCTGCCGGCATGAGCTACAAGGATCTCGGCAAGGTCGAATATCTGCCCTTCGCCGAATCCGTCGACCTGATGAAGAACCGCCAGCTCGACGCCACGCTGCAGTCGGCCGGCCTCGGCGTCGCCTCGTTGCGCGACCTCAGCGCATCCAGCCAGGTCACCGTGGTGGCGATCCCCAAGGAGACCGTCGACAAGATCGGCCCGCCCTTCATCGCCGTGACCATTCCCGCCAACACCTATACCGGTCAGGGCAAGGACGTGCCGACCGCGGCGGTGGTCAATTATCTGGTGACGAGTTCGGCGGTGTCGGACGACCTCGCCTACCAGATGACCAAGAGCATCTTCGAATCGCTGCCCGAACTCGCCAATGCCCATGCTGCAGGCAAGGAGATCAAGCTGGAAACCGCGGCGGGCGGCAGCCCGGTGCCACTGCATCCCGGCGCCATCCGCTATTACAAGGAAAAAGGCGTGCTGAAGTAAGCGCTCCGCCGGCGCATCTTCGGCGACGGCCGGCCGCGGCCGTCGCGTTCTGTTTCAAACTGCAGGTCATGGTCTTCGCGGCATCCGGTCCGCGCCCGCGGACCATGCGGAGGGAATGATCGACAATGACGCATGCACACGCGCTCGGCGATGCGGAGCCGGTCAAGGTCGAACTGGACAATTTCGAGCATGGCTTTCCCGAAGGCTTCGGCCCCGGCTGGTGGGGGGTGATGGCCTATGCGGTCGGGATCGCCTTCGCCACCTTCCAGCTCGTCATCGCCGCCTGGGCGGTGCTGCCGACCCAGGTGGTGCGCGGCGTGCATGTCGCCTTCCTGCTGCTTTTGACCTTCGGCCTGATCGGCAACTACACCGCCAAGAGCAATCTCGGCCGCGCCGCCGGCTGGCTGATCGGCGCCGTCGGCTTCTCCTGCGGCGTCTATCAGTGGATCTTCTACAACGACCTGATCCTGCGCGACGGCGACCCGTCGCAGCTCGATCTCGTCGTCGGCACGCTTCTCGTCGTGCTGATCTTCGAGGGCACGCGGCGGCTGATGGGGCTGGCTCTGCCGCTGATGTGCGGCGCCTGCCTGCTCTACTGGTTCTTCGGGCAGCATCTGCCGTCGCCGCTCAATCACCGCGGCTACGACTTCGACCAGATCATCGGCCATCTCTCCTACGGCACGGAGGGCTTCTTTGGCGTGCCGATCTACGTCTCGGCGACCTACATCTTCCTGTTCATCCTGTTCGGCTCGTTTCTCGAACGCGCCGGCATGATCCAGCTGTTCAACGACGTCTCGCTCGGCCTGTTCGGCGGCACCCGCGGCGGCCCGGCCAAGGTCGCGGTGTTCTCCTCGGGGATGATGGGCACGATCTCGGGATCGGGCGTCGCCAACGTCGTCACCGTCGGCCAGTTCACCATCCCGCTGATGATCCGCTTCGGCTATCGCCGGGCGTTTGCCGCCGGCGTCGAGGCCACGGCCTCCATGGGCGGCCAGATCATGCCGCCGGTGATGGGCGCGGTCGCCTTCATCATGGCCGAGACGCTCGGCGTCGATTATGCCGTCGTCGTCAAGGCCGCGGTGATCCCGGCCATGCTCTATTTCGCCTCGGCGTTCTGGATGGTGCATCTCGAGGCCGGCAAATACGGTCTCGAAGGCATGAAGAAGTCGGAGATGCCGAGCCCCTTGAAGGCGCTCGCCGACAAGTGGTTCCTGGTGCTGCCGCTCGCCGCCCTGGTCTACATGCTGTTCGAGGGCTTCACCCCGCTCTATGCCGGCACCATCGGCCTGTCGCTCACCGCGGCGCTGATCCTCGGCGCCAGCATCGCGCTCGGCCTGCCGAACGCGGCGCTGCGGGTGATCTTCTGGGTGGCGCTGGCGCTGATCGTCGGTGCGGCCTCGCGCAACGGCCTCGACATCCGCGTCGCCGCCGCCGTCATCGCCGCGCTGGTGGCGATCTGCGCCGTGACCAGGGGCGGCCGCGCCACGCTGGTGTCGTGCCGGGATTCGCTTGCCGACAGCGCCAAGTCGGCACTCACGGTCGGCATGGCCTGCGCCATCGTCGGCACCATCATCGGCATGATGACCCAGACCGGCGTCGGCACCGTGTTCGGCGGCTGGGTGATCGGTCTCGGCGAGAAGAGCCTGTTCCTGGCGCTCATTCTCACCATGGTGCTGTCGATCCTGCTCGGCACCGGCATTCCGACCATCCCAACCTACATCATCACCGCGGCGCTGGCGGCGCCGGCGCTCGCCAAGCTCGGCGTGCCGCTGATCGTCAGCCACATGTTCGCGTTTTATTACGGCATCATGGCCGACCTGTCGCCGCCGGTGGCGCTCGCCGCATTGGCGGCCGCCCCGATCGCCAAGGAGAATCCGGACAAGATCGGCTGGGAGGCGATGCGCATCGCGCTCGCCGGTTACGTCATTCCCTTCATCGCGGTCTATTCGCCGGCCCTGATGCTGCAGAACGGCGATCCGATGGCGGCCAGGCTCGGGTTCTACGGCGCGGTGGTCTATGCGACGGTCAAGGCGCTGGCGGCCATCGGCCTGTTCGGGATTGTTGCCATCGGCTTCCTGTTCACCCGTCTCACCGTGGTCGAGCGCATCGTCGGCTTCATCGCAGCGATCTGTCTGTTCGGCGAGTTCGACTACAGCGACATCGTCGGCTATGTGCTCGCCGTCGCCGTCGTCGCCTGGCAATGGCGGCGCCGGGCGGCTGCGGCGGCGCCGCTCGCGGCGGCGTGAGTGTCTGCTTCGCCTCTGCCGGCGTGATCAAGGCCCTGCAACTGGCGGCCTTCACGCTGGTCTGGACCCATTCGGTCGAGAAGATCGACTGGCAGGAGGACTGGCGGGTCATGCCCGACGGGCTGCAGATCGTCGCGGCGCGGGTCAAGGGCACCGGCGCCGGCATGGAACCGCCGCCGGAAGCGCGCCTTGTCGACGGCTGGTGGCGCTGGACGCTGCAGCGTCCGCCGCAGCGCGAGCTGGTGCTCGGCAATTCCGGCGCGGCGGGAGAATGGCGGCTGTGCGCCGAGGGATCCTGCCGGACGCTGTCGGACATTCTCGGCCACCCGGTCGGCCGCCACGTCACCGTCCTAAGTCACTGCTAATTTTTTGTTGCCTGGATCCCGGCGCCCTGCGCGCTCAATTCCGCCCAGTCGAACTCCTGCTCGAGGCGGTGGAAGGCGTCATCGCCGATGACGCCGGAGGCGCGCAGCTCGATGAGCGCGTGACGGGCGGCGGCGATGGCCCGCCGGCGCATCGGATCGGCCGGCAGCTCGGGGCCGATATCGGCGCCGTTCTCGCCGTCGGCCCGCAGCAGCAGGGCGCTGTATTCGAGCCGCAACACTTCGGCCTCTTCGGACGGTTCCTTGCTGATGGCGTCGAGCGCGGCGCGATAAGCGGCGACGCGCGCCTGGGCAACCTCGCCGTCGACCGGATTGTCATCCTTGAGGCGCAGCGCCAGGATCAGCGGCTTGAGCGTCAGGCCCTGCACCACCAGCGTGCCGAGCACGACGGCAAAGGCGATGAGCAGTATCAGGTCGCGATAGGGAAACGGCTCCGGCAGGGCAAAGGCCGCGGCCAGCGTGACGATGCCGCGCATGCCGCACCAGGAGATCACCAGACCGCCTTTCACCGTGGGCACGCGAAGCGGTTGCTCGCGGCGGTGGTTGGCACGGCGGAGCAGGAGGCGCATCACCGTGTTGTAGCTCATCACCCAGAGGATGCGGGCGAAGATGACGGCTCCCAGTACGGCGACCGCGACCAGAAGATAGCGGTTGCGGATGCCGTCCTCGAGATGCTCCCACACCGGCCGCAGCTGCATGCCGATCATGACGAAGGCGAGGACGTTGAGCAGGAAGACGACGGTCTCCCACACCGCATAGGAGGGCACGCGCAACCGCGCCGGGATGCGGGCCGGTGCGGTGCGGGCAACGGTGATGGCGTAGACGACAATGGTGAGGATGCCCGACAGGCCGAGGCGGTCGGCGACCATCCAGACGATGAAGGTCGTGGCGAACTGCATGATGATGGCGCTCGGCACGTCGCGGATGTGCTCGCTGAGCTGCATGAAAAGCCGGGCGAAGACGTAGCCGGCGATCAGGCTGCCGAGCATCGTCAGGGTGATGGCCGGTGCCAGCGTCTCCACGCTTGCGTGCCGCGTCACGGCGATCATCACGGCGACGCGATAGATCAAGAGGGCGCTGGCGTCGTTGAGCAGGCTTTCGCCTTCGAGAATCTTCAGCAGGCGATGGGGCAATCGGACCTGCCGCAGCACGGTAACCGCTGCGGCGGCGTCGGGTGGGGCGACGATGGCGCCGAGCGCCACGGCGGCGGCCCAGGGCATGTCGGGGACGAGGAGGCGGGTGGTCACGGCCACCACTGCGGTGGTCACCGCGACGGCGAAGAACACCAGGGCCGCCACCGGCAGCCAGTTGTCACGCAATTCGCGCAGCGAGGTGTCGAACGCGGCATCGAGCAGCACCGGCGCGACGAACAGCGCCAGCGCGAGCTCGGGTTCCAGCGTCCAGTCCGGTGCGCCGGGCACCAGCACCAGGACGCTGCCGCCCAGCGCAAGGAAGGTCGGGTAGGGGATGCCGAACCGGCGCGCCAGCGCCGACAGCGCCACCGCGCCCACCAGAAGCCCGATGATCCATTCGAATGTCAGCATGCCTTGCGCCGGTCAGCAGAAGACGGCCCGGCCGACGGCCTGCGGCAGGGCCGAAGGTGTGCGACGGAACCGGCAGTCGAGGATGAGCAGACATCCATTATAATGCGCGGCGACGGCAATGCCAGCGGTTGAACCGCGTCGCGGAACGTTGCGACCATCTGCCGGGAGGGGATCCGTTTCAAGCCCGACGATGCGCAGGCCTTTTCCGACCGTGGCGCGGCCGACGAGAAGCCGGGACAGAACGAAGCGGCCATCGCCGACGAGACGAGGCGATCCGGCTCGGTCCGGGCGTGCCGGAGCATTTCGACAATCGCGGCGATGCAGCGCCGGCTCGACGCGTTGCGCGCCGCGGCGAAGTGAGTGCAACAGCCGGGCGGCGCATCGGTCGTGTCGCCGCTCTGATCCAGATCAAATCCTTGGCGCTTGAATTGGCGCCTGGTCGCGGCACAATACAGCATTGCGGCCGCGCAACCCGACTCCACTAAACTAAGTACTAGCTGGAGCAGGAGGGCGTTTCGCACCAAATAGACCGCGCTTGCGCCATAACACCACGGGGAAACGCCATGCCTGTCGAGAGCCGATATCATGAGGTCTATGCGCGGTCGCTCCGCGACCCGATCGGCTTCTGGACCGAGGCGGCCCGGGACATCGACTGGGTTGAATTTCCCAAGACGATCTTCGATCCCGACCAGGGCGTGTATGGCCGCTGGTTCAGCGATGGTGTGCTCAACACCTGCTATAACGCCCTTGATCGCCACGTCGCCGGCGGTCGCGCCGACCAACTCGCCCTGATCCACGATTCGCCCCTGACCGGCAGCGTCACCCGCTTGACCTATCGGCAGTTGCTGGACGAGGTCGCGACCCTTGCCGCGGTGCTGCAGGATTTCGGCGTCGCCAAGGGCGACCGGGTGCTGCTCTACATGCCGATGGTGCCGGAATCCGTGGTGGCGATGCTGGCCTGCGCCCGCATCGGCGCGGTGCATTCGGTGGTGTTCGGCGGCTTCGCCGCCAAGGAACTCGCCACCCGCATCGACGACGCCCAGCCGAAGCTGATCCTGTCGGCGAGCTGCGGCATCGAGCCCGGCCGCATCGTCGCCTACAAACCGCTGCTCGACGAGGCCGTCCGCCTCGCCACGTCCAAGCCCGACGGCTGCATCATCCTGCAGCGATCGCAGCAGTCCTGCGCGCTTGTCGACGGCCGCGATCACGACTGGACCGGCGTGGTGACGGCGGCCAAGGCCGCCGGCAAGCGCGCCGATTGCGTGCCGCTGCTGGCTACCGACCCGCTCTACATTCTCTACACCTCCGGCACCACCGGCATCCCCAAGGGCGTGGTGCGCGACAACGGCGGCCACGCCGTGGCGCTGAAATGGTCGATGTTCAACCTCTATGGCATCAAGCCCGGCGAGGTGTGGTGGTGCGGCTCCGATATCGGCTGGGTGGTCGGCCACAGCTACATCATCTATGGCCCGCTGCTGCACGGCGCGACGTCGCTGATGTTCGAGGGTAAGCCGGTCGGCACCCCGGATGCCGGTGCGTTCTGGCGCGTCATCGCCGAGCACGGCGCGGTGGCGCTGTTCACCGCGCCGACCGCGTTCCGCGCCATCAAGAAGGAGGATCCCTCGGGCGAGCTGATCCGCAAATACGACCTGTCGCGGTTCCGCACGCTGTTCCTCGCCGGCGAACGCGCCGACCCGCCGACGGTGGAATGGGCCGAGCAGCAGCTCGAGGTCCCGGTGATCGACCACTGGTGGCAAACCGAGACCGGCTGGTGCATCGCCGGCAATCCGGTCGGCCTCGGTCTCCTGCCGGTGAAGCATGGGTCGCCGACGGTGCCGATGCCGGGCTATCAGGTCGACGTCGTCGACGAGGCGGCGAAGCCGGTCGGTCCCGACGTCATGGGCTCGATCGTGATCAAATTGCCGATGCCGCCGGGCTGCCTGCCGACGCTGTGGCGGCAGGACGATCGCTTCCACGATTCCTATCTCGCCGAATTCCCCGGCTACTACAAAACCTCCGACGCCGGCTTCAAGGACGCCGACGGTTACGTCTTCGTCATGGGGCGCACCGACGATATCATCAATGTCGCAGGCCATCGGCTCTCCACCGGCGGCATGGAGGAAGTGCTGGCGGCCCATCCGGACGTCGCCGAATGCGCCGTGCTCGGCATCAAGGATTCGCTCAAGGGCGAAGTGCCCTGCGGCTTCGTCGTGCTCAAGGCCGGCGTGACGCGTCCCGCCGCCGAGATCGAGAAGGAGATCGTCGCCCTGGTGCGTGAGCGCATCGGACCGGTCGCCGCCTTCAAGCTCGCGGTCACGGTGGCGCGGTTGCCCAAGACGCGGTCGGGCAAGATCCTGCGCGGCACCATGAAGAAGATCGCCGACGGCGATGCCTGGAGCATACCGGCAACGATCGACGATCCGGCGATCCTCGAGGAGATCGGCAGCGCGCTGAAGGCCAAGGGCGTTTCCGCGCAATAGCCTGTTCTGCCGACGTGGCTGCCGAGCAAGATCCGGGCGGAAAACCTCTTCCCGCGTTTGCGGATCATTCTGTCGCCTTGTTGGCTCCATCTTTGCGGAGCGGAGATCGGTTTGGGGGATGCTTGTGGCGCTGGGCAATCGGCGCTACAGGACCCTGACAATGGTTCTCCATGGGCGCACGATGATCCGAACAGGCCTCTCTTTCTCCGTTCTGGCGCTGGCCGCGGCGTTGCTGGGCGCCTGCGCCAGCCGCGAGGAGCCGGCGCCGGCTGCGGCGGCCACAGACGACGACGCCATCTGCCAGAGCCGCGGCTTCAAGCCGGGGTCGGACGGCTACGTTGCCTGCCGCCGCGACCGCGATCATCAGGTTTCGATGCAGGCGCAACAAAGCAGGCGCGACATGCGCAAGATGCAGGACTACATGATGGACAACAAATGAAGCGGTCCGCGCTCGCCTGCGTCGCGCTCGCCTGCGTCGCGTTCGTGCTGGCCGCGGCGGTGGCTCCGTTGCGCGCCGAAGAGGACAGCCTGTTGTCGCGCGACGCGGTGCTGCGTGACGCCGCGATTCCGGCGATGGGCAACCCAAAGGGCGACATCACCATCGTCGAGTTCTTCGACTACCAGTGCCCCCACTGCAAGAAACTCTCGCCCGAGCTCGAACAGGTGATCCGCGAGGACGGCCAGGTCCGCCTGGTGATGAAGGACTGGCCCATTCTCGGGCCGCCGTCGGACGTGGCGGCACGGCTGGTGCTGGCGGCGCGCTACCAGGACAAATACGAAGCCGGCCATCGCGCACTGATGACGTTCCGCGGCCAGCTGACCGAGCCGGTGCTGCGTGATGCCCTGGCCAAGGCCGGGGTCGATCTTGTCCGTGCCGATGCCGACCTCGCGACCCATCGCGCCGAGATCGACGCTCTGCTCAAGCGCAACAACGCTCAGGCCGAGGCGTTCGGTTTCTTCGCCACGCCCTCCTTCATCATCGGAACCTTCCGGGTTCCGGGCGTGCTCGAAGCGGCGATGTTCAAGCGGGCGATTGCCGATGCCCGCGCCGCCGCGGCGAAGGGAAAAAAGAAATAGGCCGGGCGATCACCGCCGCGGCCCTCGATCAACCGTTCCCGTTCAACGCTCGTCGGCCGTGCTGACGCGCCGTATGCTGATCACGAACGTTGATCTGATCGACGACGAGTGCCGACAGGATGAAGGGCAGCGTGTTCCGGACGGAGTTCCCCAAGAAAGCGTGAGATGCGACGGACAGGGCTGTTCCCGTCCGGGAAGAAATCAATGGCTATTGACGCCGAAAGGGCGCAGGCTCTCACGATGTTCGATTATGGCGCCAGCGCCGATCTCTATTCGGCACGGGTCGGTTTGAAGAACCGCAGGAAAATGGCGTATCGGCGCTTCTCGCAGGCGGCCGATGCGATCCGTTTTGCCATTGAGGTGTTGCCGTCCGCGTCGCTGCTCGGCTCCTTGCTCGAGGTCGAGGAGCAGCGCTTCGGTGCGAACGATATTCGCCGTCTCTACGACGATTGCGACTATCCGCTGCAGCGGTGCGTCGCCGTTGACGGATCCGATGTGTTGTTGCCGGTCGAAGTCACCGCCTCCGATGAATGAGCCGCCGATCGATCTCGACCAGCATCGGGGCATGGCCGCGCAAAAAGCCACGACCATCCGGCGGATGCTCGCGGAAGCCGCGCAAAAAGCCACGACCATCCGGCGGATGCTCGCGGAAGCCGAGGCCGAGGCGCGCTCGCTGCGACGACGCGAGCTCGAGATCGAGGCCGAACTGTTGCGCACGCCGGCTTCGTCCTGGCCGGAAGCGGCGGCGAAGGCGCGCTATGTGCTCAAGCTCTACGCCGCCGCGCTCACGCCGCAGGATGCACAGCATCGCGACCTTGTCGCCGCGGTCATCGATGATTTCGAGCGTCTGTCGGCGGAGGCGGACTGACCGCTGTCGCCGCAAGTCGCCGCTGGCGGCCATTGCGGTTTTTGCCAGCAGGCATTCGCCCAAAAAGCAACGTCCCCACCCATGTGAATGGATGAGGACGCAACCTGGTAGGCCATCAAGTCAGATGCCGCTGAGATCCCGGTACATCCGCGGTGATCTCGTCATGGCATCTGCCGGTCAGGCGGCGCTGAGGTTCTCGGCGCTGACCTTGCCGCGCATGCGGTCGGTCTTGAGCTCGTAATTCAGTTTCTGACCTTCGTTGAGCGAAGTCATGCCAGCGCGTTCAACGGCGCTGATGTGAACGAACACATCCTGCGAGCCATCGCTCGGCTGAATGAATCCGAAACCCTTCTGCGAGTTGAACCACTTCACTGTTCCTGTCGACATTTGTCTTCTCCAAGCATGCGCGAATGCGCGTTGTCGTCCGCAGCTCATCGTGCGGGTACGATCCGAACTTCAGCGATGTCTTGGGGAAAAGAGCCCTCGAAGGGCGCGCTCAACAAGCCAGAGCCAGTACTCGAATAGAATAGATGTAATCCTTCGATGCAGGATTACAAGAGCGCCGCGGGATTACAGCAGCAACGCGGAGCGCGCGCCGGCGCGCACCGCAGCCTCATTCACGGTCCCGATCAGGCCGCGTTCACTCTTCCTCGTCTTCGGCCTTCTTGCCGCCGATGGTCTTGAGCTTGGCGAACACCGCCGCCTCGTCGATCTCGTCGCTCGAGCGGGTGTCGACCGGCTCAGCCTCCTTGCGGGTGGTCTCGGAGGCCGGCAGCAGGGTGGCGCCGCCATATTGCTCGACGGTGGGTTTTTCCTTGGCGGCGCGCTGCACCTCGAAATCGAGATCGATCTGCGAGCACAGGCCGAGCGTCACCGGGTCGAGCGGCGTCAAGGTCGAGGCATTCCAGTGGGTGCGGTCGCGCACGCTCGCGATGGTGGACTTGGTGGTGCCGACCAGGCGCATGATCTGCGCGTCCTTGAGTTCCGGATGGCTGCGCACCAGCCAGAGGATCGCGCTCGGGCGCTCGTGGCGGCGCGATACCGGGGTGTAGCGCGGGCCCTTCTTCTTCTTGGCTTCGGGCAGGCGGACCTTGGATTCGGCGAGCTTGAGGCGGTAGTTCGGATCGTTCTCGCCCTTCTCGATCTCTTCGCGGGTGAGCTGGCCCGACGAGATCGGATCCATGCCCTTGATGCCCTGGGCGGCGTCGCCGTCGGCGATGGCGCGCACTTCCAGCGGGTGCATCTTGCAGAAATCGGCGACCTGATCGAAGGACAACGCGGTATTGTCGACAAGCCACACGGCGGTGGCCTTCGGCATCAACGGGGCGTTGCTCATGGCAAATCTCCTTTGTGCTTCGCCCAGCTTTTTCGGGGGCGAAACCGTGGTCATCAGCGATGACGGGAATTGGCGCCTATATAGTCTGCAAGGGGGTCAAATGGCAATGGTTTCGCCCCCGGACAGGGCCCGCCGGGCGTTTCGGTCGTCGGGGCATCAAATTGACGCGGGGGCGGCGAGGCCGGGGTGGCCGCCCTTGACACGGACACAAGAGCGGCTCAATTCCCTGATAGCCGATTTCGGGCACGATTTCCGGGATTCAGATGCCCTCGCAGCCAAAACCCACCCTCAAGGTCTACCTTTGTTCCCCGCGCGGCTTCTGCGCCGGGGTGGTCCGTGCCATCGACACCGTCGAGCGGGCGCTGGCGCTGTACGGCGCCCCCGTCTATGTGCGGCACGAGATCGTCCATAACCGCTATGTCGTCGAAAGCCTGCGGGCCAAGGGCGCGATCTTCGTCGAGGAGCTCGAGGAGATTCCGCAGACCGACGCGCCCGTGGTGTTCTCCGCCCATGGCGTGCCGAAGGCGATCCCGAGCGAGGCCGAGCGGCGCAAATTCTTCTCGCTGGACGCCACCTGTCCGCTGGTGACCAAGGTCCATCGTGAGGCCGAGATCCACTTCAAGCGCGGCCGCGAGATCATCCTGATCGGCCATGCCGGCCATCCCGAAGTCGTCGGCACGCTGGGCCAGCTGCCGACCGGTGCGGTGTCGCTGATCGAGACCGTCGAGGATGTCGCCGTGTTCCAGCCGAAGGACGAATCCAGGCTCGCCTATATCACCCAGACGACGCTTTCCATCGACGACACCACCGAGATCGTGGCGGCGCTCAAGGCCCGCTTCCCGGGCATCGCCGGGCCACACAAGGAAGACATCTGCTACGCCACCACCAACCGCCAGCTCGCGGTCAAGAAGGTGGCGAATCTGGTCGACGCCATGGTGGTGGTCGGTTCGCCCAACTCGTCGAATTCGCAGCGGCTGCGCGAGGTCGCCGAGCGCGAGGGCTGCCCGCGCGCCGTGCTGGTGCAGCGCGCCGCCGAACTCGACTGGGCGATGTTCCACGGCGTCGGCCGGCTCGGCATCACTGCCGGGGCCTCGGCGCCGGAGGTCATCGTCGAGGAGATCATGGCCGCCTTCGCCGAGCATTACGACCTGAGCGTCGAGACGGTGACCGCGGCGGCAGAGACCGAGTTCTTCCCGCTGCCGCGTCCGTTGCGCCAGGTCAATGCCGCGGAATAGCTCCGGGCCGGCCGGCCTTCGACGCCGGTCGATTTGACATTTCCACCACCCTGACCGATTCCGAAGGTCGCTAGTGTGGCGTCTCGCAATTGCCTACCGCCTTTGCGGCGAGCCTCTCGTAGGCAATGGCGAGACATAAGCCACACCAGCACTTTGATTTTACTAGTGTCCCTATGTCTCCGAATTACCGTGCGAGGGTGAGGCAATGGGGCGGTAATTCGGAGACAGGACACTAGTGCGTGGATCTGACGCTTGTATCAGCATTGCAGCGAGTTCTACGTAATGCCAATTGCGCAATCGGGGCATTGAGAGATGGCGGTCTACACCGACGTGTCCGCCGAGGACCTTGCGGATTTTCTGTCGCGCTACGACATCGGCACCTTGCTGTCCTACAAGGGCATCGCCGAGGGCGTCGAGAATTCCAACTTCCTGCTGCACACCAGCCGCGGCTATTTCTTCCTGACGCTCTATGAAAAGCGGGTCGCCGCCGGCGACCTGCCGTTCTTCCTCGGGCTGATGGCCCATCTCGGGCAGCATGGCATCACTTGTCCGCAGCCGGTGCTCAACCGCGCCGGCGAGGCGCTCGGCACGCTGGCCGGCCGGCCGGCGGCAATCATCGATTTCCTCGAAGGCGTGTGGCCGCGGCGACCCGGCGCGGTGCATTGCGGCGCAGTCGGCACCGCGCTGGCGCGGATGCATCTCGCCGGGGCCGATTTCCCAATGCGGCGGGCCAACGCGCTGTCGCTCGCAGGCTGGCGGCCGCTCTACGCCGCGATGGCGCCGCGAGCCGACGAAATCCAGAGCGGGCTCGGTGGCTTGCTCGCCGCTGAACTCGGCTTTCTCGACAGTGCCTGGCCGCGGCATCTGCCCGAAGGCGTGATCCACGCCGATCTGTTTCCCGACAACGTCCTCTTCCTCGGTGACACGCTGTCGGGGCTGATCGACTTCTATTTCGCCTGCAACGACGTCCTCGCCTACGACGTGGCGATCTGCCTCAATGCCTGGTGCTTCGAGCCGGACGGCGCCTTCAACGTCACCAAGGCGCGGGCCTTCCTCAACGCTTATGGCCGAGAGCGCGCGCTCTCGGCCGCGGAGCAGGACGCCTTGCCGGTTCTGGCGCGCGGCGCCGCCATCCGCTTCTTGCTGACGCGGGCGGTGGACTGGCTCAACGTGCCGCCCGGCGCCCTCGTCAGGCCCAAAAATCCGCTGGAATACCTGCGCAAATTGCGCTTCCACCAGAGCGTTGCGAGCGTGCGCGACTACGGCCTGGAATGATTTTGCTTGGAATGAGATGTTGATCGATGAGGCAAGGGGCGTGACCGAGGCGACCAATGCGGCCAAGCCGCATGTGCTGATCTACACCGATGGCGCCTGTTCGGGAAATCCCGGGCCAGGCGGCTGGGGCGCCATCCTGCGGTTCGGCGAGCTCGAGAAGGAGCTCAGCGGCGGCGAGCGCAACACCACCAACAACCGCATGGAGCTGATGGCGGCGATCTCGGCGCTGGAGGCCTTGAAGCGGCCGGCGGTGGTCGATCTCACCACCGACAGCCAGTATGTCCGCCAGGGCATCACCGCCTGGATTCACGGCTGGAAGCGCAATGGCTGGCGCACCGCCGACAAGAAGCCGGTCAAGAACATCGATCTGTGGCAGCGCCTCGACGCGGCGCTGCATCAGCACGAGGTGCGCTGGCACTGGGTGCGCGGCCATGCCGGCCATGCCGAGAACGAGCGCGCCGACCAGCTGGCGCGCGACGGCATCGCGGCGATCCGTCACGGCTGACCGGGGATCGGCGCCCGTCGGTCCCTGACCGCCACCAGCACCACGCTGAGCTTGTCGATCGGGGCGACCGGCGTTGCCGCATCAGTTGCGATCGTCGGGCACGATCGGCAGCGGCGCGACCTCGATGCCTTCCTCGATCAGCGAGCGCGCTTCGTCGAGCGAAGCCTCGCCGTAGATCGGCCGGTGTTCGATGTCGCCGTAGTGCATGCGCCGCGCCTCGTCGGGGAATTTGTCGCCGACGTCCTCTGCCTTGCTGACGATGAGGTCGCGCAGCTCCTTGAGCTTGGCGCGCAGTTCGCGCTCCTGCGGCGACACCAGCGCCACGGATTCGGCGGGGGCGGGTTCGGACGAAGAGGGTGGGGCAGACGCTTCGGCGGCGGCCGCGGCCGGCGTCGCAGGCAACGTCTTGCCGCGCGATTTGCCGATCACGCGCGGCGCCATGATCGCCTTTTCCACGTTGGCGGATTCGCACGACGGGCAGGTTACGAGCTTGCGCTTGCGCTGGCCGTCGTAGGCCGCGGAACTCTGAAACCAGCTCTCGAACTCGTGCCCCTTGTCGCAGCGAAGCGCGTAGCGGATCATGCCTTGCTCCGCACCAGATGCAGATACCCCGTGCTGCCATGGGGGTCGGCGACGCTGAAGCGGCGGCCGTGCTCCAGCGAGGGAATGCTCCGCCGCACGCTGTCGATCTTGGCAGGGTCGATCCTCGCCATGACGACGCCGGGATCGACGCCGCCTTCCGCGAGGATCGTGCCCCACGGATCGATGATCAGCGAATGGCCGTAGGTTTCGCGACCGTTCTCGTGCTTGCCGCCCTGGGCGGCCGCGAAGATGTAGCAGCCGGTCTCGATGGCGCGGGCCCGCAGCAGCACATGCCAATGAGCCTCGCCGGTCTTGCGGGTGAAGGCCGAAGGAACGGTGATGAAGCCGGCGCCCGCCTCGGCCAGCGCACGATAGAGCGAGGGAAACCGCAGATCGTAGCAGATGGTCAGGCCGAAGCGGCCGAACGGCAGGTCGGCGAGAATGGCGGATTCGCCGGGCTGGTAATTGGCCGATTCCCGGTAGGTCTCGCCATGATCGAGATCGACGTCGAACATGTGGATCTTGTCGTAGCGGGCGACGATCTCGCCCGCCGGATCGATCAGAAAGGAGCGATTGGCGGCGCGCTCCGGGCTCGCTCTCACGGCGAGGGAGCCGACATGAACATGGATGGCAAGATCGCGCGCCAGCTGCCGATAGCCGGCCAGCGACCGGTCGAGCTCCTCGTCCTGCAGCAGCGAGAACAGCGCCTTGCGGTTCTCCTGCATCAGGTTGCTCATCTCGGGCGTCAGCACATAGCCGGCCCCGTCCGCCACCGCCTGCCGGATCATCGCCGCGGCCTGATCGAAGCTCGCTTCGGGCGACAGCCCGGTCCGCGTCTGGATCATCGCTGCGGTGAATGGCGCCACGGGTCCGGCCTCGCTGCTCACGATGCGGTCTCCTCTCCGGCCAGCAGGCGGTCCAGCCTGCCTTCCTGCTCCAGCGCATAGAGATCGTCACAGCCGCCCACGTGAAGGTCGTTGATGAAGATCTGCGGCACGGTGGTGCGGCCATTGGCGCGCGCCACCATGGCCTGTCGCAGTCCGCCGCCGGCGGACACATCGATCTCGCGGAACGCGATGCTCTTGCGGCTGAGCAGCGACTTGGCGGCCCGGCAATAGCCACAGGTCTGGGTGGTGTAGATCTCAACAGCGGCGGTCACGGGATCGGACGTCATGAAAGGCCTCGAAATACGGTTTCCCGATTATATGGGAGGCCGAAAGCTGTCCACAACCCGCGCAAAGACCAGCACATCCACCTCGGCGGCGCCGGCGCGCAGCAGCGCCCGGGCGCAGGAATCGACCGTCGCGCCCGAGGTCAGCACATCGTCGACCAGGACGATGCGCCGGCCGGCGACGGCGGCCTTCTGCCCCGGAAGTACCTTGAAGGCACCCTGCACGTTTTTTGCGCGTTCGCCGCGGCTCAGGCCCACTTGCTGACGGGTCGGCTTGAGCCGGGCGAGCGCCAGCGGCGCCATCGGCACGCCGCTGATGCGGCTGACCGCGGCGGCGAGCGCGCCGGACTGGTTGAAGCGGCGGGAGAAGCCGCGGCGCCAGTGTAGCGGCACCGGAACGAGGAGATCGGCCTCGGCGAGCAACTCGCGCCCGGCGCGGACCATCCAGCGCCCCATGGTCGGCGCGAGATCGGTTCGATCCTGGTATTTGAGGCCGTGGACCAGCGGCTTGGCCGCGTCGTCGTAGCGTAGCGCGGCGCGGGCGCGGCGATAGGACGGGGGTGCGGCAATCGCTTCCATCGACAGCAGCCCGGGTCCCGGATCGTAGACGAAGGGGATGCCGAGTCGTTCGCAGAATGGCGGTGCGATGAAGGACAATCGTGCCCAGCAGGCGGCGCAGACCCCTTCGCCGGCCACCGGCTCGCGGCAGGCGACGCACAGCGTCGGCAGCGCCACGTCCAGCGCCAGTCGCGCCGCGCTCGCCAGCGCCGCGGCACAGGCCCGGGCGACGCTGCGCGAGTTGGCGAGGCTGCGGTTGATCAGGTGGGCCATGCTGCGGCCGGCCTCGAAAGGTGACGCTGTGACGACGTTAGCAAAACCAAAAAGCGAGTGCGGCTTATGTCTCGCAATGGCCTACAGGGGCTTGCCGCAAAGAACATAGGCAATTGCGAGACGCCGCACTAGCGCGGTGGATCTGACGCTCGTTTCAGCATTGCAGTGAGTTCTTCATACGAGCGTCAGATCCAAAACCGCACTAGAATCATATTGATGCTGGTGTCCCCTTGTTTCCAACGTTCGTAGAAGCGCCTGCTGCAAAGGAATACGAACGTTGGAAACGGGACGCCAGCGCTGCGGAACCCGCCGCTCAGGCATTCCAGCCTGATTTGAGGTGCCCCAACGCCGCGCAAAGCTGCTAAAGCGTCGCGCCATGACTGGACGTCGCCGATGACCGGGTCTCGCAAGACCGCGCCCATCCTGTTCGACCGCGCGCTGATCGCCACGCGCCGGGCGCGCGCCGCGCGGCTCGGGCCGGCCACCTTCCTGCTCGATCGCGTGGTCGAGGACCTGAACGAACGGCTTGGCGCGGTGCTGCGCGAATTCACCGCGGCGGCGGATGTCGGCACGCCGGAGTTCAAGCTGGCCACTCTGCTGGCCGGGCGCATGCCGGCGCGCGAAATCCCGCTGCTCGTCGCCGACGACGAGCGGCTCGATCTCGCCCCGGAATCGATCGATCTCGCCGTCTCGGCGCTGGCCCTGCATCTCGTCAACGATCTTCCCGGCGTGCTGGCGCAGCTGCGCCGCGCCTTGCGGCCGGACGGGCTGTTTCTCGCCGCGCTGCTCGGCGGCGAGACGTTGACCGAACTGCGCGAGGCCTTCGCCGCGGCGGAGGCCGAGGTCGAGGGCGGCCTGTCGCCGCGTGTCGCGCCGTTCGCCGACCTGCGCGAGCTCGGCGCCCTGCTGCAGCGGGCCGGCTTCGCCCTGCCGGTCACCGACGTCGACCGCCTGACCGTGCGCTACGACAGCGCGCTGGCGCTGATGCAGGACCTGCGGCGCATGGGCGCGACCAATCCGCTCACCGAGCGGCGCCGCACGCCGCTGCGCCGGCAGACCCTGCTGCGCGCGGTCGAGATCTATGGCGAGCGCTTCGCCGACGCTGACGGCCGCGTCCGCGCCACTTTCGAGGTGGTCTGGCTGTCCGGCTGGGCGCCCCATGAAAGCCAGCAACAGCCGCTCAAGCCGGGCTCGGCGAACGTCAGCCTCGCCGAGGCGCTGAAGCGGCGGAGGTGAGATCGGCGGGGCCTGACGCCCTGATTGCTGTGAACCGTGGCGGAGCGCGAAGCGGACGCGAGACTACAGCAGCAGATCCGTCAGATGCGGAATCAGCGGCAGGTCGGCTGGCGGCATCGGGTAGTCGCGCAGCTTGTTGGGCCGCACCCAGGCGAGCTGCTGGCCTTCGCGCGCAGTGACGGTGCCTTCCCAGCGCCGGCAGATGTAGAGCGGCATCAGGAGGTGGAAGTCCTCGTAAGCGTGGCTCGCAAAGGTCAGCGGCGCGAGGCAGGCCTCGCGCACGGTGATGCCGAGTTCCTCGTCGAGCTCGCGGATCAGCGCAGCCTCCGGCCGCTCGCCGGGATCGAGCTTGCCGCCGGGAAATTCCCACAGGCCGGCCAGCGCCTTGCCCTCCGGGCGCTGCGCCAGCAGGACGCGGTTGTCGGCATCGATCAGCGCGCAGGCGACGACGAGGATGAGCCTCACGACCGATAGTCGCCGTTGATGGCGACATACTCCTTGGTGAGATCGCAGGTCAGCACCCGGTCGCGACCCTTGCCGAGACCAAGGCTGACGCGGATCTGGATTTCCGGCTTCTTCATCGCCGCCGACACCGTCGCCTCGTCGTAATCCGGGTCGCGCGCGCCCTTGTGGGCGACGCGGATGCTGTTGAAGGCGATCGACAGTTTGTCGCGGTCCGCCGGCTCGCCGGCCTTGCCCACCGCCATGACGACGCGGCCCCAATTGGCGTCCTCGCCGCCAATGGCGGTCTTGACCAGCGGCGAATTGGCGATCGTCAACGCGATCCGTCGCGCCGACTTGTCCGATGTGGCACCTTCCACCAGAATTTCGACCAGCTTGCGGGCGCCTTCGCCGTCGCGAGCCACCTGTTCGGCGAGATCGGCCAGCACGGCGTGGAAGGCCTTGGCGAAGGCTTTCAGCCGCGGATCGCTGGCACGGTTGATCCTGGGGGCGCCGTCCGCGGCCGCGGCGCCGGTGGCGAAGGCCAGCAGCGTGTCGGAGGTCGAGGTGTCGCCATCGATGGTGACGGCGTTGAAGGTGTCGTGAACGCCGCTCTTGAGCAGGGACTGCAGCACCGGCGCCGCGATCGGCGCGTCGGTGAAGACGAAGGACAGCATGGTCGCCATGTCGGGGGCGATCATGCCGGCGCCCTTGGCCATGCCGTTGATGGTGACCGTCGCCTTGCCGAGCCTGACCTTCGCGGTTGCGACCTTGGGAAACGTATCGGTGGTCATGATGGCGCGCGCGGCGTCGAGCCAGCCGCCGGCGGTGGCACGCTCGGCGAGCTGCTGCAGCACGCCGTCGAATTTGGTGGCGTCGAGCGGTTCGCCGATCACGCCGGTGGAGGCGAGGAAGACGTCGGCCGGCTTGCAACTGGCGGCCCGGGCGGCGATGCCGGCGGTCAGCGTCGTGGCGGCGCGTCCGGTCTTTCCGGTGAAGGCGTTGGCGTTGCCGGAGTTCACCACCAGCGCCCGCGCCGTCTTGCCCTTGAGCTTGGCCCGGCACCACTCCACCGGCGCCGAAGCGCATTTCGAGGTGGTGAAGACGCCGGCGACGGTGGTGCCCGGATCGAGCAGCACCATCAGCACGTCGGTGCGTCCCTTGTAGCGGATGCCGGCGGCCGCGGTGGCGAGGCGGACGCCCTTGAGTTCTGGCATCTGCGGCGTGGTTGCGGGAGCGAGCGGCGAGATCGAGGCGGCCATGGGCGAATCCGAAAATCGAGGAACGGCGCTATTTAGAACATGATCCGGAAACTGGATACCTTTTCCGGCCGCCGGTTACGTGGTTTTCGCCGCAGGCGTCATCGTGGTCGCCGAAACCACAAAAAAACCGGAGCCGCAGCGCGGCCCCGGTTGCTGTTTGCTGTTCAGCACCGTGCGCGGCGCTTATTTCTTGGCCGGCTCGCTCTTCGCCGGAGCCATCGCGTCGGACTTGGCGTCCGACTTGGCGTCGGGCTTGGTCTCGCTCTTGGTCTCGCTCTTGGCGGCGTCCGCAGCCTTGTCGAGGCGCTCGATCTTGGCGCTCTGGTGCAGCTTGCTGACGTAGTCGGCCTGGGCCTTGCGGGTGACATAGGTCTCGATCTGCGCCTTGACCTGGTCGAATGCCGGAGGCTTGCGGTTGCGCTTCTCCTCGACCTTGATGACGTGCCAGCCGAACTGCGACTTCACCGGGTCGGAGATCTTGCCCGGCTCGAGGGCGAAGGCGGCAGTGGAGAATTCCGGCACCATCTGGTCCTTGGTGAAGAAGCCGAGGTCGCCGCCGTCGGAGGCGCCCGGATCCTTGGACTTCTTCTTGGCGAGTTCGGCGAAATCGGCGCCCTTCTTCAGTTCGTCGATGACCTGCTTGGCCTCGTCCTCGGTCTCCACCAGGATGTGGCGGGCATGGACTTCCTGCTCGGAGGAGATCTGCTTGGCGGCGTCGTCATAGACCTTGTGCATGGCCTCGTCGGTGGTGGCGGCCTTGCCTTCCACCGCCAGCAGGCTGTCCATCAGCAGCCGGTCATGGGCGAAGGCGAGGCGCTTCTTGAAGTCGTCGCGGTCCTGGACCTTCTTGTCCTCGGCCGCCTTGGCCGCGAGCTTGAGGTCGATCAGGAAGTTGACGACGTTCTCGCGCCGGGTCGCCGGATCCATCTGGGCGAGGCTCGGGCCCAATTCCTCTTCGGCCACGGCGATATCGCTCTCGCGGATCTCGGCCCCGTTGACCTTGGCGACCACCGCATTGCTGTCCTGGGCGCGGGCGGGCAGGCCGGGAAGGAATGCGAGCGACAGGCCGGTCGCCACGGCGGCGAGGAGGCCAAGGCGCAGCGCGCCGAGCGGGCGGGGGGAGGCAAAGGTCATGGACAATCCTTCTGTGGTCGAGATCGAGGAGGTTCGTTGTTGAATCGATCGGCGTCTGGTCGGTCGCGGCGGTCCGGCACTTCCAAGATAGGCCCGCACTACGTTCAAATGTCCCGTTTCCAACGTTACTATTCCAGTGCAGATCCGGCTGTGACGCACGTGTGACGGACGAGCCGCAACGCTGGTACCTACGTCAATCCGCCGCACTGGCGGCAAGGGTGCGTCGGGACGACGTTTTCACTCTGGCCACCGGCTGACGAAAAGGCCGCGGACACTCGCCCAAGCGCGATCGATTGGCAACGCAAAAACCCGTCAAAATCATGAAATTCATGAAATGCTTGGCGAAGGGCTGCGCCGTTGACAAGACTTTGACCCACCCATATCTCTGCCCCGCCAGGGTCTGACGATCATGGTGCGTTCGGCCGCGCCAGCGCCGGTAAAGCCTCCCGACTGCCACTCCCGTGCCGCTGCGCCAGTCTGCGCAAGGGATTGCCCGGCCAAGGGTTTTCCGGCTTCGGCCGCGCTCCGCGACAACATGATGTGAGGCCTTCCGCCTCGAAGACGGCCGTCCTTGGCCGGCTCCCTGCAGCCGGCTGAAACAGCCGGCTGCACAAGACAGGACACGTGATGATCGGCGCCCTCGCCCGCAAGTTTTTCGGCTCGGCCAACGACCGGCGGATCAAGGCCTACTATCCCCGCGTTGCAGCGATCAACGCGCTGGAGCCTGAACTCGCCAAATTGTCCGACGAGGCGCTGCGCGCCCGCACCGACGAGTTCCGCAAGCAGCTTGCCGACGGCAAGACCCTCGACGACCTCCTGGTGCCCGCCTTCGCCACCGTGCGCGAGGCCTCCAAGCGGACCCTCGGCCAGCGCCATTTCGACGTCCAGCTCATCGGCGGCATGGTGCTGCACGAGGGCGATATCGCCGAGATGCGCACCGGTGAAGGCAAGACGCTGGTGGCGACGCTGGCGGTCTATCTCAACGCGCTGGCCAGCCGGGGCGTGCATGTGGTCACGGTCAACGACTACCTCGCCCGCCGCGACGCCGAATGGATGGGCGAGATCTACGGCTTCCTCGGGCTGACCACCGGCATCATCGTTCACGGTCTCGACGACGAGCAGCGCAAGCAGGCCTATGCCTGCGACATCACCTACGGCACCAACAACGAATACGGCTTCGATTATCTCCGCGACAACATGAAGTACCGCCTGGAGGACATGGTCCAGCGCGGGCACTTTTTCGCCATCGTCGACGAAGTCGACTCGATCCTGATCGACGAGGCGCGGACGCCGCTGATCATCTCCGGGCCGCTCGACGACCGCTCCGACTTCTACAACACCATCGATACCTTCATTCCGCGCCTCGACAAGGCCACGGATTACGAGGTCGACGAGAAGCAGCGCTCGGTGACCCTCACCGAAGCGGGCATGGAGAAGATCGAGACGCTGCTGCGCGATGCCGGCCAGCTCAAGGGCGAATCGCTCTACGACGTCGAGAACGTCTCCGTCGTCCACCACATCAACCAGGGCCTGCGCGCCCACACGCTGTTCACCCGCGACAAGGACTACATCGTCCGTGACGGCGAGGTGGTGATCATCGACGAATTCACCGGTCGCATGATGCCGGGGCGGCGCTATTCGGAGGGCCTGCACCAGGCGCTGGAAGCCAAGGAGCACGTCCAGGTCCAGCCCGAGAACCAGACGCTGGCCTCGATCACCTTCCAGAACTATTTCCGGATGTATGAAAAGCTCGCCGGCATGACCGGCACCGCGGCCACCGAGGCCGACGAGTTTTTCGACATCTACAAGCTCGAGGTCCGCGAGATCCCGACCAACGTGCCGGTCAAGCGTCTCGACGAGGACGACGAGGTCTACCGTACCGCCCAGGAGAAGCACGCCGCCATTCTCGCCGAGATCGAGCGCGCCAATTCCCGCCTGCAGCCGGTGCTGGTCGGCACGGCCTCGATCGAGAAGTCCGAACTGCTCGCGGAGTATCTCAAGAACAACGGCTACAAGCAGATCGACTTCACCAATCCCAAGGCGCTGGAGAAGCTCTATGCCGCGGCGCGCGCCGGCAAGCCGGCCAAGCTGTTCGCTGTGCTGAACGCGCGCTTCCATGAGCAGGAAGCCTATATCGTCGCCGAGGCCGGCGTGCCGGGCGCCATCACCATCGCCACCAACATGGCCGGCCGCGGCACCGACATCAAACTCGGCGGTTCGCTGGAGATGCGGGCGGCGGCGGAAACCGCCGCCATGACCGACGAGGCCGAGAAGCAGGCGCGCATCGCCGAGATCAAGGCCGACATCGAGAGGTTCCGCGAGCTCGTGCTCAAGGCGGAGGAGATCGTCGAGATCGAGCCGGCCAAGGGCAGCAAGCCCGCCAGGACGGTGACGAAGCCGGGCGGCCTTTACATCATCGGCTCCGAGCGCCACGAATCCCGCCGCATTGACAACCAGCTCCGCGGCCGGTCCGGCCGTCAGGGCGACCCCGGCCGCTCCAAGTTCTTCCTGTCGCTGGAAGACGACCTGATGCGGATCTTCGGCTCCGACCGGCTCGACAGCATGCTCACCCGCCTCGGCCTCAAGGAAGGCGAGGCGATCATCCATCCCTGGATCAACAAGGCCCTGGAGAAGGCGCAGCAGAAGGTCGAAGCGCGAAACTTCGATATCCGCAAGAACCTGCTCAAGTTCGACAACGTCCAGAACGACCAGCGCAAGGCGATCTTCGACCAGCGCATCGAGCTGATGCGCGACGAGAATGTCGCCGAGACCGTCGCCGACATGCGCCACATCCTGGTCGAGGATCTGGTCGCCAAGCATGTGCCTGAGCACGCCTATGCGGAGCAGTGGGACGTCGCCGGCCTCAACGAGGAAATGCAGCGCGTCCTCGGCCTCGACTTGCCGGTCCACGACTGGGCCAAGGAAGAGGGCATCGCCGGCGAGGAGCTGCTGGCTCGGATCGAGAAGCGGGCCGACGAGCACATGGCCGCCAAGGTGGCGCAGTGGGGTCCGGAGGTGATGCGCTACGTCGAGAAGTCGCTGCTGCTGCAGACCCTCGACCATCTCTGGCGCGAGCACCTCGTCATGCTCGACCATCTGCGCCAGGTCATCGGGCTGCGCGGCTATGGCCAGCGCGATCCGCTGCAGGAATACAAGTCGGAAGCCTTCAGTCTGTTCGAGGCGCTGATCGCCCATCTGCGCGAGGCGGTGACGGCGCAGCTCATGCGGGTGGAGATCGTGCCGCCGGAAGAGCCGGCGCCGCAGCTGCCGCAGATGGAGGCTCACCACATCGATCCGCTCACCGGCGAGGACACCATGGCGCTGGCCAATGTCTCGCTGGCGCCGGCCCTGTCCGCCAATGCGGCGGCGCGTGACCCCAATGACCCCTCGACCTGGGGCAAGGTCGGCCGCAACGAGGATTGCCCCTGCGGCTCCGGCAAGAAGTACAAGCACTGCCACGGCCGCTACGTCTGAGGCGGGACCGAAGTTCACGCGTCATGCCCGGCACGGGCCGGGCATGACGAAGCAGGCGCTTCTACGAACGTTGGCAACGAGGGGACACTAGTGTGGCGTCTCGCAATTGCCTATGCCCTTTGCGGCAAGCCCCTGTAGGCAATTGCGAGACAATAAGCCACACTAGCTTTTTGATTTTGCTAGTGTCCCGATGTCTCCGAATGACCGTGCGAGGGTGAGGCAAACGAAGCGGTAATTCGGAGACGGGACACTAGGTGTGGCGTCTCGCAATTGCCTATGCCCTTTGCGGCAAGCCTCTCATAGGCAATTGCGAGACATAAGCCACGCTAGTGTGGTGGATCTGACGCTCGTATGAAGAGCTCGCTGCGATGCTGAAACGAGCGTCAAATCCACCGCACTAGCGGAAGCTCGTCCAGCGGCCGTCGAAGGAATTGGTCGGGACCACGGGCTGGGCGCCGGCGATCGCCTGCTCGATCGTCGTCGGCTTGGTGCGGGCGACCGCCTGGGCCATCGGCTTGGCGTCCGAGGCCTTGTTATCCGAAGCCTTGTTATCCGAAGCCTTGTTGTCCAACGCCTTGCTCTCCAACGGCTTGGCCTCGGCGGTTTGGCTGTCGCGGCTCTTGCTTCCGGCGCTCTTGTGGTCCGCCGATTTCGCGCCCGGCTTGATCGCGGCCACGGCTGTCGCCAGCCTGGCGGCAAGAGGCTTGGGGGCCGGGGTCGGTGCCGAGGTGCTGGCGGTGGTGCTGGCCGTCGTCTCGGTCCGCCTCAGCCCGACCTTCTTGGCGAGGTTGCCGAAGAAGCCGCCCGTTGAAGCGGCCGGGGCGTTGGCCTCCGCCGGTGCGACGGTCGCGACGTGGCTGGTGGTGGCCAGCGCCGGGTTGTCGCCGTTGGCCGGCGAGCCGGCGTCGGCCCGCGGTTCGGGCGCTTGCGGCGGATTGACCGTCGGCGGAATGGTCCCTGGCGCAGGCGAATACGAGGCCACCGAGAAGTTCGGGGTGGTCGGATCGGACAGGCCGGTCTGGCCGTTCGGAATCTTGGCGGCGAAGACCGCATTCATGCCGCCGTCGATGCCGGTGTTGCGCCTTGCCTGCGGTGTGCCGCGGCCGATCAGCTCGGCGGTCTTGATCTCGTCCTCACGCTGCTTCTCGCGCACTGCGTCGGCGATCTCTTCGGGGATCTGGTAGGCGGGACAGGCGCCGGTCGGATTGAAGCTGAGCGGCTTGGTCGAGCCCGCCGGCGGCTGGGCGTCGAATACGTAATGGCGGTCGCAGACGTCGACCTTGGGCTCCTGCCGCGTCATCTCGAAGTGGTCGCTGCCTTCCTTGATCATCTTCCAGAAAGGCATGTTCGGGTTGTCGCGGTGCTTGGCGAAGTTCTGCGGCGTCATCCGGAACGGATAGGCCTGCACCTGGAAGGCGCGCTGGCCGCCGAAAAAGGCCTCGCGGCCGAGCGAGTAGATCTCCGAAATCTGCTCGTCGGTCATGGCGTAGCAGCCGCGCGAGGAGCAGTCGCCATGGACCATCAGCTGCGAGCCGGTGCGGCCGAGCGAGCGGTCGAAGGCGTTGGGATAGCCCATGTTGAACGAGAGATAGTAGGCCGACTGCGGATTCATCTGCGCCGGCGTGATGGTGTAGAAGCCCTCCGGCGCCTGACGGTCGCCTTCGCGGACTTTCGGGCCGAGATCGCCCGACCAGCGGCAGATCGGATAGGTCTTGAGCAGCGCGAAACGGCCGTTGCGATCCTGCTTCCAGACCTCGAGCTCGGCCTCCTGCTTGAACAGCCGGACAAGCATCGGCGATGCCTTGTCCATGTTCTTCGCGTCCATCTCGGCGACGAGCTTTTCCGGTATCGGCTTGTTGGCCTTGGCGCTGGTCGAGAGGCTGTCGCCATCGCAGCCGGCAAGCGCAAGCGAAGCCGCGGCGGCGGCCGATGCGACAAGCGCACGAACGGGCAGGCGTGATTTCACTCTGAAGCTCCGCACCCCGGGACCGGCCCTGTCGCGCCGGGCAGCTTACGGGCCGCAATCCCGCGGCCCCAGCTGTCGACGGCAAACAGCGTCAGCGCAGACTGTGTCGGCGAAAAGGCACGACCAAGTCGAACCCTGACCCCCAAACCGGACCATCGACGTCGACGACGCCGATGGCTAAATTTTTATCCTTAAGGTTTGCCTGCCGCAACTCGTTTCCCGGTCGGCGCCCCGGCCGCCGGTTCCGTGGTGAATCAACGGTAAAGACCGGAACGACGGTCGATGGCGGGGGCTGCCCCGAAAATGCCGCAATTCCCCGTCGCGGCGGGGCCCTTGTCAGCCCAGCCTGCGGCCGATGGCGAGGAATTTCTGCCGGCGCTGGTCGCGCAGCACCTTGCCGTCGAGCGGTCGCAGCTCGTCGAGCGCCAGCGCGATGGCATTGCCGGCCGTGGTGATCATGGCGTCGGGATCGCGGTGAGCGCCGCCGCTCGGCTCCTTGAGGATGCCGTCGATGACGCCGAAGCGCAGCAGATCCTGCGCGGTGATCTTCATGTTGGTCGCCGCTTCCTGCGCCTTGGTGCCGTCGCGCCACAGGATCGAGGAGGCCGCCTCGGGCGAGATCACGCTGTAGATGGCGTGCTCCAGCATCAGGACCCGGTTGGCGGTGGCGATGGCGATGGCGCCGCCGGAGCCGCCTTCGCCGATCACCAGTGCCACATTGGGCACAGTGAGCTGGAGGCAGGCATCGGTCGAGCGGGCGATCGCCTCGGCCTGGCCGCGCTCTTCCGCGCCGATGCCGGGATAGGCGCCGGCCGTATCCACCAGCGAGATCACCGGAATGCCGAAACGGTCGGCCATTTCCATCAGCCGCACCGCCTTGCGATATCCCTCGGGTCGGGCCATGCCGAAATTGTGCTTGAGCCGGCTCTCGGTGGTGGCGCCCTTCTCCTGGCCGATGACGCAGACGCTCTCACCGCGGAAGCGGCCGAAGCCGCCGACCAGCGCCTGGTCCTCGGCGAACTTGCGGTCGCCCGCCAGCGGGGTGAATTCGGTGATCAGGGCGTTGACGTAGTCGAGGCAGTGCGGCCGCTGTGGATGACGGGCGACCAGCGTCTTCTGCCAGGGGGTGAGCGTCGCATAGAGCTCGTCGAGCGACTGGCGGGACTTGTCCTCGAGCCGGGCGACTTCGTCACCGATGTCGCTGCCCGATGCGGCAAGCGCGCGCAATTCATCGATCTTGGAATCGAGTTCGGCGATCGGCTTTTCGAAATCGAGATAGCTGCGCATCGGATCCGGCATGGTTGACATATGGGAACCCTTCCGCGGCAACGCGAAAAGGCTGGCAGGCGAGAATTAAACGTGCACGATCAATGCATTAGTGAAAATTGCCTGATCGGCGGGGCAATTCCACGCATGCGCTAGAGCATTTTTCGCCAAAGTGGAAGCCGTCCACACAAGAAAGCGGCGCTTGCGCTCAGCCATCGGCGAGGGGGTGCAGGTCGCGAACGAGGCTCTTGAGCCGCTCCTCGACCACGTGGGTGTAGATCTGCGTGGTGGATATATCGGCGTGGCCGAGCAGGGTCTGGACGATGCGCAGGTCGGCACCATTGTGCAGCAGATGGCTGGCGAAGGCATGGCGCAGCACATGCGGGCTGACGAGCCGCGGCGACAGGCCGGCGGCGGCGGCCAATTCCTTGAGCTCGCGGGCGAAATGCTGCCGGGTCAGATGGCCGCTGTCGCCGAAGGACGGAAACAGCCATCGGCTGCGGCCGTCCTTGCCGTGCGTGGCGTCGTGGGCTGCGAGATAGGCGGCCATGGCGGCGCGGGCGGCGTCATTGAGGGGGACGAGGCGCTCCTTGTCACCCTTGCCGCGGACCATGATCATGCGCGCATCCCGCCGCGCCGCGGTGACCGGCAGCGCCACCAGTTCGGAGACGCGCAGCCCGGTGGCGTAAAGCACTTCCAGCAGGCAATAGAGCCGCAGGGCGCGCAGGCGCTGCGCAGCATTCAGCCCCGCCACCTCTGTCGCGGCTTTGGCCGCGGTGAGCAGGCGGTCGACATCGGCAATGGTCAGGACCTTGGGCAGCGCCCGGCCGCGCCTGGGGCCGGCCAGGATCGCCGCCGGGTCGTCGCGGCGGAGCTGTTCGGTCAGCAGGAAGCGGAACAGATGGCGCATCGCCGACAGCCGGCGCGCCGCCGTGGTGGACTTGAAGCCGCGGGCATCGAGGTCGGCGAGATAGGCGCGCAGGGCGTCGGTATCGGCCGAGGCGAAGCTCGACTTGCGCGCGGCGAGGAAGGCGGCGAGGTCGTCGAGATCGTTGCGATAGGCGCTCAGCGTGTTGTCGCCGGCGCCGCGCTCGGCCGCCAGCATGTCGAGAAAGAGCTGCGCCAGGCCGGCATCGGACTGGCTGGTGCGGGATTGTCGTGCTGGGCCTGCCATCCGGCCTCCGCCGCGATCAGCGCTTGATGAACTTGTCCGGCGGCACCGAGACGGTGATCTCCCGCGGCACCGGCGTGACGAAATTGGCCAGGGCGTAGATGCCGCCATAGACGATCCCGCCAATGATCGCCACAGCGGCGAGGAAGCGGAACAAACTGGGCATGGAGGGGCCTCGGCGAAGGCGGCCGGAATGAGCTCGTCCCTCTACCACCATGTTCGCCGCCGAATGGCAAGGCTGGTGCCCGCTTTCCGAAGTGCGGCGCTTTTTCGCTTGAAAGCGCCCCGGATGCCGGGTCATGGCAAGCAGTCCGCCACGGCGGTAACCGAACCCTCGTTCCGGTCCCGGCCGGGGCTTGGGAGCCCGGGGCCGGTGGCGTATAGGAAACACACAAAATCTGGACCAAGAAACTTGGCTCAAGAAACCTGGCTCAAGGAAACTTGGCCAAGTCCGCCCAAGGTCAACCTGACGATGCTCGACGCCGCCGCCCACCAGACTGCGCTTGCCGGTTCCGAAGCCGCCATTGTGGCGGCTCTCGGCGCGCGTTCGGTGGTACTGGTCGGCATGATGGGGGTCGGCAAGTCGACCATCGGCCGGCGGTTGGCGGCGCGGCTGCGGCTGCCCTTCACCGATGCCGACCAGGAGATCGAGATCGCCCATGCCGGCATGTCCATCCCGGAGATCTTCGCCGAGCATGGCGAGCCCTATTTCCGCGACGGCGAGGCGCGGGTCATCGCGCGCCTGCTGGATGGCCCGCCCGGTGTGCTGGCGACCGGCGGTGGCGCCTTCATGCGCGAGGACACCCGCGGACGCATCCACGCCAAGGCCGTTTCGATCTGGCTGCGCGCCGACGCCGAGGTGATCCTGCGCCGTGTCCGGCGCCGCGTCGATCGGCCGCTGTTGCAGACTGAGGACCCGGCGGCCACCGTCAAGCGGCTGATCGAGGTTCGCTACCCGGTCTATGCCGAGGCCGACATCACCGTCATCTCGCGCGACGAACCCCACGAGAAGATCGTCGCCGAATGCATCGAAGGGCTCCACGCCCATCTGTGCCGCGAGCCGGGGGCCGGTGCCGCCGTCACGACCGAACCGAAACACCCGACAAGCGAGCAGCGATGACCGCGCCCCTGACCAATTCCCGTCCCGTCACCGTCGCCGTGTCGCTCGGCGCGCGCAGCTACGACATCGTCATCGGCCGCGACGTGCTGTCGTCGCTCGGCGCGCGCATCGCGGCGCTGCGGCCCGGCGCCCGCGCCGCCATCGTCACCGACCGGACCGTGGCAGGTCATTGGCTCGCCGCGGCGGAAGCCTCGCTCGGCACGGCCGGCATTGCCACCTCGCGAATCGTCGTCGGCGAGGGCGAAGGCTCCAAGAGCTATCAGGGACTGGCAACGGTCTGCGAAGGGTTGATCGCCGCGAGGATCGAGCGCAACGATCTCGTGGTTGCGCTCGGCGGCGGCGTCGTCGGCGACCTCGCCGGCTTTGCCGCATCGGTGCTGCGCCGGGGCGTCGACTTCGTCCAGGTGCCGACTTCATTGCTGGCCCAGGTCGATTCATCGGTTGGCGGCAAGACCGGGATCAACTCGCCCCAGGGCAAGAATCTCGTCGGCGCCTTCCACCAGCCGGTGCTGGTGATCGCCGATACCGCCGTGCTCGACACCCTGTCGCCGCGGCAGTTCAGGGCCGGTTATGCCGAGGTGGCAAAATACGGACTGCTCGGCGATGCTGGCTTCTTCGGCTGGCTCGAGGCCAACGCGCCCGAGATCTTCGCCGGCGGCGGCGCGCGGGAGCATGCGGTGGCGACGAGCTGTCGCGCCAAGGCGGCTATCGTCGCCCGCGACGAGCGCGAGACCGGCGAGCGGGCGCTGCTCAATCTCGGCCACACGTTCGGCCACGCCCTGGAAGCCGCCACTGGCTTTTCCGATCGCCTCTATCACGGCGAAGGCGTCGCCGTTGGCATGGTGCTCGCCGCCGAACTCTCGGCCGAACTCAACCTGATCGGCACCGGCGAGGTCGAGCGCATCGCCCGCCATCTTGCCACGGTCGGTCTGCCGACCCATCTCCAGGACATCGCCGGCTTCCGTCAGGAGGGCCTCGCCGACGCCGACCGGCTGATGGAGCTGATGGCGCAGGACAAGAAGGTCAAGCGCGGTCGCCTGACTTTCATCGTGCTCGAAGCGATCGGCCGCGCCGCGATCCGCTCGGACATCGAGCCGGCCGTGGTCCGGGACTTTCTCGCCCGCAAGCTGGCGGGCTGAGCGCCGATGCAGTTGGGGACGCTAGTCGAGATGTATTCGATCTCCTTTGCCATCGTCATCGCCTGTCTCGTCATCTCCGCGTTCTTTTCGGCGAGCGAGACCGCGCTGACCGGCTCCTCGCGTTCCAGCATGATGCGGTTGCAGAAGCAGGGCAGCCGCGACGCCGGCATCGTCACGAGGCTGCTCGCGGCGCGCGAGCGCATGATCGGCGCGCTGCTGCTCGGCAACAACATCGCCAACATTGGCGCGTCGGCGCTGGCGACAGGGCTGCTGACCGCCTTGTTCGGCGAAGTCGGCGTGCTCTACGCCACCGCGGCCATGACGGTGCTGGTGGTGATCTTCGCCGAGGTGCTGCCCAAGACCATCGCCATCAACGCCCCGGACCGGGTCGCGCTGCTGGTGGCCCGGCCGATGAAATTCATGGTGATGGTGCTCGGCCCGGTGCTCGCCGTGATCGAAGCCATCGTGCGGGTATTGATGAAGCTGATCGGCATTCCGGTCGGGGTCAACCAGCCGCTGCTATCGCCGACCGAGCGGCTGCGCGGCGCGGTCGACCTGATCCATCACGAAGGCGGCGTCGAGAAGCTCGACCGCGACATGTTGGGCGGCCTGCTGGACCTGCGTGAACTCCACGTCTCCGACGTCATGGTTCACCGCACCGAGATGGTGCTGATCAATGCCGATCTGCCCTCCGAGGACATCGTGCACGAGGTGCTGGCGACCGAATACACCCGCATTCCGCTGTGGCGCGACAAGCCGGAGAACATCGTCGGCGTGCTGCATGCCAAGGACCTGCTGCGCGCCATCCGCGCCGCCGACGGCGACATGAGCAAGGTCGACGTCAAGTCGATCCTCTCGCCGCCCTGGTTCGTGCCGGAGATGCGGCCGCTGTCGGAGCAGCTCAAGGCGTTCCGGCGGCGCAAGACCCACTTCGCCCTCGTCGTCGATGAATACGGCGAGGTCGAGGGGCTGGTGACGCTGGAGGATATCCTGGAGGAGATCGTCGGCGACATTTCCGACGAGCACGATGTCACGGTCGCCGGCGTGCGGAGCCAGCCCGACGGGTCGGTGGTGGTGGACGGTTCGGTGCCGATCCGCGATCTCAACCGCGCCATGGACTGGAATCTGCCGGATGAGGAGGCGACCACGGTCGCCGGGCTCGTCATCCACGAGGCGCGTTCCATCCCCGAACGCGGCCAGAGCTTCACGTTCCACGGCTTCCGGTTTCGCGTGCTGCGGCGGGAGCGCAACCGCATCACCATGTTGCGCATCGTCCCGCTGCCCGGCGAGATCGAAATGTCGCCGGCGGCGCCCCGCCGCCGTGCCGGAACGGCGTTCTGATCTTTCAGTGTCCCGATTCCAGCGCACGAGGCTGCGCCGGACGCGCTCAGCCCTGTTCCCCGGGGGCAAGTGCGGTCAGCGCCATGGCGTGGACGCTGCCGGCAAAGGCGTCCGCGAGCTGCGCATTGACCATGCGATGGCGCTCCACCCGGCTCTTGCCGACGAAGGCAGGAGACACGATATAAACGCGGTAATGCGTCCCGCCGCCCGGCCGATGGCCGGAGTGGCCGGCATGCAGATGGGACTCGTCAATCACATCGAGGCGGGCCGGCGCGAAAGCTTCGGTCAATTTTTTTGTGATGTCGTCTTTCATTGTCATGATCGCCGCCTGTTGGGGTGAGGACGTAAGCGTCAACGCTGCACGTTGCGCGGCCGCCATGGTCCCTCGGTATGATGGCGCTCGACATTAACGTGCGTGTCAAGTCTTGAAGACTTCCGCGTTGCGGGATCATAGTCGGCCATGGATTCGGATTCAAAATTCTTCGACCGCATACGCATCAAGCCGCGCAACGCGCCCAAGCAGGCGCCGAAGGTGCGTGAAAACCTGGCGGTCTGCGCCTGGCCGAACTGCGACAAGCAGGGAACCCATCGCGCGCCCAAGGGCCGCGGCAAGGAGCGCGAATACTTCACGTTCTGCATCGATCACGTCCGCGAGTACAATGCCTCGTATAATTACTTCTCGGGCATGAGCGACGATGCGGTGGCGCGTTATCAGAAGGATGCCCTGACCGGTCATCGTCCGACCTGGAAGATGGGGGCCAATTCCGGCTCCGGCGCCAAGGTCGATGCCGAGCAGTGGGACGGTGCGATCGATCCCTTCAGCGTATTCAGCGAGCTCAACGGCCGTGGCCGCTGGCGGCCGGGTCTGGAGACCGAGGCCAAATCCGAAGGCCGCAAGATCTTCAATGCCGAGCGCAAGGCGCTGCAGGTGATGGGGCTCGGCCCCTCCGCGACCGCGGAAGAAATCAAGAGCAAATACAAGATGCTGGTCAAGCAGCATCATCCCGACGCCAATGGCGGCGATCGCTCCACCGAAGACCGCCTGATCGAGATCATCAAGGCCTATAACTACCTCAAGACGCTGCCGCGCAGCTGAGCGGTGCGCACTGGCGGTTTGTCTGACCCGACCTTCGGCATCGGTCCGACATAGGCCGAGCTCGGCCGCAGCAGGCGGCCGGTGCGCTGCTGTTCGCGGGCATGGGCGGTCCAGCCGGCGGCGCGCGCCACCGCGAACACCGGGGTGAAGGCCTGGCGCGGAATTTTCAGCGCGTCGAGCAGGATGGCGGTGAAGAATTCCACATTGGTGTCGAGTGGCCGGTTCGGCTTGGCGCGGCGTAGTGCATCGCGGGCGTAGGCTTCGACCTCGCCGGCGAAAGGCAGGTCGGTGCCCGCGGCGAGGCGGCTGATCGCGCCCTTGAGGACGTCGGCGCGCGGATCGCGCACGCGATAGATGCGGTGGCCGAAGCCCATCAGCCGCTCGCCGCGGCTGAGCGCCGCGTCGATCCAGGGCCTGATGCGGGAGGCGTCGCCGATGGCGTCGAGCATTTCCAGCACCGGTTCGGGCGCGCCGCCGTGGAGCGGCCCGGTCAGCGCGCAGTAGCCGGCGGTTACCGCCGCGAACAGGTCGGCCTTCGTCGAGGCGACGACGCGGGTGGCGAAGGTCGACGCATTCATGCCGTGGTCGCTGACCGTGACGAGATAGGCGTCGAGCGCCGCGGCCTCGCGGTCGTCCGGCCGCCGTCCGTGAATCATCGCCAGCGTGTCGGCGGCGTGACCGAGCGTGGCGTCGGGCGGCACCGGCGATGTCCCCTGGCTGCGCCGGACCAGCGCGCCGGTAATCACCGGCAGGGCGCCGACGATGGTCGCCTCGTCGGCAAGGCCGCCCTCCGCATGGAGGGCGGCGATGGCGGCGCGCAGGCCGTCGACGATCGGCAGCGACGGGGTGGCGGCAAGGAGCTGCGGCAGGCGGGCGAAGGCGCGCTGCCGGCCGGCGCCGAGGGCGGCGCGGACCTCGGCCTCGCCGATCGCCTGGCCGCTGCCGCCGCTCCACAGCCGAGCGGTGACCCCTTCGAAACTGCAACCGCGGGCGAGGTCGTCGACGCGTTCGCCGGCGATGATCAATTCGCCGCGCTCGCCGTCGACATGGCTGAGCACGGTTTCGGCCGCGGGCACGCCGTCGAGGCCGGTGGGGCTGCGGCTGAGCAGGATATTCATGAGACAGGACCTCCTATGGTCCGGTCAGGTTGGGGCGGCTCGACAGATTGATCAATCTTGATTACGTAAATCAATATGAAAAAATCCGCTTCGCTCTATCTGTCGGCCCGTGAGGCTTCGGCCGAGCTCGCGATCTCGCCGGCGACGCTCTACGCCTATGTCAGCCGCGGCCTGATCCGTTCCGAACCCGGCGCCGATCCCCGCAGCCGGCGCTATCGCGCCGAGGACGTCCGGGCGCTGAAGGAGCGGCGCACTCCGCCGCCGGAGCCGCGCGGGCTGCGTAGTTTCGATGCCGACCTGCCGGTGCTCGACACTGCGGTGTCCACCATCACCGAGGACGGACCGGTCTATCGCGGTGTGAACTGCATCGCGCTGGCCGAGGCCGACACCCTGGAGCACGCCGCGACGCTGCTCTGGGACGCGACCGAGGTCGATCCCTTCGCCGCCGACAATTGCCCGGCGGTCTCCGAAGCCATGGCGGCGGTCGCCGCAGCGACGCGCGAGGCGCCGCCGATCGACCGGACCATCGCCGTGCTGGCGCTTGCCGCCGGCGCCGACCCGCAGGCCTTCACCCGCGCCGCCGACGGCCGAGCCCTGGTCGGCGGCCGCATCGCCCGTCTCGTGGTCGCGACCATGCTCGATGTCGTGCCGTCCGCGGCGCCGCTCCATCTGCAGATCGCCAATCGCTGGGCCCCCGGCCAGCCCGATGCGCCCGACCTGATCCGCCGCGCCCTGGTGCTGCTGGCCGACCACGAACTCAACGCCTCGACCTTCACCGTGCGCTGCGCCGCCTCGACCGGCCTCAACCTCTATGATGCCACCATCGCCGGGCTCGCCGCGCTCAAGGGGCCGCGGCACGGCGGCGCCGGCGTGCTCGCCGCGCAGTGGGTCCGCAACCTCGCCGAGGGCGACGTCGCGGCGCTGATTCGCGAGCGGGTGGCGCTGGGCGAGCGCTTCGCCGGCTTCGGTCACGGCGTCTACCGGCGCGGCGATCCGCGCGCCTACGCCCTGCTTCAGGCCTTGGCCCGCGCCGGCGCGCCGCCGCGCTTCACCGTGGAAGTGCCGGCCAAGGTGCTCGAGGCGACGGGTGAATTCGCCAATATCGATTACGCCCTGGCGGTGCTGACGAGAACGTTGAAGCTGCCGCCGGGCAGCGAACTGCCGCTGTTCGCCATGGCCCGCACCATCGGTTGGATCGCCCATGCCGCCGAGCAGCTGCGCGGCGGCGGCCTGATCCGGCCGCGCGCCCGCTATGTCGGGCCGGCACCGGCGTCGGCGCGGGTCTCGCGCTCGGCGGGTTGATGTGCCTAACCCGTTCCGCTCTTCCTGATCATGGTGTGATGGCGCAGGTGCTGCCACAGCGAGACGGCGAGCAGGCCAGCGACGATGACCAGCGCCGCGATCAGCCAGGGATGGCGCGGCGCCGCTTCGTCGACGCGTTGCAGCGCGGCGCCGGCCACCGCCCCCGGCATTACATGAAGCGGCGCCCACAGCAGCACCGCGGCGATGTTGACGGCGAAAAATCGCGGCAACGACATGCCGAGCGCCCCGGCGGTCACCGGCACCACCGCGCGCACCGGGGCGACGAAACGGGCGAAGAACACCGCCAGCAGGCCGTGGCGGATGAAGAAGCCCTTGCTGCGCGCCACCACTTCGGGGTGGTCGGACAGCGGCCAGGTCTGCAGAATCCGGCCTTTGGCGCGATGGCCGGTCAGGAAGGCGGCGCCATCCCCGAGCACGGCGCCGGCGGCGGCACTGGCGACCATGGTGGCGAGGTTGAGCCCGCCCGAGATCACCATGGTGCCGAGGCCGAGAATGAGGGTCGACCCCGGCACGAACGAGCCGAGCACCGGCACCGCCTCGAGCAGGGCGGCCAGGAAGGTGGCGCCATAGGCCCAGACCGGGTGGGCGGCCACCAGGGCCAGCAGGGAATCGATTGCCGTTCTCATCAGCGCCTCAAGGCTCCGGCCCCGGTATCGGCGCCAGGGCGCCGGAGGCGCCTCAAGCTGAGGTGGATCGGCCCCCAGGCTTTCGCAAGGCTGCCTTCCAATCCTGCGGTTCGAGACTATCTAAATGAAAACGCAGAGGAACTTATGTCGCAGGTCGGGCTTCTGCCGCTCGCTCGGCTCTGCTACGCTGCGCCGCATCCCACGCAGCAAGCTCGATCAAGACGTTTGACAAGCCTGGCTTCGGGACTGCCCGAAACCCTGGAGGATTGATGACCGCCGCCGCCCCCCAAACCGTGCCCGACATGACCAACCTGCCCGATATGAAGGTCTCGGTCCGCCAGGTTTTCGGCATCGACAGCGATCTCGAAGTGCCGGCCTATTCGGCCACGGATCCCCACGTACCGGAGACCGATCCGGATTATCGCTTCGACCGCGCCACCACCCTCGCCATTCTCGCCGGCTTCGCCAGGAACCGCCGCGTCATGGTCACCGGCTATCACGGCACCGGAAAGTCGACCCACATCGAACAGGTCGCGGCCCGCCTGAACTGGCCCTGCGTGCGCGTCAATCTCGACAGCCACATCAGCCGCATCGATCTCGTCGGCAAGGATTCGATCGTGGTGCGCGACGGCAAGCAGGTCACCGAATTCCGCGACGGCATCCTGCCCTGGGCGCTGCAGCACAACGTCGCCCTGGTGTTCGACGAGTACGACGCCGGCCGTCCCGATGTGATGTTCGTGATCCAGCGCGTGCTCGAGGTCTCCGGCCGGCTGACGCTGCTCGACCAGAACAAGGTGATCAAACCGCATCCGGCCTTCCGCCTGTTCGCCACCGCCAACACCATCGGCCTCGGCGACACTTCGGGCCTCTATCACGGCACCCAGCAGATCAACCAGGGCCAGATGGACCGCTGGTCGATCGTCACCACGCTGAACTACCTGCCGCATGACGAGGAAGTCGAGATCGTGCTCGCCAAGGCGCGCCACTACCGCACCGCCGAGGGCCGCGACATCGTCAACAAGATGGTGCGGCTCGCCGACCTGACCCGCAACGCCTTCGCCAATGGCGATCTCTCCACGGTGATGAGCCCGCGGACCGTGATCACCTGGGCGGAGAACGCGGACATCTTCGGCGATATCGGCTTCGCCTTCCGCGTCACCTTCCTCAACAAGTGCGACGAGCTGGAGCGGCCGCTGGTGGCGGAGTTCTACCAGCGCTGCTTCAATGCCGAGCTGCCCGAATCCGCGGTGAACGTCGCGCTCAGCTGAGCGCGGCGTCGATTACTGCTGCCGATCCGGCAAATGCCCGCGGACGCCAAGGCGATATCAAGGCGATGACCACCAACATCAAGTTCAAGCCCGCCGCCAAGGAAGCGCCGACCGAGCCGTTCAAGCGCGCGGTGACGGCCTGCCTGCGCGCCATTGCCAAGCAGCCCGAACTCGAGGTGAGCTTCGCCGCCGAGCGGCCGGGGCTCGCGCCGGGCAAGGCGCGCCTGCCGGAGCCGGCGCGCAAGATGAGCCGGCGCGACGCCGCGGTGGTGCGCGGCCATGCCGATTCGATCGCGCTGCGGCTCGCCTGTCACGATCCCAAGGTCCATCGCAAGCTGATGCCGGCCAATCCGCAGGCGCGCAGCGTCTTCGACGCGATGGAGCAGGCCCGCGTCGAGGCGATCGGCGCCCGCCGCATGGCGGGCGTGGCGAAGAACCTGACCGCGATGCTCGACGATCATTTCCATCGCGGCAAATACGACGAGATCACCGACCGCGCCGATGCGCCGCTGTCGGAGGCGCTGGCCATGCTGGTGCGCGAGCGCCTGACCGGGCAGGCGCCGCCCGCGGCCGCGCGCAAGCTGGTCGATCTGTGGCGGCCGGTTCTCGAGGACAAGATCGGCGCGCGGCTGGACCGGCTCGATCAGTACGCCGACGATCAGGCGCGGTTCGGCGACGCCATTCACGACCTGCTCCACGCGCTCGAGCTCGGCGACGATCGCAATGCCGACCATGACGAGGACGACCAGCAGGACGAAGAGCGCGAGGGCGAGAAGGACCAGTCCGGCGCCGAAGGCTCGCCGGAAACCGAAGCGGCCCAGGAAATGAGCGCCGACGAGGCCCAGACCGCGAGCGAGGAGCTGTCGGAAAGCGCCATGGAAAGTGCCCAGGCGTCCGCCAGCGACAGTTTCGACGACGGCGAGATGGGCGACGACGAGACGCCGGGCGAGACCTCGCGACCGCAGGGCCGCGGCGCCAACGAGCCGCGCGGGCCGGAATATCATGCCTTCGCGCCGCGTTTCGACGAAGTGGTCAATGCCGAGGACCTCTGCGAGCACGACGAACTGGAGCGGCTGCGCAGCTATCTCGACAAGCAGCTCGCGCACCTGCAGGGCATCGTCGCCCGACTCGCCAACCGCCTGCAGCGCAAGCTGATGGCGCAACAGAACCGCGCCTGGGAATTCGACCTGGAGGAGGGCATCCTCGATCCGGCGCGGCTGTCGCGCGTCGTCACCGATCCCTTCCATCCCCTGTCCTTCATGCACGAGAAGCAGGCGACCTTCCGCGACACGGTGGTGACGCTGCTGCTCGACAATTCCGGTTCGATGCGCGGCCGGCCGATCACCGTGGCGGCGACCTGCGCCGACATTCTGGCGCGCACGCTGGAGCGCTGCGGCGTCAAGGTCGAGATTCTCGGCTTCACCACCCGCGCCTGGAAGGGCGGCCAGTCCCGCGAGGCCTGGCTCGCCGCGGGCAAGCCGGCCAATCCGGGCCGCCTCAACGACCTGCGTCACATCATCTACAAGGCGGCGGATGCGCCCTGGCGGCGCGCCCGCAAGAATCTCGGCCTGATGATGCGCGAGGGCCTGCTCAAGGAGAATATCGACGGCGAGGCGCTGGACTGGGCGCACAAGCGCCTGTTGGCCCGGCCGGAGCAGCGCAAGATCCTGATGATGATCTCGGACGGCGCGCCGGTGGACGATTCCACTTTGTCAGTCAATCCGGGCAACTATCTCGAACGCCACCTGCGCTACATCATCGAGGAGATCGAGACGCACTCGCCGGTCGAACTGATCGCCATCGGGATCGGCCACGATGTCACGCGCTATTATCGGCGCGCGGTCACCATCGTCGATGCCGAGGAACTCGGCGGCGCCATCACCGAAAAGCTCGCCGAGCTGTTCAGCGAGACCGAGATCGCACCGGCCCGCGCGCCGGCGCGGCCACCGCGTCGGCTGCATTCGTAATTCCTTGAATGGGGCGTGGCCGGCGGTGAGGGCGGTCCTGCAATACGCGTGTCCGCGGTCATGGCGGCCGCGGAACGACGTCGAGCGGGGACAATCCATGCCGCGGGGCGACGAGGGGGGCGTGACTCGCACCGTCCATCATGCTGGGGTCTGGCCGCTCGGCGGGCGCGTTCTGCGCGGGCTTGTCGTCGCCCTTGGCGTCTCGCTCGTCTGCGCCTCGACGGCGCCGTGGGCGCAGGCGCAGAGCGTCGCGATTGACGCGCGGCGGCTTGCCATCACGGTCAACGCCCGGCCGGTTCCCCATTTTGCCCAGCGCGATCCGTCGCGGCTGCGCTTCGGCGCGCTGGAATATGCCGGCGGCGTCAGTCTGACCTCGTCTTTCGGCCGCTTCGGCGGTCTGTCCGGCCTGAAGCTCGATGCCAGAGGCGAGCGCTTCACCGCGGTCAGCGACAAGGGCACATGGTTCGCCGGCCGCATCGTCTATCAGGCGGGCCGGATCGTCGGCGTCAGCGACGTCGAGACGGCGCCGATCCGCGGGCCGGACGGGCGGCCGATCACGGCCCATGGCTGGTTCGATGCCGAATCCCTGACCTTCGACGGCAGCATCGCCTATGTCGGGCTCGAGCGGGTCAACCAGATCCTGCGCTTTGCCGATTTCGGCCGCGACGGCATCGAGGCGAAGGGCGAAGCGGTTGGCGGTGTGCCGGCGTCACTGCGCCGGCTGCCCTATAACAAGGGACTGGAGACGCTGGTCTTCGTGCCGCGCGGCGCGCCGCTCGGTGGCACGTTGATCGCGATCTCTGAGCGCGGGCTCGACGCCTCCGGCAACATCATGGGATTCCTGATCGGCGGGCCGACCCCCGGCGCTTTCACGGTTCGCCGCAGCGACGGCTATGACATCAGCGATGCCGCACTGCTGCCCGGCGGCGACCTGTTGCTGCTGGAGCGTAAGTTCTCGTTGCTCAACGGCGTCGGCATCCGCATCCGGCGTATCGCTCTTGCCGCCATTGCCCCGGGCGCCGTGTCCGACGGCGTGGCCCTGTTCGAGGCCGATCTCGGCAACGAGATCGATAATTTCGAAGGGCTAGCGACCCATCGCAATGCCGCCGGCGACATTATCCTGACATTGGTGTCGGACGACAATTTCTCGCCGATCCAGCGTACGCTGCTGCTGCAGTTCCGGCTGATCGAGCCGTAACGTAATAAGGGGCGTCGAAAAAGGTACGATGGCGCCAACAAAAAAGCCGGGCGCAGGGCCCGGCTTTTTCAAAATGCGATTGGTCGGCGTCGCGGCGTCAGCCGGTCGCCTGCAGCTTCTTCTGGATCTGGCGCTTGAGCACCAGCGCGCGCGGCGACAATTCGTCGGCCTTGGCCTTGAGCAGGAAGGCATCGAGGCCGCCGCGATGATCGACGCTCTTGAGCGCATTGGTCGAGACCTTCAGCCGCACCGAGCGGCCAAGCGCGTCCGAGATCAGCGTGACGTTGCACAGATTCGGCAGGAACCGGCGCTTGGTCTTGATGTTCGAGTGGCTCACCTTGTGACCCACCTGAGGAGCTTTTGCGGTCAGTTCACAGCGCCGGGACATGGCGAAATCCTCTGTCATCCCCGAAGCGGCCGAGCGGCCCCGCGGGGGTTTAAAATCGCGTCCATTTCAGGAACCGCGGACCTATAGGGGGAGCGGCGGTCAAGGTCAAGCCGAGCATCGCGCCGGACGGGCGGAAAATGCGCCGGAACCCTGATTTTATGAGGATTTGACCGATCCGGGCGGCACCCCGTTGCAACTTATTAACGACGTAATCCCCGCCGCAAGATCTTTCTTGGTCTTCGTCCCATGTTTGCGGCTCGACAATCGAGCCTGCCGGCGAAGACGCCGCCGAGGTGGCAGGAAGGCGAGTGTCCCGTTTCCAACGTTCGTATTCCTTTGCAGCAGGCGTTTCCACGAGCATTGGAAACAAAGGGATACCAGCATCATTATGATTCCAGTGCGATTTTGGATCTGACACGACGAATTCGCTGCATGCTGATGCGAGCGTCAGATCCACCGCATTAGAGCCTTCTCCCCTCCGTTGGAGTCGGAGCGGAGGTTCCAGGTTTTTGTTTTGACGCGTTTTCTTCGCGCGAACCGGTAGCCACTTCGTGGGAAAGCGCTCTAGCCCTTGTTCGCGGGCTGCCCGGGCTATATTTGCCGCTCAAGGGTGCGGAGCAGGATTTGCCGTCACAAGTGGAATTTGGATCGAACGGAGCCGGTTGGCGGCGGCTGGCGCCGACGTCGGCATTGGTGGTGCTCTCGGTGGCGACGCTCGGCATCGCCACGACCGATCCCGTGCAGGCCCAGGGCCGGCTCGATGCCCGCTACGAGGCGTCGCTCGCCGGCATTCCGGTGGGCAAGGGAAGCTGGGTCATCGACATCGGCGACGACCAGTATTCGGCAACCGCGGTTGGTGGATCGGCCGGCCTGCTCAAGGCTTTCTCCGGCGGTCACGGCACCAGCGCGTCCCAGGGCCGCATCGTCAATGGTCAGTTGGTGCCGTCGAGCTATCAGGCCATGATCGCCTATGACAGCAAGGCGAAGGAAGTCATTCGAGTCGTGCTGGCTGCCGGCAATGTCAAGGAATCGAGCATCGATCCGCAGCCGCAGCCGCAGCCCGATCGCATTCCGGTGACCGACGTGCATCGCAAGGGCGTCACCGATCCGATGACCGGCTCGCTCCTGCGCGCCAGCGGCAATGGCGATCCGCTGACGCCGGACGCCTGCAAGACGACGACCCCGGTGTTCGACGGCCGGATGCGCTATGATCTGCGGCTCGAATTCAAGCGCATGGATCGCGCCAAGACCAAGGGCTACCAGGGCCCGGTCGTCGTCTGCGCGATCTATTTCGCTCCGCTGGCGGGCTATGTACCGGACCGCGCCGCCATCAAATACCTGATCGCCCAGCGCGACATGGAGGTCTGGATGGCGCCGATCGCCGGAACGCGCGTGCTGGTCCCGCTCAAGGTGCTGGTGCCGACACCGATCGGTATGGCCGCCCTGGAAGCCACCCAATTCGTGTCGACGGCCGCGGTCCGCACCACGGCCAAGACCCAGTGAAGCGCCGATCGGGCACGGCCCCCGTGGGCAGGAATCCTGTTGACTCTCGATCGCATCGGAGTCCGTGCGAAAGGTTGACGACGGGCTGCGGCGGGAGCCGAGTTGGTTCGGTCTCGGTCTTCATGTAGTGGGGCGGCATCGCTCATGCCCGCGATATATTGATGTTCGTGCAGTCTCGCCGCCGCGAGTCAGCGATTCGCTCCCGGTTCGTTCCGGACTCGTTCCGGAACTTAATTGCGAGGCCGCAAAGCGTCGCATTCTGAGACACTTGATAAGGCCTTTGGGCGCTGATCTTGACGTCGTGTGGACGGCATGAGCCGGGTGGAGACGCAGAGTTTGGAAGCACGAAGAAGCATGGCCGTTTCCTTTTCCCAGTCGCATGCCGCGAGCGGTCGCGCGCCGGGCTCCGGCGTCACCGCCGTCCTCGGCCCGACCAATACCGGCAAGACCCATCTCGCCATCGAGCGTATGCTCGGCCATTCCTCCGGCATCATCGGCCTGCCGCTGCGCCTGCTCGCGCGGGAGGTCTACAACAAGGTGGTGGCCAGGGTCGGGGCGGCCGATGTGGCGCTGATCACCGGCGAGGAGAAGATCAAGCCGCCGCATGCGCGGTTCTGGGTCTCCACCGTCGAGGCGATGCCGCGCGAGCTCGACGTCGCTTTTCTCGCCGTGGATGAAATCCAGATCGGCGCCGATCTCGAACGCGGCCATGTCTTCACCGACCGCCTTCTCAACCGCCGCGGCCGCGACGAGACGCTCCTGCTCGGGGCCGCGACCATGCGGCCGGTGATCGAGAAGCTGCTGCCGGGCGCCAATATCATCACGAGGCCCCGGCTGTCGCAGCTCAGCTTCGCCGGCGACCGCAAGATCACCCGGCAGCCGCGGCGCACCGCCATCGTCGCCTTCTCGGCCGATGAGGTCTATGCCATCGCCGAGCTGATTCGTCGTCAGCATGGCGGCGCCGCCGTCGTGCTCGGCTCGCTGTCGCCGCGCACGCGCAACGCCCAGGTCGACCTGTTTCAGTCGGGCGACGTCGATTTTCTCGTCGCCACCGATGCCATCGGCATGGGCCTCAATCTCGACGTCGACCACGTCGCCTTCGCCTCGGACCGCAAATACGACGGCTACCAGTTCCGCCGGCTGACGCCGTCGGAATTCGCCCAGATCGCGGGTCGCGCAGGGCGCGCCACCCGCGACGGCACCTTCGGCACCACGGGCCGGTGCGAGCCGTTCGAATCCGAGTTGGTGGATGCCCTGCAGAACCACGCCTTCGACAGCGTCAAGCTGCTGCAGTGGCGCAATTCGAAGCTCGACATGTCCTCGCTCGGCGCGCTGCAGGTCTCATTGGCCCAGGCGCCGAACCACGAATGTCTGACCCGCGCGCCCATCGCCGAGGACCTGCGGGTGCTCGACCACGCGGCGCGCGACGCCGAGGTGCGGGACCTCGCCCAGGGCGCGGTCGCGGTGGAGCGGCTGTGGGAAACCTGCCAGGTGCCGGACTATCGCAAGCTGGCGCCGGCGGCCCATGCCGAGCTCGTCACCACCCTGTTCGGGTTTCTGATGCGCCGGGGACGCATCCCGGACGACTGGTTCGCGGCCCAGGTGGCGCTGGCGGACCGGACCGACGGTGGTATCGACACCTTGTCCGCCCGCATCGCCCAGATCCGGACCTGGACCTTCGCCGCCAACCGCCCCGACTGGCTCGCCGACCCCGAACATTGGCAGGGGATCTCCCGGGCGGTCGAGGATAAATTGTCCGATGCCCTGCACGAACGGCTAACTGAACGTTTCGTTGATCGCCGGACCAGTGTATTGATGCGCCGCTTGCGGGAAAACACGATGCTGAATACGGAAATTGGAAAGACCGGCGAGGTCGTCGTCGAGGGCCATGTCATCGGCCGCCTCGACGGCTTCATGTTTGCGCCGGATGCCGCCGAGGCGGGGTCGGAAGCCAAGGCGCTGCAGGCCGCAGCCCTCAAGGCGCTGGCGGGTGAAATCGATGCGCGCGCCGAGCGGCTGTCGCAGGCCCCGGACGAGCAGTTTGTGCTCGCTTCCGACGGCACCTTGCGCTGGACCGGCGATGCCGTGGCCAAGCTGGTCGCCGCCGACGACATGCTGCATCCGCGGTTGCGGATCATCGCCGACGAGCGCCTTACCGGGGCCCCCCGCGACGCTGTCCAGGCGCGGCTCGATCTGTGGCTCAAGACCCACATCGAGAAACTGCTCGGCCCGCTGTTCGAGATCACCAAGGCCGAGGACATCACCGGCATCGCTCGCGGCATTGCCTTCCAGCTCGTCGAGGCGCTCGGCGTGCTGGAGCGCCAGCGCATCGCCGCCGAAATGAAGGATCTCGATCAGCCGTCGCGCGCTTCGCTGCGCAAATACGGCGTGCGTTTCGGTGCCTATCACGTCTACGTCCCCGGCCTGCTGAAGCCGGCGGCGCGCGCCATGGCGTCGCTGCTGTGGGCGCTCAAGCAGGACAATGTCGATCTGTCGGCGTTGTCCAGCGTGCAGCATCTGGCGGCCAGCGGCCGGACGTCCTTCCCGGTCGATAACTCGCTCAGCCGCGACGCCTATCGGGTGCTGGGCTACCGGCAGTGCGGCGAACGCGCCGTGCGCGTCGACATCCTCGAGCGCCTCGCCGATCTGATCCGCCCGGCGCTGGCCTGGCGCGAGGCGTCGCCCGGGCCGAAGCCGCCCGGCGCCTTCGATGGCCGTGGCTTTACCGTCACCCAGGCGATGACTTCGCTGACCGGTTCGGCCGGCGAGGATTTTGCCGCGATCCTGCGGGCGCTCGGCTATCGCATGGAGAAGCGCCCGCCGCCGGCACCGGCGCCGGTTCCTGAACCGTCAACCACAGAAGCGGCGGCTCCTGAAGCCGCTGTTGTTCCGGAAGCCATTGCTTCGGAAGCCGTTGCTCCTGAAGCCATTGCCTCCGAATCGGCGGCTTCCGAATCGGCCGCAGTGGAAACACCGGCGCCTACCGGGGATGCGTCCGCCACCACCGTCGTCGAAAGCGGCGCCGAGCAGACGTCTGTCGGCGAGGCTGCCGAAGCCGAGGTCGTCGATGCAGCGCCGGCCGAAACCGGTGTCGAGCCGGCCGCCGCCGAGGTTGCGGGGGCGCCGGAACCAGAGGCGGCGGAAGCCGCTCCGCCGGCTGAGGCGTCCGCCGCCGAAGCGGCCTTGGCCGAGACCGCCGGCGAAGCCGCTGCGGTCGAGCCGCAGCTCGTTGAAGTGTGGCGTCCGGGCGGCCGTTCCGAGGAGCGGCGGCCGCGTCATGAACGTCCCCATGGCCGTCGTGGTCAAGGCGGTGCGCCGGCGGCTGCCGGTGAGGCTGGCGAGGCGCGTGAGCAGCGTCACGGCCATGGTCAGGGTCGGCGCGACCGGCGCGACGAATTCCGCAAATTGCGGGCCGAAGGCGCCGGCGCGACCGCCGGCGAGGCGCGCGAGCCCCGCGAGCGCGACGAGCGCAAGGGCGGCGGTTTCAAGGGCAAGCCGCGGAACGGTTCGCGGCCCGAAGGTCGGCCGCCGCACGGTCATCGCCATGAGCGGCATAGTCAGAACGCGCCGCCCCGGGAGCGGCCGATCGATCCGAATTCGCCCTTCGCCAAGCTTGCCGCCCTCAAGGAGCAGTTGACCAATCGCAAGGACGGCTGAGCACCGTCGCGGGAGATCGCAGCATCGGTGGAGCGTCAGCGGCTGGATAAATGGCTCTGGCATGCGCGGGTGGTGCGAACCCGCAGCGATGCCGCCGCGCTGGTCGCCTCCGGTCACGTCCGCGTCAACGGCGCGCGGCAGACCGCGCCCGGTCACGCGGTGAAGTTCGAGGACGTTCTCACGGTTGCCCTCGATCGGAGCGTCCGCGTCTTGCGGGTGGTCGGGTTCGCTGAGCGGCGCGGCGATGCCAAGGTCGCGCGGACGCTTTATCAGGAGCTGAAGGTGGAATTGCCGGGCGGCGGGTAAGCAATTGCTTGAACTGGCTTTCGCCTTACTGCTATGCAGCGGCCGGGTTGCAGTGGCGGACGAGCTGCGCTACCCAACGGCCGCGTTACGATCGCCTTCCGGAGACCTCGATGACCTACGTCGTCACCGACAATTGCATCAAGTGTAAGTATACCGACTGCGTCGAGGTCTGCCCCGTCGACTGTTTCTACGAGGGCGAGAACATGCTGGTGATCCATCCGGACGAATGCATCGATTGCGGCGTCTGCGAGCCGGAATGCCCGGCGGATGCGATCAAGCCGGACACCGAACCGGGTCTGGAGAAGTGGCTGGGGCTGAACTCCGAATACGCCAAGACCTGGCCGAACATCACCCAGAAGAAGGAGCAACTGCCCGAGGCCAAGGAGTTCGACGGCGTCGAGGGCAAGTTCGACAAGTATTTCTCGCCGAATCCCGGCTCGGGCGACTGAGAGGGGCGGCGGCTGACGGGATTTCTCGGCCGGTCCGAAACCGGCCGTAGTGGCTTTGTTTTTAACCGTAACTGCGGGAATGCATTTCGCCGACCGGGCCCACAGCGGGCGCGGGCGGCTTAAACCATTGATTTTTGCGGAAAATGTGCTATTATAGTCACATTCAATAAGCCGGACCCCTGTGTCGCCCGCTGTTTGGTCCCCTGGGGTTGCGAAAATCATTAACAGGGGCGTGGCGGTTCCACGCGCAAGTTGTGGCCAGCAAAACGCGTAACCAGAGTACCAAATCCGCCAAGAAGGCGTCTGCACCGGTCCGCGGCGCCGCAAAGAGCCATGCCAAGGGTAGCCACAAGGCGCCCCGGGCGTCGGCCTCGAAGACGACCGCTCATAGGGCGCCAGTCAAGGCGGCGCCTCCCAAGTCCTCGAAATCAAGAAGTGAAATGCCAAAAACCACTGCCAAGACTGCCAAGGCCGCTGGGACGAAGGCTCCGGCCACCAAGGTGACTGCGACCAAGGCGCCCGTGACCAAGGTTCAGGAGCACAAGGTGCAAGAGGCCAAGGCCCCGGTGGCGAAGGCTCCGGTTGCCAAGGCGCCGGTGGCCAGCAAGGCTCCCGCCGTCAAGCCGGCCGTGGCGGCCAAGCCCGTCGCCAAGGCTCCTGCTGCGCCGCGGGTCGAGGAACCGAAAAAGCCGTTGACCCAGCGCCAGGGCTTCAAGACCAACGAATTCGTGGTCTATCCGGCCCATGGTGTCGGCCAGATCCTCTCCATCGAGGAGCAGGAGATCGCGGGGGCCAAGCTCGAGCTGTTCGTCATCAACTTCATCAAGGACAAGATGACGCTGCGCGTGCCGACCGCCAAGGTCGCCCAGGTGGGCATGCGCAAGCTGTCCGAGCCGGCACTGGTGAAGAAGGCGCTCGAGACCCTCAAGGGCCGCGCCCGCATCAAGCGCACGATGTGGTCGCGCCGGGCCCAGGAATACGAGGCGAAGATCAACTCCGGCGACATCGTCGCCATCGCCGAGGTGGTCCGCGACCTGTATCGTTCTGAATCGCAGCCCGAGCAGTCCTACAGCGAACGCCAGCTCTATGAAGCGGCGCTCGACCGGCTGTCGCGCGAGATCGCGGTGGTGCAGCACGTCACCGAGACCGAGGCGATCAAGGAGATCGAGGCCTCGCTCGCCAAGAGCCCGCGCCGCGGGGCCGCCAAGGCGGAGGCCGAATCCGACGGCGAGAGCGATGCCGACGATAACGACGGTGAGGATTCCGTCGCCGAGGACGAGGCGGCCTGAGGCCAGCTCCGCATCGCAGAGCGTGTTACGAAAGCCCGGCGCATCGCGCCGGGCTTTTCGCCATCGCGCTCTGATGGATGGGCATGATCTTATTGCAGGATCGGAACCCGCTTTTCCGGATCATGCTCGCGTCAGCGCCGCATCAATCAGAAAGACGGGTGTCAGTCGACGACGATCTTGACCCGGTCGCGCGCCTTGATCGTGGCGTGGGCGTCGAGGCCGTTGAGCAGGCGGAAGCGTTCGACCTGGCGGTCGACGCCGGCCATGCGATGGGACAGCGATTCAACGGTGTCGCCCGGCTGCACATTGATGACCTTGATGCGCAGCGGCCGCGCATCCTGGATCTCGGCGAGGCTGAGGCGCCGGAACGAGTTGACGGTATCGCGGAAGCTGCGGTCGGTTTCGCCGCTGCGCTGGCGGGCGGCGAAGATGAAGCGGTAGACGTCGCTGCCGAAACGCAGGGCGTAGACCCGGAACTGCCATTGGTCGCCGCGGGCGGTCGCCGTCGCCGCCGGGAAGCCATTGATCGTGACGTCCTCGGTCGACGCCTTGTCGACATTCTCCATCCAGCCGGAATTGAGATAGTCGCCGAGCGATTGCTCCGACGGCACCCGCACCACGTCGAAGCGCATGGCCTGGGTTCCGCCCTCGCGGACGCCGACCACCGCCTGGGCGGTGTTCTCCAGAGTGAAGCCTTCGGGCGCCTGGAAGGTGAAGCCGAGCTTGGGATGGAGGAAGCGCCGGCCGCGCACGAAGCCTTCGCTGGGGTCCTCGCCATAGACGATGCTGTCGATGGCGCTGAGATAGTCGTCGCGATCACGCTCGCTGGTCTGCGGCGCGGTATACTGGCGCGCCGCTGCCTGGGCGTTCTGGACGCGCTCCGGGGTTGCCGGATGCGACGACAGGAAATCCCGGGAGCGGGGATCGATCATGGCTCGCGGCGCCTTGAGTTCGGCGTTGCGCTCCATGGCGGTCAGGAAGCGCGACGCGCCATAGGGATCGAACTTGGCCCGTGCGGAGATTCCGACGCCGATGGCATCGGCCTCGAACTCCTGGGACCGCGAAAAGCTCGCCATGGTAAGCTTGGTCTTGGCCAGCGCCAGGGCGGTGAGGTCGGGATCGTCGCCCATGTCGGCGACGACGCGCGTCACCAGCGCCGCCTGACGCGCCTGGTCCTCGCGGATCGCGGCATGCTTGGCGATGACATGGGCCATCTCGTGGGACAGCACCGACGACAGTTCGGAGGTGTCGCTCGCCAGCGCGATCAATCCGCGGGTGACGTAGAGCTGACCCGTCGGCAAGGCGAAGGCATTGACCGCGCCGGAGTTGAGGATTGTCACCTTGTAGGAGAGGTCGGGGCGCTCCGACGCGGCCACCAGCCGCTCCACCGTCTTGTTGATCAGCGCCTCGAGCCGTGGGTCGGTATAAACGCCGCCATAGGAGGCGAGGATGCGTTCATGCTCGCGCTCGTTCGCCGGCGTCTGAACCACCGGCTTGGGGAATTTTGCCGCCGCGGCGGTCTGGGGCGGTGCGCTTTGAAGCCGGATCGTGTCGCCGCAGGCAGCAAGGAGGGCGGCAGCGAGGAGCGCAGCCGCCAGCTGCGGCACCGGCGTCAGCCGTCTGCCTTGCTGCTTCCTCGTCTGGTCCGCTCGCGCGTCCATCGTCACCCGTGATCCCCGCACCACCCTTCGTCGGCACCCTCGCCCGACCGGTCCGGTTGACGGCATCCACCGGCAAGCCGCGCCGCAATTGCTCTCGATCGGTCTGTTCAACCCGGCCGGTCTCAATCGGCCAGTTCGATCTGCCCCACGCGGACGATGTCGATCCGCGGGCCGATGCGCCGCTCGACCACGCCGCGCACCCGTAATCGCCGCCCCTCCAGCGTCTTGGGCGCCATTCCCGCGGCTTCCATCGCCGCAATCATGCGCCTTGAAATAATCGCCGCAAAGCCTTCTGTCCATCGGCGGCCAAAATTGACATAAAATGTCGTTCCGGACTGTCTGACCGACTGCGCCTTGCCCTCGACCACCGCGAATTGCCCCACTGCTGCCGCAATATCCTCGGGCTTTTCAGCATCTTTTATGGCGGTCGGGTCGGCCCAGAGTCCTCGGTGCGCTTTTCTCGCGCCGGCTTCCGCGCCGCGCAGTTCCCCGGCACAGCCCGCCTCGGTGATGGAACCGTCGTAAAGTGCCGCGCCGCGGTCGAGCAACGCCGCCTGAAGAGATGTATCGGCGCCGTCGGCGCGGACGAAGGTGACCTGCCGGCCGTAGCGATCGGGGGCGTCATCGCCGCCTTCGAGGCGAACGTTGCGTCCTTCGGACAGGGCGGCGAGGGCGGCCGTCTCCTCGATCCTGGCGAACGGAAGCTCGATCGCGGCGAGACGGACCTCCCGCCCGTCGTCAAGGCGCAGGCCGCGGCCGTCGATCGCGGCCTCAACCCGGCCTTCGCCCAGCACCGCAAAGTTGCAGGCCGCTGTCGCCGCCGTGGCCGTCCGCAGGGCGAACGTCGAAAGGGCGAACGTCGATAACGCCAATGTCGATAACGCCAATGTCGAAAGTGCGAGGCTCGACACGACGCGAAAAGCAGAAACCGCTGACATCCGAGCGAACATCGTGCTGGCTCCGGCCGCTATCCCATTATAGCGCAAATTTCCTGCACGGCATGCTTGGATTGTGTGCGTCTGAGCTCTCGACCTCTGCGCCGTGCGACCGATCGGCGACGCGGCATCCTCGACGAAGGCCATTCCGTTCAACGGAAAACCTTGTTGAATTCCATGGTCTTGCCGCTTGCTGGCCCATGCGGCAAGATCGTCGCAGACAACCATCCCCTCATGCTCGGGCTCTTCCAGCCGTTGTCGGAATCGCGCTGTCCGCTCGTCAAGAAATAATCAATCGGGAGCGGTAGCGCGGGCCGTTCGACGGGCCCGCAGTGCGGTCCTCACAAGCAGGAAGCCTCAATGACCGATATCGTCCTTCAGCATTTCGACCGCGGACTTCTGACCATCACCATGAATCGGCCGGACCGGCGCAATGCGCTCAATCCCGAAATGACGCGCGCGCTCGTCGAGGCGGCGCGACGGGCCGCGGAAGACGGTGAAGTGCGCGCCGTGCTTCTCAGGGGCGCCGGCGGCACCTTCTGCGTCGGCGGCGACGTCAAGGTGATGGCGGCGGGCGGCGCGCCGCTGTCGCTGGAGGCCAAGGTGACGCAGCTGCGCCGCGCCATGGAGGTGTCGCGCATCCTGCACGTGATGCAGAAGCCGGTGATCGCCCAGATCGACGGCGCCGCCGCCGGCGCCGGGCTGTCGATGGCGCTGGCCTGCGACCTGCGCATTGCCTCCGCCTCGGCGAAGATCACCACCGCCTTCGCCAAGGTCGGCTACTCCGGCGACTACGGCGGCACCTATTTCCTCACCCGCATGCTCGGCAGCGCCAAGGCGCGCGAACTCTACCTGCTCTCGCCGGTGCTGACGGCCGAGGAAGCGCTCGCGCTCGGCATGGTGACGCGGGTCGTGCCCGATGCCGAGATCGACCGCGCCGCTCACGAACTGGCGCTGTCTCTGGCCCAGGGTCCGTCGGTGACCCTCGGCTATATCAAGAAGAACATCAACAATGCGGAAACGCTGCCGCTGGAGGCCTGCTTCGACGCCGAGGCGCTGCATCACTCGCGCTGTTCGGAAACCGAGGACCACAAGGAGGCTGCCAAAGCCTTCGTCGAGAAGCGCGCCGCCGTCTTCAACGGTCGCTGACGATGCCGCCGCCGGCCGCTTCGGGCCGATGGTGATGGTCGGCTTCGGCGGTGTCGCCGCGGAGATCTACCAGGACGTAGTCTTTCGTCCCGCGCCGGTCACCGTGGCGCAGGCCGGGGAGATGATCGATCAGCTCAAGGCAGCCGCGCGGCTCGACGGCTTCCGCGGCGCTGCGCAGGCGGACCGCGCTGCGCTCGCCGAGCTGATCGTGCAACTCTCCTCGCAGGTGGCAATGGCGGTGAACCATGTGGTGGCGGAGATCGACCTCAACCCGGTGATGGTCCACAGCGACGGCGACGGCGTCTCGATCATCGATGCGCTGGTCGTCGCAGCCCTCGAGCAGGTGGCGGAGTAGCTTTTCAGCCCGACGCGATCGCCGAACCGGGCTCCTCGTCGGCATTCCCCCGCCTGAGCATGCGCTCGAGGGTCTCGAGCCGGTCGGCCTCGCGCGGCGGTTTGTCCCAGCGCAGACGGCTGATGCGGGGAAAACGCATGGCGACGCCGGACTTGTGCCGGCCGGAGGGCTGCAGCCCCTCGAAGGCGACTTCCAGCACCAGCCCCTTGTCGGGATCATGCACCACTTCGCGTACCGGACCGAAACGTTCGATGGTGTGGCGGCGGACGAAGCGGTCGATCTCCTCGAGCTCCTCATCGGTGAAACCGAAATAGGCCTTGCCCACCGGCACCAGCTGTTCGCCGTCCCCGCCATTGGTCCAGACGCCGAAGGTGCAGTCGGAGTAGTAGGACGAGCGTTTGCCATGACCGCGCTGGGCATACATCAGCACCGCATCGATGACGTGCGGGTCGCGTTTCCATTTCCACCACGGCCCCTTCGGCCGGCCGGGCATGTATTCGGCATCACGGCGCTTGAGCATCACCCCTTCCACCGCCTCGGCGTCCGGTCCGGCGCCGGCCGGGTCGGCGCGCGCGGTGGCGAGCTGCTGCCAGGTCGAGAACGGCACCAGCGGCGACAGGTCGACGCGGCTGGTGTCGAGGCTCGCGACGAAATGCTCGAGGCGGGCGCGACGGGCCAGAAACGGCAGGGCGCGCAGATCGTCGGGACCTTCGCCGAGCAGGTCGTAGGCGCGCAGATGAATCGGATAGTCCTTCATCAGCTTCGGCGTCACGCTCTTGCGGTCGAGCCGCTGCTGCAGGACGTTGAAGGACTGCACCCGGCCGTCACGCACCACCAGCAACTCGCCGTCGATGGCGCCCGGTCGATGCAGCGCGGGCAGGAGATCGGGGAAGCTGCGCGTGACGTCCTCGCCGGTCCGCGAATAGAGCCGCGTCACCGCAGCCCCGTCCTCGCCGCGGCCGGTCACGGCCTGGACGCGGATGCCGTCCCATTTCCATTCGGCGCTGAATTCGGCCGGATCGAGCTTGTCGAAATCGCTGTCGTCGATGGCGTGCGCCAGCATCACCGGGCGGAACGGCGCAGGGTCGCGCGTCACCGGCTTGTCGGCGCGTCCCTCGAGCCAGGCGAACAGGTCCGGATAGGGCGGCGACAGGCCGGGCCACAGCAGCTCGACCTCATGGGCGTCCTTGTCGCCGAGCGCGGCGACGGCGGTCTTGGCGAGACGCGCGGAGACGCCGATGCGCATGGCGCCGGTGACGAGCTTGAGCAGCGCCCAGCGGCCGCTCTCGTCGAGCTCATCGAGCCAGCTGGCGAGCTGCGCCGGCAGCTCAGCCTTCGACAGATTACCCAGCAGGAGCACCACTTCGGTCAGGTTCGGCGGCGGCGGCGCGTTGGTGGCGCGCGGATCGCGCGGCCACATCAGCGCCACCGTTTCCGACAGGTCGCCGACGTAATCGTAGGACAGGGCGAATAGCGCCGGGTCGCTGCGCGCGATGATCAGGTCGCGGATCAGGGAAGGCTTGGCGTGACGGAAGGACAGCGCGCCGGTGATCGCCGCCAGCGCCCAGCCGCGATCGGGGTCCTCGACCTCGCGGAAATAGTCGGTGAGCAGGCGCAGCTTGTTGGTGCGGCCGGGTTCGTAGGCGAGGCGGTCGAGCAGATGGGCGAAGCGGTTCATGGCGCGCCGTCGGCGGGATCCGCCGTCTCCGCCACTGCCGTCGCGGCCTCCTCTTCGCCATAGCCGACGAGGTCGAGCGGCCGGGCGGCAAGCCCTTTGGTCTTGCACCAGTGCACCAGCGCGTCCTCCTGGCCATGAGTGACCCAGATCTCGCCGGCGCCGGTCGCGCCGATGGTCGCGCATAATCCGTCCCAGTCGGCATGATCGGAAATGACCAGCGGCAGTTGGCCTCCTCGCTGCCGGGCGCGGGCGCGCACCCGCATCCAGCCGGAGGCGAAGGCGGTGACCGGATCGGGAAAGCGGCGGGTCCACAGGTCCGTGGTCGCCGAGGGCGGCGCGACCGTGATGGTGCCGGCGAGCTCCGCCTTGCTGGTTTCGCGGGCCGGGTGCAATTCGCCGAGCGCGACGCCGCGGCTCTGGTAATAGCGCGTGATCGTCTCCATCGCGCCGTGCAGATGGATTGGCGCGTCATAGCCGGCCTCGCGCAGCAGCGCGATGACGCGCTGGGCCTTGCCGAGCGAGTAGGCGCCGACGAGATGGGCGCGCTCGGGAAACAGCCGGACGGAGTCGAGCAGCTTGGCAATCTCGCCGCTGGCGGGTCCGAGGCGGAACACCGGCAGGCCGAAGGTCGCCTCGGTGATGAAGATGTCGCAGGGGACGATCTCGAGGGACGCGCAGGTCGGGTCCGGCGCGTCCTTGTAGTCGCCCGAGGCGACGATCCGGATGGCACCGCAGCTCACCAGGATCTGCGCCGAACCGAGCACGTGGCCGGCCGGATGGAAGCTGACGCTGACCTCCCCGAGCTTCAAGGTTTCGCCGTAGCGGATGGCCTGGGTGCTGCCGGCGAAATTTTCGCCATAGCGCAGCGCCATCAGGTCGAGGGTTTCGCGGGTTGCCAGCACCGCGCCATGACCGGCGCGGGCGTGGTCGGAGTGACCATGGGTGATGAGGGCGCGCGCCACCGGCCGCACCGGGTCGATATGAAAGCCGCCGGGCTTGCAGAACAGGCCTTCAGGCTGGGGGGAGAGAATATCCTGCGGGCGCATTTGCGTTATATAGGCCGGGAACCCGTCGTCTTGGAGAGCCGTCAAGCCGCCTGCCATGCCGTTCCGCCTGATGATGTCCTCCGGCGACTTGATCGCCGACCGCCGCTTCGACTTCGCCCGCGATCTGCAGCTGCGGGGCGAACTCGAGGCCGCCGCCGAGCTGATGGAGCAGGCGGTGGAACTGGCGCCGCGTTTCGCCTCGGGCTGGTTCGCGCTTGGCGACATGCGCGAAGAGCTCGGGCAGAACGAGCGCGCCATCGAGGCCTATCGCCAGGCCGTTGCCGCCGATGCCGAGGATCGCCATGGGGCGCGGCTGCGGCTGATCCGGCTCGGCGCCGAGCCGCTCGGGGAAATGTCGGCGGGGTATGTGCGGGCGCTGTTCGATCAGTACGCCCCGAAGTTCGACAACGCGTTGCGCGGCGAATTGCGCTACCGCGGCCCGGAGATCCTGCTGCAGGCCGTCCATGGCGTTCGCCTTCGCGCGCGCAAGCCGGTCCGGTTCCGCCGCGCCCTCGACCTCGGCTGCGGCACCGGGCTGGCGGGGCAGGCCTTCGCCTCGCTGGTCGAGACGATCGACGGGGTCGATCTGTCGCCGGCCATGATTGCCCAGGCCGAAGCGAGGGCGGTCTATGCCCGCCTTGCGGTCGCCGACATGCTGGCGGCGGTCTCGGCCGAGCCGGACGGCAGTCTCGATCTGGTGCTCGCCGCCGACGCCCTGGTCTATGTCGGCGACCTGCAGCCGCTCTTCGCCGAGATCGCCAGGGTGCTGATGCCGGGCGGCCTTTTTGCCTTTACGGTGGAATCCTGCGAGAGCGGCTACGGCCTCGGAACCGCGCTGCGCTACACCCACAGCGCGGCCTATCTGAAGAGCGTCGTGGATGCTGCCGGCCTGCGCCTCGTCGAACTGTCGCCGGTGTCGACCCGGATCGACGCCGGGGTTCCGGTGGCGGGTCTGGTCGGGGTCGCTGAACGGCCGTGATCTTGTTGCGGTGCCGTATCTTGGATTGCGCCGCGGCCCGCCTATATCGGGGTTTCCGTCAACAAAGAAAAGGAGGTGATCCAGTGTCTCATTCGAAGCGCTGTCACCTCGCTGGGATCGCCCGCTGAGTCTTCGAGCGGCCGCCACGTGAGGTGGCGGCCATTTGAGACTGGCAGACGGGCGCTCCCGCGCCTGGACCAGCGAGATTCGACGTCAAGAAAGGAAGGGGCGCCTCGCGTGAGCGGAGCGCCCCTTCTGCATCGGCGACTTCTGCACCCGGCGACGTTCGATCGCGATCGGCATAGGGGGCGACCTTTTGGGTCGCTCCCCTGCCACACCACCCGGCATGCGGGTCCGCACCGGGCGGTTCGAGAAGTTGAGGTCATGAGAGACGGGGCAGTCCCAACCGGTCCGACCAGTTCAGGGTTAGCACGGCGTTGAGGAGCATGCCGCTGTTGCGCCACCAGCGACGGCTGTTGGCCGCCACCTGCCGTGCAACGTCAGGCTTGGCTCCCAGCGCCAGCAGTTCCCTGTGCATGGTCGTACCGCGCTTCCACTGCTTGAGCTGGATGGCGCGCAGCCGGTGACGCAGCCACTGGTCCAGCTCTCGCCAGACCCGTGGGGTTTGCGCCAGCCGGAAGTACGCCTTCCAACCCAGGACATAGGGCCGCAGACGATCCACCACATCCTGCATGCTGCGCCCGCCACTGCGGCAGGTCAGTTGCCGGATGCGCTGCTTGAACGTCCTCAGCGGCTTGTCGGCGACCTTGCGTTTGATCACGCCGCCCGGGGCTACCCAAAGGCTGTAGCCCAGGAACTTGCGACCAAACACGCTGGCCACTGTGCTTTTGGTCTCGTTGACCGTCAAGTGCAGCTTGCCGTAGAGCCGCCGAAGCAGCGCCATCACCCGGTCACCCGCCCGGCGGCTGCGAACGTAGACGTTCGCATCGTCGGCGTAGCGCACGAAGCAATGGCCCCGACGTTCCAGCGCCTTGTCCACTTCATCGAGCAGAACGTTGGCCAGCAGCGGCGATAGCGGCCCGCCTTGCGGCGTCCCCATCGTTCGCTTCCGGACCACGCCATCGCCCATGATCCCGCTGTTCAGATACGCCCGGATCAGCCGGATGACCCCGGTGTCCCCGATCCGTTTCTGAAGGCGGTCGATGAGGATGTCGTGATCGACCCGGTCAAAGAACTTTTCCAGGTCGACGTCCACCACGATCCGGCGGCCCGATTGCACGTATGACTGCGCCGCAAGGACGGCGTCATGCGCGCTTCGGCCCGGCCGGAAGCCGTAGCTGTGCTCGCTGAAGGTCGGATCAAGAATGGGCTGCAGCACTTGCAGCAGCGCCTGCTGGATCAGACGATCCGTCACCGTCGGGATGCCGAGCTCACGCTCGCCGCCCTCGGGCTTGGGGATCGCCACCCGTCGCACCGGACTGGGCCGGTACGCCCCCGACAACAGTTGCTCGCGGATCGCCGGCCACGCCGTACGCAGCTGCGCGGCGGTCTGGTCAATGTCCAGACCGTCCACACCGGCTACGCCTTTGTTGGCCCGCACCCGCTTCCACGCCCGTTGCAGGTTCTCTCTCGCCAGAGCCGCCAAAAGCAGCGCCGACCCTGTGCCCTTCGGTTCATGCCGCGGGCGACGAGCTTCATCGCTGCCCGAGCCACACGCGGCTTCACCGCGTCCTACCCCGGACCGCCCTGCTTGCGCAGGCATCTGATGCAATGCTCGCCACATCGACATGGCCTCGAACACTCCCTCTCGTTCGGCCCTTCGCCTGCGGGACGGCTTCGCAGCCTTCCCACCGGCTACTACGACCTCGGCTGACTTCTCGCTCCGGCTCGACACCGTCGCCCTTTCGGGCATGAGGCGAGACCTCCCCAGGTAAGAACGCACTCCTTCACTGCACGACCGCCGGATCTACGCCGCTTCCCCTTGATCACGAGAGCTTCGCGATTACTGGCCCGCTCGCCCTGGTCGGCAACGCCTTCTATCCGCTTCTTATTCATCGGCCCGCAGCTTCGCTCCACGCTTCCTCCCCACACTCGGTCGCCCTCATGCGGTTGCGCTTCGCTTCGCTCGTTGTGATCAACTCACGATGGGACTTGCACCCATAAGAGGGCGCCCATGCTGGGCGCACCAATGAAAAACCCCGGCACGAGGCCGGGGTTTTTGTGGTTTCGATCGAAGAGTTGATCAGTACTTCGCGATGACCGGCGAGTTGAAGTGATAGCTCAGGCCGGTCCGCATGACGTGCTCCTGGACCTTGGTCGAGAAGGCAAAACCGGTCGCGCCGGCGACCGAGACGAAGTCGTCGGCACGGCCGAGGTCGATGAAGAGGTATTCGGTCTTGGCGGTCCAGTTCCTGCCGAACAGGCCGAAGACGTCGAAGGGCGATTCGATGCCGCCGCCGACTGTGTAGCCGGTGCGGGTCCGGCTGAAGGTCTGGTCGAAAGGCACGCCGAACACCCCGGCAACGTGGGTCTTCACGCCGCCATAGGCGAAACCGCCGGTGGCATAGAACAGGGTCGAACCGACCGAGTAGCCGATGCGGCCGCGCACGGTGCCGAACCACTGCATCTTCTGGTCGAAGGCCGCGAAGGTGATGGGGGCTGCGCAAACGACGGCGCAGACCTTGTCGTCCTTCTGGGTCGAGCCCTGGATGTCGGCTTCGAGGCCGAACACCCAGTTCGCCGCCTGCCAGTTGTAGCCGACCTGGCCGCCGCCGAGCCAACCGTCCGGCGTCAGGTTGAATTGCTCATTGACCAACAGCGGCGGGGTCGGCTGACTGACCAGGCTGCTGCGGTTGAGCGCGGTGGCGCCGCCGAAGTTGCCGCCGATATACCAGCCGGCCCAGTTGGCCACCGGCTCCGGCGCGTACAGCCCGGTGCCGCCGATGCGGTAGTTCAGGCCGAGGCGGAAGATGTGCTCGCGGATCTCGGAGGCGTAGACGTAGGAATTCGGCAGCAGGGCGGTGCCGGTCTGGGTGCCGAGATCCAAATAGAGATATTCGATCTTGCCGGTCCAGTTGCCGCCCAGCGCCGCCTCGACGCCGGAGCCGATGGTCCAGCCGGTGCGGGTGTCGCTGAAGGTGGTGGCGAGCGCCGGCGCCGCGAAGTCGGTGATCGTGGTCTTGACGCCGCCATAGGCGAAGCCGCCGGTGAAGTAGGTCAGCACCGGGCCCGAGGCGAGACCGACGCGGCCGCGGACGGTGCCGAACCAGTCGAGCTTCTGGTCGTAGGCGACGCCCAGAGCGCCGACGCATTCAATGGCGCAGGTACGGTCGTCACGGAAGCTCGTGCCCTGGATGTCGGCCTCGAGGCCGAACACCACATTGTTGAAGCCGAGGATGTTGCCGTATTGCCAGTTGTAGCCGATCTGACCGCCGCCCAGGGCACCGAGGCCGCCGAGCCGGTTCTGCGAGTCGGCACCGGCGCCAGCGATCGAATTGCTCAGCTGGGTGTAGCTGCGGCCGAAACCGACGCCGGCATTCACGCCGAGATAAAAGCCGGTCCAGTTGTAGGCGGCGAGCACCGGCGCCTTGTAGATCGGCGCCTTGGTGGCCAAATCGGCAGCCTGCGCGCTCACCCCGGTGCCGACCAGCGCCGCCGCGATCAAAATCTTCTTCATGACAACCCCAGCGTTTAGCTTGCGGAAAGGGCAAGGAATCGAATTCGGACGAAATGATAACTTTTTCCCGCCGGAACGGCTGTAGCGGGAGCGACACAGCGGCCGGGAATCCGTCGGATCACCAAGGCTAACGGGGCGTAGATTTTGAGCTTTTTGCATTTTCCGCGAGGCTGGAATGGAACTGTGGCGCGGCGGTCCCGACCAAGCCGGCGCGGCGGGCTGGGGCCGCCCAGATGAGCTCTCGCCCGACCGCTGAGCCGGCGTCGTCGCCCCTTCTGCCGCCGTTGTTTTCGCAATGGTTTTTGGCGCGGGGCTGGACGCCGCGCGCGCACCAGCTGGCGCTGCTCGAGACGGCGGGACAGGGGCGCTCGGCGCTGCTGATCGCCCCGACCGGAGCCGGCAAGACCCTCGCCGGCTTCCTGCCGAGCCTGGTCGAGCTGTCCGGCGCCGCCGCTGGCAAAGGCCGTCGGGTGTCCGGACAGGACGGCGCGGGACAGAGCAACGGCCTGCATACGCTGTATATTTCACCGCTGAAGGCGCTGGCCGTCGATATCGCCCGCAATCTGGAGGCGCCGATCGAAGGCATGAAGCTGCCGGTCCGGCTCGAGACCCGCACCGGCGACACGCCGGTGTCGCGCCGCGCCCGCCAGCGCAGATACCCGCCCGACATCCTGCTGACGACGCCCGAGCAACTCGCTTTGCTGCTGGCCTCCGACGATGCGCCCTTCCTGTTCGGCTCGCTGCGGCGGATCGTGCTCGACGAGCTCCATGCCCTGGTCACCTCCAAGCGCGGCGATCTCCTGTCGCTCGGTCTGGCGCGGCTCCACCGGCTGGCGCCACGCTGTTCCGCCGTCGGCCTCTCCGCCACCGTTGCGGATCCGGATGCCCTGCGCCGCTTCCTGGTGCCGCAGCGCGACGGCGACGCCTGCATGGCCGATCTCGTCGTCGCCGAGGGCGGGGCGCAGCCGATCGTCGACATGCTGGACAGCCGCGAGCGGCTGCCCTGGGCGGGGCATTCGGCGCGCCATGCGCTGGGCGAGATCTACGAACTCATCCGCCGCCACAAGACGACACTGGTCTTCGTCAACACCCGCAGCCAGGCCGAGATGCTGTTCCAGGAGTTGTGGCGAATGAACGACGACGGCCTCGCCATCGCCCTGCACCACGGCTCGCTCGATGTCGCCCAGCGTCGCAAGGTCGAGGACGCCATGGCGGCCGGCCGGCTGCGCGCCGTGGTCTGCACCTCCTCGCTCGATCTCGGCATCGATTGGGGCGACATCGATCTCGTCGTCAACGTCGGCGCGCCCAAGGGCGCCTCGCGGCTGATGCAGCGGATCGGACGCGCCAATCATCGCCTCGATGAACCTTCGCGGGCGGTCCTGGTGCCGGCCAACCGCTTCGAGGTGCTCGAATGCCGCGCCGCCATCGATGCCGTCGCGGAGAACGCCCAGGATACGCCGCCGCCGCGCCGCGGCGCCCTCGACGTCCTCGCCCAGCATGTCCTCGGCTGCGCCTGTGCCGAGCCTTTCCTCGCCGATGCGCTCTACGACGAGGTGCGCGCCGCGGCGCCCTATGCCGCGCTGGCACGCAGCGATTTCGACGACGTCATCGATTTCGTCGCCACCGGCGGCTACGCCTTGAAGAGCTACGAGCGTTTCGCCCGCATCCGTCTCGACAAGGAAGGTCGCTGGCGGGTGGCCAATCCGGCCGTGCGCCAGAGCTATCGTCTCAATGTCGGCACCATCGTCGAAGAGCAGATGCTCAAGGTGCGGCTGGTGCGCGCACGCCGCGGCGGCAGCGGCGCCACCGGCCCGGTCGGGCGCGGCGGCCGCCTGCTCGGCGAGATCGAGGAGTATTTCATCGAGGCGCTGAGCGTCGGCGACACCTTCGTGTTCGGCGGCGAGATCGTGCGGTTCGAGGCGCTCGTCGAGGACGAGGCCTATGTCTCCCGCGCCCATGACGCCGATCCCAGGGTGCCGTCGTATATGGGGGGCAAGTTTCCGCTGTCGACCTATCTCGCTGAGCGCGTCCGTCATCTGCTCGCCGAGCCGCGCGCCTGGGCCGTGCTGCCCGACCAGGTGCGCGACTGGCTCAAGCTGCAAGCGCGCCACTCGCGGGTGCCGGGACCGCGTGAACTCGTGGTCGAGACCTTCCCGCGCGCCGACAAGCACTACCTCGTCTGCTATCCATTCGAAGGCCGGCTCGCCCATCAGACGCTCGGCATGCTGCTGACGCGCCGTCTCGAGCGCGCCCGTGCCCGCCCGCTCGGCTTCGTCGCCAACGAATATGCCCTGGCGGTGTGGTGCCTCGGCGATCTCTCCGCCATGATCCGGCAGCGGCGCCTCGATCTCGACGCGCTGTTCGACGCCGACATGCTCGGCGACGACCTCGAGGCCTGGCTCGCCGAATCGGCGCTGATGAAGCGTACCTTCCGCAGCTGCGCGATCATCTCGGGGCTCATTCCGCGTCGCTTCACCGGCGAGGAGAAGACGCGGCGCCAGGTGCTGTTCTCGACCGACCTCGTCTACGACGTGCTGCGCCGTCATCAGCCCGACCACGTGCTGCTGCGCGCCGCGCGGGCCGATGCCGCGACCGGCCTGCTCGACCTGCGCCGCCTCGGCGACATGCTGGCGCGCATCCGTCATCACGTCACCCATCGGGAACTCGACAAGATCTCGCCGCTGGCGGTCCCGGTGATGCTCGAAATCGGCCGCGAGGCGGTCTACGGCGAGGCCTCCGACGAACTGCTGGCCGAGGCCGCCGCCGGTCTCGTCGAGGAGGCGATGTCGTAACTGCACCAAGCTGACGCGGAGAGACCCCCGTCTGCTTGCGGCTCCTGCCTGCGGCCAGTACTAAGGTGGCATGATCGCACTCTCCTCTGCGCCGGCTGATTTAGCGGGGTCGCATTCGGCCTCGTGCGTACGCATCGTCGGTATCGACCTCCTCGCCGACCTCTCCGGCGCCTTCGTCTGGGCGGCCGAGCGCGTCGTCGTGGTCTCCGACCTGCACCTGGAAAAGGGGTCCAGCTTCGCGCGGCGCGGCGTGTTGCTGCCGCCCTATGACAGCGCCGCGACGCTGTCGCGCCTCGCCGCGATCGTCGCGCGCCATGATCCCCGCACGGTCATCGCCCTGGGCGACAGTTTCCACGATGCCGATGCCCATGAGCGGCTCGGCGCCGCGGAGCGCGCCGCACTCGGCGCGCTGCAGGCCGGTCGCGACTGGATCTGGATCGCCGGCAATCACGATCCGGACCTGCCGGATGATCTCGGCGGCGAGGTGCGCAGCGCAATCACGATCGGGCCGCTGACCTTCCGCCACGAACCGACGGGGGCGCGCGGCGAGATCGCCGGCCATCTCCACCCCAAGGCGCGCATTGCGCGCCGTGGCCGCTCCTTCGACCGGCGCTGCTTCGCCTGCGACGACGGCCGCGCGGTCATGCCGGCGTTCGGCGCCTATGCCGGCGGCCTCAGCATCCGCGATGCAGCGTTTTCGGCGATCTTCGGCACGCTCGGCTTTACCGCCCATGTGCTCGGCGACAGGCGGATGCATGCCATCGCCGCCTCGCGCTGCTATTGAACGCTAAGCCGCCCTGGCCTGAACGGTGTTGCAATAGGCGACCAGCCTTTCGGCGAGCCGCAGCGTCGCCGCGCTGGCGCCCGGCTGGGAGATCAGCGCCACTTCGGTGCGGTCGATCGGCGGAAAGCCGTCGCGCGCCGTCAGCAGCCGATGCTCGGGGCGGACCGCGATGTCGGGCAACACGCTCAGCCCGAGGCCGGCGGCCACTGCGGCCTGGATGCCGGCCAGCGACGAAGAGGCATAGGCCATGTGCCAGGCGCGCCCCATGCTCTCGATGGCGTGGATTGCCCGCGTCCGGTAGAGGCAGCCGGTCGGAAAGAACACCAGCGGCAGCGACGGCAGGTCGCGCACCACCGGGTTCGCCTTGCTGGTGACCCAGTGCAGCCGCTCCGGCCAGACCGCGATGGCCTCGCCGCTGCCGGCCTCGCGCTTGACCAGGGCGAGGTCGAGTTCGCCACGTTCGAGGTCGCGGCGCAGGTTGACGCTCTGCTCGGTGCGCACGTCGAGCCGCAGACCCGGCCGCGATCGCACGAAGCTGGCCAGCAGCCGCGTCAGCCGATAGGCCGCGAAATCCTCCGGTAGCCCGAGCCGCACCGCGCCTTCGCCGCAGGGGCGCGCCAGCACGTCCCGCGCCTCTTCGGCCAGCGCCAGGATCCGCCGGGCATAGGACAACAGCCGCTCGCCGTCGTCGGTCAGGGTCACGCGCTTGCCGACGCGGTTGAGCAGCGGCCGGCCGACATAGTCCTCGAGCCGACGGATCTGCTGGCTGACGGTGGACTGGGTGCGGTGGACGCGTTCCCCGGCGCGGGTGAAGCCGCCGGCGTCGACCACGGAGACGAAGCTGCGCAACAGATCGAGGTCGAAGGCTGCGTTCCGGATCATGGCACTGAACCATTCACATTTTCACTGAAGTCCATTCTATCATTTAATTTCCGAATGCCAAGGCGAGCGCCTAGACCGACGAGCCAGTCCCTCTCGTGCCGGCGTTCGCAGGACAGCGGCGGCGCCTTCCGGCGCCATTGTCGGAAACGGGAAGACTTGCCAGGAGCAGTCAATGTCCGTCGTCGCCTCGTCCGTCCCATCCCGTTCTGCGCGGCTCGGCGCGCTCGCCATTCCGCTGTTCTGCCTGCTGTGGAGCAGCGCCTTCGTCGCCGGCAAGATCGGCGTCACCGACTGTCCGCCGCTGATCTTCCTGACCGTACGCTTCCTCGCCGCCGGCGTGCTGATCCTCGGCCTTGCGGCGCTGCGCGGCGAGCGTCTCGATCTGCGCCGCCGCGACATCGTGGCCTTCGCGCTGATCGGAATCTTCAACAACGCGCTCTATCTCGGGCTCGGCTATGTCGGGCTGCGCAGCATCTCGTCCGGGCTGAACGCCCTGATCGTCAGCGCCAATCCGGTCTTCACCGCGGTGCTCGCGGCGCGGCTGCTCGGTGAGCGCATCACCGCGCGCAAGGTGACAGGCCTCGTGCTCGGTGTTCTCGGCGTCGCCCTCGTCGTCGCCGATCGGGTTCATGGCGGCGGCGACAGTCCGGTCGGCGTCGCGTTCTCGGTCGGCGCGCTGGCGGCGATCGTCGGTGGCACCATCCTGTTCAAGCGCCTCGCCCCGCAGGGCAGCCTGTGGATCGGCAACGGCATCCAGAATCTCGCCGGCGGCCTCGCGGTGGCGCCGTTCGCGCTGATGTTTTCCGATTACGCCGAGATCGTGCCGAGCGCGCGGCTGTTCGCCGCCTGGACCTATCTCATCCTCGGCGGCTCGATCGTGGCCTATCTGTTGTGGTTCCGCCTGCTCACGACCTATGGCGCCACCGGCGCCAGCGCGCTGCATTTCCTGATGCCGCCGCTCGGCATGCTGTTCGGCTGGGCGATTCTCGGCGAACGGCTGGCGCCGCACGATCTGCTCGGGATCGTCCCGGTGGCGCTCGGCATCTATCTGGTGACGCGGGCCGCCAGGCCTTCGTCCGCTTCGAGCCGTCCTTCGAGCAGTCTTTCGAACCTTGGAGACGACGAATGAGCCAGTTGCGCATCCCCCTGATCGACGGCCCGACCGCGCTGCTCGAAAGCCGTCGATTTCGACGTCTGCTCACCGACCCGACCTTAGATCCCCCCCCCCCGGGGGCGATTATGATCTGCCCCACGTCGAGCTGACCAAGACCGCCGGGCCGGCGCTTGCGGCCGGCGACATCGGTCCGATCGACGCGGTGCTGCTCAGCCATGACCGGCTCAGCGACAACCTGGCCGGCGAGGCGACGGAGATCGAATTGCCATAAGCGGCAGTTCGGTGCGGGACTTTGCGCCGACCGCGCTTCACGCTGTAGTCTGCGGGGTGAGGCGCGGAACCCCCGCTGCATCTGGTGGTTCTTCCCGGCCAGGAACACCTCCCGCATGACGCAACACGCGCGATCCGACTACCAGGCAGGCCGGGCCGGCGCGCATCGCCATCCCGCGCCGCCGCCTGCGCAGGAGCCCTCTCGGGTCCGCCGCTTTCTCAAGACGCTGGGGCCGGGCCTCGTCACCGGGGCCTCGGACGACGATCCGTCCGGCATCGGCACCTACAGCCAGGCCGGCGCGCAGCTCGGTTACGGCATCGGCTGGACCATGCCGCTGACATTCCCGCTGATGGCGGCGATCCAGGAAGTCTCCGCTCGCGTCGGCCGGGTCACCGGCCACGGCATCGCCGGCAATGCCTCCCGCCATTATTCCCCCGCGGTGCTCAATCTCGTCGTGGTGCTGCTGTTCGTCGCGAACACGATCAATATCGGCGCCGATCTCGCCGCGATGGCCGACGCGCTCAAGCTGCTGATCGGCGGCCCTGGTTTCTTATACGTTCTCGTGTTCGGCATTTCGTCGACACTGGCGCAGATCTTTCTCGACTATCGCCGCTACAGTGCCGTGCTGAAATGGCTGACGCTCAGCCTGTTCGCCTATGTCGCCGCGCTCGGCTTCGCCAAGGTGCATTGGAGCGAGGCGATCATGGGCGTGCTGCTGCCGCGCATCGAATGGAGTTCGGGTTTCCTGACGACGCTGGTCGCGATCCTCGGCACCACCATCTCGCCCTATCTGTTCTTCTGGCAGGCGTCGCAGGAGGCCGAGGATCAGCGCGTCGATCCGCGCAAGCATCCTTTGGTGGCGCACCCCGCCGGCGCCGCCAGCGAATTCCACCGCATCCGTACCGATACGGTGGCCGGCATGGCCTTCTCGAACCTGATCGCGCTGTCGATCATCATCACGGCGGCGGCGACGCTGCATGCGTCGGGACGGACCGATATCGCAACCTCGTCGCAGGCCGCCGAGGCGCTGCGGCCGATCGCCGGCGCCTTCGCCGAATACATCTTCGCCATCGGCATCATCGGCACGGGCATGCTCGCCGTGCCGGTGCTGGCGGGCTCCGCCGCCTATGCCATCGGCGAGGGCCGGCGCTGGCGAGTGGGTCTTGCCCGCAAGCCGCGCGAGGCCATCGCCTTCTATGCCACGCTGGCGCTCTCCGCCGGTCTCGGCATCGCCTTGAATTTCACTCCGATCAGCCCGATCGCTGCGCTGTACTGGAGCGCGGTGATCAACGGCGTCCTGGCGGTGCCGGTGATGGTGCTCCTGATGCTGATTTCGGCGCGCCACGACATCATGGACAAGTTCGTGGTGACCGGGCCGCTGCGCTGGCTCGGCTGGCTCTCGACCGCGGCCATGGCGGTCTGCGTCGTCGCCATGGGGGTGGCGGCGGTGCTCTAAGGGGCGGATGAAGCCGGCGTGGACGCGGCCACGCCCGACCAGCGCGCCTTCAATCCCGCCGGAAGATGATCGAGGCGAACCAGCCGGTGATCAGTGCCATCATCACCGTGACGAGGCCGTAGAGCAGCGGCTGCTGGCGCGCGGCGGTGGCGACGAACTGTTCGAAACCGACCTTGACGATCTCGAAGCGGGTGACGGTGCGCCCGACCAGCACGCCGTCGGAAAGCAGCTTGATATCGACCGCGTAGTCGCCGATCGGCACCTGGGCAGGCAGCGGAATGCTGGTGCGGAACAGCGTCGGGGTCAGGAAGGTCACCGCGCCGGCGTTCTCGCGGTAGAGGCCGTGGTCGCTGCGCAGCCGCAGGAAGGCCCGCCGGAACGGATCGCTCGCCACCACGTCGGCATAATCGGTGCCGACCCGCTGGGTGAGAAGGATGTGATCGAGACCGATCTGCAGATTGCGCCGCAGCTCCGGCGTGGCGACGGCGTCGAAGGGCCGATTGGCGAACACCGCGAGGTAGGACGGCACGTTGATGAATTGCCGCGAATCGACGTTGACCCAGATACCGAGTTTGCGCTCCTTGCGCCGCGTCACGAGATCGGCCGGCGGACCGCTGACGGTGACCACAAGGTCATAGGTCCGGCCGTCGGGCGCGCCATCGCGTTCGATGGCGCCGAACAGCACCAGCTCCTCGCCGTCGTAATTCGAGGTGACGGTGACGCGATCGTTGGAGACCGAAACGATCAGCCGCTCGGCCCGCGCCGCTGGCGCGACCAGGATGGTGGCGAGGACGAGCAGGGCGGCGAGAGGGGACCGGAGCCTCATGGCGAGGTCCCCGTTTCGCGCAGCGTGAAGATTTCCTGCGGCGGGATCACCAGTTCGACCGCGAAACGGATGCCGACCGACAGGATCAGCAGCCCGAGCAGCAGGCGCAGGTGCTCGCCGCGAATGCGCTGGCCGGCGCGGGCCCCGAACTGGGCGCCGGTGACGCCGCCGACCATCAGGATCAGCGCCAGCACCGCGTCGACCAGATGATTGGTGGTGGCGTGCAGCAGCGTCGCCATCGCCATGGTGGTGAGGGTCAGGACCTGCGCCGTGCCGATGACGACGCCGGTCGGCACCCGCAGCAGATAGATCATGATCGGAATCAGCAGGAAGGCGCCGCCGATGCCCATCACGGCGCCGACGAAGCCGATCAGCGCGCCGACCGTCACGACCGGAATGGCCGACAGGTAGATCTTGGAGCGCTTGAAGCGCATCTTCAGCGGCAGGCCGTGGATCCAGACATGGCTGCCCGGCCGGCGCGGCATCGCCGCCTCGCCGCGGCGGGCGCGCCGGATGGCAGAGACGCCCTCCCACAGCATCAGGCCGCCGACGGCGGACAGCAGCACCACGTAGGACAGCGCGATGGTGAGGTCGAGCTGGCCGAGCGAGCGCAGGAAGGAAAACAGCCAGACGCCGAGCGCGGTGCCCATGATGCCGCCGACCAGCAGGACCGCCGCCAGTGCCGGATCGACCGCCTGTCGTCGCCAATAGGACAGAGCGCCGGAGAAGGAGGATGCGGCGATGTGGCTGGAGACCGAGGCCACCGCGACCGCCGGCGAGATGCCGATGAAGATCAGCAGCGGCGTCATCAGGAAACCGCCGCCGATGCCGAACATGCCGGAGACGAAGCCGACGGCGATGCCCATCGCCAGTACCAGCAGGATGTTGACCGGAAGATCGGCGACCGGAAGATAGATCTGCACGTTTGTGCCCTGCCGCGGTCCGTCCGGCGCGCTCGCCGCGCCGGATCATGATCTGCTTAACCGGATTTGCGGCGCAGCGAACAGAAGTTTTCACCGCCGGCTGCAGCGGGGTGACGGAAGGGTTACTTCGGCGCTCGCCTGGATAGATCGCCGGTCCGTTACCGCGCCGAGGCGCTGGGGCCGGGCGTCTTGCCAGCGGCCGGCCTGGCCGGGCGCCGCGTCGTGGTGGGCGCCGGCGGCGGCACGGCGTCCCAGCCGCCCGCCGGGGCGGCGACGGTGGTGGCGTCCGCGGGCTGCGCCTCGGCACTGAAGGTCTGGATCGCGAGCTTGGCCGCGGCGAGCGACTGGGCATCGAGGCGCTTGGCGACGTCGTCGCGCTTGCGACCGGCGTCGGCATCGCCCTGGGCAGCGGCCAGGCTGAACCATTTGTAGGATTCGGCGAGGTTCTGATCGACGCCGATGCCGCGGGCGTAAAGGATGCCGAGATTGAACTGGCTGTCACCGACACCGCGCTCGGCCGCCTTGAGGAACCATTGCGCCGCGAGCTTGTAGTTCGGGCCCCGCGCGCCGCCATCGGCTTCGAGCACCGCGAGGTTGTGCATCGCCTTGGCGTTGCCCCGCTCGGCGGCGCGAATGTAGTAGCGTCGCGCGGCGTCGACATCCTTGCGGCCGCCGAGGCCCTTCTCATAGAGCGTGCCGAGGCGGAACATGGCCGGAACAATGCCGCCATCGGCGGCACGATCGTACCATTTGGCCGCTTCCTCGTAGTTCACCGCCACGCCACGGCCTTCGGCATAGCGCACGCCGATTTCATAGGCGGCGGCGGGATCGCCCTTGAGCGCGGCCGACCGCAGCACCGGTCCGCCGATCGACTCCGGGATGGTGTCGGAGACCGGGGCGCGCGTGATCGAGCCGGGCGGCGACAGCGTCGGCGCGGCGGTGGCCGCGCGGCTCTCGGACGCCGGCGCCGGGGCGATCGATCCGGTGACGTCGGCCGGTTTCGGCGCGGCGGGGGCGTCGTCGGCCGGCACCGGGACCTGATGGGTCATCGGCGTCGGCGCGGTCACGGACGGTAGCGTGAGCTCGGCGGCGGACCTCGCCGGCGCGGTCATCGACGTCAGCGGCAGCATCGCCTCGCTCGAATTTCCGACGGAGCGCTCGACCGCGGCGTGATCGCCGCCGTCGAGCAGGTTTACGGCCATCTTGAAGCCGGACAGAACGATCACGACGACGCTGGCGCCGACCAGCAGCGAACGAATCTTCGAGCTGATGGTCAATCCGTTGGCGGGGGGCGCGGCGTGCGCCGGGGCGGCCGGCGCCGGCTTGGGCCGGACCTTGAACTCGGCCCTGGGATCGGCCTTGAACTCGGACTTGTTGGGTTCCGCCGGGGGCTCGACCTTGGTTCGGGCCTTGGCGCCGATCTTGGCACCGATCTTGGCACCGATCTTGGCCTCGACCTTGGGTGCGACCCTGGTCTCCGGCTTGGTCCTGCTCGCCGCCTTGGCCCCGGTCTTCTTGAGCAGGCCGCCGAGGAAGGAGCTGCGCGCCGGCTGGTCCTTGGCGGCCGCCCCCGGATGGCTGGCAGCCGCCTGGGCCGCGCGTCTTGCAGCAGCGATGAAGTTGGATGTGGTGGCGGGCTGCGGCGCGCTCGCCGGAATTTCGCTCAGCACCTGCTCGGACGCGGCGATCCGCTCCGAGGGCGAGGACGGCGCGAAGTCGCGCGGCTCCATGCGCGTGCCGGGCTCCAGCGGAAAGTCCGGAGGCAGTTCGGGCGCGAGCGGGGCCCGCGGTTCGAACACCTCGCGCAGCGGCACCGGGCCGCGGGCCGCCTGGAGGATGTCGCTGATGGTGTTCGATGCCTGGGTGTCGATATCGCGCGCCGCCATCGGTGCGGCGGCCACCGCCGGATTCGGTAGCTCCAGCCGCGGACTGGCGTTGCGCCTCGGCGCCGGCATTGGCGCCGACAGCGCGGTCGAGGAGATGATCGGGGGCGCCTCGGGAATGATCGGAGCGAAACGTTCGGGCTGAAGCGGCCGCGCGGAGACCTCGGCGGCCGCACGCTCGGTGCGGGCATCGCGCAGGTCGCCCTCGATGGCGGCGAGGCGGTCGACCACGTGGCCAAGTGTCGTGTGCACGCTCTCCAGGGCATCCTGGGTGTTGCGGTCGTTCTCGTCGCAGCTGAGCCGCAGGCCGGACAGTTCGCGGCGGATGGCGTCGACGACGTCCTGGTCCATGGCCGGCTGGGGCGCCGCCGCCTCGCTCAGGCGGGCGAAGCTCGCGCGCTGCTGCTCGAGATGGCCCAGGATGTCGTTGAGGCCGTCCTCGACGCGGCCGAGCGCGGCGGGCCGGGCTTCGACCTGCTCGAGCCGTTCGAGCAGTTGGACGACGCGCTGCTCGAGATGGGCGAAGGCGGCGGGCGCGTCGCTGCCGACCGAAAGCCGGTCGATGCGCTCCGACAGCGTGCGGACGGCCGTCTCCAGCGAATCGCCGTCGCCGGACGGGCGATCGCGCGTCTGCAGGCTTTCGGTCAGCGCCGCGATGCGCTCTTCCAGGGCGCCCAGCGAGGCGGAAAACGCCCCGGCGGCGGCGAGCTCCTCGAGGCGAGCGCCGAGGTTGTGCACGTCGTCGCTGAGCCGCGCCAGGGTATCCCCCGAGGCGACGTTGCCGACGATCTCGCGAAGCGCGCCGATGGTGCCTTCGAGCTGCTGCATCGCCCCGGCATCGGGACTGGTGCGGATGAGGGCGTCGATCCTGCCGGAGAGATTGCGGATCGCCTCGTCGAAGCCGGCGAGCTGCTCGGCCGGCGTGAGCGTGCGCAAGGTGTCGTAGATGTCGCGCAGCGCCTGCTCGATGCTCTGCAGGGCCTTGCTGTCGACGCCGCTCTGGTGGCTCTCGTCGATCCGGCGCGCCACGGTGCGGATCTCCGCTTCCAGCCCTTCCAGCGCATGGCGCGGCAGGGCCTCGCTGATCGCGGCGCGCATCTCGGCGAGCTCGCTGCGGAAGGTGGCGATCGCCTCCTCGACGCCGTCGGACCGGCGCAGGCTTTCGATCTGGCTGGTGAGGTATTGCAGCTGCTTTTCGAAGCCTGACAGATCGGGGGCGGCTTCCCTCGGCGCCGGCGGGGGCGACGGCGGCGGTGACGCGAATATCGCCGGCCGCGCGGTTTCAGCCAGCAGCTGGCGCTGGCGCGCCTGGATTTCGGCGACGTCGAATTCGAGCAGTTCGGGCAGGGTCGTGGCGCTCGGCCGCCGCGCGGGCTCCTCGCGCCGGAACTCCTCGCGCGGTGCCATGGTATGGTCCGGCCTTGCCGGGGGTCGCGCCGCCGCGGCCGGTTCCGAGCGCGGCGGCTGGGAGATCTGGGCAAGGCGGGCATCGAGGCGCGATATCGCCTCGTTCAGCTGGCGCGCCACGCCGCCGCCCTCGCGCCTCGGCGTGACCTGCGAAATCTGTTCGATGTGCCGGGTGATGGCGTCGAGCCGCTGGTGGATTTCGCTGACGTCGGCGCTGTCGCGTGGCCGCGAGTCGCCCAGCGTCGAGCTGATCCAGTCGCTCAGGCTCATCCCGGCACGCTGCGCCGCGGCCTCGGCCCGATCCCGGACGGACGGCTCGATCCCTTCAACACTCCACGATACGCGCGATGTCATGCCCGGTCCGGTATCTGCCCGCGCTGTCAGCCAGCGCCATCAACCGCCACGCCCGTCTGGGAACGCGGCGGGACTGTTCGGAGCCGACTTTTTCGCGTTACGGTAAACAGGCGGTTAAGCAAAGCGCTGGGGAGCGCAAAACTTTAACCTCACCAACTGTCGGTTGGCGGTGCCTCGGGCGCGTCCCCCGGGGCTAACCATGATGTCGAACCCCGGAGCCCCAACCGCGAATTTTGGTTCTCGATGTTCCAAAGCAGCATTGCTGCAATGCAGGAAGCGTCCTAAGGGAGACGGTTCAAGGCCGGCCCACCGGCCAACACCGAAATTCTTGGGAGAACGACCAGATGCCGAGCTACAGGGCCCCCCTCGAAGACGTCAAATTTCTGCTGGACGACGTCTTCCACTTCGACCGCTACAACAATCTGCCAGGGTTCAGCGACGCCTCCGCGGATGTGCGCGACGCGATTCTGTCGGAGGCGGCCAAGTTCAGCGAGGAAGTCCTGCAGCCGCTCAACCGGGTCGGCGATCTCGAGGGCTGCAAGCGTGACGACGACGGCCGCGTCACCACCCCCAAGGGTTTCAAGGAGGCGTTCCGCCAGATGGGCGAGGGCGGCTGGATCGGTCTCGCCGGCCCGGTGGAATATGGCGGCCAGGGACTGCCGCAGACGCTGGCGCAGACCATCGGCGAGTTCATGATCTCCGCCAACATGGCGTTCTCGATGTATCACGGCCTGACGCTTGGCGCCGTGGCGGCGCTGGTGGCGCACGCCGACGACGGCATCAAGCAGACCTACATTCCGAACATGCTCGCCGGCAAATGGGCCGGCACGATGAATCTGACCGAGCCGCATTGCGGCACCGATCTCGGACTGCTGCGCACCAAGGCGGCGCGGCAGGCGGACGGCAGCTTCAAGATCTCCGGCACCAAGATCTTCATCTCCGGCGGCGACCAGGACATCACCGAGAATATCGTCCACCTGGTGATTGCCCGCATCGAAGGCGCGCCGGCCGGCACCAAGGGCATTTCGCTGTTCGTGGTGCCGAAATTCCTCGTCAATGCGGACGGCAGCCTCGGCGCCAGGAACGGCGTGAGCTGCGGCTCGATCGAGCACAAGATGGGCATTCACGGCAATGCCACCTGCGTCATGAACTACGACAACGCCACGGGCTGGCTGGTCGGCGAGGAGAACAAGGGTCTCAACGCCATGTTCGTGATGATGAACGAGGCGCGGCTCGGGGTTGCGGCGCAGGGCCTCGCGCAGTCCGAAGTGGCCTACCAGAACGCGGTCGCCTACGCGAAGGAGCGCCTGCAGGGCCGTTCGCTGTCGGGGCCGAAGGCCCCGGACAAGGCCGCCGATCCGATCATCGTCCATCCCGACGTGCGCCGCACCCTGCTCACCATCCGCGCCTTCAACGAAGCCTCGCGCGCCATGATGATCTGGACCTCGCTCAAGGCCGACGTCGCGCGCAAGTCGAGCGACGCCAAGGAGCGGCAGGAGGCCGAGGATCATCTCGGCCTGCTGACGCCGGTGATGAAGGGCGTGATGACCGATCTCGGCTTTTCCAACGCGGTGGCGGCCCAGCAGATGTTCGGCGGTCACGGCTACATCGCAGAATGGGGCATGGAGCAGTTCGTCCGCGATGCCCGTATCGCCATGATCTATGAAGGCGCCAACGGCATCCAGGCGCTCGACCTGGTCGGCCGCAAGCTGCCCAAGGACGGCGGTCGCGCCGCGATGGCCTTCTTCAACGAGGTCGGCGCCTTCGCCAAAGAGCACGGCGGCGACGAGGCGATGAAGCCCTATGTGGCGCCGCTCAGCACCGCGCTCGGCCATCTGCAGCAGGCCACCATGTGGCTGATGCAGAACGCCATGGCCAAGCCGGACAATGCCGGCGCCGCCTCGACCGACTACATGCATCTCTTCGGCCTCGTCGTGCTCGGCTACATGTGGGCGCGCATGGCCAAGGTGGCGAGCGACAAGATCGCGGCCGGCGACGGCGCGCAGCATCTCAGGACCAAGCTGGTGACCGGCAAGTTCTTCATGGAGCGCGTGCTGCCGGAAACCGCCGCGCATCTCGCCCGCATCCAGAGCGGCGCCGCCACCACCATGGAGCTGGCGGCGGACGCGTTCTGAACGCGCCGTCTCGCCGCGGTCGCAGTCCATCCGATATGATCAATCAGAGCCAATTCAGAACGTCAGGTCGAGGGAGGCCATCAATGGCTGAAGCATTCATCTACGATCACGTCCGCACCCCGCGCGGTCGCGGCAAGCCGGACGGCGCGCTGCACGAGGTGACCGCGCTCGCTCTTGCCACCGCGCCGCTGCAGGCGCTCAAGGAGCGCAACAACCTTGCCGTCGACAGCGTCGACGACGTCATTCTCGGCGTCGTCGATCCGATCGGCGAGGCGGGCGGCGACATCGCGCGCTTTGCGGCGATGAAGGCCGGCCTCGGCACCGCGGTGCCCGGCATCCAGGTCAGCCGCTTCTGCGCCTCGGGCCTCGACGCGGTGAATTTCGCCGCGGCGCAGGTGATCGCGGGCCAGCATGAGCTGACGATCGGCGGCGGCGCCGAATCCATGAGCCGTGTCGGCATCCTGTCGTCCGGCGCGTCGTGGCCGATGGACCCGTCGATGGCGGTGCCGTCCTATTTCATGCCCCAGGGCGTCGCGGCCGACCTGATCGCGACCAAATACGGTTTCTCGCGCGATGACGTCGACGCCTACGCGGTGCAGAGCCAGCAGCGTGCCGGCAAGGCCTGGGACGAAGGGCGTTTCAAGAAATCGGTGATCGCGGTCAAGGACATCAACGGCCTCACCATCCTCGACAAGGACGAGCACATGCGGCCGCAGACGACGATGCAGTCGCTGGCGCAGCTGCAGCCCTCCTTCGCGGTCATGGGCGCGATGGGCGGCTTCGAGGCCGTCGCCATCCAGTCCCACCCGGAGATCGAGGCGGTCAATTACGTCCATCATGCCGGCAACTCCTCCGGCATCGTCGACGGCGCCGGCGCGGTGCTGATCGGCAGCCAGGAGGCCGGCAAGAAGCACGACCTCAAGCCGCGGGCGAAGATCCGCGCCTTCGCCAATATCGGCTCCGAGCCGGCGATGATGCTGACCGGCCCGATCGACGTCACCCGGAAGGTGCTGGCCCGCTCCGGCATGAAGCTGTCCGACATCGACCTGTTCGAGCTCAACGAGGCCTTCGCCTCGGTGGTGCTGCGCTACATGCAGGCGTTCGAGATCGACAACGACAAGGTCAACGTCAATGGCGGTGCCATCGCGCTCGGCCATCCGCTCGGCGCCACCGGCGCCATGATCCTCGGCACGGTGCTCGACGAGCTGGAGCGCCGCAACCTGTCGACCGCGCTGGTGACCCTGTGCATCGGCGGCGGCATGGGCACCGCCACCATCATCGAACGCGTCTGATCGTCCCGCCTCGCCCGCGGCGCCGCTTCCCGCGGCCGCCCGGCGACGGCCCACATTCGAGGAACCGACAAATGGCTTACAAGAACTTCAAGGTCGAAACCGACGCCGACGGCATCGCGCTGGTCACCTGGGACAGCCCCGGGCGGTCGATGAACGTGTTCGACGCCACTACCATCGAGGAACTCGGCGCCATCGTGCGCGAGACCTCGGCGGACGCCGCGGTCAAGGGCGTGGTGGTGACCTCGGGCAAGGAGGCGATGGCCGCCGGCGCCGACCTCACCATGCTCGAGACGATGAACCGCAGCTATCTCGAAACCCTGAAAGGCAAGGGCGAGCAAGCCGCCAATCAGCTGCTGTTCGACGAGAGCCGCAAGCTGTCGCTGGCGTTCCGCGCCATCGAGACCTCGGGCAAGCCGTGGGTCGCGGCCATCAACGGCCTCGCCCTCGGTGGCGCCTTCGAGCTGACGCTGGCCTGCCACCACCGTGTCGCGGCCGAGAATCCGAAGACCCGGCTCGGCCTGCCCGAAATCAAGGTCGGCCTGTTCCCCGGCGCCGGCGGCACCCAGCGGCTGCCGCGCATCATGCAGCTCCAGGACGCGCTGCAATTGCTGCTCAAGGGCGAGGCGCTCAATCTCGCCAAGGCCAGGGCGGCCAAGCTGGTCGACGCCGTGGTGCCCGCGGCCGACCTGATCACGACCGCCAAGGACTGGATCAAGGGCGGCGGCAAGGCGGTGGCGCCGTGGGACGAGAAGGGCTTCAGGCTGCCGAACGGCCCGGTCTATTCCAAGGCCGGCGTGTCGACCTTCCCGCCGGCCAACGCCATCTTCCGCCGGGAGACCTACGACAACTATCCGGCGGCTCGTGCGGTGATGCAGTGCGTCTATGAGGGCCTGCAGCTGCCGATGGATGCGGCACTGCGCGTCGAATCGCGCTACTTCGCCAATGTTCTGCGCTCCAAGGAGGCGGCGGCGATGATCCGCAGCCTGTTCGTCTCGATGCAGGAGCTCAACAAGGGCGCCCGCCGGCCGCAGAACGTGCCGCCGACCAAGGTCAGGAAGCTTGCCGTGATCGGCGCCGGCTTCATGGGCGCGAGTGTCGGCTACGTCTCGGCCCAGGCCGGCATCGAGGTCGTGCTGATCGACCGCGACCAGGACAGCGCCGACAAGGGCAAGGCCCACGCCAAGTCGATGATCGACGGCCTCGTCGCCAAGGGCCGCGCCAAGGAGGCCGATCGCGACGCGCTGCTCGGCCGGATCACCGCCACCGCCGACTATGACGCGATCCGCGACTGCGATCTCGTGATCGAGGCGGTGTTCGAGGATCGCAAGATCAAGGCGGACACCTACGCCAAGGCCGAGCCGCTGCTCAAGGACGGAGCGATCTTCGCCTCCAACACCTCGACGCTGCCGATCAACTCGCTGGCCGAGGAGTTCAAGGACAAGGCGAAGTTCATCGGCATCCACTTCTTCTCGCCGGTCGAGAAGATGCTGCTGGTGGAGATCATCGTCGGCAGGGAGACCGGCGACCTGGCGCTCGCCACCGCGCTCGATTACGTCCGCCAGATCGGCAAGACGCCGATCGTGGTCAACGATTCGCGCGGCTTCTTCGCCAATCGCTGCGTGCTGCGCTTCACCGCCGAAGGCCTCGAGATGCTGATGGAGGGCGTGCCGCCGGCGATGATCGAGACCACCGCGAAGATGGCCGGCATGCCGGTCGGGCCGCTGTCGCTGAGCGACGAGATCGCCCTCGACCTCGTGCTCAAGATCATGAAGGCGACCGAGGCCGATCTCGGCGCCAACGCCGTCGACCAGCAGCAGAAGAAGCTGATGGTCGAACTGGTGGAGAAGCTCGGCCGTCTCGGCCGCAAGAACGGCAAGGGCTTCTACGAGTATCCCGAGAAGGGCAAGGGCCAGAAGCGGCTGTGGGCCGGTCTCGGCGAACTGCTGCCGAGGAAGCTCGATCCCGACACCCTCGACGTCGAGGAGCTCAAGCAGCGCTTCCTGGTGGTGCAGGCCGTCGAGGCGGCGCGCACGGTGGAGGATCACGTCATCACCGATCCGCGCGAGGCCGATGTCGGCTCGATCCTCGGTTTCGGCTTCGCACCGTTCACCGGCGGCACGCTGTCCTATATCGACTTCATGGGCACGAAAGCCTTCGTCGAACTCTGCCACAAGCTCGAAGCCAAGTATGGCTCGCGCTTCACTCCGCCGAAGCTGCTGGTCGAGATGGCGGCCAAGGGCGAGACCTTCTACGGCCGTTTCCCGCCGAAGAAGACCGCGGCCTGACGGGCCTACTGGAGTGGATTTGACATTCGCCAACCGCCTCGCCGCAGGCGCGTAAAGCGTTTGCCACCAGGCGCGTCTGCAAACATCAAGGGCCGGATCGTCGATCCGGCCCTGTCGTCATGGTGGAAATGGGGGAGCTCAGCGCCGGCCGATCGGCAGTGCGAGGCGTTACGTCTCCGCCGCCAGTGCCGCCTGGACCTGCGGCCGCGCCGCGACCCGTGCCTGGTAGGCGATCAGGTTCGGCATTGCCGCAAGGTCGATCTTCATGTTTTCGGCCCAGCGCAGCATGGTGTAGAGATAGCCGTCGGCGACGGTGAATTCCTTGCCCATCAGGTAGTCGCGGCCGGCGAGGGCGCTGTCGACATGGCCGAGGCGGATGGCGAGCCGGTTCCGGAACACTGCCTTGGCCTCGTCCGCCAGGGTGGGGTTGAATAGCGGGCTGAAGGTCTTGTGGATCTCGGTGCCGATGAAGTTCAGCCATTCCTGCAGACGATAGCGCTCGGGTGTGCCGTTCGCCGGTGCCAGTTTCTTCTCCGGCACATGATCGGCGATCATCTGGACGATGACGGGCCCCTCGGTCAGCAACTCGCCGTTATCGAGCTGCAGGGCCGGCACCTGGCCTTTTGGATTGATCTTGGTGAAATCCTCGCCATTGGCGAGCTTCTTGGCCCTGAGATCGACTTTGACCAGTTCGTGCGGCAGGCCGGCCTCCTTGAGGGCGATATGGGGCGACAGCGAGCAGGCGCCGGGCGTATAATAAAGTTTCATCATGGGCCTCCCTGGATGGTCCGAAGGTGGCGAGTGGCAAATCCACTCCACCGGAGAAATGGGTTCGTTGCCGCATGCGTTTAAATGCCTGCACGGAACTGTCAATATTGATGCAGCTGCATTGACCGGGCTATAGTCGCGGCGAACCACCATGACGGGATCATGAAGCGTAAACCCTCGAGCGAAGCGACAGCCGCCTGGATCCGCCTGATGCGGGTGCAGAGCCGGGTGCTCGACGCCGTCGAGCATGACCTGAAGAAGGCCGGGTTTCCGCCGCTCGCCTGGTATGACGCGCTGTTCGAGCTGTCGCGCTCGCCGCGCGGCGAGATGCGTCCCGTCGAACTCGAGCGGCAGATGCTGATTCCGCAATATTCGACGTCGCGGCTGATCGACCGTCTGGTCGACGAGGGACTCGCCGTCCGCCGCGAATGCAAGATGGACAAGCGCGGCCAGTTCATCGAGATCACCGAGGCCGGCCGCGAGCTGCAGAAGAAGATGTGGCAGGCCTATTCGGCGGCCATCGAGCGCCACATCGGTTCCAAGCTCTCCGACGGCGACGCGCTGAGACTCTGCGATCTGCTCGACCGCCTGGGCTGCTCCTGCAACGATGCCGCGCTCCTGCCCGGCAAAGACGCCGCGGGCGTCCGATGAGCTTTTATTCACCCTTGGCCGCCGGCGCAGGCGGTCCCCATTCCCGACCGCGCGCCTGCGACGCTGCCGCGGTTCTCGACCGGACTTTCCATGGCTCGTGACCAGATCGACATGACCCCGCTCCAGAGCCGCGACGATCTCGTCGCGTGGCTCGAGGCCGGCTGCAAGCCCGCCGCCGAATTCCGCATCGGCACGGAGCACGAAAAGACGCCCTTCACGCTGGATGGACACCGCCCGGTGCCTTATGCCGGCGGCCGTGGCATCGAGGCGCTGCTCCGGGGCATGGAGGATCTGCTCGGCTGGGAACCGATCATGGAGCAGGGCAACATCATCGGCCTGCTCGATGTCACCGGCGGCGGCGCCATTTCGCTCGAGCCCGGCGGCCAGTTCGAACTCTCCGGCGCGCCGGTGGAGACCGTGCACCAGACCGCCGGCGAGCTGATGGCGCATCTCGCCCAGGTGCGCGAGGTCGCGACCCCGCTCGGCATCGGCTTTCTCGGCCTCGGCATGACGCCGTCCTGGTCGCGCGGCGAGATTCCGAAAATGCCCAAGGGCCGCTACCAGATCATGACCAGCTACATGCCGAAGGTCGGCAGTCTCGGGCTCGACATGATGTACCGGACCTGCACGGTGCAGACCAATCTCGACTTCTCCTCGGAAGCCGACATGGTGAAGAAGCTGCGGGTCTCGTTGGCGCTGCAGCCGGTCGCCACCGCCCTCTTCGCCAACTCGCCCTTCACCGAGGGCAAGCCCAACGGCTTCCTGTCGTTCCGCTCGGAGATCTGGCGCGACACCGATGCGGATCGCTCCGGCATGCTGCCCTGGGCGTTCGAGGACGGCATGGGGTTCGAGCGCTGGGTCGATTATGCCCTCGACGTGCCGATGTATTTCATCAAGCGCGGCGATTCCTATATCGACGTCGCCGGGGATTCCTTCCGCGCCTTTTTCGAAGGCCGTAACGAGAAACTGCCCGGTGAACGGCCGACCCTGTCCGACTGGGCCAACCATCTGTCCACGATCTTCCCCGAGGTGAGGCTCAAGCGCTATCTCGAAATGCGCGGCGCCGACGGCGCGCCGTGGGGCCGTCTGCCCGGCTTGTCTGCCTTCTGGGTCGGATTGCTTTACGACGACGACAGCCTCTCGGCTGCCTGGGACCTGGTGCGCCCGTGGAGCGCGGCGCAGCGCCAGCAATTGCGCGACGAGGTGCCGCGGCTCGGCTTCAAGGCCAGGATCGGCGATCGCTATCTATTCGAGATCGCGAAGGAATGCCTGGTGCTGGCCCATGCCGGACTGCGCCGCCGCGGCCAAGTCGACCAGACCGGGCGCGACGAATCCCGCTATCTCGAGCCGCTCGATCAGATCATCGCTGCCGGCAGGACCCCCGCCGAGGAGATGCTGTTGAAATATCATGGGGCATGGGGCGGTTCGGTCGACCCGGCCTATGAGGAGTTCGCCTTCTGAACCGGGCAGCTGCCGCAATCGGCGTGCCGCCGATCGGCAAAGTCCTGAAACGAACATGTCCTGAAACGAACATCCTGAATGACGGTGCCGCCGTTGCGGCGGGCCCGTTCATCTGGCGTACAGAAAGCTGGCGTCTTAATGAAGCGGATCGCTTGCGAGCCCAGGCCCGCGAAGACGATCCGACGTCGATCCCTGCTTCAACACCCGCTTGCCGGTTTGTCGCCCTCGCCGAGAGAGTCCGGAATGGTCCGCCCCCAACGCTGTCGCGCGCGCCGGCCGTCGCTCGGAGGAGTGCGGCCGCTGATGCGCGCCATGCTGACGGCGTTGATTGTGGCGGTTGTAGCGCCGGCAAGCTTCGCCCAGGTCAATTACGACCGGCCGGGTAGCGACTATGCGCATTCTCCGGTGCTGTCGGGCGATCCGGCGGATTGCGCGCTTCAATGCGAGCGCGACCGGCGTTGTCGCGCCTGGAGCTTCAACTATCCGACCTACGCTGCGGCCGAGGCGACCTGCTGGCTGAAGAGCGCGGTGCCGCCGCGGATCGAGAGCAATTGCTGCGTCTCGGGCGTGCGCGGCGCGGGCGTGGTCGAACAGCGGACCGGCGCAGTCGAGATGTCGACCGATCGCTTCGGCGGCGACTATCGCAGTTTCGAGATGAAGGCGAGCGACAAGGACGAGGCCTGCCGGGCCGCCTGTGTCGGCGACAACAAGTGTCGGGCCTGGACCTATGCGCGGCCGGGCTATCTCGGTCGGGAGCCGCGGTGCTTCCTGAAGAACCAGATCAAGCCGCCGCGCCGCAAGCCGGGCTTCACATCCGGCGTGGTGCGCTGAGCGAGGTCGTTCGCACCCTCGCTCCGATGACGCTTACCGCACGATGGTCAGGAAGCGCGAGCCCCGCAGCGCGTCGAGCCAGGTCGCCGGCGAGCGATGGTGCTGGGCGATGTCCCAGGAGCCGAGCACGGTCTCGACGCGGCCGACGAGATTGTCCACCGGCAACAGTCCGACGCCGCCCTCGGCCAGCGGCACCCGGCTGTCGGCGGAGTTGTCGCGGTTGTCGCCGAGCACGAACAGGCGCCCGGCCGGCACGGTGATTTCGGGCGTGTTGTCGAGGAAGCCGTGGGCGCGCAGCTTGAGGATCGGATGGCTGCGGCCGCCGGGCAGGATTTCGACATAGCGCGGCGCGGCGGCCTTGGAGCCGTCGTCGTTCTCGGCCTCGCCGGTGCCGTCGGGCTTGAGCGTCGCCGGCGTGCCGTTGATGAACAGTTCGCCCTGCTTCATCTGGATGCGATCGCCCGGCAGGCCAACCACGCGCTTGACCCAGACCTGCGAATGGTCGCCCGGCCAGCGAAACACCACGACGTCGCCGCGCTCCGGCAGGGCGCCGAGCACCCGCGAGGTCGAGGGCAGCGAGACGTTCAGCGGCACCGAGGCGGCGCTGTAGCCGTAGGGATATTTGCTGGCGAGCAGCGCATCGCCGATCAGCAGCGTCGGCTCCATCGAACCGGACGGGACATAGAACGGCTCGGCGATGGCGCCCTTTGCCGCCATCACCAGCAGGAACACCGAGACCATCTGGGCGGCGGCGCCGGTCCAGTTACGCACGGTCCTGGCGGTCGTCGTCGTCTCGCTGCTCACGCCCCGGTTCCTCCGACGGTGATGCGGTCCATGCGCAAGGTCGGCTGGCCGACGCCGACCGGCACGCCCTGGCCGTTCTTGCCGCAGGTGCCGATGCCGGCGTCGAGCTCGAGGTCGTTGCCCACCATGGTGATGCGGTGCAGGTCGGTGGGGCCGTTGCCGATCAGCATGGCGCCTTTGACCGGGGCGCCGATCTTGCCGTTCTCGATGCGATAGGCCTCGGTGCACTGGAAGACGTATTTGCCCGAGGTGATGTCGACCTGGCCGCCGCCGAAATTGACGGCGTAGATGCCGTTCTTGACCGAGGCGATGATCGCCGCCGGGTCGTGCGGCCCGGCGGGCATGTAGGTGTTGGTCATGCGCGGCATCGGCATGTGGGCGTAGCTTTCGCGCCGGCCGTTGCCGGTCGGCTTCATGTTCATCAGCCGGGCGTTCTGGCGGTCCTGCATGTAGCCGACCAGGATGCCGTCCTCGATCAGCACCGTGCGGCTGGTCGGCGTGCCCTCGTCGTCGATCGACAGCGAACCACGGCGCGCGGCGATGGTGCCGTCATCGACCACCGTGACGCCTTTGGCGGCGACCTGCTGGCCCAGCAGTCCGGCGAAGGCGGAGGTCTGCTTGCGGTTGAAATCGCCTTCGAGGCCGTGGCCGACGGCCTCGTGCAGCATCACGCCCGGCCAGCCCGGGCCGAGCACCACGTCCATCTCGCCGGCCGGCGCAGGCACCGATTCGAGATTGACCAGGGCCTGGCGCAACGCGCCGTCGGCGGCATCGCGCCAGGCCTTGGTTTCGATGAAGCGGGCATAGGCCTCGCGGCCGCCATAGCCGTGGCTGCCGGTCTCCTGCCGATCGCCGGAGCCGACCACCACCGAAACGTTGATCCGCACCAGCGGGCGGATGTCGCGATAGCTTTCGCCGTCGGGACGGAAGATCTCCACCACCTGCCAGGTGGCGCCGAGACTCACCGAGACCTGCCGCACCCGCGGGTCCTTGTCGCGGACATAGGCGTCGATCTCGGCGAGCAATTTGACCTTGCTTTCGAAGGCCTCGCCGTCGAGCGGATTGTCGTCGCCATAAAGCCTGGCATTGCTGTGCGCCGGCGCTGCCGCGAAGTTGCCGCTGTAGCCGCCACGCACCGCGCGGACGGCATCGGCGGCGCGGGCGAGCGCCGGCATCGACATGTCCGAGGCATGGGCGTAACCGACCGCATCGCCCTTGACGGCGCGCAGGCCGAAGCCCTGGGCGGTGTCGTAGGTCGCCTGCTTGAGGCGGCCGTTGTCGAACATCAGCCCTTCCGACTGCCTGTATTCGAGGAACAGTTCGCCGTCGTCGGCGCCGTCGAGGCCGCGGGTCATCTCGCCGCGCACCGCGTCGCGATCGAGACCGGCGCGATCGAGCAGGGAACTGAGGGAGGCGGGGCTGTCGGTCTGCTGAGTCATGGAAACTCCGATTGCAGCGGGGAACGCCCGGGCGGCGCGGCGGTCGCAGCGTTGGCGGTCAGGGTCTTGCCCACCAACATAGGGATTGCCGCGGTCGAGAACCAGCGGAAGCCGCGCAAGATCCCGTGTTCGCCGTTCCCCGGTCGCGGGCTCGGGAAGCGAACGTCAAGTCGTTCAATCCACTAGAAAATTTATGACTGTGCGGCAAATGAAGCGGTTATTCAGGGCAGCTTGTCGAAGCCCTCGCCGAGGCCCTTGAGGCTGAGCGGAAAGCCGATGCCTTCCTCCGGCGTCTCGAAGATGATGAATGTCGCCGTCTTGGCGGTCTTGAGCTGGTTCAGGAGGTTTTCGTCCAGCACCACTTCGGCGACACAGCCATTGGGCAGGCAGCGGACGAACCCGGCGCGGCCGACATCATTATTGTCGAGCTTGAGGCCGAGGCCGGAGGGCAGAAGCACCCCGAGCGGTGCCACCACCCGCATCAGCCGGCTCTTCTGGTCGGCGGTCTTGAGGATGATGACGGTCAGGCCGGCATTGGACCTGTCTTCCGCCACCACGCTCTGGATCAGGGCACATTGTTCCGCCTGGGCTCCCGGCGGGGTATCGCAGCGGATCTGCCAGTCGCCATGAACGGAGCGGACCGCGCCCTGGGCGAGGGCGGTTCCAGTGGTGAAACCGAAGCTGAGGGCGATCAGGCCGGCCATGACCAGCCAGAAGGCCGGCGAACCGCGCCGCCGGCGGGTCGGTGTCGGAGCGGCAGGCCCCGTCGCGGCCGGGCGGTTGGCATCGGGGTGGTGAGGTCTCGAAGCGCCCATCAGGGTCGATCCTTGGCAACAAAATGGCGATCTTCCCCGCAGGCTGACAGGGCAATGACGGCACCTTGAAGGCGGCAGCCGGTGAAAACACCCTCGCTTCGCCAGGAGCCGGATGGGGCCCGAATCGCCTGCGCGGCGTTGATCGTCAGCGTGGGTACATCGCGGCCCGCGCCTGTCAAGCGCGCGTAATGGTTGTTGCTCGTTAACTGGCGGTTGATGCCGGCTGGCCTCGAGGCCATGGCTTCGCGCCGAGGCAGGGGCGATCACCTCGCCGCTGCACTTTCCTGCATTGCGATGGCCGGAGAATTATGATTTGTGAACACTGCAAACTCGAGGCGTTCCTACCTGCATTGGCGGGTGGCTGAGCGCAAGCGAGCTACCGGCGCCCTCTCGCCGATGATCGACCGACACGGAATCGACCGATGCAGATCGCGCGAGGCCGTTCGAACGACGCGGCGGCCGGAGGAAGTGTCGGATCGAGGTCTTGGACAGGAGCGCAGGCGACATGAAGATGTCGAGGGGACGGTGGGGCCGCCGAATTCTGGGTCTGGCGGTTGCCGCATGTGGGTTGGCGTTCGCGAGTTCGGCCATGGCCGAGGTCGGGCAGCCGTCGAACTGGGAATATTCGCTGCAGCCGTCCGGCTCCCCGGTGATGGAGAACATCACCTGGTTTCACAATTTCCTGCTCTGGATCATCGTCACCATCACGCTGTTCGTGCTGGCGCTGCTGGTGACGGTTGTCATCAAGTTCAACGCCCGCTCCAATCCGACGCCGTCCCGGACGACGCACAACACCCTGATCGAGGTGGTGTGGACCATCGTTCCGGTGCTGATCCTGGTGGCGATCGCCGTGCCGTCGTTCCGGCTGCTCTTCCTCGAGCTCGACGTGCCGAAGGCCGATCTGACCGTGAAGGCGACCGGCAAGCAGTGGTACTGGAGCTACGCCTATCCGGACAACGGCAAGTTCGAATATGATTCGCTGATGGCGACCGACAAGCAGCCGCGCCTGCTCGCCGTCGACAACGAGATGGTGGTGCCGGTCAACAAGGTGATCCGGGTCCAGACCACCGGCGCCGACGTCATCCATTCCTTCGCCATCCCCTCCTTCGGCATCAAGATCGATGCCATTCCGGGTCGTCTCAACGAGACCTGGTTCAAGGCCACCAAGGTCGGCATGTATTACGGCCAGTGCTCCGAGCTCTGCGGCAAGGACCACGCCTTCATGCCGATCGCGATCCGCGTCGTCAGCGACAAGGAATTCGCGAGCTGGGTCGAGGAAGCCAAGAAGAAGTACGCTTCGGCCGGCACCAACGCATATGCCTCGGTTGGCGCCGCCGCGCAGTAAGCGCGCGGCGCCCGCAATCTCGGAACAAGGGCGACGAACCGCACCAGGGTTCAGAACCATTCGGGTTCAAAGGATCTGACGACAATGGCCACCGCTGCATCGAACGCACATACCGCCCACGACGACCACGCCCACGATCATCCGACCGGTTGGCGCCGCTACGTCTATTCGACCAACCACAAGGACATCGGCACGATGTACCTGGTGTTCGCGCTCATCGCCGGCGTGATCGGTGCGGCGATGTCGATCGCGATCCGGATCGAGCTGATGTATCCGGGCGTCCAGCTGTTCCACGAGAGCCACACCTACAACGTCTTCGTCACCTCGCACGGCCTGATCATGATCTTCTTCATGGTGATGCCGGCGATGATCGGCGGGTTCGGCAACTGGATGGTGCCGTTGATGATCGGTGCGCCGGACATGGCCTTTCCGCGCATGAACAACATTTCGTTCTGGCTGCTGCCGGCCTCCTTCGCGCTGCTGCTGATCTCGGTCTTCGTCGAGGGCGAGCCCGGCGGTAACGGCGTCGGCGCCGGCTGGACCATGTATGCGCCGCTCTCGACCTCCGGCCATCCCGGTCCGGCGGTGGACTTCGCGATCCTCTCGCTCCACCTCGCCGGCGCGTCGTCGATCCTCGGCTCGATCAACTTCATCACCACCATCTTCAACATGCGCGCGCCCGGCATGACGCTGCACAAGATGCCGCTGTTCGTGTGGTCGGTGCTGGTGACGGTGTTCCTGCTGCTGCTGTCGCTGCCCGTGCTCGCCGGCGCCATCACCATGCTGCTGACCGACCGCAACTTCGGCACCACCTTCTTCTCGGCGGAAGGCGGCGGCGATCCGGTGCTGTTCCAGCACCTGTTCTGGTTCTTCGGCCACCCCGAGGTCTACATCCTGATTCTGCCGGGCTTCGGCATGATCAGCCAGATCGTCTCGACCTTCTCGCGCAAGCCGGTGTTCGGTTATCTCGGCATGGCCTATGCGATGGTGGCGATCGGCGGCATCGGCTTCGTGGTCTGGGCCCATCACATGTACACGGTCGGCATGTCGTCGGCGACGCAGGCCTATTTCGTCGCCGCAACCATGGTGATCGCCGTTCCGACCGGGGTGAAGATCTTCTCCTGGATCGCCACGATGTGGGGCGGTTCGATCGAATTCCGCGCGCCGATGATCTGGGCTATCGGCTTCATCTTCCTGTTCACCGTCGGCGGCGTCACCGGCGTGGTGCTGGCCAATGCCGGCGTCGACCGCGTGCTGCAGGACACCTATTACGTCGTGGCGCACTTCCATTACGTGCTGTCGCTCGGCGCCGTGTTCGCCATCTTCGCCGGCTGGTACTACTGGTTCCCGAAGATGTTCGGCTACATGTACAACGAGGGCATCGCCAAGCTGCACTTCTGGGTGACCTTCGTCGGCGTCAACCTGGTGTTCTTCCCGCAGCACTTCCTCGGCCTGTCGGGCATGCCGCGCCGCTATGTCGACTACCCCGACGCCTTCGCCGGCTGGAATCTGGTCTCCTCGATCGGGTCCTATATCGCGGCCTTCGGCGTCGTCGTGTTCTTCTACGGCGTCATCGAGGCCTTCATGAAGAAGCGGCAGGCGGCCAACAATCCGTGGGGTGCCGGCGCGACCACGCTGGAATGGACCCTGTCGTCGCCGCCGCCGTTCCACCAGTTCGAGGTTCTGCCGCGGATCCAGTAAGAGCAATCAGCACGGCCGCACGCTTGCGCCTGCGGCCGTGCTGACCGGGAGCGTCGAGGAAAAGCCCAGTTGTCCATCGTCGACCACACTTCGCTGCAACTGACACCGCACATTTCGGAGGCGGGGGTTCACGACTATGTCGCCCTGCTCAAGCCGCGGGTGATGTCGCTGGTCGTCTTCACGGCGCTGGTCGGGCTGATGCTGGCGCCGGGCGGCGTGCATCCGGTGCTGGCGATCACTTCGATCCTGTGCATCGCGGTCGGCGCCGGCGCCTCGGGCGCCCTCAACATGTGGTACGACCGCGATATCGATGCGCTGATGTCGCGCACGGCACTGCGTCCGATTCCGCAAGGCCGGGTGACGCCGCAGGAGGCGCTGGCCTTCGGCATGACGCTGGCCTTCTTCTCGGTGATGGTGCTCGGCATCCTGGTCAACTGGATCGCCGCGTCGCTGCTCGCCTTCACCATCTTCTTCTATGTCGTCGTCTATACGATGTGGCTCAAGCGCTCGACGGCGCAGAACATCGTCATCGGCGGCGCCGCCGGCGCCCTGCCGCCGGTGGTCGCCTGGGCGGCGGCGACCGGATCGCTGGCGGTCGAGCCCGCTCTGCTCTTCCTGATCATCTTCTTCTGGACGCCGCCGCACTTCTGGGCGCTGGCGCTGTTCCGCACCGACGACTATGCCCGCGCGCAAGTCCCGATGCTGCCGGTGGTCGCCGGCGCCGATGCGACGCGGCTTCAGATCCTGCTCTACACGATCCTGCTGGTGGCCGTGGCCGCCGCGCCCTGGCCGCTCGGCTATTTCGGCGCCGGTTATGGCGTGGTGTCGCTGGCGCTCGGCGCCTGGATGCTGTGGCTCGCCATCGACGTCTATCGCGTTCGCACCGGGCGGGGCGCCTTGCGCGGGCCGCGGCGGCTGTTCGGCTTCTCGATCATCTACCTGTTCGCCCTGTTCGCGACGCTTCTGGTCGAGGCTCTGCTGCGGCCGCTGATGGCGCACGGCTGGTAGAACTTAGGTCTCTGGTAAAGGATGCATAGCGCGCCGATGGACGATCGCGACCAGCCGGAAGAGGGCATCGTGCTCACCGAGCAGCAGAAGCGCCGCCGCCGCGAGCGCTCGCTGGCGATCGCCTGGACGCTCGGCATCCTGGTGCTGCTGTTTTTCGCCGTCACCCTGGTCAAGGGGCCGGCGGTGCTGCACCGTCCGCTGTAGCCGGGAAGGGATCTGATCGTGACCGAGCCCCAGCCATCGTCGTCGCCCAAGCCGCAATCCGCGCGCGGGCTCGGCCGCGACGCCGCTGTGGCGGCGATCTGCGGCGGCGTCGTGGCCCTGATGATCGGCGCCTCCTACGCCGCGGTGCCGTTCTACAACTGGTTCTGCCGCGCCACCGGCTTCAACGGCACGACCCAGGTCGCCACATCGGCGCCGGAGGGCGCTCTCGGTCGCAGCATCGCGATTCGCTTCGACGCCAATGTCGGCGGCGGGCTGCCGTGGAAGTTCGAGCCCGAAGCCACCGAGATCAATGTCCGGATCGGCGAGGTCGTGACGGCCTATTACACCGTCACCAACCAGTCGGCGCGGCGCACCACCGGGCAGGCCGCCTACAACGTCGCACCGCTGACCGTCGGATCGTATTTCCAGAAGATCAACTGTTTCTGCTTCACCGAACAGACGCTGGCGCCGGGCGAGCGCCGCGAAATGCCGGTGGTGTTCTATGTCGATCCGAAGATCGCCGAGGACGCCGACAACAAGGATATCGGCACCATCACGCTGTCCTACACCTTCTATCCGGTGCGCGAGAGCGAGGCGCAGCCGGTCGCGGCCAGCGAGCAGGGTGCGCGGCGGGGCAATCTGTAGGGCGGCCGGACCTGGACTTGAGACGGACTGGACTTGAGACGGACTGGACTTGAGACGGACTGGACTTGGGATGGACTTGGCGCGGCCGCGGGGGACGCGTCCACTTGATCGACTGAGCAACATGGGCCGACGACCGCGGCCCGCGAATGGAGAGAGGCAATGGCCACGGGGCATGTGAAGCATCACGATTACCATCTCGTCGATCCGAGCCCATGGCCGGCGGTGGGGTCGCTCGCGGCCTTCATCACGGCATTCGGCGCGGTGGCGTGGATGCACCACATGTTCGCCGGCGCACCGATCGTCTTCGGCGTCGGCTTCATCGGGGTGCTCTACACCATGGCCAGCTGGTGGGGCGACGTCATCCGCGAGGCGCAGTACAAGGGTGATCACACCCGGGTGGTTCAGCTCCATCACCGCTACGGCATGATTCTGTTCATCGCCTCCGAGGCGATGTTCTTCGTCGCCTGGTTCTGGGCCTATTTCAATTCCGCCCTGTTCCCGGCCGACCCGGTCCACTTCTCCCGCGAGGCGCTGTTCGGCGGCGTGTGGCCGCCCAAGGGCATCGAGACTTTCGATCCCTGGCATCTGCCGCTGCTCAACACGCTGATCCTGCTGACCTCGGGCACCACGGTGACCTGGGCCCACCACGCGATGCTCGAGAACGACCGCAACGCGGTCAAGCAGGGGTTGCTGCTGACCATCGTGCTCGGCGCCGCCTTCACCTGCGTGCAGGCCTACGAATACAGCCACGCGACCTTCAGCTTCGCCGGCCACATCTACGGCTCGACCTTCTTCATGGCCACCGGCTTTCACGGCTTCCACGTGCTCGTCGGCACCATCTTCCTGCTGGTCTGCCTGTTCCGTGTGTTTGCCGGACATTTCACGCCGAAGCAGCACCTCGGCTTCGAATTCGCCGCCTGGTACTGGCACTTCGTCGACGTGGTCTGGCTGTTCCTGTTCGTCTGCATCTATGTCTGGGGCCACGGCGCCGAGACCATGGCGCACGGCGCCCACTAAAGAAAACGTGAACGATCCGATGGGCGGCCTCTGGGCCGCCCATTCTCTTTGCACCGTCGCCGCCCAGCACCTATCTCTTGGGCGAGAGTTATGATTCTAGTGTCCTGTCTCCGAATTACCGCTTCGTTTGCCTCACCCTCGCACGGTCATTCGGAGCCATCGGGACACTAGCAAAATCAAAGCGCTAGTGTGGCTTATGTCTCGCAATTGCCTATGAGAGGCTTGCCGCAAAGGGCATAGGCAATTGCGAGACGCCACACTAGCGATCGGAGCAAGCCACCATTCAAGGAGCGCCAATGGCCAGCGAAGCAGCGATATCCCCGTACAAGGCCGGGCTGACCTGCAGCTGTCCGCGCTGCGGCAAGGGCCGGCTTTATGCCGGGTTTCTACAGCTGGCGCCGCGCTGCGAGGCCTGCGGCCTCGACTATTCCTTCATCGACAGCGGCGACGGGCCTGCGATCTTCATCATGATGGTCGCCGGCTTCATCGTCGTCGGCGCCGCGCTCGTCGTCGAGGTCAAGTACCAGCCGCCGCTCTGGGTTCACGCCGCGCTGTGGCTGCCGCTCGTTCTCGCCACGACGCTGTTGCCCCTGCGCATCATGAAGTCGCTGCTGACCGCGCTGCAGTACCACCATCGCGCCGCTGAGGGGCGGCTGGTCGATCGCGAGCACTGACGTGCCGTCTTCGCTCCGCACCGGCCGCGTCATCGGCCTTTCGGCGTTCACGCTGGTGATGGTCGGGGCGCTCGCCGGTCTCGGTTTCTGGCAGCTCGCGCGCAAGACGGAAAAGGTGGCGCTGATCGCCGCGCTCGAGGAGCGTCTCGCCGCCGCGCCGGTGCCGCTTCCCCCGCCGGCCCAATGGCCGCGGCTCTCTCCCGAACATGACGAGTTTCGCCGCGTCACCCTGACCGCGCGCCGCCTCGACATGCCGGATGCCGCGCCTGATGCGCGTGTGTTCGCCTCCGGCTCGGCCCTGCGCAGCGACGTCAGCGGCCTCGGTGCCTTCGTCTTCGCGCCGGTCCGGCTGATGTCGGATGAGATCGTGGTCGTCGATCGCGGCTTTCTGCCCGATGGCCAGCGCGCGGCGCGCGAATTCGCCGCCGATGACAACGCGCCGCTGTCGTTGATCGGATATCTGCGATTTCCCGAGGCGCCGGGGGTATTCACGCCGCGGCCCGACCTCGTCAAGCGGCTGTGGTTCGCCCGCGACCCGCTCGGAATGGCGACGAACCTCGGCTGGGGCAAAGTCGCGCCGTTCTATATCGACCTCGAATCCCCGGCGCCGCCGACCGGCTGGCCGAAACCGGCCGCGCTCGAGGTCCATCTCCGTGACCAGCACCTGCAATACGCCATCACCTGGTTCGGCCTCGCGGTCGTGGTCGCGGCCGCTTTCGCTTTCTGGCTGCGCAGCCAGCGGCGCAGCCCGGCCTGATTCGGCGCTTGCCGTTGCCGTCGCCCTCCCGCAAAACCATCCGGTGGCGCCATCGCCCGGGACATCCGCGCAATCGTAATTGAACCGGGCGTGGTGGCGCTCTAAGGTGCCGGTGCAATCCCGCGCTCTCGTTAAATATATATGATTTCAAAGGTTTGGGCGGAGGCCCAGGCTGTGGAGGACGGTTTGACGCGCTACATCTCGACCCGGGGCGAGGCTCCGGCGCTCGGCTTCTGCGATGTGATGCTGACCGGGCTCGCCAGGGACGGCGGTCTTTACGTGCCGCAAGCTTGGCCGCAGCTCGAGCCCGCCCGGATCGCCGGTTTCTTCGGCCGGCCCTATTGGGAAGTCGCCGTCGAGGTGATTCGGCCCTTCGTCGGCGGCGAGATCGGCGACGCCGAGCTCGGCCGCATGGCGGTGGAGGCCTACGCCACGTTCCGTCACCCGGCGGTGGTGCCGCTGACCCAGATCAGTCCGCACCAGTTCATCCTCGAATTGTTCCACGGTCCGACGCTGGCCTTCAAGGACGTGGCGATGCAGCTGCTCGCCCGCCTGATGGATCACGTCCTGGCGGCGCGGAGCCAGCGCACCACCATCGTGGTCGCGACCTCCGGCGACACCGGTGGCGCCGCCGTCGAGGCCTTCGCGGGCCGCGACAATGTCGATCTCGTCGTGCTGTTTCCCAATGGCCGCATCTCCGAGGTGCAGCGGCGGATGATGACGACGACCGGCGCCGCCAATGTTCATGCCCTTGCCGTCGAAGGCACCTTCGACGATTGCCAGGCGCTGGTGAAGGCGATGTTCAACAACCACCGTTTCCGCGACGCGGTGGCGCTGTCGGGGGTCAATTCGATCAATTGGGCGCGCATCGTCGCCCAGGTGGTTTACTATTTCACCTCGGCGGTAGCGCTCGGCGCGCCGGCGCGCAGCGTCGACTTCACGGTGCCGACCGGCAATTTCGGCGACATCTTCGCCGGCTACGTCGCCAAGCGGATGGGGCTGCCGGTGCGCCGGCTGAAGATCGCCGCCAACGTCAACGACATTCTTGCCCGCACGCTCGCCACCGGCATCTATGAGGTGCGGGACGTGCACGCGACGACGTCGCCGTCCATGGACATCCAGATCTCGTCGAATTTCGAGCGCCTGGTCTACGAGGCGACCGGCCGCGACAGCGCCGGCGTGCGCGGGCTGATGGCGTCGCTGACCCAATCCGGCCGCTTCACCCTGCCGGGCGCGGCGCTGGAGGTCATCCGTCGCGATTTCGACGCCGGCCGCGCCGATGAGGACGAGACTGCAGCGGCGATCCGCACCGTCTGGCGCGAGACCGGCATGCTGGTCGATCCGCACACCGCGGTGGCGCTCGCCGTCGCCGAGCACGAGGGCGCCGACACATCGGTGCCCGACATCGTGCTGTCGACGGCCCATGCCGCCAAGTTTCCCGATGCGGTCGAGGCTGCCTGCGGGCAGCGGCCGCCGCTGCCGGCCTGGCTCGGCGACCTCATGAGCCGCCGCGAGAACATCGAAGTCGTCGCCAATGACCAGCTGTCGATCGAGCGTTTCGTGCTCTCGGTCAGTCGCGCTGCGCGCCAGGGAGCCGCCGGATGAGCGTCAAAGTCACCACCCTCGATTCCGGCCTGACCATCGTCACCGACACCATGCCGCACCTCGAAACCGCGGCGCTGGGCGTCTGGTCCGGAGTCGGCGGCCGCGACGAGAAGCCCGACGAGCACGGCATCTCGCATCTGCTCGAGCACATGGCGTTCAAGGGCACGGCGCGGCGCAGCGCCATGCAGATCGCCGAGGAGATCGAGGCGGTCGGCGGCGACCTCAACGCTGCGACCAGTACCGAGACCACGGCCTACTACGCGCGGGTGCTGAAGGCCGACGTGTCGCTGGCGCTCGATGTGCTCTCCGACATTCTGACCAGCCCGACCTTCGACGCCGACGAGCTCGAGCGCGAGAAGAGCGTGATCGAGCAGGAGATCGGCGCCGCCCAGGATACGCCGGACGATGTCGTCTTCGAACACTTGAGCGAACTCGCCTATCCAGACCAGGCGATGGGGCGATCGCTGCTCGGCACACCGGAGACGCTGCGCGGCTTCGACCGCAACAAGCTGCGCGGTTATCTCACGGCCCATTATCGCGCGCCTGACATGGTGGTCGCCGCCGCCGGCGCGGTCGACCATGACCGCGTCGTCGAAGATGTCGGACGCCATTTCACCGGCTTCATCGGCCCCGCCGGACCGAAGCCGCAGCGTGCCGCCTTCGGCGCCGGCGGCACCCGCGTCGTGCGGCGCGATCTCGAGCAGGCCCATCTCACCCTGGCGCTGGAAGGCCTGTCGCAGACCGATCCCGCGCTGTTCAGCCTCAATGTCTTCGTCAACCTGCTCGGCGGCGGGATGTCGTCGCGGCTGTTCCAGGAGGTGCGCGAGAAGCGCGGCCTCTGCTACACGATCTCCACCTTCCACATGCCGTATTCCGATACGGGCTTTTTCGGGCTGTACACCGGCACCGACCCGAACGATGCGCCGGAAATGATGGAGGTCATCGTCGACGAGATCAACAACGCGGTCGAGACGCTGAAGGAGGCGGAGATCGCCCGCGCCAAGGCGCAGATGAAAGCCGGTCTGCTGATGGCGCTGGAGAGTTGCAGTTCGCGCGCCGAACAACTCGCCCGCCACGTTCTGGCCTATGGCCGGCCGCTCACGGTCGAGGAGTTGATCCGCCGGATCGAGGCGGTCGACCTCGCCTCGACCCGTGACGCCGGCCGCGCGCTGCTCACCCGCAGCCGCCCGGCGGTGGTCGCGCTCGGCACCGGCCGCGGCCTCGACAGCGCGGTGGCCTTCGCCGAGGGACTGAGCCGGCCCAAGGCCGGCACCTATCATTGACGGCGGGCAGGCGCGGCGCTTCGCAAAACCGGTACCCACGCCGGCGATTGATGATCTAAGGTAGTGACCACCGCACTAGTGTGGTGGATCTGACGCTCGTTTCAGCATTGCAGCGAATTCGTCATACGCGCGTCAGATCCAAAACCACACTAGAATCATAACGATGCTAGTGTCCCGATGTCTCCGAATGACTGTGCGAGGGTGAGGCAAACGAAGCGGTAATTCGGAGACGGGACACTAGCTCAGAGTGGCGAGCCGATCTCGCCACGCAGGAAAAGGCATCGAGGCATGGCCCTGTTCCGCTTGCCGTCGAGCGCTCCGCCGCCGCTGGCGCCGCGTGGCAGCGGGCTGTCGCTGCGCGTGCCGCAGATGTCGGACTTCGCCCAGTGGTCGCAGCTGCGCGAGATGAGCCGCGCCTTTCTCACCCCCTGGGAGCCGATCTGGCCGTCCGACGATCTCACCAGGTCGGGCTTTCGCCGCCGGCTGCGGCGCTATGAGGAGGATCTGGCGGCCGATCGCGCCTATCCCTTCCTGATTTTCAGGGAACGGGACGAGATGCTGGTCGGTGGGGTGACCCTCGCCAATGTCCGCCGCGGCATCGTCCAGGCCGGGACCATCGGCTACTGGATCGGCGCCCCCTTCGCCGGCAATGGCTACATGACTGCAGCGCTCAAGGTGCTGCTGCCATCGCTGTTCGGCGAGCTCAACCTGCACCGGATCGAGGCCGCCTGCATCCCTACCAACACCGCCTCGGTGCGGGTGCTGGAGAAATGCGGCTTCGTGCGCGAGGGCAAGGCGCGGCGCTACCTCTGCATCAACGGCGTCTGGCAGGACCATTACCTGTTCGGGCTGCTGGCCGACGATTTCCGTGGCTGATCCGCCAAATCGGCTCCACGAGCGCCAGTTTCCGCCGATCGCGTCCGCAGCGGCGGCAAGCCACTGACGAGCGCCGGAAACTGTGCCGGCGCCAACTGACGCCTTTGGTTTGCCGCCTTTGCCCTGCTATAACCTCGCCACTGTGACGGTCGGAACCGGGGAATCATGAGCGAACAGAATTGGTTGCGCTGGACGCGGAGCATCGGTGCCGTGGCCTGCATGGTGGCGGCAGGGACACTTGCCGGCTGCGGCGGCGGCAGCATGTTTGGATCATCGGGCTCGGGATCGTCCTCGAGCGGGCTGTCTTCGATCGGATCGCGCTTCAGCCAGCTGTTCGGGTCGACATCCCAGGCCGTCGGCGAGACCTCGAGCAAGACGCAGGTCACCCAGGACGCCCAGGACATCCAGCTCACCTGTCCGCCGGTTGCGATCCGCTCCGGCGCCTCGACCCTGGCGGTCGGCCTGCCCGGCAAGCCGGCGAGCGGCAGCGACCTGCGCTATCAGCTCACGATCAGCCGCACTGCGCGGGACTGCAATCTCAACAACGGCCAGATCACCTCCCGGATCGGCATCGAGGGCCGCGTCATCGTCGGTCCGGCCGGCGCGCCGCCGACGGTGGATATTCCGCTGCGCGTCGCCGTTGTCCAGGAAGGCATCCAGGACAAGATCGTCTTCACCAAGTTCTATCGCACCAGCACCCAGGTGACCGGCGAAAATGTAGCCTACAGCTTCGTGGCCGAGGACGTGGTCTATCCGGTGCCGACAGCCGACGCCAACGACTCCTACGTCTTCTATATCGGCTTCGATCCCAACGGCATGAAGTCCCAGCCGGCGGCGCGGCCCCACCGGGCGAAGAAGCCGCAGGGCTGATTCGACAGCGTCCGAGCGGGAAGGCCGCAGAAACTTCAGGCAGCAAAAAGCCGGAGCGACCTGGTCGCTCCGGCTTTTTGATTCGGGATCCCGCGATCGGCGGTCAATTCAGCTTCTGGCGCAGGTCCTGGATGCTGTTTCCGACGAGATCCTCGTTGATCTTGCCCTTGACCGATTGGGACAGGATGGCGCCCGCGGCGCTGGCCGCAGCCTCGGCGGCGGCGGCGCGAACGTCGGCGAGAGCCTGAGCCTCGGCCATGGCGATCTTGCTTTCGGCGCTCTTGGTGCGGCGGGTGACGAAGTCTTCCATCTTGGTCCTGGCCTCGGCGGCGATCCGCTCGGCGTCCGCCCTGGCGTTGGCCACGATCTCCTCCGCCTCGCGCTCGGCGCTGGCACGGCGCGCCCGGTACTCGGCAACGAGCTTGGCGGCTTCTTCCTTGAGCCGCCGGGCGTCATCGAGTTCGGCCTTGATGCGGTCGCGGCGGTGGTCCAGCGCCTTCAGGAGTGTGCGGTGCACGCCGAAATAGGCGAACACACCCATCAGGATCAGAAAGGCAACGGCGACCCAGTCTTCTGCTTGCAGCATCGCGGCTTATCCCTTCAAGGAGGCGTCGACGGCGGCCGCGACGCTGTTGCCGTCGGGCACCGTGCCGCTGAGGCGCTGCACGATGGCGGCGGCGGCCTCGGAGGCGATGCCGCGGACATTGCCCATCGCCACCTGGCGGGTCTTGGCGATGGAGGCTTCCGCAGCCTCGAGCTTTTCCGCAAGACGCTGTTCCAGCGCCTTGCGTTCCGCGTCGGATTGCGCGGCGAGCTTCTCGCGGGTCTCGTTGCCGATGGCCTGCGCCCGCGAACGCGCCGCGGCGAGTTCGCTCTCATAGGCCTTCAGCGCCGCATCCGACTCGTCCTTGAGCTTCTGCGCCTCGGCGAGATCGCTGTCGATCAGGCCCTGACGGGCCGAGATCAGGCCGCCGACCCGCGGCAGCGCGAACTTCGAGACGATCACATAAAGCAGGACGAAAGCGATCGCGAACGACACCAGCTGGGAAGCGAAGGTTTCCTTCTGGAAGGGCGGAAATCCGCCCTTGCCATGGCCCTCTGCTTCCGTGTGGGCGCCGGTCGCCGGTGCGGCGGCCTTTGCGGTGCCGTGATTTGCGGTGCCATGACTTTCAGCCACGGACATCTCCTCTGTCGTCAGTCGCGAGCGCGAAGGCGCCCGCAACAGCCGGTTCGGTTCGGTTCAGCTCAGACGGCGAACAGGAGCAGCAGCGCGATCAGCAGCGAGAAGATGCCGAGCGCTTCGGTCACGGCGAAGCCGAAGATCAGGTTCGCGAACTGGCCCTGGGCCGCGGACGGATTGCGCAGCGCACCGTTCAGGAACTGGCTGAAGATGCTGCCGACGCCGATGCCCGCGCCGCCCATGCCGAGGCAGGCGATGCCGGCGCCGATGTACTTCGCTGCGACTGGATCCATAACGAAACTCCTTCTGTAAACGTCTGGTTTGGGGGTGGAAGTCTTTCCTCCGGGGCTCAGTGCCCCGGGTGAAGCGCGTCGTTCAGGTAAATGCAGGTCAGGATCGCGAAGACGTAGGCCTGCAGGAAGGCGACCAGCAGCTCCAGCGCCGTCAGGGCGGTGGTCATCGCCAGCGGTAGAATCGAGCCGGCGATACCGAGCGCGCCGAGCGCGGAGAGCGAGGAGACGAAGCCGGCGAACACCTTGAGGGTGATGTGGCCCGCCAGCATGTTGGCGAACAGACGCACCGAATGCGACACCGGGCGCGACAGGAAGGAGATCACCTCGATGACGACGATCAGAGGCAGGATGTAGAACGGAATGCCGTGCGGCACGAACAGCTTGAAGAAGCCGAGGCCGTTCTTGTAGAGGCCGTAGAGCAGCACCGTGAAGAACACCATCAACGCCAGGGCGAGGGTGATGATGATGTGGCTGGTGACGGTGAAGGTGTACGGGATGATGCCGACGAGGTTCGCGACCAGGACGAACATGAAGATCGAGAACACGAAGGGGAAGAACTTCATGCCCTCTTCGCCGACGCTGCTGCGTAGCGTATTACTGACGAATTCGTAGGAGAGCTCGGCGAGCGACTGGAAGCGGGTCGGAATCAGCCGCCGGCCGGCGCTGCCGCCGATCATCAGGAGCGCGACGATCGCCACGGCGCCGAGCATGTAGGCCGACGAATTGGTGAAGGCGATTTCCTGGTTGCCGATATGGCCCAGCGTGAAGATCTTGTGGATCTCGAATTGATGAATCGGATCGGCCATCCGGTCTCGTCTCTCATCTTTGCCGGCGCGCGCCGGGCTGAAACAGTCTTAACTTATCGCCTCATAGCCCCGACAAGGCGCGGCGGCCCGGTCAGGATCGACCGCTTGAAGGCGATCGACTTCAGGAACGATCGGATGTGTCGCCGGGAGTGACGCCTGCAGCCCGCATCAGGTTCACGACGCCGGCAGCGAAGCCGAGCAGAAGAAACACGATGAAACCCCAGGGCGACGTCGACAGAAGGCGGTCGAAGCCCCACCCGATGACCGCACCGACCACGACGCCTGCGACCAGTTCGGAGGAGAGACGGAAGCCGCGCGCCATGGCCGAAGCCCTGGAGGATGCGGATTCGCCCTCGCTGCCTTGCCGGGCGCTCTGGTTTTCACGCTCCCGCCGCGCTGCGGCGAGCCGTTGGTCCAGATGCGTCAGCCTTGCGGAAAGCGCAGCCTCATCGGCCGGCGGGTGCTCGCTATTCTTCTCGTCGCCTCGATCATGTCGCGTGCCATCCGTCATAGCCGCCGACACCTGACGCGCTCGCGCGATTGAGAAAAAAAGCCCCGCCGCCCCACGAAACCGCGCGGACCATACTGACGGCTCCCTGGCAAGTCAAGAAGTCGTAATCCCACGTTATCGCCTTGAAACTCAAGGCTAAATGAGCGACGTCGCCGCTGCCGCGAGGGTCATTGCCGCATCGCGGGAAACGGCATGGACGTGGCAAGCGCCTTGCGGCGACGGCGGCGGTCTGTTGGGATGGCCGGTGCATCGCGTTCGAAACCGCCTGGAAACCGGAATGCCGCGTCAGATCGATTACTATTTTTCGCTCCAGTCGCCGTGGGCCTATATCGGCCATGGCGCCTTCACGCAGGTCGCAAGTGATTATGGCTGCAGAATTAATTACAGGCCGGTGACGCTGGTCGACCTGTTCTCGGAGACCGGCGGACTGCCGCTCGCCAAGCGCCATCCGGTGCGGCAGCGCTATCGGATCGTCGAGCTGCAGCGCTGGCGCGACAAGCGCGGGCTCGATCTTCGCCTGCATCCGGCGCACTGGCCGTTCAACGCGGCGCTCGCCGACAAGCTGGTGATCGCCATGATCGAGGCCGGCCACGATCCGGAGCCGTATCTGCGCCTCGCCTTCCCGGCGATCTGGCAGCAGGAGCGCGATCTCGGCGATCCCGCGGTCCTCACCGACCTCGTCAATGCGGCCGGGCTGCCGGGGCCGGCGCTGCTGGAGCGGGCGCGCTCGGAGGAGGTCGGCGCACGCTACGAGAAGAACCGCGAGGAGGCGGTGGCGGCCGACGTGTTCGGCTCGCCGGTCTATGTGCTCGATGGCGAGGTGTTCTGGGGCCAGGACCGGATCGAACTCCTGGCCGACGCGTTGCGTTCAGGGCGTCGGCCCTATCGCTGCGACGCATGAGGGAATGATGTTCGGCACGCTGCCGCGTCGATCGCAATCGGGCGCCACTGTCGCCGGGAGGACGGTCGCCGGGACGATCGTCGCTCTGATCGGGCGCGTTCTGATCGGTGTCGCCGCGGCCGGTCTTGCCGTGTCGCTTGGCGGCGGTGCGGCGCTGGCGCGGGACTGCACCATGCTGCTGCCGCGTGCCGACGGCGTGCTGAGGCTCGATACCGGCGATGCCGTGGCGGTGCCGTGCAGCGGTCCGCGCCGCGCCTATGCGGCCCTGCCGCCGCGGCTGAGTTCGCCCCGGACGCCCCCTGCTGTTGCGGTGCCGTCGCAGGATCTCGATGCGGTCACGGCGGACAGTCTGCATCGGCTGCAGGACGAGACCACGCGCCTGAACTCCGAACTGTCGCGCCTGAACGATGAGACGACGCGGCTGCGTGGCGAGACCGCGCGGCTGAGCGAGGAGCTGGCGCGGCGCGAGCCGGCCCCCACCGCGACGGTCGCGCCGACGCCGAACCTGCCGCCGAACCCGCCGGCGGCATCGAAGGCGGCGCCGGCCGCCGAGGACGACAGCGCGGCCGCAGGGCGCGAATTCGAGCGGCGGAAGAGCGTCGTCGAACGTGCCTGGAACCAGCTTGTCGACATGGCGGCGCGGATGAAACGCGATCTCGGCGCGCGCTGAGCGGCGCTTGCCATTATCGCCGAGCTTGAGCGGAGAGCGCCATGGCCACGTCCATCACCAGTTCAGATATCCGCACGGTCCCGGCGACGATCGTCGCGACCGCGACCCTGAGTGTGGCGACGCGCGGCACCGGCTTCACCGACCTCACCGCGGAGGCGCGGCGCTTCGTGGCCGGCTGCGCCGGTGGCGAGGGCGTGTTGACGCTGTTCGTGCGTCACACCTCGGCCTCGCTGACGATCCAGGAGAATGCCGATCCCGCCGTGCAGGCCGACCTGCTGACCGCGCTCGACCGCCTGGCGCCGCAGAGCGGCGGCTGGACCCACGACGCCGAAGGGCCCGATGACATGCCGGCCCACATCAAGACCCTGCTGACCGCGACCTCGCTGCAGGTGCCGGTGACCGGCGGGAAGCTCGCCCTCGGCACCTGGCAGGGCATCTACCTGATCGAGCATCGCGCGAGCAGCCATCGCCGCGAGGTGGTGCTGCAGTTCGTCGGCGCCCGCGCCGGCGAGAACTGATCGGCCTCGCGAAAATGAAAACGGCCGCGGCGGGTGCCGCGGCCGTCGATCCGTCGGAAGCTTGCCGGCGCGCCGGCGACGCCATCAGTTGGCGGTGATGTCCACGTCCTTGGTCTCGGGCACGAACAGCATGCCGATGACGAAGGTCAGTGCCGCGAAGATCACCGGGTACCAGAGGCCCGAATAGATGTCGCCGGTCGAGGCCACGATGGCGAAGGCGGTCGCCGGCAGGAGGCCGCCGAACCAGCCGTTGCCGATGTGGTAGGGCAGCGACATCGAGGTGTAGCGGATGCGGGTCGGGAAGAGTTCGACCAGCATTGCCGCGATCGGGCCGTAGACCATGGTGACGAAGACCACCAGGATGAACAGCAGCCCGATGACCGCCGCGACCTGCGGACGGAAGATGTCGAACGGATGCGCCATCTTGACGATGCCGGCATCGCCCGCCTTCGGATAGCCCGCGGCCGAGATGGCCGAGGTGATCGCCGGGTTGGAGGTCTTGGCGTCGGTGTAGGGCACTTCCTTGTCGTTGATCAGGATCTTGACCGCAGAGCCGGCGGCGGCGGGCACGGTCGAGTACTTCACCGAGGACTGGGCGAGGAAGGCGCGGGCCGTGTCGCAGGGCTTGGTGAAGACGCGGGTGCCCACCGGGTTGAACAGGTCGCCGCAGCTTGCGGGATCCGCCACCACCTGGACCTTGACGCTTTCATAGGCCTTTTCCAGCGCCGGATTGGCGTTGGTCGAGATCATCTTGAAGATCGGGAAGAAGGTCAGCGCCGCGATCAGGCAGCCCGCCATGATGATCGGCTTGCGGCCGATGCGGTCGGACAGGGCGCCGAACACCACGAAGAAGCCGGTGCCGAACACCAGCGACCATGCGATCAGCAGGTTCGAGGTATAGCCGTCGACCTTGAGGATCGATTGCAGGAAGAACAGCGCGTAGAACTGGCCGGTGTACCAGACGACGCCCTGGCCCATGGTCAGGCCGAGAAGGGCGAGCAGGACGATCTTGCCGTTGCCCCAGTTGGCGAAGGCTTCGGTCAGCGGGGCCTTGGAGCCCTTGCCTTCATCCTTCATGCGCTGGAACACCGGCGATTCGTTGAGGCGCATGCGGATCAGGACCGAGACGCCGAGCAGAACCACCGACACCAGGAACGGCACGCGCCAGCCCCAGACCGCGAACTCGGCCTCGCCGATGATGGTGCGGGTGAACAGGATCACCAGCAGCGACAGGAACAGGCCGAGCGTCGCCGTGGTCTGGATGAAGGAGGTGTAGTAGCCGCGGCGGTTCGACGGCGAGTGCTCGGCGACATAGGTCGCGGCGCCGCCGTATTCGCCACCCAGCGCCAGACCCTGCAGCAGGCGCAGGCCGACCAGGATGATCGGGGCGGCGATGCCGATGGTCGCGGCGTTGGGCAGCAGGCCGACCACGAAGGTCGACAGGCCCATGATCAGGATGGTGATGAGGAAGGTGTATTTGCGGCCGACGATATCGCCGACGCGGCCGAACACGATGGCGCCGAACGGACGCACCAGGAAGCCGGCGGCGAAGGCCAGCAGCGCGAAGATGTTGCGCGTGCTTTCGGGATAGGCGCTGAAGAACTGGGCGCCGATGATCGCAGCCAGCGAGCCGTAGAGATAGAAGTCATACCATTCGAAGACAGTGCCGAGCGACGAGGCAAGCACGACGAAGCGTTCTTCGCCGGTCATGCCACGCGGTCTTGCTGATGTCATAGTCGTAGTGCTCATGAGACGTTTCCCCGATTGGCTGATTTCAGCTCGTTGTCGTGCGTGCGGTCGTGGGCCGCGTGAACACGCCAATCCCGGCGCAGAATTAACATTGCCGTGAACAACGGCCCATAAGACTTTCGGCCATCGCACGGCGACGATGATGTTGCGGCGCACAAGGCGCGATTAACCGCAGCGAGCATCGGCCAAGTCCTTCTGATCACAAGCTGTTGCAACTGCCGTCGCGGCGGACGACAATCGCACCGCAGTGACGGCCGCACGCCGGCCCTGCGACAGCCCGCCACGCCCGCCGGTGCAGACCGGCGCCTGACCATGGACGCGATGACTTCCACGCGATGACTTCACCCGCCACAACCCGCATCGTGATCGCCGACGATCATCCGCTGTTCCGCGGCGCCCTGCGCGAGGCGGTCCGCGGCGTGGTGTCCGAGGTGGCGATCGTCGAGGCGGGGTCGTTCGAGGAGTTGACGGCGCTGCTGGAACAGGACGGCGACGTCGACCTCATCCTGCTCGACCTGACCATGCCGGGGATCAGCGGCTTTTCCGGGCTGATCTACCTGCGCGCCCAATACCCGGCCATTCCGGTGGTGGTGGTCTCGGCCAGCGACGACAGCGTCACCATCCGCCGCTCGATGGAATTCGGCGCCTCCGGTTTCATTCCCAAGCGTTTCGGGGCCGATACCCTGCGGGCCGCCATCGCCCAGGTTCTGGCCGGCGAGGTCTGGCTGCCGCCGGACGTCGACCCGACCGCCGCCGCCGATCCGGAACTCGCGCAATTGCGCGATCGCCTGGTGACCCTGACGCCGCAACAGGTCCGCGTGCTGATGATGCTGTCCGAGGGACTGCTCAACAAGCAGATCGCCTACGCCCTCGGCGTGTCCGAGGCCACCATCAAGGCCCATGTCTCCGCCATCCTGCAGAAGCTCGGGGTCGAGAGCCGAACCCAGGCGGTGATCGCCGCCGCGAAGATCGCCGGCGGCCAATGGCGCCCGGGCGATGCCCCGGCGGGATAGGATAGGTCGCGTGCTCGTCGACGGTCGGCTCGCATCGGCATCGAGATCCTGCTCGACATTCTGTCGTCATCGCCCGGCGCTTCGCGCCGACCTCGCCTTGCGTCAGCGGCTATCGTATTCACACATCTGATCCGCAGCCGAGAAAGCGGCCACTCATTCAGCCTTTCAATCGTCATGCCCGCGCTTGCCCGCCTTCGCTAAGAAGCTTCGGCGCGCCCAGCCATTGCGCCGGGTCGAAGCCGAAGGCGAAGACCGGTCGCGGGCATCCACGTCTTCACGATGCCGCAGCAAGCAAGTCGTGGATGGCATAGCGATCCGGCTCGCGCCGGATCGCGTTCTCCTTAATGCCGGAAGTCGGAAACATCCGACTTCCGGGCGACAAGCCCGGCCATGACGAGAATGAAGGTCAGGGCGCATCTTTTCACTTCGTTGTCGCCGCTCGACCTGGAGCTCCTCGCAACGACGATAGAGATCGCTGTTGAGGTCTATTCCGCCGCGGCGACCATCTGCTGCGTCCGCCACTGGCCGAGCAGGGCGCGCAGCGCCGCCGGCTTTACCGGCTTGTTGAGCACGATGATCTTGTCCTCGGCGGCGGCGGCGCGCACCGCCGGGCTGCGGTCGGCGGTGATCAGGATCGCGGGGATGCCGCTGCCGAACCGCCGGCGGATCTCGCGGATCGCGGCGATGCCGGTGCCGCGGTCGAGATGATAGTCGACGAGCAGACCGGTGATCGGGCCCTCCTTGGCGGCAATGGCCTCGATGGCGGCGGCCGGATCGAGCGCGGCGACCACCTCGGCGTTCCAGCCGGTGAGCAGCGTCTTCATGCCGTCGAGGATCGCCGGATCGTTTTCGATGCAGACGATGCGGGTGCCGCTCATCGGCGCCCGCGCCAGCGGCGTCGCGCTGGTCACCGTGGCGGTGTAGGTGACGGCGTCGGCCACCGGCAGGGTCAGCGAGAAGCGCGATCCGCCGCCGCGGTTGGCATCGATCGAGATGCTGTGGCCGAGCACCCGGGCAATGCGCTCGACGATCGACAGGCCGAGGCCGAGGCCGCGCGCGATCCGCGCGCCCTGGTCGAGGCGGTGGAATTCCTTGAAGATCTCGCCGCGCTTCTCCACCGGGATGCCCACTCCGGTATCGAGGATGTCGATCTGAAGCCTGCCGCCGCGCCGGCGGCATCCCACCAGGACGCGACCATGGGGGGTATACTTGATGGCGTTCGAGATCAGGTTCTGCAGCAGCCGACGCAGCAGCACGCGGTCGGAGGTGACCGGCAGCGAGCACGACACGAAGGTCAATTCGAGCTCCTTGGCGCGCGCGACCGGGGCGAATTCGATCTCCAGCGAGCGCAGCAGGTCGCCGATCCGGAAACTCGAGATCGACGGCGCCATGGCGCCGGCGTCGAGACGGGAAATGTCGAGCAGCGCGCCGAGGATGTCCTCGATGGCTTCGAGCGACTCGTCGATGTTCTCGACGAGGCGCGTGGTTTCGCCGCCGCCATGGCGTTCGATCAGGCTGGTGACGTAGAGCCGCGCGGCGTTCAGCGGCTGCATCACGTCGTGGCTCGCCGCCGCCAGGAAGCGCGTCTTGGAGATGTTGGCCTCTTCGGCGGCGCTCTTGGCCTGGGCGAGCTCCGAGTTCAGCCGCGTCAGTTCCTCGGTGCGCTGACGCACCCGCATTTCCAGCGAGGCATTGGCCCGCTCCAGCGCCTCGGCCGCCTCGACGCTCGGGGTGATGTCCGAGAAGGTGATCACCAGCGCGCCGCCCGGCATGCGGTTGGAGCGCACCTCGATCACCAGGTTGCGGCCGGGCAGGCGCTCCAGATAAGGCGTGCCCTCGGTGGTGTAGGCGGCGAGCCGCCGCTCGATCTGCGCCTCGCCGCCGTCCGCCGCATCGCGGCCGCTGAGCGCCTCGAGGATGTCGCGCAGCGGGACGCCGTTCTGCATGACATAGGGCGGCAGGTCGAGCAGCTCGCCGAACTGGCGATTGGAGCAGACGAGCTGGAGGTCGGCGTCGAACACCGCGATGCCCTGGCGGACATGGTTGAGCGCGGTCTGCAGCATTTCGCGGTTGAAATGCAGCGCGGCGTGGGCGTCGTCGAGCAGCTTCAGCGCCGCCTTGGCCGACACCGTGCGCTTGCGCAGCAACAGCGACATCACCACGCGGGAGGAGGCCGCGCCGATCGAGGAGGCGATCAGGTGCTCGGCGTGGCGCAGCAGGCGGAAATCCGCCGGCGCGCCGTCCTCCAGCACGAGGCGCTGGGCGGCGGCGAAATTTTCGAATTCCTGGCGGGCGCGGTCCGGGCCGAGATACTGGGCGACGGTGGCGAGGGCATCCTGCACCGTCACCGTCGAGCGCCAGCGCCGCAGGCTCGGCGTGATCGGCGCGAGTTCGTTCGGCACGAACAGGTCGCCCTGGACGCGCTCGATCGAGGACGGCCGGCGCATCAGCGACAACAGCACGTAGGTCAGGCAGTTGAGCGCCAGCGACCACAACACGCCATGGAGCAGCGGCGGCAGTTCGGAGCCGAGCAGCGCCTGCGGTCGCAGCGCCTCGATGCCGAACGGGCCGTGCTGGAGCCAGTGCGACTGCTCGGCGCCGAGATCGGCGAGGCTCGGAATGAGGAGGGTGTAGGCCCAGACCGCGAAGCCCGCCGCCATGCCGCCCATGGCGCCGCGGGCGGTGGCGCTGCGCCACATCAGGCCGCCGAAGAACGCCGGCGCGAGCTGGGCGATGGCGGCGAAGGACAACAGGCCGATGGCCGCGAGCTGGGCGTTGCCGAGCGAGCGGTAGTAGAAATAGGCGAGCAGCATGATGGCGAAGATCGCCAGCCGCCGCGTGTTGAGCAGGAAAGCGGCGAAGTTCTGGCCCTCGCGTCCGTGCGGGCTGTGCCGCAGCATCAGCGGCACGACGATGTCGTTCGACACCATGATCGCCAGCGCGACGCATTCGACGATGACCATGGCGGTGGAGGCCGACAGGCCGCCGATGAAGACGGCAATGGTCAGGTACGCGGCGCCGTCCGCCATCGGCAGCGCCAGCAGATACATGTCGCTGTCGACCGCGCCGAACGGGAATTGCACCAGGCCGGCGAGGGCCACCGGCAGCACGAAGATGTTGATCGCAACGAGATAGAGCGGAAACATCCAGCGCGCCCGGCCCACCTCGGCATTGGAGGTGTTCTCCACCACGCTGACGTGAAACTGCCGCGGCAGCAGCATGACGGCGAAGAAGGCCAGCAGCGTCATGGTCAGGAAGTTGCCGATCGATGGCACGTGATAGAGCGTGCGCGCCCCCTCCAGCGACTTGGCCGCCCTGTCGATCAGTTCGGCGGGCGAGAACATCCAGAAGGTGATGAAGGCGCCCGCGGTGATGAACACCGCCAGCTTGACCACCGATTCCGTCGCCACCGCGAGCATCAGCCCGTGCTGGTGCTCGGTGGCGTCGGCGTGCCGCGTTCCGAACAGCACGGCGAACAGCGCCATGGCGACGGTGACGGCGAGAGCGATGTCGCCGACCAGCGGGATCCGGGTGGCGGCGAGTTCGCGGGTCTGTTCGGCGCCGAGAATGGTCTCCAGCGAGGTCGCCACCGCCTTGAGCTGCAGCGCGATATAGGGCACCGAGCCGATGATCGCGATGATCGCCGCCATGGCCGCGACCGCCTGGCTCTTGCCGTAGCGGGCGCCGATGAAGTCGGCCACCGAGGTGATGTTGTGGGTCTTGGCGAGGTGGATCACCCGCCGCAGCAGCGGCGTGCAGAAGACGATCATCAGCACCGGGCCGACATAGATGGCGAGGAACTCGATGCCGCTGCGGCTGGCGAGCCCGATCGAGCCGAAGAAGGTCCAGGAGGTGCAGTAGATCGCCAGCGACAGCGGATAGATCAGCCGGCCGGCGGCGGCGCGGCGGTTCTGGGTCAGCCGGTCGCCATAGCTCGCGACGACGAACAGGAAGCCGATATAGCCGAACGCGACCGCGATCACGCCCCAGTTCTGCATGGCGCCCGTCTCTACTCGTTACCCACTCGACGCGTGACCTGCCCTCGCACCTGCTGCCATCGGCCCGCGGTCGCCCGATGGCCGGAACATCATGGGTCGATCGACTATAGCAGATCGGAGCGGCCGTGGGCGGCGATCGCCGCGGTCCAGGGCGCCGGCCGGCGGCGCTCGCCGCCTTTATTCGGCGGCGAGCGCCTTGGCCCCGAGCGGCAGGCCGAGCTTTTCCCAGACCTGGACCATGGCTTCGGCGAGCCGATCGATCAGCACGTCGTCGTGGTAGGGCGAGGGGGTGACGCGCAGCCGCTCCGCGCCCTTGGGCACGGTCGGATAATTGATCGGCTGGATGTAGATGCCGTGGTCTTCCAGCAGCAGGTCGCTGGCGCGCTTGCAGCGCTCCGGCTCGCCGACGAAGACCGGAACGATGTGGGTGTCGCTCGCCATCACCGGCAGGCCGGCGGCCTGGAGGATCGCCTTGACCCGCGCCGCCCGGTCCTGGTGGCGCTCACGCTCCCACTGCGAGGTCTTGAGGTGGCGGATCGCGGCGGTCGCCGCCGAGCAGATCGACGGCGGCAGCGCCGTGGTGAAGATGAAGCCCGGCGCATAGGAGCGCACCGCGTCGATGATGTCCGCGCGCGCGGCGATGTAGCCGCCGAGGCAGCCGAAGGCCTTGGCGAGCGTGCCTTCGATGACGTCGATGCGGTCCATCACGGCGTCGCGCTCGGCGATGCCGGCGCCGCGCGGGCCGTACATGCCGACGGCGTGGACCTCGTCGACATAGGTCAAGGCGCCGTAGCGTTCGGCGAGATCGCAGATCGCGGCGAGCGGCGCGACGTCGCCGTCCATGGAATAGAGGCTTTCGCAGACGATCAGCTTCGGCCGGTCGGGGTCGGCGGCGCGCAGCAATTCCTCGAGGTGGCCGAGGTCGTTGTGGCGGAAGACGATGCGCTCGCAGCCGGACTGGCGGATGCCCTCGATCATGGAATTATGGTTGAGGGCGTCGGACAGGATCAGGCAGTTCGGGAGCAGCTTGGCGAGGGTCGAGATGCCGGTCTGGTTCGAGACATAGCCCGAGGTGAAGACCAGGGCGGAATCCTTGCCGTGGAGATCGGCCAGTTCCTGCTCGAGCTGGATCAGGGAGTGGTTGTTGCCGGCGATGTTGCGGGTGCCGCCGGCACCGGTGCCGCTGCGGGTGGCGCTTTCGACCATGGCGCCGACGACCTTCGGGTGCTGGCCCATGCCGAGGTAGTCGTTGGAGCACCAGATCACCACGTTGCGCTCGCCGCGTGGGGAGTGCCACACCGCATGGGGGAAGCGGCCGGCGATCCGTTCCAGGTCGGCGAAAACGCGGTAGCGCCGCTCGTCGTGCAGGCGGTTCAGGGCGGCGCTGAAGAACTGGCTGTAATCCATGATGCATCCCGGACGAAACGGGCGCGCGCCGGCGTCTTTACTCCCCGTTTCATGTCCCGGCGCCGGCTGGGAACCGGGCCAGGCCGGCCAAGCTTCCTCAGACACCTCAGTGCGGTCTAAATCACTGCGGTCTAAATCACTGTGATTTCAGACCAATTCGCGGCGGTCCCGGGTTCCGTGCCGTCGCTGCGGCGGTGCGCTGGCGCTTTTTAGAGCTTTTCCAGCACGGCTGTCGAGCAGCAAATTACGCCGATCGCTCATGCGGATGGCCGGCGCGGCGCTGAGCGGCGGTCAAGCCGCGGTTAAGCGGCGGAAAAGCGCAGCACGCCGTCGAGGCTCGGCGCCGGCTTGAGCCGGCCCTCGGCCAGCATGTAGTTGACGTGGGCGATCAGTTCGCCCGCGGCAAAGCCCATCTGGTGGGCGTCGAGCACGTGCTTGTTGAACACCACCGGCACGAGCTCGGCCGAGGTCTTCGGCGCCGTGCGGCAGGCTTCCGCGATCAGCTCGCAGCGCTCCTCGTGATGGTCGGCGAGCTGGCGCACCCGGGTCTTGAGACCGAAGAACGGCAGGCCGTGTCCCGGCAGCACCAGGAGGTCGGCGGGCAGGTCGCGCTCCAGGGCGGCGAGCGAGGCGAGATACTCGCCGAGCGAATTGGCTTTTGGCTCCACCGCCCAGACGCTGACATTGGGAGAGATCTTGCTCAGCACCTGGTCGGCCGACAGGAACAGGCTGTCCTCGGCGCAATGGAGCATCACCTGGTCGAGGGCGTGGCCGCCTCCCGTGATCACCCGGAAGCGGCGGCTGCCGATGGCGATGGTGTCGCCGTGGGACAGGCGGTGGTAGGAGGCCGGCAGCACCGACACGCGCTTGAGGTAATCCTGGCCGCGGCCGAGCAATTCGTCGGTGAGCGCCTCGTCCATGCCGTGGCGGCGGAAGAACAGCCGCTGCGCCGCCTTGCGCTCGTCGGCGCCGCGGTGCTGGAAATAGGCCGCCTGCAGATATTCCACCTGGGACATCGAGAAGGCGCAGCCGAAGCGCTCGACGATCCAGCCGGCGAGGCCGACATGGTCGGGATGGGCATGGGTGACGATCAGCCTCGTGACGTGGACGTGGCGCAGCGGGCCTTCGAACAGCTGTGTCCAGGCCTCGATGGTCGCCTCGTTGCCGATGCCGGTGTCGATCATCGCCCAGCCGCCGTCGTCGGCGATCAGGTAGATGTTGACGTGGTTGAGGCGGAACGGCAGCGCGAGCCGCACCCACAGCACGCCGGGCCGCAATTCGACCATCTCGCCCGGCGCGGGCGGCGTTTCGATCGGATAGACCAGCGCCTGGTTGGCGGCGGATTCGGCTCGGGTGTGCATGGCGGAACCTTTCGGCTTCCCGCTTAGCCGGATCGGCCCACCCTGTCAGCCGGAAAGTGCGGCGGCAAATCAAGCACGCGTTTGAAACCGGCAAGCCGCGATCGCGGTAAAATCCGCCGTGCGAAATGACGCCGCACGGCGCCTCACGCCGCGCGGATCTCGGCCAGGAAGGCGTGAATGCTGGCGCGCAGCTCCTCGGCTTCGCGGCGCAGGCCGCCCGAGGCGTCCAGCACCTTGGCGGCCGCCGTGCCGGCCTCGGTGGAGGCCTCGCTGACGCCGACGATGTTGCTCGACACGTCGGTGGTGCCGCCGGCCGCCTGCTGGATGTTGCGCGCCATCTCGTGGGTCGCCGAGCCCTGCTGTTCGACCGCCGCGGCGATGGAGCCGGTGTAGTCGCTGATCTCGCCGATGGTGGCGACGATGTCGCGGATGGCATCGACCGCGCCGGTGGTCGCCTGCTGCATCTGCGCGATCTGGGCGCGGATCTCCTCGGTCGCCTGCGCCGTCTGGGTGGCGAGGCTCTTCACCTCGGAGGCGACCACCGCAAAGCCGCGGCCGGAGTCGCCGGCGCGGGCCGCCTCGATGGTGGCGTTGAGCGCCAGCAGGTTGGTCTGCGAGGCGATGCTCTGGATCAGGTCGATCACCGTCGAGATGCGGGCCGCGCTGGCGGCAAGACCCTGCATCGTCGAATCGGTGGCGCCGGCCTGCTGCACCGCCTTGTGCGCGACCTGCGTCGAGCCGGCGACCTGTCGGCTGATCTCGGCGATCGACGACGACAGCTCCTCGGTGCCGGACGACACGGTCTGGACGTTGATCGAGGTCTCTTCGGCGGCGGCGGCCACCGCGGTGGCGAGTTCGCTGGAACGGCCGGCGGTGGCGGACATGCTCTGCGCCGTCTGCTGCATGGCGTCGGCGGAGGTCATCAGGCCTTCCAGCGAGCCGCGCATGATGTGCTCGAAGCGCGCGATCTGCTCTTCCATGCGGGCGGCGCGGGCGGCCTTGGCCTCGCGGTCCCGGTCCTGGTCGGCGCTCATGTCCCGCGCCTGGATCAGGCCGTCGCGGAACACTTCGAGACTGTCGGCCATCACCGCGATCTCGTCGCGCTGGCGGCTCCTCGCCACCTCGGCGCCGAGGTCGCCGGCGGCGAGGCGCGCCATCACCGCCTGAAGATTGCCGATGCGGCGCAGGATGTTGCGGCCGACATAGAGCCAGACGAACGCCGCCGAGCCGATCAGGGTCAGGGCGCCGAGCGCCAGCATCACTACCGTCGCGGTCGCGACCGTCGCCTTGGCGGCGCCGGTGCGGGCATTGGTTCCGCTCTCGACGTCCTTGACGAGCTGATGGACGCTCATTTCGAGGCCGCGGTTGAGCTTGCCGGTCTCGTCGAGAATGAGCTGGCCGAAATCGACGGCGTCGAGCTCCTTCTGCCGGACCTTGAACGCGCTGGTCTTGCCTTCGCCCATGACGATCAGCTTCATGGCCTCGGCATGCAGCGGCGCCGCGCTCTTGACGGCGCCGAGCGACTTGAGCAGCGGATCGACATGCTTGCGCGTCGTCTTGAACGTCTCCTGCAGGGCGTCGATGTCGCCGCTGGTGGTGGCGGACAGCGCCCCCATCATGTCGGCGGCCATGTTGTTGGCGTCGGACACCACGGTCGACAGCCGCTCGACCGCATAGGCGGCGTCGCGCACCAGGTCGACCTCGACTTCGGGAGAGGCCAGCAGCGCCGTCAGCTTGGTCTGGGTCTCCATCATCTCGGGGCCGGCGGACTCGAGGAAATGCGAATGGGCGACGCGCAGCGTGTCATAGAGCCGCTCGCGGTCGGCGACGATGTCGAGGCGCTCCTTGGCGGCGTTGGCGAGGCTGCCGATGGTGTCGTCGATGCCCTTGACGGTCTCCTCCAGGGCGCCGACCACGGCCGGATCGCCGCCGAGGTTCTTGATCTCGCGCAGCTTGGCCATGGCCGCGGCCTGGGTGTCCTTGAGGCTCCTGGTCAGTTCGTCGCGCGAGGCCTCGTCCTTGGCGGCGAGCAGCGCCGGCCCCTTGGACGACAGGCTTTCGCTGAGCGCCGACAGCTCCAGGCTGGCGGCGAGGCGCGGGATGTCGCGGCCGCTGAGTGACTCCATGGTGCCGCCGAGGCGCCCCAGCAGGATGCCGGCCGCGGCGCTGATGACGATGGCCATGCCGGCGATGATCGCGAAGGCGAGAAACAGATTGCCGCGCAGCCCAAACCGCAGCCAGAGCCTCGGACGCCACCGAACGATCGACAACGGCAGTGACGCAAGCTTGCGCAGGATCGACCCGACCATATTTCCCCCACCCGAAATTCTTGTCTTTGCGTTCTTGGTTTTGCGGGGCGAAGTATCTGGGTGCGGAGTTAAGAAAGCCCTGTCCGGATGGTTGCGCCGCGCCTCTCGCCGCGACGGGCGCGCGCGAGGGTTAACGGTCGCTCGTTGGCCCGCTGCGGCCCGCCGCCGTCCTCGTTCCGCCGCGGCCTGACCCCTCAAGGCCCTCGTCGGCCGCGCAGGACCCTTGCAGCGGCGGGGTTCGCGCTCCGCGCGCCGCCATGCCACAATGGTAACATGTCGAAAGCCGGCCTCGCTCGCGGTGCGGGAGGCGGGAGCTTTGGCATGTCGGAATTGATCCCAGGGAGATACGCCATGAATGTCACGGTCAAGCTGCCGCCCGCCAAGGGCGTGTTCATCGACAACAAGTGGCAGCCGTCGCAGTCGGGCCGGACCATCGCCATGCTGGCGCCTGCCACCGGGCAGGTGATCGGCGCCATCGCCGCCGGCGAGGCCGCCGATGTCGATCTCGCCGTCAAGGCGGCGCGCCGGGCGCTGGACGGCGCCTGGGGCCGGCTGACCGCCACCGAGCGCGGCCGGCTGCTCAGCCGGCTCGGCAGGCTCGTCGAGGATCATGCCGACGAACTGGTGAAGCTCGAGGCCGCCGACACCGGCAAGCCGATGAAGCAGGCCAGGGCCGATGTCGTCGCGGTGGCGCGCTACTTCGAATATTACGGCGGCGCCGCCGACAAGGTGCATGGCGACACCATCCCGTTCCTCGACGGCTATCTCGTCACGACGCTCTACGAACCGCTCGGCGTCACCGCCCAGATCATTCCCTGGAATTATCCCGGGCAGATGTTCGGCCGCACGCTCGGCCCGGCGCTCGCCATGGGCAACGCCGTGGTGGTCAAGCCGGCCGAGGAAGCCTGCCTCGTGCCGCTGCGGCTCGCCGAACTCGCCGCCGAGGCGGGCTTCCCCGCCGGCGCCATCAATGTGGTGCCGGGTCTCGGCGAGGAGGCCGGCGCCGCGCTGTCGGCTCATCCCGGCATCGACTTCGTCTCCTTCACCGGCAGTCCCGAGGTCGGCGCGCTGGTGCAGACGGCGGCGGCCCGCAATCATGTCGGCTGCACCCTCGAACTCGGCGGCAAGTCGCCGCAGGTCGTGTTCGCCGACGCCGATCTCGACGCCGTGCTGACCAGCGTCTGCGCCGCCATCGTCCAGAATGCCGGCCAGACCTGCTCGGCGGGATCGCGCGTGCTGGTCGAGCGCAGGATCTGGGATCGCTTCCTCGCCGATCTGACGACGCGGTTTTCAAAACTCACCGCCGGCACCCCGGAGATGGATCTCGATCTCGGCCCGGTGATCAGCGCCGGCCAGAAGAAGCGCATCGAGGCCATGCTGGCGCGCGCCGAGGCGGCCGGCGCCGAAGTCGTGGCGCGCGGCGCCATCGCCGACGGCGTGCCGGCGGAAGGCTTCTTCGTGCCGCCGCTGCTCTATCGCAATGTCGGGCGCGACAGCGAACTCGCCCGCGATGAAGTGTTCGGCCCGGTGCTGGTGGCGATGCCGTTCGACGACGAGGCCGATGCGGTCGCGCTCGCCAACGGCACCGATTACGGCCTCGTCGCCGGGGTGTGGTCGGGCGACGGCGCCCGCGCCATCCGCGTCGCCCGCAAGGTCCGCGTCGGCCAGGTCTTCGTCAACGGCTACGGCGCCGGCGGCGGCATCGAGCTGCCGTTCGGCGGCATGAAGAAATCCGGCCACGGCCGCGAGAAGGGCTTCGAGGCGCTCTATGAGCTCGCCGCCATGAAGACCATGGTCGTCAAGCACGGCTGATCGAAATCGCAAATCAGAGAGGAACGAGGAATGCGATTGAAGGGAAAGACCGCCCTGGTGACGGGCGGAGCGTCGGGCTTCGGCGCCGGGATCGTGCAGGCCTATGCGCGTGAGGGCGCGCGGGTCGTGGTGCTCGATCTCAACGGCGAGGGCGCGGCGAGGGTCGCGGCGGAAGCCGGCAACGGCGCGCTCGCGGTGGCCGGCGACGTCACGAGGCAGGCGGATATCGAGGCCGCGGTCGGCAAGGCGGTCGACGCCGGCGGCCGCCTCGACATCGTCGTCAACAATGCCGGCTGGACCTTCCGCAACAAGCCGATGCTCGAGGTCACCGAGGCCGAGTTCGACAAGGTCTTCGCCATCAACGTGAAGTCGATCTACCTGATGACCAACGCGGTGGTGCCGATCATGCGCCGGCAGAAAGAGGGGCGCATCATCAACATCGGCTCGACCGCGGGCTCGCGGCCGCGGCCGGGCCTGACCTGGTACAACGCCACCAAGGGCGCGGTGAACCTGCTGTCGAAGTCGATGGCGGTCGAGCTCGCGCCGGACGGCATCCGCGTCAACTGCGTCGCGCCGGTGATCGGCGAGACCGCGCTGCTGGAATCCTTCATGGGGGTGCCGGACACGCCGGAGAACCGCGCCAAATTCGTCGGCACCATTCCGCTCGGCCGGATGTCGAAGCCCTCGGACATCGCCAATGCCTGCGTCTATCTCGGCAGCGACGAGGCCGAATTCCTCACCGGCGTGGTGCTGCCGGTCGACGGCGGCCGGACGGTCTGACCGGTCGAGTTTCAAACACATCTGGGCGGCCGCCACACCCCAGGTCGTCGTCGCCCGGCGCAGACCGGGCGACCCAGTAATCCGTGTCGTCGATGGCGGTGCTCAAGGGTGACATCGATGGAATGCTGACGCACCGTCCTGCCCTTTCGCACCCTCGCGGAGTACTGGATCGCCCGCTTGAAGCGGGCGACGACGGCAGAGAGAGACGGCCACTCTCTCAGCCTTTCAATCGTCATGCCCGGCCTTGTGCCGGGCATCCACGTCTTCACGACGCTGCAGCAAGCAAGTCGTGGATGGCCGGGACAAGCCCGGCCATGACGAAAACGAAGGTCCGGGCGCATCTTTTCACTCCGTTGTCGCCGCCCAGATGTGTGAAACTCGTAGCCGCATTTGCGGGGAGAGGTCGGATCGCTTTAGCGATCCGGGCGAGGGGCGCCGGAACCGGAAATCGCACGGCGGAAGTTGCAGGCGGATGCCAGCGTCATGACTGCTCGCCTGGTCGACGCCCGACGACGAAGGCGGCGCAGGCGCCGGTCGATTTCTGTGAACCTCGATCCGCCGGCGCTGGACAAAGCGTGCCGGGGCCGGCCGTATTGCGGACCATTCGGCCGAAGGTTTTTGAGCGATGAGACGTTTCATATTGCTGTTGCTGACGATCCTGATCTGGCCCGCCGCGAGCCGCGCCGCCGCCCCGGTGGTGAAGGACGGCAACACGGTCAGGATCGGCGACACGGTGTTTTCGCTCGACGGCGTCGATGCGCCGGAGTTCGACCAGATGTGCGTCGATGACCATGCCGATCTCTGGGCCTGCGGTGTCACGGCGCGCGACCAGCTCGCGGCCGTGGTCGCCGGCCGGGCGCTGCGCTGCGACGACAAGGGCGCCGATCCGCTCCTCCGCGGCCGTCGCCGCGGCCTGTGCTTCGTCGAGGGCGAGACGGCGAGCCTCAACCAGCAGCTGGCGCGGCGCGGCTTCGCCGTTGCAAGCGATCCGGCCAAAAGCGCCTTCAAGGCCGACGTCGCCGAGGCAAAAGACAAGCGGCTCGGGCTGTGGAAGGGCTGCTTCGTCGCCCCGATCGATTTCCGCAAATGGCGCGTCGATGCGCCGCTCGCCGGCGCGGCCTGCCAACCGGAAACCGCCGCGGCGATCCGCCGCGTCATCTTCCCGGAGCAGGCCTCGATGCCGGCCGGCTGTACGATCAAGGGCCGCTATTCGGTCCGCGCCCGCCTCACCGGCAATGTCGGCATCTATCACGAGCGCAGCTGCCGCAGCTATCCGACGGTGACCAGGCCGCAGCGCTGGTTCTGCTCGGTGGAGGATGCCCGCGCCGCCGGCTTCCGCCGCGCCTACAACTGCCGGCCACGGCCGGGCAAGACCGGCTGAATGATTGCGGTTTGACTTGAGAGCCGGCGCGGGAAAGACGGCCCCCATGCCCGCCATCCTGATCAACCAGTGTCCCTATGTCTCCGAATGACCGTGCGAGTGCGAGGCAAACGTAGCGGTAATTCGGAGACGGGACACTAGCGGCCGACAACGGAGTCTCGATGACGTCCTCCCCGAAAAAGCTTGCACTCGTCACCGGCGCCGCGCGCGGCATCGGCCTCGCCACCGCGCGGCGCTTCCTGGCGGAAGGCTGGCAGGTCGCCCTGCTCGACATCGAACGCGACCTGCTTGCGGGTGCGGAGGCGGAAATCGCGCGGCCGGAGGACACGCTGGCGCTGCATTGCGACGTGTCCGACGCCGCCGGGGTCGCGGCAGCAATCGACGAGATCAGGAGGCGGTTCGGGCGGCTCGATGCGCTGGTCAACAATGCCGGCATCGCCGTGTTCGCGCCGCTGCTGGAAACCTCCGACGAAGACTGGAATCGCGTGCTGGCGGTCAATCTCACCGGCTCGTTCCTGTGCACCAAGGCGGCCGTCCAATTGATGCGCGAGCACGGTGGCGGCGCGGTCGTCAACGTCACCTCGATCTCGGCGGTGCGGGCCTCGACGCTGCGTTCGGCCTACGGCACCAGCAAGGCCGCCCTCGCCCATCTGACGAAACAGCTCGCGGTCGAACTGGCTGCGCTCGGCATTCGCGTCAACGCCGTCGCGCCGGGGCCGGTCGACACCGCCATGGCCAAGGCGGTGCACTCGCCGGCGATCCGGGCCGATTATCACGACGCCATTCCGCTCAACCGCTACGGCCTCGAGGAGGAGCTGGCGGAGGCGATCTTCTTCCTGGCCTGCGAGCGCTCGAGCTACATCACGGGCCAGATCCTGGCGGTCGACGGCGGCTTCGATGCCGCCGGCATCGGCCTGCCGACCCTGCGCGGCGAGCGGCGCAACGGCTAGGGCGCGAAGCGCCGTCCGATCGCGCGGGCTACGATCTTTCAAAGAAAAGGGATGGTGCTGCCAGACAGGATTGAACTGTGATCGAGAGCACCTTCATTACTGAAAGTATTGAGGTTTTTCGCCCCGCCAATGGTGCGTGTGTATCAGTGGCGGGAGCAGATATCTACGGATGAAATCCGCTTAAATTGCTACACCGAGGCCGCAGTGAATTCCCGCCAGCCCTTCTCTCGCAGTCGGCAGGCGTCGCACTGTGTGCATCCGTATCCCCAGGGTTGCCGCCTCTCTCTCACGCCTTCGTAGCAACTATGCGTTTCTTCCCTGATGAGTTCTAATAAGGCGCTGCCGCCAAGGGCACTCGACAGCCTCCAGACCCCGGCCTTGTCTAGCTCCATCAAGGGGCATTGTATGGACCATGAAAAGCCTGTTGCTTCGTTCAGCGCTACTTCTATGGCGTTCATGGCCTTACGCCGACAATCGGGATAACCTGAGTATTCGGTCTCGCTGACGCCACAAGCGAGCGTCTCAATGCCCCTCCGAAACGCTACACTTGCGCTCAAAGACATCATTATGAGGTTTCGTCCGGGGATATATTTCTTCCGAAGGAGCATCTCACTTCGGGAGACGTCAATCGAAGCGATGTTCCCTGCGATCTGACCGGCAAGGTCAAGTGCAACCACATGGTCTGGCCCGAGCCGAGTGGCCATATCGGGGAATTCATCAGCTAAGCGAGATCGAAAAATCGCTCGCTGCTTCATCTCTACAGCGTGCTTTTGGCCATAATCAAAGCCGATCGTTTCGACCCGCTCATAGTTCTTGAGAGCCCATGCGAGAACCGTCGCGGAATCCTGGCCGCCCGAGAAAAGGACCAGTGCCGCTGAGTTGCTCAATGCTGCTCCCATTGTCGACGTCGAATCCAATCACACGCAGAATCGATGTCCCTAAATATCTTACGGAGTGCGCAATCGATCATTGGGTTGTCGCCGACAGGAAGCAGAGACCGAACGTCTGTTTTTACGCCAAGGCAAATCTTTCCGCGACTGTAAGCGTAACCCAGCTCGAAGCACGCCCCTTCATCGATCACCCGCCCGTCCATGACGATCATGAGGATATCACATCGATCGATGGCGCGAATGTCCGCAGAGAAAATCGAGCTTTTAGCTTCTTCCACAGACATTCCGCTCGCGACGAGATCGACGAGTAGGGAGCCATCTTCTTGGGGTAGATAAACGTCCGCAAACCCCATCAAGCTATCGCGCAGCAGGACATTCCACTGGCGTTCTTGAGGAGAAAACAGCGGACCAGCGAGATAAATATTAGGTCGGTTAGAAATCAAAGCGCCCCATCCCCGTCAATAATTTCTCCGAGGCGTTCCGCAAACGGAAACTCTTCATAGTCGTCCAGCAGGATTTTTCTGGCAATTGCCTTGGCGACTTCTCCGGTCGTAAGGTGGCTTGTATCGAGCACTTGATCATCTTTAATTCGATAGATTTGCCTGAGAACTTTGTCCTGCTTCTTTAGCGTCTCCAACTCAAAGCCGAATTTACCATCGGCCTCTTTTGAGGAGCTGCGCTGTAACAAGCGCTCTTCGAGAGCGTCGGAAGATGCGCTGAGAAAGAACAAGTGTCCATCTTCGAACGGCTTTTTGTATTGTTCGATGCGGGTCTTTAGTTCAAGAGCCTTTCGTTTGATTTCGATTTTGTCCCCGTTCTTAGAGAAGGCGAATAAGTCAAGGAACGCACGATCCATGACGCGTACGCCGGAGTTAGGGCGCATCATGTTCCTGTTCTTCTCGATCAGCCGGGGGAAGAGGTAGTTGTCAACAATCTTCTGCTCATCCTGAGTGAGGCCAGTATCGTCTCGATACATCTCTTTCGGAACACGTCCGCTGAATTCTTCGAATGTCGTAAAGCAGCGCAATGCATCGACAGTCGAACTCTTTCCGGATGCAACGGAGCCGACGATGTAGTATTTCCTGTGAATGGTACTCTGCGCCCCAAGTGCGAGTAGCATCTCGTCAAACTGCGCAGCTGATGAGGCGTTCAGCACGTCGATGAATTGCGCATGCTGGGCCGTGGTCAAGAATATCGTGATCAAGTTGTAGACGTGTAGGTTAACCTCGAAAATGTCAGACCGGACTGCGGCCGACCTTGGGTTGTCGTCCAATTCGTGAAGTATGATGAAATGGTGGTTGGCCGGATTTCGTTTTGCGCTCGACCTCAGGATATTCTTTAGCGAGTTGTCATTGAGAGATAGCCCAAGCAAGACGAAGGTGCGCACCGCGAATTGATTGATTACGTATTCTGCGTTGTGAGAGTTCGGCGACAACATTACGTCGGCAAACGCGTCCTCGGTGAGTACTACATGGGCGCTGCTGCGTCGCGGTTGATCACGCGGAAGGCTGCCGTTGATATGGTATATGACCGGGGCGTGCTTCCGTGTTTCGACCTTCGGGTGATAAATGATTTCAGGATTGGCTATGTCGGTTTCGGGTGCGGCCGTCAGAATCTCTTCGACGTGCGCAGTCACCGCTTGGTCAACGATATCGTCGAAATTGAGGGTGACGGTAAATCCGGATTTGCAGACCAAGTTAGCTAGGCCCTTCAGGTAGGGGTGCTTCTTGGCAATCTCCTCGAATGTCTTGTCACCAACATCTCGATATAGGCATTCCCGGATCTTCTGTTTCCAAGCTGAGTTGACGCGATACTCGTGATAGCGGTCGGAAGGATTGTCCGCAGACTTGGGGTGATCTGCATGGTGATGCCGGTAGAGAATCTCGGCAAGGAACGTTTCTGGAAAGCGTTCCTTTTGGTGCTGAGCCAAAATCTCGGCAGAGATTCCTGCCGCCTCCGCTAAGCGGCTGACTAGCTTACCCCACAAGGGGACTTTTGCGTCGAACGATACCCCTGCGCCCAAGATGAGACCTAGGCGCCGGTGTTCGGATGCTCGCTGCCAAAGATGTGTGAGCCACAGTGGTAGCTTAGGTTGTTGTTTTATGGCGTCTGTGAGTGGAGAACCGGTAGGCATGTGATTCTCTGCTGCTAGCGGTGACTGCTCTTGTTCAAATATGCTTCAAGCAACGTCATGAACTTCAAGTCGTATTGTTCGCCAACGTCCCGAACATTCCAAAGACCCGTTTCTTTGATGCTCGGCTTGTCAGAGAACTTCCCGAGCCAATTCGGGCTACCGGATTCAAGTGCGCAAAGGTGTTCGGTGAACATCGCGATGAATTGCCGCTCTACCGTTGCTCGCATGCTGCTCTTGCCGGCCGTGTCGATAACCGGAATAGCGAGGACACGAAGATTTCCGATGTATTGAGAGACTTTGGCCTCTAGAGCGGCTTCGCGATCGGTGATCTCTCGGGGAGCGGATTGTCCTTTGCCCCAATCCGGAAATTGACCTTGGAGGTTATCACGCTCAATGAGGGCGCGGCCAACGTGAAGGCGGAACACTGAGGCTCGATGATTGCCCTGTCCCGCCCTCGTTCCGAAATGAGTTCGTAGTCGGTTTCTGAGAGTGGCTGTCGATCCCGCAGAAATTCCATGTGTGCCGATGCGAACAAGTCGTGGAATGATCGTTGAAAATCTAGTCGTCTCCGACTCGTCGAAGAAGAAGTACACTCCGTGCGTCGGAAGGTCGCTCGTTAGTAAGTCGCTGAGGCGGGGCGGCATCTGCGATGCTGACATCTTTTCAAAAAGTTCATACGCTGCTCTGACCGCAGCGCTCCTCCGTTCAATCTTGAGTGCCTCATTAAGATAGGCGAGGCGTGTTCCTAGCGATAAAGAGCGCATCGGCGCGAAATAGTTCAATGGATCGCGGCTGCCTGCCTCAACGAGCGGAGCAAAATAGTCGTCACCAGCGAGTACGATAAACTCCTTGCGCGGAAGCTCGCGTAGTTGCTTGTCTACTCGCTGAGCCCACTCCTGCCTTTCCTTCTTGGTTGCTGACTTAAGGGTCTGCTCGTAAGGCTCTATCAGCTCGTCGGGACGCAGCAGGCCGTACTTCGCCGACAAAATGTAGAATGGCACGCCCCAAAGCTCGGCAAGTTGAACCGACTTGCGATACAGGGGGGATACGTACATGTCCCGCGCAATGTCTTTGTGACCGCCCTTGCTCTTGCTGCAAGAGATGAGAGCAAAGAAGCTCGCCGCATCGGGCCGTATCGAATCAGAGCTGGTGAGTGCCAACCGAGCCAGGAATGTTTGTGCACTAGTTGGTTTCATTCGAGGCCGGGGCTGGATGCATAAGTTCGAGAGCGGCGAGTGGGCGGAGTTCTATGAATTGGGCTGAGGTTGCTGACCATTGCCGCTAACCGGGGCCGTATTGTCGAATTCGAACGAAGGCTCGCCCGTTCGCTGCTGATCAAATTGCGATTGATCGGGTGATTTCAAGACCGAGGCCTTGAGCCGAGCAATCCTTTCCTGAATCTCTTCGGTCGAAACCTCAATGCGAAGCTTCTCTTGCACAAATTTAAGCCGCGCGTCGCACTCGCGAATCAGCTCGGCCCAAGACTTGATCCATACTCGGTGATTAGGTTTGTCGATAAAAAGTCCCGCCGGACGGTTTTCTTGAGTGATGCGCTGCCCGACCACGTCGTCGTACTTCGTCGTCACGAGGAAAAAGTGCCACTGAGTGGAGGTGTTGACGAAATCCGGTTGAGCTAGAATTGCGTTCACATAGTCCTCAAGTTGATCGACCTCTTTTCGGCCTATTTCCAAAGACGGGCGCTTCAGTTCGATGAGAAGATACTCATGTTGGTTGGCGTTCTCTCTGGGAACTACTCGTCCCAAGAATGAATCGATCCGGCCAATTCGTCCGTCCGGCTTACGAACTTTGGCGCCTCGCTTTCGCTTTAACGCAAGCTCGTCCGACACACGGTCCATAATTTTGGTCAGGCCCGCTTCTGCCATTGTTAGGTGAAACCCTTCGCCGAATATCCACGTGTTGTCTCGAACGAGCGCATCGAGTTCGCCTCGCTCCTTGATCGTATTTCGATGCTTTGGTTCGAAAACGATCTCGCGAAGAACCTCCAGCGCGACTATCCGGTTCGCAACCAAGCTGGATGCCGAAATGATGTTGCCCAGCTCTGTTCTCTCTAGCAGCTGAGAGAACTCGTCCTGCCGGACTTTGGGAAGATTAAAGACCGCTTTGAGGATTCGTGTCACCGACTCCGGATTATTTTTCAGTGCTTCTTTCAATAAGCCGAGTGCGATTTTCTTTAGAGGATTGTCGGCCTTCTTGAAGTCTTTTGAATATGAAACAGCGGCGTGCGTAGCGATATCGAAGACTTGCCGTTCATGTCGCTCAATTTCATCGCGAGGGTCTCCTTCGTAAGGATAGACGCCGGCATCTTTCAGTTCTTGGATAAGCTCACCAGACTTTTCGGCCTTCCGGGCGCGAAAGTAGTCGCCCAAAGTATCTCGAATGTACTCCAGCACCCTCGCGAAGGCGGGGTCTGTGAGCCCGCCGTCGAATTCGAGAAGATTAGCCTTCGCGATTTCGTTGAAGAAGGGCGTATAAGCATAAGCCGAAAAGTTGAAGTCCGGCGCTGTGACGCTTGCGGGCAACGAGCCAAGGACGACCCCTGCTTCACCGCCGAAGTAGATCTTACGTTCAGCAACATGCGACTTCCACTCGATGACGCGCAGCGTAAGATCCCTAACTGTGCGGCCAGAGCAGATAATCGGCTGGGATGGAAATTGATATGAATGCTCGATGGTCTTCGTCGGATCAACTGGATGTTGATCGTAGACGATCTTAACATCGGGGTATTGCAGAATGTAGGGCGCGAACGTTGAATCAAATTCCGATCGAGCGTCATCGCCGCCAAGCCAATCGAAGGTGTTTTTCAGCGGTGACAGCTCAACGACCGTGCCTGTCGGTTCGTCGGCCGAAACGGAGATCGGCTCCGACACGGAGCTGTTTTGTAGATGATTAGCATCTATCTCGATTTTGATCTGGAAATGGCCCTCTTTGGCTTCATAAATTGACGTCCATTGAGCCCTTTGCGCGAGCGAATAGAAGCGCAGTCTTCCTTGACCTTCTTTCCCGTGTATCGCCCGTCCGCGTTTGGGTGTTCTTGGAGTATGGAGTTTCCAGGATTCGCCAAGGCTCTCGAAGTCGTGTTCGGCGCGGCTCTGTGAGATGCCCGATCCGTTGTCACGAACTACAATACCGACAATCCCGCCTAGCGGTGTGCGGCTGAGTTCGACATTTATCTCGGTGGCGTCGGCGTCCAGCGCGTTCCAAACATATTCTGCAATGGCCTTGATGTTGTCGCGGGTGCTCGCGACCCTTTGTAGATGATCGTTCTTGGCCTTGAGAGTTAAGACGACCATTGCAAATCCCCCGGCTCTGCTTGTAGCAACGTAAGGTCGTCCCTTCAAGAAATACGAACTTCGCGAGAGGGGGGCCATGCGCCGGGTAACAAAAACACTGATGGAGCCGCATAAAAATGAATATGCGCAGCGGCGACGGAGCCTCCAGCAGGGTCGCCCGCAATGGCCGACCCTCGGCGGGCCGCTACAGCCGCGCCACAGTCCGCGCCACCTGCACCGCAGTCCACTCACTTGAGCCGCGAGCCGTGGGGACACGCCGTTCGGTGAGTGTTCTCGCGATGCCGCTGAGCGAGGTTACGCCGCTGGCTTGTAAGTCCCGAATTATGTGCGCGAGGTCAGCGGCTCGGTTGTTAGCACGAGCCATTTGCGCATCCCGGCCAGCCTTCCGTGCGGCACGCGAGAGCCGGGCACCCCTATCGCCGCCCAGCTCGACGCCGCGCCTCTTGGCCGCTGCGAGGGCGGCCTTAGTACGGTCTGAGATCGCACGGCGCTCCTCGTCTGCCACCATTGCCGTTATGCCTACGGTGAGTCGGTTTGCATGCGGCATGTCAGCGGCAACGAAGTCTGCGCCAGCCTTCTCCAGCCCGAGTAGGAAATGCGCGTCGCGAGACAACCGGTCGAGCTTGGCGATGAGGAGCTTGGCACCATAGACGCGGCACGTCTGTAGGGCCCTGGCGAGCTGAGGGTGGTTTTCATCTCTCTTGCCGCTCTCCACCTCGGTGAACGCTACCGCGAGCGACCATTGGCCACCGTTGAGATAGTTGCGCACGGCTTCCTGTTGGGCCGAAGCGTTGCTCGATAGAGGTGCGGATACGAACCGGTGAGGACTTATGGATGCCCAGCTTGGCTACCGTACCGTACTCACCGCGACGAACTTGCTGGTTCACTTCGGCTACACGGGACCACTGCGCAGCAGTTACGACAGACGTGCCCTCAAGGGCTTCGGCAATGACCCATGTAGAGTTCGCCGGTGAGTGCGCTGATTTGTTTGACGCTGAGCGGCGTAAGGCCAGCGCGGAGCGTCGCGATGGTGCGCTCGACCTGTGCGGCGATATCGGGACATCTCGCCTTGGCAACAGAGCGATCCGCTGTTCTGAGCGAGATGCTGGTGTGGCCTTTGTACCGGTGCGGTGGTCGCTGGGCCTTCGGCAGCCTTCGCCAAGATCGCTTGGACATCAGCCGGGATGAGCCTTCGGAAATACCAGTTGTCGGAGCCGGAGGGCTTCGTAGGGCGGGCCCATTCTCCGAACCTTCGTGCAACGCCCGTGTGTAACAGGGGCGGCGCGAAAAGCTCAAGCCTTCCAATAGGCTACGATCTTTCAAAGAAAAGGGATGGTGCTGCCAGACAGGATTGAACTGTCGACCTCTCCATTACCAATGGAGTGCTCTACCACTGAGCTACGGCAGCAGGTCCGAAAGGCGGGGGATCGTTCGGGAGCAAAGTCCCGGCAGCCCCGCTACGGCGCGGCGATCCTTGCCACAAGCGCCCCGGCGGCGCAAGCCGCCCGCGGCACCAGAAATCACCTTCTTGACCCTTTGGCCCCCACGCCCCGGCCGGGCAGGCAACTTCAGGCCTTGGCGCCGGCCTTGAAGGCGGCGAGCTGCGGCCCGATCCGCGCGGTCATGGCGTCGCCGAGCGCCTGCAGCGCCTTGAACGGGCGAATCATCACCTCGAACTCGACCATCTCGCCGGCGTCGTTGAAGCGGACGAGGTCGATGCCCTTGAGCTGCCAGTCGCCGATGTGGCCGGAGAACTCCAGCGCGGCGTCGCGAGGGCCGGCGACGAACTCGCGATGGTATTGAAAATCCTCGAATATTTTCGACACGGTGGTGAGGGTCAGGAGGGCTGCGGCGTGGCCCGGCAGCGGGTTGTGGACGAACGGCGAGCGGAACACGATGTCTTTGGCGAGCAGCGGCGACAAGTCGGCCGCATCGCCGCTTTTGACGAAGCCGTACCAGCGGTCGAGGGTGGCGCGCGCGGCGGGGGCCAGGGTCGATGAGGAAGGGCTCACGGGGCAGGCTCCTGGTTCAGCACCACGGGCGATCATGTTAGATATTACCATATTCCCGTGACCACAGCCCTTCGCCCGTCGCGGGGGGGAACCGCCGATCGATGCCATGACCACACCTTCCGCCCGCACGCCGTCGAAGGACGCCGGCCCGAAAGATCGCCGCAAGGAGCGCCTCCGCGCCGCGCTTCGCGAAAACCTCAAGCGCCGCAAGGCCCAGGCGCGCGGCCGCACCGAACCGGGGGCGGACGATTCGCAAGGGCGGGACGGCGAGGGGGCGGACGAGGACTGAGCCGGCTACGTCGATACCGCCGCGCGTGCCCGGCATCGTCGCCACCGCCGCCGCACCCGACTTTCGCCGCAATAGCTTGGGACCACAGCTGTTCCCGTCCAGCCGCGCCGGCGCAACGGAAACCTTTTGCAATGGGGGTGTCGGGCGCGTAATGGGACCGGCGCGGCTCTGCCCCGCCGGGCAGTCTGCGGGGAACCCGTTCGCCGGGGAAATCGGCGCGAACGGGTTTGCGACAGGGCTTTTTGGGGGCGGCATGGATCGGATTCGCATCGTCGGCGGGAACCAGCTCAATGGCGTGATCCCGATTTCCGGCGCCAAGAACGCTGCGTTGCCGCTGATGATCGCAGCCCTGCTCACCGACGAGACGCTGATCCTCGACAACGTGCCGCGGCTCGCCGACGTCGCCCTGCTCCAGCGCATCCTCGGCAACCACGGCGTCGACATCATGAGCGCGGGCAAGCGCCCCGGCGATCATGAATACCAGGGCCAGACCCTGCACATTTCCGCCGCCAACATCATCGACACCACCGCGCCCTACGAGCTCGTCTCGAAGATGCGGGCGAGCTTCTGGGTGATCGCGCCGCTGATCGCCCGCTGCCGCGAGGCCAAGGTCTCGCTGCCGGGCGGCTGCGCCATCGGCACGCGGCCGGTCGACCTGCTGATCATGGCGCTGGATAAGCTCGGCGCCAAGCTCGCCATCGATGCCGGCTATGTGGTCGCCTCCGCGCCGGACGGCCTGACCGGCGCCGGGATCGATTTCCCCAAGGTCACGGTCAGCGGCACCCATGTGGCGATGATGGCGGCCTCGCTCGCCCGCGGCACCACGGTGATCACCAACGCGGCGCGCGAGCCCGAGATCGCCGACGTCGCCGACTGCCTCAACAAGATGGGCGCGCGCATCTCGGGCGCCGGCACCTCGCGCATCGTCATCGAGGGCGTCAAGAAGCTGCACGGCGCCCGCCACCAGGTGCTGCCGGACCGGATCGAGACCGGCACCTATGCCATGGCGGTGGCGATGACCGGCGGCGACGTGCTGCTCACCGGTGCGCGGCCGGAGCTGCTGCAGGCCGCCCTCGACGTGTTGATCGAGGCCGGGACCACGATCACCCCGACCAACGAGGGCATCCGCGTCGCGCGCAACGGCGCCGGCATCAGCCCGGTGGATGTGGCGACCGCGCCGTTCCCGGGCTTCCCCACCGACCTGCAGGCCCAGCTGATGGCGCTGATGACCCGCGCCAAGGGCACCTCGCACCTCACCGAGACCATTTTCGAGAACCGCTTCATGCACGTCCAGGAGCTGGCGCGTTTCGGCGCCCGCATCCAGCTCGACGGCGAGACCGCCACCATCGAGGGCATCGACAAGCTGCGCGGCGCGCCGGTGATGGCCACCGACCTGCGCGCCTCGGTGTCGCTGGTGATCGCGGCGCTGGCCGCCGAGGGCGAGACCATGGTCAATCGCGTCTATCATCTCGATCGCGGCTTCGAGCGTCTCGAGGACAAGCTGTCCGCCTGCGGCGCCACGATCGAGCGTATCAGCGGGTAACCAGAAGGGGTGGTCATGGCGCGGGCACCGGTACGGCGGCGGCTGGCGGCGCTCGATCCCGAGGATCTCGGCGTCATCTCGGCCCATGTCCAGGATGCGCGCGTCGCGGTCGGCGACATCCACTGGCGCCAGCGCGAGAAGCGGCTCGTCATCGGCATGCGCCGGGTCGACTGGGACCAGACCCTCAACGGCATCCCCGAGCCCGACCGCTTGATCTCGGCGCTGCGCTTCGACCGCGTCCTCGCCTGCAAGGCCCGCGATATCGACATGGCGGCCCCGGAGACGGTGCTCGACCTGATCGGCATCGAGTTCAACCCGGCGGAAGCCCCCGGCGGCAGCGCGCTGCTGCTGTTCGCCGGCGGCGGCGCCCTGCGCCTCGACGTCGAGTGCCTGGAATGCGAGCTCGCCGATCTCGGCCCCGACGACCTCGGCGCCGACGAGGGCGAGGGCGAGCCGGTGCCGCCCGGCCCGGCGCCGGCAGCCCCGGCGGCCGGCGAGGGTTGACCGTCGCTGCGCGGTTAGATCATTGCCGCCGCTGACGAATCAGCTCTCCTTCGTCATGGCCGGGCTTGTCACCGGAAGTCGGATGTTTCCGACTTCCGGCATGAGAAAAAGAACGCGATCCGGCAAGGCCCGGATCGCTATACCATCCACGTCTTTCTCGTTGATGGCCTGCAAAGTCGTGGATGCCCGGCACAAGGCCGGGCATGACGACAGCAAAGGATGTGCCATGCCGGAAGTCGGAACCATCGACTTCCAGGTGACAAGCGCGGGCATGACGAATCAGAAAGATCCTCCGTCCTTGCGGGGCTTTGTCGAGGGAGTCCCAAGGGTTGACGGCGGCAGGCCGCCGCGCCATTGAGCAGGGCCTCCGACGGGGACGTCGGAGCGCACATTTCCTCGCCGAGCCGGGACGCTTCCCATGCCGATCCGCATCGATTCCGCCAGCGCCGATTTCGCCGAGCGCTTCAGCGCCTTCCTCGCCACCAAGCGCGAGGCGGCGAGCGACATCGAGGCGACCGTGCGGACCATCGTCGGTGACGTGGTGGCGCGCGGCGATGCCGCGCTGATCGAGGCGACCGCTAAATATGACCGGCTCGAACTCGATGCCGCCGCGCTGCGGGTGACCGCGGCGGAGATCGAGGCCGCCGTCAAGCTCTGCGACAGCGCGACGCTCGACGCCCTCAAGCTGGCGCGCGACCGCATCGAGGCGTTCCATCGCCGCCAGTTGCCGAAGGACGACCGCTTCACCGACGCGCTCGGAGTCGAGCTCGGCCATCGCTGGACCGCCATCGGCGCGGTCGGGCTCTATGTGCCCGGCGGCACCGCCGCCTATCCGTCCTCGGTGCTGATGAATGCGGTGCCGGCCAAGGTCGCCGGCGTCGATCGTCTCGTCATGGTGGTGCCGGCGCCCGACGGCCGGCTCAACCCGCTGGTGCTGGCCGCCGCCGCGCTCGGCGGCGTCACCGAGATCTACCGCGTCGGCGGTGCCCAGGCGGTGGCGGCGCTGGCCTACGGCACCGCGACCATCCGGCCGGTGGCCAAGATCGTCGGCCCCGGCAACGCCTATGTCGCCGCCGCCAAGCGCCTGGTGTTCGGCCAGGTCGGCATCGACATGATCGCCGGTCCCTCCGAGGTGCTGGTGATCGCCGACGCCACGGCCAATCCGGACTGGATCGCCGCCGATCTGCTCGCCCAGGCCGAGCACGACGCCAATGCCCAGTCGATCCTGATCACCGACAGCGCCGAGCTCGCCGCGCAGGTCGAGCGCGCCGTCGAGGCGCAGCTGAACACCCTGCCGCGCGCGGCGATCGCCCGCGCCTCCTGGACCGATTTCGGCGCCATCATCCACGTCGGCAGGCTCGACGACGCGGTGCCGCTCGCCGACGCCATCGCCGCCGAGCATCTCGAGATCATGACCGCCGATCCCGAGGCGCTGGCCGGGCGCATCCGCAATGCCGGCGCGATCTTCCTCGGCAGCCACACCCCCGAGGCGATCGGCGATTATGTCGGCGGCTCCAACCACGTGCTGCCGACGGCGCGCTCGGCGCGCTTCTCCTCCGGGCTCGGCGTGCTTGACTTCATGAAGCGAACGTCGATCCTGCGGTGCGGCCCGGATCAGCTGCGCGCTCTGGGACCCGCCGCCATGACGCTCGGCAAGGCCGAGGGGTTGGACGCCCATGCGCGCTCGGTGGGATTGCGCCTCAACCTGCGATGATGAGCCCCGCGCCCGAACAGGACGACCGCAACAACCGCATCGTCGCGGTGACCCTCGACGAGGAATCGATCGGTCGTTCGGGCCCGGATATCGAGCATGAGCGGGCGATCGCCATCTACGACCTGATCGAGCAGAACCTGTTCGCGCCGGCGGGCGACGCCGGCGGGCCCTATACGCTGCATCTCGGCATCTCCGGCAACCGCCTGATGTTCGACATCCGCCGCGAGGATGCGACCCCGGTGGTGGTGCACCTGTTGTCCCTGACGCCGTTCCGCCGGATCGTGAAGGACTACTTCATGATCTGCGACAGCTACTATCATGCGATCCGCACCGCGACCCCCGACAAGATCGAGGCGATCGACATGGGCCGGCGCGGCATCCATGACGAAGGCTCGCGCACGCTGATGGAGCGGCTGGATGGCAAGGTGCGGGTCGATTTCGAGACCGCGCGGCGCCTGTTCACGCTGATCTCCGTGCTGCACTGGAAAGGCTAGTTTGCCGGATGGATGCGCGCCCGCGCCATCCGCAGTCGGTGCTGTTCGCCTGCGGCCTCAACAGCGTGCGCTCGCCGATGGCCGAGAGCCTGCTGCACCACATGTTTCCCTCGACGCTCTATGTCCGCTCGGCCGGCGTGCGCAAGGGCGAGATCGATCCCTTCGCCGTGGCGGTGATGGCCGAGCTCGGCCAGGACATCTCGCGCCACAAGCCGCAGACCTTCGAGGAGCTGGAGGACTGGGAAGGCTTCAATTTCGACCTCATCATCACCCTGTCGCCGGAGGCCCATCACAAGGCGCTGGAACTCACCCGCACCTCGGCGGCGGAGGTGGAATACTGGCCGACGCCGGACCCGACCGACACCGAAGGCAGCCGCGAGCAGAAGCTCGCCGCCTATCGCGAGGTCTGCGACGGGCTCCTGATGCGCATCCGCCGCCGCTTCGGCTCGGTTCCGCGCGGCGCGGACTGACGGCTGTGCCGCAGTTGTGGAACTTGAACGCTTCCGGTAGTTTCCGCCGCCATCGCCGGCCGGGCCTCGTCCCCGCCATCCTCGCTCCGACCTTCGTCTGAACGCATGCTCGGCCGCCAAAAACTCGTCCTCGCCTCGGGCTCGCCCCGCCGCCTCGCGCTCCTCAACCAGGCCGGCATCGAGCCGGATGCGCTGCGCCCAGCCGATGTCGACGAAACCCCGAGGAAGGGCGAACTGCCGCGCGCCTGCGCGACGCGGCTCGCCCGGGCCAAGGCCGAGGCGACGCTCGAGGCGGTCAAGCTCGACGACGAACTGCGCGGCGCCTTCATCATCGCCGCCGACACCGTGGTGGCGGTGGGCCGGCGCATCCTGCCCAAGGCGGAGCTGGTGGAGGAGGCGAGCCAGTGCCTGCGGCTGCTGTCCGGGCGCAATCACCGGGTCTACAGCGCGATCTGCGTGGTGACGCCGAAGGAAGCCTTCCGCCAGCGCCTCGTCGAGACGCGGGTGCGCTTCAAGCGCCTCAACGACGAAGACATCGCGGGCTATGTCGATTCCGGCGAATGGCGCGGCAAGGCCGGCGGCTACGCGGTGCAGGGCATCGCCGGCTCGTTCGTCGTCAAGCTGGTCGGCTCCTACACCAGCGTGGTCGGCCTGCCGCTGTACGAGACGGCGAGCCTGCTCGGCGGCGAGGGCTATCCGATCCGTTCCGGCTGGCTCGATGCCTCCTGAGATGATTCCTGAGACCAATGCCTCCTGAGAAGAAACAGAAGACGGCGCCGGCTGCGCCCGGCAAGCCGTGCCCGGTCTGCGGCAAGCCGGCGACCGCTGCCGCTGCGCCGTTCTGCTCCGATCGCTGCCGGCAGATCGATCTCGGCCACTGGCTGACCGGCTCCTACCGCATTCCGGCGCGCGACGACGACGTCGAACAGGATTAATCGCTCATCCGTCGCCTGGCATTTAAAGTACGCCGGGACGCTGGAGATATGGACAACGAGTGTGGCGTCTCGCAATTGCCTACCGCCTTTGCGGCAAGTCTCTCGTAGGCAATTGCGAGACATAAGCCACACTAGCGCTTTGATTTTGCTAGTGTCCTTATGTCTCCGAATTACCGTGCGAGGGTGAGGCAAATGAAGCGGTAATTCGGAGACAGGACACTAGCGTCGCTCCCCTCCGTCGTCATCGCCCGGCCCCGACCTTGCCTCCGACCGGGCGAGCCAGTACGTCGTGCCGGTCGGAACGGGCGCCGCGCCCGTCGCCCTGGCCCGCCGCGCGCCCGCGCCCACCCGCCCCGCCGCAAGAACCGCTAAATCCCTCAAGGGCTTGCCGGCGCTCGGCCGGCCGTCCCCAGCCGCCATTTTTTAGCTTGGGGCGGCTGGACAGGGCGGCGCTGGCTGCCTATAAACCGGCGCTCTTCCCGCCTCGCCGGGCAAGACGCCCAGGTAGCTCAGTTGGTAGAGCATGCGACTGAAAATCGCAGTGTCGGTGGTTCGATTCCGCCCCTGGGCACCACACCGGTTCAAAACTGCGAACGCACGGCTCTCTCCGAACATCCCGAGCTTGGATTAAGCGAATTCACGGCCGGTCGCCGCAGAACTCCCAAATCTCGTCGTGGGTCGCGATGCACATGCGGCCATCGGTTGCGACCCAGCCTCGAAACATGCCGTCGGTGTTGTAGGGCGCCGCGATCGAGCCGTCTGCGCCGACTGCAACGAGGCCAGCGCCGATCCGGTGTGGCGCCAGGTCGCCGTGGACGACCTTGTTCGCCGCCTGTGCGACTGTCTCGCCCAAATAAGCGATCCGGCTCGCGACCTCGTGGCCGACCGCGTGGCGAAGGAAAACCTCGCCCTTGCCGGTACCGGAGACCGCGACGATGCCGTCGCGAGCGTAGGTGCCGGCGCCGATCACTGGACTGTCTCCGATCCTGCCGACGGGCTTGTTGGTGTAGCCGCCGGTCGAGGTCGCGGCCGCCAGGTGTCCGCACCGGTCGAGCGCGACGGCGCCGACGGTCCCGTGCTTCTCCGCTTCGCTAGCCATGGCCTGCTCGCCTGCCGCCTGGCGCGCCTTCATCGTCGCGAGTGCCTTCACGTGCCGCTCCGTGGTGAAATAGCTCTGCTCGACGGTCGCCATGCCCTGGGCGCGGGCGAATACGTCGGCCGCCTCGCCGCCGAGAAAGACCGCCTCGCTTCGCTCGAGCACGGCACGGGCGGCCCTGATCGGATTGCGGATGTGCCGGACGAGCGTCACCGCGCCGGCAGAAAGCGTTGCGCCGTCCATGATCGAGGCATCCAGTTCGTGGAAGCCGGCCTCGTTGAGCGCCGCGCCGTGACCCGCGTTGAAGTGCGGACTGTCCTCCATCGCGACGACGGCGGCCTCGACCGCATCCAGCGCTCGCCCGCCGGCGGCCAGGATCCTCCAGCCGGCGCGCAGCGCCTCGGCGAGCGCGGCGCGCGCCTCGGCCCATTCCGCATCCGTTAGATCCGCCTTCGCCATAACGCCGCAGCCGCCGTGGATCGCGATTGCGACCGGACCCCTCTCATTCGTGGCACGCTCGTCGTCGCCGTTGCCGGGGCGCGTCTGTTCCTTAGTTGCATGCGACGACTTGGATAGCGCTCTCATGGGAGATCCTTTGCTGCGGGGGACAAGAGTTCAGGCAGCACCTCAACCGCGACACCCGCGACGTCGGAGATCGCCTCCTGTGGGCCGGCCGGGAGGCGACCGATCCGTGGCGGCCGCTGGGTCTCGGACGCTGCCTTGGCCGTCATCTGCGGTCGATCTTGGGGTCGAGCGCGTCGCGCAGGCCGTCACCGAGAAGATTGAAGGCGAGCACGGTTAGGAAGATCGCCAGGCTCGGGAAGAGCGCGACGTGAGGCGCGTTGACCATGTCGGCGCGCGCCTCGCTGAGCATGGCGCCCCACTCAGGCGTCGGCGGCTGCGCGCCGAGGCCGAGAAACGACAAGCTCGCCGCGGTGATGATTGAGGTTCCGAGCCGCATGGAGAAGTAGACGATGATCGAGGAAATCGTGCCAGGCAGGATATGGTGGATCAGGATCGTCCAATCCGAGGCGCCAATGCTCCTGACGGCTTCAATGTAGGTCATCCGCTTGAGCACCAATGTCGAGCCGCGAACGAGGCGCGCGAAGGCCGGAACCGAGAAGACCGAGACCGCGACAACGACGTTGACGAGCGACGGACCGAGAATTGCGACGATGCCGAGTGCGAGCAGGATGCCCGGAAATGCGAACAAGACGTCGCAGATGCGCATCACGATGCGGTCCCGCCAGCCTTCGTAGTAGCCCGCGAGCAGACCGAGCAAGGTGCCCACGATGCTGCCGAGCGCGACCGAAAGGAAGCCGGTCGCAAGCGAGATCCGTGCGCCCATCAGGATACGGCTGAAGATGTCCCGGCCGAGCGGATCGACGCCGAGCAGGTGCGCCCACGACGGGCCTGCGTTGATCTGATCATAGTCGAAGAAATTCTCCGCGTCGTAGGGCGCGATCGCGGGCGCGACGATGGCCGCAAGGCACAGTACGGCAATGAAGCCGAGCGCCACGAGCGCGACCTTTTGGCGGCGGAACTTGCGCCAGAATTCAGTCCATGGCGTCCGGACAGAACCGGAAGCCGCCGCTAAGGCTGCGGAGCCGGCGGTGCCGGCGGCGACAGGCTCGATCATGGCTGCCTCACTCGTAGCGGACTGTCGGGTTGATCACGCCATAGAGCAGATCGACGGCGAGATTGATCAGGATGAATTCGGTCGAAAACAGGAGCACGAGCCCCTGGATCACCGGGTAATCGCGCTGCGCGACCGCATCGATGAGCAGTCGACCGACACCCGGCCAGTTGAACACCGCCTCGACCACAATCGAGCCGCCGAGCAGGAAGCCGAATTGCAGGCCCATCATGGTCACGACCGGGATCAACGCGTTGCGCAGACAATGCTTGAGGATTACGACACGCTCGTTAAGTCCCTTGGCGCGGGCGGTGCGCACAAAGTCCTCGCCGATCACGTCGACGAAGGAGGCGCGGGTAAAGCGGGCCATGATCGCAGCAACTGCGGCGCCGAGCGTCAGCGACGGCAGCACATAGTGGCGCCAGCTGTCGGCGCCGACCGTTGGCAGCCAGCCGAGTTCGACGGCGAATATCTGCATCAGGAGCATGCCTAGCGCGAACGGCGGGAACGAGATGCCGGAAACCGCGAGCGTCATGCCGAGCCGATCCGGCCAGCCGTTGCGAGAGACCGCCGACACGATGCCGATCGCGAGACCGGAGGCGACCGCCCAGACCATGCTGGCGAGAGTGAGCAGCAGCGTCGGTATGAATCGCTCGCTGATCTCGGTCGAGACCGGCCTGTGGGTCCGGATCGAGCGGCCTAAATCGCCGTGCAGCATCTGGCCGAAATAAGTCGCGAACTGCTGCGGCAGCGGCTTGTCAAGCCCGAGCTCGCTGCGCACCAGCGCGACCGTCTGTTCGTCGGCGTCCTGGCCGGCGGCAAGCCTCGCCGGATCGCCCGGCAGCATATGCACGAACAGGAACACCAGCACCGCTACGATCGCGAGCGTCGGCGCGAGCCCCAAGAGCCGTTTCACGAAGTAGCCGAGCATGACCCCACAACCGATGTTAGGCGAAACAGGAGATGGACGATTGAGGGGTGGCGACGATGTCGACACCCTCCGATCGGGCGATCATTCGACGGCGATATCACCGGAATCGATGTTCGAGTCCGGCATGACGTAGATGCCGGAAAGACGCTTGGCGGTGGCGTAGACGTTCTTCTCGATCACGAGGAGCGCCCAGGGCGCGTCCTGATAGATCTTCTCCTGGGCTTCCTTGTAGATCGCCGCCCTTTCGTCGTCCTTGACAGACCTCAGCGCCTTGGAGATCAAGGCGTCGACCTCGGGATTGCTGTAATAAGCGGTGTTGTTGAGCTTCGGCGGCCAAGCCTCGGTCGCAAGCAGCGGGCGCAGCGCCCAGTCGGCTTCGCCGGTCGAGGACGACCAGCCAGCATAGTACATGCGGACCTTCGCGGCCTGTGGATCCGGTGCGGTCTGTACCCATTCGGTACGCTGGCCGGGTTCAAGTGCCTGAATCTGGACCTTGACGCCGACCTGGGCGAGCTGCTGCTGCAGGAACTGGATCGTCTTCTGCGCGGTTGTGGTCGTGTAGGCGCTCCAGAGCGCCGATTCGAAGCCGTTTGGGTAGCCGGCCTCGGCGAGTAGCGCTTTCGCCTTCGCCGGATTGTAGGGCCACGGCGCCATCTTGTGAGCGTAGAGCACGCCCTCTGGCACGTAGCTGTCGGCCGGCGCCGCGAAACCTCCGAAGGCGACCTTGGCGAGTGCCTCCTTGTTGATCGCGTAGTTGATCGCCTGGCGCACGCGCACGTCGTTGAACGGCTTTTGAAGCATGTTGAAGCTGACGTACCGCAGGATGATCGACGGGCTGATCGTGGTCTTCAGCTTGTCGTTGCTCTGGAGCGCGGCCGCCTGCTCGTAGGGCAACGGATAGGCGAAATCGGCTTCGCCGGTCTGCAGCATCGCAGCGCGGGTATTGTTCTCGAGTACTGGCTTCCAGGTGATGGAATCGACCTTGGGGAAGCCCTTTCGCCAGTAATCGTCGAACTTCCTGCCCTTGACGTAGTCGGTCTGCTTCCAGTCCTCGAACACGAACGGGCCGGTGCCGACCGGATGGAAGGCGATGTCCTTGCCCCACTTGGCGAGCGCGGCCGGAGAAATCATTGCGGCCGAGGGGTGCGCAAGCGAGTTGATGAAGGGGCCGAACGGCTCCTTCAACGTGATCGTCACCGTGTATGGCGCGGTCGCCTCGGTTTTCGCTATGCGATTGAACTGGTTGAACCGGGCGAGCTTGTTGTCCGGGTTCATCACGCGGTCAAAGTTCGTCTTGACCGCCGCCGCGTTGAAGTCGGTGCCGTCGTGAAACTTGACGCCCTGGCGGAGCCTGAATGTGTAGACGAGGCCGTCGTCGGAGACCGTGTAACTCTCCACGAGTACCGGACGGACCTTCAGATCTTTGTCGAATTCGAACAGGCCCTGGTAGAACGACTTGGTCACAGCCGTCGTCAGGGTCGTGTTGGTATTGTACGGATCGAGTGTCTCCGGCTGGCCGCCGATGGCCAGGACAACGCCGCCGGCAGCGAGCGCCGTATGACCGAACGAAAGGAGCCCGGCGAGGCCGCAGGCGATCTTAAGGCTGGGGCATTTCATTGGTGGAAGACTCCGGTTTTGAAGGTCAGAACGAGGAAGATCCGCAGTCGAATGCGCCGATCGGGTGGCGGGCGACGAAATGGCCGGGACCGACTTCGTGGAGCGGCTCGACCGGCGGATCGTCACCGACGTCCCGGATCGGGCTCGGCAGATCCTCGGCGGCGAGCTCGCGACGGCCGTGACGCCGCGTCGGATCAGCGACCGGCACGGCTGCCATCAGCTTGCGCGTATAGGGATGCTGAGGGTTCTCGAAGATGGCGCGGCGCGGCCCGATCTCGACGATCTGGCCGAGATACATGACAGCAACGCGATGGCTGATCCGTTCGACGACCGCCATGTCGTGGGAGATGAAGAGATACGCGACGCCCAGCTCGCGCTGGAGCTCCATCAGCAGGTTCACGATCTGCGCCTGGATCGAGACATCAAGCGCGGAAACGGACTCGTCAGCGATGACCACTTTTGGCTCAAGCACGAGTGCGCGGGCGATCGCGATGCGCTGGCGCTGGCCGCCGGAGAATTCGTGTGGATAGTGATCGGCGTGGCCGGCCGACAATCCGACGCGTTCGAGCAGCCGACGCACCCGCGCGCGCGCCGCCGCACCGCTCGCCAAGCCGTGGACGATGAGCGGCTCCATGATCGAGTACCCGACGGTCTTGCGCGGATCGAGCGAGGCGAAAGGATCTTGAAACACAAACTGGATGTTTCTGCGCAGCTCCCGGAACCCGTTCGCCGGCATCTCGAGCACATTTCGGCCGCCGAACTCGACGATGCCGCTCTCGCTGTCTACCAGTCGGAGTAACGAACGGCCGGTCGTCGACTTGCCGCATCCGGATTCGCCGACAAGCGACAGGGTTTCGCCCGGATAGAGATCAAAACTGACCTTCTCGACGGCGTGGACACGCCGGCTCACTCTGCCGAGCAGCCCACTCGCCAGGGCGAACCGCGTGACGAGATTGCGGACTTTGAGGATCGGCGCGGCGCCGACTGCGACCGGCGGATGCGCCGCACCGGCGGCCGTGCCGCCGCTGTCGTCGGTACGCAGAAATTCGAAGGCGCGCGGCGCGTCCGTTCCGGTCATGGCACCGAGACGCGGCACGGCCGAGAGCAGCGCGCGCGTATAGGGATGGCGTGCCGCCGCAAAAATCGCCTCGGTGGCCCCCTCCTCGATCGTGCTGCCGCGGCGCATGACCAGCGCGCGCTCTGCGATCTCGGCGACGACGCCCATATCGTGCGTGATGAACAAGACGCCCATCTTCATCTCCGCCTGGAGCTGGCGGATAAGTTCGAGGATCTGCGCCTGGACGGTCACGTCGAGCGCGGTGGTCGGCTCGTCGGCGATCAGCAGCGAGGGCCGGCATGACAGCGCCATCGCTATCACCACCCGCTGGCGCATTCCGCCGGAAAGCTGATGCGGGAAACGATCGAGGACGTTGCGCGCCTCGGGGATGCGCACGAGGTCGAGCATGCGCAGCGCCTCCGCGAGTGCCGCCGTCCGTGACAGACCCTGATGCAGCCTGATCGACTCCGCGATCTGCTCGCCGACGCTAAACACCGGATTGAGCGAGGTCATCGGCTCCTGGAAGATCATCGCGATGTCCGCGCCGCGGATGTCGCGCATGGTTTTGCCGCTCGCGGTCGCGAGGTCGATGACCGCACCTGAACGGCGGCGGAAAAGCATGCGCCCGGCATCGATCTTTCCGCCGCCATGCTCGACGAGACGCATCAGCCCAAGCGAGGTCACCGACTTGCCCGAGCCGGACTCGCCGACGATCGCCAGCGTCTCGCCGCGCTCCACCGAAAATGAGACGTCCTCAACGGCGGTGACCGTCCGTTCGGAGGTCGTGAAGCGGATAGTGAGGCCTGTGACGGCGAGCACGCATCCATCTGGCAGGGAGGAAGACCGTTGCGCCGGGGCATCAGGAGCGGTCGCGATAGCGGTAGTCATGGATGGTCCTTTGATGATTCCGCCGGAGCGTCGGTCGCAGCATTCGCGCGCGGGGCGCCGGTTTTCGGAACGGCCTTCGCAAGGCTCGGGCGCAGCGCCGTGGAATGGCCGTCGTGGAGCCACGGCAGCACGGCCTCGACGAGCCGTTCGGCGGCCTCGATCGAGCGTCCGGAGGCATGGGCGACCGCTGCCGCCAGCGCTTCTATCAGAGCGAGCACGGCTGCCTCGCAATTGGCGAAGAAGCGGCTCTCCGTCGCAGCGTAGAGCGCAATGTCGGCAAGCGGCGCAATCGGCGAATGCGGGCTGTCGGTCAGCACGAGAATCGCTGCACCGGTCTCGCGTGCCCGTTTGGCAAGTAGAATCGTGTCGGCGAGGTAGCGAGGGAACGCGATCGCGATCGCGAGGTCGCCGGGGCCGAGGCGGCGCAGCGCCTTCGCCGCGTAGGCCGCGCCCTCGACGCTCGCGAGCGAGTGTATGTCGTCGCAGATTGAATCGAGCCGATGCTGGAGCAGGCCGCCGAGCCAGGCGCTCGCGCCTAAACCGATGATACAGATCCTGCGCGCCGTGAGGATCGCCTCGACAGCGCGCCTGCATTCCTCCTCGCTAAGCATACGCATGGTCCGCTCCGTGTTCTGCGCAATCTGGGCGAGAGCATCGGCGAACACATTGGCGGCGTTGCCGGTATCGTCCGGAGCGGCGCGAAGCTTCTCGACTGGGGCGAGCGCTGCCTCGAAGTCGTGCACGAGCGCCGCGCGGAATTGCGCGTAGCCCTCGAAGTCGAGCGCGCGGGCGAAACGGTTAACGGTGGGCACTGAAACGCCGACGATTTCGGCGAGATCCTCCACCCGCATGGTGGCCACGCGCAATGGGCGATCGAGCACATAGTCAGCAATCTGCCGATGCGACGGCGACAGCTCGGCGCGGGCGATACGCTGCACGATCGAACTCTTGTCGGTCGGCAAACATCCCCCCGTCAATTGAGTGAATAATATCACTGATATAGTTGCTATGATATTTTTCAGTCATACAAGCCTAAAATTTCGTCGGCCGGGCCACCATCCCGATCGCTCTTTGGGCAGTGGCTTTGTTCTGAGTGGCGCGCCATTCCGCCCCAGCGTCTCGTTTAATCATCAGAGTTGCGCGGTTTGTCTGGATCGCAGGTGGCCGCCGAGTCCGGCAAGGGCAGGGCCAGGCGGCAAGTAGCGGACATCCAGCCATGAGCGGCCGGTGCCGTTGACCCCGCATAGACTCCAAAAGCCACGCAGAGAATGGACGCGAGTGCCCCATTCAGCACTTCGTCATGCTTTGCGATGCGCGCCGAAGCGTAGTCACCAAGGATCGAGCAGAGCCCGCTAGTGTGGTGGATCTGACGCTCGTTTCAGTATTGCAGCGAGTTCTTCGAACGAGCGTCAGATCCAAAACCACACTAGAATCATAATGATGCTAGTGTCCCCTTGTTTCCAACGTTCGTATGAGCGCCTGCTGCAATGGGATACGAACGTTGGAAACAGGACACTAGTGTGGCGTCTCGCAATTGCCTATGCCCTTTGCGGCAAGCCCCTGTAGGCAATTGCGAGACATAAGCCACACTAGCTTTTTGATTTTGCCAGTGTCCCGATGTCTCCGAATGACCGTGCGAGGGTGAGGCAAACGAAGCGGTAATTCGGAGACGGGACACTAGGAATGCTCGACGCCGCAAGGAAAAGATTGCTTGTCTCAAGGACCTCGGTGACAAGCTGCAGCAGCGCCATGATCGGGCGGTGATCCCACCCTTGCCGAAGCCAAGATGTAGATCATGACAGGCATCATCACAACATTCGAGGCGACGATGTCGATGGCGTTGCCGATCGCAATGCCCTTGTCGCCGTCATGTTGACTATCAAAGCTCTCGTTCCGTTGACGGCTTTGTGCCGGCCGAGCTTAGATCCCGAAACCAGAACTCGCATCGTAGGAACTTGATAATGAGCGATGAACCAGAAGCGCCGGAGGCTCTCGTTAGTCTGCGTCAGAGCATCGACAACATCGATGCTGCATTGGTTTACATGTTGGCGGAGCGCTTCAAGTGCACCCGGTTGATTGGCGAGCTCAAAGCGGCTTCGGGATTACCGGCCGCCGATCCCAGCAGGGAAGCGGTTCAAATTTCGCGGTTGAGGCGGCTGGCTGGTGCAGCAAACTTGGATGCTGTGTTTGCAGAGAAGTTTCTCAAGTTCATCATCGAGGAGGTGATCCGGCATCATAACGAGGTTGCCGCCGATAGCCACAATCGCGCTGGTCAATGACGACGCGGTCGAATGCGCAGTCGTTGGTGAGGCGCGGCTAACCTGCATCGTCCCGGAGAGCCTCCATTTTTCAGGATTGCGCGCGACAGATCCGAGTGCTCTCGTTATTGAGCCTCTCATATCGTTCGAGAGCGACACGCCACACGGCTCTTGGATTGACAACCGATTTTTCAACGATCACTGTCAAGCGCGCGTCATAGCGCCGTTACCAACCCCGAACATTGTTGCGGACGATTTCCAACCGCACGTTTGGGGGCTTGCTTGATGTCCGACGATTCCGTCGCAACGATTCGACGTCCATTCACGGCGGCGCGGGCGCGCCGGCTGCTGGCGCTGGTCCTGGCGGTGCCGATGCTGTCGATGGTGGCCCTGGCACCGGCCTGCGCCGATGATGATGACGACGATGACGAGGCCTATGCCATCGGTCTGTGGGGCGATCTGCCCTATTCGACGCTGCAGGCGACCGTCGGCGTGCCCAACCTGATTGCCGACATGAATGCCCATCGCCTGAAATTCACCGCGCATGACGGCGATCTCAAGCAGGGCTCCGGCTCGTTCTGCGACGCCGGGCTTTATGCCCAGGCGCTGGCCTATTTCAACAGTCTCGAGGCGCCGGCGATGTTTACGCCGGGCGACAACGACTGGACTGACTGCGACCGCCCCGCCAACGGCGGCTTCAATTCGCGCGACCGCCTCGACTATGAGCGCAAGGTGTTCTTCTCGACGCCGGACTCCCTCGGCCAGCACCGCATCCGCCAGGAGGTGCAGAACGAGGCGCTCTGCCTCGGCGCCAACGGCACCATGGTGGCCTGCGTCGAAAACCGCCGCTGGACCGTCGGCCGCGTCACCTATGCGACGCTCAACGTCGCCGGCTCCTGCAACAACCTGTGCGACACCAATCCGGATGCCGCGGAGTTCACCGCGCGCAACGCCGCCAACATCCGCTGGCTGCAGGAGACGTTCGCCGCCGCCAAAAAGCACAGGTCGGTCGCCGTGATGCTGATCACCCAGGCCAATCCCGGCTGGGACAAGACCGACGCGACGCGGGCGCCGCTGCGCGATCCGAAGATGCTCGCGGAGATCGACGAGCAGCCGGACGGCTACGCCGCGTTCCTGTCGGCGCTGCGCGACGAGGTCACCGCCTTCCGCAGGCCGGTCGCCTATGTGCACGGAGATTCGCACTATTTCCGCATCGACCAGCCGCTGCTCGACGCGCAGGGCCAGCGCCTCGAGAATTTCACGCGGGTCGAAACCTTCGGCGACAACCAGGGCAACGGCAATAACGACGTGCGCTGGGTCAAGGTGACGGTCGATCCGAGGAGCCGCGACGTGTTCTCCTATCAGGCTGTCACCGTGCCGGCCAACCGCACGGCGGTGCCGGCGCCAGCGCGCAACTGATCCTGTGCGATCCGGCGTTAGAACCGGGACACTAGCGCGGTGGATCCGACGCTCGTATCAGTATTGCAGCGAACTGTTCATACGAGCGTCGGATCCAAAACCGCACTAGCCGTTCTCGCCGAAGATCATCGGAAATCCGATCCTGCCCGCCATCCACGGCGGCATGGCCGGCGCCGGGCGAGGAATAGGCGACGTCAGGCTTCGATGGCCGGTCCGGCCGCAGCAGGGGCATTCACCGCACCCGATAATCCGCTATACTGCGCGCGGCGGCTTGCTGGGAGGTGTGATGGCAACGTTTCCGCTCCAGCTGATATCCCCCGAAGAACTGGTCTATTCCGGCGACGTCGATCAGGTCGACCTGCCGGGCGTGGCCGGCGATCTCGGCATTCTCGCCGGCCACGCTCCGACGGTCGCCATGCTCCGACCGGGCATCGTGACGGTCATGGCCGGCGGCAAGACGAATGCGCGTTTCGTCATCCTCGGCGGACTTGCCGAGATGTCGACCACGTTGCTGACGATCCTCGCCGACTCGGCCAAGGCCGTCGACGACTTCGACCTCTCAGGCTTCAAGGCGCAGATCGAGGAACTGGAAGCGAGCCTGCCGCAGACGGCGGCGGGCGAGGCGTTCGATGGCGCCATCGCGCGGCTCGATCACTACCGGTCGATCCACTACAATCTGACGTCGCAACTCGTCGCGCCGTTCTGAGGGCGGGCGGCCAAACCAGCGGAGACCTTCGCCATGACGACGTTCGACAGCCGTGAACAGGGCTTCGAAGCCAAGTTCGCCTTCGACGAGGAGCTGAAGTTCAAGGCGATCGCTCGCCGCAATCGGATGCTGGGGGCCTGGGCCGCCGACAGACTCGGGCTGACGGGTGAGGCGGCGGCGGCCTATGCCAAGAATCTGGTCACATCGGAACTCGACACCTTCGGCAGCGACGATACCCTTCACAGGGTGGGACAAGACCTCGCGCAGAAGGGCGTGTCGCGCGAGGAGGTCGAACAGAAGATGGCTGAGTTCCTCCTTGTCGCCGTCGCGCAGATCGAGGCCGGCAATTAGCGGAGCGGTTTGACATCGCGGTCAGGGCGCATCTTTTCGCTCCCGTTGTCGCAGCCCTCCCCCTATCCGGATCGGCGTGGCGGTGGCGAAGGGCAGAGCGTCCGCCGCGCCGGTGCAGATCGCGCCCCGCGCCCGACAACGACACGCTCGGCGTAACGGATCCCCCGCTTGCCACGCAGGATGACGGCTGAGGAAGTGGCGCTGCTCGCGCAACCTCCCGCAACAGCCGGCGTCTAGTGTCCGGTCTCCGAATTACCGCTTCGTTTGCCTCACGCTCGCACGGTCATTCGGAGACATAGGGACACTAGCAAAATCAAAGTGCTAGATGTCTCGCAATTGCCTAGGAGAGGGTTGCCGCGAAGGCGGTGGGCAATTGCCAGACGCCACACTAGTCGATCGCGATGGTCAGATCCGGCGGCGGCGCCGCGCGTCGTGTCCCGCCTCGGGAAATTTCGGGAATCGTGCCGCGAAGTTTTCTCCCGCGAGATTACCGATAAATCGTGAAGACACGTCGTCGGCGCCAAACTTAAATACCGCTAGATCGTGTCTCACCCGCAGCGCCCGCCACCGGAGAGAAGCGATCGCCAACAAACCACGACGGCTTCGGCACGATCGTGGACCGCTATCTTTGTGAGGAGACGTCCCGTTCAAGAGGCCGCCGAGGCGCTCGGGTGAAAGCTCGAGCGAAGGTGCTCGAACGGCGTCACAGGAGGACCCGTCGATGAGGAAGTATCTGAATTCCGTATCCTTGCTGTCCGTCTTGGTGGCGGCGCCGCTCATGACGATGGCGCACGCTGAGGACAAGCTCGAATCGCTCGCGAAGAGCGAAAACAACTGGGTGATGCAGGGCAAGAACTACAGCGCCAATCACTACAGCACCCTGACCCAGGTCAACGCCGGAAACGTCAAGAATCTGAAAGTGGCCTGGTCGTTCTCGACCGGCCTGTTGAGCGGTCACGAGGGCTCGCCGCTCGTCGTCAACGGCAAGATGTATATTCATACATCCTTCCCCAACAACACTTTCGCCCTCGACCTCGACGACCCGACCCGCATCCTGTGGCAGGACAAGCCGAAGCAGAACGCCGCGGCCCGTGCGGTGGCCTGCTGCGACATCGTCAATCGCGGTCTTGCCTTCTGGCCGGGTGATGGCAAGACGCCGCCGCTCATCCTCAAGACGCTGCTGGACGGCCACGTCGCCGCGCTCAATGCCGACACCGGCGCGGTGGTCTGGAAGATCGAGAATTCGGACTACAAGGTCGGATCGACGCTCACCGTGGCGCCCCATGTCTACAAGGATATCGTCCTGATCGGCAGCTCCGGCGCCGAACTCGGTGTCCGCGGCTACATGACCGCTTATGACGTCCGCACCGGCGAACAGAAGTGGCGCGCCTATGCGACCGGGCCGGATTCCGATGTTCTGATCGGCGACAGCTTCAACAAGGCCAATCCGCATTACGGCCAGAAGGGCCTCGGCACCTCGACCTGGGAGGGCGAAGCCTGGAAGATCGGCGGCGGCACCAACTGGGGCTGGTTCTCCTACGATCCGGACACCAATCTCGTCTATTACGGCAGCGGCAATCCGGCGCCGTGGAACGAGACCATGCGGCCGGGCGACAACAAATGGACCATGACGATCTGGGGCCGCGACCTCGACACCGGCGAGGCGAAGTTCGGCTACCAGAAGACGCCGCACGACGAATGGGATTATGCCGGCATCAACTTCATGATGCTCAGCGAGCAGAAGGACAAGGACGGCAAGACGCGCAAGCTGCTGACGCATCCCGACCGCAACGGCATCGTCTACACCCTCGACCGTACCGACGGCACGCTGATCTCCGCCAACAAGATCGACGACACGGTCAACGTGTTCAAGAAGGTCGATCTCAAGAGCGGTGTCCCGGTCCGCGATCCTGAATACGGCACGCGCATGGATCATCTCGCCAAGGACGTCTGTCCGTCGGCGATGGGCTACCACAACCAGGGGCTCGATTCCTACGACCCGACCAAGGAGCTGTTCTTCCTCGGCGTCAACCACATCTGCATGGACTGGGAGCCCTTCATGCTTCCCTACCGCGCAGGACAGTTCTTCGTCGGCGCGACGCTGAACATGTATCCCGGGCCCAAGGGCAACCGGCAGCTGGCCGAGGGCCTCGGCCAGATCAAGGCCTACAACGCCATTACCGGCAACTTCAAATGGGAGAAGATGGAGCGTTTCGCCGTGTGGGGCGGAACGGCGGCGACTGCCGGCAACGTCGTGTTCTACGGAACGCTCGACGGCTTCATCAAGGCTCGCCACAGCGACACCGGCGAACTTCTCTGGAAGTTCAAGCTGCCCTCCGGCGTCATCGGCCATCCGATCGTGTTCCAGCACAAGGGGACCGAGTACGTCGCCATCCTGTACGGCGTCGGCGGCTGGCCGGGCGTCGGCCTCGTCTTCGATCTCCAGGATCCGACCGCCGGCCTCGGTGCGGTGGGCGCCTTCAAGCAGCTCGCCAACTACACCCAGATGGGTGGCGGCCTGATGGTGTTCTCGCTCGATGGCAAGGGGCCCTACGACGACGTCAACGTCGGCGAATACAAGGCGAACTGACGCCGCCGGCGGCGAAGACAGGCGATTGTCCGGGTGCGTTCGTCGCATCCGGACGATCGATCCCTCGCCGGCATCCGAGGTCAGGGATGCTCGACGAGGCAGTCAGGCAACACCACAAACTTCAACGGGACATCGCACATGTCGGCTCAATCGCGCTTCTCAACTGCAGCAGGTTTCGCAGCCCTGGCGTTGCTGTGGTCCGGCGCCGCGTCCGCGGCCTCATTCGGCAGCTCGGGCGATCAGCCGGCCGCCCCATCGGCGGCGGCCGCGCCGGCGGACCCCACCAAGCTCCGGGTCTGCGCCGCGAAAAATCAGCCGCCGCTGTCGCTGGAGGACGGCTCGGGTCTCGAAAACAGGATCGCGGTCGTGCTGGCCGAGACGATGAAGCGCAAGGCTGAGTTCGTCTGGTCGGAACGGCCGGCGATCTATCTCGTGCGCGACTTTCTCGACAAGAAGGTATGCGACGTCGTCATCGGCCTCGACACCGGCGATCCGCGTGTCGCCACGTCGAAGCCCTATTATCGCACGGGCTACGTCTTCATCAGCCGCGCGAACCGCAACCTCGACATCAAATCCTGGTCCGATCCGCGGCTGAAGAAGCTCGGCCACATCGTCGTCTCTTTCGGCTCTCCCGGGGAGGCTCTGCTCAAGCAGCTCGGCCGCTACGACGACAACATGAATTATCTCTATTCCCTGGTGAATTTCCGTTCTCCGCGCAATCAATACACGCAGATCGATCCCGTGCGCATGGTCGGCGAGGTCGTCAGCGGCGGCGCCGATATCGCCGTCGGCTTCGCGCCGGACGTCGCGCGCTATGTCAAGGCGTCGTCGACACCGCTGCGCGTGACCCTGATCGAGGACGACGCGTTGAATGGCCGCGGCGAGAAGCTGCCGCAGCGCTTCGACCAGTCGGTCGCCGTCCGCCGCGACGACAAGGCGCTCCTCGCCGAGATCGACGCGGCACTCGTCAAGGCCAAAGCCAGGATCGAGGACCTTCTCAAGGCCGAGGGCGTCCCGCTGCTGCCGGCGGCGACCAAGAGCGCCGGACTGAAGAACTGAGGGACGGGAACGATCGTGTCAAAGGTCAAGAAAGCCGCCAGCCTGGCCATCCTGGGCGCCATCGGCAGCGTCGTGGCGCTAGCGGCGGCAGCGCAGGTCTCGGCGATCGATTTTCGCAATACGATCACCGGGGAAGTTCTGAACTTCAATGACGCGCTGCCCGAAGATCGCGACACGGCGGGCGTCAAGACATTCATGGAAACGGGTCGAAATCCCTACATCGAGGACTTGAGCTGCCTCAAGCAGGGCGAGCAGACCTTCCTGTCGGCCTGTTCCGGCTGCCACGGCCATCTCGGCGAAGGCAAGATCGGTCCCGGTCTCAACGACAGCTACTGGACCTATCCGCAGAACGAAACCGACGAAGGCCTGTTCTCGACGATCTTCGGCGGTGCCCAGGGGGCGATGGGCCCGCAATATCAGAACCTCACCCTCGACGAGATGCTGAAGGTGATGTCGTGGGTCAGGCATCTCTACAAGGACGCGCCCGAGAAGGCGACCTGGCTCACCGCCGAGCAGCAGAAGAAGTTCAAGCCCTATCCAGGACATGAAAGCTTTCCGGACGATCCGCCCGGTCTGTGCAGGCCGAAAGGCAAGTAGGTTTCCGCCGCCGTCAAACGCGGCGCGACTCGAGAGGCGAGGCCGCCTCGAACAACAGGAGGAAGCGATGGGAGTGATTCGTTTCGCCACGGTCCTGACCGCGGCATTGATGTTCGGCGGAGCGGCGGGCACGGCCGCATTCGCCTATGACGGAACGAAATGCAAGGCCGCCGGCAACTGCTGGGAGCCGAAGCCGGGCTTCCCGGAAAAGATCCAGGGATCAAAATACGATCCCAAGCATGATCCCAAGGAGCTCGCCAAGCAGCAGACGACGATCGAGGGCATGGAGGAGCGCAACCGCAAGCGCGTTGCGTATTTCAAGAAGTCCGGCAAGTGGGAATACGACGTCGCCAAGATTCCCGCCCAATGACGGGCGTCGTCGCGTCAGCCGAGCGATAGACCTCAGCGGCCACGATCTGGAAACGGTGTGTTTCAGCATCAGCGCACCCGATCCTTCCCGAGATCGTGGCCGCCTTTTTCTTCCGAGTGCCCTTTGCTTTCCGAAGTTCGTCGAAGGAGATGCGGCACCGATGTACGAACTTCGGAAAGCGGGCACGAGTGCGGTGGATCTGACGCTCGTATCAGCATTGCAGCGCATTCGTCGTATGAGCGTCAGATCCAAAGCCGCACTCGGAAAGCGGGCACGAGTGCGGTGGATCTGACGCTCGTATCAGCATTTGCAGCGTATTCGTCGTACGAGCGCCAGATCCAAAGCCGCACTCGAATCATAAATTTTCTGGTGCCCTTTGCTTTCCGAAGTTCGTCGAAGGAGATGCGGCACCGATGTACGAACTTCGGAAAGCGGGCACCAGGTGGACCTGCGCTTGAACGAAACCTCGACCAGCACGCGTAATCTCGCCGAATGGCGCGAGCGTGCCTTGCATTTCGAGAGCGAGATCGGCAGGGCGGTCATCGGCCAGGGGCGGGTGATCCGGCTCGTGACGGTCTGCGTCTTCGCTCGCGGCCACGTCCTGATCGAGGGCGATGTCGGCGTCGGAAAGACGACGCTGCTGCGCTCGGTCTCGCGCGCGCTCGGCGGCGACTTCGCCCGGGTGGAGGGCACGGTCGACATGATGCCCGGCGATATTCTCTATCACACCTATCTCGCCGACGACGGCCGGCCCCGTGTCGAACCCTCGGAGGTGCTGCGCCTCGCCGGCAGCCTGCCGGTGTTCTTCTTCAACGAGATCAATCGTGCCCGGCCGCAGGTCCACTCCCTGCTGCTGCGCCTGATGGCCGAGCGCAGCGCCACGGCGTTCAATCGGGTCTATCATTTTCCCTATCTTCAGGTCTTCGCCGACCGCAACGTGGTGGAGCGCGAAGAGACCTTCGAATTGCCGGCGGCGGCCCGCGACCGGTTCTTCATGGAAATCACCATGGCTGCCCCTGGCGACGACGAGGCACGGCGGAAGCTGGTGTTCGATCCGGCGTTCCAGGATGTGGACGGGCTGCTCGACAGGGTCGCGCCCGGCTCCTTCGACTATCGCGACGTCGCGGATGTCGCCCGTGCCATCCAGGCGACGGTGCGCTCAAGCGACGCGATCGAGCGCTACGTGCTCAGTCTCTGGCGGGCGCTGGTCGATCCGGCGTCCGCCGGGGTATCGCTGCCCGATCTCGACGTGACGAACCTCGTCAAGGGCGGTGCCAGTCCGCGCGGACTGGCGTCGCTGGTGCGCGCGGCGCGGGTCCGCGCCTGGCTGGAGGGGCGGGACCATCTCGTTCCCGATGACATCAGGGACGTCTTCATCGAGGTCATGGCGCACCGGATCTTCGTCGATCCGATCCATGCGATGCGCGGCGACGAGGCGGTCAGGCGGCTGTGCCACGCCGTGTTCGATGCGACGCCGGTGCCATGACGAGCCCGGCGGACATTCTGTACCGGCCCTTCGGCAGGTTCAGGTCGAACCATGTCGGGGCGCATTCGTCGAGCGAAGTCGGTGGTCTGGGCGTGTTTCGCGACCAGACGCCGTTCCGACGCTACCCCGACGCCCGCCGGATCGACATCCGGGCGACCTTGCGCGATCCGTTCGGTGAAACCTATGTCCGACGCTTCGAGCAGCGCAGCGCGATCGACGTCTACGTCCTCGTCGACCTCTCCGCATCGATGGGCTTCTGCGGCGCCGCCGACAGATTTGCCGCCGCCGGCGAACTCTGCGCCGCGTTGGCCTATTCGTCGACGCGGATCGGCGATCGCTTCGGCCTGATCGGTTGCGGCGAGGCGCTGCGCCGTGAGACGACGTTTCCGGCGACGCGCTCGAAGACTGCGGCCCTTGCCGCCGTCGCGGCGATCGGCCGTGAGCGGCCGGGCGATCCGGGCGCCGAAGGCTTCGTCGCGGCGGCGGCTCTCCTCGGCGTCGCACGAAAGCTCGTGTTCGTGGTTTCCGATTTCCGCTGGCCGGGGCGTCTTGTCGACCGTGTCTTCGAGGCGCTGGCGCATCATGACGTCGTTCCCCTCGTTCTTGCGGATTCGGTCGAGATTTCGCCGCCGAAATGGGGGCTGCTCGAATTGCGGGACAGCGAGACCGGGCGCCGTCGAACGCTGTTGATGAGGCCCGGTCTGCGGCAGCGCTGGGCCGAACGCGAAGGCGACCGCCGGCGAGAGCTGTTGCGATCCTCCGCCGGCCGTGCCCGGGCCCCGATCTTTCTGACGGACGGCTTCGATCCCGTCGACCTGAGCTTGCGCCTGTCGGCGGTGTGAGGGGTGGAATGCGGTATGCGTCTCTTGCTCTTGCCCTGTCGCTGAGCGCCGCGCTGCCCGCATCCGCAGCGGCGGCGTCGGTCAGCATTCATTCGGCGCGGCCGTTCGGCTATTTCGTCGGTGACCTCATTCGCGTGCGCGTCGACATTTCGGCCGCGGCGGATGCCACGCTGTCGGCGGCCTCGTTGCCCCGACCCGGACCGCTCACCGGATCGCTCGATCTCAAGGATGTCGTCGTCAGGGAGGCGAGCGCGGGCGGCGGCAAGATCTGGCATCTCGATCTCACCTACCAGAATTTCTACGTTGCGCTGGACGTCCGCAATATCGAGATCCCCGGGTTTGCCGTGGGGGTCACCACGCCCGCGGGCGCCGACACCGTCAAGGTTCCCGCCTGGAAGGTCGGGGTGTCGCCCTTGCGCGAGATCGTTCCGGAGAGGAAGGAGCGAGCGGACGACTATCTGCGGCCTGACGTGCCTGCACTCCTCGTCGACGAAACCCGGCCGCGAACCGTCGCGGTTGCGCTCGCCGCCGCGGCGTCGCTCTCCCTGATCGCCGTTGCACGGGACCGCGGCTGGCCGCCGTTCCAGCGACGCCCGGCGCGAATCTTCTCCGCGCTGGCGCGCCGGCTTGCCGCAAACGCCCGGCGCGCCTCCGGCGACGAAGCCCTCCGCCTGGCCATCCTGGAGGTTCATCGCGCCATCGACGCCGTCAACGGCGCCAGTCTGCTTGCGGAGGACCTGCCGGGCTTCCTCGACAGGCGGCCGGAGTTCGCTGTGCTGCAGCCGGCCATGGAGCGTTTCTTTGCGGCCTCGAGCCGAAGATTTTTCGGCGACGCCACCGACGTGCACGACGGCTTCGACATGCTGGCGCTGGTGGAGTTCGTCGCGGCTCTCGCCGAACGGGAGAGGGCAGGGTGAGCCCCCTCGATGTCGACCACGGCTGGATCCTGTTTCTGGCGCCGTTGGCGCTGGTGCCGTTGCTGTGGGCGACGCTGCGCGTCTCGCCGGTATCCTCTCTCCTTGCGGCGCCCGACGATCGGCTGTCGCGCGCGATCGGGGCCGGTTTGAAGATCCTCGGCGCCATCGCCGTGGCGGCGAGTCTGCTCGGGGCGGCGAGCCCATATCTGGCCGGAAGGGAGGTCGAGCGGATCGCCGAGGGTGCGCAGATCATCATGTTGATCGACCGCAGCGGCAGCATGAACGAAACCTTTGCCGGCAGGAGTCCGACCGGGGGCGAGGAGTCGAAGGCGGCGGCGTCGAAGCGCATTCTCGCTCGCTTCGTCGACGGGCGTCGGCATGATCTCGTCGGCATCGCCGCTTTCTCGACATCGCCGATGCTGGTGATGCCCGTGTCGGACCACCTGTCGGCGACGAAGGCGGCGATCGACGCCATCGACCGTCCCGGCCTCGATTACACCAATATCGCGCGCGGCCTCGCCATGGCTCTCGCGATGTTCACGGCCGGCGAAATCGACCGGTCCCGCGCCATTCTGCTGATCTCCGACGGCGCCGGCGTGATCGACCCGAAGATCGCGGATGATCTGCGCGCGGAGTTTCGCAAGACGAACGTCAATCTCTACTGGCTCTACCTGCGAACCGAAGGAAGCAAGGGGATCCATGATCCGCTTGGCGCGGACGACGAGACGCCGCAAGCTGCGCCGGAGCGTCATCTCGATCTCTTCTTCAAGTCGCTCGGCGTTCCCTATCGCGCCTTCGAGGCGGAAGGCCCGGAGGCGACGGAAGAGGCGTTGAGACAGATCGACCGGCTTGAACGGCGACCGATGCGCTATCTCGAAAGGCAGCCGCGCAGGGATCTCGGCGCAGCCTGTTTCGCGCTGGCGCTTGCTGCGGTGGCGCTGCTCCTGCTCGCCAAGCTGTTCGAGGTGGATCTGGCGCGAGGAGGCCGGCCGCAATGACCCTGGCGCGGCTGCGAGACCGTCTGCGGATGCTGTGGCGGGAGACGAGGTCGTCGCTTCTGATCGTCGCGACCCTGGCGCTCGCCGGAGGCGCGATCGGCGCGTCGATCGCCTGGCGAGGTGCGGTGGACGTCAACACCACGATCGCGGCGTTGCGCGGCGGAAGAGACGCTCAGGTCGACGTCAATTCGCGTCCCGAGCTCGTGCTGGCGCAGATCGCCGATCTCGCCAGGCGGAGCGAGATCGACCGGGCGCGCGTCCTGATGGAGTTGCTCGACCGCCGCGGCAGAAGCGAAATCCGCGCGCGTGGCCACTACCTCCTGGCCAACGCCCTGCTGCGCCAGGCCTTCGAGCATATCGAAAGATCGGAGCTGGAAGCCGCCGGTCCCTTCGTCAATCTCGCCAAACGGGAGTATCGAGGCGCGCTGCAGCTTCTCCCGGAGTTCTGGGACGCCAAGTACAATATCGACGTCGCGGCCCGGCTCGTCCGCGACTTCCCGGAGTTCGAGCGAAACAACGGCGACGAACTCGGCGCCGAGCCGAAGAAGCTGTGGACCGACATCCCCGGCAAGCCGAAAGGCCTGCCCTGATGCGCCCGGACTTTCGTGATCCCCGGCTGATCCTGCTGGCGCTCGCGGCGTTGCTGCTGCTCGCCACTTTCGTCATGCCGAGGATGTCGGTGCGGCGCGCCGGCTTCGATCTGCTCGCCATCATCGACATTACCGGCAGCATGAATGTCCGGGACGGCGCCGCGTCCGGCCGGCCGATCAGCCGTCTCGACGCGGCCAAGGCGGCGCTGCGGGACATGATCGCCGCTCTGCCGTGTTCGTCGCGCGTCGGCCTCGGTGTCTTCTCCGAGCGGCGCCCGTTCCTGCTGTTCGAGCCGGTCGACGCCTGCGCCGATTTCGGGCCGCTTGCGGCCTCGATCGAGGCCGTGGACTGGCGCATGGCGTGGGACGGCGACAGCCGGATCTCGGCGGGGCTCTACCGCGCCATCGACATGGCGGCTGAATTGAACGCCGATCTGCTGTTCTTCTCGGACGGTCAGGAGGCGCCGCCGCTGCCGGCGTCGGGAGGCCCCGTATTCGAGGAGCGGCCGGGCGCCGTGCGCGGGGTCGTCGTCGGCGTCGGGGGCTATGCATTGGCGCCGATTCCGAAGTTCGACGACAAGGGCCGCGAAATCGGCTTCGTCGGCGCCGACGAGGTCCCGCACGAAAGTCGCTTTGGCCGGCCGCCCAGAGGGTCGGAGCGGCGGGAGGGCTATGATGCCCGCAATGCGCCGTTCGGCGCCGCCGCTGCGGTCGGCACTGAGCATCTGTCGTCCGTAAAGGAGGAGTATCTGCGCGCGCTCGCGGACACCACCGGGCTTGCCTATGCCCATCTCGAAGACGGGGCGCGTCTCCTGAAATCCTATGCCGGCGTCGCCACCGCGCGGCCGCGCCAGGCAACGCTCGATCTGCGCCCGATGCTCGGCGTCGCCGCAGGCATCTGCCTCTTTGCCGCCGCCGTCGCCACGCCGCTGTCGGCGCGCGGCCGTCGCCGTCGCGCCACCGTTCGTCTCAACGTCCAAACAGGGAGATCCTCATGACAAGGTTCTGGGCGATCATTGCCATTCTGCTTGCCGCGCCGGCATTGGCGCACGGCCCCACGCCGATCAAGGTGGACGAGACGATGACGATCGCGGCCGCTCCCGGCGTCGTATGGGCGGTCGCCGGAAAGTTCGACGGGCTTGCCAGCTGGCATCCCGACGTCAAGGCGGTGAAGGCGACGGGCGGGGACGCCGCGGGCGCCGAGCGCGAGATCACCCTCAAGAAGGGCGGTGTCCTGAAGGAGGGGCTCGACGAATACGACGCCGCGTCCTTCAAATACTCCTATCGCATGTCCGATCCCGATCTCGAAGCGCTCCCGGTCAGTTCCTACTCCATCACCTTCGCGATCGAGCCTGCGGCGGGCGGCGCCAGCAACGTCAAGTGGAGCGCCCGTCTTTATCGCGGCGATACCGGCAATGAGCCGCCGGAGGAGCTCGATGACGACGCGGCGCGCAATGCGATGTCGAAGTTTCTGCGCGCCGGCCTCGAGGGATTGAAGAAAAAGATCGAAGACAAGTAGCCGCCGGCCATGGCCGCCGCACTTCGGATCCTGCTGTTTGCGAGCTGCCTTCTTCTCGCCGGTTGCGGCGAAGAGGAGCACAGCGACGACCCGGGCGAGGCCATCGCGCCCCAGGTCGACGCGGCGGCAGGGGCCTGGCTTCGTGCCACGGATCGCATCGATCCCGCCGTCTGGCTCGCCGGTCGCGAACGTGGCCGGCCGCTGGCGGAGACGGATCCCGCGGTCGAGGAGATGCGCCGGGCGCTGCGGGCGGCGCGCAACCACTTTCTCGAATCCGAGCGCATGCTTGCCAATCGGACGGCGCAGCTCGGCCGGATGCTCGCCGATGACGGCCGCCCGGAGGGCTATGTCGCGTTGCTCGGAGCGCTCTCCAATGTCGCGGCGGCAGCGGGCACCAAGCAGGCTTACGGCGAAATCTGCCAGCACTATTTCAACCTGCGTCACAGCGGCGTCGAGCGTGACGTCGTGCTCGGGACGCTGTCCGCGCGCTACCGGTCCCAGCGGGAATTCAGATGAATTCGCCCCTCGGCGCGGCACTCAGATCAGCTTCATGGCGACCTTGCTTTCGACAGCGATGCGCAGCAGATCGGCTTTCGACCTGGCGCCGAGCTTGCGTTTGAGCAGCAGGCAGTTGTTGGCGACGGTCTTGTAGGAGACCTTCAGGATATGCGCGATCTCGGTCATGTCCCTGCCCTCAGCGAGATTGCGAAGGATCTCCATCTCGCGGCCGCTGAGCACGTCCAGCGGGCTCTTGCCGAGGTTCGGGTCGGCAAACGCCAGCTTCAGCGCCAGGCCGTTGGACAGATAGCGCTCCCCGGCCGCGACCGCCCGGATCGCCTTGATGAAGACCTTCGGATCTTCGCCCTTCGTGATGTAGGCGCGGGCGCCCTGTTCGATCGCCTTTGCCGCGAAGACCGGATCGTCATTCATCGTGAAGATGATGATCCTGGCGTTGGCGTTGCGCTTGAGCAGCTGCCGCAGGAGTTCGAAGCCCGAGATGCCCGGCAGGTTGATGTCCAGGACCACGACGTCCGGCCGGCCGGAGGCGTGCAGGTCCAGCGCCTCGTCGGCGTTATGGGCCTCCAGAACCTCGATGTCAGGTTGCAGCGAGAGCATTCCGCGACATCCCTCGATCACCATCGGGTGGTCGTCAATGATCAGAACGCGCATGATGCTTTCGCTTGAATCGACGTTTGAGCTTATGATGAGACAACCGCAACGCTTGTCAATCGTCCCGCGCCCGTCGCCGCGCTCGGGAACAGGAACGCAGCGCCGCAAATCATCATAAGGCGCCTCATGGGTAATCTGTCTCTGAAGGCGAGATTGAGCTGGCTGGTCGGTCTAGTGCTCATCTCGACCCTGTTGATCAACATCTCGATTCAGCTGGTTCGCGCCGGACCTCGCGTGCGCGCGGAGGCGGGAAGCAATCTGCGGCTGACACGGGAATTAGTCCTGACGACAATTGCAAATCTTCCCGAGGCGGAGAATCCGATCCCGACGCTTCAGCGGCTCTATGCGAGTCTCGGCGGCCTTCGCCACGTCGACATCGTCATCCTTTCCGCGGACCATGAGGTGCCGGCCCGCTGGTCGGAGATCAGGCATGGCGCGCGTCACGACGTCCCGGAATGGTTCGTCCGGCTCGTCGGCGTTTCGCCGCGGGTGACGACGATTCCGGTGCTTGTCGGCAACAGGGCCTATGGCCGCATCGCCATCATCTCCAATCCGTTCGATGAACTTCAGGAGATCTGGTCGGACATGACCTGGCTGGCGTCGGTCAGTCTCGGCGTGGCGCTGGCGATCCTCGCCCTGGTGCTGGTCCTGGTGCGCTTTTCCCTTGCGCCGCTCGGCGCGCTGCGGGCGGGTCTGGCGGATCTCGAAGCAGGCCGGCATGGCATTCGGATCCCGCCGCAAGGCGCCTCGGAGTTCAGGGAGATTTCGGGCGCGCTGAACTCGCTCGCCAGCACGCTTGACCGCGTCAAGGACGAGAACCGCAAGCTGGTCAACGAGCTGATCGCGTTGCAGGAGAATGAACGCCGGGAAATCGCCCGCGATCTCCATGACGAAGCCGGGCCCTGCCTGTTCTCGATCCGCGCGGCGGCAACTGCGCTGCAGGACGTCGTCTCCCAGCCTGTGCCGCAGATCGTCCGGCTTCGTCAGATCAGCGCGATCATGGACAAGGCGAGCGAAGCGCTGCAATCCCTGTTCAGAGGATTGCTCGGCCGGTTGCGACCGCAAGGGCTGGTCGAGCTCGGCCTTGAACCGGCGCTGAAGTCGCTCTTGGCCTCATGGAAGCTCAGCCACCCGGACGTCGCCTTGCGGCTGACGTCGCCGCACGACCTGTCGTCTCTCGACGAAGCGATCGCCTTCACCGCCTACCGTATCGTGCAGGAAGGGGTGACCAACATCGTCCGGCATGCGAATGCCGAGTGGGGCGAGGTCCGGCTGGAGTTCGGATGGGGCTTAAATGCAGGCGTCACCGACCCGGAGCTCGACGGGGCGCCGCAATTGAACATCACGATCGACGATAATGGCGTCGGAATTCCAGTTGCGGAAATGGCGTCTGCGCCCGCCTCTGCCGAGCCTGACGCTGCGGCGCCGAGTTCCGGCGTCGGCCTGCTCGGCATGAGCGAGCGAGTGCAGGCGCTGGGCGGCACGATGGTGATCGAGACGCGGTCGGCGGGCGGAACGCGGATCGCCGTATCGCTGCCGCTGCGGGAGGAGGAAGACAGCGAAGCGTGATGGTCCGGCCGGCGCGGCAGGTCCCGCGCGACAAGCGCGGGCATGACGCGGCATCGGCCATCGGCATATTCTGCTGTAACCCTCCGGCTGGTCCGGAGGGGCCTGGTGCGGTGGATCTGATGCTCGTATCAGGATGACGCAGCGGGCGATGACGGCGGAGGTCGTGTCGGCTCCTCGGCCGTCAACGTGGAGCCGACAGCTCGGAGCGATCTCAGGCGAAAGCCGGGGTCTCCGGCTCGAGCACGATGGTGAGGTCCTTGCGGCTGGGGATGTTGACGCCGCCGCGGCGGGTGCCGCGGGCAATGTTGATCCAGCGCTCGGCGATGCTCTCCGGCAGGTCGAAGCCGTCCGGCAGCGACAGCCAGATCCGCATCAGATGGCGCTTCTTCTCCGGCGCGTTCGGCCAGTCGCGGAAGTCGGTGCGCGAGTGGAAGACGACGTGGTTGTGCAGATACTGGAAGTCGCCGGGCTCGAACGGCACGCGGATCGAGAACTCCGGATCCTCGCAGATCTCGAGGAACATGCGGAAGGCCCGCCACTGCAACTCGGTGGTCTTGGGCGCGTCTTCGAAGCGCAGCGCCGATTCGACATAGTTGCGCAGCGGCGCGTAGCCGACGAAGGCGCCGCGATGCCAGTTGAACACCGGCATCCGCATCCAGGGATGCTTGCCGGCGGGAATCTCGCCGCGGCGGTCGACGGTGAGCGGATGATAGAGCGCGTGGCAGAGCTCGGGATCGCGGCGCATCATCTCGTCATGGACGGCGATGCCGCTGACCAGAGCGCTCTCGCCGCCTTCCATGGCGGTGTTGATGCAGACGAGGCCGACCACGTCGGCGGCATCGGAGTGATAGGCGAGGCCGGCCGAGGTCTGGGTCAGGCGCTTGGTGTAGTCGTCGACTGGGGTGCCGATGTCGATGACGTGGCCGAGCAGATGGCCGTTACGGTTCTGCGCCACCGGCTCGCCGATCTGCTGCGACAGGCCCCAATAGATCCGGGTCAGGGTCTCGCGGTCGTAGTTGTGCACCGGCAGGCCGCGCAGATAGGCGAAGCCGAATTGCTCGAGGATGTCCTTGCGCATGGCGCGGACCTTGGCGGCGAGGCCGGGCAGCGGGAAATCCTCGCGGGCGATGTCGATGATGGAAAGGCCGCGCTGGCGCGTCGTCTCGACCGCCGCCTCGATCTCGGCGACGTCCTCGGCCTCGAGACGGTGGATCCAGCGCTCGCTCGCCATCAGGTCCCTGGTCTTCCAGGCGAACGGCCCCCCGATCGGTCCGGGGGCGTAGGCGACCTCGTTTTCCTCGCTGGCGGCAGTCATGGCAATCTCCTCGGCGGTGGGGTTGGGCAGTGGACAGCGGATCATTTGGGCATCAGCGCATTGGCGTCGGCTTCCATGCGGGCGAGCGCGGCCTTGGGCTCGGCCTTGCCGGTCACGACGGATTCGACGCCGTCATTGACGACGTCGATGATCTTCAGCGCGTTGTCGCCCGGAAAGCCGACCCAGGCGGTGGCGCGGGGCAGTTGCCTCAGGCTGGTACGGGCATTGGGATTGGCGGCGTAATAGTCGCCGAGTAGGCCGGGACGATCGATGGCGATCTGGTTGCTCGGCAGATAGCCGGTGAGGCGGGCGATGATCGCCTGGGCGTGGGCGCCGGTGAGGAATTTGAGATAGGCGAAGGCCGCCTGCTGCTTCGCCTTGTCCCTGGCGAAGATCATGGCGGTGGCGCCGCCGGAGACGATCGGCGCGTCCGGCCGCGGCGTCGGGAAGGGGGCCGTGCGCAGCTCGAACTTGCCGCCGATCTGCCTGGTGACCAGCGTCAGCTCGGCCGACGAGGAGAACTGGACGCCGAGCTGCCCGGCGGTGAAATCCTGGCGGGCCTGCTCGCGGCTGAAGTTCGGCATCTTCGCCGTGGCGCCGAGGTCGTGCAGGACGCTCAAGGCGGCGAGGCCCTGCGGCGAATTGAAGGCGACGCGCCTGCCGGCGTCGTCGAGCAGCTTGCCACCGTGGGTGAACAGCAGCGCCTGCCACAGATAGTTGCCGGTGGTCTGCCAGTGGATGAAGGCGCTGCGGCTGCCGTCGCCGAGCTTGTTGATCTTCTCGCTGAGCGCGATCACCTCGGGCCAGGTCGTGGGCAGGTGGTCGGCGTCGCCGCCGGCGCGGCGCACGATGTCGAGGTTGTAATAGGCGATCGGCGTCGACAGCGCGAACGGCATGCCGTATTGCCTGCCCCGCACCACGCTGGTGGCGAGCATCGCCGGAATGTAGCCCTGCTTGTCGAAGTCGGAATCGGCCTTGATGAAGTCGTCGAGCGGCACGGCGAGATTGCGGTCGACCGCGACGCCCATCAGGTTGGTGCCGCAGAAGGCGACGTCCGGCAGGGTGCCCGCCGCCGCGCCGCGCAGCACCGCGGTCATCACTTCTTCATAGGATTTGACCGGCGCCAGCAGATTGATCCTGATCTCGGGGTGCTCGGCCATGAAATCGCTGGCGATGGTCTCCTGGGCGTCCTTGAACAGCCAGGGCAGGCCGTAGAGCACATTGATCTCGGTGGGCGCGGCGCGGGCGGCGGCGGAGAAGGCGAGCGCGGCGCAGAAGCCGAGGAATAGTCGGCGCATGGTCGATCCTTGCTGGTCGGGGTTTGAAGGTGAGGGATCACCGGCGGGCGCCTCCGAGCGAGACGCCATCGATGAAGCGCTTGTGGGCGGCGACGAAGGCGATGATCATCGGCAGGGCGATGATCACGGTGCCGGCCATCAGCGCGCCGTAGTCGGAGCCGGCCTCCTCGCTCTGGAACAGCATGACGCCGTAGGGCGGCGTCGCCTTGTCGAGCGAGCGCACCACCACCGAGGGCCAGAGCAGGTCGTTCCAGTGGCGCACGAAGGAGAAGATGCTGAAGGCGCCGACCGCGGGCAGCGCCATCGGCAGCATGATGCGGATCAGGATCTCGATCTCGCCGAGGCCGTCGAGTCGCGCCGCCTCGACGATCTCGTCGGGAACTTTCGCGAAGACCTGGCGCAGCAGGAAGATCCCGAGACAGGAGATGGTCCAGGGCAGCACCAGGCCGGCATAGGAATCGATCAGGCCGGCGGCGCTGACCAGCAGGAACAGCGGCAGCGATAGCGCGGTGGCCGGCACCATCAGGCCGACGACGACGAGGGCGAACAGCGCCTTGCGGCCGGCGAAGTCGAGCTTGGCGAGCGCATAGGAGCAGGGCAGCAGCACCACGAGCTGGCCGATCAGGATCGCGGCGCAGACGAAGAGGCCGTTGGCGAGGAAGTGCAGCAGCGGCATCTGGGTCAGGGCCTTGCCGTAGTTGCGGGCGATGGCGAGGCTGTGCGGCAGGAGCTGCAATCCGCGGGTGAAGATCTCCTCGGGCGGCCGGATCGAGATCGCCATCGCCCAGACGAACGGGGCGACGATGATGATGGCGCCGGCGCTGAGCGCGGCGTGGCGCAGCCATTGGCGGCTTTGGCCGCCCGCCTCGGCGCCGTTCGGAACGAGGCCCATGGTCATGCCGCGCCGCTCCTGTGCCGCAGCGATTTGAACTGCATCGCGCTGAAGGCGACGAGAATCAAAAGGAGGACCAGCGTCGCGGTGGCGGCGTAGCTGGTGCGGAAGAAGACGAAGGCCTCCTGATAGATGGTGTAGAGCAGCAGCTGGGTCGACCGTTGCGGTCCGCCCTGGGTGAGGATCGCGACCGTCTCGAAGGCCTGGAAGGCATGGATGCTGGCGGTGACGGTGAGGAACAGGGTCATCGGCCGCAGATGCGGCCAGACCACCAGCCAGAAGCGGTCCCATGGTCGGCCGGCGCCGTCGATCCGCGCCGCCTCGCCGAGCTGCGGCGGCATGTCGGAGAGCGCAGCGAGATAGAACACCGCGGTAAAGCCGAGGCGTTCCCAGACGCCGATCAGCGCCAGCGCCGGCAGCGCCCAGTCCGGATCTTTCAGCCAGTTGGGGCCGGCGATGCCGACCAGCGCCAGCGTCTGGTTGAGGAGGCCGTTGGTCGGGTGCAGAATCATCTGCCAGGCGACGCTCGATGCGGCGAGCGCCACGATCGAGGGCAGGAAATAGACGGTGCGGTAGAACGTGCGGCCGTGGCCGAGGCCATCGACCAGCAGGGCGACGCAAAGGCCGAGCGCGATGGTCAGCGGCACGACGATGGCGACGTAGATGAAGCTGTTGCCGACGGCGGCGAGGAAGGGGCGGTCGGTAAAGAGCTCGGCGAAGTTGCGCAGCCCGACGAAGCCGATGCGCGGCTGGCCCATCTGGTAGTCGGTGAAGGCGATGGCGATCACCGCCGCGAGCGGCACGAGGACGAAGGCCGCCAGCAGCACGGCCGCCGGCAGGGCCATCAGCGCGCCCTGGATGCGCCGCAGCTTCTCGCCGAGCGGCACGGCGACGCGGCGGCTACGGATCGCGGCGACGGCCGGCGCCGTGGATGTGACGACGAGCTCAGGCATAGGACGGCGCCGGACGCGACAGCGGCGTCGCCTGGATACGCCGGCCGTCGCCGTCGAACAGCAGCAGGCGGCTGTCGTCGATGCGCAGGCCGACCTCGTCGCCGTTGCGCGGCGCCGGGCCCTGGTCGGCGGTCATCCGCACGATGATCCGCGCCAGCGCGGTCTCGACATGGACCAGCCGCTCGTAACCGAGATGTTCGACCTCGACGACACAGCCGGCGAAATGGCCATGGGCGCGGCCGAGGGCGACATGCTCGGGGCGGACCGCGGCGGTGAGCGCCCGTCCGCCCGACGTCGCATCGAGCTGCCCGAGGCTGTGTCCGCCGATCCGCAGCCAGCCGTCCGGGCCGACGCGCACAGGGATGGTGTTGATCCGCGGCGTGCCGATGAAGCGGGCGACGCCCAGCGAACAGGGATTGTCGTAGAGCTCGGCGGGCGAGGCGACCTGGGCGATGGCGCCCTCGAGCACGACCGCGATGCGGTCGGACATGGTCATCGCCTCGGCCTGATCATGGGTGACGAAGATGAAAGTCGCCCCCGTGGCGCGGTGCAGAGCGGTCAATTCGGAGCGCAGCTGGACGCGCAGCTGGGCGTCCAGGCTGGAGAGCGGTTCGTCCATCAGGAGAAGCCGCGGCCTGCGCACCAAAGCCCGGCCGAGGGCGACGCGCTGACGCTGGCCGCCGGACAGTTCGGCCGGATAGCGCTGCACCTGGGCGGCAAGGTCGAGGCTCGCGGCCATGGCGCGCACCTCGTCGTCGATCTGGCGCTGCACGGCCTTGAGGCGCGGCGACAGGCGAAGGCGGGCGGTGGCGCGCTGTAGCCGGGTCATTCGCCGCATCTGCAGCGGCAGGGCGATGTTCTCGCCGACGGTGAGATGCGGATAGAGCGCGTAGTTCTGGAACACCATGGCGAGCTGGCGGTCTTCCGCCGGCGTGCGCAGCATCGAGGCGCCGTCGGCGAGGACGTCGCCGCTGTCCGGGGTGACGAGGCCGGCGATGATCCGCAGCAACGTCGTCTTGCCGCAGCCCGAGGGGCCGAGCAGGGTCAGGAATTCGCCGCGGGCGATGGTCAGGTCGACGCCGCGCAGCACCGGCGCCGCGCCGAAGGATTTGGATACTCCGACAATATCGAGCCGCGACACCTGGCACCCCCATGCGATGCGGGCGTGTTAGCCGGGGCCGGCGACAGCGGCGTGTCTATTTTGTAATGAGTGGATGACGATTGTCGGAAGACCTGAAAATCAAGAGCTCGCCGTCGCCAGGACCGCTGAACTGATACAGACCAGTTGTGCACAGGCGGAGCCGGTCGCGCCTCGTGCAATACGACTGTCGCAGATTGCGGCTATGGCGTGCCGGACCTCTGTGTCAGAGGTCCATCGCGACAAGGCGCACATGATGCAGCGACAATCGATCCAGCGACAACCGGACGAGACCACGACCGGCCCGAAGGAGCGCACGCTCTACCTCGACATCGCACGGGAGCTGCGGCGGCGTATCCGCGACCAGTATGATCCGGGAGATCCCCTGCCGTCGGAGCGCACGCTCGCCGCCGAGTTCGGCGTCCATCGCAACACCATCCGCCGGTCGCTGGAGGAGCTCAGCCGCAGCGGCGTCATCGCCACCCGATGGGGCGGCCGCTCGACCGTCACCCGCAAGCGGCTCAGCCATCGTGTCGCGATCCATGCGAGCTTCACCGCCTCGGCGATCGCGGCCGGGCTCGACCCGCGCACCCAGCTGGTCGCGGTGGCCGAGACGCCCTCGCGCGAGGCCCGCCAGATCTGCGACAAGCTCGTCACCGAGCGGCCGGCCGGCGAGGTCACCACGATCCGCCTGCTCGGCGACGACCCGGTGTGCTGGATTCGCCAGCTCCTGTTCGGGGTCGATGTCAGGGCGGTCATGGCCGGTTTTTCCGGCGGCTCGGTCCAGGACTGGATCCGCAGCCGCACCGGCATCGTGCCGCAGCGTCAGGAGAGCATCATCGGCGCCGACCGCGCCAGCAGCATCGACTGCCGGATGCTGCGCATTCCGCGCGGCGCCTCGGTGCTCTACGCCACCAGCGTCAATATCGATCCGGACAGCGGCGACGCGGTCGAGGTCTCGATTACGCGTTTTCGCGGCGATGTCGCCGAGTTGCGGCTGAAGCTGTGACGGGCGGACGGCCGCCGCCGGTCGGCATGGCTAACGGTGTATGACCGGCGGCGCCGTTGCCGCATTGAATTTTCCGCGGCCGGTATTGCGCTCCCGTTGCCGAAAATTCCCGCCTAACGTGGGCTTTACCTGTCGGCGTTAGGGTCGTCGGGTCTTCACGATTGGACGCGGGACTTCGATGCGCCTTGCCAATGTTAAGTCGATAGCCGCCGCCGCGGGCCGGTTGTTTCGGATCCCCGATGACAACCCGGACCTGATGCGCGCCCAGTTCAAGGCGTTCGTCAAGCAGGTGCCGCTGCTCTACTTTATCCTGGTCACCAATTCGCTGGCGGTCTGCTTCACCTTCGCGCCGCTGGCACCGGCCTGGCAATCCGTCGCCATTCCCGTGGCCTTGAGCGCCTTCTGCGTCGTCCGCATGGTGTGGTGGCTGCAGCAGGGCGATGTCCCGCGCTCGGACGAGGAGGTGCTGCGCTATCTGCGG